>NZ_BAZF01000001.1 GCF_000813145.1 Geobacter sp. OR-1 | reverse complement strand
ACTGACGCCCCGCTTATCATCTGATAAGCGGGGCGTTTGCCTTTGTGCGATGCATCATCACTCATATCTTCTCAGTGCCTTCTGAGTTCTAATTCCCCCACTGCTTCAAACCTCCCATACAAATCTGCGGTGCCCCTGCATACCTTTCAATTGACGTCTGCTCATTTTAGGATATATAAAGTATACCATTCAGCCCATTTCCCTGGCAGAATTTGGGGAAACGACATTAACCGCAGGCCCATTATGGAAAGGACAATCCTGGACAGCAGGAGCCTTGGGTGTTATTGCTGTCCGGCGCCGTGCTGCCAGCTCCAGCTTCATTACTATAATGCCCCGGCAAACGCAGAGGATATCGACATGGCGCGGTATCGGCTTCTTTTCCCCGGGACCGAACTCCTCGTTTGCGATACCGGAGAATGGTATCTGCTACACTGGAAGGCATGTTCTTTTTTCCAGCAGGCGACATATACCTGTACAGTGCATTCGTCAGAGGAAAAACCGCGTATATGCGAGAGGTTCGATCAGGAGGAGTGCTGGTTCAGGTGCAATTTTGTCGATTCCCCGGGAGAATCTCTGCTCCGCATGGACCGAGCGCGTTTTGAGCGCTGGTCTCAGGAGATTCGGTCAGCGGAAACGGGGGAAGACCTCCTGCTCCATTCGTTCGAGCAATCGCGGCAGATCGTTTCGGCCATTCCGATCGCACCACTCTATACCCCTCTGACCCCTGATGACAAGGCGGGCGCTGGGCGTTAACGACGTATAAAAGGAGAACAAATCATGGCGCTATTCCGTAGAGGCATTGGTTTTACCGCCTGGGGCGTTGGTTTTCTGGTTTCTATCGTCTGCCACTGGTTCGGCTGGTCTCCCCCCGCCTTTGCCGAGGCGGCAAAGGCGAGGAAACAGCAGTCGTTCACCGAGGCGCAAGCTCTCAGATCAGGCGCCCCGTTTAGGGAGCAGCTGCTCGCCGACGCCACGGCTGTGCCGAAAAAAGAGATCAAGGCAGACCAGGCGGCTCCCCAGCCGAAACAGTCGCTCAAGATTGAGGACAAACGGTTGAAGAAGCCTGAATCACAACGCGCGGCAACCAAGAGTACTCAGCCCAAGCAGGCATTCAAGGTGGAATCCGTGGACCCAACAACGGTACCGATGAAAAAAATGCCTTCTGCAAAGCAGCCCAAGCAGGCTATGACCAAGACTGACAAACCGGCACAATAAAAGGGGGTGCCGTTACTATGGGGATAGACGGGCAGACTGTGAGCCGTTCCGGGGAGCCTCGGATCTACCTGCTCGGGTCGGGTATATTCAGCTACTATGACCTGACCCTCTACACTCAACATCTGCTACAGGAATGCCCCTCTGTCTTCTATCTGCATGACCTGCCGTCGCTCGAACGGTATATCGCCAAGCTCAACCCGAAGGCGGTCAACCTGATGCCGATCTATTATATCGACGGCAGAGACCGATCGGATATCTATGGAGATATTGCCGCCCATATTCTGAGGCACGCCAGGGAAAACCCGCCGGTTGCCTTCCTGATGCATGGCCATCCCCTGGTCTTTTCATCTATTTCCCAGCGTATCATCCTGGAAGGGGAAAAATCCGGCATCCCGGTGGAAATTGTGCCGGCTGTTTCGTCACTGGACCGGATGTTCGCGGACCTGAAACTGGATATCGCCAACCGGGGGATACAGATTTTCCACGCGTCCATGGCCATTGCCAAGGAGCTTGCCCTTAATCCCCACGTTGACAGCATCTTCCTGCAGATCGGTTCTGTCCATGACAACACGGCACGGCGCAATGAGGAGGCATCCCTCGAAGGTATTCATCTTTTCCAGCGGTATCTGCTAAGGTTCTTCCCAGGGGAGCATGAACTCGTCGTGATCGAATCGGCAATTGAAACCGGATTCGCGAGCCGTCTCACGACGGTCCGAATCGATCGTTTGTCTGAGGCAGTACAGGCCTTCAACTACAATGCCAGTGCGTATGTTCCGGCACTCGGGATGTGATGCGCAACAAGAAACGGGAGGCACTATGATCGGATTCGGGAGCACAGTGAGCACTATAAAGGTGCGACTGAGGCTGGCCCTGGCCCTCGTTCTGCTATCGGTGTCCTGGGGCTCCATGGATGCCGCGGCCGGAGAATTCGACTACCTGCACGAACACCCCGGCAAAACATCCGCAACAGTTACCGGTGCTAACCATGCATTGAGCAAGGTTGAATCTGCCGCTTTCAAGCGCAACCTCGAACGTCTGCGCTCCCTGCTGGCAAAACAGCCGACTCTTGCTTCGCCCCGGGGGGTGGAGATCAAAGGGTATTTCCGGCCGAACGATGACCAGCCGAAAACAAAGAAGGTGCCGATTCCGGGATTCGGTTTCCTGCGCTTCCATTCCTACATGCGCGACAAGAAAACCGGAAAGTCGGCGCCTTTCTGCTGCCCCACCGATGAGATGTTCGTTGCTGTTAACGATCCGGAAAAGGGGCCGCAACTCTGCACGGTGCCGGGATCTCCGACCAAAGTGTTTTGTGCGCCGGAACGGGTGGAAGAACTGGCTGGTTTCCCGGTCTATCGGTTTAACGGCATGGACGTCATCATCCTGCAGCGGAGCAAGGTACCGGTCTGGATACCGCTGACCCGCGAGGAATACGTCAAGGCATGGCTAGCGAACTGGCAGAAGCAGGCTGCCGACAGCCCGGCCATCGACACCATCACGCCGCAGATCGTGCGGAACCATCAGGCCGCGCTCGAAGCCATGACGCCTGAGGAGCGGCGGATGCAGGCGCGCGAGTTTGCCTGGGATCCGTTTCAGCCGACCCTGGCGCCGGTGGGCAGCAATGAGGGGCGACCACTGCTGAAGATCAATCCGGCCTGGTTCGACCCCAAGCTGCCCCGGTCCGCATTCCAGCTGGCCACCATCATGTTCAGTTATTCCGGCACCGTAAAAGATGACGCCCCGGGACCGACCGAGTTTGGCGATATTGCCCCCTACCGGGTCTGGCAAGCGCTGCACGAATCGGACTGGGGGGAGATCAGCGGGGCATTGACGGATAAGTAAGCTGCATTACACTATACAAATCTGCAGAAACTCAGGAGAAGGGTTATGAAAAATCTGGCCATAGCCGTGCTCATCCTCTGCTGGTCGACAGCGGCTTTTGCCGCAGGGTCGGGAAGCGGAAAAGAGACTTCTTGGGGCACCTTGACGGCGACCGGAGCCCTTGCCAAATTGCCGGGAGTGCCCGGTGACGTCTGCTCAGCGGACGATAAGGATACCGGGCGGTTCAATCAGCTATTTTCCCCTCTCAAGAAGGAGTTGGACAAGGATATCGCCGCGCGGCAGCGTTCACTGAAAAAGTGGCAGGAGAAAAACAGCAAGAAGATGATGGAGAACGTGGTCGACATGCCCGGCTTCCAGGGAAAGAGCCAGGACGAGATGAAGAAGATGACGAAGAAGCAACGGAAGGAGTTGGCCGAAAAGATGATGCAGGACAAGTTCGGCGTATCAATGGCTGACCTCAAAGCCCAGAAGAATGCGAACAAAGAAAAGAATGTCATGGCGAACGTGGACTGGGCCAAGTCGATGGCCGGCGAGGTGCAGGCGAACGACCTGATGAAGTCGAAGGAGCAACGTGAGGCTGACAAACGTAAGCTCAAAGATACCCGCAAGCTTCTGAAAGAACAGGCGGAGTTGACCCCTCAGGTGCTGGGGCTCAGGTCAAGGTACCAGGCCAAGGTAGCCGAGCTGGACAAGGACCCGCAGGGATTGGGCATCTTAAAGCAGATTGAGCACGCTGAATGGGAGCTGGCGGAAAAGCAGAAAAATAACGAACCCTGCCAAGCACTGAAAACCCTGCAGCAGCTGATTGTCAGCATGCGGCGGCAATACTGCTCCTTTTATTCGTCGCACTACCTCAAGATCCTGAACGACTACCGGGTTGGCATTCAGGTATCCCTCCCCAAGCATGACCGTCTCGATCAGGTGGCGAGCGATCTGCAGCAGGCGCAGGTCGGCATCCCCCTTTCCGATGCGGCCATCGGGCTGAATGGCCTGGAAAGCGTGCAGGACTATGCCAGCTTCCTGAACGTAGTCTATAAGAACAACGTCGGGCCGGAGAATGCAATGGGCGGAGACTCCTGCGGTGGCGATGGCGAGCAGGGGGGGACGTAACCCTGATGAAGCCATCCCTGTTCTGCATATGCATACTATTGCTGCTGATTACGGTGTCGCAAGCCGGATGGTGCGCCGCGCCGCTTCCCACCGACCCGCTGGCCATCCGCACTGAGTTGAGGGCACTCCGGAAAAAGGCTGCCGATAACAACCCCCAGGTGGGGGCGCGGATCGATGCCCTGATGAAGCAGCTGCAGAAGCTGCAGGGGGAACGGGATGCAGCCGAATCCCAGGCCCGCGGCGAGGCCAAGCCGGTCGAGGAGGGGGAAGAAGCAGCAGCGACCCGCGAGAAAATGTATGAGCAGGTGCAAAAGGCTGCAGCCAAGGGGAAGGGGGCCGAACTCGACCTGGCGGAGCCGGTGCGCGATCAGATCATCAAGGAGTATGAGGAGGACCGGGACCAGACCATCAAGAACCCGGGCTACTATCAGGAGCAGACGGTGCTGGTCATCGATCTTTCCCGTAAGGAATCGCAGCTGGTTATTGATGTTATGGACAAATTCACCGGCATCAAGACCCTGATCCTTACCGGCGGCGAGCACGGCGCACCGGTCGATCTCCCCGGCATCCTGAACAAGGCCAAGAACTATCCGCTTACCGAACTCCATATCTTTAACTTCCGCAATTTCCTCACCGCGGTCCCGGAGTCGGTAGGGGGCTTTGCCGGGCTCACCAAGCTCTCCCTGTTCAACAACAACATCAAGCAACTGCCGACGGCGGTAGCTAAGATGAAGCAGCTGCGGGTCCTCCATCTGGATGTCAACCCGATCGCCACCATCCTGCCGAAAATCAAGGGTCTTTTTGCCCTTACCGAAATCGGGGTGGGGAAAACCAACATCAGCACGGCAGAACTGGCGCAACTGGCCAAACTCCTGCCGAACTGCAGGATCGTGACCGAATGAAAATATTCCTTCTATTGCTTGTCTGGATATTTATTACCGCCGACAATGCCCAGGCCTATACCGACATCAAGGCAATGGTCCTGTCCGAGGGAATTGGCGATGCCGAGGCCACCAACGTTGCCTATGGCTATGAGATGCTGCTGACGACAAAACTGGGTAACCGTTTCCGGTGTCTAAAGCTCATACGAATGAATGAAATTAGCGCACTGATCGGCTGGGCCCGGATGCAGCAGTTGATAGGGACGCCGGAAGAAAAACAGATAAAACTGCAAAACATAGCCGACGCCATGGGGGTGAAATACCTTATCAGGATCAAGGCAACCCATCAGCAGGGGAATCCGTCGACCTGGATCAATATCGCGGTACTCAATACCGTGAAGCAGAATGGAGTCTTTTACGATACGCGCCAGTTCTCTTCGCCACGGGAAGCGATCGATGCCGTGGATGAGATGGTCGACCGGCTGGAGAAGGGGATCGCGGAGCACCTGTCCATGCAGAAAGACGGATATGGCGAGATCTGTCCCTTTACCGGCCGGGTCGATGTCTATCGGGAAATAAGCCGGCAGCGAAACCTCGAGGAGATGAGGCAGGAGGTTTACTGCAATGGCATGGACCAGCAATGGAGACAGGGAGAGCAGTTCCGCTACCTCGACCGGGAGGTCTGGTCGCTGGAGCGATTCGGTAACCCTGACACGCGGGGCGGGGTGGAAGGAACTTTAGAGGAAAAGACCGTGCAGGAGGAGGACAACCCCTGCTACGTCTGCGGCCCCAGTGAAATCGGCCGGTGGGTCTGGAACCGGACGGTGTCGGCCAGCGGGGCGATCAACGGCCTTTCGGACAAGAGCACCGGGGAGAGCATCAAGAACAAGGATGCGACGGTGAGGCTCCATTTCAAGAAGGACGGCACCTATACCGTGACCGTCAAGGCCGCGTCGGTGGCGGGAACGCAGACTAAAACCATCAAGGAGTCGGCGACCGGCATGTGTAACACATTTAACCGAAACGAGCCTCCGGCGAGCACACCGCTGAGGCTGCAGTTTGAGTATACCTTTGGGCCGTTCACCGGCAGCCCGTTTGACAAGAAGCTGGCAGAAAAGATCGAAGTGAAACTGCCACCGAAAGAAGTCATGCTTGATACCACGGAAGAAGCCATTTTGCGCCTTGATTTTGATCTGGAACGGCCTGCGGGGGAATGACATTCGGTAACAATCAAGGAGAAGCCCATGAAAAAACTGTTCACCGTCGCAGTTGTCCTTTGCTGGTCAACCACGGTTCATGCTGAGTTCCCGGGATCGTCGTTTTTCAAGTCAATGGTGGATAAAGTAAAAAGCGCCACCCAGGGCACAGGAGCCGGGAGCGGTCAGGGCGACAGTTCCTCTGGTAGTCAGGGTGACAACCCCGGAAGTGGCCAGGGAGACAACCAGGGGGGTGACACCGATAGCCAGACCCCATGGGGCGCCCGCTCGCCCAAGGAGTACATGGCTTCCCTTCCAGCTATCCCTGACAGCGGCTGCGAGGCCGATGCCGAGCCTATTAGGCTGTTCAAGGACAAAGTAGCAAGAGCAGCCAAGACCTTGAACGATGAAATTGACAAGCGCAGGCAGGCGATCGAAAAGGCCCGTGGAAACAATAGAGATAGAATGGCGCGGACAACTCTGAAAAATGCCGGCTACGGCGATATTGACCCTGCCGAACTGAATAAGAAGCGGTCAAAGGCAGAGGATGATGCGCTTGCAGACAGGATCCTTCAGGAAAAATACGGCATTACGAGGGAACAGGCGAAAACGATATCAAAATCATCGACCGAAACTAAACGCGCCTATATGCAGAATCTTTCCGCGCAGAAAGAGGCTGACGACCTGACAAAATCGAAATCCGAACTCGAAGCGGAGAAGGATGCCAAGACAACCGAAAAAGAGTTCCAGGCGCAAATGGAAAAGATCATCGGCATTCACAAAAAGTTTGCCGCCAAGGTGAGTGAACTCGACCAGGATAAATCCGCCAAGGCGCTTGAGAAAAGCACCTCCCGCTATGAGGAGCTGCGGCGAAAATACGCCACTGGCGGAAAAGTCAGCTGCAAGGAACTGGTCGCCGAGGCGCAGAAAAACTACGAGCAAAAAGAACAGTTCTGCAGCAGTCATGCACCGAAATACCTGAAGCTGCTCGCTGAATACCGGGGTGCGATCGAGAAAAACACCCTGGAGTACAATCGGCTGGACGAACTGTTGAGCGCAAAGCAGAAAAACGATATTGGGGTGGGGTTACCGGAGGCGGCCTTCGGCATGTCCGAACTCTCGGCAATCAGCAGTTATGCCGGTGCCCTCGGGGACGCCTACAAGTACGATCTGACCCCCCGCGGCGAAGGTCGACCTGATACTGATTCATGCAGTTCAGGCATGGGGGTGTACTGACAGCTTCCGCAGGAGTTGATGCATGGTTAGATCGATTTTCGTCATACTTGTCTTTGCGCTACTGATTCTTGTGCCGCCTGGTGGCGCATACGGGGCTCAACCATCTGACGACCCGGAAACTATCCGCAAGGAGCTGAAAAATATCAACAAAAGCACCAACTGGAGCGACCCGGCATCGGTCAAAAAAGCCAGCGAGCGGACGAAGCAGTTGCGGAAACAGCTGCTGAAACTCCAGGTGCAGCGCACCGCGGACGCACCAGCACCGCCGCCGCACCCTACAGCTGAACAGCAGGAAGAGGCCGCCAAGCAGTCAGAAATCACCGGAAAGATGTTGGACAAGATCCAGGAGGCCGCTGACAAGGGGGAAGGGGCGCTGTTTGACCTGGCTGAGCCGGTGCGGCAGGAAATCGAAAAGGAGTATGAAGAGGATCGGGACAAATCGATCAAGAACCAGGCCTACTACCGGGGGCTCACCACCCTGGTGATTGATCTCTCCCGCAAGGAGGCACCAGTGCTCATCAACTTGCTGGAGAAGTTCACAGGCATTAAGATCCTGGTGTTGACCGGCGGCGCAAACGGCGCCCCGGTCGATCTGCCGATGATTCTGGACAAGGCGAAAAACATGCCGCTGACCGAGCTGCACATTTTCAATTTTCGTGGATTCCTGGTCAACGTGCCGGAATCTATTGGCGCCTTCAGCGGCTTGACCAAGCTCTCGCTGTTCAACAACAGCCTTACGAAAATCCCGGAGGCGATCGCCACCATGAAGGAGTTGCAGGTTCTTTACGTGGACATCAACCCGATAACTACCCTGCTGCCTACGGTCAAGGGTCTTACCAATCTCACCGAACTTGGCGTCGGCAAAACCAAGATCAGTGCGGCGGAACAGGAGCAACTGGCAAAGCTGCTGCCGAACTGCAGGATAGTCACCCAATGAAAAGACTGGTATTGCTACTTCTCTTTATGTTTGCCACGGTTGTGAATGCCGGTGCCTATGAGGATGATGCAGTATTCATTTTGAAATCGGCAGATATAACTGATGATTCGTATTTTCTGGTGGATCTTGCACACACCAAGATTCTTAATAAGTTGATGAAATCATTTCCATGTCTGCGTATCGTATCTCAAGGTGATATAAACAACTTAGTGGCATATGCCAGACAACTGGAACTGAAAGGTGATAATTCAGGGTTGGATGCTAAGATCATAAATGGTGTAAAAAATGTCATGGGCGCAAAATACCTAATCGCATTAGTTGCCTCGCATGACTCCAGAACAGGATATCGTTTGTTAATCTCAGCAATTTCGATGAAACAGAAAGGAGACACTGAATTTTTTAGGGATGGAGGTCTTTTCTCTACGCTTGATAAAGCTGAGGATGAACTCGAACCGCTGGTCGATAAACTGGCCAAAGCATTTGTAAAAAGGACTAGCGACTCCAAATGGGATAATGAAGTCTGCCCATTCAAGGGGCGGGTAGATGTAACGTTCACGTCCAAGCGCAAACAGCATAAGGAAGACACCTATTACAGCTACTGCAACGGCGATGACCAGCAGGGAAAGAAGTCCGAGACGATCACGGCGGATGGTAAAGAGCTCTGGAAGCTGCAGCGCTTTGGTAATCCGAACACATACGGAACAATGGACTATTCGTCCACGGAAACTTACATGAAAGAAGAGGTTGACGGTTGCCACGTCTGCTCATCAGGACGAAAGGGGCCGTGGAGGTTCAAGGATGAAGTGAAGTCCAGCATTGGGGTAAGCGGTCTTTTTGACAGTACCAGCAGTACAGAAGCAGGCCAATACAAAAACAAGGATACGACGATCAGGCTTCATTTTTCCGGTGACGGCACCTATGAGATAATAGTCAGGGCAGTATCGGCTGAAGGGAAAAAGAACACCACCCACACCACAACTGCTGAAGGAACCTGTGATCTGCTCAACAAGCGCGATGCCCAAAAAGCAACCTTTACCAAATCGTTGGACAAGAAGTTCGGCCCGTTCAACGGTACCGTGTTCGACAAGAAACTGACCGGGAAACAGACATTTAATATACCGAAGGAAGAGATTGGCGAAGAGAACGAATTGACTATCGATTTTGAACTGGAACGAAAGTAAAGACTGTACATCGTGCTGAAAATATCAAGGAGGAGCCAAATGAAAACAAGAATACTGTTGAGTGTGATACTGCTGGTTGCCGGTACCGGCCTCTGCCAGGCGGGCTGGCTGGGAGACACGATACAAGGGGTCGGGAAGCGGCTTGGCAACCGAGGAGTGAATGACGCCGGCAACGGCGCCTATGATGCGGCCAAGGGGGGCCTTAAAGATGCGGTGAAGGGAGATACGGACGCATCTTCGAAACAGCCGTCTGGATCTAAGCAATCAACGCAGGGGGCTCCGCAGGATGTTCAGTCTGCATCGGCTTCTAATGGCGAAAACCTGTCCATCGAAGAAGCGGAAAAAGTCCTGACCAAGTTCGATTTTGTCCCCGGCGACAAGATGATCTTCTTTGACGACTTCTCTGATACGGACGTGGGTGAGTTCCCGCGCAAGTGGCACCTCAACGGCCCCAAGCCTGGGAACAACGGCGCCGTAGAGGTCGTCGAGTACCAAGGGAGAAGGTTGCTGAGGAGCAACCCTGCGAGCAAAGGTCAGGAGCAGTACCCGTCGGTCCAATACATACGTCTGAACCAGAAGGGGGATATGCCAGAGAAATTCACCGTCGAGTTTGACGCCCTTCTCAGCAACGCTCTGAAGTCGAATGCGAAGTTTCCCAACCGGTACTTCCTCTTCCTGCTTGGGGATAAGCAGGGGTGGCCAGGGACCGGTGCCGGTCATGGAAAACAGGCAGGCAAGATCCAGTTCTCCGGGGTGGAGAACATCTCGCTGAATACGTCAACGAAACTAAACGTGCAGGATGAGAAGATCCACCATATCTCCGTCACGATCAACGGGACGTTCGTCAAGGCTTACGTCGACGGCACCCGCGTCATTAACGATCCAGACGGCGTCAAGAGGCCGATTCGGCAGATCGGCGTTGGAATGGCGAACATCGCCGGGTACCAGACCGATATGATGATGTTCACAAACTTCCGCCTGGCTGCAGGGGGGAAGGATATCAAGTCTGCGCTGGATACGGACGGCAAGATCATTACCCACGGCATACTTTTCGATACCGGTAAGGCCACCCTCAAGGCCGAGTCGTTGCCGACCCTGAAGATGATACTCGGCCTGTTGACTGACGATCCGGAACTGAAATTCTCCATCGAGGGACACACCGACAATCAGGGGAACAAGAAAATCAATCAGCCGCTGTCCGAGAACCGGGCTGAAGCAGTGAAAGCCTGGCTGGAAGGGAAGGGGATCGAGTCGTCACGGCTGAAGACGGCAGGTTTTGGTGACACCAAGCCGATCGATTCCAACAAGACCCTGGAGGGACGGGCCAACAACCGGCGGGTGGAGTTCGTGAAGTTCTGATTCCTGGAATAAAGAGAGCCGCTTCCCGGTGTGGAAGCGGCTCTCGATGATTTTCAAGCCATGATTGGCTTATTTCTTGTCATCAGCCTTCTTTTGCTCTTCTTTCTTTTCTACCTTTTTCCCCTTTTTTGAATCTTTCTTTTCCTTTTTTTCTTCTTTCTTTTCCGTTGGCTCTTTTTTGGTGCTGTCATCGGCCTTTGCGTGCGGGACTTTGGGGGCGTTCCCCGTTTTCTTAGGCGGGGCCTTCGGCACGTTGGTTTCGGTGGCCATGGTGGCGCCGGCAAATACTAAAACCAGCAGCAGCGAACAGAGTACGGCAGATATTCTTTTCATGCGCTTCCCTCCAAACTGTAGTGGTGCTGCAAATTGGAAAAACTTTACAATAGGGTAAGCCCGTGGTCAAGAAAACTGAGGTATTGTATGAAAGTATAATCCGGGAGATGCTCGGCTGTCTCGCCTCCTGGCGCTTATTCGCCGATAATCTTGACCAGTACCCGCTTGCGCCGTTTCCCGTCGAACTCCCCGTAGAATATCTGCTCCCATGGGCCAAGATCGAGTTTTCCCCCGGTTACGGCCACCACAACCTCTCTTCCCATGATGGTCCGCTTCAGATGGGCATCGGCATTGTCTTCGTAGCCGTTGTGCCGATATTGCGAATACGGTTTCTCGGGTGCCAGCCGTTCCAGCCATACCTCCAAATCGTTATGGAGCCCGGCTTCATCGTCATTGATGAATACGCTGGCCGTGATGTGCATGGCGTTGCACAGGAGCAGTCCTTCCCTTATCCCGCTCTCCTGCAGGCAGTCTTGGATGGTTGCGGTGATGTTGACAAATCCTCGGCGGGTGGGGATGTCGAACCAGAGCTCTTTCCTGAAGTGCCGCATGAGATTCTCCTTGGGCATTGTGGTAACTGTGTTATCTAAAGATCGATATTGGGGGTGTGGTGCAGGGTCAGCGTCTGCATTTCCAGGGCTACGAGGTTGCCGAACTGGCCGCGCCCCTTGAACACACATCCTCCATCCAGTACGATCCGGTCGGATTCGAGGCTGGCATATATCTCCGGGAGGCTGTGCACGGTATGACCGCAAACGATCCGCCGGTTTCCGACCCGATCGGGAACTGCCGGGAGATCGCGGCCCCACAACATGGAAACGGTGTCCGCAAACGGTTCGCTGGCAGTGCAGTTGATCCCGGCATGGCTGAGGACGAAGTTGTCGAGCAGGATATAGTAAGGGAGAGTATCGAGAAACCTGCGATACGGTAAGGGGATTTCGCAGGCGTCCTCCACATTGAAGCTGCGGAGTGTCGCCAAGCCGCCATTTTCTATCCAAAGGGAAAAATCGCTCCGGTTGCTGCATGCGTTCAGCAGCATCTCTTCATGATTCCCCCGCACCGATCTGATGAAATACCCGGCATCCTGCAGCCTGATAATGGTATCTAGAACTTCCTTGCTGCGCGGTCCGCGGTCGATAAGGTCGCCCAGAAGGTAGATCTTGTCGCTGTTGCGCACTGCCAGGATCTTGAAGAGCAGGTTCCGGAGCGTGAGGGCACAGCCGTGGATATCGCCGATAACAAATGTTCTTGAGCTCATGGCAATATTCTATATCACGCTGATAGGCAAGTAAACCCGGGTATGATATAGAATAACCCCAAGGAGTTGCCATGTCGCTGTTTCTTCTGACCTTCTTCGCCCTCTACTGTTTGATGCACGCCTATATCTACCTCAGGGTCAGGCTGTTGATTACCGGCCCTATTAAGAGAAGGCTGATCATTGGCCATCTCTTTTTGATGGTCATCGTGCCGCTAGTGGTCCGGATGGCCGAAAAAAAACGGTTTTGCCGACCTCTCCGTAGTCATCGCCTGGATTGGCTACCTCTGGATGGGGTTTGCATTCATTCTGATCGTTTTTCTGGCCCTGTTCGATCTCGGGATGATAATAGCGGCGGTTGCCCGCGCTTTGGGCGCAAAAAGGGTCGGGGAACGGCTGAAACTGCGCTTGTTGCGTGTTGTGGTTGTGGCTGCGGTTGTTTGCACCTGTTACGGGTTCTGCGAAGCCCTTATGATCCGGACTGAACACCTCACGATACACAGCCCCAAGATCCCTCCTGGAACCGATAGAATCCGGATTGTCCAGATCTCCGACGTTCATGTCGGGGTGATGATCGGCAAGTGGCGGCTGAAGCGGATGCTCGAACCGGTCCTGGCTGCCAGGCCGGATATCCTCCTGGCCACAGGGGATATGGTCGACGGCCAGATCCACAGGCGCAACGGTCTTGTCGAGCTGTTCCGGGGGGTGACGCCCCGTTACGGCTCATTTCTGGTTCTCGGAAACCATGAGTTCTATGCCGGGCTGGAGAATTCACTGGCCTTCCTTAAGGATTCCGGATTCCGCATTCTCAGGAAGGAGACGATTCCGGTACTTCCGTATCTTTTGCTCGCCGGGGTTGACGACTCTGCCGCGCAGCGCTGGGGTGATGCCGGCAGCAGCGACGAGCACGGGTTGTTGCCGGCGCAGGGTAATGCTGCTTACACGATCCTGATGAAACACCGTCCTGCGATTGCCCCGGAGAGCAGGGGAAAATTTGATCTGCAGCTTTCCGGCCATGTCCACAAGGGGCAGATATTCCCTTTCAATTTTCTCACCTACCTGTCGTTTCCGGTCTGTTCCGGAGAAAACCGGCTGGCAGACGGTTCCATGCTCTATGTCAGCCGCGGGACCGGTACCTGGGGCCCGCCGATCCGCTTTCTGGCCCCGCCTGAAGTGACTGTAATCGATCTTGTTCCGGCATTGCCATAGGCTGGTCAACCATTGTTCCGGTGAGGGTTGACCAGCACGCTTCATTATGATAGGTATTGACCTTTACTGCCATACTGTTACAGGGAGAATGCCGTGCTGCAAGGTTTTCGGAGAGAGCTTGATCTGTTGAAGGACCAGGGACTTTATCGGCAGCTTCGGCTCATGGAGAGTGAGCAGGGGAGCCGGGTCACCATGAATGGCCGGCAACTGTTGCTGCTTTGCTCCAACAACTATCTGGGGCTTGCGACCCATCCGGCGCTGAAAGAAGCCGCCATCAATGCGATTGAACGTTACGGCACCGGCAGCGGCGCAGCTCGGCTGGTATCCGGCAACATGGAACTCCACGAATCCCTCGAAAAGCGGATCGCACGTTTCAAGGGAACGGAAGCGGCATTGCTCTTCAACTCCGGTTATGCGGCCAATACCGGCATAATCCCGGCGCTGGTGGGAAGGGGTGATACGGTATATTCCGATCGCCTCAATCACGCCAGCATCCTTGACGGGGCATTGCTCTCCCGGGCAAGACTGGTCAGGTATCCGCACAACGATCCCGCAGCCCTCAGACGGCTTATGGGGAAGAGCGGCAATAACGGGCGCAAATTGATAGTAACCGACGGCGTCTTCAGTATGGATGGAGATATTGCCCGCCTTGAAGAGCTGGTTTCGATTAAACGGGAGTTCGGGGCACTGCTGATGGTGGATGATGCCCATGGAACCGGCGTCCTGGGCGAGGGGGGAAGAGGAAGCGCCGAATTGTACGGGGTTGCGGCAGATGTGGATATCCAGATGGGTACGCTTGGTAAGGCGCTCGGCAGCTTTGGGGCATATGCGGCAGCAAGGCAAGAGCTGATCGACTACCTGGTGAATACCTCGCGGAGCTTCATTTTTTCGACCTCGCTGCCACCGGCAGTAGTGGCCGCATCCCTGGCTGCCATCGATCTGGTTGATGGCGACGAGGGCGCTGTATTGAGAACCCGGCTGCAAAGAAACTGCACGCTGTTTCGGGAACGGCTCGTTGCCGCAGGTTTTGAACTGTCCGGGAGCTCGACCCAGATTGTGCCGATCATGGTAGGAGATGCGGCGCTGACAATGGAATATACCCGATTGCTTTTGAATGAAGGTTATTTCGTGCAGGGGATCAGGCCGCCAACAGTACCTGCCGGCACCTGCCGGCTGCGCTGCACCATCATGGCGACCCATGCCGAGGAGGATCTTGCCGGTGCCGCAGTTGCGCTGACCCGAGTGGGGCGGCAGCTGGGAGTGATTAAATAATGCCGTTCATAACCACTGAAAACGGCGTAGCGATTCATTACGAAGATCACGGGGCCGGCCGTCCCCTTGTCTTTATCCATGGCTGGGGGATGAGCGGGCGCGTATGGAAGTTTCAGGTCGACGCATTCAAATCCGGCTACAGGATAATTACTCTCGATCTGAGAGGGCATGGAGAATCGGTTCTACCGGAAGATGCCGGATTGTCGATGCCGGACATTGCCGGTGATATAGGGCAGTTGTTCGCTGATCTCAACCTTGCCGATGCGACGCTGATCGGCTGGTCCCTGGGAGCCCAGGTAGCTCTGGAGGCCTTCCGGCTGGCCGGCAGCAGGCTCTCGGCGCTGGTGCTGACAGGTGGAACGCCTCGCTTCAGCGCCGGAGAAGGGTACGAGTTCGGGTTGCCTCCGGTCGAGGTCCGCGGCATGGCGCTCCGGATCAAGCGAGACCGGTCGAAAACCATGGGTGATTTCTTCAGGAGGATGTTTGTCGAAGGGGAGATGACAAAGGAACAGAACCAACGGGTGGTCAAGGAGATCGTTATCCCCTCGCGACAGCCGGAATCAGCAATTTTGTTGAGGGCGCTGGAGACGCTGGCAGAGTCCGATCAACGGGAGATACTGACTGCAATCGGCATTCCTGTGCTGCTGATTCACGGGGCCGCGGATACAACCTGTCTGCCGGATGCCTCTCGTTTCATGGCGGCCAGGATCAGGAACGCAGAGCTGTGCATAATCGACGGGTGCGGCCATGCTCCGTTCATGTCGAAGCCGGACGAATTCAACCGCCTGCTCGGCGGTTTTCTGGCGAGGGTATATGCCGGGCATTGATCGACTGAAGGTGCGCCGCTCTTTTGACGCCCAGGCACATGAATACGATCGTCACGCGGTGGTGCAAAAAAGGGTGATCGATCGCATTGTCCGGTTGCTGCCGCCGGATATCTCCCCGGGCCTGATCCTCGATATCGGTTCAGGTACCGGTGCGCTTCTGCAAAGGATGGCCGCTCGTTATGCGGAGTCCCGATTGATGGGGCTCGATATGGCGTTCGGTATGGGGGTGGCGGCCCGTGACAGGCTGGCCGGGAACAGCCGGGTGCAATTCGTCACTGCGGATGCCGAACATCTGCCGTTCAGCGACGGATCGTTCGACCTGGTGCTCTCGACATCGACATTTCAATGGCTTGAGAGACTCGAACCGGCATTTATGGAGCTGCGGCGGGTTTTGCAGCCAGAGGGGCGTTTCTGCTTCGCCCTGTTCGGGGAGCAGACCCTGTTCGAGCTGCGTGATTCATACCGGGCTGCTTTGGCGAAAGAGGGGAAAGGATCTCCGGATCGAACCCATAGATTCAAGAGTTCGGATAATGTGGCAACTGCGCTGGCGGTTGCCGGCCTTGAGTTGGAGTACTTGGTTTCGGAACTGGAAGTAGACCATTACCCGGATGTCCCGCACCTTCTGCGCTCAATCAGGCGTATCGGAGCCGGTAATGCCGCCCCCGGGAGTTCAAGGGGGTTGTCGGAACGCCGGGTCATGCTGGGAATGATGGCAGAGTATCAAAGGGTATTCGGTGGGGACGGAAGAATTCCCGCTACCTACGAGGTAATTTACGGAGTTGTCAGGAAGAAGAGTGCTGCCACCGGCAGGAGCGCCGGATAATGTCGCTGCGATGAGCTCCTGAATTCTACGGATTTGTTCTCCGGGCCATAACCCGGAAAAGCTCAGGTTAAAATTTCGATCAGTTTTTTCGCCAAGGGGTGCACGACCGTGTAATGTACTTCTACCCCGTCACGCTTCCCCTCGATGATCCCCTTGTTTTTCATCAGCGCCAGGTGCTGTGATACGGTGGCCTGAGGTAGTCCGAGACACTCCCAGATATGTTTTACATTGCACTCTTTTGCGCAGAGTCCTGCGACTATTTTCAGCCTTATCGGGTGACCGAGCACTTTGAAGATTTCAGCCTCAGAATCAAAGTTCCTGCTTTTGTCGAATTCCATTTTTGAAACCCTCCTGCTGAGTCAGCCAACCGTAAATGCTTTTGTATAGTGCTGTTTATGAGAATTGTCAATAAAAAGAGTTAACTAAAAATTTCATTGCTGAAATGACATGCGGCAAAATGGCCGGGAGATTTTTCCTCCAGGGTGGGGCGCTCATGCCGGCACAGCTCTCGGGCGTATCGGCAGCGGCTTCTGAACGGGCATCCCGTCGGGATCTCCAGGGGTGAAGGGACGTCGCCGGCAAGCACAATCCGACCGGTTTTAGCGGAGGGGTGAACCTTCGGTATTGCCGAGATCAGGGCTTCGGTGTAAGGGTGCCTGCAGGAGGAAAAGACCTCATCCCTGCTGCCGAGTTCCACAATCCTGCCGAGGTACATGATTGCGATACGGTCGCTGACATGACGAACGACCGAGAGATCGTGGGCTATGAAGGCGAGGGCAAGGCCATGGCCCTCTTTAAGCTCCATCAGCAGGTTAATGATCTGGGCCTGTATGGAAAGATCAAGGGCAGAGACCGGTTCGTCGGCTATCAGCACTTGCGGTCCCGATGCCAGTGCCCGGGCTATGCCTATTCTCTGGCGCTGTCCCCCGGAGAATTCATGGGGGAATCTGTTTGCGAGTTCAGGCTGGAGACCGACCTGAAGAATGAGGTCAGAGACCCGTTCCTTCAATGCTGTTCCTGAAGCGATTCCGTGGATGACAAATGGTTCGCCGATTATGTCCCCGATGCGCATCCGTGGGTTCAGGGATGAGAATGGGTCCTGAAAAACCATCTGGACCGATTTCCTGAAATCGGACCGGCCCGCTTTCGACATCTCGTTCAGAGGGGTGCCCCGGTAGAGCACCTGGCCGGAAGAGGGAGGGATCAGCCCCATCATGATTCTTGCCAGCGTCGACTTGCCGCATCCTGTTTCCCCGGCAATTCCGAGGGTTTCGCCAGCTGCAAGCGCAATGCTCACATCCGCAACGGCCATGAGCAGTTTACCGGCACCGAATGGGCCTGAACTGGAAATAAAATGCCTGCTGACGGCTCTTGTTTCGATCAGTGCAGTCATGTCTTTTTCCAGCATCTGACCATGTGGCCGTTGGCTGTTTCCCTTACCGGCGGGGGTTCTATGCGGCATTCCTTCTCCGGGTCACGGCAGCGGTCGCAGAAACCGCACCCCCTGACTTCATTGTCAAGACCGGGAACCTGTCCGGGGATAGTCGGCAGTCTGATTCCAGGGGCTGCCTTTTGGGGGAGCGAGTCCAACAGCCCCTTGGTATAGGGGTGCAGCGGATTGTCGAACAGTTCCTTCGTGGAAGCGGACTCGACGATCGTTCCCGCATACATGATCGCGGTCCTCGCAGCGTTCTCGGCTACTATGCCGAGATCATGGGAAATCAGGATCATCCCCATGCCGCTCTCTCTTTTTACCTGGTTAAGCAGATCGAGTATTTGCGCCTGGATCGTGACATCCAGGGCCGTAGTCGGTTCGTCGGCAATCAGGATCAGCGGCTTGCAGGAAAGGGCCATAGCTATCATTACTCTCTGGCGCATGCCGCCCGAAAGCTGGTGCGGATAATCGCCGCACCTTGCCTCAGGAGAAGGTATTCCGACCTGATGAAGCAAAGATACGCTTTCCCTGAACGCCTCCTGCTTGCTGAGACCCCGATGGAGCCTGAGCCCTTCGGAAACTTGCGCGCCAATGGTAAGGACCGGATTGAGCGAGGTCATCGGCTCCTGAAAGATCATTGAGATCCGGGATCCTCTTATCCGGCGCATCTCGGTCTCGCTGAGCGTGGTCAGCTCGACGCCGTCGAGTGTTATCGAACCTCTGTCAATTCTCCCTCCAGGTGGGAGAAGCCTGAGCAGGGAAAGGGCAGTCATGCTTTTCCCGCAGCCGGATTCACCGACTATTGCCAGGGTTTCACCTTCGGCGACATTGAAACTGACACTTTTGATCGCCCTGACTTCACGTCCTGCTGAGTTAATACAAACGGAGAGATCACGGACTTCTAGCAATTGATACTCCGGCTATGATCGGAATTGGGATTTGAAACGGCTAGGAATATTTCCGCTTTATAGCATGAATTGTCAGGATGCTGCAAACGGTTTGGGGATTGATAATTATGCGATACTGTTTGAGATTGATTCAGAGAACTCTGTTGGCCGAATATCGGGTTTCACCCATATTCCTGCGGCAATGAGCTCAGCTACGAACTTATTGACGAGTTCCGGGTCGAACTGGGTTCCGGCATTCCGGTACAGCTCCCGGACGGCTTCAGCGACAAGCATCGCATTGCGGTAGGGGCGGTCTGAGGTCATGGCATCAAAGGCATCGGCAATGGCTAGAATCCTGGATTCGAGAAGCAGCAGATCTGCGGGATGTCCATACGGGTAACCCCCACCGTCAAAGCGCTCGTGATGCTGACCGATGCAGGTTCGGACATCCTGAAGAAAGCCAATCGGTTCCAGTATCCTCATTCCGATGAGAGGGTGGTCCCTGAGATGGAGAATCTCCGCCGGAGTAAGGGCGCCGCGCTTGTGCAGAATGGCAAGGTCGATGCCGATCTTGCCGATATCATGCAGTATTGCGGCCCTCTCTATTATGCAGAGCCGTTCTGCGGAGAGTTCCAGGCCTCTGGCCAGCATGAGGGAATAGTTGGTCACTCGTTCCGAATGTCCGCGGGTGTAGCTGTCGCTGGCTTCGATTGCCGAAACAAGAGACTGTATCGTGCTCAGGTAGTTTCTTTGCTGATCCTCGTACAGTGAGGCATTTTTGATGGCAATGTCGGCCTGGCTGCCAATGGTGATGAGCAACTCCAGGTCTTCGCCGGTAAAAGGCGATTGATCAATGCGATTGACGACATTGATGGTGCCTATGACATTGCCGCTTGCATGGAGCGGAACGCAGATGACCGATTTTTGCTCGAACCCCAGAGGGCTGATCTTGCCGAACTGAGGGTACTCATTCAGGTCCGGGATAAGGAGCGGGAGCTTGTTGGCAATAACCCACGAGCAGATGTTCAGTGTTTGGGCGTTCATTGTGATCGGCTCTGCGCCGTGGTAATGATGCCCATGGAGCGTTGAGACGGTAATGGTATCGGATTCGGGTTCATAGAGGGTAATAAACCCTTTTTCCCCCTGAAGGGTCTCCATGGTGGACTTGACAATAAGATCGAAGAGCGGTGCCGTCTCCATTGTGGAGCTGATCCCCAACCCGACCTTCTGAAGGGTCGAGAGCCGGGCTACCGCTTGTTCCAGGGTTGTGTTCTTGTCTTCCAGTTCACCGGCAAGGTCGGCAATCTTGTAATTTGCTTCTTCGATCTCTTCGATCCGCTCTTTAAGCGAGATGTTGAGCGATTCGATCTCCCTGAGCTGTTCTTCAAGCTGCTCGTTCATAAGGTGAATTTCCATGTGATGAGCCAGCTTTTCCTGTGTCCTGACCAGCTCGCCTTCATTTTTCACCGCAGAATCCATCAGTATCTGCAGACGCTTTACCATGCGATTGAACTGACGTGACAAGGTATGCATCTCCCTGCTGCTGGTGCAGATAGGAGAAGTGACAAATTTCCCTTCTTCAATCTGTTGCATGGAAAAGAGAAGCGATTTAAGCGGGGTATCGAGGTAGATGACCAAAAAGAAGAAGATGGAAACAAGTTGCAGCAGAATGATGATTGCAGCGGTAAAGATGGTTTCTCGCTTCGTGGTTGACAGGAAACCTTTGAGATAATCGGTCGGCGTTTCAATTTCGAGCAGCCCCAGCACTTTTACCGAGCGATCATGGCACTCTAGGCAGGCCGGGGAATTCAGAATCGGCGAAATACTGACGAACTCATTATCGCCGAGGTATGTTCCCGCAGCGGTGATTCCTTTTTTATAGGCCAGCAGCGATCTGCTGAAAGCGGTTTTGCCTATTTCTTCAGGATTGGCGGAGTTCAGGACCTTGCCGGATTCATCGATGATTCTGAGGGTCTTTATCAGTTTCTGATTCGAAATCTGGGAAAATATTTTGCGGATATCCCCTGAATGCCCGGAGAGCATGGCATCGGTAATCGATCCCTTTATGGTTTCGGTGAGCATGGCGGTGTTGCGCTGCGCAATCCCGGTGATAGTGGCGTTCTGCTGTTTCAGGGTCACCAGTGATGAAACAGAGACGATTGTTACCACTATGATGGTAATTATCCCGAATATTTTTGTTTTAAGGGAAGTCATTGCAACCGGTATCCTGAAAAGTTTCTCGCTTTGGCAGAGCGGTCAAAAGTCATTTGGCGGTTAATGTTTGCTAACAAGCCAGTATTATGAGTGTTTTTTAGCAGAGGGGCTGCCGGGATCGGCAACCTTCAAGAAGCAGTTTGATTTCCGGAAGCCGATGTTTATGGCGGATTCGTTGCGAATAACCGATACCCTTGACAAGAGAAGCTGCTCCAAATATCATTGCCGCCGCCATGAACAGGCATGAGTCATTTTTCTCATTAAAGCAAAACGTCGGCCAACTTGCAAGAAGACTTCTCATTAAGGACAAAAACAATTGACTTTGATCGATGATGTATGATTTCATCATTAAGTTTTTGCAAAGGTTAAGAATTTGCGCCTGACAATCTCAATTTTATTCCTGGTTATCCTGCTGCCGTCAATGACGGCGGGGAACAGCGGTTTTCGTCAGGAAATGATACGAGTCGCACTTTTCAGAGGTGTCGAAAGCGTCAGACTCGACGGCAACGGCATCCTGGCAACCGATGAAAAAGGGGAGCCGTTGCGGCTTTCGTTCCCGCTCGAAATTGCAAAAACCAGGGGCGGGATCTCTGTAAACGAGACGGTGCTGCGAGGCCTCAAGGTTTCGGCGCCGGTGTTTGTGAACGTAAACGGTAAAGGGTACCGCGGTGTCATAGAAATCAGTGCCGCAGATAAAGGGCTCCAGGTAATAAACGAGCTCCCTCTGGAGGATTATCTGGTCGGGCTGATAAACTGCGAGATATCATCGCAGTGGCCGATGGAAGCAATAAAGGCCCAGGCTGTAATAGCAAGGTCGTATGCGATTTTTCAGCGAGATGCCCGTAAAAACGCGCCGTATCATCTTGAATCGACCGTAATGGACCAGGTCTATGAAGGGTGTGACATAGAAGACAGCCGCGCTGCAAGAGGGGTAAAGGAGACTGCCGGAGAAGTCCTTACTTTCGGAGGCTCGACCATACAGGCGTTTTATCATTCCAACTGTGGCGGTCATACCGAGGCATCTGAGAATGTCTGGGGGTATAAACTTCCTTACCTGCCGGGAGTCGCTTGCCGATACTGCCAGAACGTTAACTCCTACCGTTGGGAACAAAGAATTCCCCTGCGAAAGGTGGAAACACAACTGAAGGCGGCCGGGATCAATATCTCGGGGCTACGGGACATTCGTCCCGGCTCTCGTAACAAAAGTGGCAGGGTTTCGGAACTGTCTCTCTTTGGCACCCGCGGCAAGGTGACGGTTTCAGGGGTTGCCCTGCGCAAGGCGCTCGGTTACAGCATCATAAAGAGCACGAACTTCGAGCTGCGTATCGACGATGGTGACGTTCTGTTTTCCGGTTCCGGCAATGGCCATGGCGTCGGCTTGTGCCAGTGGGGGGCAAAGCAGCGTGCTGCCGATGGTTTCGATTACCGGGAGATCCTTTCTTACTACTACCCCGGCACAAGGCTTACGGCGTTGGCCGTTGATTGATCGATGCAGCTTGCTGATTTTGACTACGAACTCCCTACGGAGCTGATTGCCCAGGAAGCTACCGAAAAGCGCGACGCCTCCAGGCTCATGACCTTGAACCGCGTCAGCGGCGAGGTCGGGGACACATCCTTCGGCTTGATCACGCGTTTGTTCCGGCAGGGAGACCTGCTGGTCCTCAACGATACCCGGGTTATCCCGGCAAGGTTGTTCGGGTGCAAAGAGAGCGGCGGCAAGGTCGAAGTGTTTTTAGTCCGCCGCCTGGAGTTTCCCGGCGAAATCTGGGAGGCGATGCTAAGATGTTCGAAACCTCCCCGGCCCGGCGTGCGGATATTCTTTAGCGGAGGGATGACGGCGTCTGTAGCCGGAAGGGTAAATGACGAGTGCTGGCAGATTGATTTTGACCGGCCCGATTTATTCCGGGAATGGCTTGATTGCCACGGCATGGTGCCGCTTCCTCCGTACATAAGGCGCCAGGCGGATCAAAAGGACCGCGATCGATATCAGACGGTCTTTGCCGCTGCCAGTGGGGCAGTAGCAGCCCCGACAGCAGGTTTGCACTTTACCGAAGAACTCCTGGCAGAGGTGGGGCGAGGTGGTGTCGCCATTGCACCCTTGACACTTCATGTGGGTTTGGGGACGTTCCTGCCGGTACGGTGCGATGACCTGAGCCAGCACCGTATGCACCGGGAGCGCTATATTATTCCACAGGCCACCGCGGAAAAAATCTTTGCCACCCGGCGTAACGGAGGGAGAGTGATCGCCCTCGGCACAACAACCGCCAGAGCACTGGAACACGCAGCATGCGACGACGGCACGGTGATGGCAGGGGAGCGGGATGCCGATATCTTCATTACTCCCGGTTACCGGTTCAGAGTGGTGGACGCGCTTATAACAAATTTTCACCTCCCCAAATCGACCCTGTTGATGCTGGTCTCGGCATTTGCAGGTAAGGAGAGGCTTTTTCAGGCATACGCCGAAGCGGTAAAACGCGGGTACCGGTTTTACAGCTATGGTGATGCCATGTTCATTTACTGAATTCAGAGTACGAAGGTTTTCTTGGCAGCCATATCTTTCAAGCTTATCAAGCAGGACGGCCCGGCGCGTCTAGGCTCTTTGAAAACCTCTCACGGGACCATCGATACCCCGATCTTCATGCCGGTAGGCACCCAGGCGACCGTCAAGGCGATGACCCCTGACGAGCTTTTGCAGGTAGGGGCGCAGATCATCCTCGGGAATACCTACCACCTGTATCTGAGGCCCGGACATGAATTGATCTCCAGGATGGGTGGTCTGCACAGCTTCATGGGATGGAACGGACCGATTCTTACCGACAGCGGCGGTTTCCAGGTGTTCAGCCTCGGAGAGCTCCGCAAGATTACCGAGGAGGGAGTGCGCTTCCAGTCGCATCTGGACGGTTCATACCACATGTTGACGCCCGAGCGGTCGATAGAGGTTCAGGAGGCCCTTGGCAGCGACATCATGATGTGTTTCGACGAATGTCCGCCATCGCCCGCTGACAGGAACTATGTCAGCCGTTCCCTGGAGATGACTACCAGATGGGCGCGGCGGTGCCGTGATGCCAGGAAGAGGGACGACCTGGCACTTTTCGGGATCGTCCAGGGGGGGATTTTCGAGGATCTGCGCGCGCGGAGCGCCTATGAACTCCGGGAGATCTCGTTCGACGGTTATGCCTTGGGCGGGGTATCAGTTGGCGAGGAAAAGGAACGGATGCTGGACGTGATGAGATTCACTGCTCCGTACCTTCCTGCCGACGCCCCCCGTTACGTCATGGGGATCGGCACCCCGGAAGACCTGGTGGAAGGGATCAACGCCGGTTACGACATGTTCGACTGCGTTATGCCCACCAGGAATGCCAGAAATGGCATGCTTTTTACCAGTTTTGGCCGAGTCAACATAAAGGGTGCGGTTTATGCGGAAGACTCCGGACCTGTTGATCCGGAGTGCGATTGTTATGTCTGCCGGAATTTCAGCCGGGCATATCTGCGCCATCTTTACCGGGCGGGTGAGATCCTGTCATCCAGGCTCAATACCTGGCATAATCTGCATTTTTACCTGAACTTGATGGCGCAGGCCAGAAGAGCCATCGGAGAAGGAAGGTTTACGGATTTCCGCCGGGAGTTTTACGCAAAACGACTGAATTCAGGAGAAGGGGAGTAATTGCCGTCAGGCGGCTTTAAAATTGCCGTTTGCCGGTAACCGGCCTCAATCCATAATCCCAGATATATTGGAGGTAATATCGATGTTAGGATTAGCATTTGCAATGGGGACACCGCCAGGCGGCGCTCCTGCCGGCGGCCCGCAGAGCGCCCTTATGAATCTGGTTCCGCTGGTGCTGATGTTTGCCATTTTCTATTTTCTGCTCATCCGTCCCCAGCAGAAGAAGGCAAAAGAACATCGGGCATTGCTCGACAACCTCAAGAAGGGTGACCAGGTGGTTACTGCCGGCGGCATGCACGGCAAAGTGACGGCAATGGACGAAACTGTCATAACCCTTGAAATTGCCTCCGGAGTGAACGTCAAGTTCAACAAAGGGCACATTGCTTCTGTTGTAAAAAAAGACTGATTCGCACTCATCCGAAAGGAGCATTACCGGTATGACTAAAGGTTTTGGCTCACGCGTTATTTTAACTCTGCTATTTTTGCTGCTGTCGTTTGTCTATATTACTCCGACCCTTGTCAGTAAACTGCCGTCCTGGTGGAAAGGGATTCTGCCTAACGACAAGATCCACCTGGGCCTGGATCTCCAGGGCGGGACCCACCTTGTGTTGGAGGTGGATACGGTCAAGGCGGTGGAAGGTGCGCTTGACCTGATCGCCACTGATCTGGAAGATACCCTTACTGCCCAGAACCTCCGGTATAAGCGTATCGGCCGGGTGGCTCCTGACAAGGTCCAGCTCACCCTTTATGATAAAGGGACCGCGGACAGCGTCCAGGCGCAGATCAAGAAGAAGTATCCGGAAATGGAGCTTCTCTCTCCTGTAGACGAGGGGGGATTTGTCAATCTTCAGATCCGGATGAACGACAAGGTGGCCCAGGACCGCAAGGACAAGGCAGTATCCCAGGCTCTCGAGACCATTCGGAACCGGATCGACCAGTTTGGCGTCTCTGAGCCGACGATTCAGCGTGAGGGCATCAACCATATCGTTGTGCAGCTCCCGGGTATCAAAGACCCGAAACGGGCTATCGAGCTGATCGGCAAGACCGCACGTCTTGAGTTCAAGCTGGTGGATGAGAACATCAATGCTGCCATCGCCACCCCTGGAACCCTTCCTGAAGATGATGAGCTGCTGCTGGAGAAAAAGGTCGACCAGACCACTGGCGCGGTCTCCGAAATACCGCTGGTAGTGAAAAGAAAAGCGATGATTACCGGTGACCTGCTGACCGATGCCCAGGTCCGGATCGATTCGCAGTTCAATCAGCCTTATGTGGCGATCGAGTTCAATTCCACCGGAGCCCGCCTGTTCGACCAGGTGACCGCAGCCAACGTCGGGAAAAGATTTGCCATTGTGCTGGACAGCAATATTTACTCGGCTCCGGTAATCCGCGAACGGATATCGGGCGGCAGCGCCCAGATATCAGGCTCGTTCACTGAGAAGGAAGCAGCCGACCTCGCTATTGTCCTGCGTGCCGGTTCTTTGCCGGCGCCGGTAAAGATCATTCAGAACGTGACTGTCGGTCCTTCCCTCGGCCAGGATTCCATCAACAAGGGGTTGATTGCCGGTCTCATCGGCGTGCTGCTGGTAATTGTGTTCATGACCGTTTACTACAAGGCTTCGGGGCTTGTCGCCAACCTTGGGATGGTGCTTAACATCATATTCCTCATGGGGGCGCTGGCAGCTCTGGGTGCGACCCTCACCCTCCCGGGCATTGCCGCTATCGTGCTTCTGGTCGGGATGTCGGTAGACTCGAACGTCCTGATCTTCGAGAGGATACGGGAGGAGTTGCGCCTCGGCAAAACCCCTGGCGCAGGGATAGACTCCGGATATGACAAGGCGTTCCTGACCATTATGGACTCCCATGTCACCACGCTTATTACCGCTGCGGTGCTCTTCCAGTTCGGTACCGGCCCGGTCAAGGGATTTGCCGTTTCCCTGTCCCTCGGTATTATTATCAACCTGTTTACCTCCCTGGTGGTTACCAAGGTGGTCTTCGACTTCTGCCTGAGCCGCCTCAGGGTCAAGAAGCTGAGTATTTAAGGGGGAGGAAAGACATGGAACTTATCAAGAAGACAAACATAGATTTCATTGCGATGAGGAAGATCTCTTTCATCGTTTCCGGGATAATGACCATAATCGGGATCATTGCCATGGTTCAGATCTGGCGGGGCGCGGCAAACATGGGGATCGATTTCTCCGGCGGGACATCGGTGCAGCTCAAGTTCGCCCAGCCGGTCCACATGGACCAGGCAAGGGCTGCGCTTGCCAAGCACAACCTGAAAGAGGCCAATCTCCAGGATATCAAGGAAGGTAACAAGCTTTTGGTCAAGGTAGGAAGGACCACGCTGGAGGCCGGCAAAGCTGCCGACACCATCCAGGATGTCTTCCGGAAGGAGTTTCCCGCCAACCCGTTCACAGTGGAAAGCTCCACCGAGATCGGCCCGTCCATTGGCGACAAACTCCGCAACGACACGCTGATAGCCATTGCCATCTCGTTGCTCGGAATCATCATCTACATTGCCTGGCGGTTCGATTTCAAGTTCGGGGTCGGCGCCACCATTGCGACCATGCATGACGTATTTGCCATGTTCGCGGTCTTTTTCATCTTCGGCAAGGAGTTCAACCTGCTCTTCATAACTGCGGCCCTGACCATCGCCGGCTATTCCCTGACCGACACCGTAGTCGTCTTTGACCGGATCCGCGAAAACATGCACAAGAACCTCAAGGAGCCGATAATCTCGGTTTTCAACAAGAGTATCAATGAAGTTCTGTCACGGACGATTGTTACCTCGATCACCACGTTTCTTGCTGCGATCTCGCTGTTGCTGTTCGGAGGCGAAGTGATCCACGATTTTGCCTTTGCGCTCGTTGTGGGTATTGTCGTAGCAACCTATTCATCCATTTTCGTTGCCAGCCCGATCGTTGCCCTGTGGGAAGGTAAGGCGCTGAACAAGGTCGAAGCCAAAGCATAAAAGGGAGGATATAACTTTGAACAAGGAACAGATTCTTGTAGCAGCAGTTGCACTTATCGCCGGACTTCTCATCGGGTACATGATTTTCACAAACAAGTCGGAAAAGGCCCAACAGACCCAGTCCTCGATTCCGATGGGTTCGGGAAGCCCCACGGATTATCAGGCCCGGATAGCCGAGGCGGAAAAACTGGTCGCCAAAGAACCGACCAATCGCCAGGCATGGGTTCAGCTCGGCAACGATTATTTCGACACCGACCAGGCCCAGAAGGCGATCACTGCCTATGGTAAGGCCCTGGAACTCGATCCCAAAGACCCCAACATCCTGACCGACCAGGGGATCATGTACCGGAAGATGGGATGGTATGACAAGGCACTCGCCAACTTCGAAAAGGCGAACCAGATCGATCCACGGCATTCTCAGAGCCTGTTGAATATCGGTGTTGTCTACGCCACGGATCTGAAGCAGGCCGATAAGGCGCTTGCCGCATGGAACAAGTTCCTGTCCATTGATTCCACCAGCCCCACGGCACAGCAGGTCAAAGGGATGATGGAACAGCTCAAGTCAAATCCGCAGGGGATGTCGCAAGGGATGAAATGATAGCGTTTCAATAGCTCGCAATGCTGTATTATCTACAAGGCATTGGTCTTGCGATGTGTTGACCGCGGCCCATGTCCGGTTTTTGTATGCATTGACTCCAGCTTTTCGTTGTTCCGTTGAATATTGACTAGTAGAGAAACCCCGCTTGAGCGGGGTTTCTTTTTCGAGGTTATTGTGCAGCCGGTTACGAAGAAACGATGGACAATAAGGACAGCCGATGAAGACGCAATCGGGCTTCTGGTCCGGGAGAAATCCCTTTCTCCGTACATTGCCAGGGTACTGGTCAATCGGGGAATCACAAGTTCCGAGTCGGCAACGGCATATCTTTCCCCGTCTTTGTCAGCACTGCATGAGCCGATGTTGCTGGCCGGCATGGACCGGGCCGTAGAGAGGCTTGTCGCTGCCCGCAGCAACGGCGATCCGGTCTGCGTCTACGGTGACTACGATGTCGACGGCATAACCTCGGTCGCTCTTCTGATCTCGTTTTTCCGCGCAGCCGGCATCTCATGCTTCTATCATATCCCTCGCAGACTCGAGGAGGGCTACGGTCTTTCCTGCGACGGCATTTCCTTTGTCGCTTCCCATGGGGCAAAAGTCGTGGTTTCCGTTGATTGCGGGACGACCGCCGTGGATGAGGCGCGGCTGGCTGCGACACTCGGGATTGACCTGATAATTACCGATCACCACACTCCCGGTGATGCCCTGCCGGAAGCCTATGCGGTAATAAACCCGCAACGGCCTGACTGCAGCTTCCCTTTCAAAGGGATTGCCGGAGTAGGTGTCGCCTTCAACCTGCTGATGGCGCTGCGCCGGCGGCTTCGTGAAGATGGCGCATTCAAGGACTCCCCGGAACCGGATCTGCGTGAATACTTCGATCTCGTCGCTCTCGGCACCATCGCCGACGTTGTTTCGCTCCAGGACGAGAACCGGACTCTGGCCAGGTTTGGACTTAAGGCCATTGAAACTTCGACACGCGCCGGAATCATTGCGCTCAAAGAGGTTTCAGCCGTAGCGGGAGAGGTCAGCTGCAGTTCGGTAGGGTTTCGGCTTGCGCCGCGCCTGAATGCCGCGGGACGGCTGGAAGATGCCGCTCTCGGCGTCGAGCTCCTGCTCTCCGACGATATCCACGCTGCCCGGCGGATAGCTGCGGAACTGGATGCCGGCAATTCAGAGCGCCAGGCAATAGAGAAGGAGATCCTTAGGAGCGCCGTTGCAATGATCGGCGACTCTTCCGGGATGTCATCACGGAGCAGTATCGTGCTTGCCTCGGAAGAGTGGCATCCCGGGGTCATCGGCATTGTTGCGTCACGCATCGTCGATCTCTATCATCGCCCCACCATCCTGATTGCATTGCAGGAGGGTGTCGGCCGTGGTTCGGGGCGCAGCATCCCCGGTTTCCATCTTTACCGGGCGCTGCACGCATCTGCCGATCATCTGGTAAAATTTGGAGGTCACCGTCAGGCTGCCGGGTTATCCATAGACGAGTCGACCCTGTCGTCATTCGTTGAAAGATTCGATCAGGTGGCGGCAGGCGAGCTATCCGAGGATGACCTGGTCCCGGAGCTTCTGATTGACGCCGTGCTTGCTCCGGAGGATTTGACGCTCGACCTGGCGCAGAGCCTTGCGGCGCTATATCCTTTCGGGATGGGGAATCCTGAGCCGCTTTTTCTGCTCCGGGACTTGCGGGTATCTGCGACAAAGGTTTTAAAAGGCTCGCACCTCAAGCTGGTTCTCGAAGTAGCCGGGCAGCGCATTGATGCGGTTGGTTTCGGCATGGCCGGCCGAAGCGTGCCGGAACGTCTGGACATTGCTGCCCAGCTGCAGGTGAATGTCTGGAACGGCAGGACCTGTCTGCAGCTTCGGCTTAAGGATTTCAGGGAGAGCGGGTAATGGATAGAGACGAACGTTTTGCCCGGGCCGACCGGGTAATAAAGGTCGGCTTCTGGATAAACGCCTTCCTTATGGTGATGAAACTTCTGGCCGGGCATTTCGGCAACTCGGAAGCGGTATTTGCCGACGGGGTCGAGAGCGGCTGCGACTTCATCGCCATCCTCTCAACCATAATCGCACTCAAGATCGGCCGCAAGCCGTTCGACGACAAGCACCCCTATGGTCACGGCAAGGCCGAGAGCATTTCTGCCGTCCTGGTCGCGCTGGTGATCTTTGCCACCGGTGGCGGCATCCTTTACAATGCCGTAACGACCATCATCAACCGGGAGTATGCCGAACCGCAGCTGATGGCGGTCATTGCCGCCTTTGCGACTATCGTGATTAAAGAGACCCTGTTCAGGTATTCCCGAACCGTGTCGAAGCGTCTTGAAAGCCCGGCAGTCGAGGCAATTGCCAAAGACCACCGCAAAGACGCCCTCACATCGGTCGCTACCCTGATCGGTGTCGGCGGCGCATATTTCGGCATTGTCTTGCTGGACCCGCTCGCTGCCGGTCTGACAGCATTATTCATCTTTCATATCGGCTGGGAGACGTTCCGAAGCGCAGCGCATGACCTGATGGACGGCCAGCCGCCCGAGGAACTGATTTCAGGGGTAACGGCAATCGCCGAGTCGGTTCCCGGAGTCGAACATGTCCACGAAATACGGGGTCGTCGCTCCGGCCAGTATCTCATCGTTGACCTCAAGCTCGAAATGGACCCCGAGATGACCGTCAAAGAGTCGCACGACATTGCCACCGAGGTCAAAAGGCTCATCTTCGAGCGGTTCCCCAATGTCGGCGATGTGATGATCCATATTAATCCGCATGAAGAGGAACATGAAGACCTGATACGTTTATAGCCCGCATTGCAGCATTCCTCACGAAACCTCGGTGATTTCCGGGTGTTGTCTACAATTAAAAAATTTCAAAAAAGTAATAATGAATTAATTTTAGCGGTTGGTTGAAATTGTAGGGTCCTAATGGTATATCAACCTGTGGAATAAAATATTACTAATTCATACAACTTTTTTTCGCGCTGCCCTGTAGAAAGCCAGCTGGCTGCCGATAAGAACTAAATCGCAATCAGACCATACAGAACAGGAGGTGGTTCCAGCGGGGTAGTATGGTCGCAGATGATGAATTCAATAGAAAGGAGGTCGACTGATGGGGATTATCAGGAAACTCTTGCTGACGTTGATTCTCGGCGCCGTTTCTGTAACTGCCTGCTACAGCGCTGAAATTCACGGCAGAAGTTCTACCCAGTTCATGTTTTTCAACAATGAACTGCTCGAGCGCAGGCAGGTTCTACTTGCGGAGTATCTGCGGTTGGGAATTACCAGTATCGACAAGGAAGGCAAATTCAACATCTATGGTTACGGCAGGTTAAACCAGGATCTGAATGCCGGAGAAGGGGGGGGCGGAAGGCTGTATTACCTTTACGGCGACTACCGTGATCTCTTCGACAAGATCGACTTCAGGTTGGGCCGTCAGTTTGTAAACATGGCAGCAGGGTCTGCCATCATCGACGGCGCCCAGGTTACTCTCAAGAATGTAGGCCCGGTGGCTTTTACCGTAATGGGCGGAAGAGACGTAATCTTCGGAGAAACCGGCGAACTCGGGAACAGCGGCAATACCGCATTGGGACTTGCAGCCAACCTGGTCGGTTTCCAGAAGACCGACCTAGAGCTCTCGTGGTTTCGTAAATGGGATCAGGGTGACATCGCCCGTGATCATCTCGGCGCAGCTTTCAAGCAGTACCTGTTCAACAGCATAAGGCTTTACGGTAATACCCGCTTCGACCTGGCGACCGAGTCATTCAACGAGGTTCAGGCAGGTGTAAAATACTTCCCGATGACCAACCTGATATTCACCGCAGAATGGTTCCAGAGCTATCCAACCTTTGACTACACATCCATCTACTCCGTGTTTGCTGTAGACCGTTATCAGGAAGGGATATTCCGGGTTGATTATAACTTCAATGAGATGGTTTCCGCGAATGTCGGCTACAACCGCCAGCTGTATGATGAAGGTGCGGCAGCGGATGTTTATCACGTAGGGATCGCAGTCCGGCCGATTGAGCACCTGAAACTGGGTGCCGAATATGACAAACGCAAGGGTTATTACGGCGATGCCGATGGCGTCATAGCTGACGTATCGTATGAATTGAATAAGGACGCCGAACTTTCCGGCGGCATCAATTATGATGTTTACCAGCGTGACAGTCTGACCAATGATGAGATCGCCCGGCGTTACTGGCTGGGCGGCAAATATAAGATTACCAAAAATATGGCGGTTTCGGGTCGAATCCAGAATGATGTCAACGTCCATTTTAAGGAAAATGTCAGCGGTCGTCTGGCGTTCGACTACGACTTCTAGAAAGGGGGTGCACCTGTGAGGAAGTTTTGTTTTCTTGTTTTCATCGGCGTTCTGTCTGTCTTGTACGTACAGCAGGCAGTGGCGCAAAAAAAGCAGTCACACAGCGAATATGCTGAAATGAAGATCACTGAATGCAACGACTGCCACAAGGGCGAAGGGGTGGCCCCCAACCATGGACTGGACTGGGTTCGTGAACACCGGACCATGGCAAGCCGCGCAGGCCATAACTGCGAGCAGTGCCACAAGCAGTCGTTCTGTCTTGACTGCCACTCCGGCGGCGGAATAGATGCGAGTCTCGAAAAAGATGCAGCACGGCTGAATTACATACCCAAGAGCCATCGCAGCGATTTCATGAGCCTCCATCCGATCAAGGCCTTGGACAACCCGCAGTCGTGCAAGCGCTGTCATGACCAGAAGTACTGCAACGAGTGCCACTCCCGATTCCCCGTAGGGGGGATGAGGATCAAGTCGCATCTGATGAGCGGCGGCGGCGTGGTGCCGGGTGGACCTCAGCGCCAATCGGCCTATATTTTCACAAGCGAGCATGCGTCCGAGGCACGGCGCAATCTGCAGTCGTGTGCATCCTGCCACCCGGAAGGTGATGTTTGTGTCAAGTGCCACGCAACCGGTGGGGGGGTCAGGCCGCACCCGAAGAGTTGGAAAGCCGGCAATTTCAGGGAACGGACCGACGGCAAGATGTGCCGCAAGTGTCATCTGCCGGGAACCTATTGATAGAATCAAACTATAACGCAAGGAGGAATCAGAATGAGTAGAAAAATCTTCACGTATTCAGCAATGCTTGCATTAATGCTGTCAGCGGCGGCCTTAAGCGGTTGCGGTTCGGACAACAGAGGGAGCGATACCGGGGGTGTGGCGAAAGTTGGGGAAGGCACTTGCCGGGTTTGCCACGTAGCCACCCTTGATCCGAAAACAGGTGCCAATATTGTTGAACAATTTATTCCCTCGGCACACAATAGTGAACACGCTGGATGCCAGGGGTGCCATGGCGGCGGAGCCAATCACAACGGTGCCGGTCCGATCCCGTTTCCTGACCCGTTGGCCGCTGACAGGTGTATCTCCTGTCACATCCCTAAATATACCGGTGGCAACGACCTTACCGATCTCTTCACGCTGGCCAAAACCCAGGGCTTTGCGTCTCAATGCGCCAGATGCCACACCGATCCCGTGGCCAATCCGCGCGGCGATGTTCACGGTGCCAAGGCAACAGGTAAAAAGTGCATTGAATGCCATGCCGCAGTGATTACAGGCCCGCGTCATGGAGCTGGCACAGCCGATAATAACGGCGTACGTGCCGTTGTCGGCGAATTCTCCAAGTGGTCACACCATGTAACGGGTGTCAATCTGCAGGATGCCCACTGCGCCGCCTGCCACCTCGAAGGTATGGCAGAAGGTGGGGCAATTGTTGTTAACCCCGCCTATCACATGGCTAACGGCAATACCCACCTGCGTAACGCCGATACCGATGCCGACATGGAGTGGAACCCGGACGCTCCGAACCATACCACCATGGACAACTACTGCATGAGCTGCCATGATGCCAACGGTGCAACTTCTCCACAGAGTGCTGCAATCCGTGCTATTATGATCCCTGCAGCCGGCAAAACCGCCTCTGCAAGCAACCCGTTCGGCGATACCATCTCCAACCGTTACGACAAGATGCAGCGTCCGGCCGTTGTTGATGCCAGCAGCCAGTTCAACACATCCAACAACTCGCACCATGCTGTAAAAGGCCCGCGCTACACCGGCCGTACCCGGGCAGCCGGCTCACGCCAGATCGCATCTCCTGCTACCTTTGCCCAGAACTCGTCGGCACTTCTGCAGGGTACGCGTTCCACTATCTTCGACGCCGGCAACTTCAACCAGCTCTACACCCCGCTTGAGAACGCAGGCGGCGAAGCAGCCCCGCGTACCGGCGCTGCAACACTGGGCGACGACTCGACCCTCCATTGCGGCGACTGCCACACCGTCGGTCAGTGGAAAGCAGGCGTTGCTACCAACGCTGCCGGTCAGCTGAACACTGTAGCAATCGGTGCCCACGGCTCCAACAACGAGTACCTGCTGCGTAACAGCATCGGTACCGACCAGCGCCATACCCAGAACGCATTCACCACCGACAGTAACAATGTCGTTACCTACACCAACCCGAACGGTGCCTTCCTGGTCTGCTACAACTGCCACTCCTACAACAAGTACGGCAGCATCTATATCGGTACCGGTCTCGGCAGCAACACTCCTGGCTCCATCGGCCAGCCACATGCAGGCGAATATGATTCGGCAGGTCGCTGCAACGGCATCGGTAACACCATACCGTTCAACGGCTACACAACAGGCACGGCAACTGACGGCACCCAGTTCGTCAGCCGCTTCTTGGGCCCGATCAGCAAATACTCCTCACCAGCTACTTACGCCGGCGAGCAGAATCCTGACTTCGGCAACATCTTCGGCATCCAGTGCGCCAACTGCCACAACTCCGGTATTGGCAACGCGTTCGGCGGTATCCACGGTTCCGCCAATAACCAGAACACGACAACTCAGACTGCTGATGCTTCTGTAAAAGGCGGCGCTTACGTCGACGGTATGGGCAACACTGTCAAGATTCAGCGCTTCCTGCCCGGTCTTGGTAACGCCATGCACGTCCCTGGTACTCTGGGTGGCATTACCGGTGGCTCCGTAGTACCGGTCAACACTGCAACCGGTCCTGCCTACACTTACGTCACCGGCGGTGTATCAAACGACACCAACTGGGAGCAGAAGGCCTGGAACCAGACTACCGGTACCGTATTCAATGCTGCTAACCACAGCGTTGCACCTACTGCTTCTGCCGGAGCTGGCTGCTACACCCTTGGTGGGGCAACTGCAGCTACATCTGCTCTGCGCGGTCCTTCCGTTACCGGCGCAGGTGGAGCAGCAACAGAACTGCTCGATACCTGGGGCGCCTGCGAAGACCACGACGCCGCACGAGGCAAGGGCGATCACGGCCCTGTCAAAGCTATTGTACGTCCTGTAACTTACTAATCCTAGTCGTAATGTGGAGAGGGTATCACCCTCTCCACAGTGCTGAACATGCTTTGAAGGCCGGCACCCAGGTGCCGGTCTTTTTTTGAGGAAATCCAGCATTACCCTTCACTATTTCAGCGATTATTACCGTTGACGGCAGCAAAACCTTGTTGTTATTATTCGGAGCGCCTCAACAGGCTTGTTTGTGCTCTGTTGAGACATAGCGACCCGGTATGAGTGTTATATCACCCTGATTTATGGAGTTAGAAATGAAGAACATATTCTGTAGCAAAACTGCTGTCTTGCTGTTTGTCATGCTCTCGTTAAACGGTTGCAAGTCCAAACAGGAAGCACCTGCCACGAGCACGGGCTCTCCACAGGAAAAAGCCGCGCAAACTGCACCCGCCACTGTTCAGGTTAAACCAGGGATTGCTTCGAATCAGGATAAGGCCGATGCCCAAGCAGCAGCTGTTCGCGTGCTTGCCTTACTGGAATCAGGTGATTTCCCTGCCCTCTACAGGGACGCTGCTGCGGGGTTCAAACAAATCGGCAGTGAGGATCAATTTGTCGCAAAATTTCAAGATACCCGGAAGAGAGTGGGTGTGCTCAAAAATCCGCAGCAAATCAGCGTCGGAACACTCCCCGGCAATGGCTATGTCTTACAATACCGGGTTGAGAACGATCTCTACAAAACTGATTATCGCCTGACGTTTGCCCGCTCTCAGAGTGGTAAAATGGAGCTGGCCGGATTAAATCAGCATGATGAGTTGAAGAAGTAGCCCATGTGCTGGTTTGACCGGCTTAGAGACAGAGCTTTCCGCTTACTATTTATCCTATAATCTGTTATATGCGTGTGTCGGATTGCCGATAGCAGCGACTTCAGTTTTTAGAAGGAAACTAATCGCTTTATGAATGATGAATCAAAACTTTACCGACTGGTCCTGGTTTCCCCCTGGCCTCTACTGATCTTTCTTGTCATCCCGTTGCTGGTTATTCTGAGCGTTGCGCTGCACTTTCGTATCCCCTTGATAGCGTCCACCACACCGCTTCTTGTTAACAATGTCTGTTTTGCCATTTTTATTGCCTGCCGACTGCTTCGTTATCTTGCCGTCATGAGAAAGCCTTTGAGATACGGAGCCGCTTGTTGCAGGCCGCGCCAGAGTATTACACTCCCATTGCCGGTTGCGGAAGTGCGAGCATCTCTGCGCAGCTCCGGTTATCTCTTCGGATCTGTGGGCAACTACGGGGAGAAGCAGGATCTTGGCTACCTGGGTACCACGGTTTTGTATTGTGGTCTGCTCATTCTCCTTTCTGTCGGCAGCCTGGATAACCTGAGGAAATTTTCCGGAGTGCTTCTGGACGGTATGGGTCCAACAACAGACCTGAACAATATCCTGTCATACCGCAGTATAGCCAAAGGGCCTTTGGCCGCTACTCCACGATCTCTGCCAAGAATGCAGATCACCAACCAGTTCTTTCCGGACAGTACCTATCCCTTGGGGGCGACGGAAGTCTCCTTTCATTCTGAGGATGGGAAAGCCCTCAAATATCTGCTCAAGCCCAGAGATCCGGTCACTTTTGGTGACTATGATATCTACATGGCAAAACTTGTGTTCGAGCCCCAGATAGTAATTAAACGGAGCGACACGCAGCAGCCCCTGTTTGATTCGATCGTTACGCTCAATCCTCTTGTGCAGAAACGAGGTGTGTACAGTTTTTACGGTCTGTTTCAGGGATACAATCTGGCTGGAGGGGTCTATTATCAACCCGAAAAAAGCTCTCTGTTAGTGGTTGTTAGCCGGAATGAAAAGAAGGTTGTAACTGAGATGGCTTTCCAGGTTGACAAGCAGGTGGAACAGGGAGATTTTATCATCTCCTGCGCAAAGATGGGACAATGGTCCGAGATTCATGTCGTACATAGAAGGCATAAGGTTTTACTGGTGGTCGGCGGTATCATTGCGTTAGTCGGCCTTTTGCTGAGGGTTGTGATCCGACCGCAGCGGGTCTGGCTGGAAGAGGCGGCTGAAGGATGCACGATCTGGTCATCAGGCAAGGAAACGATGAACGTGCTCAAGAGCAAAGACTAAGGAAGAAGGTCGAAGGCCTCCGCTTTCAACCACCAGATTAAGGAGTAGAACAATGGCATTCTGGGAAATGGTTTTTTATTTGGTAGCGATGGTTGCTTATGCACTTGCTGGAGGAGGCTTCATTTACTCCTTTGTTTTCAAGAACCCGAGGGTGGTTTCTAAGCTGACATTGCTGGTAGCCTTTGGTTTCCTGGCCCAGACGATTGCAATCGTCGCCAGATTCAACGCAACAGGGCATCTTCCCTGGTCGGGTCATTATGAATATACATTGATGGGGGGGTGGTTCATTATTGCCGGTACCCTTTTTGTTGGTTGGCAGAACAAGCAATTGCAGGGGTTAGCGGTCGGAACCGTTCCTCTTGTGCTTATAATGCTCGGTTACGGCTACATGCAAAATCCTGCGCTCACCCCAATGGCAGCCAGCCTTAAAACGGTATGGCTTTATATCCATGTCTATTTTGCCTGGCTTTCCTTTGGCGCCTATTCTCTGGCTATGGCAGCTGGGGTGTTATTTCTGCTGAAACAGAAGAGTGAAGCTCAGGAAGTACCGAATCCTACCTATGATCGGTTTCCCTCTCTTGGGCGTCTGGACGAGTTGATTTTCCGCTACGTGGTGTTCGGGTTTATTACCGATACCATCATGATCTCGGCCGGGGCAATCTGGGCAAAAGACCTTTGGGGAAGCTACTGGGCCTGGGACCCAGTCGAAACCTGGTCCCTAATCTCCTGGCTTACCTATGGCATTACCATCCATCTGCGGGTAACCTTTGGCTGGCGTGAAAAAAAGTTGGCCTGGCTGGCAATTGCCGCTCTCAGCACCGTCATTATCTGCTTTTTTGGCGTCAACCTGGTTGTTAATACCAGTCTGCATGTATTTCAGGTAAGGTAGAAAGGACGCCTGAAATACTTTATGTTAAATAAATTAATCAAATACCTCAGTTCTCTTCGCTTTACCATCCTGCTAATCTGTCTCCTTGCCATGATCTTTGCGGTCGGCCTATGGATACCCCAGCAGAGACTGTTAAAGACGATTTATCTCCAATGGCAAAAGAATGCGCCGGGCTTGGTGGCTTTTCTTGATGCGCTTGGGCTGACCACTATCTATACTTCTCCGATCACTATAACTTTATGGCTGCTGTTCTTTCTCAATCTGTCGCTTGTTCTATGGCAACGCTGGCCAATCATAAAAAGCCGAATAACGCTCTCTGATGCGAAAATCGCTGATCCAGTGACTGTGGGAGGGTATCCGTTCCGGAGTTCCTACCCCCTGCCGGGCGATCTGGACAGTGAGAAAATTATCGGATTGCTCCGGAAAAACCGCTACACGATACTGGGTGACGCATCCGGCTTTTATGGCGTGAAGAACCGTATGGCGCCAGTTGCCTTCATGCTCTTTCACCTCAGTTTCTTTTTGATCCTTCTTGGTGGAGTGGTCAGCGTATATACCGAGTTTGTCGGCTATCTCGATCTTGCCCAGGGAGAATCTTTCCAAGGGGAACTAAGCCGCTATAATGCATCGCCGCAGCCGAAAATGCCGGAAATCGGTTCTCCGCCGAGTGCCTCGTTTACAGTGAAGAGCATTGTGCCGCGGGTTGTCCACAATACGCCAACAGGAATCAGTGTGCTGCTGGTTGACAGCCAGGGCCAGAAACACGATGTCGACATCAACAGGCCCTACTCGACCGAGCACACATCGTTTGTCTTCAAACATCTCGGTGTATCGCCGCTCTTTGTCCTGAAGGATGCGTCCGGCAAGGAAACCGGCGGTGCCTACATAAAACTCGATGTTCTACAAAGGAAGCCGGACCGGTTTGTCCTCGGCCCGTTTTCCTACACGGCAACTTTTTACCCTGATTATGTCCTGGAGGGTGGGAAGCGGGCCACACGTTCAATGGAATTCAACAATCCGGTGTTCTTCATTGCCGTGGAACAAGCAGGGAAAAAGATCGCTGAGGGGCTTGTTCCGAAAAACGGCGCTCTGGAGTTTGCCGGCTACCGCCTTGAAATGCGTGACATGCCTTTCTGGGTGCGCTTTTACGTCGTCAAGCAACGCGGGCTCTCAATCCTGTATGCCGGTTTTGCCATTGCCACAATTGGTGTCATCTGGCGGCTGCTCTTCTACCGCAGAGAAATCGTTGGCGCCGTGCGGGAACAGGACGGCGCACGCTGTCTGGTGGTGGCTGGGCGCTCCGAATACTACAAAAGCCTTGCGGAAGATGAGTTTACCAAACTGTTCAAAGATATTTCCGGTAACGGCTGAGGTGTGTGGTTTCCTCCAGTATGAAGCTGACTTACATAAAATGGAGAATAATATGAAACGTCTACTGATTCTCACAGTTGCATTACTGACACTCTGCACCGCCTGCCAGCGGGAAGAAAAAAACGGTCGTGCTGGATAACTCATTGCGCCTTCTCGTGAAGTTCAATGGGAAATACGGTTACTGTGACCGTGGCGGGACTACGGTCATTCCACCTCAATTTGACTCGGCTTCCATCTTTTCCGAGGGACTTGCTGCGGTTCATGTCAACGGCAAAGACGGTTTCATCGATGCCAACGGGAACATGATAATCCCTCCCAGCTTCGATAAGGCATCAATTTTCCTGAATGGCAGGGCATCGGTCCAGAAGGGGGGCAAGTGGGGCTACATCAACCAGAGCGGTAAGGCGGTTACCGACATGGATTACCTGTCCACGTTCGCCTTTACGGATGGACTGGCAGCAGTGGTTGTTCCCAATGGGAGCAGTGCCAAGGCGGGCTTTATCGATGAAAGAGGCAAATATGCCATAAAGCCCCAGTTTGATGATGCCGCGCAGTTTTCCGAAGGGCTGGCTTCTGTCAAGGTCGGCAGACAGCATGGCTATATCGATAAAACCGGCAAGATGGTAATACCACCGCAATTTTATGAAGCAGCCATGTTTCGCGATGGGCTCGCCATGATCAAGATCAACGGCAAATTCGGCTTAGTAGGTTTTATCGACCATAGCGGCAAAATGGTAATCCCGGCACAATACAGTGAAGCAACCAATTTTAACGATGGGGTTGCCGCTGTAAAAAAGAAAGATACCTGGCAATTAATAGACAAAACCGGGAAACCGATAATCAACCAGGAATTCCCCTCACCAACCCTCTTCACCGAAGGGCTCGCGCCGATGATGGTCAAGGGGAAAGTCGGCTATATGGACAAGCAGGGCCAGATGGTGATCAAACCGCAGTTTGATGCCGGTTCCATCTTTGTCAGCGGTCTTGCACCGGTAAAAGTAGGTGAGAAATGCGGTTTTATCGACAAGACCGGGAAAATGGTGATAGAAGCGCGCTTTGAATGGGACCAGCGTTCAATAGACCAGTACACTCATTTCAACACGCATTTCAGTGTAGATCCACCAAAGGATAAATAGCAATGCAGATCGGCCCGGGACTTGGCGTCGCAATCATGATGAACAACTATTTCCACGACATGGCCACCGGCCTGTTGGTGGGAAGCGGCTTCGCCCTGCATGCCATTATGCGCATCCAGGCGACTATGAATACCCCTGAGGCGACGCTCTTCTTCCTGAAGACTAACAGCCATATGAAGAAGCTGTTCAAGTTCGCCCTCTGGTGGGTCGTCTTGGGCGGGATCCCGCGGACCATCTTCTACACCAGCTTCGAATGGGCCAACGCTGCCGACAAACTGCAGATCCCGGCACTGGCGGTGAAGCATGTCATGATGTTCACCGTGGTGGTCTGGGGGATAATCGCCTGGCGGCGGATGCAAAAAAAGGTCGAGCTGTTGCGGGAATCGCTGCCTCCGGAAATGCGGGCAAAGGTCGAGTAGTCTCAGATTCGTCGCTCATCTACGTATTATAATATCGCCAACTGCTCGTCCCCTGCCTGCATAACACAGAGTTGGTTATGTGGCCAGGGGACGTGCCGCATCAGGTCATTTATGCAACACTGCATTACTAATAGCTCACATTATAAGTTTGTTGTCCGCTGCATCTGCGCACGTAGAGTTTGTACGAGAGGAACTGAATGACCGCATTTCGCTTTTCATTTCGCCGGCATGTTGCCGGCGGTTTACTGATCGTGGCTGTGACCGTTTTGGCCGGTATGCAGCTGCGGGGTAAAACTGTGCAGGGATATCCGGTGGAGCGGCGGGATCTGTTGCAGACGGTTGTGACAACCGGCAGAGTTACGTCATTGGCTCGCGTTGATGTGGGGAGTCAACTGCTTGGCTCGGTTGCCATGGTCTATGTAGATTCCGGGGATCGGGTCAAGGCAGGTGATCTGCTCATACGGCTGCGTGATGAAGAGGCGAGGGCGGCACTTGAACAGGCCCAGGCCGTTGTGCGGGAACTTGAAGAGCGGCTGGCCCAGATCGGGTCAGTTGACGGGCCGGTCAGCCGGCAGAAACTTGCTGAAGCCGAAGCAACGCTACGGCACGCGCTCAACTCCTACGAGCGGGTAAAAAAGCTGTTTGATTCGGGTATCTACAGCAGGGCAGACCTTGATGAGGCGGTAAGGGCACGCGATGTCGCTGCCGGTGCAGTGGAACGCGAAAAACTGCAACTGAGCAACAGCCACCCGCAGGGGGGGGATATCAAGCAGGCCAGGGCACGCCTTGCCCAGGCGCGGGCCGCAGTGGATGTTGCCCGCGAAAAGCTTAGCCGAACCCTAATCACCGCACCGGGTGATGGGACGGTGATTGCCCGGAAAGTTGAAAAAGGTGATGTCGTGCAGGCGGGCGTATCGCTTCTGGTGCTGTCAAGGTCCGGGCGGACCCAGATAACTGCGCAGGTGGACGAGAAAAACCTTGGCTTGCTCCGTGTCGGACAGACTGCGGTCAGCTCCGCGGATGCCTATCCAGACAAGACATTCCCAGCCGGTCTTGCGACCGTTGTGCCTGCGGTTGATCCGCAGCGGGGCACGTTTGAGGTCCGTTTTGACGTTGCCGATGCCCCGGCGTATCTCGTGCCGGATATGACGGTTTCCGTGGAAATTGAGGTTGCCCGGCACCCCAAGGTCCTGACCGTTCCGTCTGAAACCGTTCGGGACGCATCAACCGCTCCCTGGGTGCTGGTAGCCCATGAAGGGCGGGCTGAGCGCCGGAACATAGTGCTCGGCATCCGCGGTAGCGGTGAGAGTGAAGTACTAAGCGGTCTTACAGAGGGGGAAACAGTCCTTGCCGACGCCGACAAAGTGGCAATCGGCAGCAGAATCTCCCTGCAGTCAGCATCAAGCAATACCAAACCCGGTGTGAAAAACAGTGCGCATTGACTGGCTGCTGGCACTTCGGTTTCTGAGAGAAGGGCGGGCCCAGACCCTGTTCATGCTTGGCGGCGTCGTCATGGGGGTGGGGGTCATCGTATTCCTGATCTCGCTTATTACCGGGCTTCAGCGCAGCATAATCGCGAAGACCCTCGGCACCCAGGCGCACGTGGTCATGAGGCCACCGGATGATGAAGCCCGGAGGATCATCAAGCCGAGCAGCACGCTGGCTGTTTCGGCCAATATCGAGCGCCGTGCCCAACGGTTAAGTTCCATCCTCCAGTGGCAGCAAGTCATACGTCTGCTGGAATCGCGAAAAGAAGTCACCGCAGTGTCGCCCCTAGTTTCAGGCCCGTCGTTTGCCGTGAGGGGGAATGCCACCAAGTCTGTTGCGCTGATGGGGGTGGAGCCGGAACGGTACACCGCAATTGTGCCGATGTCGTCGTTCATGAAGGAAGGCGCGTTCCGCATTACTGCCAACGATGCCGCGATCGGCATCGACTTGGCGCGTGATCTGGGGGCATCGCTAGGCGATAAAATCCGCCTGCAGACTGCAGATGGCCGCAGCGAGACCATCACGGTCGCCGGAATATTTGACGTAGGAATTCGCGACCTCAACCGCCGGTGGGTATTTATTACACTCCGGTCAGCACAAAACCTCCTTGATCTGGTCGGCGGAGTGTCGAGTATCGACGTTGCCATCCGGGATCTGTTCGCTGCAGAGGTCCTCAGCGGGCGGCTGGCTGCCTTGACCGGACTGACCGCCGAAAGCTGGATGAAAACGAATGCACAGTTGATGGTCGGTCTACGGTCGCAGAACGCTTCCAGTTACCTGATCCAGTTTTTTGTCATTGTTTCGGTCGCTTTCGGCATTGCTAGCGTGCTTGTCGTTTCGGTCATCCAGAAATCACGGGAGATCGGAATCCTGCGCGCCATGGGCTGCTCGCGTCAGCGGATTTTGCGGGTATTTCTGCTTCAGGGGGGGATCGTTGGGTTGGCTGGCTCCTTACTCGGCTGTGGAGTGGGGGCGGCGCTGGTGACCTTTTTTGCGCGTACCGCGATAAACCCCGATGGCACCCAGGTGTTTCCAGTGGTTCTCGAACTGCACATGTTTTTGCTTGCAGCCGGAGTGGCCACTATCACCGGCATTCTCGCGGCAGCCGCTCCGGCGGTGCGAGCGTCCAAACTGGATCCTGTGGTGGCAATCCGCAATGTCTGAGCATACGATCCACACGCCTATTCTTCAGTTGACCGATGTCCGCAAGGAGTACGGCAGCGACGGCATAACAACCGAGGTTCTGCACGGGATCAGCCTGACCATGGAGCAAGGTGAATTTACCGCACTTATCGGTCCTTCCGGATCAGGCAAAAGCACCCTGCTCAACATCATCGGCCTGCTGGAACAGCCGACCGGCGGTTCTTTGCTGATGCAGGGACGTGAGACCGGAACAATGCCGGAAGAAGAGTTGACCCGTCTGCGCGGCAAGAGCATCGGGTTTGTTTTTCAATTCCATCACCTGATTCCGGCATTCACCGCTCTCGAAAATGTGATGCTGCCTCTGATGCTCGAAGAGGGGCGACTGACTCCGGAGCAGCGTGAGCGCGCTGTCTGGCTGCTTACACGAGTCGGTTTGGCCGACCGCGTTGACTTCAAACCGGGCAAGCTCTCCGGTGGTCAGCAACAGCGGGTTGCCATTGCCCGTGCACTTGCTGTCAATCCGCCTCTTGTCCTTGCTGACGAACCGACCGGCAACCTCGATACCGCTGCGGCTGATGGGATTTTCAAGCTTTTGTATGAGATAAACCGGGAATCAGGGACAACGTTCCTGATTGTCACCCATGACCCGCGTCTGGCAAAGCGCTGTTCGAGGGTGGTGGAACTGGTTGACGGACGGGTCGTGTCGTAAACCGGTTCTCCACCTGTGTCTGCACAAGCTGACACCTCTCGTGTATTAAAGAATTCTTTTCGGCTGGAAGCAAACTATGATACATTCCACGAAAATGGCCTTAGCGTAGGAGAATATCCCCGTTGCTGTTCAGAATCCTCAAAAACTCTTTCCTCAAACGTCCCAAGGCTGTGCTCCTGATTTTCCTGTCGATCACCATGGGTGCCGCTGTTGCCACAGCTTTCCTCGGCATCTCCGGTGAGATTTCCCACAAGATGGCGCTGGAGCTGCGCAGCTATGGCGCCAACATCCTCCTGGAACCGTCTGCAGTGGAGGGCGGTTTTTTGCGCGAGGAAGACCTGCCGAAAATCAAGACCGTCTTCTGGAAGTACAATATCACCGGATTTACCCCCTATCTGTTTAGCATCGCCGAATTTTCTGCAGGGGGCAAAAAGGAACGGGGGGTTGTTTCCGGAACATGGTTCGCCAAACAGCTGGAAGTGCCGGGCGAGGACTCTTCCATTCAGGGGATAAAGGGAATTGCCCCTTGGTGGGAAGTACAAGGGCGATGGCCTGAAGATGCTGCTGAGGCAATAATCGGGGCGGCGCTGGCCAAACGGCTTAATGTCGTTGCCGGCGGTGATGTAACGACGATCGTGCGTGGCCGCAGCCAGCAGTTCCGGATTGTCGGTGTCGTCACTACCGGTGGCTATGAGGAGGAGCAGTTGTTCGCGCCACTGGTAACGGTTCAGTCGCTTCTGCAGCTGCCGGGAAAGGTTTCCCGCGTTTTGGTGAGCGCTCTTACGGTGCCCATGGATGATTTCGGCAAGAAAGACCCGGCCACTATGTCCAAGGATGAATACGAGAAGTGGTATTGCACGGCGTACGTGACCTCAGTGGCCAAGAATGTGGAAGAGGTCATGGCCGGTAGCCGCGCCAAACCGATCTGGCAGATTGCCAGCGCCGAAGGGGCTCTGCTGAAGAAGCTGAATAGTGTGATGCTGCTCCTCACCGTGCTGGCTCTGGGGGCTTCGGCCACAGCGGTATCCACCAGCCTGATGGCCTCAATGGCGGAGCGGAGTCCTGAGATCGCCCTGATGAAGGCGGTCGGGGCTGACCGTTTCCAGATCAGCGCCATTTTTGTCGGGGAAACCCTGCTCATTTCAATGGCAGGAGGGGTGGTCGGCTATCTGCTCGGTGACCAGCTCGCCGAGGTCATCAGCCGAACGGTCTTCAGCTCCACCATCGTATCCCCACTCTGGCTGTTCCCGACCGCTATAATCTCGGCCTTAAGCGTTGCCATAGCCGGTAGTGTGGTCCCTCTTCGCCGGGCGCTCCTGATCGAGCCGGTGCGGGTTCTGAAAGGATAATATGCACAGGCGCCGTTGGCTGCTCCAACTGATTTTACGTGCACTTGCCCATCGCAAGGGCCGCACCCTGCTTCTGCTGGCGGTGCTGGCCATGGCGTCGAGCCTGGCCACGGCCCTGGGTATCGTCTCGTCCTCAATGGGGAAGCGGGTGGCGGAAGAGGTCCGCAAATACGGGGCAAACCTGATCGTAATCCCCGAGTCAGCCCGTCTTGATGTCGGAAGCGGGGGGCTCAATTTCGGCGTTGTCAGCGAACCTGCCTACCTGCCGCAGCGTCAGGTGGAGGACGCCCTTAACAAAAGCGGCCTGAAGGTGGAGCGCTCCTTCCATCTGCGTGGCGCCATGCACTGGAAAGACAGCGACCTCATGGTGGAAGGGGTGAATTTCGCCGATATCCGCCGCCTTTTCCCCTGGTGGCAGCTAAAGGGCAGATGGCCCGCAGCCGGTGAGACGGTGGTCGGCAGCGATCTGGCAACCCGGCTGAAACTCAAGCCTGGTGATACGCTGGAGCTTGACGGCAAGGCTCAGACCTTAAGGCTGCGCATCTCGGGCATTGTATCTTCCGGCGGCGAGGAAGACGGCCTGCTGTTCCTGGCACTGCCGGAACTCCAGCAGGCACTCGGCCTGGACGGACAGCTCACCCTGGTCCGGCTCATGGTGACCGCCGGTAAAGACAGTCTCAAAAAGAACGCGGCCGAACTACAGCTGCTCCTGCCATCGGCAAAGGTCAACGAGGTGCGCCAGACCGCCCGGACCTCCGAGGGGTTGCTTGCCAAGGTAAAACTGCTGATGATCATGGTAACGGCAGTGGTACTGGTCTCTGCCGGAAGCAGCGTTGCCGGAACCATGAGCACCACGGTGCTGGAGAGGGGCAAGGAGATCGGGCTCATGAAAGCGATGGGCGGGACCCGTTGGGAGGTCATGCTGATCTTTTGCGGAGAAGCGGCAATGCTGGGGGTCCTGGGCGGGGTTGCCGGGTATCTCTTTGGCAGTGTTATTGCCCAGTTCATCACCAGAACGGTTTTCTCAGCCTCAGCAGAATTCATCCCTTGGTTCTCCGGCATATCCCTGGGGGTAAGTCTCTTTCTGGCTCTGCTGGGAAGTGTCGGGCCGATGATAGCGGTGTTTAAACTCGATCCGGTGAGAAGCCTAAGAGGGGAATAAAAGGATTATGATGGCAACAACAATCATTGAAACAGGCGGTCTGACCAGGAGCTACGGCGATATCTGCGCCCTGAAGCCGCTTGATCTGCAGGTCCCGGAGGGGGAATGGCTGTCGGTTATGGGGCATTCCGGCTCCGGGAAAAGTACTCTCATGAACCTGGTGGGGGGGCTTGACCGGCCCAGCGCCGGTTCTTTAATGGTTGGCGGGGAAGATCTGCTGGCGCTGTCCGAAGATGGCCTGGCACGTTTCCGCCGGGAATTCGTCGGCATAATATTCCAGCAACACCACCTTGTTCCTTACCTGACGGCCGTTGAGAATGTGATGCTTGCCCAGTATTTTCACAGTGTCCCTGATGAGGCGGAAGCCAGGTCGGCCCTGGAGCGGGTCGGGCTCGGCCATCGCCTGAAGAACCGGCCCGGCGAACTTTCGGGCGGTGAACAGCAAAGGGTCTGCATTGCCCGGGCGATAATCAACAGCCCGAAGCTCCTGCTGGGGGATGAGCCGACCGGAAACCTGGACCACAAGAGCACGGTAATGATCATGGAACTGCTCAAGGAACTGCGGGCAGAGGAGCGATTCACCGTTGTCATGGTAACGCACAACCAGGAAGTGGCAGCCTGGGGGGACCGGACCATCTACCTCGATGACGGGGTGCTGGTGCGTGAAGAACGGACGAACTCCTGATGGTTGCAGTGAAACTCATCCCCCAGCTCATCTCATGGTTCGGGATTGTCCTGGTCCTGTTGAGAGGGTTCCCCGGGCTTCGATCAGTCGTGACGACGACAAGCATATCCGGGTTCGCGATCGGGGTGTCCGGAGCTTTTTTCATGTTCCGTTCACTTCCGGCGGCGATTCCATTCGGGGCTGTAAAGTCGGCACTGGGAGTAAGTTTCCTCCTGCTCTGGGGGATATCCGTCGCTGCTATCTATCGCAGCACCGGCCGTAGGGTGACGATCTCCTCGGGAGCACGGCTTGTCAATACCTCGATCGGCGCTGGGACTGGAGCAGTTCTGGCAGGCATAATAACCGGGTTGGTGTGCGCCTGCCGGATTTCCGGAACCGACGGCAACTTCCCAAAGCTGCTGTTCCTGGTTTTGATCGCCGGAATTCTGACCGTTATCGCCCTGGCGGTGGAGAAGCGGCTGCCGGCTTCATTGACCGTGTCACCGTCGGGTATGCTGACAGCTGTTGTGGCACTCCTGCTTTTCTGCTCATCTTCAAGCCTCCGCCTCGACCTTTTTTCGCCATTAAGCATGAAGGTGATGAAGGGGGTTCATGATTTCGTTCATCAGTTCATGGAATCGGTTCTGATTCCGGATCACCTTTTCGTCCGTTCCGTTGTCTGGGGATACATCGGTCTCCTGTTCGGCAAAGAGGTAGGTTTCTGGGGGGGTATGATTATCTGGTTTACCCCGGCGATTCTGATTGCGCTGGCTATAAACTTCCAGAGATTGCCGTCGGTGGCCCATATCCGCCAGGGAGCACGCCGCCGAAAACTCCTCGCCGATGCCATCCGGAATAAACGGATGCTGCTGATAACACCTTTGTTTTCCCTGGCAATCTTTGCCGCAGCGGCTTATCAGAGCAGTTTCCCCAGTGTCGAATATTGGGACCCGAAACCTGAACCGGTCACGGCGAGCCCATCCGGGGAGATCTTCATTCCGAAGAAGGGAGAAATCAATCTGGAGGACGGCAAGCTTCACAAATACCTGTTCAAACAGGAAGGAAAGGAAGCACGTTTCTTCGTGCTGCTGTCACCAGCCGGGCAGTTGACCGTTGATCTTGATGCCTGCGCCATCTGCAAGCCGGACGGCTACGGACAGGCCGAAGGGTCGGTGATCTGCTACTACTGCAAGACTCTGATTCCGCTGGACACCGTGGGTAAACCGGGAGGATGCAATCCGGTGCCGATTCAATTCACCGAAAAAGCGGATGGTGTGGCCATTGACGGTATGACCCTCCTGAATGCCTGGAGTTCGACTGTCAGGGCAACGGCACGGGTAAAGGAGGGGGGGAAATGAAACGCCTGCTCCAAACTATCCTCACAGCGGCATCGTCCCGAGCCTTGCCCCCCCTTGTTGTCGGGTTCTTCTTTCTCGTTTATATCGGGATCGCCTTCTTCACTAATGAGACCTTGATTACTTTGATGGCCTTCACCCGCAATAGTCTTATCCTGGACGGTATTCTTGCCTTGATCCCGCTGAACAGCGCGCTCCGTATTCTGCAAGAAACGTGCTGGCACCTTAAAAAGCGCAGGGTACTGAACGGGAAAACGTCTGATGTCAAGCCGGCGCTGTTTGACGAATCCGTTGAACTGACGGCTGCGCCCTCTTTTTCGGACCTGCAGTCCCGTCTTGGCGCTGTGGGATACAAAACCCGGCGTTCGGAAAATGCAGTTACGGCCTGGCGTGGAGCCAGTATTTTCCCGGCACGGATACTCTTTCTGGCCGGGACGTTCTGCCTTTTCACCGGCATCCTCATAAGCATAACCACCCGGACCTCACACCGGCAGATGGTCGTCGAGGGCGAACCGCTGCCAGTACCGGAAGGGATCGGGGGCAGGGTAGAGCGGATCACCCTGGCCAACTCGTCCGGCCCGATACTGAGGAAGACCTTGACCATGGAGGTCGCTCCGTCGAGTTCAGGGTACGGGAAAAGGGTATTCGGGATATATCCGCCGTCCATGTATGGAGGGTCTTTCGTCTATCCCCGTTACCTGGGGCTGGCCCTTTTGCTGCGTTTCTCCGCTCCTGACTTGCCTGCGGGTATCGAGAAACACAGCATCCTGAATTGCTACCCGCCGGGAAAAGAGGCTAGCGAAGAAATCCCCGGATCACCTTATCGAATCGTGTTCAGCATTCCGGAACCGGTTGCCGGCAGTGATCGTTACATATCCTATATGACGGGTAATGTAACTCTCAAGTTCAAACTGCTGAAGGGCAAGGAAGTTCTTTTTTCCGGGAGCGCTCCAGGTGGCGGAGAATTTGTTCGCGACGGTTACCGGCTGGCTTTCCCCGACATAAGGCGTCTTGTGGTTACCGATTACATTGGGGATTATGGCGTTTTCTTTATCTGGGTGGCGGCGCTGCTATTTATTGGAGCAGGCTGTATCTGGCTGCCGGTACGGCTATTCTTCCCCCGCCGGGAGATGCTGTTCAGATATGATCAGGGTGTCGCGACCGCTTGTTCTTTGGCCGAGGGGGGAGCAAGAACGCACGCCGGGGTGTTTCACGAAATGCTCGATATGATTGATGCACGGAGAGGTGAGGCATCAGTTGTTTAGTATCCGCGGCTTGATGCATTAGCACAGCTCCTGCAGTTCCCGAATGGCAACAGCCCAAGTTTCACGGAGTAAACCTGCGAATGACGGTCCCGCAAAAACATGCCGTGTTCCGATTTGGTTTTTTAATCATCCTTATAGCAGCGCTATATGGCTCGACCCTCAGTCATGGTTTTGTGTGGGACGACGCCTTTATAATCGTCAATAACCCGCTTCTGGAAAAACTGAGCAACATCCCCCAATTCTTCCTTTCCGAAGACACAATCGAAGACTCTACCGGATATTACCGTCCTGTGACATATATCTCTTTTGCTCTGGATCGTGCCGTCTGGGGGGGAAATCCGACCGGTTACCACATCACCAATCTGGTCCTGCATATGGTGGCAGTGCTACTTTTTTACGCCGTGACTGCAGCGCTGTTCAAAAAGGAATGCCTGGCTCTTGTCGCCGCCCTGATCTTTGCACTGCATCCCATGGCAGGTGAAACCGTAAATTTTCTCTCCGGCGGCAGGAATACACTGCTCTCTGCCAGTTTTGCCCTGCTGTCCCTGCTTTTCTACATCAAGAATTATCGGATTCCTGCGGTCGCCTGTTTTGCTGTGGCAATTTTTTCCAAAGAATTCGCACTGTTGCTGCCGATGGTTTTCCTCGTTTATGATTGCCGGATACTGAGGGAAAAGATTCGTTTCAGCAGGTATATCCCGTACATGATTCCTGTTACCATCTACCTGATTCTCCGCTCTGTCGCGGTCCAGAAGGCAAATTTTCTCGCGGGAATCGGTATCTCGAACATAATTACGGCGCCATATCTGGTGGTAAGATACGCACTGAACATGATCGTCCCGGCGCAGCTGAAAGTCTTGTACAACGTTCAACCGGGCATGGTTGCCGGGATACTATGTTCAGTGGTTATTGTGGTCGTGATTGGCGCTGTTATTGCCTTCAGAAAGCATGCTGAACTCGTGTTTTCAGCCATCTGGTTTATTCTCTTTCTCCTCCCTGTCATCAATATAATCCCGATTCATTCAACGACAATGATGGCCGACCGGTATGCCTATTTTTCATTGATGGGCTTTGCTCTCTGCCTGGCGTTCATAATCTGCAGATTTAATGGGAAGGGCGTGGCAGTCGGAATCGTGACCCTTTGCACGCTGTATGCTTTTGTCGGGTTCAGTCGAAACAGCATCTGGAAATCTGAGATCGGATTTTTTACCCGCATGACAAAAGACGCTCCGGATACGTTTGTGGGGTTTAGAAATCTCGGGTTATCGTATTATAAACAGGGCCAAATCGCCCAGGCGGTGGCCAACCTTGAAGCCGCCGATTCCAAACCGGATATAGCAACAAAATATCTGATTGGAGATTCATACATATTCTGGAAGGAAAATATGCCGGGCAAGGCTGAAAAGCCATTGTTCAAGGTTATGGAACGGGAACCGCTCAATCCGGAACCGTATCTGGTATTAATGATGATGGACGAACAATATGGGAATATAAAACGGGCGCACTCATATCGCGATAAACTAAACGAAATGGGGCATGGAATAGACAAGATACTGGCTGACAGGACCGTTGAGTTGTGTCGTGCCGGAGAAACATATCTATCCAGACGGCAGTTCGTCGATGCGGAGATTTTTTTCTGGCAGTCACTGAAAATCAATCCTGATTATATCCCGGCTCTCATTGACATGGGAAGCCTGAAAGCGGAACAGGGAGATTATGCAAATGCGATGGCGTACTTGAACAAAGTGCTGGCAATCGACCCATTGAATAGCACGGCACACTTTAATCTATCGGCACTGTACAGGATGCAAGGAAGATTTTCAGATGCTCAGAACGAAATGATCAAGTTCAGGGATTCGGAAGCCGTGGCGCAACATAAGAAGGGGAGCATAAGCAGCAGTAGCCCGACAGCAGGAGGGCATCAATAGCCTGACCAGGAGGCTGGCCTTTCAATGTTTGCCGAGTATCCTGATGGAATCGAGTAACGAACTCGCGTAAGCTGCATTCAGACGTTGCAACTGGCGGTATTCCTGCTGGGCGAAGTCGCTGTTTCCGGCAATGAGATAGGCATATCCCAGACGATAGTGGCTTTCCGGGTCGTTGGCGTTGATCCATACCGCCTGTCGGAAGGCTTCAATGGCCTCGGAGTTTCTTCCCGCTATCAGCAGTGAATTCCCCAGATTCCTGAAACCTTCGATCCCTTTGGGATTCAGTCGTACCGATTCCTGGAAATGCTGCAAGGCTTCATCGTTGCGGTTGTGCTGGGCAAGGAGGATCCCCATGTTGTTGTGGGCCAGCCAGTTCCGCGGGACCACGGCCAGGGCATGGGCAAAGAGGTCGTGGCTGTTCTGCCAGTAGCGGATCTGTTTGATTGTCACCACTGAGAGGATGACAATGACTGCTGCCATTCCGCACCCAGCCACCACCACCCCGTGGCGCCATTGCCCAGCCAGCTCCGTCACCCCCCACACGATGATCAGAAACACCCCGATCAGCGGAACGTAGGTATACCGGTCCGCCAGGGCCTGTCCCCCCACCCGGATGAACCCGATCACCGGCACCAGCGTGATGAGATACCAGAGCCATCCGAACAGGAGATAGGGGCGGCTTTTTCTCTGCGTCGCCACCAAAACGGTAATGGCCAGCAGCAGACCGAACGCCCCGGCAACCTTGAGCGGAGTGACGGCGTCAGACTCGAAAGGGTAGAACAGTGCCAGATCGGCGGGCCAGAACATGTTACGGATATATTTCACATAAGAAATCAGGGCATTACCGCTGTGCAGAAGCATGGAACCCTGGTCAGTCTGGAGCAGCGCCCCGACAACAGCATGAGCCCGGAGGATCATGAATGAAGCGGCAGCTGCCAGCACCAGGAGAGGGATTTTTTCTGCCAACAGGGTCTTGGCATTGACTCCGGTTGCTCTATTGAGTGGCCAGTAGTCCATGAGCAGCAGCACGATCGGCAGTGTCACCGGCATCTGTTTGGCCATCAGCCCAAGGGCAAAGAAGATGGCCACCGGGAGATAGCGTTTCATGGATGGCTTGCCGGCGTACCAGACATACAGACACATGGTTAGGAGCCAGAAAAGGGTGGAGAGGAGATCCTTGCGTTCGGCCACCCAGGCGACCGACTCCACGTGCAGGGGGTGAAGCGCAAACAGGAGCGCCACCGCGAGGCTACGGCCGACAAAACCGGTAAGACGGCAGAGCAGGGCGCAGAGCAGCAGGGTATTTGCGGCGTGGAGGATAAGATTAGTGGCGTGATGCCCTGCGGGATTCGAGCCGAACAGCGACACGTCCAGCATGTGGGAGAGCCAGGTGAGCGGATGCCAGTTGCCGGCGTGAAAGGTGGTGAGCGCCCAGAGGAACCCATTTAACGACAGTCCCTGCTGCACCACCCTGTTGACCGTGACGTAAACGTCGTCGTCAAAGTCGATGAAGTCATTATGCAGCACCGGCCAATAAACAACGACGGTCACCATGGCAACCAGGCAGAGGGCTGACGCAAACCGCCACTTGTTGTCCGTGACATTACTTTTCACCGGTTACCTCGGCATCCATGTGTACCATTCCGGGGTTACGTGCATCAGGAACCAGGGGAAATCATAGGAAATGAACAGCAGCGCCGTTGCCAGCGCCAGAGCAAGCCGGATGCTCCGGTTCTGGAAGAGCTGCAGCAGGTAGTGGCTTGACAAAACTGAGGCTGGGACCAGGATGGGGAAGATATAGCGGCCATACACGGTGAGCGATGGTTCTCCGTAGTTGAGATAGGAATCATAGTTCAGCATGTACATGATATATCCCGCATAGAAGAGTGCCACTCCTGTCATTCCAGCGGCTAGCCATCCCGATTTCGCTGGACGGTAGCGGATGAGAAAGCCCACGAATGCCATAGCCATGATCAGATAGAGCGGCACCATCCAAGGTGTGCTCTTGAACATCCCCAGATGGGCCTTGATGCCGAAGATGGTAGCGGACATGATCTGTAACCAGACCCCGGCGTAGCCGGGCGGGGTCAGCCAGAGCTTGGGGTTGGCTTTCAATTTTTCATAGTTCATCAGGAGGTAGAAGGTATCTGCCTTGTCGCTGGGATGCTTGATCTCCCCTGCCTTGATCAACGCATCCATGTAAGAGATTTTGCCGTCCTTGTAGTCGTTGAATATCCTGCCGCGCGCATCCAGTCGATACTGCGTTGCGGCGGAAGGGGATACGACGGTTGCCATTTGCGGGTTCAGGGTCCCGTAATGCCGATAATTCCCTCCGTACAGCTGCAGGTTCAAGCCAATTGTGACCAGTAGCAGCAGGGAAGCAGCAATCGCATAACTGGTCTGTTCCCGGAAATATCGACCTACGGCAGCCGTTAAATGGGCCAGGTATTTACCTTCATGGACCAAGAGTAGTACGTTCAAGGCTAGAATCAGAGGGAGAAAGGTGACTTTGGTCAGGCTGCCTGCCGTCTGGCAGAGCCACGAGGCGGCAAGGAGACCGCCTGAGCGCTCCTTGAAGAAGGCAAACTGGAAATAGATGGCCATTGCCGCAAGGAGGTTCGTCAGGTTGTCGTAAGACACGGAGGCTGACAGAAAGGAGAACATGGCGGTATTGGTCATGACGATCAACAGAAGCAGTTGGGCCAGCCGGTCGGAAGTCAGGAGCAACAGGGTCTGCCGGGCGAAGTATACCGTTCCGAAGGCGAGGGGGATATTCAAGAGACGCAGGAAGACCAGGTCGGAAATGCCGAAGATATTGAGGTGGAGCAGCTTGCCCATGACAAAGTAGTAGAGCCATGGGATGTTGGTGACCAAGCCGAACTCGTAGGTTGCGGGAGAGTTGCCGGGAAACAGGAAGACCTTCGAGAATACCTGGCAGATACCGGCGTGGGTCACCTCGTCCGGCGGGATGAACGAGGAGATGTTCAGGGCGAAAAACAGCAGACGGGCGCCGAAATAAGCCAGAAGTATACCCGTTGCCCACTTCAGAAAAGAGGCGGGGACTGAATAATCCTGGTTCGTTGTTGCTGCCAGCTGGCTCTGTTTCGGCGCTGATCCTGATGACATTGTTGCCAACCCTTCCTGTTCGGTCAGTTAGCGCAGCATGGTAGCAACTAAGTGCGGAATAGTCAATTTTGTCCGCCGCAACCCGAGCTTTGTTTATCAGCAATTCTATGGTATGTTTTTTACCTGAAAACCCACATTGCAAGGAGCTTAAGAATGAAGAAAAACGTTTTTGTCGCTGCAACGCTGAGTATAGTTTTGCTGTCAGGTGCCCTCGCCTGTGATGCTGCCCAATGGGTGAAGAACAACACCGACATCCCCAACAAGAACGTGGAGGCGAATTACTACGATGGCAAGAGCGTCAAGGTTCGTAAGGGCATTCTGTCCTGGACCGAGAAGACCATCCTGACCGATTTCGGCTCTAAATACTATACCAAGCATCTTTCCTCGTATCCTGCCTGCCAGAAGAACATCGAAAAAATGGGGGCTGTCACCCACCACCAGATCGACCTGGAGATCAGAAAAGGGAAATTCAGAACCGTTGCCAAGAGAAACTACAACAATGCCGATCAACTGGTCTGTACGGACAAGGATATGGGAACCGAGCTGAACAAGTCATGGCAGGAAATTCTCTATCAATCCCCCATTTACTTCAGGGAGTATGAGCTGGTGACGAAGTACAATCTCGGGGAAATATGATCTGATCTATCATCAGGGGCGGCGTTCGCTCCGCCCCTACGATGTTTCAACCATCGCCGCCAGAGAACGCCACGACATCTCCTTGGCAGCGAATGTCGCAACATTTTTTGCAAAATCAACATCCCTGTGGTTGAGAAACCATGTTATCCCCTCGGCAATGGCCTCGGGACTGTCCGGGGCCACGATCTTGCCCGTGTAACCATCCCTGATGACCTCGCGAAATCCACCCACGTCCGTTGCCAGAACCGGTTTGGCAAAGCCGTAGGCAGTGGCTATGACTCCCGATGTCCTGGTGCGGCGATATGGTAGGACCACCAGATCCGCCTCCTCAAAGAAGCGGCCCATCTCCTGGTCGGAAACGTAGCGATCGATGAGCTCCACTTTATCCGAAATGCCCAGCTCATCGATCAGCCCAATGTATACTCCCTTGTCGTCCCAGAATTCGCCGGCGATCCGCAACGAGATGTCATGTCTTCTCAGGATGCCCATTGCCCGCAGCAGAACATCCAGCCCCTTGTACGGTCTCACAAAGCCGAAGAACAGCAGATGCAGGGTGTTGTCCTGCTCGCGAGCATGACTGGTTTCGTACCGGAACAACGGCAGCAGATGCTTCTTCACCTTTGCGGCCGGGTTGAATGCCAGGACTTCCGCTTTCTCCTGCTCGGAGTGGACAATCAGGGCATCGGCTCTGCTTAGGGTTATTTCAGTCAGCAGCTTTTTCAACCGGCCGTTTTCATGCTCATAGACGTTGATGCAGAGGAGAACAACCCTGATCCCCTTCTTCTTCAGTCTCCCGGCCAGGTACAGGTACATGGGAGTGAAGTAGGTGACCCACCAGGGGAGGAGGACGATTTCGGCCCGAAATGCAACTATATTCCGCACAGCGGCATGCCAGGTCAGGGGGTTGATGGAGTCGAGTGCGAAGGTGACACGGCTGAACTCATGGCGGATGTCGTCGCGGTCAATGTCCGGGTCAGTCTGGCTTTTTCTGCCGTACAGCAGCTCGGGATACTGGCGCCGGTAGCTGAGCAGCAGCAGTTCGTGCCGTTTCTCCAGCTCCTGCCCCAGAGAGTGGCAGTACTTGGCGATCCCGCCCGGAAGGGGGGAATGGGGGCAATAAGGCAGATTCTCATGGGGTGCGGCCTGTCATCAGTTCAAGCCTGTCCTTGAACAGCTTGCAGAAGTTCTCCCGGTTCAGCAGTCGCAGGTCGCTGCGGTTTATTCCCCGGTTCAGAACAAGGGAGCGCACGACCGTGCAGATGATTGCTGCGGTGGCGGTTATCATCCTGCTGGCTCCCAGCAGTCCCGGCAGGCTTTCCCGGCACCTGATGCTGCAGGCGGTGTACACCCTGGTGATCGGTGCCCAACTGAAATGCCGGCGGGTAACGGCAAGCGCTTCCTCGCTGTTGTCGATGAGCGCAGCCCGGTTCATGGTTTTGGACGACCCGTGGAGCCGGTAGGTTGCCAGCAGCTGCGGCAGGTAGCAGCACGGAACGCGCCTGGCGAGCCTGATCCAGAGATCGTAATCCATGACGAACCTGAGTGACATGTCCAGTCCCCCGACCGCTTCGAAGTCGTCTCTCCGGAAAAAGGCCGTTGGCTGGCAGATGATATTGGCCACGGCCAGCCTCTCAAGAGAGAACTCTTCAGTATGATAGGCGCCGATGATATCGCCTGACGGATCAATGTAACGGGCATCGCCATACAGGAGACCCAAGTCCGGGGTGGTGCGGAAAAAGTCGGTTACGGTCTGCAATGCCCCCGGCAGATAGGTGTCGTCGGAGTTGAGCCAGGCGAAGATTTCTCCGGATGCCATGCGGAACCCCTTAATCAGGGCATCGGTCTGCCCCTGGTCCTGCTCGCTCAGCCAGCGCAGGGAGATTCCACTGCAGCGTACCGGCCACTTTCCCTGTTTAAGACGGTCATCATACCGCTTGATGATTGCGACGGAATCGTCGGTCGAGCCGCCATCGACGATGAGGTAATCGATAGCGAATTCTCCTTCCTGGCTGAGCACGCTTTCAATGGTCTCGGCCAGGAACTCCCCCTGGTTGAAGGAGGGGGTGACGATGGAGATTATGGTATCGTTTTTCATCTGCCGATGATCTCCCGGTAGAGCGCCAGATGCCGTGCGGCAACCTTGTCCAGGGCAAAATCCTGTTCCGCTTTCTTCCTTGCCTGCACCGATGTCTCGTGGATTCGCGCGCTGTTCTCCAGCCCCCAGGTTATTCCCCGCGCCAGATCGGCAGTCTCGTAAGGGATTGCCAGGTATCCGCTGCGCTCGTGGTCGATCAGGTCCGGCACCCCGCCCTGGCGGAACGCCACGCAGGGGGTGCCGCAGGCCATGGCCTCCATGGCGGCATAGCCGAGAGTTTCCTGTATGGAGGGGAACACAAAGAGATCCGCCGCCGTATAGATGGAAGCGAGGCGCGAGTCATCATCCTGCCATCCCAGGTTATGGACCCTGATGCCGCAGATCTCGGGGAGTGGCTCGTTTGCTCCGAACATGACCAGCTCCAACTTGTTGCCGGAGGCGGACGCCGCAACATGTTGCAGGGCCTCTGCCAGCAGATGGAACCCCTTGTTACGGTCGCTGGTTCCCCCTTTGGCACCGAACAGGAGCAACTGACCGTCCCGGGGGAGGGAGAGCGCCTCACGAGCCTTCTGCTTGTCGCCAGGCGCAAATCGGTTGATGTCGATGCCGTTGGGGATCACCTCTACCCGGACATGGCGAAAGAGCGAACTGGTTTGGGCGCAACCGGCCATCCAGCGGCTCGGTGCCACCAGGGTAAGGTTCATGCCTTGCCAGGCCTTGTCCTTTCGCTGCCAGACCTGGCGGGAAAGGTCGTCTGCTCTAGTTGAGTTGAGCACCGGGCAGCTGCCGCAATCCTCCCGGTAGCGGGTACAGTCACCGGGAAGATAACAGCCGCCGGTGAAGGGCCAGGAGTCGTGGAGGGTCCAGACGAGCGGTAGTTTAAAGCGGGCCAGCGTCTCCAGGCGCATCATCCGGGCGACCCAGTGGAGATGGATGAGGTCGGGGGCGGTTTTGGATGCCAGTCCCGCCAGTCTGTCGGGAAGACTGGCGGCGCAGAACGGGCCGTTGGTCTTTCCCGGATCGATTCCGTTGAGGAGTTGTTCGATGGAAGGCCGCATCCTGGCCGATACCTTCCCGCAGAGTGATGCCGGTCCGGTGACCAGGGGGTCATGTCCAGATTTTCGCTGCACATGGAGCCGGGCGTCCACCTTCTGGCTGCAAACCCCATGCAACAGCCGTGTGGCTGCCTTGGCCGCCCCCCCCTCCAGATCGGCACCGTTCAGGTAGAGGATCTTCATCTGGTCCAGAACCCCCGGATCTTTTCGGCAAACAGCTCCACCGGCCAGTCTCGGACCAGGTGGCGTGGTATCTGAAAGGGTTCGGTCCAGCTATGGGCCTGGCCGGGGAAATTGGCGGCCGCTTTGATGAAACCCGCTTCACGGCACAAGGTCATGCTCTCCTTCGTATAGTCGCTACGGCGGCCAAAGGGGTAGGAAAAGACCCGGATTTCCCGCCCGATCCAAGTCTCCAGCTGCTGTTTCGAAGTCATGATCTCTTCCTTCTGCCCGGAGCTGGAAAGTGCCGCAAGCCTCGTGTGCGATACCGTGTGGGCGCCGATGGTGACGAGCCTGCTTCCTGCCAGGATTCGCAGTTCTTCCAGGGTCATGGACCGGTGGCGATCGTTCGGCGCCGTTTCCATTTCCGCCCATCCACGCACCCGGGAGAGCCACTCATTTCTCTGCCGGGGCGTCGCGTCGTTCATCAGCCGGACCAAACCATCATACATGACGCGCCGTTTTACCTCGGTGACTGTTCCCCACGATCCGGTGCCCAGGTCAAAATGCGGCGGCAGCTTGTGTGTACCCAGGATCAGCCGCTGCAATTCGTGCCACCAGAACTCCTGGCCGGTGCCGATGTTGCCGGTGGTGACGAAGAAGGTCGCCGGTACGGCCAGTTCCTCCACGATCGGCAATGCCTCCAGGAGATTGTCGGCGTAGCCGTCGTCGAAGGTGACAGCGATGGCTGGTTTCGGAGTCCCGGCCCAATCAGCCTCGAAACGGACCAGCGGGAAATTGTCCTTGAGATATTTCATCTGGGCGCGGAAGTTTGCCGGGGTCACGGCCAGCATCTCCGGGTCAGATGCCAGGGTCGCCACCCGGTGATAGACCAGAACCAGTACCGGCGCGTCGAGGCGGTTCAGCAGCCGGTTGATCGGGGTTAACACCAGTTTACGCGCCGCTTCTGAAAGTCTTCCTGCAAAGGCTGTCATCGAGAGACCTTTTGCCCGTCTCTGTTGGTGTAGATGTAATAGTCAAGTGCGTGATGATGCAGCTCCGCCACCTTGACGAAAGGTGAATTAGTCACTATGGCTTCATGGTACTCAGGATTGAAATAGATGATGGTCACTTTCCTGGGGGCCTTGACCAGAGAATTGCTGATGTTCCTGATGACGCTCTCCATGACGTGGCCCGGAAACGGGCTGAAGAAATAGAAGTAGTTGTACCCGTCCAGATCGAGGAAATTCGTCGCGTCGCTGACCCTCATCTCCGCATTGGCGATGCCGAGTTTGGCCAGATTTCGTCGGGCAATGGCCACCAGTTCGGGAGAGATCTCCACCCCCATGATTCGGGCAAAGGGGTAATGGGACATGGTAATGAGAGCCCCACCCTTGCCGGAGCCAAAGTCCACGATAGCATCCTGCGGGGTTATCTTCAGGCTGTCGAGCACCTTTGCCAGGTGGAGCCCCCCTGAATTGGCGTAGTAGTGGCACCGCTCTTCCGGAAGCTGCAGTTCGGCAAGATAACTGTTCCTCAGGTCGATCTTCTGCAGATGGACACGGATGCGAAAGATGAATTCGCGCCACTCGCCATGAAACAGCAAAGACAGGGCGTTTACAATGTCAGTAGTCAATGCCATGCACATACCTCGGGCTCAATCAGAGCTTCCAACTCTGCGAGGTCCTCTGCGCTTTCCGGTCACAGTATAATGGACCTGCCGCCAAGCTTTTATGAAATGAGGAGAAACCATGGACTTGATCCATTTAACAGCCCTCATTCTCCCCAATTCAGTCAAATTGCTCATGCCATACGCGGCATGCTCCAGTCGGCCTGAAAGATTGTTCGGCCAGATACGGACTTCATGACAAGAAACAGGGGCAGCCCGCCAATGCGCCTTGTAGGGCTGGTCGCCGCGCGAGAAGTCAAAGGTTTTACAGCCGTTTAAGATAGCAAGTTGAATTGAGGCCAGTATTGAAAGGTTGCCCGGAGAGAATTCGGTGATCGAAGGATCCATTCCCGCCAGATATGAATAGACAGATTTCCTGCTCATGAACTGGTACTCAACTGAGATGGGTTTGCCATCGTATTCCAGCCAAACAAGCAGTAATTGATTGCGCTTACATAATTCAAGAGCGACTGTTTCGTGGAACTCACGGAACCTTTGGTCGCTAAAACAACCCTGCGGCTTGGCTGGCTCGCTCCAGCGGGCGCTGTGGAGTTGCAGAAGTATTTCAAAACCCTTATGGAAATCTTCTATGCCTGAAACTTTATGCACACTCACCCGGCCTGACTCGAGATATCGCTGCTGCAGACTTCGGCACTGTTTACGATGTGACTTGGAAAGAATCATCAGATACTCTTCCCAGGTTGGTGGGAGCTCTATTTCCCAGCGGTTATGGAGCGATCTTCTGAGTACCGGAAATCCCATATCGGCCATGCATGCTACCGTTGAGTTGATGTTGATGTCATCAGCATCGACCGAATCGAAATGTACTGCGTTCCACTCATGCTTTATATCGAGGATGAACTGGGCCACAGCATGGCTCACTACTTCTTCACACTTGTCAGCAGCCAGCCAGGTAGTGTGGTTAGTAGAGGCTTCACCTGAACCAAGAAGGCAGACAGTCCTGCGTTTTCCCTGAACCCGGATATAGAGCGGTGTCAAGCCGACAAGAGTCCCACCCTGTTCATGGAAAAGCAGTACGCTCAACTCATCCTCAGGCGCAGCATAATATTTCCACCAGATAAGGAGCCATTCCGGGGACCGCATCGGAGTGCCATCAGCCAGAACTCGCCATGCATCCAAAGAAGCTTCCAAGTCTGCTAGGCAGCGGATCCGAGTCGTTATAAGAGGTGTTATTCCCACTAGGCGAAAAGCTCCATAATTTACCAGTAACAACCCCTTTCTATCTTGTCCTTGTTTGCCGGGGTTTCCGTTGGCAGAGGGCGCACCCAGTGCTCATTGAACAGTTTTGCCGTGCTGTCGGCATACTCACGCTCCCATCGCTTTCCTTTTATACCGAAGAGTATCTGGGTGACGCCGCCGAGATGGATCGCCTGCTTGCCCAGCTGCTTGGCGAACGCCGCCAGCGGGAGGCCATAGGCGCCCGCTCCGATGATGCAGATGTCGAAATCGATCTTTGTGATCCCATCGCACATGTGGCGATACGCATCGAACCAGGTGGCGAAATCCACCCGCGAACCGGCAATGGATTGTACTGTCTTGAGTGTCTTCAGCTCGAACTCAGGCAGCACGTCAGGGCAAGAAAAGAGCAGGCGCCGCTTTTCCGTATACTGCTTCTGAATCGACTCGGAGAAGGGGTGAACGACCAGCACCTTCCGGCCGGCCAGCCTGCTGCTCCAGGGATTGCCGAACCGGAACGGTTCAAGGCTGTCAAAGTCTACCAGGTCGGCCTTTCCGCAATAGGTATTGCAGATCACATCTTCGTACGGGTTGAACCAGACCCCCATGGCATCGACCTGTGGCAGGTGCTCCAGGTACAGTTCCGCAAAGGCGTCGAGGGACGCGTCATCGACCGGAAAGAAACCGGCGGGGTTGGCCATGGTGGCTTTGATCTTCCCGCTGTACCTCCTGTCTGCCCCGCGCCGCTTTTCCAGATAGAAATGGAGGCAGGATAATTCCACCGAACCGAGTCGGGCAACCAGCAATGGTTCGTTCCTGGAGACCAGTTCCGCAATGCGGTCATTCCCTTCCTGACTGAAATGGATCTCCCGGTGGTACCCCGTTCCGCGAAATCTGATCAGGTCCTCTTTGGTGATGGTCACGAGGTGAAGGGCCTGCAACGTATCGAGAAGCCGATTGATGCGGAGCAGTTCCCGCTTTATGAAATCATTGATAATGCTCATTGTTTTCTTGATCCAAACCCCAGAAAAGCCCTTGTGTACAGGGTTAAAAGGTCTCGCCTGAGCAGGCAGGGGAAGAGTACTACGGATGCTCCCTGGGCGAGCAGGTATGAGAAAACGGCACCCATGATCCCGAATTTCCTGATCAGGAAAAAGTTGGCAATAACGCTGACCAGCGCCGCCAGGAACGTTCCGACCAGGTTGGCGATCCGCACGTCGTTGTTGATCACCCACAGCGTCTGGGCCATCCCCTGAAAAATGAAGATAATTACAAACACCAATGCACTCAACAGAACTGCCGATGACCGGAATTCCGCCCCGTACAGAAGACTCACCACCCATGGGGACGCCACCGCAGTCAGCCCGGCTCCCAGAAAAGCCACTATAGCAAAGAAACGGAATATTATCACGAGTGCATCCTGATACTCCGTTTCGCCGCGGCTTTTCATCCGGGCGACAAACGGTGCCAGGCTGGCGACCAGGGTTGCCGGGATGACATTCCATACCTGGACCAGGGTGAGCGCCGCGGCATAAATGCCGAGTTCCTTTTCACCGAGCATTTCCTTGAGCATGATCTGGTCGATTCTCATGTACGCGGTTATCATTACTCCGGTAGTGGCAAGCGGCCAGCAGAGGTGCAGGAGTTTTTTCGCCTGGACAATGTCGGCGCGCCACCGGCCGTCGGTCGGAAAGCGCCGGTAGGCAACGAACAGGGCAACCGCCAGTGCGGCCGATTCCAGGGAGATAACACCGGCAAAGGCGATCAGTGGAGCCTTGGTGAGCAGGAGAAAAACCCGTAAGCCATTGGCGAAAAGATAGGAGGCGAGCTTTGCGAGAACCGTCCGTTTGCTCTGGCTCTGGCTCTCAAACCAGAGGTCAACCGTGTCGGATGCCTGGAAGACCAGCATTGCGCCGACTATGACCGTCATTAGGCAGATCTGCGTGTCATCCGGATGGAATAGATACATCATGCCTGTGGCGGTCAGCCAGCAGACGATACCGCTGACAATCCGCAATCTGAGCGACGTGCCGAGAATGACGCCGGTATCGCCCTGATTTCGGGCAATGTCCCGTACGATGAAGCCATCCGCTTCAAGTCCGGCGATGACCTGAAAAAAGGCGATGAAAGCGATGATGTAGGCAAGTTCCCCGAACCGGGCAGGGCCGAGATAGCGTGCGACCCAGGCGCCGACGCTCACGCCGATAATCATCCGGAGGACCCGGTCGAACAACAGCCAGCCGGTGTTGCCGACTGCCTTTCGGAGGTGGGGCCTTCCTTCCAGCCATTCTCTGATGATGCCGGGCAGGTATCCGGTCCAGGCTGAATTCATCGGAGCAGGGTCATCCTTTCAGTGCTTCCAGATACTGTTCCCGGAACTGCTCGACCAGGTATTCCGGCCGCAACGCCCCGGCTGTTTTCGGTTCATTCAGTTCGGCGATGACTGCATTTGCCAGGGCAGGGTGATCGTCGTAAGGGACAAGCCTGCCATATTCCCCGCTGTTCAGGATTTCCCGGATACCGTCCACATCGGTGCCGACCACACGGGTTCCGGTCGCGAGGGCTTCGATGACGGTGATACCGAATCCCTCGAAAATGGAAGGCACGACAACGCATTGGGCCTGGTTGTACAATTCGTTCAACTGGTCATCGGGAACAAAGCCGAGGAACCTGACCGAGCGCTCCAGATCCAGCCTGGTAACAAGCGTCTGCATTCTTTTCAGGTCCCTCCCCTTACCCCCAACCAGCAAGAGGGCGTCAGGAAGCTGTCTGCGCACGAGAGCCATGCTCCGAATCAGGAACTCGATCCCCTTGCGTTTATCGATCCGGCCGATATAGAGCAGTGCGTGGGGCTTTTTCTGCATCTTCATCTGGTGAAACCTGCCGGTGTCAACGGCATTATGAATGACCCGGATTTTGTGCTCGGGAATCTCGTAATGCTCGATCAAAGCGGCTTTTGTCGCTTCCGACACCGCGACGATCCGGTCGGCGAGCCGGTATGTCCTCTTTTCAAAGGGGAGGAATATGATCTTCCAGAACTGTGAACGGATATGGCTGATTTGCTGATGATAGGTGTGGTGGCAGGTGACAATGACCGGAACCGGGAGCCGGCGGACGCAGAGTACTCCGCCCGGGCCGGCATGGATATTCAGGCTGCCCAGATGATAGCGGGAAATTATCCGTTGGGCATTGAAGTGAAACCAGAGGGAAACGCCAGCCTGCTTGAGAAAACGGACTGGAAGGTAATCGATTGGAATGTGGCGGGGCAGCGAGTTGATTGCCGGGGAAAAGAACAGCAGATCCTTGTCCATTAGGCTTACGAACATCTGATAGGTGTGCCTGCCGATACCGCCGATCAGCGGGTAAAAATCGTAGGTAATGACCCCTGTTCTGATAATACACCTCTGACGCGTAGTTATTGCTGTTGGTTCTTACGGGTGCCTGAATGCTGGTCTTCCGTTCCGGGGTATTCCAGCTTTTTCACCCTATACTGGACATCTTCCATTAGGCGACGGTTAACCGCCAGGAGATCAGCCAGAAAGGCGGTCAGCATGGTCTGGAAGCCGACACCCAGCAGTATTGAAGCCAGTATCAGCGATTGCACATGCCCGGCGCCATCACCGGTAAAATAATAGTACAGGAACCTGATTGCCCCGAGCAAACCGAGAGACAGGGCCGTCAACCCTACCGACATGAAAAATCTGAAGGCTTTGTACACGACGAAGATCCTGACGATCGTGACCAGGGATTTTCTGATGTAGGAAGAATTGCTCTTTACGAGGCGCGACGGACGCAAGTTGCAGTTGACGCGCACCGGAACCGCAGTAGTGGCAATGCTTTTCTGGCCCGCCTGGATTATGGTTTCCAGTGTATAGGTGTAGTCGTTAAAGACATTGAAACGCATGGCAGCTTCGCGGGTCATGGCCCGGAATCCGCTTGGCGCGTCGGGAATATTGGTCTTGCTGACAAAGCGTACTACGGAACTGCCGGCCTTTTGCAGTATCTTTTTTGCCAGGGAAAATGACGCGATTTCGTTGATGGGACGGGCACCGATAACTACATCGGCTTTACCTGCAAGGATCGGAGCGACCAGCGCCGGAATATCGGCAGCCATGTACTGGTTATCGGCATCGGTGTTGATAATGACGTCTGCACCCAGTTTGATGCAGCTGTCGAGCCCGGCCAGAAAGGCCCGTGCCAGACCCTGGTTTTGGGTGAAGCTGACCAGATGGTCTACGCCGTTATTCAGGGCGGTTTCAGCAGTGTCATCCGTGCTGCCGTCATTGATGACCAGCCATTCCACGCTGTCAAACCCCGGCACATGACGCGGCAACTCTTTCAAGGTAATCGGCAACGCATCGGCCTCGTTGAAGCATGGTATCTGGATGATGAGTTTCATATGCCTTGTGCCTCTCACACCTGAAGCAATCGGGAAACCGGTGTTGATATATCATTTATTGGCGGAAATTGCCCGTTTTTTCATGGCAGATGATTAACTTGGCCAATATTAATCATGGAACATTCGGGTGCAATATGATAAATTCGGCTCATATTACAGCGAGAAACCGATTCCATTTCGGTGAACTCCCGGGAGAATCCAGATAGAAACGGCAGCACGCCCCAGCAGAATCCTCTTTGTAACCCCCCCCTATCACAGTGGTGTAGACGAAACAGCCGGTCGCTGGATACCGCTCGGCATGGTGTACCTTGCCGCGGCAGCGCGACAGGCAAACGTGTCGGCGTCGATTTACGATGCCATGGCCAAGGGGCACGGCTACCAGGAGATGGAGCACCATTTTCGTGAAGGCCTGGCGGATTATGTGGCCTGCAGCGCGATCACCGCTACCATCAATGATGCCGTCAAGACCCTTGAACTGGCCAAAAGTATCAACCCGGATACCGTAACCATCCTTGGCGGTGTTCACCCGACCTTCATGTATGAAGAGGTGCTGGCAAGCTCTGCTGCTGTGGACTACATCGTCATCGGGGAAGGGGAGATAACGCTGCAGAATTTGCTGGAGGTGCTTGAGGCCGGCGGCGATCCCGCGTCGGTACCCGGTCTTGCCTTCCGTGCCGCTGACGGCGCCGTTATTGCCACCGCTAGGCGCACCCTGGTGGAAAATCTTGACGACCTGCCGGCGGCATGGGAACTCATCGACTGGCCTGACTATACATGTCTGGTCATCCCCGGTTCACGCCTTGGGACAATCAGCACCTCCCGCGGCTGCGATCACGATTGCGCCTTTTGCTCCCAACAGAAATTCTGGGAGCGGTCCTGGCGTGCCCGTGATCCGCAGAGGGTGGCCGACGAACTGGCATATCTGTATGGCACCCACCAGGTTAATGTCTTCCTGCTCGCCGATGAGTATCCAACCAGAAACAGGGCGCGATGGGAAGACCTCCTCGATGCCGTCATCGCCAAAGATATCCCTGTTTATCTTCTGATGGAAACCAGGGCCACGGACATCATCAGGGACAGGGAGATCCTCTGGAAGTACCGCAAGGCGGGGATTGTCTACGTCTCCATCGGTATCGAGACCGCCGAGCAAGGTTTTCTGGACGCCATGGGCAAAGGGCTGGTAATCGAAGAAATCAAAGAGGTCTTTGATCTGCTGCGGCAGCATGAGATCGTATCCGAGGGTTCTTTCATCCTTGGGTTACCCGATGAGACCCCGGCAAGCATCAATAAGACCATCCAACTGGTCCAGCAGTACAACCCGGATATCGCGAACTTTCTTACCTACACCCCCTGGCCGTATGTTGACGGATACGCGGACCTGGAACCCCTTATTCGCGTCCATGATTACGGGAAATACAGCATGGTGGACCCTGTCCTGGAGCCGCGCAACATGGGGATGCTTCAGGTTGAAGTAGCGCAGGCGGACAGCTACCGCCGCTTTTACATGGGGAAGATCATCGAATTCATGACCATGAAGGCGACCTTCCGGCGCGACTATCTGATGGGCATCACCAAGCTGTTCATGGGAAGCGCTTTTGTGATGAGAAAACTGGGTATCGGGATACTCGGCAAGATCCCGGCAAAGGTGGAAGAGTTGAGAAGAGGAAAAGGCTGAGATATGCAACCCAAAGAGCTGGCGGAAAAAATAGCGGCCGGGCAGCCCCCCGTAGTGGTGGACGTCCGCACCGGTTTTGAGTTCAGGGCCGGCCATATCGAAGGAGCGATCAATGCCCCGATCTGGAAAATCATGCTGCGCCTGGCGCCACTCCCCGCGGATAAACAGGCGGAGATGGTTGTCTTGTGCGAACTCGGGCCCCGGGCGGTAATGGCCAAGGCCTTGCTCGGCCTCTTCGGTTATCGCAACATGATACTTCTTAGCGGCCATATGGCAGCCTGGCGGCGTTCGGGTCTTCCCTTGGAGAAGTGATGGGCGAGAATATTTTGGAGAGCATGCCTCAAGCCATCGGCAACCAGGGTACGGTGCTGATAGTAGAAGACGACCGCAATACCGCCGCGCTGGTTGCCAAGTATCTGGAGCGGGAGGGCTTTTCGACAGTGGTGGTCCATGATGGTGGACAGGCGATACCGGCTGCTGACGACTGTAATCCGGTTTTCGTGATCCTGGATGTGATGCTGCCTAACCTGGATGGCTGGGCAATTTGCCGGGCATTGCGCAGTAGTTCCGATGTTCCGGTCCTGATGCTTACGGCGCGGGAAGAGGAGGCTGACCGGGTTGCGGGGCTGGCCATGGGCGCCGATGATTACGTGGTCAAGCCGTTCAGCCCCCGGGAACTGGTGGAGCGGGTCAAGGCAATCCTGCGGCGCAGCAGGCCGGTTGCTCCCGCTGTTATGGCAGTCCTATCGTATGCCGGGTTGGAGCTGGACCCCGAGAAGCGCCGGGTGACCCGAAATGGAAAGCTTGTTACCCTGACAACATGGGAATACAAGCTGTTGCATGCCCTGATGAGTTCTCCCGGAAAGGCCTTTTCCCGTGACGAGCTCCTGAGCCAGTGCTATCAGAACAGCGAGGCGGTTATCGACCGGGTCATTGACGTGCATATCGGGAAGCTGCGCCAGAAGATCGAGGACGATCCTTCCCGCCCCTGTTTCATTCAGACGGTGCGCGGCCATGGGTATGCGTTCAGCGAGCACCTGGGGGAATAGATGCGACAGCGGCTGCTCTGGAAACTGTTGATAGGCCATTTTGTCCCGATATTCGCGATTTTCTCGCTGGTGGTCTGGCAGGCTGTGGACAAACGCGCGGCAGAGTACTACCGGGAACTGACCGAACGGTTTCACGTTGCGCCGCTGGATGCGCATAACCGGTTTCTGGAAGCGATCCACCAGCACATGTTCTGGGGCGTCTTCGCTGCCCTGACCTTTACCCTGCTCTTTACCTATCTCCTGACCACCTGGGTTCTCCACCCCCTGTTGAAGATCACCGACATCACCAAGAAAGTTGCCGACGGCAATTACTCCGAACGGGTCAACGTGGTTTCCCGCTACGAAGGGGGGCAGCTTGCCGATGCCTTCAACCATATGGCCGAGAATCTGGAGACGATTGAAAGGCTGCGCAAGAACATGGTGGCCGACATATCCCACGAGCTGCGCACCCCGCTGACCAACCTGCGCGGATACCTGGAAGGGTTGAGCGACTCCGTCATCCCGCCGGACAAAGAGACCTTCCAGATGCTGGAGCAGGAGGTCCTGCGTCTGGTCAACCTGGTTGACGACCTGCAGCAGCTGGCAAGAGCCGATGCCGCCAGGGCGTTTCTCGACTGCCAGAAACTATCCCTTCATGAGCTGCTCGGTCAGATCATGGATCTTTACCGGCCGAATTTTCAGGAGAAGCAGATTGAGGTGCAGTGGCGGCTTGATCCCGGGAGCGATCTGGTGACTGCAGATCGGGACAAGCTGCTGCAGGCGATTCGCAACCTGGCAGACAATGCCTGGAAATACACGCCGCGGTGCGGGAGCGTCACGATCTCAGCGCAGCGTTCCGGCGACGGCATAAAGACCGTCTTCACCAACAGCGGCGCAGTAATCGCGGAGAAGGATATCCCCTATCTGTTCGAGCGATTTTTCCGGGCGGACCGGTCGCGCTCCCGGGATGCGGGGGGGGCGGGTATCGGCCTGGCGATCGTCAAGGAGCTGATCGAAGCGCACGGCGGCACTGTGGGTGCGGGAAGCGACGAAAGCGGCACAAGCGTCTGGTTCACGCTCCCTGATTCATGTTGATAGGCTGAAAGCCGTTCGGAAACCTTTCCTGCCTTTGATTTAACCCCGTCTTTCTTTACCAAATCTTTACATGACAATGTCAGTTTCCTTGTTAAAGTATTCCAGAAAACATTATCGGATCAGCTGCACCGCCGATATCCTTCATATTTTCTGTAATGCATTCCAGAACAGGGGAGACACAGATGAGCAAGATTCTTTTTGTAACAGCGCCTTATCATTGCTGGGGAGTACAGGTCGTCGGCACCTGGCCGCCGCTGCACCTGGCCTATCTCGCCGGAGCAGCTCTTGAAACGGGGCATGAAGCCAGGATATTCGACGCCATGAACAAGGGGGTCACGTTTGAGGAAATCAGGCAGGAAATTGAAGCATTCAAACCTGATTACGTCATGACCCTGGATTACCTCCCGGTTACCGGCGCCATCAGCACTGCCACGGTTCCCGACGCCCTGAAAATTCTGGATGTCGCCAAAGAGGTCAGTCCCGATATCGTTACCCTGTTGGGGGGGCCTCACCCCACCTTCATGTATAATGAGATCATGGAGGATGTCAGCAACCACGTCGATTTCGTGATCACCGGCGAACCGGAGCAGACTCTGAAGCAGTTGCTGGCAGCGATTCCCGAAGGCACGGCAAAAGGGGTCAAAGGGATTGTTTACAAGGAAGGGGAGCAGGTCGTTGCCAATGAGAAGCAACCCCACATTGTCGAACTGGATTCCCTGTCGCCGGCATGGCATCTGCTGGACTGGAATGACTACAAGTATCGTGTTGAACCGCACGGCAGAATGGCATCGATTCTGACTTCGCGCGGTTGTGACATGGAGTGCGCATTCTGCAGCCAGAGGATGTTCTGGCGCGAGGACTGGCGCTGCCGGAAACCGGAAAAGGTCATCGATGAGATGGCCCATCTGATCGATACCTATGATATCAACTATTTTACGCTGATCGATGCCTACCCGACCAAGATCCGGGACCGGTGGGAACTGTTCCTGGATTTGCTGATCGAGCGGAACTTCGGAGTGCGGCTGCTAATTGAAACACGGGTGGAAGATATCATCAGGGATGCCGATATCCTGCACAAATATCGGGATGCCGGGATCATCCACATCTACATCGGCGCGGAGAGTGCCGACAAGGACACCCTGAACAGCCTCAACAAGGGGACCAGTTTCGAGCAGAACAAGCAGGCGCTGGATCTGTGCCGCGAGGCAGGCATCATTACCGAGGCGTCGTTCATGATCGGTTTCCCCAACGAGACCTGGGAATCCATAGAAAACACCATCGAATCCGCCAAGTATCTCAATCCGGATATCGCCGTGTTTCCGGTGGTGACCCCCATGCCCTTCACCCCGCTTTTCAAGGATATGAAGGACCGGATCCGGGTGTGGGATTACTCGAAATACAACCTGGTAACGCCGATCGTAGAACCTAACGAAATGACCATGGACGAGATAACCCAGGCGCTCGGCACCTGCTACATGAAATTTTACAGCGAAAAGGTGCCGGAAATTGTTGCTCTGGAGGATGGATTCAAGCGGCGTTACATGATGAGCGCATTCAGGCTGATGATGAAAGACCACGGCAAACATTTCGATTTTGCCGGCTCCCATATGCCGATGCATTTCACTACGGATACGTTTAAGAGTTATTGATATTGTTGGCTGTCGCGTAATCAGCGGTCCGGCGAGAAATTGCCGGGCCGTTTTTTGTTTTTACTTCAGACGCATCATGCCGGAGATGGCGCCGCTGAAAAAGGCTATCAGCCAGCAGCCGTATATGCTCAGGCTGACACGGTGGAAAACACGGTTGACCGCCTCGGCCTTGTTGGCAAGGGAAGCGATAAGTGCCAGTAGAAAATGGAAGGCCATCCCCACCAGCGAAGCGATGCCGGTGATGTTATGCCATTCGGGAGCCTTGCCATAGGTAAGGGCGAACAGGTTCATCTGGTGGGTGCCCAGATAGTCGCACAGCAGGCCGATCCCGAAAATTATCAGGTGTTTCCGGTGAAGACCCTGTTTCCGCCCGCTGAATACGGCCCATGTGTAGAAAATCAGGGCCAGGTTCATCCAGATTACTGCTTGTATCAGCATTACCCGTTCCTACTCATCAGGGTCGTGGGACCTTCTGGGTCTTCTGGCCGGGCGATTCCCGGTATTTGCCGGGGCATTCGGAGAAATCTGGGGTTGGGGACTAGGCGGGGCTGCCATCGGCTGGGTGGCTGCATCTGGTGCGGACCCCGGAGCCGCGGCCTGTTGCTGCTTATTGTCACCCTTCTCCTCGATTCCCAGGTTGACCGTCTTGACCCTTGCTCGATACCGTACCGGAACATCGTACATGCTGTTTGAATAGTGACTGACCCCCTTGTTGTCCTTCCATGTGAATATCTCTGCATTGACTGTTGCTGCTGAAAGTAGGCAGAATGCTATGGAGGTCTTTAAAAGAGGAGGCAATCGCATCAGAGTTTTTCTCCCACATAAACGGTGGCGATCCCGAAGGTGAGGTCATGATGGGTGATGTTACTGAACCCGGCCTGTGCCATCATCGCCTTGAAATCGTTGCGTGACGGGAACTCCAGCACCGAGTCGGGTAGGTACTGGTAGGCGCTCTTCTTTGAGATGAGCCCGCCGATTTTCGGCAGGACGGTGAGAAAATAGAACCGATAAAGCTTTTCAAAGATAGGCGATGCGGGCATGGAAAATTCGAGGATCACGGCACGCCCGCCAGGCTTCAAAATCCGGTGCATCTCTGCCAGCCCTTTGGGGCGATCAACCACGTTGCGGATGCCGAAGGCTATGGTTGTGGCATCGAACTCCCCGTCTGGGAAAGGGAGTGCTTCGCACGGGGCGATCTCGAAGGTGATGCGGCCCGAATGTGTGGACGCGGCCACTTTCTGCTTGCCGATCTCTACCATCTCCCGGCTGATGTCGGCGCCGACGATGGTGACATCAGCCGGTGTCTGTCTCGCTATTTCCAGGGCGATATCTCCGGTGCCGGTTGCGATATCGAGTACCTTGCCTCCTGGCGAGGTCTTTATCTGCGATACGGCAAAGGTCCGCCACCGCCGGTCGATCCCCAGTGAAAGCAGCCGGTTCAGCAGATCGTAACGCGGGGCGATGGTGTCAAACATCTCCCTGATCCGCTCACCTTTCTCCGATAATCTGTACATTGACCCTACCTTTTCCGGGTAAATAATGTTATAAATCCCTCTCTAATTATCACACCGATTACTGCTGCGCCAGTCAAATCGTCTCCGGAGGGATATCTGCTCCCTTATCTAAGACCTCAGGATATTGCCGATATCATCATTATGAGCGTCCTTGTGTACCAGCTTTACAGCTGGTTCAAGAACACCAAGGCGTTGCAGGTGGTCCTGGGCCTTGCGTTCCTGGTGATCCTTTACGTGGTTACCCGGGCACTTGGCCTTTTCATGACCAGCTGGATCCTGCAGGAGCTGGGCACGGTTGTATTTGTCGTTATCATCGTGATTTTTCAGGTCGAGATCCGGCAGGCGCTGTACCGCTTCAGCCTGCTCCGCAACTTCTTCGGCAGACAGGAGAATCTGCAGCAGCTGGACTTTATGGATATCTCCACTGCTCTATTCGCACTTGCCGCTGAGCGAACCGGCGCACTCGTCGTGTTTCAGCGCCGGGAGCCGCTCGATGAATACCTGCATCACGGTGTCCCGTTGGACAGCGTGGCAAGCGGACAGCTGATCGGCACTATCTTCATGAACGGTACTCCCTTGCACGACGGGGCGGTCCTGATCAAAGACGGCAGGGTGGCGCAGGCATCGTGCCATCTGCCGCTGTCGCTAAATACGGAACTCCCCAGGAACCTGGGAACCAGACATCGGGCCGGAATCGGCCTGACTGAACGTTCCGATGCCGTGGCAGTAATGGTGTCGGAGGAGAGGGGCGAGGTGACGCTCGCCATTTCGGGAGAGATTGAACGGGTCAATTCGCCCGAAACCCTGTCGGAACGGCTGAACGCCCTGTTGTCGGCTGCGGCGCCGGTCGTTGAACCAGAGACGATCAAGGCTCGCCTGCTCAAGAATTTCTGGCCCAAGGTCGTAACCGTTGGTCTTGTGCTTGTCTGTTGGCTTATCATTACGGTCAAGCAGGGGGGGATAGTGTCGGTGACCGTTCCGATCAAGTTTCACAACCTCCCGGACGATGTGGTGCTTATGAAAAACGTACCAGAGGATGTTGAGGTGCAGCTGAATGTCTTTTCCAGCCTGATCCCGTCACCGCGACAACTTGATATTGTTGCCGATATCAATCTTGCCAAGCTCAGGGAAGGTATCAGCGTACTGCCGATCCGTACCGACGACTTCAAGCTGCCGCTCGGGGTTGTTGTAACCTCGGTCAAGCCTTCGTCTGTCCGCGTCCATGCCGATCGCAAGGTTCGCAAGGAGCTGCGGGTAAAGGTCAAGTCTATTGGCCGCCTTGCCGGTAGTATGCATCTGCGCCGCATCATTGCGGAACCCGGGTCTGTAACGGTCGAGGGGCCGGCTTCTGTGCTTAGCCGCCTGACGGATGTGGAGACTGAGCCGCTTGATCTTGCTGCGATCAGGCGTAACGAGGTGGTAGAAAAGCCGTTGCAGCGACCGGCTCCGATGGTGGGGGTGCTGCATGAAGGTCAGGTTAAACTGCGTGTAATTACTACAGAAAAATAATTTTTTGCCTGCCGGGGCTTGACAAAGAGGAAGTTTTGTTATATAAATTTTGGCGCTTGTGATTTTTTTTAGAACAATCAAGGGGGAAGCATGCGGAACTGCCTACGAGTATTGATGCTCAGTATCATTCTTGCTGTAATTCCTTCTCTGTCACATGCAGCAAAAACCCACAAGGTTAAGAAAACCGAGACCCTCAATTCCCTTGCGCGCAAATATCATGTTTCCGTTGCTGATCTGAAAAGCGCCAACAATCTCGTGAGTGCGCAAGTCAAAAAGGGTGACACTCTCATCATCCCTCCTCGCAACCTCCAGGCTGACACTGCTGATTCCAAGCCGGAAAATTCTTTGACATACAAGGTGAAACGTGGCGACACCATTGCCAGGATCGCGAAAAAGACCGGGGTCTCGGTTGCCGATATCAAGCGTCTCAATCACCTCGGTAAAAAGTCCCTGAAACTCGGGCAGGTGATAGCGTTGCGTGCCGAGGAGCCTGCAAAGGAAGAGGCTCCCAAAGTTGCCCGGCGGTACTCGTTGCGTTATTCGGAGCTCCTGAGCGAGAAGGATTACGAACAGAGCCTGAGTGACCTGACCGATTCCGACCCGGGCAGGCCCTCCGAGATTCAGAAGCCCGTTGCGGAAGCGCAGACAGACAATGCCAAACAGCTTAAGCATGCTGCCTACGGTTTTCTGGGCACCCGTTATCGTTTCGGCGGGAACACCCGGAGTGGCCTTGACTGTTCCGCTTTTGTCCAAAAGGTATTCCGCGAGCTGGAAGTTTCGCTCCCGCGCAGTGCCAGGGAACAGTTTGAAGTCGGCAACGAGGTGCCGTTCGGTGATCTGAAAAAGGGGGATCTGGTCTTTTTCAGGACATACGCCCGCTATCCCTCTCACGTGGGCATTTATCTCGGCAACAACCGGATGATCCACGCATCATCCCGGGATCGTCGCGTGGTAATCTCATCTCTGAATTCAAGTTACTATCGTTCGCGCTACCTGGGTGCAAAAAGAATTTCCAAGATCAACCCGGAACTCTTCCGGTTTGACGATCTCCTGACCGGAATCGAGGAAGAGCCGGTCGATGATGCCAACAAGAACGATACCCTGGATACATTAGGCGTATCATTGAATAACTGAGTTCATTCCCATTAGCATAAAAATCCGGTCGTAAGACCGGATTTTTTTATGTCCGAACCCGACATGCACATCTTGCTGGCATATAAATCACATCGAGAGGGAGCTGATGACCCCTATACCTCGCTTCTTCCGGTAGGACTCCTGACAATTAACGCCGTACTGCGTGAGGCCGGTTTTAGCAGCCTTGTAGCAAACCTTTCCCGTATTGGCCGCGAAGAGATCATCCGGCTGCTCAGGTCTGGCGCCCCTTCTGTCGTAGGACTCTCACAGTTTACTCACAACAGGTTTGAAACCCTTGAAATGGCACGGCTCGTAAAAGAAGTGCTTCCGGGATGTTTTGTGCTGCTCGGGGGACCTCATGCAACCTGCCGCTGGCAGGAAATGCTGGAATCATCTCCTTGCGTGGATGCCGTTGCCCTGGGTGAAGCGGAGATGACCATGCTTGAGCTTGCCGGTCAGCTACGCTCGGGAGGCATTGATCCCAGCCGCCCGATTCCGGGCCTGGCGTTCAGGGGTGCGGACGGAAGGGTTATCTCCGGCGGTCAGCGTCCGGTTGTGGAAAGACTTGATGAAATACCTCTTCCGGGCCGTTATATCGATAACAGCATCGGGGTTGATCCCCGGCAGCAACTGGAGTTTCTGATAACTTCGCGTGGCTGCCCATCGGCATGCAGTTTCTGTTCATCCCCCCGCTTCTGGGGAAGAAGGCTCCGCTTTCGTTCCCCAGGCTCCATGATTGAAGAAATCCGTTACCTGCGGGACCGGTATGGGCTCATCTATTTTTCGATCCGCGATGATACCTTTACTGCGGATCGGAAACGAGTGCTGGAGTTCTGCCGTTTATTGCTGGAGCAGCGAATATTTGTCCTCTGGAACTGTCAGTCCAGGGTGAATGCGCTGGATAGTGAGATGCTGGGCTGGATGAAGCGTGCCGGGTGCGAGTGTATCCAGCTGGGGGTCGAGTCCGGATCGCAAAAGGTGCTTGAATGCCTGGGCAAGAAGATCACTCCTGCTGAATCAGAGACTGCCGCCATTCTTATCAGGGATGTCGGGATCAGGTTGTCAGTTTATCTTATTTCCGGGACTATCCCTGAAACTGACGAAGACATCACGGCAACCTGCCGCCTGATCGAATCGATGCGCCCCAGTGACGGGCAGGTATCGCCTCTTGTCTACTATCCTGGAACAGCGCTTTTTGAAGAAGGCGTTAAACGGTTCGGGGTTGCACCGGACCTGTTTGAACGGGACCGCTCTCCTTCTTTCCCTGTCAGGGCAGACCATAATGTAGCAAAAACCACCCGAAGGCTTTTGAAATCGCTTGAGTCTGTTGCGGGCAGAACTCAATTCATTGATTCCGATTACCGAGGTCACAAGAAACTGCTCGGCTACTGCCATACTACAAACCTAATGGCTGGAGAGTATCTTGCCGCTTGTGGTAATGAACTTGGGGCGGAAAGGGAATATCGGGAAATTGTAATGAGCGAACCGGACAACCCCTGGGGCTGGTTGGCTTTGGGCGAGTTTTACGGTGACTGCGGCAGGATTGATGATAGCATCGCTGCATTCTTGAGGCTAAGCGAGTTGGTTCCTAGCCATGAGCCTGCGTTCAGAGCGCTCGGTGAACTCTTCAAGCTGACCGGCGACAGAAAAAAATCGAGATACTATCAGAAGCGAGCTGACGAACTGCTGGCAGGGTAGGTTTGTCAGATAGAATAAAACAAGGGCGATACGGAAACGTATCGCCCTTGTTTTATGAAGCATGTTCAGACAGGATTACTTGCCGGCGATACGGAGACCGGGAGCGAAGATGATCTTGTCGAAAGTCCGGTTAAGGGTCTTGCTCTGGAAATTGACCATCGGGGGTGAATCCGGGAATTCAACGACATCTCCCTTGGCGACTTTGGTTTCCATAACAGCTACCCACAACTTCTGGCCGTTCTCTTCAACAAGGGCATAGGTGTAGCCACCGGAATTCATGGTCTCGGTAACTTTGCCTTTGTGCCCTGCGCCAGCGGGGATCTCGATCTTCTGGATGCCGGCATGCGGATTGCCACCTTGGGCAGCGCCCGGTGCTGCCTGGCCGGCCGGAGCCGCAGCCGGGGCCTCGGCTTTAGGTGCTTCCTGCTTCTTGCTGCAGCCAAAGGCTGCAAGTGCAACGATTGCGAGTACTACTACTATCTGCTTTTTCACCTTAGAACCTCCTATGGGGGGTGTAATTGACCGTTTGCCAAAATATCACAGGAAAGAAATTTAATACAATAAAAAAATTACTTTCCTATAATCACCTCTCCGGTGTCAGTAACCAGTTTGGCCGGAAGTTCAAAAATCCTGCGGAATATGTCGAACACTCCCTTGGCCATACCTTTCACCGGAATTGCCTTAACCTCAGGGTTTTCCAGCTGTCCCTTTGCTTCAAAATATGCCGTTACCAGTGTCTTGTCCTTGCCGGTGAGAATCCATCCGACCAACGGAATGTGACTGACAACTTTGTCAATTGTCTGTAGCGGTTTTACCCCGATGGTAGCATTCAACTCATCCTTGTAAAGGTTGTAGCTCCCAACGGCGGAGATATTGATGGCATCGCTGTCCACATAAAGATTACTGGTGGCGACAATGCCGTCCTTGATCGAAAAGTTGCCGGTTATTTCGTTGAACGGCATGCCGCCGGTCACCATATCGGGAAGCTGGAACTTGACCAGTTGCGAAACATTGAGTATGGAAAATATCTTCGACAGTGTGGAGAACCGCTTTAATGAACCTTCCTCGATCCGGATCTTTGCCGAACCGAGCGCGGTGCGCTTTATTTCGGCAGCGGTGTCGCCTTTTGCCGAAAATTCTCCCTGCAGGTCAACTGTTCCCTTGATCTCCTGTTTTTTTACTCCGAGCGCATGGAAAAGACTTTCTGCCGCTGCCCCTTCGAGCTTGCATCCGACTTGCATTCTTCTGGCCGGCCCCGGTTGGGTGGTATCGACCCTGGCGTTGCCGGTAAGCCTTCCACCGGCAAGGATTGTTGAAACCGGCTGCAAATAAAGGATACCGTTTTCCAGCAGCAACTCCCCCTTTGTTTTTCCGAATGGGATATCCAGGGCCTGAACAGAGTCTGCAGTTATCACCGCCTTGACAGTGGGGGGAGAGGCGGTAGCAGGGCGTTTCTCCTGTTCCAAAGCAGTCAATAACAGAATGTCGTCGACATCAAGATGTGGCGATGTCACGATCAGGTCGGCGTTCGGACTGGTATCGGTGTTGCGGATGGTTCCTTTGATGGCGATATTTGTCTTGTTGAACTGTCCCGACAGTGCGGCGATATTCAGATCCTTGTCCTTGAGAGAGATGTTTCCCGCTAAGCCGGATATTTTCATCCCTTTAATCGGCGGGATCAGCCCAAGGTCGACCGGGTCCAGGAGCGGCGATGAGAAGGCGAGCCTGAGCGAGGGGGAGTTGAAGCCGCTAAGCGCCCCCTTGCCATGAATTATGGAGCTGCCGAGACGTGCCGAGAGCTGTGATGTTTCGAGTGAATTGCCGGAGAAGCTTACTGTGCCGTTGATTGCGCTCAATGGCCGGATCTTGCCGGACGGTCTGACCGAACATCCCGCCATTGATGCGGTGCCTCTCCATGCCAGATCGGCCGGGTCTCCGGTAACGGACTCCCCTTGGATAGCGCCCTGCAGGATACCGCTCGGTTGGTAGGGGAGCACCTTGGGGATCATGGCGGCAATCTCGTTTACCTGGAAACGGTTGGTCTTAAGGTCCACCCCTAGCCAGGGTTTGCCTGAATAACGGTAGTTTGCAGCCAATGAGAGGACCAACGGCGCTAGAGTGTAGCGAAGGGAGGTGAGTTTTATCTCTTGTCTGGTCAGCACGCAATTGAAGCCGGCATTGTTCTGGCGTCCGGCCGGTTTTCTGACCAAGTCGGGATAACTGTAGGCCGCATTGGTCAGGTCCCATTCTCCGGTAATTGTATAACTGCTAGTTGTGCCGCTGCCGTTGAGATGCAGGGAGGAATCTCCGCTGAATCCGAGGTCTTGTCCCCATTTCTGGCCCAGGAGCCAGGCAATTTCCGCTTGAGTCGGTTTCATCTCCATGGAAAATGGGTAAGCGCATGGGGTTACGAGCGGATAATCGGTAATTCTCCCTTCCAGAGAGAATGGCGAAGCTCCGAATCGGGCCTTCATAGCGTGCAGGATGAAATCCTTCCCCTTCATCTCGAGTACCCCTTTGATGCTGTTAAAGGTGGGGACACTCTTCCCGTATGTTATCAGCCCCTGTTCCACTCTCCCCTTAATGTGGAGAATATTGTAGTTGTCTCCTTTTTCCATGTGTAGAATCTGGCTGATCCTGCCGTCCAACGATCCTTCGTCCAGCTGGTAGGTGCCGCCCATGATATGCTGCTCAATGTAATCGGCCGTATCCTTCACGATTATCCCATACGGTATGTAATTCCTGAACTCTTCAAGCCTGAATGCGGAGGTGGTGGCCTTGGCCGATATCCTGGGGTCGCGGGTATTTATGTCCAGAATCCCGCAGCTCCCTTTGACCTTCAGGTTGTCGACCTTCAGGGCGATTGATTTGACATTTACCGCTGTCGGCGTCCTCTCAAGATTGTATTCGACATGAAGGTTCGCCGGTGTCAGCACGGCATGAAACACCTGCGGGTAATCGAAGCGGAGCCCTGATACGGTGATCTCTCCTGAAGATGTAAAGCTAGAACTCTTCCCTTTCAGGCCGAGGTCGAGGTCGAACCGGCCGGCAATCTTCCTGAACGGCAGATAGTGGGAATAGTATGCCCAGAAAAATCCCGGCTCCAGCTCCTTGGCCTTCAGTTTGAGGCTGATGTCCGTTTCGCGAAGGGGATTGCCCTTCTTGGGCAGCCGGAAAGTTCCGGCGAGAGAGACCGGGCTTTTCATGTCAGGGGCCTGTAATACCGCCTCCAGTTTTACCCCGGTCTTTTTCCCCCGCCCCAGGTTGTCCAGAGAGAGATTGGTCCCGGAGAGCTTCAGTAGCAACCCTTCAGGGGTCACAGCCATATCGGAGAGTTTTATTTCGGCATTTGCGAGGGTTATCCCCTTGAGGTTCACTGCACTGCCGCTTTCTTTGCTCGTCAGCAGGTCGCTGATGTTGAATTCGCCGGATTTGTAGCGGATAAGAGCTATGGACGGTTTGTCCAGCTTTAACTCGGAAAGGACGATGTCCCCTTCCAGGAGATGAAACAATGAGAGTCTGACGTCAACTCTTTGGGCGGCGAGAAAGTCGGAGACGCTGTCTTTTTCTTTGATTACGACATTGCTGAACGTGAACGCCGGACCATGAATCAGCGTAAAATCCCAATTCGCTTGAGTGTAAAGGACTTTCCGATTCAAGGCTTTTTCAAGCTGGGTGAGGATTTCGGCTTTATAGGTGTTGATATCGAGGAGACGGTTGAGCAGAAGCGGCGTCAGGTAGATAACGCTTGCCAGGATCGAGACGCTGATGATGAGAACAATGATTGCGGAGCGATTAATTTTCATAACGGACATCAGCGGCCGATAACGAGGCGAAAGCACGGCTTCCGGAAATGGATCAGTGCTGCTGCAAAAGGGATGGGATCAGCATCATCCAACGGCGGTGGTCAATGTTACTCTTGACTCTCTTGCTTGTGTTTGATGAAACTGAACAGCTCATCCATGACCTTGCCGCTATCGCCGGTGTTGTGGGCCATGATATTGCGCAGATGGATAAAGGATTCCGTGTTCATTTTGACGAATTTCAGTGCCAGTCCTTCCGGCGAACTGCGGATGACTTCACCCTGGAGGTTTATGGGGATCTGCGGCGAAACACCGGTAAGGTAAATGGTTATTTCGACCTCTTCTCCGGCGGGGACCGGATCGGTAATCCGGGCAAGCATTCCCTGGAGGCTGAGATTGTCAACTTCTCCCTTGAAGCTTTTGTCCTGCCATTTTATTACAGTTCCAACATTGAACGTGATTCGTGAGAAGTTGCGCTTTTCCATGAAACAGCCTCCTGAAGTGCAAAGCAGTAATCGGCATAATAAGTTATTATGGCCACAAATCTCAACTTATACGTTTCTAATTGATCATAATCCGCGCCATTGTCAAGTAGTTAAGGTCCCAGTACCAGAGTTCTTATGGATATTTTCCCGATCGGTTGCCAGAAAATTTCTTAAGCAGCAATATCCTGAACAAAGATCTTACCTGCACCCCTTGAAATTGCGTGCGGTTATTGTTATAGTATTAGCACTCAGGGGAGAAGAGTGCTAACCTGCGTATTGCAAGCTGAGGAGGTGTAAAAATGACAGCTACCATGAATCTGCCGGTTGTTGCGGACAGCCTTTCCATCTACATGGGTGAAATCAGGAAATTCAAAGTTCTCACTCCGGAGGAGGAGCATGAACTTGCCGTCCGTTTCCATCGTGACAAGGATATCGAGGCTGCCCATACCCTTATTACCTCAAATCTTCGTTTCGTGGTCAAAATTGCCGCTGAATACCGTTCCTACGGGATGAAGATGATCGACCTGATTCAGGAGGGGAATATCGGCCTGATGATGGCGGTGAGAAAGTACGATCCGTTTCGTGGAATACGGCTGATCTCGTATGCCGTGTGGTGGATCCGCGCCTACATCCAGAATTTCATAATTTCTACCTGGAGTCTGCTCAAGATCGGGACGACCCAGGCACAGAAAAAGCTGTTCTTCAAGATGAACCAGGCGAAAAACGCGATCAAAAGCCTCATGGGCGGGGACGATACCAAGGCTGCGGCTGAATCGCTGGATGTTAAAGAGTCGGAACTGATAGAAATGGACCAGAGAATGCGGGGCGAATTTTCTCTCGACGCCGGGATTGGCGACGAGGAGGGTTCGACCATGCTGGAAACCCTTGCCGATGACCGGCTCAATCAGGAGGAGATGCTCGGTGAACTTCAGGAAAGCCGTCAGCTCAGCCGTGAGATCGGCAAGGTAGTCGCCACGCTGAACGAGAAGGAACGCTTCATCATCGACAAGCGGGTGACAGCCGATGAGCCGCTGACACTGCAGGAGATTGCCGCCCATTTTTCAATTTCACGCGAGCGGGTGCGCCAGATCGAGGAGGCCGCGTTGCGGAAGGTCAAGACCGCCTTGACCCCAATTCTGGCTGCCGGGGCCGCATAGAGGCTCCATGCTATCGAACGGTTACGGGAAGGGGTTGCGCGAGCAGCCCCTTTTCTTGTATCCTGCTGCGCTATGTTGAGTCGCGATCAGAAAGAGCGTTATAGCCGCCACCTGATGCTTGAAGGTGTGGGGAGCACTGGCCAGGAACGGTTGCTTGCCGGGAAAGTGCTGGTGATCGGCGCCGGGGGGCTCGGTTCTCCGGCAACTCTCTACCTGGCCGCGGCCGGCATCGGGACACTCGGTGTTGCCGATGCGGATATTGTGGAACTGTCGAATCTGCAGCGCCAGATACTGCACACGACGGCCGATATCGGTTCCCCCAAGACAGCCTCTGCAAGACGGAAACTGGAGGCAATCAACCCAGAAACCAAGCTGATTCCATATCAGCTTCGAGTGGCTAGGGACAATATCCCGGAGCTGCTCAACGGTTACGACTTTGTCCTGGACTGCACCGACAACTTCGAGACCAAATTCCTGATCAACGACGCCTGCGTCCTGGCCGGCAAACCTTACTCCCATGGCGGCATCTTGCGGTTTTCCGGCCAGACCATGACCGTAGCGCCCGGCAGATCCGCCTGCTATCGCTGCATCTTCCCTGAACAGCCGGATGACTCGACTGCGCTGGCCTGTTCGCGGGCCGGGGTTATAGGCGTGCTACCGGGCGTAATCGGTACTATCCAGGCAACAGAGGCGATCAAGCATCTTCTCGGCATCGGTGAGCCGCTGTTGAACAGGATGCTCACGTACGATTCCTTGCGAATGAAATTCCGGGAGATTCCGATCCGCCGCTCTCCGGAGTGCCCGATCTGCGGTACCCTCCGGCCATAGTCGACTCCTCACTTGCATTTCTGTTCTTTCGTGGTATCCGTTTAACAAGATTCAACCCTAAATATGGAAAGGAGAAGAAGATGACTTATGTGGCTAAGGACTATTCAAAGCTCGTCGGCATGGCCGGCTTCAGCGACGCCCTGATCAACAACCATTTCACGCTGTATCAGGGGTATGTGACCAATACCAACAAGGTGCTGGATGCCCTTGACGCGCTTGCCAAGGGGGACAAGGCAGCTACCCCGGAATTCGCGGAGCTGAAGCGGCGCCTCGGCTGGGAATTCAACGGCATGAGGCTGCACGAGTTGTATTTCGAGAACCTTGGCGGTTCTGCGCCGTTGAACAAGGGGGGAAAGCTGGCGGCAAAGCTGGCGGAGCAGTTCGGCAGTGTCGAGGCATGGGAGAAGGAGTTCCGCGCCACCGGCGCCATGCGCGGCATCGGCTGGGTGGTAACGTACCAGGATTCCGCTACCGGCAGGTTGATAAACTTCTGGGTCAATGAGCACGATGTGGCCAATCCAGCCGGGTGTCAGCCGATACTCGTCATGGACGTGTTCGAGCATGCCTTTATGTTGGATTACGGCCTGAAGCGCGCCGACTACATAGAGGCCTTCTTCAGGAACATCGACTGGAATGCCGCTGAAACCCGTCTCAGGTAATATTTTCATGACCTGAACAGAATCTATAAACAAGGCGGGGTTAATAACCCCGCTTTTTTGTGGGGTATCGCATGTCGGAGAGTGATCTCAGCAGTCTAAAGATCGACAAAAAAACAGCCGGTTATCGACCGCCTCGGCTGAGGAAGCGGTTAACCCTGTGCGGAATCGTTCTGGCTGTCATTGTTTTGCTTGTTGCCGCATGGAGGATGTTTTCCGTCACCACGGTTGAAACGGTTACTGTAAGCCAGATCTATCCTTCCCAGAGTTTCACGATCCTGAACGCCAGCGGGTACGTGGTCGCGCAGAGAAAGGCGGCCGTAGCGCCGAAAACCACCGGCCAGATCGAATGGCTGGGGGTGGAAGAGGGGAGCCGGGTCAAGGGGGGGCAACTGCTTGCCAGGCTGGAGAACCGGGACGTGACCGCAAACCGGGACAGTGCTGCGGCATCTCTGGACACGGCCCGCGCCAACCTCGACCAGGCCAATGCCGAGCTGATCGATGCGGACCGCGCCTTTACCCGGGCCAGGCAGCTTGTTGACGCAGGCGTGCTCTCCCGGGCCGATTTCGACACTGCCGAGGCCCGTCTGAGCCGGGCAAAGGCCGCCTCAAAAGCGCTGGCGTTTTCGATCAAGAGTGCGCAGGCAGGTCTAGCTGCAGCTGACGCAGCCCTGGAATACACGATGATCAGGGCTCCGTTCGATGCGGTAGTATTGACCAAAAACGCCGATGTCGGCGACATCGTCACGCCGATCGGGGCGGCGGCGAATGCAAAGGCTGCGGTCGTAACCATTGCCGATCTCGCGTCCATCCAGGTGGAAGCGGACGTTTCCGAGTCAAACCTCGCTAAGATCAAGGTTGGGCAGCCCTGCGAGATTCTGCTGGATGCCCTCCCGGATGCGCGGTTTCGCGGCGTGCTTTACACGATAGTGCCTACTGCCGACCGGAGCAAGGCCAGCGTTCTGGTTAAAGTGCGTTTTATCGATATCGCGCCGGGGATACTGCCGGAGATGAGCGCAAAGGTCGCATTTCTGGAGCGGGAGGTAAAACCTGGGGAACAGAGCCCGAAGACCGCCGTACCGCAGGAGGCGATGGTGAAGCGGGGTGGCCGGTCAAGCCTGTTTGTTCTCAAGGGTGACCGGGTCAGGGAAGTTAGCGTGACTGCCGGAGAAAAGATCGGCGACCTGGTGACCGTGCTGAGTGGGGTAAAGGCTGGAGAGGTTATCGTTAGCCGTCCTCCGGAAAATCTCGGCAACGGGGCAAAAGTGAAACTGGCGGAGAAAAAATAATGGCTGCCAGTTATGACATTACTGCTGCAGCCGGGACCATGCCGGCGATCCGGGGAGAAAATGGACTCTGAGCCGCTGGTCAGGATAACAGGGGTCGCGAAGTCATACCGGCGCGGTAGTCAGTTGGTGCCGGTGCTTGAAGATATTACCTTTGCCATCCCTTCTGGCGAGTTTCTGGCTCTGATGGGACCGTCCGGATCAGGGAAAAGCACACTCTTGAACCTGATTGCCGGAATCGATACCGTTGACAGCGGCAGTATCCTGATCGGAGGCGAGGAGATTACCGGTCTGTCGGAACAGGAGATGGCGGCATGGCGGTCGATGAATGTCGGTTTTATCTTCCAGTTTTACAATCTGATCCCTGTTCTTACTGCGTTTGAAAATGTGGAGCTGCCGTTGCTGCTTACCGGCCTGTCGCGGCGTGAACGCCGTAGCCATGTTGACACGGTGCTCGAACTGGTCGGCCTTTCCGACCGGATGGATCATTATCCCGGGCAGCTTTCCGGAGGGCAGCAGCAGAGAGTCGCCATAGCCCGGGCAATTGTAACCGATCCCGCAATCATCGTGGCGGACGAACCAACCGGCGACCTGGACCGGGTCTCTGCCGGTGACATCCTGCTCCTGCTGGACCGGCTGGTCAGAGAGTTCGGCAAAACCGTGATCATGGTAACCCATGACCCCCGCGCCGCCGAGAAGGCGCATCGGGTAATTCACCTGGAAAAAGGGTTGCTGGTGACCGACCCCGGCTTCCATGACTCTCACCACTGACCATGTTCTTCCTTAAACTCATCATCAGAAATACCATGCGCCACCCTCTCCGGTCACTGCTCACCGTAGCCGGGGTGGCAATCGCCATCATCGCATTCGGATTGCTGCGCACCCTGGTAGAACTCTGGTATCTCGGCGCCGAATCGTCTTCAGCTACCCGCCTGATTACCAGAAGTTCCATTTCCCTCGTGTTTTCTCTCCCAATATCCTATCGCGACAAGATCCGGCAGGTCCCGGACGTGACCGCAGTGGCAAATGCCAACTGGTTCGGAGGGATATACAAGACCGAAAAGAATTTTTTCCCTAATTTTGCGGTATCCGATAATTACCTCGATCTGTACCCGGAGTTCATGCTTTCCGGCGATGAATTGAAGGGGTTCCGGATGGACCGCAAGGGAGCGGTGGCAGGTAGGAAACTTGCATTAAAACATGGCTGGAAGCTCGGGGATCAGATTACGCTCAAGGGGACGATATTCCCGGGAGAGTGGGATTTCGTGCTCCGCGGGATATACCGTGGGAGTGAGCGAACCACCGACGAAACCCAGTTCTTCTTCCATTGGGACTACCTGAACGAGACCCTCAAGCGGACCATTCCGCGCCGGGCCGATCAAACCGGGATCTTTCTGGTTGGTGTCAAGAGGCCGGAACAGGCTGCCGAGGTTGCCCAGTCAGTTGACGACCAGTTCCGGAACTCGCTGGCCGAAACGCTGACCGAGACGGAAAAGGCCTTTCAGTTGAGCTTCGTGGCTATGACCGAGGCAATAGTGATTGCAATCCAGATCGTCTCTTATGTGGTTATTGTGATCATCATGGTAGTGGCGGCAAACACCATGGCCATGACTGCCCGCGAACGGATATCCGAGTACGCCACCCTCAAGACCCTCGGATTCGGGTCGATACATATCGGGGGAGTGATATTCGGCGAGTCGCTGGCGGTTTCACTGGCAGGCGGGCTGATCGGCATTGCGGCCACTTATCCGGCGGCACATTGGATAGAATCCGAACTGTCCCAGTTTTTCCCGGTGTTCCGGGTAACCGGCGAGACCGTGCTGCTCGACCTCCTGGCCGCCTTGGTGGTTGGTTGCGTAGCCGGTGTTTTCCCTACCTGGAGGGGAGTGACTATCAAGGTAGCGGACGGATTGAGGCGGATCGGATAACATATTGAAGTCCCATGTAAAATTATAATTCAGTAATTAAGATTATTATGACTAAAAATTAAATATTATTTTTACTTAGAGAATGTTATCTAATATATACGCATAGTTAGATTTGTTGGTATTAATTAGAGAGGTCTTATTTCATGCAGCCATTACAATGGTGTCAAGCCAGCCGTCTGCAGATTGTCACATGTTGTTGTTCGGGAATATTGAAGCGATTGGGCCGATATTCCCGTTTTTTTTATCTGCTGTTAGTGGCTGCGGTCATTTCTCCCGGAACCGTTTCGGCGTCAATTGAGTGTTACGAGTGTCATGGGACGAGAATTTCGGATACTGCCGGGGATTTCCGCCCCCTGGACGACAGTTCGGGAAGAAACCCGCAGTCCGGAGGGTTTCCGGGAAGCCACAGGACTCACCTTCCTGAAGGAGCCACAAAATCTAGCTGCGTTGTCTGCCACCCCGGGACCGATAACTACGCCATCGATCACAGGGATGGCAAGATCAAGATATCATCAAATATCAACAGTTCTCCCCTTACGGCCCGATACAAAAACCAGACATCGGTTTTTGCAAACTCGACCTCGGCATTTGCTCAGACCCCGACGCCAACCCTTGGCGTGTGCAACAACGTTAACTGTCATTTTGAAGCTGTAACCCCGGTTTGGGGCAGTCAGCCGTTAATCGCGCCGACTAACTGTAATTCCTGTCACGACGCCCCTCCGGATACCGGCAGTCACACAAGGCATTTCAACTCACTGTCATCCGCTTCGGGGCGAACGAGTACCGGTATCTGCAGCAAATGCCACCCATCCTATGCCAGCGACCCTAAGCCTTTCATCCATGCTACCAGCGCCGGCCGGAGGGGACATGCAGTCACTTTTGTCGTATCCCCCAATAATGGCGGCAGTTATGCAGGCAGCGTCAATGCCGGTTACCTTCCCAGTCAGAACCCGGTTAGAAACGGTATCTGCGCAAACCTGTATTGTCACAGCGACGGCAACGACGCGGGCCAGTATCAACAACCGCAATGGGGCGGGTCTCTGCCGGAAAACTGTTCCGGTTGCCATGGCGGCACCAGGGATAGCAGTTTGCCGATCAACACCAATGCGCACGGCAAGCATATAAACTCGTATCCTTTTGCCTGTCAGAAGTGTCATGCGGCAACGGTCACCGATGTTCCGAGCATCGCGGACAAGTCCCTGCATATCAACAAGGCCAAGGACGTCGCATTCAAGGATGCCGGGGATTTCAACCGGGACAGCAAGGCATGCAATAACACCTATTGCCACAGTGACGCCATGGGCAGGGCCCCGAAAGTAGCGGTGGCCTGGACCGATACCACGCCTCTCGCGTGCGATTCCTGCCACCGGGGGACCAGGGCCAATACCCTGACCACCATGACCTCTGCCGGGCACGGCAGGCTGGTCGGCGACCAGTGGATCAGGAAATACCCTTGCTACTACTGTCACTACGATACGGCCAATACGGACAACACCATTAAAGACAAGACAAAGCATGTCAACGTCGTCAAGGACGTTGTCATTGCCCCGCAGTGGCGGATCGACAACAGGCCTTTCCCTGCCTACAGCTCGGCAAGGAAAACCTGCTACAACGTGTACTGCCATAGCGACGGGACGGCAAACCCCGACATTGACAAGACCTACCGATGGGACCAGGGGCGGACGGAGTGCAACAGCTGTCACGGCCATTCCATCAATACCTGTTCCACCAGCGGTTGTCATGACGGTACCATCCATGATGGCCGGTTCTGGCCGGTATATACCCACTGGAGCAGCGGCCAGGAGTGGCGCGCCGCAGTGCCGATGTTCAAGAACGAAGGGCCGGGGGCGCAGCGGGCCAATTCGCACCCACGCCATGTCCAGACCAATTTCACCTGCAATAAGTGTCACGCGGTAACGATCGTCAACGGCGACTGCCGTAGCTGTCACACCGGCAGTACCCCTTTGGGGAGCATGAGGGAGACGGCTCACATCAATGCCGATTTCCATGTCAACAAAGACAAGGATGTCGTCTTCAGTGAGGGCGGCACCTATTACTCCTCGTCCAAAACCTGCACCAATACCAAATGCCATAGCGGCACCGTAATCCCCAAATGGGGGGATTCGGTCAACGGCAGCATCATCTGCCTCGGCTGCCACGGCAGCAATGATGCCGACCTGGATACCTTCGGCGGTTTCGGTAACGGCACTCAGGCAAAGATAAACCTCAACCACTGGGTGACCACCGGCCATGGCCGTTATTCCACGTCAGGCCGTTACCCGGCATCGAACAACCCGGCAGCGAATTTCCCGGCAAACCCTTGCTGGTATTGCCACGATAATACCGTGCTCCACGGAAACACGGACAACCCGTTCCGGCTGCGAAAGCACCTGCAGTACGAACAGAGATTCGACAAGGAGTGCGTCTACTGCCACATGCAGCATCAGGACTATGAATGCCTCAACTGTCACGTAGGTCAAACCAGCCTGGCTCCGCAGGCAACCTCGGGCGGGATCGTGATCAAGCTCCGGACCGGCGGCAGCCGGACCGACTGGACTTCCCATACCTATACGACCGGTTGTACGATGGCTGCCTGCCATGACTCCGATGACGGCACCTTTGCCTCCGGCGGTCACAAAGGCCATTCTACCGGGGCCGGAATCTGGACCGTCGAGCAGAAGAACGATATCAAGAACCAGTATGTCATGATGGGGGTATGCCTCCAGTGCCATGACGACGATGCCGGCGGGCAGTGCACCTTCTGCCATGGGAGCAATTCAACGAAATATTCGCTCGGGTTCGATCCGGGCACCGGTTTTGTCAAGCCGAAAAAGGCCAGGGCATCGGCAGCCCATTTCGGCAAGAAGCATTACGGAGCGTTCATCAAGTCGGGAGGCTGGACAAAGAATGCCCAAGGCAAATACACGGGGACCTGGAAGGGTGGGAAATTCTGCTGGGATTGCCACGACCCGCACGGCGACTCGAACATCTTCATGATCCAGGACCAGGTGGCCACTGCCACTGACGGCAAGTTCGGCGTGCCTGTGAGCAGGTCGCCGGTCTCTTTTACCAGCAAGTCAACCGGCACCGACTATGCCGGCGCTCCCAACAAGATCTGCAATGTCTGCCACGGGGCGGATTCCAAGCATTACCTGAGCAACTTCAGTGACGGCCACAACAGCAACAAGGTTTGCACCAACTGCCATATGCACCGTTTTGCCGATGCCCATGCCGACTCGCAGAGCTGCAACAGCTGCCACACCAATGCGAAACCGGTGCCCAAGCATGTTGCCTTCGGCCTTTCGGTCATCTGCGTCAAGTGCCATTCCGGCATCATCGGTAATCGGGCCGATGTCGTCGGCCAGTTCAACAGCAACTCCCATCATGTCCAAGGCCCAACCCTCACCGGCAGGCACTGCTACGCCTGTCACTGGGAGGCCACGCCGTTCGGAACCATCGATCCGTCGAAACATGAAGGATTCAACTTCAACAGCTATTCAGGGGTCAAGAATGCCAAGGTCGATCTGGTCGTCTGGCAGCCGGGCGTTCGTCCGACCTTCTACAGCACCACGTCGGCGGTACAGTTCCTGGCCAACAGGATCAATACGGTCAGCGAACGGATTGAGATCGGCAAACTCAACAACCATTGCCTCTCCTGCCATTCCGACCAGAACAACGATACTTCGCCGTTTGGAGACTGCCGGACCCCGCGCCAGTACGCCTGGGACGGGCAGTCCATCGCCAGCCGCTATTCACAGCTGGGAACAGCCACTTGGGGCAAGGTGAACTCCTCCACCTGGACGAATGCCAACAAGAAGGACAATGTAACCAAGGCATTCTCGGCTCACGGCAATGCTGCCATGAACCAGGGTGGGTGGAATGCTGCCGACGGTTACGACGCCGTGTCGCCGAACACGAGAGCCAGCGCGATCAGTGTCCAGTGCTACGATTGCCACAACTCCCACGGTTCCAAGGTCAACGGCACGACATCAAGTTACCTGACCTTCAACAACACCAGGAACGGCGCCAACCTCAAGGAAACCCAGAAGGACAAGGGGGGCTATGGCGTAACCTATATGGCCCAGCCCAACATATCGGGCAAAAACGCTTATGCTGCCGGCGCCGGCCAATGTTTCGACTGCCACGAAACCCAGAACGGTTCGACCTCCAAACCCTGGGGTTACCAGTCCACCTTCGGCGCCACCCAGCCGATCATGGGTTATGACGACAGTCCGAGGTTCGGCGGCGGGACCAAGGGGCGGTACACCCGCTTCCCGTTCCGCAAGACCACTGTGGCGGGCACCCATTTCTCGGCTTCCGCAATGCTGAATTACTCTTCGCACGAGCGGATCAACGGCCTATGTACCCCGTGTCATGATCCGCACGGTGTATCACCGACCCTGGGCGACCAGATGGCTTATGCCGTGCCGTTGCTCAAGGGGACCTGGATGACCAGCCCGTACAAGGAGGATGCGCCTCCGGTAACCGCCAGCGGCGGTACTGCCATTGCTCCGTATCGCTGGGGCGGCAACGCGTCGTACACCGGCTGGTATTATCGCAAGCCTTCCGTACCGGTTCCGATCGGCTGGAATACCGACCGGAATACCTTTGCCAATACCACTCCGTACAACACCTTCAACAGGATTGCGGAGAGCGACAAGCAGTTTGCTGGGCTCTGTACGCGCTGCCATCAGCAGAACAAACTGACCAATACCGCCAATCCAAACCCGGATTGGAAATCGCGGGAGCGGGTGCATAAGACCGTCAAAGGGTGGGGGGCAAACAACGAGCATTCATTTACCTGCTCCAAGTGTCACCAGCCGCACTCTTCGGCCTTGCCGAGGCTGATGGTCACCAACTGCCTCGATTACCAGCACCGCGGCCGGGTCGCCTCCGGCGGCAAGGCATCAGCTGCCGACACGTTCCCCGGCGGCTACGTTTACAACTATGCCAATTCCGGCGGCGGGCATTGGGGCTTCCCCATCGGCAGTATCATCAAGAGTCCGACCGGCACGGATACCACCAGTATCAATGATGCTGCCTACAAGGCTGACCGGTACAAGTATGAGGCGTTGACCCAGTGCCATCTGCGGCGTTCCGGCCTGACAATTTCTCCGGATTATCCGTCCGACTACACGATGCCGTCAGTCAATGGCCAATGGCCGCAGGAAAACTTCTGGAACCAGGTAACGCCATGGAACGACCCGAACAGCCCGAACAGTTCAATTCCGTCGCATAGCAACAGTTATTACTGAAACTAGGATAATTGAAATGAACTCGATAATGAGAAATTGCCTGAAATTGTTTGCCGCTTTTGCCATCGTGACGCTCACCGAGTCGATTGCTCTTGCCGGCGGTGGGGATGCGCTATCCGGGTTTCCGAAGATTGACCAGGTCGCGAGAAAACAGGAAGCGCGCGCCGCTGTTTTCTCCCCTCTCAGCAGCGCCGTGGTGGTAACCGGCTATCAGAACCTGGCCGGCGATGTCAATGACAGCGCCTACACAGTCAAATACGATGCCTCTGGGACACCGGTGTGGCGGGCCACTTACGATCCCTCCTCCGGGATCGAACGTGGCGTCGCCCTGGCAATGGACAAGAACCGGGATTCGATCATGGTTGCCAGTGTCGTTGTTTCGGGAAAGCCGTCAGTATACGTGACCCGATACCACGATAACGGCACGCAAGCCCCAACGGTTGTCTGGAGTAATACCTGGTCCTCCGGCGTTACCGGCGGCGCTGACCATCCGCTGGCCATTGCCTATGATCCGGTTCTCGACCGCGTTTACGTGGCCGGATTTACCCGCAGCGGCAACGGCGACGACGATTATCTGCTTCTTGCCTTTGATAATAACGTTAGCGGCGACAACCCGCCGCTTTGGTCCGATTCCTATGGCGCAAGCGGGGCGGATCGCGCCTATGCCGTAGCAGTATCTGCCGACGGCACCAGGATTGCGCTTACCGGGGAATCGTCGAACGGTACCGATCTCGACCTGGTGACCGTGCTCTGGGATGCCGCCGGCAGCCAGCAGCGAAACTGGAGAAAGGGTGGAACCGGTTCGTTGGACGACAGCGGTCTGGCCCTGGCCTTCACCCCTTCCGGCAACATCGCCGTGACCGGTATGCTGGCAAATATCCGCGGCGGAGATATTTACACCGCAGAGCTTGCTCCCGGATCTTCAACCCCGGTATGGGAAGCCACACACGATGCCGGCTTTGACGACCAGCCGAGCGCGCTGGTTGTCGATCAGGCCGGCGACGTCTATGTTTCCGGTTATGCCGGACCGCTCCCCGCGTTCTCAAAGCTGTTTCTGGTCAAATATCACAACAACGGGACATCCTTGCCCGATACGGTCTGGAGCGCCACTTTCGATCCCGGATCAACCAACATATCCGGAGCTGTCGCCCTGACGGTGGACAGCTCTGCCAACCCCACGGGAGGAGTGTATGTGGCCGGTTGGCGGGATTATTCCGGAGTGAAAAAGATCGTGGTCCTGAAATACGGGCGCAACAACGGCCGGTTGCTCTGGCAAAAGGAGTGGGACGGCCTGTCCGGCAAGAGTTCCGTTCCGGTAGGAGTCGGCATGCAGGGTGGGGCGGTCGTGGTCCCGGCCTGGACCGACCAGACGCAACCGCTTGACGGCGGTATACTTACCGCCACCGGCGGAAGCACCGTGACCCTGGAGAACAGCGGCAAGGCGTGGGGCTCAAACGTGTGGGCCGGCTACTATCTTTACCTCGTTTCTGGACAGAACACCGAAAACAACGGCCTCTTCAGGCCGATAAAATCGAACGGCCTCACTCTGCTGACCCTCGACTCTGCCCAGGCGTTTCCCAAAACCGTGGCGGTAGGCGATCAATACTATATCTTCGACCAGGACAATATCGATTTCGCTCTGCTCCGCCTCGACCGGGGAACCATGGACCCGCCGACCGCCCTGGCTGCGCAGGCGGACAGCAATACCTCGGTAAAACTCTCTTTTGAAGACAACACCGAGAGCGAAACCGGGTTCAAGGTTTACTGGAAGATCGGCGAGAACGGCAACTGGTGCAATGATGCGGCAGCCTGGGACATCCCGTCCAGCACCCCTTCCCAGACCGGCACCGTAAATTGGACCGCCACCGGACTGACCTCTGACACCGATTATTACTTCAAGGTGGCATCGTACCAGGGGGTAACTGTCGGTGATTTCTCCAATGTGGCCAACGCCATAACCCGGGGCGTCATCACTTTTTCGCCGACCTCGGGGAGTTACAGCTATACCGATCCGCAGGGTGGAGACGACACCCTGATCAGTGCCGCCTGCTACAGTGGCGGTAATCCGGTGTTTTTCGGCTCGATCTATGCCGATCTGAACACCAGCGGCCAGCCTTCCTACGATTTCTACACCTTTAAGACCACCAGGGATTTTTCGACTGTTTCCTGGTCCGACAAGCTGGATGGCGGGTACGATGAACATGATACGGCAGTGGCAATGGTTGTTGACGCCAACCGGGAGACGGTCATTGTCGGCACGTCAAGCCAGGGTGTTTCAGGCGTGGGTAACATTCCATCAATATGGGGGCACAAATATGCGTATTCTCCCGCTGTTGACGGTTACGGCCAGGCAGTGCCCCTCTGGACCAACCAGCTGAACGGTTCGGGCAATCTTGCCGACCATGCCGATGCCGTTGCGGTACAACCTGTTTCACCGTACAGCGTCGCCATCGTCGGGCATGGGAACGCGGACCTGACACAGATAAATTATTATGTCCGGAAGCTTTCCCCTACAACCGATCCTGCCGCGCCGCACACGGATTTCACCGTGGAAAGCAGCAGTGCGTACCAGTTCAGCGACAATACGCCTTTTACCGGCACCCCTAATCCGACCGCAACCGTCATGAATGCGGCTGGCGATGTCTTTGTGGCCGGATGGCTGCAGGGTTCCGGAGGCAACAACAATTGGTTTGTCAGCAAGCATGACGGGACAACCGGGAATAAGGTCTGGCTGGAGACATTGGGTGGTTCGGGCGATGACAAGCCTTTTGCCATGGCCCTGGACAGCAGCGGTGATCTCTATGTCGCCGGTTACACTACCGATGCCGCCACCGGGTTTACGGTCATGACGGTCGCCAAGTTTCAGGGGAGTGCAGCTGCCGGCTCGTCCAGCCTTCTCTGGACACGGAAATACCCATCCGGGACCCCAACCGGGAATTCCGCGGCAAGAAAAATCAGTTATGACAGCTATGCCAACCAGATCGTGGTCGGCGGCGAGGTTTTTGTCACTGCCGGAGATAGCGATTTGGCGCTGCTCAGGTTCGATACCGCAGGCGATCCCTTGTGGGACAGGACGCTGCGCCGTTCCGGAACGTCCGAGACCCTGACCGGGCTCTCAATAGACCCGTCAGGCTACATATACATGAGCGGTGACAGCGGCACTGGCGCCAATGCCGATATCGTGGCCGCAATCTACACTGAATCCGGAAGTTACGCCGAGGCGTTCGCTTATAACGGCACAGCCGGAAAAGAAGACCATGCCGCATCGCTGGCCACCAACCAGTTCGGCGAAGGGTTCATCGCCGGATACACCACCTCGGCAGCCGGGGACAAGGATATGCTGGCGCTCAGGATCGTCAACAATCTCGTCATCATGCCGACCGGACTGAGCGCAACTCCTCAGAGCGATTACACCAAGGTCACCCTTGGCTGGACCAATGTCACTGCCGGCACCACCCCATATCTCAGCCGCAGCGTAAAGGATTCCGGGATCTGGGTCAGCCCTGCCGGGTTGACCAACGGGCAGCTTTCCGCCGATGCCGTGACGTTCACCGATACCGGCCTGCTCCCAAACACAACCTACTGTTGGCGTCTTTATGCGGAAAAAGGAACGGTTACCACCCGCCATACAGCCGAGGTTTGCGCCCCGACCGTTTATGCGCCTCCGGCAGCACCGGTTCCGACCAATCCGACCTCTTCGGTGAACTCGCTCAGAATCACCTGGACAAACGTTGCCGGGAATACCGGATATCAACTGGAGCGCAAGACCGGGACCAGCGGCACTTATGCCGTCATCGCCTCTCCTGCTGCCAATGAGACCAGTTATGACGATACCGGTCTCTCGACATCGACCGCGTACTACTATCGTTTGAGCGTGCGGAACGTGTCCGGGCTCTCCCAGCCCTCGACCAATTCCGCGCCTGGATACACGGCGCCGAACCCGGTTACGACCTGGTATTACGCGGCAGGAACCAGCTCATCCAGTATCAATATCCAATGGTATGCTCCCAGCGGCTCATCGGTAACCGACTACCGGATCGAGCGCCGGCTTGCCGGCGGCAGCTGGGCAACCGTCACTACCACCGGCTCCAGCTCATACACCGACAGTACCGGCCTCGTTGCCAACACGGCCTACGAATACCGTATCTATTCCCGGTATAACGGCGTTGAAACCGTAACCCCCAGCCCGGGCCGGACCGTAAACACCCTGCTTGATCCGCCGACACTGCAGAACGCCACCGTCATTTCCGACACCTCCTACTCTGCCACCTGGACCCAGGTAGCCGGCAATACCGGGTATACCGCAGTCGCAAAGAGCTGTCCCGGTTCCGTGGCGACTATGCTTGCCAACCCGGCCGGGAATTGCACCGCCATCGAAGAGTCTACCGCGGTCGGCACCAATATCGTCACAACGACCGGTTCCACATCAAGCAATATTGCTTACCGGGGGTGGTACATCGTTGTCCGCACCCAGAGCGCCGGCGGGGCATCGGTTAACAGCAACGGAATCCTCTTGTTCAAACCGATGTCCGTAACATTGTCCAATGTGGAGATTCCGGGTTCCGGCCAGCTGAAGCCGGTTTGGACCAACACCACCGAAGAAAATTTCGATGTCCAGCGCCGGCCTGCAGGCGGTACCTGGACCACGGTCAAATCGGCAATTGCTGCCGACACCCTGAACTGGATCGATGCCACGGTTACCGACGGCACCGAGTACTGTTACCGTATTCGCGCCTATACCTCGGCAGGGGGGCCGGCGGACGCCTATTCCAACGAGATCTGCAAGACTGCCCAGGCGCCCCCTTCGCCACCGCAGTTGACCATGACCGCTCCGACCTCGACCTCGGTGAAACTGGAGTGGGTGAACACCAACTATTCGGCCACTGATTTTGACGTGTATCTGAGCTCCTACAATTATGGTTCCGGGGGCAAGCCGGAGTCATACAGCGCCTGGGGCGCTTCCTCGAAGGTGGGCAGTGTCACCGGCTGCGCATCGGGCGCCTTGTGCAGCTATACCTACAACACCAGCAGGGGGGCAGGATTGACCGGTTTCGTCCGGATGAACTACAACGGCACCATGATCGATTCGCAGGTTGCGAGTCCGACAGCCGGATATATCCAGACAGTGCCGAGTCCGCCGACCATTTCCTCGACTTCGGCAACGTCCGCGTCGATAACGATCAACTGGTATCGTGTGGATCCGGCCTACAGTTACAAACTGTATTATAAGCGGTCATCCGACACAGACTGGAGCACACCGCTCGCTATTGCGTATGCCTGGAATCCGAACCCATATCCGTACACCCTGTCGGGGCTGTCATCCGGTACCCCGTATCAAGTGAAAGTAGAGTCAGTCGGCAAGTACCAGGAATCGGGCGATGCGGTCGTTGCCAACATCTCCACTGTGCCGCTGGCGCCGGCCAAACCGGTGATCAGCAATGTCGGGCAGAACCAGTTGACCGTAACATGGGAGAGCGTGGCTTCCGCAACCTCATACAAACTGGAGCGGTCCACCGATAATTCGACCTGGACCGTCGCTACTAACCAGAATGTGCTGACCTACAACGATTCCGGCCTTGCTGCCGGCACCAAATACTGGTACCGGGTCAAAGGGGTAAACTCCGGTGGCGATTCCGTTCCTTCGGAGCCGGAAACAGTAACCACAATACCAGCAGCTCCCGGTGTGCCGCTGCTGATCACCCGTTCCGACAGCCGGATTACCGTAGGTATCCGCACCATGAAAGGCGCGACCGGATACAAGGTCTACCGTAAAGATGGCGGGACCGGAGGGACGCAGAACCTGACCGCAACGGTGAGTGTTCCTTACGCCGAGTCTTATTGCGGATCCGCCTACCCGACAATAAACTGCGCGGCGTCGTCCGCACAGATTTACGACAGTGACGATACCGGACTTAGCGCCAACACCAGCTACTGTTATGCCGTTGCCGCGATCAACGCTGCCGGTGACTCGGCAATCGGCCCGGAGTATTGCACATTGACCAGCCCGTACGCCCCCGCTGCACTGGTCGGGGAGTCCATAAGCCCGTACAAGGCGCTGTTCACCATAACCCCGGGAACCGGGGCCGCACCAACCGGTTATCAGCTGGAATACAAACAAGGGGATAACTGGAGCCTGATTACGCGAATCCCTTACGGAACCAATACCTACACCCTTTCGGGTCTGCTTGGCCCTGGCGGCACCGGCCAGTTCAGGGTCAGGGCGTACAAACAGCTCGCAGATGACTTTACCTCAGGAATCAACCCGGCGATCTGGTCGCAGCAGGTGGTTATCCGCGATCCCAGCAATGTGGTCACGGTGAACGCAACGACCCCGCCGCTCAGCTATTCGACCTCGAACGGCAACTCCTCGATTGTTGCCGCCAACGGCGTGGCTACGCTATCCCAGTCATCGACCGGCAACGGCACCACCAACAGCTGGAACTCAGCCGCCATCAAACTGGCAGACGTTTCACCTTTGTTGGGAGACTTCGATTTCTCCACCAAGATGCGGCTGCCGGCCGGGGAGATTACCGGTAACCAGTATCACGTCTATGCCCGCTTGCAGTTCAATATGCCGGCTACCTCAGGAAGGTCGAACTTCTTCTATGTCGGCAGGTATGCCAGTACTGCAAACGGCTATGAAATCTGCTGGACCCTGGATGGCGTATCGACCTGTAACGGCACGGGCGCGAACAACACGGAGGGTGGGCTGCGGATCACCAGGACCGGCCGTACTGTATCCGGCTGGATGGCGAACAGCAAGGGTAATGCCTGGCAGCCGTTCATGAGCCATACCGAATTCCAGGCCGCATCAGGCACCTCGGGACAGATATCACAGTCCCTGGCGCGCAGCGAAGCGATGTCGCTGGTTACCGATCTTGACGATACCCAGCTGATAGGGGCGATCACCTCGCCGTCCAACGAGGTGACGGTCACCATGCAGAACTATAACGGGGTGCAGAACAGCTGCCCGTAGATTGATGCTGAAGATGGTCTGAACCATCACCCCCGGCTCTCTGTCTCCGGATCGGAGAGGCCGGGGGTGTTCTGTTTTTACCAGGGGATTTTTGCTCTGGAATCGGACATGACTGGTGATGACCCGGAGGTGAACTGCTTCAATGCGGGGCAAAGGCCGATGATTGTATGACTTCGAAGGTCTCCCCATTGCGGCCAAACCTGACCCGGTTCTCCCGGATCTCAAGGACCCTGGCGCCGGCCACTTCAGCCCCTTCTCCGACAAGTGCTCCATTGATAACCGCCCGCCGCATATTTCTCTCGTCCTGAAAGGCGATCCCCGAGACAGTTATAGCGCTGGTTGCAACGCCATCGTTGGGGGGCGCCGCGGGTTCCGGTATTCGCGGGGCGGTGGCTGGCTGCTGCTGCCGGGGTGCCGCCGGTGCCGGCTGGATCTGGATCGGAGCCGGCGCGATTTCCGCTTGCGGTTGGGGCGCTGCCGGTGGTGATGAGGGGTCCGCCGCGGTATTTTGGGGCGTCTGACGTGGTGGCGCCACAGGGGTTTCCCCTGTCCTGAGCAAATACCAACCGGCGCTGGCAGCGACAAGCGCAATGATGATTGCTGCAGCGGCGAGCGCCATGGGGGCGCGTTTCGGTTTCCGCGGCATGCCGCGGTAACTCAGCACCTCGGGGCGGATATCCGTGCCGGGAAGGCGTCGGGAGCGCCGCTCCTGCTCCATCTTTCTTAATGCGTCCAGTATCAGGCTCATTTCCGGTCACCTCCCGGCACCGGAACTGCGGCGCTCTCCGCCCCGGCCGCAAATTTGCCGCCTGATCGCTGGTAGAGCCGGCTCAGGGTCTTCCCTCCCGGCTTGCCGTCCACCTTAAGCCCTTCGGCCTCCTGGAATCTTCTGACCGCCTCTGCGGTCCTGTTATCGAAAACCCCGTCCGGCGTCCCGCTGAAATGTCCGGCCGCTTTCAGCATCACCTGCAACAATCTGACGCCGTTGCTGTCTTCGCTTGCCGCACCCTTTGCCGCTGGAACCGGAGAACTCGGCTGTGGCGCCGGGATCTGAGTCCAGTAGAGCGCGACCCCCGCAATCAGCACGACGGCAATCAGGGCCGACGCTGACAGATAGCGGAATGATCGCCTGCGGGGATTTTCGGTCCTGATGAGGTCTGCAATCGCGGTAGCAGCCATTTGATGCGTCACTTCGCGGCGTTCTTTCGTATAGGCAAGGAGTAACGCCCGGTCGCAAACCGCGTTTACCAGCCTGGGGAGTCCGCCGGAAAAGCGGCCGATCTTATCGGCGGCAGCAGCGGTGAATGTGACCGGCTCTTTGCCGCCGGCGGCGACCCTGATCCGGTGACGGATATAGGAATGAACGTCCTCAGCTGCCATCGGTTCCAGATGATAGCGCACCGTTATCCGCTGGTTGAGCTGCCGTAATTCCTGCCGGGACAGCAGCGCTTGCAGCTCGGTCTGGCCGACCAGCACGATTTGGATCAGCTTTGACTGCTCGGTTTCGAGGTTCGAGATGAGCCGGACCTGTTCCAGCACCGCGGTCGAAAGGTTCTGCGCCTCGTCGATAACCAGCACCACGGTATGCCCCGCACTGTTCTCCCGGAGCAGGAACTCGTTCAGGGATTTGTGCAGTTCGTGGATATCGTTGGCAATGCAGGGGAGGCCGAACTCGTTGTTGATCTCCTGCAGCAGCCCGAGCGGCGACACGGTCGGATTGAAGATAAAGGCGCTCCGGCAGGTCTCGGATGAGAGCTGGCCGAGAAAGGTCCTTATTATGGTAGTCTTGCCGGTACCCACCTCGCCGGACAGCTCGATGAAACCGGCGCGGGTGTCGATGGCAAAGAGCAGGTGGGCAAACGCCTCCTGATGGTGCCTGCTCATGAACAGGAATTCGGGGTTTGGTGTGAGGGCGAAAGGGGGTTCTTTGAACCCCAACTGTTCCCAGTACATAGTTTGTATATTCCTTTGGTGAAACGTAACATCTATCTATCACATTGCTGCCGAGTCATAAAGGCAAATTGGCCTATCTGGCCAACTGCCCCGCTCTTTGGTAGACTTGTTTGAATTTGATGCCGGGAAATTATTTCATGCCCATACCCATATCCTACAGCTTCAGAAATCTCTGGACCCGGCGGCTCACCACGGTGCTGACCGCGATCGGCATGGCCCTGGTGGTGTTTGTCTTTGCCGCCACCCTCATGCTTTCCGAGGGGCTGCGCAAGACCCTGATCGCCACCGGCTCGCCGGAAAACGTCGTGGTGATCAGAAAGGGGTCGCAGTCCGAGGTGCAGAGCGGCATCGAGCGGAACCAGGCATCGATAGTGGAGAGCCGGCCGGAGGTCGCCATCGGCCCTGACGGTCGATTGTTGCTGGCCAAGGAACTGGTGGTGCTGATCAATATCCCCAAGCGGGAGAGTGGCAAGCCGTCAAATGTCGTGATTCGTGGGGTCAGCGAGAGTTCGCTGCGGCTCAGGCCCCAGGTTAAGCTCGTCTCCGGCCGGATGCCCCGGCCCGGTTCGGTGGAGGTAATTGCCGGGAAGAGTATTGCCGAGCGGTTCAAGGGCGGGGGGCTGGGTGAGACCCTGCGGTTCGGCATGCGCAACTGGAAAGTTGTCGGCGTGTTCGATGCCGGAGCGACCGGGTTTTCTTCCGAGATCTGGGGCGATATCGATCAGCTGATGCAGGCGTTCCGGCGGCCGGTATACTCGTCGGTCCTGTTCCGGCAGCGCGATCCTGCTCAATTCAAGCGGTTGAAGGAGGAGATCGAATCCGATCCGCGCCTTACCGTGGAGGCAAAACTGGAGAACAGGTATTACGAGGACCAGTCAGAGGCGATGTCGACCTTTCTGCGCATCATGGGGATAGCCCTGACCGCCATCTTCTCCATCGGTGCGGTGATCGGCGCCATGATCACCATGTATGCCGCAGTGGCAAACCGGGTTATCGAGATCGGCACGCTGCGCGCACTGGGGTTCACCCGGGGGAGCATCCTGGCGGCATTTGTCTTCGAGTCCCTCTTTCTGGGGCTCATCGGCGGCCTGCTCGGGCTGTTTTTCGCGTCGTTCATGCAGCTGATAACAATCTCGACCATGAACTGGCAGTCGTTTGCCGAACTCGCGTTTTCCTTTACCCTGACCCCGGCAATCACTGTCAAGGGGTTGCTCTTTGCCCTGTTCATGGGGCTCGCCGGAGGCCTGCTCCCCGCGTTCCGGGCCGCCCGGATGAACATAGCGGACGCACTCAGATCAACATAGAGGTTGCATGAAATATTTCAGCTTGAAATTTGAAAAGATCGTCTGGGTGATGCTGGTTCTCTCCTTCGGATTGTACGGTCTCGACTACCTGCTGTTCGGCCAGGGGCGGGAGATCGGCGTCGGGCTCCTGGGAAATCTGGCATTCCTGCCGATTTATGTCCTGTTCGTCACCCTGATGATCGAACGGGTTCTGAAGGCGAGGGAGCGCGATGCGTTGCGCCAGAAGCTGAACATGGTGATCGGCGTGTTCTTCAGCGAGATCGGAACGGTTCTGCTCCGGGACGGGTTCGGTTTTGTCCGGGAATGCAGTGCGCTTCGGGAACGGATGAAGGTGTCGGGCCAGTGGCAGGATACGGAGTTCCAGGCAGCGGCCGAATTCCTGAAGAAACACCCGATGCGGATCGACAGCCGTGATGGCGATCTGTCGGAACTGCGGAGCTTCCTGGTTTCCCGGCGGCAGTTCATGCTTGGGTTGCTGGAGAACCCGAACCTGCTGGAGCACGACGACTTTACCGAACTCCTCTGGGCAGTCTTCCACCTGGTTGAGGAACTGGAATACCGGACCGATCTGGCCCGGCTTTCCGAAGCCGACCTCGATCACCTCTCGGGCGACATCAAGCGCGCCTATACCCATCTGCTCAGCCAGTGGCTGCTCTATCTGCAGCATCTGAAAAACGATTACCCGTACCTTTTCTCCCTGGCCGTCCGGACAAACCCGCTGAACCCGGAATCACGGGTTGAGATCGATTGAAAGAGGTTGCGGTTCAAGATGTCGGAGCGGAATCCGATAATGTAATAAGGGCATATCAGCGAAAATATTGGATCCATAGAATGACACAGACCCCGGATCAGATGGCGCCATGGTAACCATAATAATAATTTCAAATGATCCGCATGTAATGCACCTCAAGGAGCGCTTTCAGCCGCTCATAAAGGGACAGATCTGCATCTTTTCCGATTTTGAGCAGGGTTTGATGGCGGTTTTCGACAAGAGGCCGGCATCGGTGTTTATTCAGCGCGAGATCAACGGCACTGCGGCCGAGGTTATCGCCAGGCAGATAAAAGGGTTGCTGCGCGACGGTTCCCCGCGGATCATCCTGATGGGGGCAATCGCCGGCTCTCCCCAGGAACGGCCGAAATGCTTTGACGACAGCTTTGACTTTGCCGCCACCGAAGAGGAACTCAGCTCGTTTTTCGGCGCGCAGCTGGAAAAAATTCCGCATCTGCTCTGGAAAGACGGAATGGGGGCTGCGGAATGGGTGGCCGCAACTGCCGAACATGAAATGCCGGACCAGGAGCTGTCGCTGGTCACAGTCAGCGATTCGTCGCTGCTGACCGACCCGTTTTCGCTGTCGCAAACGGACAATCGCAGCGATTTAGGGCATGTTTCGCAGCTCAACGCCAGGACAGAGGCGGCTACCGGGCAAACTGCGGTTCCTCCTCCTGCCGTGGTTCCGCAGGCGCCGCCCGGCGTCGGTCATGGCCGGGTACAACCGCCGCCGGCCCAGGTAAAGAAGACGCCACCTGCGGGCCGCAGCGCGGAGAGCGTCCGTAAACCGGAGCCGGCCCAGAAGCCGCCGAAGAGGGCCGCAGCGACGGTAACCGCTGTTCGGCCGGAAGAGGTGGCGGTTCCGACAAGGGCAGCTAAAGAGGATTTCTCATCTTTTGGCGTGAGGGGGGTGAGCTTTGGCCGGCAGGTGAATTGGATCTACCTTGCCGGGTTCGTTGTTGCTGCGGTATTGGGTGGGGTGCTGTATTTCTCCGGCAGCATTCCGGCAGGCAGATGGCTGACCGGCGGCAAGCCGGCGCCAGTAAAGCCGCAATCTCCGGCTAAACAGGCCTCGGCCCCAGCAATCCCTCTGCAGCACCAACGGACAACGGTTCGCCAGGTGCGGCCGGCATCTCTGCCGCAAATGATTCCGGTCAACGGTAAAGACCCCCAATATTCCGCCGGCCATCCGGGTTGGGAACGGTTCAGCTCCAAAGGGTACGATTTTCTGGTGTTCCGGTCGAACAATGAAATCAAGGCGGTCCAGGTTGTCGCCTCGCGGGACAACGTCATTACTCCTGCCATGATTGCCGAACTTCTGCAGCAGCTGTGCGGCAGCTCAGCCTATACGTCCACTGGCACAACCGGGAAAAACGGCTATATTTTAGAGCAGGCCGGCCTCCCCGGTGGAGGAGAACTCGTTATCTACCGCAAGAAGCCCGATCCCCGGGTCCGGGGGGTAGTCATAACCGTACCGTAGTCAGGTGCAACTATTTGCATTCTTATGCCATGAAGTTTATTGCCCAGGAGTTTTCATGATGTTTTCCGCTGCACGGCTGTCAACCGCTCTTGCCAGCCTCTCATTGCTGTTGCTGACCCACAGCATGACGGCTTTTGCCATTGATCCCCGTTTCGATCTCGACACCAGGATGCTCGACAGCAGGTTCGATGCCGGCAAAAAAACCGTTGCAGCAGCCGGACATGCCGAAAAACGCCAAGAAGGGAAAAAGACGCCGCGCTCTTCCCGGTATACCGTAAAACCGGGCGACAACCTTTACCTCATCCTGATGGGGAGATACGGCCTGTCGGAAAAAGAGGCTGATGCCGTTATCCCCCGGCTGAAGGAGATGAACGGGATCAGCGACATCAGATCGTTGCGGGTCGGGAGCACGATCACGATACCGCTGGGCGGGAAATCGGCCCGGCCCGGCCGCACCGGCGCGGTTAGACCTGCTAAGGGGACTGGCCAGTCCGCTTCCCAGCAGTTACGGATGTTCCAGCAGGTGCGCCTCGAAGGGAGCGCGGACCTGAGGTTTGTCAAGGGGGTCTGGGACAGCCTGTTCCCATTGAACCGGGATCGAGCCGAAGGCATCAACCTGGCGGGGCAGAATTTCGAACTTGCTCTCGATCCCGAGCGGTTCCCGGTTCTCCCTGCTGCCGACGGCGGCCGGATTCTGGTCGATCCGGGAGGAAAACTGCCGCCAATGGTGAAAAGCCTGGTTCAGACCCTTGACGATGTCCGGGTGGTGAGTGAGGACCCGGCAAATGTCCGGAGGTTTTATTCGGCACTGCTGTCCGAGGCGCGGTTTTTCTCTGTTGCCGAGAACTTCAGCATCGACTTCGGCAGCAGCCCCCAGCTGACCGTGACCAGTGACTACAAGATCGAAAAAAACCCGGAAAGCCTGATGAACCAGGATATTGTCCTGTTGAACGTGACCGAGGGGAGAGGCGGCACCCCGCCGGCGCTTGCCTCATTCCTCTCCCGGCAGGGGTTCAGGCTGATCGAGCCTTTGACCGCTGGCAGCCGGCCCCCGCAGGAACGGGGACACCGGCTCCACCTGATTGCCGGCGCCAATGCGCTGGAACTCACCGACCGGATCATGGATTCCCTGGATCTCAACTATTCCAGTGATGCGAAAGTCGAGCTGTTCGGCCCCAGCGACAGCGGTCTGCGGCTCGATATCTCGGCAGACCGGTATTTCGAGATGCGCGGCGAACGGTTCATCGTGACCCGGTTCAACGGCGATCCGGTATTCTACACCCTGATGCGCCTGCTGGAGACGCGGGGATACCGGGTCGTAATCCTGGAAGAACGTGACGATTTCCGCAGGGTCGCAGAAAAACTGCTGTCGCGGCTCCGGATCCCGGCCAGGTTTGACCGCCAGCCGCTCTGGCCGGCCCGGGATCGTTCCTACAGCGTCAAGTTCCCAGGTTTCATGCTTCTCGACCCGGCCAGCGGCAGAAAGACCGTCCTGACCGGGAGCAGTGTCGATCCTCTGATCAGCGAGCTCGTTACCCTGAACGGTTATACGGTTTTTCCGTCGCCATAAACCGGCAAGTCTAACCCTGTCCCGGAGAGTTGCAATGGCCCCGAAGAAGATGGGCGAAATCCTGGTGGAAAACAAGCTGATCACCGAGCAGCAGCTCAGTGAAGCCCTGGAGATGCAGAAGCTCTTCCCAGGCCAGACGATCGGCCAGCTGCTCTGCAAGCTCGGCTACCTGAACGAATCCGATCTCTCCTACATCTTGGAACAGACCGGCAAACGGCAACGGCTGACCGACCTTCTCATCCGCGACAAGCTGATCTCCAACGACAAGCTCGGTAATGCCCTGGCCCTGTCGAAGCGGGAAGATATCCCCCTTTACCGGGCGCTCTACAAGCTCAATTACCTGGAGGAGTCGCAGTTGGCCAAGATTATCGCCGGCCAGTACGATCTCTCCTTTGTCCAGATCGACATCCAGGAGATCGACCCGGGCCTTTCCCGGTATCTAAATGCCACCTTTGCCCAGAAACGGAGGATTGTGCCGATTGCCCGGATCGGGTCCACACTGACGCTGGCCATGGTCTATCCGCTCAAGCTCCAGGAGCTGAAAGAGCTGGAGGCCTCGATCCGGCACCGGATCATACCGGTAATCGCGACCGAGTCAGACATCAACCGGGCGCAGCAACGGCTGTACCGGGCCTCTGCAGCCCAGCAATCGTCGTCGGAACTGATTGTCGAGCAGCTGACCGACGACAGCATCGGCGATCTGTTGAGCGAAGGGCGCGCGATCGACGAACCTGATGTCGAGGAAGAGGTGCGCAAGGTAACGGAGCGGGACAGCATCATCGTCAAGCTGGTGAACAAGATCATCTTCGATGCCAGCCTGAAAAAGGCCTCGGATATCCATATCGAACCATATCCAGGCAAGAGCGACGTGATTGTCCGGATGCGGGTTGACGGTCACTGTTCGGTATACCAGCGGATTCCGTACCGGTATAAATATGCCATCCCCTCCAGGATCAAGATCATGGCCGACCTGGATATTGCCGAGCGCCGCCGGCCACAGGACGGCAAGATCAATTTCAAGAAATTCGGCCCATTGGACATGGAGCTGCGTGTGGCCACGATGCCGACTGCCGGCAACCTCGAGGACGTGGTCATCCGGCTTCTCGATACCGGCAAGAGCGTGTCCCTGGAGCAGGTGGGGTTCAGCGAGCGCAACCGGAAGATTTTCTGTGACGCGATGCGCCAACCGTACGGCCTGATCCTGGTTGTCGGGCCGACCGGCTCCGGCAAGACCACCACCCTTCATTCGGCGATCTCCGGCATCAACTCCCCGGAAAAAAAGATCTGGACCGCGGAGGACCCGGTGGAAATAACCCAGAACGGCCTGCGGCAGGTCCAGGTGAACACCCGGATCGGACTGACCTTTGCCGCTGCTCTCCGCTCGTTCCTCCGGCTCGATCCGGATGTGATCATGGTGGGGGAGATGCGCGACCTGGAGACCGCCTCGATCGCGGTCGAGGCCTCGCTTACCGGCCACCTGGTGCTGTCCACGCTCCATACCAACTCGGCCGCCGAGACCGTTACCCGGCTCCTGGATATGGGGCTGGACCCGTACAGTTTTTCGGATTCGCTTCTCTGCGTGCTGGCCCAGCGCCTCGCCCGGAAGCTCTGTAACGAGTGCAAGGCCGCCTATACCCCCGGCACGGAAGAGATCGCCGAACTGGTCGAGGAGTTCGGGCCGGACCAGTTTGCCGCAACCGGCATCAACCTTGCCGATCTGACCCTGTACCGCGCCGTGGGGTGCCATTCCTGCGGCAACAGCGGCTACTCGGGACGGATGGGGCTCCACGAGCTGCTGGAGTGCACCGACCCGGTCAAGGGTCTTATCAAGCGGAAGGTGGATACCGACATGGTCCGGCGCCAGGCCATGGAAGACGGGATGCTGACCCTCAAGCAGGACGGAATCCTGAAAATATGCAAAGGGTTAACCGATATCCACGAGGTGCGGCGGGTCTGCATCAAATAGTGACCGGCGGCCCACCCGGACGATAGGGTCGTCCCGAGCCAAATCACTTGCCTTTTCCGAGCTCTTGCTATACAGTACCTCCCTCTTTTGCCTTCATACCCCATCCTGCGGGTGACACCCCATGACAGATGTTAAGACTCTCGATGAACTGCGTCGTGAAATCGACGGCCTGGATGACCGGATCCTGGAAATTCTCAACCGGCGCGCCGAGCTGGTAATGCAGGTCGGCAGGATCAAGACCCGCGAAAACCGCGAATTCCACGTGCCGAGCCGCGAGCGCGAGATTTACGAGCGGCTCGCCGCATTGAACAAGGGACCGTTTCCGACCGAGTCCATCCGCAGCGTCTTCCGGGAGATCATCTCGGCTTCGCTGGCCCTTGAGGCGCCGATGAAAGTGGCGTTCTTAGGGCCCAAGGCCACCTTTTCCCACCTGGCGGCCATGCAGCACTTCGGTCTGGCCGCGGAGCTGGTGCCGCAGAAGTCGATCCCGGCCGTGTTCGAGGAGGTGGAGAAGGGGCGGGCGCTTTACGGCGTCGTGCCGGTGGAGAACTCCACCGAAGGGGTCATTTCCCACACCCTCGACATGTTTACCGGCAGCGATCTCAAGATCAATGCCGAGATCCTGCTGGAGGTCTCCCATTTCCTCCTCTCCCGTACCGGCCGGATCGAGGATGTGAAGAAGATTTACTCCCATCCGCAGCCGTTGGCCCAGTGCCGGCGCTGGCTGGCGGAAAACCTCCCCAACGTGCCGCTGGTGGATGTCGCCTCTACCACCCTGGCGGCCCAGATCGTCAGCGAGGACTATTCGGCAGCAGCCATCGCCAGCGAATACGCGGCGTCGCTGTATGACCTCAAGGTCGTGCGGGAGCGGATCGAGGATCAGGTGAACAATGTTACCCGCTTCCTGGTCATCGGGAGCAAAATGGCCGAAAAGTCCGGCGACGACCGGACTTCTCTGATGTTCTCGGTCAAGGACGAGCCCGGGATTTTGTACCGGATGCTGGAGCCGTTCGCCAAGCGGGGGCTGAACCTGTCCAAGATCGAATCCCGGCCGAACAAGTCCAAGGCCTGGGAATACATCTTCTTCCTCGACCTGGCCGGCCATGTCAGCGAGCCGGAAGTCAGCGAGGCGGTGCAGGAGTTGAAGGGATACTGCCAGTTTGTGAAAATTCTGGGATCGTACCCCAAAGCCAAATAGGAAGCGGCTCTTTTCCGTTCTGGCTGCGTAAGTCTTCGGGCTTGTGTGCTCGACGTACAAAAGTACGCCTGCGCACAACCCCTCGACCGCCTTGCCAGAACGAAAAATTTCTCGCTTCCGGTAATACAATCATTGTTTCAGGAGTTAATTTATGCCGCTGATCAAGCGGTTGGCAATAATCGGTGTTGGCCTCATCGGCGGCTCGCTCGCCCGCATCCTCAGGGAACAGGGGGAGGTTGGGGAGGTGGTCGGCATCGGCCGCGGCCGGGCCAACCTGGAGCGCGCCGTTGAACTCGGCGTGATCGACCGCTATTTCCATGACCCCGTTGCCGGGGTCGCTGGCGCGGACATGGTCTTTATCGCCACCCCGGTCTGCACCATTGCGGCGCTCGTCTCGCAGATAGCACCGGCGCTTGCACCGGGCTGCATCGTCACCGACGGCGGCAGCGTCAAGGGTGATATCGTCAGGTCGTGCGAGCCGCTGGTCCCGAGCGGTTGCCATTTCGTGGGGGGGCACCCGATCGCCGGAACCGAGAACTCCGGGGTGGAGGCGTCGTTTTCGACCCTTTACCAGGGGCGCAGGTGCATCATTACCCCGACCGAACGCACCGACCCGGCGGCGCTCGCCAAGGTTGTCCGGATGTGGGAGCTGGCCGGGAGCAATGTGGTGCAGATGGATGTGGCAAAGCATGACCGGGTGGTGGCCGCCATCTCGCATCTGCCGCACATGGTTGCCTACAGCCTGGTCAATGCGGTCGGCGAATATGACGGCTGCGGCGAAAACATTCTCAAGTATTCGGCCGGCGGTTTCCGGGATTTTACCCGGATCGCCTCGTCCGACCCGGTCATGTGGCGCGACATAGCGCTGCAGAACCGCAACAGCATCCTGGAGATGATGGACCTGTTTGCCGGCTATTACGCCCGGTTGCGGGAAATGGTGGCCAATGGGGACGGTGCGGCCATGGAGCGGTTTTTCGTCAGTTCCAAGGAGTACCGTGACGGAATCGTGAACCAGGCGGCATTGCCGAGGGTAAAGGAGGAGTCGTGAAACCGTATACAGTGCAACCGGCCCGAGGGGTCCGGGGAGAGATAGCAGTCCCGGGAGACAAATCGATTTCCCATCGTTCCATCATGCTCGGCTCGCTTGCCGGGGGGACCACCACGGTGCGTGGGATGCTGCGGGGCGAAGACAACATCTCAACCCTGAAGGCGTTCCAGGCAATGGGAATCGAGACCGCTGACAACGGCGAGACCCTGACCATCTGCGGCAAGGGGCTGCGCGGCCTGGCCGAACCATCCGACGTCATCGACTGCGGCAATTCGGGCACGACCATCCGCCTGATCACCGGGCTGCTCGCGGCCCAGAACTTCTTTACCGTGCTCACCGGCGATCAGTACCTCCGTAAAAGACCGATGAAAAGGGTCCTGGAGCCGCTCTCCCTGATGGGGGCCTCGATACACGGCCGGGCCGGTGGGGACAAGGCGCCGCTTGCCATAATCGGGCAGCGGCTGAACGGGATCTCCTATGCCTCCCCGGTTGCCAGCGCCCAGGTCAAATCCGCCCTGATGCTGGCCGGCCTCTATGCCGACGGCGAGACCGTGGTTACGGAACCGACCCTGTCCCGCGACCATTCCGAGCGGATGTTCCGGTACTTCGGGGCCGATGTCGAATCATTCCCCGGCGGCGTTCGGGTCCGGAGCGGCCGGGAGCTGGAAGGGCGCGAAATAACCGTTCCGGGCGACATCTCGTCCGCAGCCTTTTTCATTGTGGCCGCACTGATAGTTCCCGGTTCCGAACTGCTGATAAAAGGTGTCGGCGTCAACCCGACCCGCACCGGCGTACTGGATATCCTGGCCGGGATGGGGGGGAGCATCGAGCTGCTTGACCGGCGCGAGCTGTCCGGCGAACCGGTGGCAGACCTGCTGGTCCGTTCATCGCGGCTGAAAGGGATCGAGATCGGCGGCGCTGTCGTGCCGCGCGCCATCGACGAGTTCCCGGTCATCTCCGTTGCCGCTGCCTGCGCTGAAGGAAGGACCGTGATCCGCGACGCCGGTGAGCTGCGGGTCAAGGAGACGGACCGGATTGCGGCGATGGCCGCCAATCTCCGTCTCAGCGGGGTAACCGTGGAAGAGACGAAGGACGGCATGGTGATCGACGGGGTGGAACGTCTCAACGGGTGCGCTGCCCAGAGCCGGGGCGATCACCGGATCGCCATGTCGATGCTGGTGGCAGGGCTGGCCGCCTCGGGGACGATAACCGTTGACGACACGGAGTGCATCGCCACCTCATTTCCGACTTTTATCCCGCTGCTGGAAAAGGTTGCCTGTTGATGGGGCTGGGCCAAAGGACGGAACGCGCAAACGGTCTGATCGTAGCCATCGACGGCCCGTCCGGCGCCGGAAAGAGCACCATAACACGGCGCCTGGCTGAGCGGTTTTCCTATGTATATATAGATACCGGCGCCATGTACCGGACACTGGCGCTGGCAGTCAGCAGGGCCGGGGTGTCCGGCGACGATGACAACCGGGTCATCGAAATCTGCCGCGGCGCGAAACTCTCGTACAGCGGCGCAAACGGCCTCCCCCGGATAACCCTCGACAACGAGGATGTCGCCGACCTGATCCGCACCCCGGAGATCAGCCTTCTGACCTCGAAGATCGCGAGCAAGAAAGCGGTCCGGGAACTCCTCCTTCACAAGCAGCGGGAGATGGGGAAAGAGGGGGGGGTGATCCTCGAAGGGCGGGATATCGGCACAGTGGTCTTTCCGGACGCAGACGTGAAGTTTTTTCTCTCCGCTTCTGCCGAGGAGCGTGGCCGTCGTCGCTACCTGGAGTTGAAGGCCAAGGGGGTGCCGGTTGACCTGGAAAACACCGTTGCCGAAGTGCTTGCCAGGGATCGCCAGGACGAAAGCCGCGACCATGCCCCGCTCAAACAGGCAGAGGATGCCATGGCGATCGATTCGACGTCACTGTCCATCGACGAGGTTGTGGCGGTCATGGCAGGGGTGATCGAGAAACGGCTTGCCCAGGCGCTGCCGTCAAGCTGCGGAGGAAACGATTGATGGAGATTATTCTGGCCAGACAGGCCGGCTTCTGTTTCGGGGTCAAGCGGGCCACGCAAATGGCTTTCGAGGCTGCCGATAAAGGGGGGCGGACATTCACCCTCGGGCCGATCATCCATTCTCCCCAGGTGGTCCAGAAACTGGAGGATATGGGGGTCAAGGTCCTTAACGACCTTTCCGAGCTGGAAACCGGGACGATCATCATCCGTTCCCATGGGGTCACCTCCGGAGAACTGGAAGAGGCGGTCCGCAAGGAACTGGAAATAGTTGACGCCACCTGTCCCTTTGTCAAAAAGGCGCAGGAGCATGTCCAGAGCCTTTCTTCTGCCGGGTATGACGTCGTTGTGGTCGGCGATGCCGATCATCCCGAGGTCCAGGGGATAGTTTCCTATGCCGAGGGGAAGGTGTACGTCGTCGGTTCCGGGGTCGAGGCGGCCAAGCTCCCCAAGATGAGCAAGATCGGGGTAGTCGCCCAGACCACGCAATCCTTTGAAAATCTGGAAGATGTGGTCAGGGAGTGCCTGAGACGCGCCAGCGAACTCCGGGTGTTTCATACCATCTGCGATGCGACGGCAGTACGCCAGGAAGCGGCCAAGGATCTGGCACGTCAGGTCGATTGCGTCATAGTCATCGGCGGCTTCAACAGCGGCAATACCAAGCGGCTGGCAGAGGTCTGCGCTGAGATCCAGGAGCGCACGCATCATATCGAAATTGCCGAGCAACTGCTCCCCGAATGGTTCGCCGGGGTCGAGCGGGTCGGCGTCACTGCAGGCGCTTCAACACCAAAATGGATCATCGATGAGGTGATTGAACAGATCGAACGGATCGACAGGGACAAAAACGGTTGAATTTTTTTGTTCTGTGCTAGGGTATGGCGGCTAACCGTAGAAAAAGCAATGAAACATCATGAGGGGGTATTGGGTTGATGAGCGAGGAAAAGAGCCTGGACAAGCGGAATGATATGCCGATCAAGCGCTTTGCCGATGTTGAGGATGAGCACGAGCAGGGGGCGCATGGCGGCGAGTTCGCCGAAATGTTCAATGACAGTATAAAGCAGTTGCAGGTGGGCGAGATTGTCAGGGGCGTGGTTGTTCAGGTAAACCAGGATATCGTGCTGGTCGATGTCGGCTACAAGTCGGAGGGTGTCATTCAGGCTAGCGAGTTCCTGAACGAGGAAGGTGAGCTCACGATCAAGGTCGGCGACGAGGTACGGGTCCTGTTCGAGCGCGAGGAGAACGATCGCGGCTATATCGTGCTCTCCAAGCGGAAGGCCGAGAGCCATCTCGCCTGGGACAAGATCAATGAGGCCGGCGGCGAAGGCGGCGTCATCGAAGGTAAGATCACCGGCAAGGTAAAGGGCGGACTGACCGTGGATATCGGCATTCAGGCATTTCTTCCCGCCTCCCAGGTGGATCTGCGCCCCAGCGGCAATCTGGACCGTTATATCGGCCAGACCGGCATGTTCAAGGTCATCAAGATGAACCGGAAGCGGGGGAACGTGGTTCTTTCCCGGCGGGTCATCCTCGAAGAAGAGCGGGAGAAGCTCAAGGAGCAGACCATCGGCAACCTGTCCGAGGGGCAGGTGGTGGAAGGGATCGTCAAGAATATCACCGATTACGGCGCATTCGTAGACCTGGGTGGGCTCGACGGCCTGCTCCATGTCACTGACATGTCCTGGGGGCGCCTCAACCATCCGTCCGAGATCCTGAAGGTCGGCGACAAGCTGCAGGTCAAGGTGCTTAAATACGACAGCGCCAAAGGGAAGATTTCCCTCGGCCTCAAGCAGACCATGCCCGATCCGTGGCAGGATGTTGCCGACCGGTATTTCGTCGGCGCCAAGGTACAGGGCAAGGTAGTGAGCCTTACCGAGTATGGCGCCTTCGTCGGCCTCGAGGAAGGGGTCGAAGGGCTTATCCATGTTTCCGAGATGTCCTGGACCCGTCGTATCCGCCACCCCAATGAAATACTGACCATCGGCGAGACCATCGAGGCGATCGTACTCGGTGTGGACCCGACCAACCGTCGGATATCGCTCGGCTACAAGCAGACCCAGGTAAACCCCTGGACCGTTGTTGGCGACAGATACCCGGTCGGCACCAAGATCGAGGGGCAGATCAAGAATATCACCGATTTCGGCATGTTCATCGGGATCGAAGACGGTATCGACGGCCTGGTTCATGTCTCGGACATGTCCTGGACCAAGCGGATCAAGCATCCGGGCGAGATTTACAGCAAGGGGCAGACGGTCCAGGCCGTGGTGCTCAACATCGATGTCGACGGCGAGCGCCTTTCCCTCGGCATCAAGCAGCTCTCCCCGGATCCCTGGAGCGAGATTCCGAGCCGTTTCCGGCCGGGCACCCGCGTAACCGGCAAAGTCTCGTCGGTAACCGATTTCGGCATCTTCCTGGAGCTTGAGGAAGGGATCGAGGGTCTGGTGCATGTTTCAGAACTATCGCAGGAAAAGCTCGCCACACCGAAAGGTTTTGCGGAGCCCGGCGATCAGCTTGAAGCCGTGGTGCTGAGCGTCGATGTGAGTGACCGGAAGATCAGCCTTTCCATCAAAGCGCTCCAGACTGCAATCGAGAAGGCCGAGCTGGAGGATTACATGGGGTCGCAGAAAGAGGCCACTTCGAACCTTGGCGACCTGCTGCGCGGCATGAAAAACGGAGACAACTGATTACCGGCCGGTCCGGCCTTGATTTTAGATTTTGCATAGAGGTGACAGAATGACCAAGAGTGAACTCGTAGACAAACTGGCTGAAAAAAACGGCTCTCTCACCCGTAAGGAGTCAGAGACGATTGTAAATCTGATCTTCGATTCAATGGGAGATGCCCTGAGATGCGGCGAGAAGGTCGAAATCAGGGGGTTCGGCAGCTTTACCGTCCGTGAGCGCGGCGCCCGCGAGGCCCGCAATCCCAAGAGCGGCGAAATTGTCGATATCCCGGCCAAGAAGGTTCCTTTTTTCAAGACCGGAAAGGAACTCCGTGAAAGGGTGGATGCAGCATAACCGCTGCAGATCAGCCTGCCGCTGACTGCAGTGACAGGCCCGGGTGGCGGAATTGGTAGACGCAAGGGACTTAAAATCCCTCGCCCGTAAGGGCGTACCGGTTCGATTCCGGTCCCGGGCACCATCATGAATAAAGGCTTCACAGGTTTTCTGTGGAGCCTTTTGTTTTTTGAAAATCTTCGGCGTTATAAAGACGGTGTGACAAATTTATCTTCCAGGTGACGTTCGAGAATGGCCAACACTACTGCTTACGACCCCACCTGCAGCTAGTTCGCTGCTTCTGAAGGTGGTGGCAGAGTCAGGCAAGCACGTCACGCTCGAAGGAAAGAGAAGGGCGTGACAACTGCCGGTCTTGCCCGTACTGTCGGCACTGTGAAGTTATAGAAAATTATATCGACTTATATCGCGTTACTGGTATAAGTAGGTATAACTTGCTAGAAGGGAGGTGGCTATGGACAGAATCAGAAATCCTTTTTCACCCGGCGCAGGATCGCCGCCGCCGGAACTGGCCGGTCGGCAGAGTATTCTGGAGCAGGCGGACGTCCTGCTTGGCCGGGTGCTGGCGAAGCGCCCGGAAAAGAGCCTGTTGCTCACCGGGTTGCGCGGTGTCGGCAAGACAGTGCTGCTGAACGAGATTGAGCGGAGAGCGGTGAAGGCAGGCTATCGCACCATTCTGGTGGAGGCCCACGAAGGGAAGTCATTGGCGGTCCTGTTGGCCCCGCATCTTCGGCGGTTGCTATTCGAACTTGATCGGATCGCGGGAGCAGGCAACAAAGTCAAGCGGGGCCTTGCAGTGCTCAAGAGTTTTGTCGGCGCGATCAAGATTTCGGTTGGCGAGTTCGACATCGGTCTTGATATCGAACCGGAATCGGGAGCTGCCGACAGCGGTGATCTTGAGGTCGATCTTCCCAGTCTGTTCGTGACGGTGGCCGAGGCGGCCCAGGAACGCAATGTTGGCGTTGCCATCATGATCGACGAAATCCAGTATTTCAAACCGGTGGAGCTGAGCGCGCTCATCATGGCAATGCACAAGATGCAGCAGGGGCAACTCCCTCTGGTGCTGATCGGTGCTGGCCTGTCGATTCTACCTGGCCTTGCAGGGGAGTCCAAGTCGTACGCCGAACGGCTGTTCAATTTCCCTGAAGTTGGCCCGTTGACCGAGCCGGATGCAATCAGTGCACTTCAAGACCCGGTGCTGGCGGCTGAAGAAGAGTTTGATCCCGCTGCCTTGAAGGAGATATTTCGCTTAACGCAAGGCTATCCGTACTTCCTGCAGGAGTGGGGGTATCAGGCGTGGAACCATGCCGCAGCATCGCCAATCTCGCTGCACGTTGTGCAGGAGGCCAGCGACATTGTATCGAAGCGGCTGGACGAGAATTTCTTTCGGGTGCGATTCGACCGGCTGACTCCGCGCGAAAAGATGTTTCTGCGTGCAATGGCCGAACTAGGAAAAGGACCCTACCGAACGAGCGACATTGCCGAGCAGTTGAAAGTCAAGGTCAGCACCATGGGGCCGTTGCGCGCCGGCCTCATCAAAAAAGGGATGATCTACAGCCCTTCATACGGAGATATGGCTTTCACGGTGCCATTATTCGACGAGTTCATGCGGCGGACTATCCCCAACTTCGAGCAATGATCTCGTCATAGGAGTTTGCAATGCCTGAGCAGCCACGGACTGAACGCTGCACACAAAACCGCGAAGGTTGGTGGCTATAAATTCATAAGTCCTTTACTGGATGTCGAACTCCCTGAAGGATATGGGTTAAGCTATGAGCCGATCCCATTCAAGTAATCGTGGATCGTGCTTTCCCTTTTGCTCTCCCCCAAATTACCCCGTTTTCACCTACCTCCGGTGATTGTTTATCACCCATTTATCTCCTACAGTAAACTCAAATAAAACGATAAATCCTGGGAGGTTATGTCATGAACGAACTAATTCTGGCATTCGTAATCATCGGTTTCACATCGGTTGCTCTCGGGACCTTGTTCTTTGTTGTCGATTTCCTCCGTTGGAAGGCACGGGAACAGGGGAGCGATCTTCTGGTGAAGATTGTCGACCAGGACCACTGTTCGCTGTCTATCTCCAGGGGGATGCTTACGGAACTGCTCGCCTGCGGCAAAATTCTCAAGTATCGCGATGGCCGTCGCTGGGTGAAGGTTGGACATGCATGATGCTATCTGAACTGAACTGGCAATGATCTGGATGGGAGGGTACAGCCATGGTGCAACCGATAGATACTGTTTGGAAATGTTGCGAAACTTGCGAGTACTGGGGGGGAGGGCGGAGTCTTACCAGTTTGGGACTGGTGGCCCAACACGGGACAAAGAGGGCTCCCTGCAACCGGGCGACCAGGCTTGGCGATCAGGCTTGGCGATCAGGCATACCTTTGCGACAGCTATGAGAGATGGAGGGTGCTGGAAGCTCCGGTTCTCATTGATTAGCCGGTCCAACGGGAGGAATTGGTGATAAGCATTATTTGTTTTAGTAAAAGATATCGATATCGTAATGTCGAAAAAGCTTACTGCAAAATATTGTTAAAAATATATAACTATATTTGTTAGTTAATGTAAGTATTTATATAACTACGCGGAATAAAATACTGTTATTAATGTTACCGTTGTTTTCTGCGAGTTCACGTCTCATCTTGATAAAACGATGATAGCACAGGCAGGCGGGGGGGCTAATCTACTTTTTTCTTCTTCCGTGAGACCTTTTCGATGATATAGCCGAGCGACCGGTTGAGGATATGCTCCCGCTGCAGGATCGGGATTACCGGGCGGCGGCGCGATCCCACCAGTTTTATGTCCGCTTTTATCTCGGCATCGTCCCCATGGCTGAGTCCTTCGTGGTATACTTCCAGGGCCTCGTTTTTCTTTCCCTGCATGAGAAAGACCCGGCCGAGATAGAGATAATGCCTGGTGTTGCCCGGCTCGGCATCGATGGCGGCGCGGCAGAGTTCCATGGCGCGGCCGAACTCGACTCGCTCCTTTGCCAGGCAGAACCCCAGGGCGGAGTGCAGCTCCGGGGTCCGGATCTCTTCGTTGGCGCGTTCGAGGCAGACTAGGGCAAGGAGGGAATCGGAGTCCAGTGCAGCGAGCCCCCGGGACAGCAGCTCAACAGCGCTCACCCCGGCGATCTCCTTTTCCAGGGTGGCCAGCCGTTCGTGTGGATCGATGTCGAGCACACTCGCAAATGGATATTTTTCCTGATCTTCCGGAAGTAGCAAGGTATTTCTCCTGTGTGCACAATTCTTCAACCATAGCAGATGATAACGGTATTGCAAGGGGAGCAGTCATATCCGGATGTTGCGGCTTGAGATGGGGAAATAATAATTGATATAAATGGTCAGGTATGTTACCAGATAATTATTATCTGATTTCAATATCTTTTCGCATTGTGCCGGGACAGCCCTGCTGTCGGCGGGTTCCGGGGTGAGGTGATATATGTTTAGCAGGATGAAAGAAGACATAAATTCGGTTTTCGACCGCGACCCGGCGGCCCGGAACTTTCTTGAGGTGCTGTTCTGCTATCCGGGGCTCCATGCGATCTGGATGCACCGGATCGCCCACTGGTTCTGGACGCACGAACTGGTTTTTCCTGGGGCGGCTCACCTCGCAGGTCAGCCGGTTCATCACCGGTATCGAGATCCATCCCGGCGCCAGGATCGGCCGGAAGTTTTTCATCGATCACGGCATGGGGGTAGTGATCGGCGAGACCGCCGAGATCGGCGACAACGTTACCATGTATCACGGCGTCACCCTGGGCGGGGTCACCTGGGACAAGGTCAAGCGCCATCCCACCATCGGCGACAATGTGGTGATCGGTTCCGGCGCCAAGGTGCTCGGGCCGTTCACGGTCGGCAACGACAGCAAGATCGGCTCGAACTCCGTCGTGGTCAAGGAGGTCCCGCCGCACGCCTCCGTGGTCGGCATCCCCGGCCGAGTGGTCATGGCCTCTGAAGAGAAAAAGGTCGGCAAGCCGGATCTCGAACATGGCAAGATGCCGGACCCGGAGGCCAAGGCGATTTCCTGCCTGTTCGACCAGATCCGGGAGCTGGAAAAGAAATACGCCGAGCTGGCCAAAGAGCACGAGGAGCTGAAGAAGGTTGTTAACCGGCAATAAACAACGGTAATTCAAAAAAATCTTCTGTTTTTTCTTTGCGAACTTTGCGTCTTTGCGGTAAGAAATGTTAGGCAGAAATACTGGTAATTTTCGGGAAGCCTTCGGGCTTCCTCTTTATTTTGGAGAGCCGATGTCCGGGCCGGGAAAAATGAAGATCGCAGTGGCGATGAGCGGCGGGGTCGATTCCTCGGTTACTGCCGCCATGCTGCAAAAGGCCGGACACGAGGTCTTCGGCATCACCATGCAGGTGCTGGACGACGAACGGCGGCAGCATATCGACGATGCCGCGGCCGTGGCCGGCCATCTCGGGATTCCGCACCATACCGTCAACCTGGTAGAGCCGTTCCGTAAGGCGGTCAAGGATTATTTCGCAGCCGAGTACCGTAGCGGCCGCACCCCCAACCCGTGCGCCCGGTGTAACCCGCTGATCAAGTTCGGCCTGCTGCTCGACCTCGCCTTGGAGCTGGGGGCCGATTTCCTGGCCACCGGCCATTACGCCCGGGTCGAACACCCGGAGGCCGGAGCCAGCCGGCTGCTCAAGGGGATCGATCCCCGCAAGGACCAGTCTTATTTCCTGTTCGCCCTCGGCTCAGAACAGCTGGCCCGGGTCATGTTCCCGCTCGGCGGGCTCACCAAGGACCGGGTAAGAACAATGGCCGCCGAGTTCGGACTGCCGGTCAAGGACAAGGGAGAAAGCCAGGAGATCTGTTTCATCCCGGACGACGACTATGTCCGGTTCCTGGAAGCAGAGTGCGGCCTCTCAGCGCGGGAAGGGGCGGTTATAGACGGTAGCGGCAGGGTCTTGGGAAGGCATCATGGCATCCACCGTTACACCGTCGGCCAACGCCGCGGGCTCGGCATCGCATATTCAGAGCCGCTCTACGTCCTTGGGGTCGATGCCGCCCGGAACGAAGTAATCGCCGGGATCGAGGGGGATCTATACTGCAACGGCCTGCTGGCATCCGGCTTCAACTGGCTCTGCACCCCGGCGCTCCCCCTGCAGGCGGCCTGCAAGATCCGGTACCGCCACCAGCCTGCCGCCTGCGCGGTGACGGACGCCGGGAACGGGATGATCGCTGTCAGCTTCAGTCAGCCGCAGAAATCGGTCACCCCGGGCCAGGCAGTGGTCCTGTACGACAACGATCTGGTGCTCGGCGGCGGCTGGATTGAAAAAGGGGTGAAGGGTGAACTTTGAATAGTGAACAGAAACGGGTCGCCGTAACCACCCTTGGCTGCAAGACCAACCAGTTCGAGTCGGCGGCCATGATCGAAAGCCTTGAGCAGAGCGGCTTCGCTGTTGTGCCGTTCGAGGAGCCGGCGGAGTTCTACGTCATCAATACCTGCACGGTCACGGCCAGGACCGATGCCGAGTCGCGCAAGCTGGTGCGCCGGGCCAAACGGCGCAACCCGGCGGCGCGGATCATCGTTACCGGCTGCTATGCCCAGGTGGCGCCGGAACAGCTCTCGGCCATGGCCGAGGTCGAGCTGGTGATCGGCAACGAAGAGAAGCGGCGTCTGCCCGAGCTGCTGACAGCCGCCGGGACTCCGCAGCGGGTGCTCGTATCCGATATCGGCGGCCTTTCCGAAACCGCCGGCTTGCAGCTTTCGAGCTTCAGCGAGCATACCCGCGCCTTTTTGCAGATCCAGAACGGCTGCGACAGTTTCTGCTCCTACTGCATCGTGCCGTATGCGCGGGGCCGGAGCCGGAGCGTGGCAGCGGAAGAGGTGCTCGACGGCGTGGCCCGCCTTGCTGCCGAAGGGTTCCGCGAGATCGTCCTGACCGGGATTCACCTGGGGTGCTACGGCCGGGATCTTTCGCCGCCGAACTCCCTGCTCCGGCTGCTGCAAAAGATCGAAAAGCAGCGGGCGGTCGAGCGTCTCCGGCTCGGCTCCCTGGAGCCGCAGGATATTACGCCGGAACTGCTCGACTTCATCGCCGCCTCCGGACTGATCGCCCCCCATCTCCATCTCCCGCTGCAGAGCGGTTCCGACGCGGTGCTCTCCCGGATGAACCGGCGCTACGGAGGAAGCGGCTTCCGGGATCTCTGTCTCAGGGCAGTGGCCAGGGTTCCGGACCTCTGCCTCGGTTTCGACGTCATTGCCGGGTTCCCGGGTGAAACCGTGGCGGATTTTTCCGCAACGGTGCAACTCATCGAAGATCTGCCGGTCGCATACCTGCATGTGTTCCCGTTTTCGTCCCGTCCCGGCACTGCGGCGGCCGCAATGCCGGGTCATCTGCAGAGCAGCGTGGTCACCGCCAGGGCCGAGCAGTTGCGGAACCTCGGGGAACGGAAGAAGCTCCAGTATCAGAGCCGTTTTGCCGGCCGGACCCTGGAGGCGCTGGTGCTGCAGCGGTCCGGTGACCGGCTCTGGCACGGCCTGACGCCGAATTACCTGAGCGTCTGTTTCGAGTCCGATGAAGATCTGGGGAACCGGATCGTCCCGGTCCGGGTGACCTGGGTCCGGAACGGCGCAATAATGGCAGAACTGTTGCAATAGCCCTGCAGGGGGAAAAACCGATATGCCCGACAGATTTGCAGCCACACCTTTGCCGGTCGCCCTGTTTCTCGACGACGACCGCGATTTCCTGAACGAGATCCGCTTCGTCGCTGAAAGCAGCGGCCTCTGCAAGGCGGTTACCCTGGACGACAGCAGCCGGCTCCTGGCCGAGCTGGAGAAGAATAATTACGCGGTCCTGTTCATGGACTGGGTAATGCCGGTGGTGACCGGTTCGGACCTGCTGCCGGTGGTCAACAAGACCTGTCCGTCCCTGCCGGTGGTCGTGATGACCGGAATCAGCGATGTCGGCAATGCGGTCAGCTGCATCAAGCTCGGGGCCATCGATTATCTCACCAAGCCGGTCGATTCCAACCGCCTCATCACCTGCCTGACCAATGCACTCAAGATATCGGAACTCGCCAGCCAGAACCGCCAGCTCAAGGAATACCTGCTCGGCACCCCTCTGGAGAAGCCGGACAACTTCAAGCAGATCATCACCAGCAGTGAAAAGATGCGGTCGATCTTCAAGCTGATCGAGACCATCTCCCCCTCCCGGTATCCGGTGTTCATCACCGGCGAAACCGGGGTCGGCAAGGAGCTGATCGCATCAGCGGTGCACAAGGCGAGCGGGCTGAAGGGGAAGTTCGTGCCGATCAATGTCGCCGGACTCGACCCGCTGATGTTTGACGATACCCTGTTCGGGCACAAGAAAGGGGCGTTCACCGGCGCGGCCGAGCAGCGCGACGGTCTGATCGCCCAGGCCCAGGGCGGGACCCTGTTCCTGGACGAGATCGGCGATCTCAGCCACGACTCCCAGGTCAAGCTGCTCAGGCTGCTGCAGGAGAACGAGTATTACCGGCTCGGGTCGGATTACGTCATGAAGAGCGACGCCCGGATCGTCACCGCCTCCAACCGTGATTTCAAAAAGCTGATCAGCGAGCGGAAGTTCCGGGAAGACCTGTTTCACCGGCTCTGTTACCACCAGCTGCATATTCCCCCGCTACGGGAGCGGAAGGAGGATATCCTGCCCCTGGTGAACCATTATGCCAGGCAGGCGGCAAAGAGCGTGGGGAGGCCGGCGCCGCGGCTTTCTACCGAGTTGCAGTACCTGCTCGGCAATTACGACTTCCCGGGCAATGTCAGGGAGCTGGTCAACCGGGTCAGCAACGCGGTCGTGGTCAGCCGGAGCGGGCTGCTGACCCAGCACGATTTTCCGGGGTTGTCACTGAAGCAGGAGGTGGTGGGGGACACGGACGGGTCGGCCGGGAAAGGGCCGTTCAGCATGCATCTGGTGTTTCCCGAATTCCCCACCCTGGAGCAGATCGAGCATATCATGATCCAGGAGGCGATGAAGCGGAGCGAAGGCAGGAAGGGGATGGCTGCGGATATCCTCGGGATCGGCCGCCATACCCTGCGCCGGAAACTCGAAGAAGGGTAAGGCGGGGGGCCTGCTAGTGGGCTGCGGGGAGCCTGACCGTAAACGATGTCCCCCGGTCCCGGCCCGAATCGAACGTGAGCGAGCCGTTGTGCTCGCTGACGATATAGTTGGAGATGTACAGGCCGAGGCCGCTCCCACCCTTTTCAAAGCGGGTCGAGAAGAACGGCTCCATGAGCCTCCCCCTGACCTCGTCGGCAATCCCGGCCCCGTTGTCCCTCACCGTAACCGTAATATCCCCGGTTGTATCGTCCCTGCCGGTAATCACGGCGATTGTCCCCCGCCGTCCCTCGGGAATGGCCTGTACCGCGTTCAGCAGCAGGTTGGTGACCACCTGGCCGAGCTGGTAACGGTTCCCGGTCACCGGCGGTATCCCCTCATTGAGCTGCCGGTCGATGGCGATATCCTCCATCTGCCGGTGAGCGGCTATGATCGCCAGCGCGTCATTGACCACGCCGTTGATGCTGATATTTTCGGTCAGCTGGCTCTGCTCGCCGATACTGTACTGCCTCAGGTTCTTCAGGACCTGGTCGATCCTGCCGGTGCAGCGTTCGATCAGCTCCAGCGAATTGGTGACCTCGATCCTGGCCACGGTGTAATTGACCCCGCCCAGGAGAAAATCCCCCTCGTCCCGTTTCATCCGGTCCAGAATCCGGGCCGCGCCGTCCCAGATCCGGGCGAACTTCTGCCCTGCCAGCCTGATGGCGCCGTTGGGGGTATTGATCTCATGCGCCGCGCCCGATACCAGCAGCCCCAGCGAGGTCATCCGGTTGGTCTGGATCAGCTTGGCCATGATCTTGCGCCGCTCGTCCCGCACCTCGTTTTTCATGGCGTCGATCAGTTCGTTGTTGAGCCGGGCGTTTTCGGCCTCGCGTAACTGCAACGCCTCGGCCAGCTGGTTGATAGCCGTGGCGGCTTCCGCCAGCTCGTCCTGGCCGCAGGTGGCGATCCTGGCGCTGTAATCGCCGCTATGCATCGTCCTGAGGCCGTTCACCAGCGGCTCGATCGACTGGGTCGCCCACCTGACAATCTGGTAGCCGATGACCATGAACAGCAGCCAGAAAACGATCCCGGTGATGATGGAGGTCAGCAGCAGGGAGTAGATCTGCCGGTTCAGCTCATCGTCGTTCATCTCCAGCTGCACCGTGCCGATCTTACCCCTGGAGGCGGCCCCGCCGCTCATCAGCTGGTCCACGGACGGCCCGAAATCGCCGGCAACGACCCCGGCTTCGATCTTCAGGTGCTTGGCGTCCGGGGCACCGGGCGACAGCGACACGTCCGAAATCACCAGCCCCTTTTCATCCAGCACGATTACCCGGTGCACCCCGTGCTGCCGGGCGGTTTCGCCGGCATACCGGGCAACCGCCTCCCGGTCGCCGGCAAAGAGCGGCAGGCGGATCGAGCTGGAGAGCTGGCCGGCAAGGAGGTTGGCCTTTTCCACGGAATTGGCCTTGTATATCGGCATGTCGTGCAAAATCCAGAGGGCGGTGAAGACAGTGGACATGAGCAGGGCAAAGGCCGAGAAGGCGGCGAACAGCCGGAACCGAAGGCTTGCGGGTACCCTGATTTTGTGAACTCCTGAAAGCATCTATTTCCCCTGATTTTGATGGCCCGAAACGACCCGACGGGCGTTTATCCTTTGATTTCGTGTAATTGAAAGGATAGCATATTATATGCCGAATAGGGGAGAGTGAAAACTTTTGTAAGCTTCAGCAGGGTGATGATGGGTTGATCAGTTGTTCCAGGCATGCGTCGTAATAATCGCGGCGGCAGGCTGCTTGCTTCATGGCGCCGGTCTGCTGGTAGGTAATCAGGCGGCAGCCGCCGAAGCAGAGCGGCAGGTAGGGGCAGTCCAGGCATTCGTCGTTCTGCCAGAGCTTGAGGTTGTGCGATTCGCCGTACTCCCTGATCCCGGTTGCCAGCGTGCCGATGCTCAGTTCCGGCCACCCCATGAAGCCGGGGCATTTGTAGATGCTGCCGTCCCAGTTCACCACCATGTCGTTGCCGAACTCCACCATGCATGCCCCCATGGCCGGCTTCTCCACCTTGAACCCGCGCTTCTTCGTCTCTTGCCGCAGCATCACGGCCGCTTCGGCCAGCCACGGCTCTGCGCACGACACGCAGCACCCGGCCGCGTCTCGAACCGCACTGTTGCCGGATTTGGGGAGGATCGGCGCAAAGATGACCGGGTCGAGCCGCTGCGGGTCGATCCCAGCGGCCAGCATGCTATCGAGCAGCCGCGGGAACTCGCGATAATTGTCGCGGGTGAAGTTGCCGCCCGGCTTCAGGGTGACCATCCGGTGGACCGCAACGAGATTGGCCAGGATGGTGTCGAAGCTCCCCTTGCCGGATACGAAGGGGCGTTGCGGGTCGTGGATCTCCTTCGGCCCGTCGAGCGTCACCTGGGCGGCAGTCAGCCCCAGCGGCAGCAGTTCTGCCACCACTTGCGGGGTGAGGAGGGTGGCGTTGGTCACCATGGTGCAGCGGAATTCGGTCCCCTGTTGGTTGGCCGCCTCCTGCAGTTCGGCCGCGATCCGCTTCAGCATGGCAAGCGCCATCAACGGCTCGCCGCCGTAGAAGCGGATCTGCACATTCCGTCCCTTGGCTATCTGCTCCCTTTGGATGTATCCTGTCAGCAGCCCGGCAGTCTCGTCGGTCATGGCCTGGTTATGGCGGAAACCCTCTTCAAAGCAGTAGGGACAGGCGAGGTTGCACGCCATGGTCAGAGCCACAGTTGCCGAGAAGCTGGTGCTCCGCTCGTTGCTCCTGGCCACGATACCGGCCATGGCGGCCCGCTCCGCTGCCGGGTCGTCCACCAGCATCTCCAGCCGGGTCAGCGTCTCCCTGTCGGCCGCAGGCAGTTCGCCGTCACCGGCGGCCAAGGCCAGTTTGGCCGCGGAGAGCCGGATGAGCGACCCCTTTTTCGTGGAGTAGAGGAGGTAATGGCCCGGCCGGTCGCGGTCGTGGTAGATTTTCAGGTAGCGGGACAGCGGCATGACGGCTCCATGAAATGCAAAAGGGGGCGGCAGCCCCCTTTCTGTTTTCCGCTCAGGTGCGTGCCTGATTGACGGTTGTGCAGCACTTAGCTACCTCTTCGCAGTTCTCGATCCCTTCGTCCAGGACCTCCAGTCCTTTCTCTTCGGTTGCCATGATATTGCCTCCTTGGTGGTGATCTTTCATCGCTGCTGGATGAAAAGAATATTATCTGGATTTAATGCGTAAATTCTGCTACCTTATGCCCCAATTTTACAGCAGCGCGGCTTAGCTATTGTATCGGTTCGATAAAATGCATCTTAAGGGCTGATTCTGAGACGTTACAATTTCTTACATCTTTTTCTAGTCCTATTGGCCGTACTTTCGGCCTATGTTGCTGCGCCCGCCCTGGCTGCGGACGATGAGGTGGTGGCGTCGCTAGGCCTTGGCGATGACGAAACCGAATTAACCTCGTCCCATTTTCCCCGCCCTGCCTCCAAGATTGCCGAAAACGTCACGGTTGTCACTGCCGAAGAGATCGAACGGCTCAATGCCCATACCCTGGCCGAGGTGCTTCAGACAGTCTCCGGTTTTCAGCTCGACCAGGTCCGCACCCCGGGCAGCTGGGGTTTTTTCTCCATAAACGGCACTTACAGCGGCGACGGCCATATCCTGGTGATGATCGACGGGGTGCCGCAGAATTTCCTTGCTGCCAATAACACTTCTGCCGAGATCGGTTTGATCCCGGTGCAGCAGATCGAGCGGGTGGAGATCATCAAGGGGGCAGCCTCCACTGCCTGGGGACCAGCGCTCGGCGGGGTGATCAACGTCATCACCAAGTCGCCGGACCCGGAGCGGCGGGTGGCCGGCACAGCCTCTGCCTCGATCGGAAGCAGCTACACTACCGATCTGCATGGGGAACTGACCGGGACGATCGACCGTTTCGGCTATTACCTCACCGGCGGCAACCTCCACTCCGACGGTTTGAACCAGGGGAACTGGACAAAACTCAACCATTTTTTCGGCAAGTTTACCTACGACCTGCCGACCAAGGGGACCCTGACCCTGGGGCTGGATTACCGCGACTCTTCCCGCGGGCTGGAGGAGTCCATCCCGTTCGATATCCGCGATTCCTCTGGGTCATATTACGGCAGCAGTTATCTGAACTTCAGTTACCCGCTGGCGGACCGGCTGAACCTGGAACTGACCGGCCGGTTGGGCCACAAGGAGATGTGGACCAAGTGGGGGTTTGTAACCATTCCGGACCTCCTTGCTGATATTAAGACACAGGAGGATTCCTGGGGGACAGGCATCAGGCTTAACTGGGGTGACGCCGAACGTAACCTGGTTTTCGGCATGGAGTATGTCCATGACTCGATTAAGACCAGGGATCCGCTCGTTGATCAACCCTACACCAACTTCGACCGGAAACTGGACCGCTACGACGTTTACCTGAACGGAGCCTATTCACTTGGGCCGCTGACCATCCTTCCGGGTGTACGCTACGATTATACCGGCCTTGACGACAATGCCTTCAGCTATACCCTTGGCGCCACCTACAAAATCACCGACAAGACCCTGCTCCGCGCCTATGGCGCCCGCGGCTACAGCATGCCGCTCATCAATTTCCAGAACAAGCTCCAGCAGATCTGGACCATGCAGGGCGGCTTCGAGACCGCGGAGATCCCATATCTCTGGCTGAAAGGGACCCTGTTCCAGAGCGACACCTGGCATATTGAGAACGACGACAATAGCAACTTCCCGGATGTGCTCGTTACCCTTACCGAGCAGAAAAGACGCGGCTTTGAGCTGGAGGCCCACACATCGCCCGTTTACGGGGCTTACCTGACCGCTGGCTATACCTATGCCGAGGTCAGGGACGCGACAACCGATGAACGCCCATCGTGGATACCCACCAACGGCCTCAAGCTGGCCCTCAACTACGACAACAAAGATATTGGCCTGCGCGGTGCGTTGATCGGCAATTACATCCATTGGCCCAGCTCTGCCGGTCCGGTCAAAGAGGGCGGACTGATCTGGGACCTGCACCTGAACCAGAAGCTGTTCCCGGCTAAAGAGCTGTCGCCGGAGCTGTTCTTCTCGGCCCGCAACCTGTTCGACGGCAACCAGTACACCAATGACCTGTGGAAGAACAACCCTCGGTGGTTTGAGGGTGGGGTGAGGTTTAAATTCTGATGAGGACGCTATTTATTGCCATAGCGCTCTTCGTCATGAGCGCCGCACCCTGCCTGGCCGTAGAGGTGCTGATCGTGCAGTCGGGCAACGGCGCTGCCTATGCCGAGGCGATCCGCGGCTTCAGGGAGGTGTTCGGCGGCGCCACGCAGACCATCCTGCTCTCCGACTATGCCGATGTGGACCTGGTGCGGATCGTCAAGGAAGAACAGCCGCGGCTGGTGCTGGCCGTGGGCGACCCGGCGCTCGCCAAGGCGAAAAAGGTCCGCCAGGTGCCGGTAATATCGTTGCTGGCGCTCGGTCAGGGGCTCCCGCGCCCGGCGGCCGGGAATATCCACGGCGTCTCGGTCGCCCCGGCGCCGGTCAGGTACATGCAGCTCTTTTCCGGCATGGGCGCCAAAAAGGTCGGGGTGGTATACGACCCGAGCCGCACCGGCAATTACCTGAAGCGGGCCCTGGCGGCGGCGGATAACGCCGGCATCAGGCTCGTGGCCCGCGAAGTGAAAGACCCCCGAACCGTTGTGGCCACGATCGATCAGTTCAAGGGGGTTGTCGATGCCGTCTGGATGGTGCCCGACACCACCGCAGTGACCACGGCGTCGCTGGAGGCGTATTTCGGCTTCTCGGCCCGCAACAAGGTTCCTGTCATTGCCTTCAGCGAACTGTACCTCCCCAAGGGCGCGGCCGCCTCCATCGACGTTGATCGCGTCGATATGGGGCGCCAGGCCGGAGAACTGGCCACATCGCTCCTGAAAGGCGGCTCTCCCGCACCCGGCACGCTCCTGGACCCGCGCAAGCTTGAGGTCAACAGCAATACGAGCATTGCGCAGAAACTCGGCCTGAAGATCCCGGATCTCATATTCCCCCAGAAGTAACCCGCGACCGCCCAAGCGCCATGGAGCCGGATTTTGATACCCTGTCGGTTCTGTGCCATTACTTAAGAGCGAATTTGCGACGGTATAATCCCTTACATCTGCTCGTCTTTCTTCCGGCCCTGCTTTTGGCATGCCTTGGCGCGCCTGCATTCGCCGCTGACCCGGAGGTGCAGAATGCATTCGGCCTGGCCGACGAAGAGATCGTCGTAACCTCGTCCCATTTCCCCCGCCCTGCCTCCAAGATTGCCGAAAACGTCACGGTCATCACTGCCGAAGAGATCGAACGGCTCAATGCCCACACCCTGGCCGATGTGCTCCAGACCGTTCCCGGCATCCAGCTCGATTACCTGCGCACCCCCGGCTCCTTCACCTTCTTCAATATCCAGGGGGCGAATAATACCACCGTCTTGGTTCTTATCGACGGGGTGCGGCAGAACGATTTCCAGTCTAATATGGCCGAGCCGGGTGCAATCCCGGTGCAGCAGATTGAACGGATCGAGATCGTCAAGGGCGCGGCCTCCACTGCCTGGGGACCGGCACTCGGCGGGGTGATCAATATTGTAACCAAGGAGCCGAACCCGGAACGCCTTGCCTCGGGCATGCTCTCCGGCTCTATCGGCGAGCGGTTCACGGCCGATTCCCGGGCCGAACTCTCCGGCACCATCGACCGGTTCGGTTACTATCTCACTGCCGGCAACCTCCGCTCCGACGGCCTGCTCCCCAACAACGCTGTCAACTTCAACAATCTCTACGCCAAATTTTCGTACCTCCTCCCCACCAACGGCACCCTTACCTTTGGCTACTCATACCTGGGCGATCGCCGGGGGATGGATGAGGGGTACCTGGCCAGCTGGGATATCGTTGTCCATGACAATAGCGACCACCGTCGTCAATACGGGTTTCTCAGGCTTGACCAGCCGTTGGGCGAGCGGTTCAAGATGGAGATCGAAGGTTATCTTACGGATAAATTCGTACTCGCCACATTGGGTTATATCGACAATGGCACTGTCGTTAATGACAATGAAATAGAGACGCGAGATCGCAGCCGTGGTGTCAACGCTCGTCTCAACTGGGGTGACAGCCAGAAGAACCTGGTGGCCGGTCTGGAGTATCTCCATGCCGAGGCCAGAAATCGGGATCTAGTGACTACGGACCCGCCGATCTTTGACCGGGCCTGGGACCGCTGGGCGCTTTACGCCAACGGTAGCTACACCCTCGGTCCCCTAGCTGTGTTACCCGGCATCCGCGTTGACCACACAGGACTTTCCAGCGAATACTTCAGTTATACTCTCGGCGCCACCTGGCGGCTGACCGAGAATAGTCTGCTCCGTGCCTATGGCGCTCAGGGTTATGGCCTGCCGACGCCGCTAACCACGCACGGTCTGATGAAGGTCCGTACCGTGCAGGCCGGGTTTGAATCGAGCGATATCCCGTACCTCTGGCTCAAGGGAACCTATTTCTTCAACTGGCTGCGCGACATCGAGTCGACGGGTGATATAGTGTTGCAGAACCAGAACCGCCAGGGGATTGAGCTGGAAGCACGCACCGTGCCGCTCTATGGCTTCTCTCTGTCGACCGGTTATACCTTCTCCTCCGTGAAGGACGTCGATACCGGCGAGCGGGTCAAGTCCAGCAGCCAGTGGGCTGTACCGCCGCACGTTCTGAAACTGGGCCTTAACTACGACAATAGCGACCTTGGCCTGCGGGGAAGTCTGACCGGTAACCATGTCAACTGGAACGCCACCAGCGGCACTATGTACGCTGCGGCCATGATCTGGGACCTGCACCTGAACTGGAAGCTCTGCCCGGCCAAGGAGCTGTCGCCGGAGCTGTTCTTCTCGGCCCGCAACCTGTTCGACGGCGTCCAGACCACCGATACCGAGCTGTACAAGAATACCCCCCGTTGGTTTGAGGGTGGGGTGAGGTTTAAATTTTGATGTGGACGCTATTTATTGCCATAGCGTTCATCATTCTGAGCGTTGCCCCGGCCCTGGCCGTGGAGGTGCTGATCGTGCAGTCGGGCAACGGCGCTGCCTATGCCGAGGCGATCCGCGGCTTCAGGGAGGTGTTCGGCGGCGCCACGCAGACCATCCTCCTCTCCGACTACGCCGATGTCGATCTGGTGCGGATCGTCAAGGAAGAACAGCCGCGGCTGGTGCTGGCCGTGGGCGACCCGGCGCTCAGCCGGGCGAAAAAGGTCCGCCAGGTGCCGGTAATATCGTTGATGGCGCTCGGCCAGGGGCTCCCGCGCCCGGCGGCCGGGAATATCCACGGCGTCTCGGTCGCCCCGGCACCGGTCAGGTACATGCAGCTCTTTTCCGGCATGGGCGCCAAAAAGGTCGGGGTGGTGTACGACCCGAGCCGCACCGGCAATTACCTGAAGCGGGCCCTGGCGGCGGCAGATAACGCCGGCATCAAACTCGTGGCCCGCGAAGTGAAAGACCCCCGAACCGTTGTGGCCACGATCGATCAGTTCAAGGGGGTTGTCGATGCCGTCTGGATGGTGCCCGACACCACCGCGGTGACCACGGCGTCGCTTGAGGCGTATTTCGGCTTTTCCGCCCGCAACAAGGTTCCTGTCATTGCCTTCAGCGAACTGTACCTCCCCAAGGGTGCGGCCGCCTCCATCGACGTTGATCGCGTCGATATGGGGCGCCAGGCCGGGGAACTGGCCACATCGCTCCTGAAAGGCGGCGCTCCCGCACCCGGCATGCTCCTGGACCCGCGCAAGCTGGCGGTCAACAGCAATACGAACATTGCGCAGAAACTCGGCCTGAAGATCCCTGAGCTCATATTTCCCCTGAAGTAACCCGCCTCTTTTTCCGTCCGGAAATCATTTTTTTTGACCCCCTGTTTACCCCTGATAGGGCACCCCGTTATTCCCCTGTTTTTACCCCCGGTTTTTAAAAATGGATCAAAATGCTCCATTTTTGACCCCTGTCCAACTAATTGAAAAACAACAACTCTCAAAAAAATGGAGCAAAATGATCCATTTTTTACCCCTATCCAACCTATTGAAAAATAACAACTCTCAAAAAAATGGAGCAAAATGATCCATTTTTGACCCTGTTTTTTTGGCCGGTATTTGCCCCTGGTTTGGAACCTCTCCGGACCTTCTGTCGGATCAGGTGTCAACTGCCCTGATTTTGGGGAGTTCGCTCGTTCGGCACGCTTGTTGCTTTATCATTAAAACAGCACCGGATAATGTCATTGCCAAGAGGGGTTTCATGCCAGCGGATTTTCAAGCCATAACCAGTTACATCGAGTTGATTCGAAGTTCGCGTCTCAGCCCGTATACCAGCAATATGCTGGAATACATCCTTTACCAGCTCAACCTCGCCATGCTCAAGACCGAGCGCGGCGCCCAGGCCCCGGCCGTTTTCCCGTGCGACCGGGCCGAGATCGAACAGTTGAACCGGTTGATCCATGCCGCCGGAAGCGATAACGACAATCAGGACGCCTCAAAGGAACTGGTCGACAAGATCTTTCAGATCATCGACCGGGTTTATAGCGACAACATGCATTTTGAAGCCGGATCAGTCAGGAGATCGCGTGAAAACTAAACATTCCAAAGAAGCGCTGCAGGAGTTGGCGCCGAAATGCCAGCATGGGCACGCCTGTGTAGAAACGGGCCGATGCGGCGACCGGGAGTTGTGCAAGGTGAAGCGGTGCGCCGGCGAGAGTGTCCTGTTTCTGGAAGGAGACGTGCCGTTTGTCTGTCCGTACCTGCTCTCGTTTGGTTACGGGCATCTTTGCACCTGCCCGGTGCATGCGCAGTTGTATAAGTCCGATCAAAACTGCTTCAGTTCTGAAACACCCGATCCATTGCGGAACAAGCTGGCGTCAACCAATAAATACTGACGCCTGTCAGCCGCTAACGCTTGCCATTGGGGAGATCCCCGCCGGGGTCGCTGCATCCGAGTCGTTTTGGTCCCTTCCTTTCCGACTCGACGTGCGCGACCCCTTTTTCTTTGTCAGGGCAATATGCTTCCCGGATCAGTGCCGCACCATCTCAAAGACGAACAGCAGGATCTCGACTGCGATCAGGGCGATGATGATCCATTCGAGGCGGGCGGAGCGGCGGGCGTGGGAGAGCCCGGCAAAAACCTCGTTGGTGTGGAGCAGGGTGTCGGATTTCTGCCGGATCTGGCTGTACCGCTGGCTGAGCTCGAACATGTTGGCCAGGGTGGCGTGGAACCGGTCGGCCTCCTCGCTCTCCCAGGTGATGTCCGGCTTGTCGAGGATCATGATGTGCGAGATGGAGCGGTACCTGAAGTTGAGGATGGTGGCGGCGGTGCGGGCAAGTTCGGAATCCGCGACCTTCAGCTCGCCCCGGCCGAGACGGTCGATGATCTCCTCCATCCGGTCGAACACCACGTCCACCAGCGCCTCCAGCTGCTCCAGGGCAACCGATTTGGCCAGGACATAGGCGATGATATCCAGGTAGACCTTTTCTCCTTGCGGCATGGTTGCCATGTCATTGGCGACCGTGATCTTTTCCCCTTCGTTCAGCCGGAGCGCGTAACGCTCCCGGTAAGAGGATGGCCGCAGCGGTTTCACCCCTGCCGCGCGTTGCGCCAGCCGATCAAAAAACCTTTCCACAAAATCGTCGGGGCAGTTGAAGAACACCGCGGAGCCGAAGGAGGTCAGGTAGACCCTGGGAGCATCGATCCGGCTGTCCTCGAACAGGGTGAGGTCAGCCGGAGCCAGAATCAGCGGCTCTTCCCAGGAGAGCTTGCGGGTGACGCCGAGTGCAGCGGCCAGCCGGTTCCGGTCGGTATCCCCTTCGATGGCTACGGCAAGAAACGGGTAGACGGTCATGGCGGCCTCACTTTGCAATGGCGCGGAACCGCGCCACGGCCTCGGGGATGGCGCTGTCGTCGATGTTGCCGAAGGCGAGCCTTAAGTACGGGGTGAGCGCAGGGCCGAATACCTCGCCGGGAAGGGAGAGGACTCCGGCCTCTTCGACCAGCAGGCGCGCCACCTCGCGGCCGGTCCTGGCCGGGAACGGGTGTCGCACCCAGGCAAAGAACGCCCCGCTGGTGACCAGTTCGAACCGGTTGCCGGGTCCAGTGAATTCGTCCCGGAACCGGTCGTGCCGCTGCTGCATCATCCGGCAGTTGTCCCGTACCCAGTCATCCAGGTTTTCGGCCCCGAATTTGACCGCCAGCTGGGCGATGCGGGGCTGGCAGACCGTCATGGAGTCCTGGGCCTTGAGCGCCTGGCCGATGAACTCTTCCGAGGCGGCCAGCATCCCGGCGCGGAAGCCGGTCAGGGCATAGGTCTTGCCGAACGACATGATCTGGATGAAGTTTTCCGGCCAGTCGGGGCGGGTGAAGAGGTTGTGGGGCCGCGGGCTTCCGGCGATGAATTCGGCGTAGGTCTCGTCCAGCACCAGGGGAATGCCGTTGCTCCGGGCCAGTTCGTACAACTCGTCGATAACCGGCGCCGGGGTGACTGCGCCGGTCGGGTTGCTCGGGGTGACGACCAGGATCGCCCTGGTCCGTGGGGTGATCAGGGCCGCAATGGTTGCCGGGTCCGGGATGCCGCGGTTTTCCGGGACGAACGGCGCCGCTACCATCCTGATGCCGAGCATGGCGAGCCCCATCGGGTGGTCGAAGTAGGCCGGTTCCTGGACGATCACCTCGTCACCGGGCTCGCAGAGGCCGATCATGGCGAGCCAGAACGCCTGGCTCGCACCCACGGTCAGGTCGATCCGGCCGGGGTTGATGACGGCGCCGTAAATCCGCCGATACCTGGCGCAGACCGCTTCCCTGACCTCGGCCAGACCTTCATCCGGCGTGTAGCGGGCGATCAACGGGTCGTCGAGCAGGGCCTTCAGATGGCTGGTCATTGCCGCTGCCGGCGGGTAGGAGGGGACGGCCTGGCAGAGATCGATCAGCGCCAGATCGCTGTTTTTGCGACCTCCCAGCCAGCCCAGGACCTCGGTGATCGGCGGGGGGTGGACTGCCGCAACGGCAGGGTTGATCCGAAAGGACATGGTCTCTGCTCCTGGTTATTTCTTTACCGGCGCGCCGAGCCGGGTCAGTTCGTCGCATTTCCCGGTTAGTTCGCATTTTTTCCGGTACATCAGGATGGCGTTTTCCCGGTATTTCACCTTCTCGAACAGGGCACCGGCCTGGGTGCAGATGTCGGCCGTGATATCCCGGCCGTCGATAAGGTCTTTCACCTGCTTGGTGAGGCAGATGTCGAAGAGGAGATTAGCGACCCGCGTCTTCTGCATGACCCCCAGGTTTTCCGATTGAATAGCGGCCACAGAGGCGTTGTACGAGTTCTCGACGTTGAGTCCTTTTTCAAAATATGCGACCCCTTCGTCGACCAGGGTGTTGTTGATAAGGAATAACCCCAGTTCGGCGCACGGGTTGTGACGGTCGCCGAACAGCTTCTTGTACACGGCCGTCTCCCCCTCCAGGCAGCGCTTGGCGGCTCCCTGGTCGATCTCGCCGGTCTGGCCGCTCCGGTCAGAGGCCAGGATCAGTTCTTTTCCCGAGCTGGATATGTATTTGGCCGGGAAGCAGCCGGCCAGCGGCACAATCAGGGCGGTCAGGACGCACAGCCGGAACAAAAAGGTTCGATGCAACTCGTTCATATATTCTCTTCCCCCTGAATTGGGTTGTTTGACCCCGGTCAACAACAAGGCCGTTCATCTCTGGTAGAATCTATACCATAGAAACTAAGATTACGCGACAGGGAGGGAATCATGGCGATCCGGGCCGAGCAGATAAATCTGGTTGAAGCGGTGGGGTACCAGGACGGGGCAGTGGTCAGCAAGACCCTGGTGGACAAGAAGGCCGGGACGATCACGCTGTTTGCCTTTGCCGCCGGGCAGGGGCTTTCCGAGCACACCGCTCCGTTCGATGCATTGGTGCAGGTGGTGGACGGCGAGGCGAAAGTGACGGTGGACGGGGTCGATTACCTGGTCAAGGCGGGCGAAATGATAATAATGCCGGCAAACTACCCCCATTCGTTGGCCGCCGAGTCTCCTTTCAAGATGGTGCTGGTAATGATCAGGGCTTAAGCTGGTATTCGGGGTATTAGTAACCCTTTAGTGGTAATATTTGTAACTTGCCGAAATTAAAGGGTTATGTCTCTTGGGGACGATTCCACAATGCCTGTGGATAACATTGTGTAAATAATGTGAAGACGTTGCCTAACCGTCACAAAAAATAGCTACCTTTGCGATTTGCCTAAATTATAAGCAGGCGATTTTGCCCCTGGATCTGGTTAAAAAAATCAATAATTACGAGATGTTGTGTAACTACCGGAAAAGGTTGGGCAACCGTGCTGTCAAGCAATTTCTTTGCCGGAATGGAAGAAAAACATCATGGAGACATCGTTTTAAAACGCTTGACTTGCCCCCTGCTCCTGTGGTAAGAAATAACCCTTTTAATTCAATATGTTAATGGTTTTGTGCGGCTCATACTGATTTCGGAGGGATAAACATGGCACAACAACTCGAATTCACGGTAGGCGGGCTTCTCGATCATATTGCGGCACGTTATCCGGACAACGATGCCCTGGTCTATCCCGAGCTGGGGCTGCGCTACAGCTACCGGCAGTTCAACGATCTCTGCCGCGGGGTGGCCAAGGGGTTGCTGAAGCTGGGGGTCAGGAAGGGTGACAATGTCGCCATCTGGGCCTACAACGTCCCCGAGTGGGTGGTGCTCATGTATGCCAGCGCCAAGATCGGCGCAGTCCTGGTGACGGTCAACACCGCCTACAAGTCGGCTGAGCTGGAGTACATCCTGAACCAGTCCGATTCTACCACCCTGTTCATGGTCAGGTCATGGAAGGATACCGATTACGTTGCCACTCTGACTGAGGTGGTGCCTGAACTGGCCGCCACCAAACCGGGCGAACTCAACAACGCCAAGGTGCCGTTTCTCAAGACTGTTGTCTTCATCGGTGAGGAGACCCCGGCCGGCATGTTGAATTTCACGAGTATTGCCGAGATGGGCAAGGGTGTCTCCGATGCCGAACTGCTGGCTGCGGAGGCTACGGTCGACAAGCATGATACCATCCAGATGCAGTATACCTCCGGCACCACCGGGTTCCCCAAGGGGGTCATGCTGACCAGTCACAACCTGGTCAATAACGGTTTTTTCATCGGTGAATGCATGAAGTTCACCGACAAGGACCGGCTCTGCATCCCGGTGCCGTTCTTCCACTGCTTCGGGTCGGTCCTGGCGGTTTTGGCATCAGTCACCCACGGCACCGCGATGGTCCCGGTGGAGATCTTCGACCCGCTCAAGGTGCTGCAAACAATCGAGAAGGAGCGCTGTACCGCAGTCCACGGCGTTCCCACCATGTTCATTGCCGAACTGGAGCATCCCGAATTCGGCAGGTTCGACCTCTCCACCCTCCGGACCGGCATCATGGCCGGGTCGGTCTGCCCCATCGAGGTGATGAAGCGGTGCGTCAAGGATATGAACCTGACCGAGATCACCAGTGTCTACGGCCAGACCGAATCGTCGCCGGGCATCACTCAGACACGCACCGAGGACTCTGTCGAGCTGCGGGTTTCCACCGTAGGCCGGGCGCTCCCCGGAGCCGAGGTAAAGATTGTCGACATCGAGACCGGCGCCACCCTGCCGCCCGGCAAGCAGGGTGAACTCTGCGCCCGTGGTTACATGGTGATGAAGGGGTACTACAAGATGCCCGAGGAAACCGCAAAGGTGATCGACGCCAACGGCTGGCTCCACACCGGCGACCTGGCGGTCATGGACGAAAACGGCTACTGCAAGATCACCGGCCGTATCAAGCAGATGATCATCCGCGGCGGTGAGAACATCTATCCCAAGGAGATCGAGGAATACCTCTATACCAACCCGAAGATCTCGGACGTGCAGATTTACGGCGTGCCGGACCGGAAGTACGGCGAGCAGGTGATGGCCGCGGTGATCCTCAAGAAGGGGGAGACCATGACCGAGGATGAGGTCCGGGAGTTCTGCAAAGGACGGATTGCCAACTACAAGATCCCGAAGTACGTCAAGTTTGTCGACGGCTACCCGATGACCGCCAGCGGCAAGATTCAGAAGTTCAAGCTGCGGGATATGGCTATTAAAGAGTTGCACCTGGAGGAGTAAGCGGGAGCGCGGCTTTTGCGCGATTTCGGCGTTGGTTTTCGTCACCAGTTTGTGCGACATAGCGCTGCTATGTCTCCGCACGGTTCCTCAACCGCCTTGAACTCGCATCAAAATCCACGCTCCTGACAATTGTCAGAATAAAAAAACCCGCCATCTTTGGATGAGCGGGTTTTTTCGTGTCATGAAGGTTTGCGCATCAGGTAGGTGACGAAATCTTCGCCGATCCGGCTGTCCACCAGTTCGCACCCTTGGTTCAGGAACCGTTGCTGGACATCGAACTTGTCCTGGATCGGAATGCCGGAGAGGAGCAGCATGCCGCCGGGCCGGGTCATGGCGGCCATCTCCGGGGCGAGCAGCAGGTGGATCTCGGCGTAGATATTGGCCAGGATCAGGTCAAAGGTTGTGCCGCTGATGCACGAGAGTTCGCCGCAGAGGGTGGCAATGCGAGGTTCCGCATCGTTGAGCCGGATGTTCTCGACGCCGGAAACCGCTGCCTTCCAGTCGATATCGATTGCCAGCACCGACGCGGCGCCCAGCCGTACCGCGGCTATCGCCAGTATCCCGGTGCCGCTCCCCAGGTCCAGGGCCTTGCTGCCGGCCAGGTTCCCCATTCCGGCCAGGAACTCCAGGCATGCGGCCGTGGTCTCATGCTCGCCGGAGCCGAATGCCCCCTTTTTGCCGAGAATGATCGGGATGCCGCAACCGGTTGCCGGCTCCCCTTCGGGGATGATCGTGAACGGCCCGATGTCGAACGGTTTGAATACTCTTCCGTAGCTGCTCATGGCTGGGCTCCTCAAGTTAGGAGGCTGTTGAAAAACTCAGGTTGTTCAAAAATGGTCAGATCGGCGCACCCACAGAAAGCCCCACGGAGGCGTAGCAGCGCTACGCCGCACACGGCGGCTTTCGAGGACGGCGACGAGATGGCTGTTTTTCAACAACCTGCTAAAAAAACGGGGCCTTCCGTAACGGAGGCCCCAATGTCGAATGGATCAGGTACGGTCAGAAGATGTAGACGAACTTGGCCCAGAGACTGTTCCCCTGCGGGCGGTTGGCGGTTTCGACCTCGAACTGGTACTTGAGGTCGAGGCTCATGTTCTTGTAGTCGTACTTGGCCTGCGGGCCGATGGCCAGGGCATAGCCGCGACTGTTATCGATCTTGTTGCCGTTCAGTTCGTCATCGGTGACCTGCTGGTAATAATACCCGCCGGCGCCGAGGCTCCAGGGGCCGATATGCTTGGCGAAGGTGTAATCGACATGGAATTCGTTGCCTGACTCGTAGTTGGTGGCACTGTTCTTGGTATTCATGTCGTACATGAATTTGCCGGACAGTTCATACCCCTTGTCGCAGACGTATGTTGCCCCGATAATCGGCTCGAACGTGTAGTAGTTCCTGCCGGGGTTGACGATCCTGGTCTTGTCGTAATCGCCGGTGGGGAGGAAGATATCCAGCCCAAAGACCGCGTGCAGGTTCTTGCTGAAATGCCAGGAGAGGATCACCGGGTCGATGATGATGTCGCCCAGCCCGAACTTGCTCTGGCTGATCTTGCCCCCCGGAGTCGTGACCGTGGCGTCCACGTTCAGGATCGGCACGAACATCTGCATCCCCCAGTTCGCCCCGAGGACGGTCTTGTCGGTGACATGCAGGAACCGGAAGACGTTGGCAGTGACGTTCAGCTTGAAGTCGGGGTTGGAGCTCTTGCCGTCGTTATTATTGAGCCGGTCGGCCGAGTACCAGTTGAAGTAGTCCAGGAAATAGGTGCCGGGCGGCGGCACTGCGCCGGCCATGAAGTCCTCCGCGCCGTTGGGATAGGCGCCTCCGCCCCCCTCGGTTGCCATTGCCCCGGTCACCAGCAGGCCGAGAAGCATTATCGAGCCGCTCATAATAGCGGCCATCCTGAAAAATCTCCGCATCATTTTCTAACCCTCCCTTTTGATTGAATCTGATCACACAGGTTCTTGAAGCGGCATTATTATCAATATTGCACCACGGGCGCAAGGGAGAATCTTTTGCTGGACTTGGGGCATGAAGTTTTTGTATACAAAGCGTTGCGGTAATCTAACAACAGACGGGGGAAGATGTGAGATCGACAATACTCGGCGTTGTGCTGGCCCTGTTCATGCTCTGCTTTCTGGCGATTGTCATTGAGGAGACGTTTCTGGGAGGGCGGCGGCGCCGCAAGATGGAAAAGAGACTGAGAGGAGAGAAGAATGCGGATAACGCCAACAGTCGAGCTTGAGCATCGTTGTCACCGGCTGCAGCTCAAGATGGCCGAAGAGGGGCTTGATGCGGTTATAATTCTCCAGAACGCCGACCTGTTCTATTTTACCGGCACCATCCAGAGCGGGTGCCTCTATGTTCCGGCAACCGGCCAGCCGCTCTACCTGGTCAGAAGGGATGTCGGCCGGGCCAGGATGGAATGCGGGCTGAAAGAGGTTGTGCCGTTCGGTTCGCCCAAAGACCTTCCCCGGATCCTGGCCGAGTTCGGCTATCCGGAGCCGAAGAGCATCGCAATGGAATTCGATGTGGTGCCGGTACTGTTCTATGAGCGGTACCGGAAGGTCTTTCCGCAGGCGGCGTTCAGCGACGCCACGCCGTTGATCCGGATGGTGCGGATGATCAAATCCGCCTACGAAATCCATATCATGAAGGATGCCGCGGACCAGGTGGACAAGGTCTACCGGAGGGCCACAGAGGTCATCAAAGAGGGGATCACGGACATCGAGCTTGCCGCCGAGCTTGAATACACGGCGCGCCGCAACGGCCATCTCGGCCATATCAGGATGCGGGTCTTCAACGGCGAGATGATCTTCGGCCATACGATTTCCGGCACCGACTCCGCAGTACCGGCATACACCGATACCCCGCTCGGCGGGGTGGGGCCCAGCCCGGCGTTCGGCCAGGGTGCCAGCTTCAAGCCGATTGCCGCACACGAGCCGATCATTGTCGATTTTGCCGGCAGCATCGACGGTTACTTGGTGGACCAGACCCGCGTCTTTGCCATCGGCGGGCTGCCGGAGCAGTTGGTCCGGGCGTATGAGGACATGGTCAAGGTGCAGGAGTTGATGATCGAGCTGGCGCCGGCCAGGCCGACCTGGGGGGCATTGTACGAATCCTGCCGGAAATTTGCCGAGGAGCTGGGTTACACCGACAGTTTCATGGGGTCTAAAGGCGCCCAGGTCTCTTTCATCGGTCATGGCATCGGCGTGGAGATCGACGAGTATCCGTTCATTGCCAGGGGGTTCGACACCATGAGCCTGGAGCCGGGGATGGCCTTTGCCTTCGAGCCCAAGGTCGTGCTGCCGGGGCTGGGCGCAGTGGGGATCGAGGATACCTTTTACCTGGCCGGCGACGGAACCCTGAAGCAGCTGACCTATTCCGACCCGAGGCTGGTAATTCTTTGACGAAGCCATGAAAAATTTTGTTGATTTTAATTTAAGCCGATGCTATAAGAGCCGCACAATTGTATACAGTATATCGAATCGCTGTTCCATGTAAGTCCCTTAATCTTTATTGTGCGCGCTGTTTCAACCCGTTATTTGCAGAAAAACGTATCTGAATTCAATTATTTAGTGAGCAACGAAAGGAGGGAGTGTACGGTCCAGCAGGTTTCTGGTTTTTGCTGCGGTTCATTTCCAACCTAATAACAACAACGCATGAAAGGAGAGCACGCAACATGGCACTGAAGGAAACCCTCAAGCAGAAGATTGAAGAGTTCCGCCCCCGCACAACAAAACTGGTCAAGGAATTCGGTAAGGTCGTTATCGATCAGGTAACCATCGACCAGTGTATCGGCGGCGCCCGCGACATCCGCAGCCTCGTGACCGACATCTCCTACCTGGATCCCCAGGAAGGTATCCGTTTCCGCGGCAAAACCATCCCCGAGACCTTCGCTGCGCTCCCAAAGGCACCCAAGTCAAATTACCCGACTGTCGAGTCCTTCTGGTACTTCCTGCTCACCGGCGACGTGCCGACCCAGGCCCAGGTTGACGAAGTAGTCAAGGAATGGAAAGTACGCCAGGAAGTTCCCCAGTACGTGTTCGACGCCATCCGCGCACTGCCGAAGGATATCCATCCGATGGTAATGCTCTCCGTTGGTATGCTGGCCCTGCAGAAAGATTCCAAATTCTATGCCTTCTACGGCTCGGGCAAGTTCAACAAGATGACCGCCTGGGAATATGTCTACGAAGATGCATCTGATCTGGTTGCCCGTATTCCTGTTATCGCTGCTTTCATCTACAACCTCAAGTATCGCGGCGACAAGCAGATCGCCATCGATCCGAGCCTCGACATGGGCGCCAACTTTGCCCATATGATCGGCCAGAGCGAAGAGTACAAGGATGTTGCCCGTATGTACTTCATCCTCCACTCCGACCACGAGTCCGGGAACGTCTCTGCCCACACGACTCACCTGGTTCACTCGGCACTGTCCGATCCTTACTATGCATACTCCGCAGGTCTCAACGGCCTTGCCGGCCCGCTGCACGGCCTTGCCAACCAGGAAGTTCTCGACTGGACCATGAAGTTCCAGGAGAAGTACTGCAAGGACGTCGAGCCGACCAAGGAACTCATCACCAAGGCCCTTTGGGATACCCTCAACTCCGGCCAGGTAATTCCGGGTTACGGCCACGCCGTTCTCCGCAAGACCGACCCGCGCTACATGTCACAGCGCGAGTTCTGCCTCAACACCCCGGGCCTCAGGGACGATCCGCTGTTCAAGGTTGTCGCCATGATCTTTGAAGTCGCCCCTGGCGTCCTCACCGAGCAGGGCAAAGCCAAGAACCCCTGGCCGAACGTCGACGCACAGTCCGGCGTTATCCAGTGGTACTACGGCCTCCGCGAGTGGGACTTCTACACCGTTCTCTTCGGTGTGGGCCGCGCCCTCGGCTGCATGGCCAACATTACCTGGGACCGTGGCCTCGGCTACGCCATCGAGCGTCCGAAGTCGGTTACCACCGCAATGCTGGAGAAGTGGGCTGCAGAAGGCGGCCGCAAGCTGTCCTAATTACGGCTTCGCAGCAGCAATAAAAAGGGGAGATGCTTCGGCATCTCCCCTTTTTTTATGTAAATTTTTCATTGACGCAAACCCCATTTCCAGCTTCTAACCCTTCTGAGTTTAACTCGCATTTAATTCTATCTGGCAGAAATATTGCAAAAATTTCATAATTTCTTATTTAATGTTTTGTTATTATCGCTGCGATGAATAAATGTCTTGGATTTGGTCGGTTCCGGAGGGGAAATGAAACGTGGTTTATTGCTGTGCATCGTCATATCGCTTTTTGCTGTCTGGAAACCGCCGTGTTTTGCAGCACAAACGGCCGTGAAACTTTCTGATCTGGAAAAATCATCCAGAAAGGACTCACGGTTTGTTGCGAATAATCTCCGGAATGACAAATCAGACGTTCATCAGTACAAGGATGACGAGATAATCGTCAAATTCCGGGAAAAGGTTCCAGTGGAGAAAAGACAGCAGCTTCACCAGCGTCATGGCGCCCGGGAAATCAAGGAGTTCAGGAATCAGAAGACGCATCATCTAAAGCTCAATGGTGGGATGACGGTGAAGGATGCGGTTGAGCTTTACAGGAATGATCCGGATGTTGAATACGCTGAACCAAACTTTATCTATACGATTCAGCGAACCCCTGATGATATTAAATTCAGCGAGTTGTGGGGGCTTCTGAACACCGGTCAGAATGGGGGTACACCAGGTGCTGACATAAAGGCGACGACTGCATGGGATATTAGCACGGGCAGCAGCGATAACGTTGTGGCAATAATTGATTCCGGTATAGATTACACTCACCCGGACCTGGTTGCCAATTTGTGGGTCAATGTCGGGATAGATACAGCGAATCAGGATTCAGACCCGTTTGACGACAATGGTCATGGAACCCATGTCGCAGGGACTATTGGCGCCATCGGGAACAACGGCACCGGTGTTGCCGGCGTCAACTGGAATGTAAAGCTTACCGCCTGCAAATTCCTGTCTGCAAGCGGTTCCGGCACTCTTGACAATGCGTTGCAATGTCTCGACTACATTAAGAGCCTGAAAGATGCTGGAGCCAATATAGTGGCCACAAATAACAGTTGGGGGGGTGGGGCTTTTTCGCAGGCGCTGTATGATGCGATTAACGCTCAACAGGACATTCTTTTTATCGCAGCGGCCGGCAATAACGGAACAGATAGCGATAACAAGCCTTCTTATCCCGCATCGTACGATCTGCCTAACATTATATCCGTTTCAGCAACCGACAGGAACGACAACAAGGCGACATTTTCCAACTATGGGAGACGAACTGTTCATGTAAGCGCTCCGGGAGTTGGGATATACAGCACGCTCCCTGCAGTTAATGAGTGGGGGATTCCCGGCGGATACGGCCTTCTTTCCGGTACATCAATGGCGGCCCCTCATGCTACCGGGCTTGCTGCACTGATCAAGGCGCAGTTCCCGGCAATGGACTGGAAAGGGATTAAGAACCTTATTTTGTCAGGAGCTGATAGTGTGCCGAATATGTATGAAAGGACGATAACCGGCAAGAGGATTGATGCCTATAATTCATTGACCTGCTCTGAAAGGATGCTCTTTTCGATACTGAAGAAGCCATCTTCGATATCTGTAGGCACGCCGGTTACCCTCTCGGTGATGAGCATTAACTGCTCGGCGCCGTCCGGCCCGGTTACGGTGACAAATTCAAACGGCGATGTCCTGATGCTTGCAGATGACGGCTTAGGTTTAGACCAAGTGGGTGGAGATGGTGTTTTTACCGCAACCTGGACTCCGACCCGGTCATTGGAGGTTCTTGTTTTCTCATCACCTGCAGGACGCGAAGTAATCGAGTTTCCTGCTCTCGGCATAGTTACCCGTTCAGTAGGAATAAATGTCGGTTCACCTTGCCGCCAGTCTCTGCTCGGTTCAGGCGGTCATTTCCCGTACACATGGTCCGTTGTATCGGGTAGCTTGCCGCCAGGCATGACACTTAACGGTTCCACTGGAGAGTTATCCGGCTCAGCCACAACTGAAGGGAGTTACCAGTTAACTGTGCAACTGTTGGATTCTCACGGAGCAAAGGCGCTGCAGGATCTCTTAATAAGCGTCTATCCTCCCGGCATACAGGTTGAATGGAGTGTTACATCTGACAGCAACTCTTTTACAAACGTTTATGTGGATTATTTAGTGGGTAATTTGGTCGATATTGCTGTAGATGGCGATGGGAACAGCTATCTGATTAGAGAGGGTTATTTTCTTAATGGCCAGAATGTCTGGGAATCCTGTGCCTATCTTTTCAAATATGATCCTGCCGGGAACCTTCTATGGTACAAAAATCCTGCTGGGATACCTTCGGCAATAGCACTTGACAGGGAGGGGGCTCTGTATTTAGGTGGGATGAGCTGCACTTGGTCCTCGACCGCGTGCAGTTATGATAAATATCTCCTTTCCAAATTTGATCCGGATGGGAATCTTCTCTGGAGCAGACAGCGTCCCGGCAATGAAGTGACAGACGTTTCAACCGACAAGCAGGGCAATATCTATATCTCCGGGACTTACAGCACATCTACCAACGATATCGTCATCGTCAAGTATGATTCCTCTGGAAACGAACTCTGGACCGGCACTGCCAAGAGCACAAGCACAAGGGTTCTGAGCAATCCATATATTGCGGTGGATTTGAATGACAATGTGTATATAACCGGCAATGCAGCCAATACAGCTGCACCAGGAATTGTCAATTATGATCAGCTGCTGCTGAAATTCGATGCATCAGGGAAAGAGCTCTGGCTAAAGACCGATGACTCCGGGGGTAAAGAAACCGGGCAGGACGTGGCGGTTGACAGGAACGGCAATGTTTATGTCACCGGGTGGTCGATCGCATCGCCGGCTGTTCAGCTGCTCACAAAATTTGACCAGAACGGCAATGTCCTCTGGAAAAGGAGTCATGTTGAAGGGATTGGCAGTAAGGGGTTCGGTCTTGCAGTGGACGAAAACGCCGTCTATGTGACCGGGAGCCTGCTGGGGTCCCCTTACAAGCCGACAGATTTCCTGGTATCGAAATACGATTTCAGCGGCAACATGTTGTGGGGCATGACCTATGACGCCGGCGGGTCTGAGCGCGGCGAGCGGCTCACCCTGGACCCGAACGGCAATATATTTGTCACTGGCAGTTCAGGCGATGTTGACAATGTGTATTTAAAGGCTCTCACGGTGAAGTTCAATGACTCCCTCGCACTTGCTGTTACCGCTTCTGGAACTCTGCCGGAAGGAGTGTCCGGGGCCCCTTATGACACGGCTCTATCCGCACGGGGTGGTACGCCTCCGTACAGCTGGTCCGTAAGCTCGGGAGCGATTCCCGCAGGATTGACCATGGACCCGGTCACAGGGGTGATTTCTGGAATTATCAATGGCAGCGGTAAGGTGCAATTCGATGTTCGAGTGTCTGACGCGACAGGTATGACGGCAAGCAAACAGATGTCGGTGACGATATTGGGGATAAACAGCCAGTCTTTTGTCCCGGCTACGAATGGGACGGATTACAAACTGGTGATTACCGGAAGCGGAGGAACAAGCCCATACAGCTGGTCCCTGGTTTCCGGGGCTCTACCGCCAGGTCTAGTGTTTGAGGGTTCTACCGATTCCTCTGTCATCAAAGGGGTGCCGACTGAAACCGGTATTTATAGCTTTACGCTGCAGTTGCAGGACAGCTCCGGCAGGACAACATCGAAGCAGTTTTCAATAACGGTTGCAGACCCGGTTTGCGTCGCTTATCCGGCAAGAACTCCGCGAACCCCCATAGCCTATTACAACAGCATGCAATCGGCTTTGAACGATGTCGTCGATGAAGTAATGCATGTGCAGGGAGTCGATATCTACGAGAGTATTTTATTGGATCGCGGCATTAATCTGAAGCTGTGGGGCGGTTATAACTGCTATTTTAACGACAACTCTCTGCAGACAAAGGTTCACGGTTCGCTGGTAATTGTTAACGGAGTTGTGGAACTGAATAATATAGTACTGCTTCCTTAATGTCGTTGAACAGCATTCAATCAGGCGTTGACCGCGTTCTTTTGCTGAATGAGACAAAAAGGGGAGATGCTTCGGCATCTCCCCTTTTTTGCTATTATCTGCTTCCAGCCAGCGGCCGGTTTACCCCTTACTGCTGCCTTTTACCGATGATCAGCTCATCCTCGTTGAAAACTTCGGCGCTGAAAACGTAGATATCGGTATTCTCTTTCCAGTCGTCTTTACCCATGCCGGCCTTCAGGGCCGTCTGCTGCAGAAAGGTATCGCGGTCCCAGCCGTATTCGGTGGCCACCTGGGGGAGCAGGACCCCGCGGTGGAAATTCCTCTCCATGTAGATGCCGTGTGTACCGACATGGATCTCATCGATGGCGGCAATTTTCTGCAAAGGCGACAGCACCGATATTTCCAGGGCGAAGTTGTCGAGGTCCTGCTTCTTCATCGGATAGAATCTCGGATCCTTGGTCGCGGCCGCTGTTGCCATTTCCGGCACCAGTTTGCAGAGCGGTTTGTCCGAGATAAAATTACCGATACAGCCACGCAATTTTTCGTCCACCTTGATGGTGACAAAACAGCCGAAGCATTGTTGGAGTTTTTCGGATTTTGCCTCCCGGGTCGATACGGAACCGGTCGATACGAAAGAGGTTATCGCTTCCCGGGCGATGTGCAGCAGTTGCCGCCGGTCATCTTTGCCAAACATCTTTGCCATGCAAAATCCTCCTCTTGGGGTTGCTAAGGGTGCGCTAATGTACTATATTCAGTAGGCATTTGACAAGCTATACCTGACAATCCGGACATTTCGTTCCAAACGAATTTGAACGGATGGGTGTTTCGGGGCAACAATGAAAGTGACCATAAAGCTGGTTGGGCCATTTCGGGACGGTCGATTTAAGGAAAATGTCCGTGAGTATCCTTCTGCAGTATCCGTGCTGGAGGTGGTTGACGAGCTCCGGATACCCAGGCCCCTTCTCGGTATCGTGCTTATCAATGACATCCATGCACGCATCGAAGATGAACTCCATGATGGCGATACCTTGTGTCTGTTGCCGTTACTGGATGGCGGGTAACCACGGAAGATGAATCATTGCTCTGCATAGCCTGTGCGCCTGAAACAAGGAGAAACCGACATGAAATGTTTCACCTCTGATCCGGCATCTGAACCAGCCTCGGTGTTGTATGCGCGTTGTACGGTCGATCTCGGGAGCGGCAAAACCCGCTATGAAGATGTTCCCTGCCGCAATCTGGAGGATGTTCTGGGCGGGTTCGGCCGTTCCTTCCAGATTCTGGCCGAACGCGACATCAGGGACGCCTATTGCGATGCCAACCCGCTCATCGTCAATACCGGCCTCTTAACCGGCAGCAGCGCCATGACCGGTTTGCGCACCTATTTTTCCGGCTACAGCCCGATCAAAGAGTCGAGGAAGGGTTTGCCTGCAGCCATCTGGTCGACCGGCAGCGGCAATTTCGGCGCCAAGTTCAAGTGGACCGGCCTGGACGAACTGATCTTCGAAAACCGCTCCCCTGAACCGGTCTATGCCTTGATCAGGGAGTCTGTTGATGGCCCGGTGGTGGAGCTGAAGCCGGCCGGTCACCTGGTCGGCCTTTCCACCCACGCCAAGATGATGGCTCTGCAGAATGAATACGGCAGCAATGCCCATTTTGCGGCGATCGGCCAGGCCGGTGAGCAGTGGGAGAATGTCTACATGGGCGCGGTAGCGCTGTCGACCGACAACCAGCTTAAATCCGGAGAGGATAAAATGCGTTTCGCCGGCCGCGGCGGCATGGGGAGCCTCATGGGATACAAGAACCTCCTCGCCCTGGTGGCTCAGAGCAGCGACAAGATCAAGCCCCTGACAGCTGAGGTGAAGAAGGTAAACATCAATGTCGTCAAAGGGGGCGGTTCGGCGCGGCTTCAGCCGATCAGCCGCGGTGGCGGCGGCGGAACCTGGGCTGCTTACGATGTCATGCAGGTCTTTAATGCCGTGCCGGTGAACAATTTCCGGCCCCAGGGAAACGATCTGCCGGAGAAGCTGTTCCGGGAAAATGTTGAGCCGCAGTTCGTGATCAAGTCGGAAGCCTGCTTCCGCTGCGGGATAACCTGCCATAACAATGTCCACGAAAAGAGGGGAGACGGCAGCGCCGGCAGGTTTCTGGCCAAGTTCGACTACGAACCGCTCAATCTCCTCGGCACCAACCTGGGGATCCATGATGCGGCGCAGGCGGCCAGCCTGATCCACCTGAGCGACAATTACGGCATGGACTCCATCTCCCTGGGAGTGACCGTCTCTTACGTGCTCTCCTACAACGAGAGGCATCCGGAACAGCCGCTCCTGAACGGCGCTCGCTTCGGAGAATACGCCGGGATCAGGGAACTGGTCGAGCAGGCCGGAACCGGGAATCTGCCTGAGATCGGGCACGGCTCCAAACGCCTCTCCGAGAGTACCGGCGAGACCTCCTACGCCTACCATGTCAAGGGTCTGGAACTGCCGGCTTATCAGCCCGAAACCAATCCTGGCTATGCCTGGGCCATCGCCGGCGGCCATATGTCGATGGGAACGTACGGGCTCCTGACCCGCGAGGGGAAGTCGGATATGGACTCCTGGGTCGAGGGGATCACTAGAACCAAGCTCCAGATTGTCGGCTTCGACATGATAGGCCTCTGCAAGTTTTTCGATATAACCAAGGGGATCTGCACCCAGATGGTGGTGGACTGCATCAAGAGCGAGTTCGATATGGACGTGACCGCAGAAGACCTGGCCGCCGCCGTGCGCAGGGCTTTCTTGCGCGGTCTGGCCCTGGAGCTGCGGCAGGGGTATGAAAAGTCCGAGTACACCCTTCCTGCCGAGGTGTGGGAACGGCCGAACCAGAATATCAAGCTCCCCAATATTACCAGCCCGGAATTTATTGCCGAGCTTCAGAAACGGGTCTGGGAGATCTTCGAGCCGGAGTTGGAGGGGCTTTTGCCCGAGATCGGACAGAAAGGCCGATGAGGGACGGGATGGAGATTCTGGGGAAGCAGTTTATCGACGGAAAGCGGAGCGAAGAGTCGGGGACCAGGTTCTGTTCGTTAGATGCCGCAACCGGCGAGCCCCTGGAGTACGAGTTCTTTGTCGCGACTGACGCCGAGATCTCTCGTGCCGCTGCTACTGCTGGCGCGGCCTTTACGATTTACCGCAAGTCGGGCTTGGAGGAGCGGGCGCAGTTTCTGGAAGCCATCGCCGAAGAGATCGACAGTCTTGACGACAGGTTCGTACAGATAGTAATGCGGGAGACCGGCCTCCCTGAGCCGCGGATACGCGGCGAGCGGCTGCGCACCAGCAATCAGCTGCGACTCTTTAGCGCGGTGGTCCGCCGCGGCGATTTCCTCGGAGCACGCATTGATACCGCTCTTCCGGACCGGCAGCCTCTGCCGCGCCCGGATATCCGCCAGTACCGAATAGGAACAGGCCCGGTGGCGGTGTTCGGCGCCGCAAATTTCCCGCTGGCATTTTCGGTAGCCGGTGGCGATACCGCATCGGCCCTTGCCGCCGGTTGCCCGGTCGTAGTCAAGGCCCACTCTGCGCACCCGACCACCTCGGAACTGGTTGCCTGCGCTGTGGTCAGAGCCGTTGAGCGAAGCGGTGTCCCCAAAGGGGTATTCGCCATGCTGTTCGGCGACAATGCCGGAGCAGCGCTGGTCAGATGTCCGGAGATCAAGGCGGTAGGCTTTACCGGGTCGCTGGCCGGCGGCAGGGCGCTCTCTGAAATCGCAGCCGCCCGCCCCGAGCCGATCCCGGTATTTGCGGAAATGTCGAGCGTCAACCCGGTCATCCTGCTTCCCGGAGCTTTACGGGAGCGGGGGAGCGTGATCGCATCGGGCTTAGCTGCCTCTGTGACCCTGGGCGCCGGCCAGTTCTGCACCAACCCCGGGTTGGTCATCGGCATTGCGGGGGAACCCTTCGATACTTTCTGTCAGATGCTTAGCCTGGAAATAATGAGCAGGCCGCCGCTGGTCATGCTCAGCCGGCCGATTCTCCTGAACTACCAGGAAGGGATCAGGAGGCTTTCGCAGCTTTCGGGCATGGAACTGCTTGGCGGTGCCATTACCGAGGGTGATCGTGCCGCGGCGTGCCTGTTCCGCGCGCCGCCCGAGCTGTTAAGATGCGAAACCCGGCCTCTGGAAGACGAGGTTTTCGGGCCGGTCACGGTGCTGGTTGCGGTAAAGGATCTTCAGGAGCTGCGGGAAATAATCCCGGACCTCGGGGGGCATCTCGCTGCCGGCCTGTTTGCCGCCGCCAGCGAGCTTTCCGATGCCGGGCCGATTGTCGAGCTGCTTGAAACCCGTGTCGGAAGGGTCATCCTCAACGAATTTCCCACCGGCGTCGAGGTCTGCGATGCCATGACGCACGGCGGACCATTCCCAGCCACATCGGACAGCCGTTGCACATCGGTCGGCACTCTGGCTATCGACCGGTTCCTTCGCCCGGTATGCTATCAGGGGTATCCGGACATCATGCTGCCGCCGGCATTGCAGGATGCCAACCCTTACGGCCTGCTCCGTCTGGTCAACGGCAAATGGTCTGCAGGTGGTATACGACTGGCTGATGATAAACATGAGATTGGTAGACATTAATAATGCCGCTTCTGATTGCCGGAAAAATTCAGTTGCTAATGTGATAAGTATACCGTATACACTTTGTAACATACTGAAATAAACCGGATAAAAATTAACGCGACTAAAGAAAAAACTCTTGACTTTTGATGTTATGGGAGTATATTCCCCTGTCGTTGTGACTTTACAATCGATGCGCTTTGCGCAAGAAAACACAAAAAGAAAGGACTAGACAATTATGAAGAAGCTCGTAACCCTCGCACTCTGTCTCTCTGTAGCAATGGCTTTTGGATGCAAGAAGAAAGAAGAAGCTCCGGCTCCGGCTCCGGCTGCTGAAGCTCCTAAGGCTCCTGAAGCACAGAAGCCGATGTCTTCTGCCCAGGCTCCTGCTGCTCCTGCAGCACCCGCAGCTCCTGCTGCTCCCGAGAAAAAGTAAGTTTCTTACTTTTCCGGACCTGTACTGAAAATGGCCTGCAGGCATGGTTCTGCAGGCCATTGCTTTATCTTAATTACGAACGGAGAGTAGTATGGAAAGAACATTTGCCATCATCAAGCCCGATGCCGTCGAGCGCAACATTTCCGGCAAGATCATCAGCAAGATCGAGGAAGCTGGATTCAAGATCGTCGGGATGAAAAAGATTCACCTCAGCAAATCCCAGGCAGAAGGGTTCTACTATGTCCATAAGGAGCGCCCTTTCTTCAACGACCTCTGCACCTTCATGTCACGCAGCCCGGTCATTGTCATGGTGCTTGAGAAGGAAAACGCCATTGCCGCCTGGCGGACCCTGATGGGAGCCACCAACCCGGCCAATGCCGAGCCCGGTACCATCCGCAAGGAGTTTGCCAAGAACATCGAAGAGAACTCTTCACACGGTTCCGATGCCCCGGAAACTGCGGCATTCGAAATCCCTTACTTCTTCAGCGCCCTCGAACTGGTCTGATCCCGGAAGGTATAGGAATCCAAGCCCTCTGCCGTAGAGGGCTTTTTTCGTGAAACAATGAACGCTAAAGCAGACCTGAAAAACTTTACGCTTCCCGAACTGGAACAGTTCCTCTCCGGTCAGGGGAAGGAGCGTTTTCGCGCCACCCAGATCTTCAAGTGGCTGTACCAGAAAGACGCCCGGACCTTTAGCGATATGACCAACCTCTCCAAGGATCTCCGCTGCGAGCTCGAAGAGACGGCCTTCATCAGCAACCTCGATGCCACAACAGTCGAAGTGGGGCGGGACGGCACCAGGAAGTATCTGTTCACCTTCAGCGACGGCGAGGCAGTGGAGTCGGTGCTGATCCCGGACGAAGGGCGCAATACCCTCTGCATATCATCACAGGTCGGCTGCGCCATGCAGTGCGAGTTCTGTCTCACCGGCACGTTTAAACTCTCCCGCAACCTGACTGCGGCCGAGATCGTGAACCAGGTCTGTGCGGTCCGCAGGGATGCCCCTGTGACCAATATCGTCTTCATGGGGATGGGGGAACCGCTGCACAACCTGGAAAATGTCATCCGGGCAATCCGGATACTGCTCGATGACAACGGGCTGCAGTTCTCGACCCGGCGGGTAACGGTCTCAACCAGCGGTCTGGTCCCGGAAATGGCGGAACTCGGTCGTGCGGTCACCGTGAACCTGGCGGTCTCCCTGAACGCGACCACGGACGAACTGCGCAACCGTATCATGCCGATCAACCGCCGGTACCCGTTGGCAACACTCCTGAAAGCATGCCGGGATTTTCCGCTCCCGGGCCGGCGGAAGATTACGATCGAGTATGTGATGCTCGGCGGGGTCAATGATTCGCTGGATGACGCCAAGAGGCTGCTCCGGCTGATCAGCGATATTCCCAACAAGGTGAACCTGATACCGTTCAACGAACACGAAGGGTGCGAGTTCAGGGCGCCGACCCAGGCAGCCATAGATGCCTTTCACAAGTATCTCATCGACCGGCATGTCACTGTAATCACCCGCGACAGCAGGGGGGGCGACATTTCCGCGGCCTGCGGCCAGCTGAAGGGGAAGCTGGTGAAGCAGAACCGGTCCGACCATCCCTGAACATCCCTGCTCTATTCCCTCCGGGTAAACCCTGCTTGATCCAAACAGCAGCATTCCATGATACCGCCCTGTTTTAAGTCATCTTTTTGACTCTGATCGTATTGAAATTACTTCTTAAGTTTCCAAAACCTTTCGTCGATATAAGGGGTATAGAAACGAGAAGGAGTTTTTTCGTATGCAATGCAAGATCTTGTCGGACAATTTCCCTACCAACTGTATGGCGGTGCTGACGATCGGCGGATGCCTGATCTGGCTCTGCATGCCGGGCTACCTGGGGATGCAGAGGCTGGAGGCGGCAGGCGTGATTTCGGTATCCATGCTTGTCATGTATTATGTGCTTACCTATCTGGAGCGAACCGCCCGTCTCAGCCAGATCAAGAAAAACTGGGAGCTGGCCGGCGAAAAGGTCCATCTGATGGAGAGCATCAGCAAGCTGGAGGAAAATTATCTGTCGACCATCCAGTCGATAGCTGCGGCGATCGATGCGAATGCCACCTATTCGAGCGGCCATTCGGCCCGGGTCGCCGGGTTTGCGGTCAAGATCGGCCGGGCCATGGGGCTGTGTCAGGACGAGCTTGATTCCCTGGAACGGGCGGCCCTGCTCCATGATATCGGCACCATTTACATTCCGGACCATGTCTGGCGGAAAGAAGGTCCGCTGACGGTCGAGGAGCAGTCGCTGGTGCGGCAGCATTCGGTCCTGGGCGCCGAGATCATCGACTCGGTAAAATCCCTGAAGCAGGAGAGCCTGGCGATCATGCATCATCACGAGCGCTATGACGGGACTGGCTACCCGTACGGGCTCAAGGGTCTGGCCATCCCGCTCGAATCCAGAATTCTGGCCGTTGCCGATGCCTTTGACGCCATGACCTCGGAACGCCCCTACCGGGATGTCCTGAACATGAGGGATGCCCTGGAGGAGCTGTATTCCAATGCCGGCAGCCAGTTCGATCCGCGAGTGGTCGAGGGTTTCCTGACCGTGCTTGATGACATCACCCGTGAGACCGAAGTGGTGACGTTTGCCAATAAGCGCTTCGGGGCCAGGGTCTACAGCATGGTCGGCAACTGCTGATCCGCGGTCCGGTTTGCCTGGTGGCGGTTGTCCGTCAGTGCGGTGAGGTGACAATGATCAGGCTCAGACGAAAGTGATTTTCACCAGCAGTGCGTTTTATTCGGGACGGCGTTTGCCGTCCCGTTTTTGTCGGTTGATCGGATTAAATTTCCCATTTATATGCAGGTAGTTCCACCGGTCCGGAATCCCCCTTTTTGCTTGACTTCGCAGCATGATATGGTCTATTTTGCCAGTTTGTTGATCAGCTGGAAATGCCTTGTCTTTTCGGTTTAAAAGGGGATTTATGGAAGAACTCAGTGAGCTGTTGCTGCAGAGAAGAAGGAAAGTCGATACCCTGTGGGAGGCGGGGATAAACCCGTACCCCAATGACTTCAGGCCGACCCATTCTTCTGCCGGTATTTTGCAGGAATTCGGATCAATACAGGAAATACCCGAGCAGTCGGCAACCTATGTGGTGGCCGGCAGGATAATCGCCCGGCGTTCGTTCGGCAAGGCCGCCTTTGTCCAGTTGCAGGACCGTAAGGGGCGGCTGCAGATCTATGTCCGGAAAGACACGCTCGGTGAGGAGGGGTTCGCAAATTTCGATTCATTTGACATCGGCGATATAATCGGCGCCGAGGGGTGGCCGTTTCGGACCAAGACCGGGGAACTCTCCCTGCACGTCACGTCGATCCGGTTGCTGACCAAATCGTTGCTCCCCTTGCCGGAGAAATTCCACGGCCTTACCGATGTGGAAACGAGATACCGGCAGAGATATGTGGACCTGATCGTCAATCCGGAAGTGCGCGAAGTCTTTGTCAAGCGATCCAGGGTGATCAACCTGATCCGTGAATTCATGGTGAATAACGATTTCCTCGAAGTCGAGACCCCCATGATGCATCAGATCCCGGGCGGCGCGACGGCGCGGCCGTTTGTCACCCATCATAACGCCCTGGATATGGAGCTGTATCTCCGTATTGCGCCGGAACTGTATCTGAAAAGGCTCGTGGTCGGCGGGTTCGAGCGCGTTTTCGAGATCAACCGGAATTTCCGCAACGAAGGGATTTCCATCCGCCACAATCCCGAATTCACCATGATGGAGTTCTACCAGGCCTATGCCACTTACGAAGACCTGATGGACTACACGGAAAAGCTCCTGTGCCATGTCGCCATGGAACTGCTCGGCACGCTCGAGTTCCCGTATCAGGGGCACACGATCAACTTTAACCGGCCCTGGCGGCGGTTGACCGTGCTTGAGGCGATCGTCGAATTCGGTGATATCGATGCCAAAAATCTGGCCGACCGTGACCTGGCCTATGCCTATGCCAAGAGTATCGGACTGGACCTGCCGGAAGACATCGGATACGGCAAGCTGGTTACCGAGATTTTCGAAGAAGTGGCCGAGACCAAGCTGATTCAGCCGACGTTCATCACTGCCTATCCGACCGAGGTTTCGCCGCTGTCGCGCAAGAATGACCAGGATCCGGAGATCGTGGACCGTTTCGAGCTTTTCATTGCCGGCCGCGAGCTTGCCAATGCCTTTTCCGAGCTTAATGACCCGGTCGACCAGAAGGAGCGGTTCCTGGCCCAGGTTGCGGCCAAGGACAAAGGGGACGAAGAGGCGCATTACATGGATGAGGACTACATCCGTGCCCTGGAGTACGGGTTGCCTCCGACGGCCGGCGAGGGGATCGGCATTGACCGGCTGGTCATGCTGCTCACAGATTCCGCGTCCATTCGCGACGTCATCCTCTTTCCGCAGCTGCGGAAGGAAAAGTAAAGTGTGAAACGTGAAAAGTGAAATGTAAGAAACCGCGTTAGATTTAGTTTTTTCACTATTTACCATTCACTATTCACAGGTTTTTATGCCCTACGAACTCTTCATCGGTCTCCGCTATCTCAAGGCGAAGCGGAAATCAACGTTCATCTCCATAATTACCGTTATCTCTACGAGCGGCGTGGCCCTCGGCGTGCTTGCGCTCATCGTGGTGCTGGCGGTGATGACTGGTTTCGAGGAGTCGCTCAAGACCAAGATCATGGGGACCAACGCCCATGTCGTGGTGCTTGGCGGCGCCAACGGCATTGATGACTCCAACGGTCTGATCGACCGGGTGAAGAAGTTCGAGGGGGTGCAGGCGGCGACGCCGTTCATCTACAGCCAGGTGATGCTGACCAGCGGCAAGAACGTTTCGGGCGTGGTGCTGCGCGGGATCGACCTGGCCACGGACGGTAAGGTCACCAATCTCCATAAGTCGGTCAGCGATGGCAAAATTGCCGATCTCGAGCCGGTTTCGGGCGCTCCCCTGGCAGGCGCCGAACCGCCTCTGCCCGGCATAATGATCGGTCGCGAACTCTCCAGAAATCTCAATCTCTATGTGGGAGACACGCTGAATGTGGTCTCACCCATGGGGAACATCACCCCTCTCGGCATGATACCGAAGATGAAGAAGTTCCGGGTCGTGGCGCTTTTCAATACCGGTATGTACGAGTATGACTCCACCCTTGCCTATGTGGCGCTTTCAGAGGCCCAGGATTTTCTCGGCATGGGCGGCAGTGTCACCGGGATCCAGCTGAAGGTGGCCGATGTCTACAAGACCGGCGAACTGGTGAAGAAGCTTAATGCCGGGCTCGGTGCGCGATACCATGCCCGGGACTGGATGCAGATGAACAAGAACATCCTGTTCGCCCTCAAGACCGAGAAGATGGTGATGTTCATCATTCTGACACTCATAGTCCTGGTTGCCGCTTTTGGCATCGCATCGACCCTGTTCATGGTTGTCATGGAAAAAACCAAGGATATCGCCATTCTCAAGTCGATGGGCGCTACCGGCCGCAGCATCATGAAGATTTTTGTCCTGGAAGGGTTGATCATCGGCGTTACCGGGACGTTCATCGGCACCATCGGCGGACTGCTGATTGCCTGCAACCTGGAACAGATCGTCGATGTTATCCAGCGGCTTACCGGTTTCGAGCTGTTCAGCAAGGATGTGTACTACCTTGACCATTTCCCGTCGCAGGTAGTTCCGGGCGATGTGGCCATGATCTGCGTTACGGCAATAGCGATTTCGTTTATCGCCACACTCTACCCGGCCTGGCAGGCATCGCGGATGGCCCCTGCGGAAGCGCTCAGGTATGAATAGTTTCCTTGAGGTCAGGGGGGTCCACAAGTCCTTCGGCAGCGGCGATGCCCGGGTCGATGTCCTGAAGGGGATAGACCTTGAATTTGCCGAGGGTGAGACCATCGCACTCGTAGGGGCATCCGGAGCGGGCAAGAGCACCCTGCTGCATATTCTCGGTACCCTTGATCGCCCCAGCTCAGGCAGTGTCCTGTTTCAGGGCGAAGATGTATTCAAGACCGGCGACCAGGGGCTGGCATCGTTCCGGAACCGGTCCATCGGGTTCGTGTTCCAGTTCCATCATCTGCTCCCGGAATTCACGGCAGTGGAGAACGTGATGATGCCGCTGCTCATTAGCGGGGGAAAAAGGATCGAAGCTGCCGAAGTCGCGTCCCAGCTGCTTCGGGATGTCGGTCTGGGGCACCGGTTCTCGCACCGCCCCGGAGAGCTGTCCGGCGGGGAGCAGCAGCGCGTTGCGATTGCCCGGGCCCTGGTCGGGTCTCCGCAGCTGCTTCTGGCTGATGAGCCTACCGGCAATCTTGATATGAAAACCAGCGACGAGATTCACGGCCTGCTGGGGGAAATCCATGCCAGCCGCAGATTGACCATGATCATCGTAACTCATAACGAAAGGCTGGCCGGCCGCATGGGCCGCACGATCCGGCTGGTTGACGGCCGAATCGGATCATAGTGCCGGTGCGGTCATTGCACCGCGCAAATTTCGCCGGATTTTGCTTCCTGCCCCTGTTGCGGTTCACTGAATCGATTTGGAGGACTTTTGGTTATATGGTTTGGTAAAATATGCGCTCTCATTCTCCTGCTCATTACGGTGGCCGCAGGATATGCCGGCGCTGAGGGTGAGCGGATTGCCGAAGTCCGGGTTTCGGGTAACAGGAGGATCGAATCCGATGCCATCAGGAACGCCTTGATGATAAAAGCCGGAGACCTGCTCTATCTGGACAAGGTTGATGCCGATGTCCGGGCCGTGTACAAGCTGGGTCATTTCCAGGATGTCAAGGCCGAGACAACTCCGGGTGACAAAGGTCTGATCCTTACCTATACCGTGTCCGAAAGGCCGGTGGTCAGGGATGTCAAGATCGAGGGAAACAAGGAGCTTTCCGCGGAAAAGATCAAGGAAGCCCTGGAAGTCAAGCCCAACTCGATCTATTCTGCCAAGGACCTGGCGCGAAGCATCAGGAAAATCAAGAAGCTGTATGCTGACGAAGGCTACTATCTGGCTGAAGTGGAGAGTGCCACCGAAAAGCGGGGGGATACCGATCTCAAGGTGGTGCTCAAGATCACCGAGGGGAAGAAGATCCTGATTCAGGAGCTCCTTTTTACCGGCAACAAATCGTTTACCCGCCGCAAGCTCAAGGGGTTGATGGAGACGACCGAAGATTGGTGGCTTTCCTGGCTGACCGGCGCCGGGGTGTACAAGGAAGAAGTTCTCAAGAACGACATGGCCCTGATTGCGGATTTTTATTTCAATAACGGCTATGTGAATGTGAAGGTTGCCGAGCCCCGCGTCGAACTGCTCCCTGACAAGAGAGGTCTCCAGGTCCAGATCGATATCAGGGAAGGGGACCAGTACCGGGCCGGGTCGATCGATTTCAAAGGCGATCTCCTGGAAAAGAGCGAAGAGCTCTCCAAGAAGCTGAAGCTGAAAAGCGGGGAGATCTTCAGCCGGGCAATACTGAGAAATGACGTCTTTATCCTGACTGACGTGTATGCGGACCAGGGGTATGCCTTTGCCAACGTGAACCCGGTGACGCGGGTCAACCCGGAAGCCAAGACCGTGGACATTACCTTTGACATGGAGAAGGGTGACAAGGTCTACATCGACCGGATCACTATCGCCGGTAACCCCAAGACCAGGGACAAGGTAGTCCGTCGTGAGCTGAAACTCGCTGAGGGAGATCTGTACAGCGGCACCGGGCTGAAGAAAAGCAAGCAGAACCTGATGAACCTGGGCTTTTTTGAAGAGGTCACCATTGCCACCGAGCGCGGCTCTGCCGATAACAGGCTCAATCTCAAGGTCGATGTCAAGGAGAAGCCCACCGGCACTTTCAGTATCGGCGCCGGCTACAGTTCTCTGGATGGCTTCATCGGTCAGGGTTCGGTGCAGCAGTCCAACTTCTTCGGTCTGGGGCTGAAGGCGAACGCATCGGCTTCCATCGGGGGCAAATCCAGTACCTACAGCTTTGGGCTCACCGATCCGTATTTCCTGGATTCCAAGTGGACAGTCGGCGCGGATCTGTACCGGTCGCAAAGGGATTACATTGATTACACCCGCCGGGCGATCGGCGGTGACCTCAAGGCCGGGTATCTGATCAGCGACACCTTGAGCACCTTCTGGATCTACAAGTATGAGCAGAAAGAGATATTCAACCTCTCGCAGGCGTTTATCCTCAGCAAGCAGGAATTTGAGCCGACGTCAACGACCAGCTCGATAACCGCCAGTGTGACGAGCAATAACACCGACTACCGGATGGACCCGACAACCGGCACGATGAGCACGCTCTCTGCCGAATTTGCCGGGCTTGGCGGAACCAGCCGGTATGCCCGTTATATCGGCGAAGCAACATATTTCACGCCGCTGGTCTGGAACAGCGTGTTTTCCGTTCGCGGCGTTCTAGGGCATATCCAGGGGCTGGGGAAGGATATCCCGATCGACGAGAAGTTTTATCTCGGCGGGATCAACACCCTGCGCGGTTTCGGCGGCAGGACAGTCAGCCCTTACAAGATCGTTGACAGCAGGTCGGATGTGAACGCCACAAACGCGGTTATCCGGTCCTATACCGGCGGGACCACCGAAGCGATCTTCACTGCCGAGATTACCATGCCGCTCCTCAAGGAGGCCGGCCTCAAAGGGGTGTTGTTCTTTGACACCGGCAACTCTTACGACAAACCGAGCCAGATGTTCTCGGTCATGCGGAGCAGCTACGGTTTCGGCGTGCGCTGGTTTTCGCCGATCGGGCCGTTGCGGCTTGAATACGGCATCCCGCTCAATCCGCGCGAGGGCATTGACAGCAGAAGCGGCAAGATCGAATTTTCCATCGGGAGCTTTTTCTGATAACCACAAAGGAGAACTGTATGAAATCAGGGATTATCGGGTTACTTGTATCATTGTTACTTCTCGGGGCCGCGCATGCGGATGCTGCAGAATCGACGAAGATCGGGGCTGTCGACATCCAGAAGGTGCTGTTCAATTCCGATGCCGGCAAGGCCGCCAAGGAGCAGCTCGCCGCAAAGATTGCCAAGCACGAATCCGAGAAAAACACCAGGGAAGACGAGCTGAAAAAGCTCAAGACCGATCTGGAAAAGCAGAACATTCTGCTGAACGAATCGGCCCGCAATGCCAAGGAAAAGGATTACCAGCAGAAGCTCAAGGAATACCAGCGGTTCATCAAGGACGTGAACGACGAGCTGCAGGCCAAGGACGAAGAGCTGAAGAACAAGATCATCGAGGAAGCGTTCCGGACCACCCAGGAGTACGGGAAGAAGAACGGTTTTTCCCTGATCCTGGCCAAGAGCGAGATGCTGATGTACTTTGACGAAAATGTCGATCTGACCGATGAGATCGTCAAGCAGATGAACGGCAAAAAGGACAAGAAATAATGCCGTCGGGCTGGATGGAGATGCCGTTATGACCAAGTCCTTGCAGGAACTGGCAGAGTTTCTCGGCGCCAGGGTCATCGGCGACCCGGCCGTGGTTGTCACCGGCCTGGCATCCTTGGATGATGCGGTCGAGGGTGAGATCTCCTTTCTGGCCAACCCGAGGTATGCCCCCAAGGTTGCCGCCACCAAGGCATCGGCCGTGGTACTGCCGCCCGGAGCGGACAGTCACGGCAGAAACGTGATCGAAACACCGAACCCGTATCTTGCCTTTGCCAAGCTGCTGACTCTTTTCCATGTTGCGCCCCCGGAACCGATGGGGGTCATGGACGGGGCACTGGTCGGGAAGAATGTCACTATCGGCGCGGACATAACGGTCTACCCCGGCGCAACGATCATGGATGGCGTCAAGCTGGGGAACCGGTCGGTCGTTTACCCCGGCGCGGTCCTTTACCCGGGGGTCGAGGTCGGCGATGACGTCACCATTCACGCCAACGTGGTTATCCGCGAACGGTGCATTATCGGCAACCGGGTGATCATCCAGAGCGGGGCCGTTATCGGCAGCGACGGCTTCGGCTATGCGCCGGACAACGGGCAATGGTACAAGATCCCCCAGATCGGGATCGTAATCGTTGAAGACGATGTGGAAATCGGGGCCAATTGCGCCATTGACCGGGCGGCGCTGGATGTTACCCGGATCGGCCGGGGCACCAAGATCGACAACCTGGTGCAGATCGCCCACAACTGCGTGATCGGCGAGGACTGCATGATCGTCTCCCAGGTCGGGATTTCCGGGAGCACCAGGCTCGGCAACCATGTCACCCTGGCCGGCCAGGTCGGGGTGGTAGGACATCTCACCATCGGCGACAACGCCATCGTCGGGGCCAAATCCGGGATAGCCGGCAGTCTCCCTGCCGGAAGCCAGGTAAGCGGCATTCCCGCCTATGATCACCGCCAGTGGCTCAAGACCTCTGCAGTGGTGCCGAAGCTGCCTGATGTCAAAAAGAGCGTATCCGCCCTGGAAAAGCGGGTAGCGGAGCTGGAAAAACTGCTGCAGCAGGAAAACCGATAGTCTGAGACCAATCCTTTGATTGTTCATAAACAGGAGGGCACCATGATAATGGATGTAAACCAGATAATGAAGATACTCCCGCACCGGTTTCCGTTTCTGTTGGTTGACAGGGTTGTGGAGCACGATCCGGGCAAGAGGATTGTGGCGATCAAGAACGTGACCATTAACGAGCCGTTCTTTCCCGGCCATTTCCCGGGACATCCGGTCATGCCGGGCGTGCTGATCATCGAGGCAATGGCGCAGGTCGGCGGGATCCTTGCCTATCTGGCGACAGGTGACGATCCTCAGAATAAAGTATGTTATTTCGGCTCTATTGACGAAGCGAAGTTCAGAAAGCCTGTTGTCCCCGGAGACCAGCTCAGGATAGAGATTGACGTGATCGCCTGCAAGCGCGGGATATGGGTATTTTCCGGCAAGGTTTTTGTCGAGGGCAAACTGGTGACTGAAGCCAAGTTAAAGGCCACTTTAGCAGACAAGGATACGGAGTAAATAATGATACATCAAACAGCGATTGTCCATCCGGGGGCCCAGATTGCCCCAGATGTCGAGATCGGGCCGTACGCGGTGATCGGAGAGCATGTCAAGATCGGGCGCGGCACCAAGATCGGCGCTCATGCGGTGATCGACGGCTGGACCACCATCGGCGAAGAGAACCAGATTTTCCAGATGGCCGCCATCGGCGCTGCTCCGCAGGATTTGAAATACAAGGGTGAGGAAACGCTGGTCATCGTGGGCGACCGGAACGTGATCCGCGAATTTGCCACCATCCACCGCGGAACCGTCAGCGGCCGGAAGCAGACGGTTGTAGGGAGCGGCAACATGCTGATGGCCTATTCCCACGTTGCCCATGACTGCATCCTCGGCGACGGCATTGTGATGGCCAATGCCACTGCCCTGGCCGGACATGTCTCGGTGGACAGCTATGCCATCCTGGGCGGCCTGGTCGCCATCCACCAGTTCGTCAATATCGGCGGCTATGTGATGATCGGCGGGGGGACCATGGTCGGCCACGATATCCCGCCGTTTACCATTGCCGCTACCTGTGACAAACGCGACGCCTCCCTGCGCGGCCTGAACCTGATCGGTCTCAAGCGGCGCGGCTTCAGCCCGGAGGTGATTTCCGACCTGAAAAAGGCCTATCGGATTCTGGCATTTTCCAAGCTGAAGCTCCCCGATATCCTGGCCAAGATCAAGAGTGAGGTCAGACGGTCGCAGGAAGTGGACTACTTTGTGAATTTCATCGAGAAGTCCACGCGCGGAATCTGCCGGCCATGAACGGCTTGCTGTGCGACGAAGTAATGCCGTGTTCATCGAGGTGTGCATGACTATGATACGGACAGCGGTTGTTGGGGTCGGCTATCTGGGTAAGTTCCATGCCGACAAATTTGCCGCTTGCGATGGCGTGGAGCTGGTCGCCGTGTCGGATGCAGACCGGTCGCGGCTGGACGAGGTCGCCGGCCTGCTTGGTGTGGAAGCGGTGACCGATTACCGGGAGCTTGCCGGCCGGGTGGATGCGGTCAGCGTGGTGGTCCCGACCCGGGCCCATTTCGAGGTGGCCGAGTTCTTCCTCTCTCGCGGGGTGCATGTCCTGCTGGAAAAGCCGATGACCGCAACCCTGGAAGAGGCGGAGGCCCTGAACCGGATCGCCGCGGCACAGGGGGTAACCCTGCAGATCGGTTTCCTGGAGCGGTTCAATCCGGTGTATGCGGCCCTGCGCAGCAACCTGAAGACGCCGCGGTTCATTGAGGCGAGCCGGATCGGCCCGTTCAAGGCACGCGGCACCGACGTCAGCATCATCGTCGACCTGATGATCCATGATCTGGACATCATCCTCTCCCTGGTCGATTCGCCGCTGCGGGAAGTCCGGGCTACCGGAGCCCCGGTTTACAGCGACAAGATCGATATCGCCAATGCCCGGCTTGAGTTCGAGAACGGCTGCGTCGCCAATATCACTGCCAGCAGGATCAGCCTGAAAGGCGAGCGGCGGATGCGGATCTTCCAGGAAGACTCGTACCTGAACGTCGATTTCCAGGACCGCAAGATCATCCGGTTCTCAAAGGGGGAAGGGGAACAGCAGCCCGGGGTGCCGAACCTGGCCCGGGAAGAGCAGTCGTTCCCGGCCTCGGACCCGCTGCGTGACGAAATCGAGGCCTTTATTGCCGCGGTCCGTTCGGGTTCGACCCCGCCGGTTACCGGACTGGACGGTAAAAGGGCGCTGGCGGTGGCGTTGATGGTGGAAGATGCTGTGAAGGGTAAATTGTGAATGGTGAAAAGGAGATAAATCGATGATTCCAATGGTTGACCTGAAGGGGCAATATCATGCCTTGAAAGAAGAGATTGATGCCGGCGTTCTCGCCGCGCTTGAAAATACCCAGTTTATCCTCGGCCCGAACGTGGCCGCGTTTGAAAAAGAGACGGCCGAATATCTCGGCGTCAGGCATGCCATCGGCTGCGCCTCTGGCACCGATGCCCTGCACCTGGCCCTGGCCGCTGCAGGGATCGGATCGGGCGACGAGGTGATAACCACGCCGTTTACCTTTATCGCCACGGCAGAGGCGATCCGTTATGTCGGCGCCACTCCGGTCTTTGTCGATATCGATCCGCACAGTTTCAATATCGTTCCGAGCCTGATCGAAAAGGCGATTACCCCCCGCACCAAGGCGGTGCTTCCGGTGCACCTGTTCGGCCAGCCGGCGGACCTGAAGGCGATCGGGGAGATCTGCCGAAGCCGGGGACTGCTCCTGATCGAGGACTGCGCCCAGTCGTTCGGCGCCGACATCGGCGGCAAAATGACCGGTTCCTGGGGAACTGCCGGCTGCTTCAGCTTTTTCCCAAGCAAGAACCTCGGCTGCTACGGTGACGGCGGGCTGGTCACCACCAACGACGACGCGATTGCCGAGCAGATCAAGGTTCTCCGCAACCATGGCAGCAAGGTCCGTTACCACCATCATGTCATCGGCTACAACAGCCGTCTGGACGAGATCCAGGCCGTGATCCTGCGCATCAAGCTGAAGCGGATCGAGGAGTTCACCAAGGGGCGCAGAAGGGTTGCGCACCTGTACAGCTCGCTGCTGGCAGGCTCGGCCCTGACGCCGCCGGCTGAAGACGGCATCGGCACGCATGTCTACCATCAGTACACGACCCTTACCGGTAAGCGCGACGCTGTGATGGCCGCTCTGACCGAGGCGCAGATCGCATCCGCCGTCTATTACCCGATCCCGCTCCACAAGCAGGAGGTCTTTGCCGAGGCATACCAGGGGAAACAGCTCCCGGTCTCGGAAGAGGTTGCGGCGCGCTGCATGTCGCTGCCGGTGTTTCCGGAGATGACCGACGACCAGGTGCGCCGGGTGGTGGAGGTAATACGCTCGGTTTGACAGGTCAGCCTGGCAACATGATCGCAAAAAGAGACGCCCGGCCGGGCGTCTCTATGTTTTATGGGGAGAGCTGTGCGGGATAAACGGGTCATGATCGTTTCCGGAGAAGCATCCGGCGAGATGTACGGCGCCCGCCTGGTGGAAGAGGCGCGGCGGCTGGATCCGGAGCTCTCGTTTTTCGGCATGGGCGGCGTCCGGATGCGCGAGGCCGGGGTCGATATCCTGGTGGATGCCGCGGATATGGCCGTGGTCGGCCTGATCGAGGTCATTGCCCATTTCGGTGTCATCAAACGGGCCTATACCACCCTGCGCAATATCCTCAGGACCGATCCCCCGCAGCTCCTCATCCTTATCGACTACCCGGATTTCAACCTGCTGCTGGCCAGGGCGGCCAAAAAGGCCGGAGTCAGGGTTCTCTATTACATCAGTCCCCAGGTCTGGGCCTGGCGGGCCGGGCGGGTGCACAAGATCGCCCGGCTGGTGGACCATATGGCGGTGGTCTTCCCGTTCGAGGTCCCTTTCTACGAGCAGGCCGGGGCAGCGGTCACCTTTGTGGGACACCCCCTGGTCGATATGGTCAACCCGGTTTTTTCGCAGACCGACTCCCGCCGGTCATGCGGCCTCGACCCGTCTCGCCCGGTAGTGGGGCTTTTCCCGGGCAGCCGCAAGGGTGAGGTGAAGAGGCTCTTTCCGGTGATCCTGGCTACTGCCGGACTCCTGCGGGAGAGGTTCCCCGAGCTCCAGTTCGTGATCCCGGTGGCGTCAAGCCTTACCGCTGGCGATCTGCAGCCGATGCTCGATCAGAGCGGCATCGCTGCCACCCTGGTCAGCGGCAAGGTCCACGATGTAATCCAGTCGTGCGATGCCGTTGTTGCGGTTTCCGGGACCGTCACCATGGAGATCGCCCTGCTTGGGGTGCCGATGGTGATCATCTACAAGGTTTCACCCCTGACCTACGTCATCGGCACCAAGCTGATCCGTGTCGATCATATCGGCATCTGCAACATCGTCTCGGGTGAACGGGTGGTTCCCGAACTGACCCAGCATGATGCCGAACCCGGCAAAATTGCCGCTGAGCTCGGCAGGATGCTTGTTGACAGTGAATATGCCGGGAGTATCCGCCGAAAACTGGGCCGGGTCAGATCCCTGCTCGGAGAAAGCGGGGCCTCGCAACGGGTGGCCCGGCTGGCCATCGACCTTCTGAAACAAGGAAACGCTAACCGATGAATGCATTTCGACGGATCGTTCTTTACAGCAAGCCGTACTGGAAGCGGATGGCGATCGCCGCCGTGGTTTCGACCGGCGTCGGCGCCATGGACGGCGCCTTTGCCTATCTGGTGGAACCGCTCCTGAAAAAGATCTTTGCGGAAAAGGACCTGCTGATATTCTCGCTGCTGCCGGTCGGCATCATCGTCCTGTTCATCATCAGGGGGGTCTGCCGCTTCACCAACGACTACCTGATGCGCACTGCCGGACAGATGGCGGTACAAGGGGTGCGCAACGAGATCTACCAGCGGAACATGCGGCTATCGCTCGGTTTTTTCCAGCGCCAGACCACTGGCGGCCTGATGTCGCGGGTACTCAACGACGTCAACATGATGCAGGAAGGGGTCGGCACGGTCATCACCGGCCTGTTCCGCGACGGCCTTTCCGCAATCTCGCTCCTTGGGGTCATCTTCTACCGCAACTGGGAGCTGGCCCTCATCTCCTTCATCGTCATACCGGTAACCGTCTATCCGGCCCAGAAGATCGGCAAGCGGATCAAGCACCTGGCCAAAGAGGGGCAGGGAAAGATGGGGGATATTGCCGGCATCCTGCAGGAAACCTTTTCCGGGATCAAGGTCATCAAGGCGTTCGGTCTGGAGGAGCGGGAGGTCGACAAGTTCAGGAACCACAACCGGGACTTTTATTATTACCAGCGCAAGGCGATCAAGTACGAGGCGCTCTCGACCCCGGTGATCGAGTTCATTACCTCGTTCGGCGTTGCCGCGGTCATCTGGGTCGGCGGGGCCAACGTGATGTCCGGCCGGATGACGGCCGCGGAGTTCTTCTCTTTTGTGACCGCCATGGTCCTGATGTACTCGCCGATAAAAAAACTTACCAACGCCTACAACGTGATGCAGCGCTCCATCGGCGCATCGGAACGGGTCTTCGAGATTATCGATGCCGAGCCGGACATAGTCGATGCCCCGGATGCCGAGCCGGTCTCGCGGGTGCGGGGCGAGGTCGAGTTCCGCAATGTCTCTTTCAGCTACGATGACGAGGAGGTGCTGAAAGGGATTTCCCTATCGGCCCGCAAAGGGGAGGTCGTGGCGCTCGTCGGGCCTTCCGGCGGCGGCAAGACCACCCTGGTATCGCTGATCCCCCGTTTCTATGACGTCAAGTCCGGTGAGGTCCTGGTTGACGGCCGGGATATCAGGAACCTGGTGCTGGCCGATCTCCTGAAGCAGATCTCCCTGGTCGATCAGGAGACGATCCTGTTCAACGACACCATTGCCAACAATATCCGCTACGGCCGGCCGGACGCGATCGATGCGGATGTCGAGGCTGCGGCACGGGCCGCCTTTGCCCATGACTTCATCCTGGAGATGCCGGAAGGCTATCAGACCAACATCGGCGACCGCGGGGTGCGGCTTTCCGGCGGGCAGCGGCAACGGCTCTGCATTGCCCGGGCAATCCTCAAGGATGCCCCGATCCTGATCCTGGACGAAGCCACCAGCGCCCTGGACACCGAAAGCGAGCAGATGGTCCAGAAGGCCCTGGAAAACCTGATGGCCAACCGTACCACCTTTGTGATCGCCCACCGGCTCTCGACCATATTCCGTGCCGACCGGATCGTGGCCATCGAGAACGGGGAGATCAAGGAGAGCGGGACGCATGCCGAACTCCTTGAAAAGGGCGGGCTTTACAAACGGCTTTATGATATGCAGTTTCAGGGATGAAAGAGCTGCGGAGGAAAATGCTGGCCCGTCTCAGCCCGCAGATTGCGTGGCTGATCTATGGCCTGTTGAGCCTCTTTCGGATGACCATGCGGATCAGGATGATCGGCGGGGAGATCATGCCGGGCCTGGTCGCCAGGGGCGAAGGGTTCATCGGCACCTTCTGGCATGCCCGCTTGCTGATGATCCCTTTCATCTACCCGGGCACGCGAATGAACGTGCTGATTGGCACCCATCGGGACGGCCAGCTGATCGCCGATGTCATGAAATGTTTCGGCTTCGGCCTGGTCCGGGGGTCGTCCTCCAAGGGTGGTGTCGGCGCCCTCCGCGAGATGGGGCGGCTGCTTGCCAAAGGGAATGATGTTGCCATAACCCCTGATGGCCCGCGCGGACCGGCGGAGGTGGCAAAAATGGGGGTCGCGCAGGTTGCCAGGGTAACCGGCCGGCCGGTAGTGCCGATCGCCTTTTCCTCTTCCCGCTGCTGGCGCGGGACCAGCTGGGACCGGATGGTGATCCCCAAGCCGTTCTCGCAAGGGGTGTTTGTCATCGGCGATCCGGTCTACTACAGCGAAGGGGAGGAGCTGGAGACTTTCCGGCTGCGGATCGAGACCGCCCTGAGAGAGACCACGGCAACGGCCGACCGCGCTGCGGATTCCCGGCAGTAACCTGAGACAACAGACAGTTCGGGCCGAACATGTATTTACTGTACAACATCCTATTGCTGCTGCTGCTGCCGCTGATCATCGGCTGGCACCTGTATCGCTCCGCGAGCAGGGGACGGCCTGCGGCTTTGGCAGAACGGTTCGGTTTCATCCGGGAATTACATTACGGCGCGGACAGGCGCCCCATCTGGGTCCATGCCGTATCGGTGGGGGAATCGGTTGCCTGCCGCCCCCTGCTGAAAGCGATCAAGGCGCGTTTCCCCGATACCCCGCTGGTGCTCTCCAATATGACCGAGACCGGAAGGCAGGTCGGCTCCGGCTTTCCGGAGGTCGACCGGGCCATCTATTTCCCGTTTGATTACCCTTTCAGCGTGCGCAGACTGTTGAGAACGGTCAACCCCTCGGTCATCGTGGTGGTCGAGACCGAACTCTGGCCGAATTTCCTTCGCGAGGCCGCTACTGCCGGGGTGCCGGTCGTCATTGCCAACGGCAGGATATCGGACCGCTCCCTGCGCGGCTACCTGCGGGTCAAGGCATTTTTCCGGCCGGTGCTGGCCAATGTGTCCCGCTTCTGCATGCAGGGGGAAGAGGATGCCAGGCGGATCGTTGCCATCGGTGCCCCGGCAGACCGGGTTTCAGTGGCCAGGAACCTGAAGTTCGACATCCCGGTCGCTCCGGCGGCAGCGGAACGAAAGACGGAGCTGCGGGAAAGATATGCCATCCCGGCCGCAGCAACGGTCATCACTGCCGGGAGCACGCACCAGGGGGAAGAGGAGGCGGTAATAGCCTCATATCTCGAACTTCTGGCCGGAACACCCGGCCTGTTCATGGTCCTGGCCCCGCGCCATCCCGAGCGGGCCGCTGCAGTTGCCGAACTCCTCAAACACAACGGGATAATATTCCGGCGGCGGTCGGAACTCAACCCCGGCGACCCGCCACTGCTGGCGGGACAGCTGCTCCTGGTCGATACCGTTGGCGAGCTGATGCAGTTCTACACCCTTTCGGATATCGTTTTCGTGGGGGGCAGCCTGGTCCCAAAAGGGGGCCATAATCTCCTGGAGCCGGCGTCTCTGGGGGTGCCGGTCCTGTTCGGCCCGCAGATGAACAACTTCCGGGAGATCGCCGCGCTGGTAAAGGAGTATGGGGCCGGTTGCGAGGTGGCCGATGGGGCGCGGCTCACGACAGAGATCCGGCAGCTGCTCGCTGATCCTGCCGGTCGCCGGGAGATGGGCGAATGCGGCCTCAGGCTGCTCCGGGAGAACAACGGGGCCACCGAGAGGCATATGGCCGTGATTGCAGGGCTGATAGAGGGGCGCTCGTGAGCAGGGAGCAGTATTTCAGGGAACTGCTGGCCGGCAAGCGGCAGGGAGCGGGCGACCGGCTGCTCCTGGCGCTGTTGCGGCTCGCCGCGGTGCCGTACAGCGCAATCATGCGATTGCGGGCTCTTGGCTACCGGTCCGGCCTGCTCCGGTCCCGTAGACTGGCGCGACCGGTGATCTCCGTGGGGAACATTACCGTGGGCGGGACCGGCAAGACCCCGACCGTGCTCTTTCTTGCCCGGATGCTGATGGCACGGGGGAAGCGGGTGGCTGTCCTGACGCGGGGTTACGGCGGCTCCCTGGAAGGGGAGACCAGGGTGGTCAGCGATGGTTCCGCCCTGCTCCTGTCAGCGGAGGAGGCCGGCGACGAGCCGTGCCTGCTGGCATCGTCGTTGGCAGGTCTGATTGTCGTCATGGGGCCGGATCGCTACCGCGCCGGCAATCTGGCCATGGAGCGTTTTAGCCCAGACCTGTTCATCCTTGATGACGGTTTTCAGCATCAGCGCCTGAAGCGCGATCTCGACATCCTCCTGCTCGACGCAAAAGATCCGTTTGCCGGTTCCAGGACCTTCCCGGCCGGGCTGCTGCGCGAACCGGTGACAGCGGCACAGCGGGCGGATCTCGTGCTGTTCACGCGTTGCGGGGAACTCTTGCCAGAGATCCCTGCTGCGGTTCGGGCGATTCCGTACTGCAGTGCCAGCCACGCCCTGACCGGCTGGGCTCCGCTTGCGGGCGGCGATAGCACCTCATTTGCCGAACTGTCCGGCCGCAGGGTCCTTGCCTTTGCCGGTATCGCCGATCCATCGGGGTTCTTTGACGCCCTGGAGCGGGAAGGGGTGCCGCTGCTCGCCACGCTGGCCTTTCCGGACCATACCCGCTACGGCAAGGAAGAGTTGGAGGCGCTCGGCCGGTTGAAGACGACCAAAAAGGCCGACTGCCTGATCACGACTGCCAAAGATGCGGTCAAGCTGCTGCCGTACCGTGGCATCCTGGGGAACTGCCTGGTCGCGCGGCTGGAGCTCAAGATCAATGAACCGGGACCTCTGGTCTCGGCGCTGGACAAGTTACTCTGAGGAGGTAAGCCATGGCGCTGTCGCCCGATCTGATTGCCATACTGGTTTGTCCGCAGTGCAAGGGGAAGCTCGACCTGGAGGCAAACGAGGCCGCCTTTGTCTGCCCGGCCTGCCGGTTGCGGTATCCGGTGCGGGAGGGGATACCGGTTATGCTCGTTGACGAAGCAGAACCGACTTCGTAGCAGGTCCATCTGCGGCGTTGCACTGCAGCCTGATGAGCTCAACGTACTTCAGTACGCCTCGCTCCTCATCCTTTGTGCGCCTTGCATCTGGAGCCTGCTACTGTGTCGGTTTCTATCTGAGTGACTATGACTGATAAACGATCTTATTCCAACCTTGACCGTTCCTCGATCCGGAAGATCCTGATCCGGGCCACGAACTGGATCGGGGATGCGGTGATGACCCTGCCTGCCATCGGCACGGTCCGGGCCGCTTTTCCGGAGGCGCGGATCACGATCCTGGCCAACCAGATGGTGGCCGGCCTGTTCTCCCCCCATCCCTGGGTGGATGAGGTGCTGGTCTACGACCGCAAGGGGCGTCACAAGGGGTTGGCCGGCAGGTTCAGGCTGGCTGCGGAGCTGCGGCGCCATGGTTTCGACCTGGCCCTGTTGCTTCCCGACTCATTCGACGGCGCGTTCATAACCCTGCTGGCCGGCATTCCCCGCCGCCTCGGGAACCGGAGCGACGGCCGCGGGCTGCTGCTTACCCATCCCTTCCCGCTCTCCCTGCAACCGAAAGGGGAGCATCAATCGGAAAACTATCTTGCCATGCTCGCCCATTTCGGGATAACCTCCGCTGAACAACGCCAGCTGCTGGTAACGACTGCTGCGGAAGACAATGCAGTCGCGGACCGGCTTGGCCGGCACGGCATCGGCAGGACGGATTTCGTCCTGGGGATCAACCCCGGCGCCACCTATGGCTCGGCCAAGAGATGGTATCCCGACCGGTTTGCCGCCGTTGCGGCCGAACTCGCCTCGGCGTGGGGCGCAAAGGTCGTCATAACCGGCGGTCCGGGCGAAGCGGCCATTGCCGCGGACATCGAGTCCGGGCTGGCCGGCGCTTGCGCCAACATGGCGGGCAAGACCACGGTGCGGGAGCTGCTGGCGCTGGTCAAGCGGTGCGACTTTTTCATCACCAACGATTCCGGGCCGATGCATCTGGCAGCTGCCTTCGGTGTGCCGCTGGTGGCGATCTTCGGCTCCACTGACCACACCACCACCTATCCGCTTACCGAATATGGTGTGGTGGTTCGCGAAACGGTTGACTGCGCGCCGTGCATGAAGCGGGAATGCCCGACCGATCACAGGTGCATGAAAGCGGTTACTGTTGCCGCAGTGGTCGAAGCTGCCCGCGATCTGCGGGGGAAAATCATTCCACCCCCTGAAAACGCCTGAGCAGAGGGCTATGGATCTATCCGTAATCATCGTCAACTATAACACCCGGGTGCTGCTCCTCGATTGCCTGGCATCGGTCTACGCTACCGTGTCGCCTCTGCTGGTCGAGATCTTCGTGATCGACAACGCGAGCACGGACGGGAGCGTCGCTGCGGTGCAGGAAGCCTTTCCCGGGGTGCGCTGCATCGCCAATACTTGCAACCTGGGGTTTGCCCGGGCGAACAACCTGGCGATCAGGGCAGCGTCCGGACGATATCTGATGCTCCTGAACAGCGATGCCCAGCTGACCCCGTCTGCGGCAGCAACGATCGTCTCGTTCATGGATGCAAACCGCGACGTCGCAATCTGCGGCGGCCAGCTCCTGAACAGGGACGGCTCGCTGCAGAATTCGATTGCCAACTGCCCGACCCTCGCGACCGAACTGTTCAGCAAGTCCCTGCTGCGGCGGCTTTTTCCGGCACGGTATCCGGGCAAGGAAGCACGATTCAGCCAGCCGGTCGAGGTGGAGTCGATTATCGGCGCCTGCATGGTCGTGGCGAAAGAGGCGGTCGATCGGGTCGGGATGCTGGACGAACGGTTCTTCTTTTTCTTCGAGGAGACCGACTGGTGCCTGCAGATGAAAGACAGCGGCTGGCGGGTGATGTTCCACCCCGCTGCCCGCATCTACCATCTCCAGGGGCAGTCGGCCAAGCGGGTCAATGTAGGGGCCAGGATCGAGTACTGGCGGTCGCGCTACCTCTATTTCCGCAAACATCGATCCATTGCCGCCTGTTTCCTGTTGCGGTGCGGTCTCGTTATGAGGCTTATATTGTCGCTCACCGGCCAGCTGGCCACAGCGCTGTTCAGCGCCAACAGCCGCAGCAGGTTGCGTATCAACGCGACCCTCCTGTGCTGGCATCTCAGCGGCTGCCCATCGTCATGGGGGATCAACGGCGGAATGACCGGAGTAACGGAATGATGTGGAATGGCAGATAAGATTTCGTGCATAGTCATTGCCAGGGATGAAGAGGCCAGGATTGGCGACTGTCTCGACAGCGTCCGCTGGGCCGACGAGATCGTGGTGGTCGACTCCGGGAGCAGCGACAACACCGTGGCCATTGCCAAAGGCTTTACGGACCGGGTCCATGTCATCCCCTGGCAGGGGTTCGGCCCGCAAAAGCAGGCTGCGGTCGAGCTGGCCGCCCACGACCTGATCTTCAGCATCGACTGCGACGAGCGGGTCACCCCGGAACTGGCCGCGGAGCTCAGGGAGCTTGCTGAGGCCGGCGACCGGCTCCCCGGTTACACCGTACCCCGCCGCACCTTTGTGGGAAAGAACGAGATCCGCCATTGCGGCTGGTATCCGGACCGGACCATCCGGCTCTTCGACCGGAGGCGCGCCCGGTTCTCCGACAGCCCTGTCCATGAACGGGTGATTGTTTCCGGTACTGTCGGCGACTGTTGCCACCATCTGCTCCATTACTCCTTTGCCGGATTCCGCGACATGCTCGCCAAGATGAACCATTACACCGATCTGGCCGCGGAACAGATGCATGCTGCCGGCCGCTTCGCCGGGTATGCCGACATCACAGTCAGGCCCCTGTACATGTTTATCCGCACCTATCTCTTCCAGCTCGGCTTCCTGGACGGTTTTGCCGGGTATCTGGTCTCCGTTTCCAATGCGGTCTCGGTGTTCGCGAAATATGCCAAATTGATGGAGCGCAACCGGAAATGATCCTGCAGCGTTTGAACATGGCCATTACCTCCCGGCAGCTGAAAGATGCCCGTTGGCTCGCCATCGGCCACCCGATGGCCTTGGGCGACGTCGTGGCTTCGCTTCCGCTCGCCGGGATCATAAAAAGGGAGCTGCCGCATCTCAAGATCTGCTTTGTCGGCAGTCCTTACGCCCGGCCGGTGATCGAGTGCTGCGAGCATATCGACGCCTTTCTGGAGGCCGGCGCGGTGATCAATGATCCCGACCTTCTGAACCGACAGGGGATCGATATCTTCCTCAATCCGTTTCCCCACTTTGACCTTGCTGTCGCCGCCTTTCGGGCCGGAATCCCGATCAGGGTCGGCAATCTGCGCCGCCGCAAGGTCGCCCGCCTGTGCAACCGCTTCGTGTTTTACAGTCGCCGCCGCAGCGGCAGGCATGAGATCGAGCTGAACCTGGAGAACCTGGCCGGCATCGGCCTGGCGACCAGCTTCCCCTTATCCGGGGTTCCCGGTTTTTTCGGGCTGACCCGTCTGCCCGGCCTGGAGCCGGAATTAAGCGAACTCCTGGACCCAGGGCGGCTAAATATCATTTTCCATCCGAAATCGAGCGGCAACGGCCGGGAATGGCCCGCCTCCCATTTTCTATCTCTTGCGCGGATGCTCCCCCCGGATAGGTTCCGGGTCTTTGTCTCCGGCGTGGAAAAGGAAGGGGCAACGCTCCGCAGAGATGTCCCGGAACTGTTCGCTGTTCCGGGAGTGGTGGATCTGACCGGACGGTTGAGCCTCAGACAGTTCCTGGCCTTTATCGCCAGGGCGGACGGCCTGGTTGCCAGCGGCACCGGTCCGTTACACCTGGCAGCGGCCCTCGGCATCCATGCCCTCGGCATCTTTCCACCTAGGGTCGATATCGACCCGGCCCACTGGGCGCCGATAGGGGTGAAGGGAGAATATCTCTGCCTGATCGAGCCGTGCCATCCGGGTGGGGAGAGATGCCCGGACGATTTCCCCGGCGGTTACTGCGCCTGCACTGCGGCCATCACGCCGGAGATGGCGCTGGAGCGGGTACTGAAATGGCAAAAAATGGGAGAGAGCACGGCATGACCTCTCCTGCGAAACTTCGGCCACCGGCAAACATCCTGCTGATCCAGTTGGGGGATATCGGCGATGTGGTGCTGACCACTCCGACGATCCGGGCGCTGAAGGAGAGCTACCCGGATGCCAGGGTCTCCATCATGGTGCGTAAGCCGTTCGGTACTCTGCTGGCTGGCGATCCTCATCTCCATGAGGTGGTGGAGTCGATCAAGCCGAGAGGCAAGCTGTTCAAGGTTATGGGCGAATACCTCGGGTTTGCTGGCAGACTGCGCCGGGCAAGATACGATCTGGCGATCGACCTGCGGACCGGCGACCGCGGGGCTTTTCTCTCCTTTATTACCGGTGCCGCAGAGCGGGTCGGGCGGCGGGTCGGAGAGCAATGGTCCTGGCACGATCTGATGTTCACCAGGGTACTTCCGGAAAGTTTGCCGGCCGGTCCGGCAGGTGTGCATCCGGGCGCGGATCAGTCGCTGCGGATTATCCGGGAGCTCGGGATCGATACACCCGACAGCCTGCCGCGTTTATATGTTGCGCCGCATGACCGCGAACAAGGCGTGGCGCTTCTGGCGAAAGCCGGTCTGGCTCCCGGTGGGCGCATGGTTACCCTGAACCCGTTTTCGCGCTGGGCCTACAAGGAGTGGGACAGCGGGAAATGGCGGGCGGTCATCGAGTGGCTCTGGGACCAGCATCAGCTCCCCAGCGTGATCATCGGATCTCCCGAGGAGGCGGCAGCTGCCGAGGCTATTATCAATGGCCTGGAGGGGCGCGCCTTTAGCCTGGCCGGAAAGACGACGCTGGGAGAACTGACGGCAGTCATCAGCCTGAGTTCGCTCCATATCGGAGTCGACAGCGCGGCCCCGCACATGGCTGCAGCTCTCGGAATAGCGACGGCCACCATTCATGGCCCGTCTGATTGGCGCGATTGGCGTTTGAGCGATGACCGGCACCGAATTATCACCCCCGCTACAGAGTGCGTGCCGTGCCACGGAATGGGGTGCGACGATTCCAGGAAAAGCCGGTGTCTCGAAGAGTTGAGCGTGGCTGAGGTTATCGCGGATATCGACAGGATACTGCTTATGCAGCGGGATTCCGGCGGACAAGCGACTTGACCCCCCGCTCGATCCGCTTTGAGATCTGCGTCAGGGCGCTATAACAGGCGCCGAAGCGCAGGGACCGGGGTGACGCCGCTTTCGCCTCGATTGCCCTCTGAAAGAATTCCTCCTGCGACATCGGTTCAGCAGCGTTCCGATTCAGCCGTTCAAATTCCCTCAGCAGATTGACATAGTTGCGGCGCAGAAAAATCCGGCCGCCGGCATCGCTCAACCGCTCCCCCAGCAGCTGGCGGTAGTAGCGCTGCAGAGCGAAGATCTCCGGCAGAAACGGCCCGGTCGCCTGATCGGCGCTGTCCTGTTTGTCATGGCTCCGGTATTTCACATATCGATCGAGCATGACCAGGGCGCTGCCGGCCTTGGCCGCATCGATCACGAACGGGCGGTCAGCGATCTTGCCGTAGGTCTCATATTCGAATCGCCCTTGCCGCAGGACATCGGTGCGATAGACCGCCGAGCAGAACGGCATCGGGAACCCGCCATACAGAAGTGCTGCCAGCTGTCGCGCCGTCAGGTTGCGGTAACGGTCGGACCGTACCCGTTCCCACCCCACGTTCTCCGGATCCCGGTGCACGCGCATGGCCGACACTGCCACCGTGGCGTGCGGTTCATTGACAAGCGCCGCGGACAGGTCGCGCAGATAGTCCGGATGCAGGAGATCATCGTCATGGAACAGCATGGTCCAGGGTCCGCGGGCCATGTCCTGCAGATCAGACCAGCATGCGCGCGGATCATTCGAGCCCCGGCAGACCAGTTCCACTCCGCGCCCTGCAAACGACCGTACCACCTGCGCCGTGTCATCGCTGCTGCCGTTGTCGAGCACGCAGATCCGGCTAGCCGGATGCGACTGGGCCAGCAGCGACTCGATCGTGGCAGCGAGGAGTGGCGCCCGGTTGTAGGTGAGGACCAGGACCTCGATAGCGCAGGGGGTAGTGCCGCTCATTCGGTCGGTGCCTTTCCAGCGGCAAGCGCCACGACCCACTCGGCGAAACCCTCGTAGGTATGGCGTTGGCCGGCCGGAGAGCGGAGGAACTCCTGGCCAGAAGCTATCATTGCCCCGGCCTCGGACTCGGTCACCTGCTCCAGGTAGGCGGCGATCGCCTCGGTAGAACTGAATGTCCGAGCATCGATAAACGCCTCGCCTGGCAACTGCTCGGCAATATCCGGAGCGCCCAGATACACCGGAATCGAGGCTCCTACCAGGGCGTCGATCGGTTTTTCGGTCACATAGCCCGGGTACTCAGTGTTTTCAAAGGCAATGGTGAACTTGTAGCGGCTCAGAAGCTCGTGCTTTTCCCCGCATGGCCCCTTGAATACTGCATGAATCGCGGCGAGCCGCGCGGCCTGGTGTGGCGGCAAGTTCCCGGTGTCGTCCCAGCCGCGGCCGAAGACCTCGACCTGGCCGCGCCTGCCGAGAACATTGAGGAGCTCGAGCCGCGTATCATGCAGCTGTAACCGTTTGCAGGACTGATAGGTCGGGGAGAGCCGTTTCCGGATGCCGTGCCGCACGATGCGCAGCACATCCTTCGTGCTTTCCACCTGCGCCCATTTTTGTTCGCACCAATACTTGTTCGCCGCAACCAGCACGGCGTGCCGGCGTTGTTGCCACGGCACCGGTGAGGGGAATTGGCCGCGCCAGTAACTCGGGAACCAAAGCCGCCAGTGGCGGGCATCCCGTAGCGCCGGCGCCCGTTCGAAGATTCCCCGCGGCCCGATGCAGTGGCTGAACCTTACGCCTGAGCGGATCAGGCGGTCAACGCTGCGGTATGCCACGAGCGGGGATTCGAGCATGGTGAGAACCGACGGCACTGCGCCCAGACGGCAGAGTTCCCGGCCATGGCGAGCGTCCATTTCCTGGATCACATGGACATCGGCTGCCCGCCATTCGCCGGACTGCACCCGCTGCAGAGCCACATCGCCGGATGCCACCTCGATCCCAAGTTCCGTCTGGCGCTCGTAGAGACTGGTCATCCATGACGAACCCAGGAACTGCTGCGACCAGTTGCGGTCGCTGAGACGGTCGAGATGGAACTGGCCGATATCGGCGCAGACAGCGATTTTCATAACCCCTTCAGGGTTGCGGCACTATTCATGACTGCTTCTTCCGCGGATAAGGTGTTTCATCTGTTTTCGAGAAACTGCTCGTAGTACTGGTTCAATCTCTCGACCAGCCGTTCCCAGTCATGGCCGGAAGCGGTCTCTGCCGCAGCTTTGGCCATCCGGTCACGCCTTGACTGGTCCAAGAGCTGCAGGATCGCATTGGCAGCGGTGTCGCTGTCTTCCGGCGCCGAGGTGATATAGCCGTTTGTCCCGTTGACCACCAGGTCTTTTGCCCCGACATTGGGGGAGAGCAGCACCGGCAAACCGGCGGCCATCGCCTCCAGCACCACCATGCCGAAGGTATCGAACCTGGAGAGCATGACAAAGGCGTCGGCTCCCCGGTAATACCGCTCGATGCAGGCTGTCCGGGGGCCGGCGAACACGATGTCGCTTGCTACGCCGTTGCTGGCGGCAATGGCACGGTATTTGGCCTCATTCCCCCGACCGACGACCAGCAGGCGGATCGCTGCTCCCGGCCGGGCCGCTTTTGCCTTTGCCAGGGCGGCGATGATCGTGTCCAGCCCCTTGACCTCGAAGTTCATCCCGACAAAGAGCAGCAGGAAGTCGTCCGCCCCGATGCCATGCCCGGCGCGGACCTCTTTACGGCAGGAATCGCGGTCCGGGCTGTTGAAGCGCTCAAACTCCACCCCTGGATGCATCAACTCCCAGCTGCCGGGGAGCTGGCCGTAACAGTCGCGGAATTTGTCGGTCGCAATGGCAGATACCGGCAGAAACAGGCTGCTGCCGCCGTTTTTCAGCATCTGCCGTTCGATCGCGATCGCTCCCCGGTCCGACAGGCTGGGAAACCGCTTCTTCCGGACCTCGCGCACCCAGAACTCATGCGGGGTGCCGTGCAGGGAGACGATGTCGGCACGGAAAATCCGCTCATGGGTGTGGATCAGGTCAAAGCTGCCACGCTCGATCATCCGTTGTGCGAACCAGGGGAAGACATAAGGGCGCAGGGATCGCGGAAAGCTGATGAACGGGACCTTGTGGAATTTTACCGGTGAGCCGGGCGCCGTTTCCCATCGATTGGCAAAGACATGGAATTCGTAGCGCCCCTGGCGTGCCAGCCGCTCGGTAACCTCGAAAACAAACCGCTCCCCGCCGCCGACCAGGCCGTATTTCGGAACCACGACCGCGATTCTCGGTTTTTCGCCATATGAATTGAGGATAGTGCCCATAAAATTGAGGCCTTATAAATACACGCGCTGTGGCGGCAAGTCAATCTTATTGCACGGTCCCGGTAGCGGTTCCATGGGGTAACTCCCTGGATTGGCACGGTTTGTCGCCGGCCGAAACGAGTAACTTGGCAAGAAGCGCCCGGTTCTGATATAGTTGGCACCCTGCAGTTTTCGGAAGAGGTTCAACGCTCCGTTGCTGCTGGCATTATCGATGGTCGGAAAGATCGTGAAACATCCTAAGGTATTGATCGTAAAAATGAGCGCCCTCGGCGATGTGGTGCACGCCCTGGCGGTGCTGGATTATCTGCACCAGGTCCGCCCCGGTATCGAGATCGGGTGGGTGGTCGAGGAACGGTTCCGGGAGTTGCTGGAGGGGAATCCGCTGCTGGCCCATCTCCATCTGATCCGGACCAGGGAGTGGAAAAAGCGGCCGTTGGCCCTCAAAAACTGGCGTGAGGCGAGCCGGCTCCGCGAAGAGATCATGGCCTGCGAATATGATATCGCCTTTGATCTGCAGACCAACACCAAGAGCGGCATCGTTGCCTGGCTTTCCGGGGCGCCGCGCCGGGTGGGGGTTGCGCCGGATCAGGCCCGGGAACCGCTGAACCGCTATTTCATGACCTCGTCGGTTGCAATAAGAAGGCAGGACTACCACGTGACGGACCGGTGCCTGCGGATCGTCTCTTCGGCATTCGGCCGCGATTACAGCGGGATGCAGTTCTCGACCGATATTCATACAGGGGTCGAGGAGGAGCGGGAGGCCGAGGCGTACCTGGCAACCCTTGGTGACGGCTTCGTGGTCCTGATTCATCCGGGCACCACCTGGGGAACCAAGATGTGGCACGAGAGCGGGTGGATCGAGCTGGGACAGAAGGTGCTTGGAGAGTTCAGCGACAGCTCCATCCTGCTGTCGTCGGCCGGAGAAGCAGAACGAGCCATGGCGGAACGGGTTGCCGCCGGGATCGGGGGGCAGACCAGGGTTCTCCCGGCCATGTCGCTGAAACGGCTGGCCGCAATCATGCGCAAGGTCGATCTGGTCGTTGGGTGTGACAGCGGGCCGGTCCATATGGCCGCGGCAGTCGGCACCCCGACGCTTTCGCTTTACCGGGCCACGGACGGCCGGCGTACCGGCCCGCGCGGCGAATCGCATCTTACGGTGCAGTCGCCGCTCAAATGCACCGACTGCCTGAACAAGCAGTGTGATAGCGATCAGGATTGCCGTTCGAGTATTTCGGTCGACACGATGATCGCAGGGGTGCGAAAACTGTTGCTGCGAACCGCATCTCCCGGGCCGCAGGCATGAAGATCGCCATTGTCCGGCTCTCGTCGCTGGGAGACATCGTCTTCTGCATGGCGTCGCTCCAGCTGATCCGGAGCCGGTTCCCGGACGCGGAGATCACCTGGGTGGCGGACGCCAAGTTTGCCGACATCCTTGATTACAATCCGGATATCCAACGGGTGGTCAAGCTCGGTCTGAAAGGGCTGAAAGGGCGCTTCACCTGGGGCGCGTTCCGGGGGGAACTGCGAAAACTGCAGGGCCTCGGCCCGTTTGACCTGGTGATCGACATGCACGGGATGCTGAAGTCGGCCCTGGTCTCCAGGATGCTTGGCGGACCGGTTACCGGGCTGCACCCGGCCGTTGCCAAGGAGCCGCTGGCAACGCTAGCCTACGGGCGGCGCGTGCGGGTTCCAGATGATCTTATCGGCGTCGGCAGGTATGCAACTCTGACCGCCGCTGCCCTCGGTTTCGAGGTGACGCCGGAGGAGCTGGCAAACCGCTCGCCATACCTGTTTGCAGGTGAGGATGATCAGGCGTTTGTCAGGCAATATTTCTCTGGTCCCGCCCCCCATCTGCTGCTGGTGGCCGGGACCAGCATCGGTTACAAGAACTACCCGGCCGGCTCTTTTGCCGCGGTCGCGCAAGGGGTGAATGCCAAGGTGCTTATCTGCCACGGCAACGACCGGGAAGAGGAGACGGCCAGGGAGATTGCTCGACAGGCGTCTAATGCCGCGCTTCTTCCCAGGCTGACCATCAACCGGCTCAAGGCGGCCATCGGGCAGGCAGACCTGGTCATCGGCGGGGATACGGGGCCGACCCATATCGCCTGGGGGATGAACGTCCCGTCCATCGCCCTGTTCGGCGCCACGCCGGCCAACTGCATAATTCCGACGGACCGGAACCGGGTCATTGCCTCTGGCCGCAATCACGGCAGACCGGACCCGGCCGACCTTTCGGTACAGAACATCCCCCCTGCCGATGTTGTAGCGCTGGCACGGGAACTTCTGGCAAAATACTCACTGGAGCACCAATGAAACCGAAGCGTATCGATCTTTCCGGGGTCAGGACCTACCCCCTTTCCGAGCGGAAAAACAAGACAGTCATGACCCGGGACAAGTCCGGCGAGATTAGGGGCGGGATGACCGTTGCCGAGCTTCTCGCCGCCATGCCTGACCAGCTCGGGTCCCAGGCGCTCAATGGGGTCATAGACGCCATCGTTGCGGCGCGGCAGAAGGGGAAGCCGGTCATAATGGCCATGGGCGCCCATGTCATCAAATGCGGCCTGCAGCCGGTGCTGAAAAGCCTGGTCGAGGCCGGCGCCATCACCGCCTTTGCCTTGAACGGCGCCGGTTCGATCCATGACTACGAGATCTCACTCATCGGTGAGACCAGCGAGGATGTCGGTGCGGTCCTGCATGCCGGGCTGTTCGGCATGGCCGAGGAGACTGGCCGCGACATCAACGGTGCGCTGAAAGAAGGGGTGGCGGCCGGGTTGGGGTACGGCGAGGCGGTCGGCAGGTTCATCAATGCCCACAAAAATCCCCATCGGGACTGGAGTCTCCTGGCGCTCTGCGAGGAGCGCGGGGTACCGGTCACGGTCCATGTCGCAGTCGGCACCGACATCATCCATCAGCATGCCGCGGCAGACGGCGCCGTCATCGGCGAGGCGAGTTTCCGGGATTTCCGGCTCCTGACCGCCATCGTAGCGGAACTGGGGGACGGCGGCGTCTATCTCAACGTCGGGAGCGCGGTGCTGCTGCCGGAGGTGTTCCTCAAGGCGCTTTCCATAGCCCAGAACCTGGGGCATCACGTGGACAACTTCACCACGGTCAACATGGATATGCAGCAGCATTACCGCCCCCTGCAGAACGTGGTCAAGCGCCCCACGGCAGGCAAGAGCATGGGGTACACCATCACCGGGCACCACGAGATCATGCTGCCGCTGCTGGCCGCCGGAGTATTGGATAGAATCGGAGGTAACCGTGGATAGACGAGCGGTCGAATCGCTGTTTGCCGGCGCAGGGGAGATCCGGGCCCTGGTAATCGGGGATCTGATGCTGGACGAATATCTCTGGGGGGTTACGGATCGGATTTCGCCCGAGGCGCCGGTGCAGGTGGTGGACGTCAAGCGGGAGGAGTTGCGGCTCGGCGGCGCCGGGAACGTCGTCAACAACCTGGTGGCCCTGGGGTGCCGGGTGACGGCCTGCAGCATCATCGGCGACGACGAGAACGGCCGGCTGCTGCTGGACGAGTTTGCCGCCAGGGGGGTCGATACTGCCGGCGTGTTCGTCGATCCGGCGCGCAAGACCAGCAAGAAGACCCGGGTCGTTGCCTCCAACCAGCAGATCGTCAGGATCGACCGGGAGACGCGCGGGGCAATCAGCAGCGAGAGTGAGCGCCGGCTCGTGGAGTTCATCCGGAGCGCCGCCGGGGAATGCCGGGTCATCCTGGTCTCCGACTACCTGAAAGGGGTGCTGACTCCCGGCGTCCTAGGGGCTCTGGCCGATTTCGGCAGGGAGGCCGGCATTCCGGTGGTGGTTGACCCCAAGGGGACCGATTACGGCCGGTACAGCGGCGTTACCATCCTGACCCCGAACCGCAAGGAGGCCGAAGCAGCCACCGGGATCGCAATTACCGATGACGGGTCTCTTTGCACCGCTGCCCGGCAGCTGCTCGATGGCGCCGCCCTGGACGCGCTGCTGATCACCCGCAGCGAGCAGGGGATGTCGCTGTTCATGGGGGACGGCCGGACCGAGCATATCCCGACCGTTGCCCGCGAGGTCTTCGACGTCACCGGCGCCGGGGACACGGTGCTGGCAATGCTCGGCCTGGCTCTGGCCGGCGGCATGCCGTTCAGCGAGGCGGCGCGGCTCGCCAATGTCGCCGCCGGCATTGCAGTCGGCAAGGTCGGGACATCGACCGTCACCCCGGGCGAGATCATTGCCGAGGTCGGCAGGGGGCATCTCGACAGCGATGCCAAGATCAAGAACCTGGATGTCATGAAGAGGGTGGCCGGCGAGGCCAGGAACCGGGGCCAGCGGATAGTGTTCACCAACGGCTGCTTCGACCTGATCCATGTCGGCCATGTGAAATACCTGCAGAAGGCGAGATCACTCGGCGATCTGCTGGTGCTCGGGCTGAACAGCGATGCCTCGGTGCGGCGGCTAAAAGGGGAGAAGCGGCCGCTGATAAACCAGGACGAGCGGGCGCACCTGCTCGCAGCACTCGACTGCGTCGATTACGTCGTGATCTTCGACGAGGATACCCCGCTGCAGCTGATCGAGGCGGTCCGGCCTGATGTGCTGGTCAAGGGTGGCGACTACACCCGCGAAGGGGTAGTGGGTCACGAACAGGTGGAGTCGTGGGGCGGCCGGGTGGAACTGGTGGAGTTCGTGGACGGCCGGTCGACCAGCGGGATCATAGAGAAAATCGTGGAGCGGTACAGCTGAAAAATTAAAGTAAGTTGACAATCCGTTTGATACTCTAGTATCTTCACCGTATACGTCTGGACAGGGTTGGACCAATTCATTTCATGCACAAAGCCTTAATCGCACTGATCATAACCGTATTTGTCCTGAGTTCCGCTATCGGCAACCTTTGCTCCGACGTCCATGCCGGCTCGGTCTGCTCGCCTGCGGCAATCAGCGCCTGCGACGACAATGCTGATACCCCATCCGATAACGCGCCGGCTGATCCCGACCATGACGATCACTCCGACGGCGGTCATTGCGACGACTGCTGCGGCTGCTCATGCAACAGATCCGCTGTCAACAACCTCATCTCTCTCAAGTACTCACCCCTGGTAGTATCCCTTTCATGTATTGAGCCTGTGTCACAGTTTCCTGAAGTGTTTCTTCCAAAGTTTGTTCCGCCTGAAAGTCTCTCCTGATCAAAAGTGAGGCCTAACTGCGCCTTGTGCCGGGGACGAGCTCCGTTCTCCGGCAGAGCGTGCCTACTTTGCCTCGATCCATCCATCTTCATCGCAATCAAGAACCAATGTCAGAAGGAGGTTATTCCCTTGGGAACAACTGCATTTGCACGGGGGGCTTTGCTCCTGGTGCTCGGAAGCGGGTCTGTTTTATCGTCAACACCGGTGCTGGCAGAGGAGCAGACGCTGTCACTCTCCCGGGTCATCGAATATTCGCTGCAAAATAATGGCGACCTCAAAGCCTTTCGCGAGGGAAAAGGTATCCGTGATAGCGGTAAGGTCAGGGCGGGACTATTGCCGAATCCAACGTTCGATTTGGAAGCAGGCACCGGCGCCTTGACCGGCAGCAGCGATGAGAGCAGCCTGTCCATCGGGGTGTCCCAGGAGTTTCTCCTTGCCGCTAAAAGGGAGAAGCGCCGGCTAGTCGCTGATCACGAGCTGGAGATCTATCGCTGGCAGCTGGCCGACCGGGAACGGCTGATCCGCGCAGAGGTGCAGGCGGCATTCTATGATGTCATTCTGGCCGAACAACGGATCGCCTTGGCAGACCGCGCCATCGCACTCAATCGCCAGCTTCTGGATGTGACCAGGGAGCGGCTGGCTGCCGGGGATATACCGGAACTGGAGATGAACCTGGTAAAGGTCGAGCTGGCGCGGAGCGAAGGGGCCAGAATCGATGTTGCGAGGGCACTGAATCAGAATCGGGCGAAGCTCCTGTCGTTTATGGGGGTCCCGATCGGGGAGCAATATACGCTTTCCGGAAAACTCGAGTCCGCACCAATCCTGACAAAAACAGCGGCCAGCCTGAAGGAACTCGCTCTCAGTCAGCGCCCCGACCTGAAGGCGCTGGAAGCGGAAAAATACAGGGGCGAAGCAGAGATCGCCCTGGCCCGGGCCGAGGGGGTTCCAAACCTCACAGCCGGGGTGGCGGTCAGGCGCGATACGACAGCCATGGAGATCGGCGGGGCGGAGGGGAAGGATACGGCCTACACCATCGGTTTGAAGCTGTCGATCCCCATTCCCCTGTTCGACAGAAACCAGGCCGGGGTGCAGGAAGCCCAAGCAAGACGGAGCAGCGTTGAAACCCCGTTTGCTGGCCGCCGGCAGGGATGTCGAACGGGAGATCGAAACTGCCTGCGCCAACCTTCAGAACAGCGAAAAAATCCTGTCCCTGTACACGACCAGTATTATCCCCCAACTTGAAGAAAACCTGCAGCTGACCCGGGAAGCCTATAGTCTTGGCGAGGTCGGCATTCTGGCCGTCATCCAGGAGCAGAAAAAATTCTTCGAGATCAATGAAGGTTATCTGTCGGCGCTGCATGACCGGCAGACAGCCATGGTCAGGCTGGAGGCGGCGGTGGGGAGCGCGTTGGAATAATGAACTCGTAGGGGCGCTGCTTGCCGCGCCCAATGTTTTGAGCCGGGCGCAGCAAGCAGCGCCCCTACAGAATCGTCAACAACATCGGAGGCATCAGTGAACAAAAAGTCAATCATCATCGGACTCGTCCTGGCAGTCGCGCTGGGCGGTGGCCTTTACTATCGCTCTACCCAGACCGAAAGAGGCGGGACTGAGCATGCGGAACATAAGGAAGCCGGTCACAAGGAAGAAAAGGGCGGCGAACATGGCGAACACAAGGGCGAGAAAGAAGGGGATGCAGGCCACTCCGAGCATGGCGAGGCGGGGTGTGTCGAGATGACTGCCGAGGTGCAGAAACAGAATGGTGTGGTTGTCGTTTCGGCAAAAAAACAGAGGCTGGCAGGCGTCATTAGCGTTACCGGCAAAGTTGAGGCCAATGCCGACCGGATCGCCCATGTTTCACCACGTATCAGCGGCAAGATCGTCAGCGTCAAGGCTTCTCTGGGTGACAGCGTGGCTGCCGGACAATCCCTGGCGACCCTGGACAGCGTTGAACTGGGCGAGGCCCTCAACCGTTACCAGCAGTCCAGGACCAAACTGGCCCTGGCCCAGTCCAACATGGACCGGATCAAGGCCCTGGTGGAGAAGAAGATTGCGGCACGCAAGGATATCCTCCAGGCCGAGACCGATTACAAGACCAGCCAGACCGAGCTGCATACCGACGAGGAACGGCTGTCGATGTATGGCGTCGCGCCGGCCGAGCTTAAAGGCGATGGCCGCAAAAAGCCGCTGCTGCCGGTCCGCTCCCCCATCAGTGGCATCATCACCGAGAAGCACGCCATTGTCGGCGAACTTGCCGACCCATCCAAGAGCCTCTATACCGTGGCCGACCTCTCTTCGGTCTGGGTCATGGTTGACATCAACGAAAAAGACCTGGCCAAGGTGCACAAGGGGCAGGCGGCAACCGTTACGGTCGGCGCCTTTCCCGACCAGAAACTGAAAGGGCGCATCACCTACATCGCCGACCTGGTCAACGAGGCGACCCGCACGGTCAAGGCAAGGGTCGAGGTCGCCAATCCCGGGAGAAAATTGAAGCCGGAGATGTTCGCCACGGTCGAACTGGCGCTGGCCGCTGATGCGCCGCCGGTCCTGGCCGTTCCCGAAGATGCGGTACAGGATCTGGATGGCAAGAAGGTGATCTTTGTCGCGGAAAGCGCAGCCGAGTTTGCGGTCCGCCAGGTTCAGCCGGGCCGGTTGGCAAGCGGCATGGTCGAGATTGCTTCCGGCCTGAAGGAGGGGGAGCGCTACGCCGTCAAAGGCGCGTTCATTCTCAAATCGGAACTGAAGAAGGGCGAAGTTGTCGGTGATACCTGCGGGAGTGAAAAAAAACTGACGAATGATGCCATTGCTCCATTCCAGCTGTTTTTCTATTTCAGAACAGAAGCGAGGTATTGATGCTAGAGAAACTGATTGCCTATACCTTACGGCAGAAGGGGATGATCCTATTCCTGTCGCTGCTGATAATTGCGTTCGGATTATACTCGTATCTGCGCTTGCCGATTGACGCCTTTCCGGATGTCACCAACATCCAGGTCGAAGTGGTAAGCCACGCCGATGGCCTGTCGGCAATAGAGATCGAGCGGAACGTGACCTACCCGATCGAGATGGCGATGCGCGGCCTGCCGGATATCGAACAGTTGCGTTCGGTCACCAAGTTCGGCCTGTCGATTGTCACCATCGTCTTCAAGGACAATGTGGATATCTATTTTGCGCGGCAGCTGGTGTTCGAGCGGTTGGCAGAGGCGCGGGAAAAGGTTCCCAAGGGGGTCGAGGTCGCCATGGGGCCGATCGGCACTGCCATGGGGGAGATCTACCAGTACACCCTCGAAGGAAAGATGCCGCAAGATCCGCAAGCCAAGCTGGCTTGGCTGACCGATCTGCGCACAATCCAGGAGTGGATCGTCACCCCGCAGTTGAAGAGCGTCGCCGGAGTGAACGAGATCAACTCCTTTGGCGGTTATTTCAAGCAGTATCAGGTGATAGTGGCCCCGGAGAAGCTGCTGAAGTACGGGATAACCGTTGATGATGTCTATTCCGCCATCGGCAGCAACAACGAAAATGTCGGCGGCAATCTCCTGGAGCGGGGCACTGACCAGTACATTGTCCGCGGGGTCGGTCTGATAAAGGATGTCAGCGACATCGAAAGCATTGTCCTCAAATCCGCAGGCGGCAGTCCGACGTATATCCGCGACGTGGCACAGGTGAAGGTCGGCGAGGCGGTTCGGATGGGCGCGGCCATGAAGGACGGCAAGGATGAGTGTGTCGGCGGCATCGTCATGATGCTGCGGGGCGAAAACAGCCGCGACGTTGTGCGGAGGGTCGCGGCAAAAGTCAAAGAGATGAATGAAAACAACGTGCTTCCCGAAGGGATCAAACTGGTTCCCTATTACGACCGGAGCGACATTGTGAAGGCGAGCGTCAACACGGTCAACAAGGCGCTGCTGGAAGGCTCCATCCTGGTGCTGATCGTGCTGTATCTGCTCTTGAACAGTTTCCGGGGGAGTGTTGTCGTTCTCATCGCATTACCGCTATCGCTTCTGGCCACCTTCATCGTGATGAAACTGGCCGGCATCACCGCCAACCTGATGTCGCTCGGCGGACTGACGATCTCCATCGGCATGATCATCGATACGACCATCATCCAGGTGGAAAACGTCCAGCGCCATCTGAGCGAAGAGGGGGGGCGGCATCCGAAATTGCTGACCGTGCTGAAAGCGGTCATGGAAGTCCGGAAACCGAGCATCTTCGGCGAGCTGATCATTGCCCTGACCTTTGTCCCGATTCTATCCCTGGAAGGTATCGAAGGAAAGATGTTCAGCCCGCTGGCCATAACCGTGGCGATTGCCCTGCTGGCGTCGCTGTTCCTGTCGATATTCGTCATCCCGGTCCTCTGCATTTTATTCCTGAAACCGCACCCGGAAAAAGAGAGCTTTATCATGCGGCATGCCAGCAGGCTCTACCTGCCGCTGCTGGACTATGCCATGAACAGAAAGCAGATAGTGCTGGGTGTTGCCGCTATGCTGCTGGTTGTTTCGCTCTTTCTGGTAACCCGGCTGGGAACGGAGTTCATCCCGATCATGGATGAAGGCTCGTTCGACATGGATGTTGCCATGCTCCCCGGTGTCTCCCTGGCCAAGGCCATGGAAGTAAACCAGATGGCTGCTGCCAGGCTGAAGCAGTTTCCGGAACTTGATACTATCGTGGGGCGGACCGGCCAGACCGGGGTCGCCCTGGATACCAGGGGTTCGGACAAGACCGGCTATGTGGGGATATTCAAGCCGAAGAGCGAATGGAAACGGGACATATCGAAAGAAGAGCTGACCAACGAAATGCGCAAGTCCCTGGAATCGGTCGCCGGGATCACCTTCGGCTTCAGCCAGCCGATCCAGTGCCGGATCGACGAACTCGTTGCCGGTACCCGGGCCCAGTTGATCCTCAAACTCTTTGGCGAAGATATAGACGTGCTCAGCGAAAAATCGGCCGAGATCGCCAGGGTGCTCGCCACCGTAAAGGGGGGGACCGACCTGAATGCGGAAAAGGTAACTGGCCAGCCGTACCTGACCGTAAACATCGACCGGTCGCGAATTGCCCGGTATGGCCTCAATATCAGCGATGTCCAGAAGGTGATCGAAATTGCGGTTGCCGGCAAAGCGGCATCGCAGCTGTTTGAGGAAAACCGCAGCTTTGACATCTCGGTCCGTCTGCCGGAAGAGAAAAGGAATTCCCTGGAAGCGATCAGGAATCTGCTGATCACCACCAAGACCGGGATCAATGTGCCGCTCGAACAGCTGGCAGAGGTGAAGATGATCGAGGGGCCGGCCCAGATCAGCCGCCAGGACGGGGTGAGACGGATCGGGATCGAGATGAACATCACCGGCAGGGATATCGGCAGTTTCGTCAGCGAGGCCAAGCAGAAGATCAGGGCGCAGGTCAAGCTGCCGGCCGGGTATTACCTCACCTGGGGGGGGCAGTTCGAGAATCAGCAGCGGGCCATGAACAAACTGATGATCATCGGACCGGTCGCCATCGGCTTGATCCTGCTGCTTCTCTACATTACCTTCAGATCGATCCGGCTGGCGCTGCTGGTCATTTCCAACCTGCCGTTTGCCTTGATCGGCGGGGTCTTTGCCCTTTTCATCTCCGGCCAATATCTGTCGGTTCCGGCGTCGGTCGGGTTTGTCGTCCTGTTCGGCGTTGCCGTGCTGAACGGGCTGGTCCTGGTCTCACGCATTGCGCAACTGCGTGACGAGGGGCTCGGCCTGGAAGAGGCGATCAGGAAGGGAAGCCTGGACCGGTTGCGTCCGGTAATGATGACTGCATCCATCGCGATCTTCAGTCTGATACCGATGCTTCTTGCAGGTGGAGCCGGGTCTGAGATCCAAAAGCCGTTGGCGACCGTCGTGGTTGGTGGTTTGGTAACATCGACCTTGCTTACTCTGCTGATCATCCCGTCGGTGTACGGCTGGTTTGAAAAGAGAAAAATCGAGGAAGAGATGTAATTGCATTGCATTACATTGCGGGATCACAACAAAGGTTAGGGAGAGTTCCATGAAAGAGATAAAAGCCATTATAAGACCTGCGAAATTACTGGAAGTAACCGAGGAGCTTCATGAAATTGACGGGCTGCCGGGTGTGACGATCTCGGAGATCAAAGGATTTGGCAAAAGCAGGGCCAGAAATGCCGCAGATAAAGTCATGTATGAGATGGTGGAATTCATTCCGCGGATTCAACTGGAAGTCGTTGTCGATGACGAGATGGTTGACGATGTTGTCAACGTGATTCAGAAATATGCCCATACCGGTAATACCGGTGACGGAAAAATATTCGTCTCAACGATTGATGAGATAATTAAGATCAGAACAAATGAGCGGGGCAAAGATGCAATTTGAACATTGCGCCCTATCTCAAGTTCGGCCTTTGGTTAAACATATTGCGACATCGGACAAGGAGAAGAAAATGAAAAAGGTAATGACGCTCTGTGCAATTACTCTCTGCATCCCGATTTTTGCAGGCTGCGCAACCAGCCTCTGCAAGCAGGCAGCGACAAGCAGCCGTAGCGATGTATTCATTGAGGTCAGTGACAGTACGCCGGTCGCGGCAGGGGAGTCGGAGCTGAGCATGTCTGCAAGCCTGAAAACCCACAGGGAATTTGATTGCCCGATCAATCCGGAGCATTCTCACGGTACGCCGGACTACAGGCTGCTGATCAATATCGATGGCCAGGCGCTTCCCATAACCGGGGAGTTTAAGGAGGAAAACCTTACCGGTTCCAGTATCGGCGATCCGGAGAGTGGCATTGGCATCAGGTACACCTTCAGGAAGAGGTTACGTCTCTCAGCCGGTCAACACCGGCTGATCGTCAGCCTCCCGGATGACGGCATTGCCGTAACCAGAGATATCCAGCTTGATGCAAAGTCCGTCAACAGTCTCGGTATTGAACCGGTCTATAATTTAAGATCCGGTGCCCGGCGTTCGGCAGCTCTCCCTGCCGCATGCTTCAATGAGGGGATCAAATCAATCAGGCTTAACTTGAATGGCCGGGAGATTTAGGGTTGCTGATTCTTCCCGAAACAAAATGTTGCATCCGAGCGGCAGAAAGTTCCCTGGTCACTTCTGGCCGTTTATGCCGTTCACCTGAGCGTACTGGTCATTTTATCGGTGCCATCATCGGTTAATTCGTAAGGGGGCGATTTAAGCCTCCTTTTTATTGCACTTTGTCTGGAGCGCAGAATAGAAATTGACAAACCGTAAATTGATAATTATTATCAATTTCAATTTACGGCACTAGAGGGACAGCTACGCTTTTACATGTAGTTTTCGCCGATGATTTCAACATGTTTATTAAAGTTAGATGCCCAAGCTAAATTAACCACATAGGAGGGATTCATGAAGTTGTCTAAAGCGCTGCCCTGTTTGATTCTCGCTGGCTTGTTGCTCGCAAGCAAACCCGGATTCGCGGAAGAGGTGAAGAAGATTCAGGACAACTCTTTCTTGCTGGAAGAGGCTTACAATCAGGAGGACGGCGTCATACAACACATTCAGGTCTTTCAGTACATGAAGAAATCCAAAGACTGGCTGTATTCATTCACCCAGGAGTGGCCCGTTCCAAAACAGGCGAATCAATTATCGTATGTCATCCCGGTAAATCATCTGCATGAGGGGGACGGTACAGGCATCGGCGACGTACTTCTGAATTATCGTTATCAAGCGATAATGCAGGACAGAATTGCATTGGCTCCCCGTTTTTCGCTCATTCTACCAACCGGCGATTACAAAAAGGGACTTGGCACCGACACGGTAGGATACCAGGTGAACATGCCGCTGAGCGTGGAGCTTTCCGACAAACTGGTGACCCATTGGAACATGGGGGCGACCTATACCCCTCGCGCCAAGGATGCTGCCGGTGACAAGGCGAATGTCCGCAGTTTCAACTATGGAGCCAGTCTTATTTACCTGATGAATGAGAACTTTAACCTGATGCTGGAAACGGCCGGAACCAGCACGGAAACATCCCGGGTAAATGGTATGAAGACAACCGAAAGCACGTTTTTTATCAACCCCGGGGTGCGTTTCGCAATAAACTGCAAGTCAGGTCTGCAGATTGTTCCGGGGCTCTCAGTGCCAATCGGTGTTGGCCCTTCGGAAGGCGAATACGGAGGGTTACTTTACCTTTCCTTTGAACATCCATTGTTTTAATACGGTCATGCCTGGTTGATGGAGGGAGGTAGCCAGAAGGCAATCTCCTTTCTTTGTGCTGGTTAAAAATGAGGGAATCAATGAACTGTTTTATCCGGCATTTGGTCTGTTTTTTCATAATAAGCTGCTTCTCAACGCCATTGTGGGCGGGGACGGGTGAAGATTCAATCCAGGAGCAGGCAGCTGGAAGTCATTTGCCGGGCAAGGAGATTGAAATGTTGCCGGCTGAATCGGAAGAGCCGGCTTTCCTCTACAAAATCGGCTTGTCCGGATTTGGCAGAGGGGAGGCTGCCGGTAACTTCTCTCTGTCTGATGCAGCCTTTGTGGGTGATCATGGCGAAGGACGCTTCATTTATCGGATAATGCCATATCTGTATTGGCACCCTACCGACTATTTTAATCTCCATGTCGAAGGGCAGGGGTTTGGCTTTGCCGGCGGCGCTAACCAGGACTCCGATAAATATTCCCTTTATCAGGGGTTCGCTGATGTCAGATGGCCGGGAAGTGAAATCCTGTCGGTGAGACTCGGCAGACAGGAGTTCAATTACGGCAGCGGCTTCATTCTCGGCAATGATGAGTTTAATGACGGGCTCTCGTTCGATGCCGTGCAATTGCGGATCAAACCGATTGATCCGATCAAAATCGATCTACTTGCTGGTTCGTATGCGAAGCCGTTATCCAACGGAGTCGACGGAAACCTGGCCGGAATCTATGCTACCTATTCTTTGTCATCTGGAAATGATATTGAAGCGTACTTTTTCCGGGATACCGGCTCAGAAAATCACAGATCCGGTGAAAAGCTGTATGTCTGGGGTAGCCGGTTCACGGTCAGGAATGAGCCGATTTCAGTCGAATTTGAACCTGTTTACGAGTCTGGCCTGCAATTCAACGAAAATACGGGTGGCTACGATAGAATCAGCGCTTATGGCGGCCATTTCGATTTGAATGTCGAGTCGGCATTACAAGGCTTCAAGAACACGTTTATTTTGAGTTACGCCTATGGTTCCGGGAGCAGGGACGCGGCTAATGGCTCCAGATTCAACAGGGAATTCCGTAATCCCAACAATTATGCGTCATTCCTTGAGTACATAAGCGTTGTGGGAGACCTGTCGGGAATTGATGCCGGAGATCACCATGCCAGCGGCCTGCAGGTTTATACTCTTGGCTGGGGGGTCGACCTGTCCAAGAGGTTCAACTTTGCAATCACTGGTCACTATTATCAGGCCAACAACGTTGAAGAAGGATTCAGCCGCAATCTTGGCCTGGAAACGAATTACCGGCTCACCTGGAATGTTCTGGACAGCCTGTCTGTTATCCTTTCCTACGACCGTTTCTTTACCGGCGGTTTTTTCCGTGATGCCGGCGCCAGCGGCGATGTTGACATCTGCTACCTTATGGCACAATTCGACATCTCTTCCGCAAAGCCTGTGAAGGGGAACCTGCCGAAATAACAGCAGAGATTGAGGCTGCAATAACGGGCAAAGTCGGACAGGCTACTGCCGGCACGGTAATAAATTCTTGCCGCCGGCACCTTGACGCGCCGCTGCTTCTGTGCCATAAACAGCATCATGATAAAGCGCCAGACGACAATCAACAGGATCTTCAAGATTACCGGCATCGGGCTACACAGCGGGAAGGATGTCACGCTGGAATTCCTCCCGCGGCGTGAGCCCGGGATCGCGTTTGTCAGCAATGGCAGCCTCATCCCGGCGCGCTACGACCATGTTGCCGATACCCGGCTCTCAACGCAGATCGCCTCTGAAAGCGCTTCCATTGCCACCATTGAGCATCTGATGGCGGCTTTTTATTTTGCCGGGGTTACCAACTGCCTGATTTATATCGACGGTCCGGAAATCCCGATCCTGGACGGTTCGGCCTGGGAGTTTTACCACGAGATGTGGCGTGCCGGGGTGTATGAATTTCCGGAAACCGGGGTTTACCTCCAGGTGCTGAAGCCGGTGGAGGTCCGCAATAACGATGCCTGGATCCGGGTCAAGCCGCTCAATACCCTGGATATTACCATGTCCATTGATTTCCGGGAGCCTGTTGGTAAGCAGAAGAAGCGGGTGACGGATGTTGAAAACGCCTTTTCCATTATAAACTCCCGCACCTTTGGCTTCCTTGAAGAACTTGAGGCGATCCAGAGAGCAGGTCTGGCAAAGGGGGCGTCCCTTGACAATGCTGTGGCTATCGGCGAGGACAGCATCGTAAATCCTGATGGCTTGCGTTACAAGAAGGAGCTGGTAAACCACAAGATCCTCGACTGTATCGGCGATCTCTATACCAGCGGCTATAGAATCCTGGGCAAGGTCGAGGCGTTCAAGACCGGTCATTACCTGAACAACCTCCTGCTACGCGAGATATTCGCGTCTTCCGATAACTACGCAATCTATTGAAATAAATATCTCAGTACCGTTGGTTTTCAAGTGCCATTCATAATCGAAGTAACCGAACAGGATATCCGCCGGGAGAAGGACAAGGCGCGCGAGCTGCGGAAAACCCGCTGGTGGCAGAACATAATTGCCAAAGGGGTCTGTCACTGGTGCGGCGAGAGCTTTCCGAAAGAGGAACTCACCATGGACCATGTGGTTCCGATTACGCGCGGCGGCTCGAGCAGCCGCGGGAACCTGGTGCCTGCCTGCAAGGAGTGCAACAGCCGGAAGAAATACCTCCTGCCCCTGGAGTGGGAGGAATGGCTTAACAGTGCAAAGGATGAAAAATGAGGGGTGGAATAAGCACAAAGCCCTATAAAGCGGTGATTTACGACTGCGACGGGGTAATGTTCGACTCCTTTGACGCCAACCTGAGGTTTTACCAGCGGATCATGGCGATCATGGGGCGCCAGCCCCTGGACACCGCGGATTCTGAGCATATGCGGGTGCTGCACACCTTTGCCAACAGGGAGGTTCTTGCGTATTTCTTTCCCGAACCGGCCGAGTTCATGGCTGCGGTGGCAGCGGCGGCAGCCATTGATTACCGGGAACTGGTGCCGTTCATGATCATGGAAGAGGGGTTTCGCGAGACTCTCGATCAACTGAGCGGAAAGGTGGCGCTGGCGGTCTGCACCAACCGCTCCACCTCAATGGACATGGTGCTCGAATCTTTCGGCCTGACCGGGTATTTCGGCTGCGTGATGACCGCCAGCAAGGTCTCCAGGCCGAAACCGCATCCTGAGCCACTTTTCAAGGTGCTGGACCATTACGGCATCGCTCCTGACGAGGCGCTGTTCGTGGGGGACTCCGAGGTGGACCGCATGGCTGCGGAGTCCGCCGGGGTCCCATTTATCGCCTACAAAGCCGGTTTCCCGGCCGTTGCCCGCATAGACCGTCATATCGATATCCTGTCATTTCTATAGTTAGCTTCATTAAAGCGTATTAGCTCTTGCCTTAATTTTCTTAGAGGCCTATAATCCCCTCTGCCCCCATGTATATACGGCATGGTCGGGCGGAGGGGTTATGCAAAGAAGATTCATTCTCCTGATCGCAGTTGCGCTGGCATTTTGTTGCGGTTTTTTCGCGGCTGAGCGCAAGAAAACCTCCGAAGCTTCATTCCACGACATGATTGTGTATCACCCCACGTCGCTTACCGGCCTGATCACCCCGAAGGACAAGCGGATCCGGAGCCTTGCCGCCCAGCTGAAGACCCCGGAAAACGCCTATGCCTATGTCCGCGACCGGATCGTCAATGACGCATCTCTGCCGGCTGCTTCTGCCGGAGAGATCCTGGCCGAAGGCAAGGCCAGCTGTATCGGCAAGGCAGTGCTGCTCTGCACCCTCTACCGTGCCATGGGAGTGCCGGCAAAGGAGGTCAGGGTAGTTACCGGCGAAGTGGATTATCCGGACGGCATCGTGGATCATGCCTGGGTCGAGACCGAGCTCGGCGGGGTCTGCATCCAGCAGGATGCGTCCAACCTGCTGGGGTTGTTCATGTTCGATCAGTTCAAGGACGTCCTTTACACCCGCACCTTTATCCGCAAGGAAGGGTATGCCTTCAACGACAAGCATTTTGCCGTTATTTCCCGCCTCAACCAGCTGAAAGGTTCCGGCCACCCGGCGATGTAACCTGCCTGACAAAATCCCCTGTTATTTTTGCTGGTTCACTGGCCATGCTGGGCTCTCTTGTGGATCTTCCTGATGGCTGGTGTGATTTACATCTGTTTCATGCAAGTTGTCTGGCTCCACGGAAAAAAAGACAGGCACCGGCAATGAGTTGCAGGTGCCTGTGTCGTAAGACTCCACGCCGGCGCGGACCTTATGCAACTCCCTTTGCGTTGAAGAAGTCGCCGTACTTCTTGTCGGTCTTGAGGATATGGGTCATGAGCCAATCGCTGAGCAGGTTCATGATCTGGGATGGGGATATCTTGTGCTCGTGATAGTCCCGGATCACCTCGCCCACCTTGCTGATGAAGGTGTCGTGCACCTGTTTGTGTTCCTGGAACGTGGGATAGCCGTGTTTCTCCATGAGACGCTCCTCCTCGGCGAAGTGTTCCTTGCAGTAAGCGGCCAGCGCCTGGAGTATCTCCTGGATCACCGCTTCCGTCTTGCCGTGCTGGAGGGCATCGTTCAATTGGCCGATCATGCCGATCAGCTTCTTGTGGGCTTCATCGAAACTGGAAACCTGGACCGTCATCCAGTTGTTCCATTTGATTATGGTCTGGAACCGGTTGACAGAACTGATCATCTCCTCTGCCAGACGGTTGAGTTGAGCGGCGGCGTCTGCCATGCCGCCCGCCTGGCCGCATTCCTTGGTGGCTTCATTCGTGATGCACTCAATGCTTGAACTGATCTCATTTGTCGTGGTGGTTTGCTCTGCCGCTGCTGTGGCAATCTGGTTGATCTGGCTCGTCACCTGTTCCACCTGGCTGCGGATCTGCTCAAGCGACGCCCCCGACCGTGACGCCTCCTGGGTACCTTCCTCCACCCGGTGGACCCCCTGGTTCATGGTCTCCACCGCTTCACAGGTCTCCTCACGGATGGCCGTAATCATGGCGGTTATCTCCTTGGTGGCTTTGGTAGTTCGCTCCGCCAGGGCGCGCACCTCGTCGGCCACCACCGCGAAGCCCCGCCCCTGCTCCCCGGCACGTGCGGCCTCGATGGCTGCATTGAGGGCCAAAAGGTTCGTCTGGTCGGCGATATCCTGGATGGTGCCGATGATGTCGCCGATCTGGTCGGACTTAGCCCCCAGGTTAGCCACCGTGGCCGCCGTGGCATGGACCTGCTCGGAAATCTGATTCATGACGGAGATCGTGTGCTGCACCACCGAGACACCCTCGTTGGAAAAGGTGGTGGTCAATTCGGAGGCATCCGCCGCTGAAACGCAGTTGTTGGCGATGACCGTAGCGGTGGCGGCCATCTCCTCGCCAGCAGTGGCAATGGCTGCGGCGTTTGCGGCGACCTGCTCGGAGCTGTGTGCCATCTCTCCGGCGCGCTGCTTGATGTCGAACGACGCTTGCGCCACGTTGCTGGCACTGTTGCGGATCGCTCCGATGACCTGTTGGAGGTTGTCGAGGAAGCCATTGAAGACCCCCGCCAAGACCCCCGATTCATCGTGCCGCGAGGTTTCGATACGTTGCGTCAGGTCTGCGTGACCGGCCGTCATGTCCTTCAGTTGCTTGATAACCGCATTCAGGGGTCTGGTGATGCCGACTCCCACGGATGCGGCCAGCGCAAGCATAAACAGCAGCATGACAGCGGTGGCGCCGTATACCCGCCATCGGACCGCAGCCACTTCTTCCGTGATGTAGTCCACATAGACGCCGCTGCCCAGGACCCACCCCCATGGTTTGTACTGCTTCACATAAGAAATCTTCTTGAACGGCTCATTGGTCACACCGCCGCTTGCTTGCGGTTTCGGCCATTCGTAGATTACGAAACCGTGCCCCATACGTGAGCAGACCTCGTTGAAGGCGACAAACAGATTCTTGTTGTCCAGTTTCCGGAACGGGCCGGTCAACCCCTCACACATGCCCGTTGCCTTGTTGAACCTCGGATCGTCCAGCTTCCTTCCGTCAAGGCTTGGCACTGTGGGATGCATGATCATCGTGGGAATCGGTGTGGATGGGTCGTTGATCCAGAGGTACTCCTTCTGCTCATACCGCATCCTTGATATGCTGCTTGCCGCACTCTTCTGGGCGGTTTCCAGGGTCATCCTGCCGGACCTGGCCTCTGCGTCGTGCCACTCAACGATGCCCATGCCCAGTTCAACAATGTGCCGGATGGCTTTCTGGTTTCCTTCCAGGATCTTATTTTCGATAAACGGAATGGCCAGCAGCTCCACGCACACCATAATCACAATTGCCGTAACGACCGGGATGGCCATGATCTTGGGCATGATGTTCCAGTCTCTGTAACGCTTGAGGGGCATAAACAGTCTCCATGGGTGGGGATATGCAGGTATGGCTTATATGTGTAGAATACTACCAAGATTAAATAATGCAAATGTTGTGGCAGGGGGGTAGGGGCTGGACGAGTGGGAGGGGCATCGACATTTTTCCCAATCAGCCGGTAACTTGAATTCGATCTTGAGCTTGTGATTGCGGTAAAGGCTTCAGCTATCGTTTGCCGATGTCGTCCCAGGTCCTGAAGCGAGGCAACTCACCAGGTGAGGAAAAATCCGATCCATTGCTTTTGCCATGACTCTATCAAATGCCGCGAGTCTCCAATCGGGAACGGGCAAGGTGTAAGGGGGCGCTTATATCCCCAACACCTCTGCCAGCCGCAGCATTTCGTCCTGGGGGCGCTTTTCCCCCTTGATCACGTCCTCGATCGGCACCGCCAGGACGGTGTTGCAGGAAAGCCCGACCATCATGCCGTGCTGGCCCGCGACCAGCAGCTCAACCGCTTTTTTGCCGAACCTGCTCGCAATGAGCCGGTCGAAGACCGTCGGTGCACCGCCGCGCTGGTAGTGTCCCAGTACCGTAACCCGCGTCTCGAACCCCACGGCATCCTTGACCGCGTCGGCAATATCCTGGGCCTTGCCCGCCCCCTCGGCAAGGATGATGATGGCATTATCCCGCCCCTCTTCGTACCTGGCCCGCAACTGCTGACAGATATCGGACAGGTCGAATTCCCTTTCCGGGACCAGGGCAAACTCGGCGCCGGTAGCTATGGCGGCAATGCTGGCCAGGTAGCCCGAGTGCCTCCCCATCACCTCGATCACGAAGGCCCGGGCATGGGAGCTGGCGGTGTCCTTGATGCAGTCGACTGCGTACAATATGTTGTTCAGGGCAGTATCAACACCCAGGGACATGTCGGTATAGGGGATGTCGTTATCGATGCTGGCAGGAATCCCGACCACCGGGAGCCCTTTCCTGCTCAGGGCCAGCGCTCCAGTCAGCGAGCCGTCGCCGCCGAGAACCACCAGTCCGTCCACTTCGAGCGCCTTCAGGTTGTCAAGCGCCTGCTGCTGTCCTTCGGGGGTCTTGAATTCCAGAGAGCGGGCCGACTGGAGGAATGTTCCCCCACGGTGCAGGATGCCCGAGACCGCCTTGGTGTCCAGAGGGATACAGTCCCCCTTCATGAGCCCCAGATATCCCTTGCGAAAACCGACAATATCGATATTCATCCGGATTGCGGTCCGCACCGCGCTCCTGATGCAGGCGTTCATCCCCGAGCAGTCGCCGCCGCTGGTAAGTATTCCGATCTTTTTCATTCTTCCCCCCTGTAAACGGATGCAAACCTGATGAGGATTTTACCGGCAACCGCGCTGATTGCAACCGTTCAATTTTCCCACTAAGATACCGATATGAAATATGTTATGAAAAAATCTTTATAACGAGGTTGATATGACGGTGATAAGAGCGATACTGACAGTAATATTGATCTTCGGGGCGTTCCGAACCGCGGAAGCTGCGGATGTCATTCGGATCAACGGGTCAGGGAGCGCGCTGGACATGATGACGCCTATTGTCGCCGCCTACCGGAAGGCTAATCCAAAGGTCGAAATACGGATGGCCAAGCCGCTTGGCAGCTCTGGTGCTATCAAGGCCCTGCTGGCGGGTGTTCTGGACATAGTTGTCAGCAGCAAGCCCCTGAAGCCCGAGGAGGCCCACCAGGGAGCAGTTGGCCGCGAATACGGCAAAACGCCGCTGCTGTTCGTGACCAACATGGATGTGAAAAAGGACAACATCACCTTGCAGGAGCTGAAAGATATCTATAAGGGGAATACGATCACCTGGCCCGACGGCAAGCCGCTTCGACTCATCCTCAGGCCCGAGGGGGATATTGACACGCAGATCATCCGGGGACTGTCCAGCGGCCTCGATGCCGCAGTCAGCGCGGCCACGAAGCGGAGAGGGATGGTAATCGCCGTTACAGATCCCGATCTGGTCGAAACCGTTGCGAAAACATCCGGGGCGCTCGGTGCTGCCTCTCTCAGCACAATGCTGGTGACCAAACCCAGGCTCAACCCGCTCTCCTTTAACGGAACCAGGGCAAGCACTACGGCTCTTGCCGCCGGCAGTTATCCCCTGGCCAAAGAGATACGGTTTATCACAACTTCCCGGACCTCTGCGGCAGCGGCAAAATTCCTCGCATTTGTCTACTCGGCCAAGGGACGGGCCATTGCGGAAAAGTCCGGCGTACTTCTTGATCCTTCGGTAAAGGGAGCAAAGTGAAAAACCCCCGCTCCATAGTTCGGGTTACTTCAATCATTGCCGGCGTATTTGCGGCATTTGTCGCCATCATCATCCCGTTGGGGCATTTTGCGGTTTCTTATCAGTTTCTGCTGGGGAGCCTCGATGCTCAGGCCGATCTCAGTTCCAGAACTATCAGCAGGATTGTCAGTGACAACCCGGGTATGTGGAAGTTCGAACAGGTCCGCCTTGCCGAACTGCTGGAACTGCGCCCGTTGCAGAACATCCCGGAACAGCGCCGGATTATCGACCTCTCCGGAAATGTGATTGCCGAAAGCGTGGACCGGCTCCTTCCCCCGATTGCCAGCATGAGCCACGATATTTACGACGCCGGGCAGATGGTCGGCAGGGTGGAGATCTGCCGGTCGCTGTATCCGATTCTCTCCCAGACCGTGATCCTGGCCATGGTCTCGATGGCCCTGGGAGTCGTTGTCTTCATAACGGTCCGGACGGTCCCGCTGCGCGCAGTCAGGAATGCCTACTCTTCTATGCAGGAAAGCGAAGCCCGCTACCGCTCGCTGTATGAATCGATGAACGAAGGGGTTGCCCTGCACAGGATCGAACCGGGCAATGCTGCCTTCACGGTAATTGACATGAATGCGGCGGCGGAACTGATTCTGGGAGTCAAGCGGGACCATGCCATAGGGAGCGATGGCGCTGCGATTTTCGGGGAAAAGATCAACGCCCATCTGCCGGATATCATTGCCGCTGCCGGGCGTTCCGAAACGTTCTCGTTCGAGTACCAGCTGGAGTCGATAACAAGGGTGCTCAATATTTCGATCTTTTTCCCGGGCCGGGACAGTTTTGCCACTCTGATAGAGGATGTTACGGACAAGAAGAAGTCTGAGGAACAGATCAGGAGACTAGCCTATTACGATGTCCTCACCGGCCTCCCCAACCGGCAGCTGCTGCAGGACCGCCTCGATCAGGCCCTGGCGCGCTCGGCCAGGGAAAACGGCAAGCTGGCCCTGATGTTCATCGACCTCGACCGGTTCAAGTTCATCAACGACACCATGGGGCATGCCTATGGCGATCTCCTGCTGGTGCAGGTTTCGCTCCGGCTGCGCGACTGTATCCGGAGCACCGATACCATTGCCCGGCTGGGGGGTGACGAGTTCGTCATCCTCCTTTCCTACATGGGAGAGGAGTTGAATGCGGCGCATGTTGCCCAGCACATTCTGGAACAGGCTGCCATGCCGTACGACCTGGGTACCAGGGTCGTCACCACAACGGCCAGTATCGGGATAACGATATTCCCGGACGACGGGCTCAACGGCCAGACCCTTCTCAGTTCCGCGGACATGGCGATGTATGCGGCAAAGGAGCGGGGGAGAAACATGTACAACTTCTTCTCCCCCGAGATGAACCGCAAGGCGCATGAGCGGATGGCACTGGAAACCAACCTTATGATGGCGCTCGAACGGAACGAGTTTTATCTGGAGTACCAGCCGATCATAAATGTCAAAACCGGCATGGTCGTTGCCGTCGAGGCCCTGGTAAGATGGGATCATCCGGAACTCGGCCGGACCATGCCCGGCGCGTTCATCCCGGTGGCTGAAGAGTCCGGTCTGATCGTCGCGTTGGGGGATTGGGTGCTCAGGACCGCCTGCGGCAGGATCAAGGCATGGACTGAGGCCGGAATCCGGCCGGTGCGGATCTCGGTGAACGTTTCCGGCATCCAGTTCCGGCAGACCAATTTTGTGGAACAGGTGGCCAAGGTTTTGGCGGAAACCGGCGTGAATCCCAACCTGGTGGAGCTGGAGCTTACCGAGACATCTCTGATGGAGAATGCGGATTCGACCGTGAAGAGCCTGTTCAGTCTCAAGGAACTCGATGTCGGGATCGCCCTCGACGATTTTGGCACCGGCTACTCTTCTCTGGCATATCTCAAGAATTTCCCGATCGACCGGGTCAAAATCGACCGGTCGTTCATCAAGGATGTCTGCGAAACCCCTGATGACAGGGCGATAGTGGAGGCGATCATTGCCCTGGCCCGAAGTCTCAACCTGTTCATCATTGCCGAGGGGGTGGAGACCTCCGAGCAGTTGGCCTTTCTCCAGGCTCGTGATTGCGATGAGATCCAGGGGTTCTACTTTTTCAGACCGATGCCCGAAGAGAAACTGCTGGAACTGCTGACATCGAAATGACTTGCCCGGTAAACGGTGGACAGGCTCCCGTTTTAGAGAGCCTGTCCGGCATCATCACAGGATGTGGCACGTGAAGCAGAGAGAAGCGTTGGCAGCTGCAACCGACAGGTTGTAACGTTGGGCGTTCAGCGGGTTGTGGCAGGTTACGCAGGCGATTTTCCCATTGATTAAAATCATGCTGGACGGAAGCGCATTGGCCTTGCGCAGGTTCGGGATTATCGAGCTGGCACGGATGTAATCGGTCCCGATCGCGTGGGTTACGGAAATGGCCGCCATCCCCGGATGATTCTTGTCTTTGATGTCGTCGGCGGCATTACGCCCCTTTTGTTCATGGCAGGATATGCACTCCTTGGAATTGTCGTCAAGTTCTCTGGGGTTGTCTGATGATCCAAATGTCCAGGTACTTTCACCTTTGGCAAGATTCTCCATCCTGATCCGCGCAATAAGCTCCATTTCCTGTCTCATGGCCAGGTATTCGGCCTTTTCCGACGGGGCCTCCAGGTAGACCTGATAATCGCACCCGGGTTTTTCCCCTTCTGCCGTGGCGGCGGAGCATTCCAGGCTGCTCATCAAAAGGAGCGTTGCTACTCCTGCCGACCGCGCTATTTTTTTCAAGCAATTTCTGATTCCGATGTTGTTACTCACCATGAATAGACCCTCCGTGGCCCCGGTGCTGAAATAAATAAGCCGGGGCCAAAATTATGATATTTCGGCAACCCGGCTGTCTCGGTGAGACCCAGTAGGCTTTCCGCCCCATCCTCGCGGATGGTTAAGTATTATCGTCTATCAGGTGAAAATGACTTTATCTCTTGTGCAATAAGACCGAGTTACCCTATTTCGATTATCACCCCCTTCAGTTCATAAAAAAAGCCGGGCTGCCGAATGTGGATATTTCGGCAACCCGGCTGTCTCGGTGAGACCCTATAGGCTTTCCGCCCCATCCTCGCGGATGGTTGAGTAGTATCGATATCTGTTGCTGCTTCAGTGCTCGTGCAAGTATGCTTCTCATTAAACCGTAATGTCCGTCATGTCAAGAAAGAAATTACTTCTTCGGTGCTGACGGGGCGTCTTGCTTGCCTGAAGACTCTTCATCCGTGGCATTTTCCCCGAGACTCCTGAGCCACGCCATCCTCTCCTTGATGTTCTTTTCGTACCCACGCCCGGTCGGCTCGTAAAACCTTCTCCCGTGCAGCTGGTCCGGCAGATGCTCCTGCAAGGCATACCCTTCCTGAAAGTCATGCGCATACCGGTACCCCTTGTGATACCCCAGTTCCTTCATCAGACTGGTCGGAGCGTTCCTGACATGGAGCGGCACCGGCAGTGCGCCGCTCTTTCTGACCTCGGCCAGCGCAGCGTCTATCCCGAGATAGGAGGCGTTGGATTTCGGCGCCGTGGCCAGGTAGGTGACCGCCTGCCCCAGAATGATCCGCCCCTCCGGCATCCCCACCAGTTGGAACCCCTGCAATGCGGAAACCGCCACCTGGAGTGCCCGCGGATCGGCATTGCCGATATCCTCGCTGGCCAGGATCACCATCCGGCGCAGTATGAAGATCGGGTCCTCGCCGGCCTCGATCATCCGCGCCAGCCAATACAGGGCCGCATCCGGATCGCTCCCCCGCATCGACTTTATGAACGCGGAGATGACGTTGTAATGTTCCTCCCCCCCCTTGTCGTACAGCAGGGCCTTTTTCTGCAGCGCCTCGCGGGCGGTTTCCAGGGTAATGCCGTCATTTTTGACCAGGCGGGCAGCGGTTTCCAGGGTATTGAGCGCGATGCGGGCATCGCCGCCGGACTGCGCGGCGATGAACGCCAGCGCTTCATCGGTTGCGGTCACCCCTGAAGCGCCGAGCCCCCGCTCCGGGTCACCAAGCGCCTGCCGGAGGATCGCACCGATTTCGGCGTCGCTGAGAGGATTGAGAACCAGAACCTTGCATCGTGACAGGAGCGGCGCGATCACCTCGAATGAAGGATTTTCGGTAGTTGCACCAATGATGGTGAAGATGCCGCGTTCCACATACGGCAGGAATGCGTCCTGCTGCGCCTTGTTGAACCGGTGGATCTCGTCGACAAAAAGGATGGTCCGTTTGGCATGGTACTTAAGCTCGTCTTCGGCTTCCTTGAGGACCTCGCGGATCTCCTTGACACCGGTAAGGATTGCGGAGAAAAAGATGAAGTGGGCACTGGTGGCGTTGGCGATCACCCTGGCAAGGGTGGTCTTGCCCGAACCTGGTGGCCCCCAGAGGATCAGAGACGGCACCTGGTCGGATTCGATCAGGCTCCGGAGCATCTTGCCCGGTCCGAGCAGGTGTTCCTGTCCTACGTATTCATCCAGGGTACGGGGGCGCATCCGCTCGGCCAGCGGGGCGTTTCTTACGGTGTCATTTTCTGTGGCAGAGGAAAAGAGATCCATTCAGCAGGCACCGTTCACTTGGTCCGGTCCTTGTGGTCGATGCAAAGACCTTCATGCAGGCAGTGCTGTACCGTGGCTTCAACCGCCAGGGTCTTGACGTCCCAGATCTCCTCGGCGTATTCGGCGATGGTCCGGTCGCTGGAGAATTTCCCCATGCAGGCCGTGTTGATGATAGATTTGGCAGCCCAGGCCTGCCGGTCGCGATACAGGTCGCTCACCCGGTCCTGGCAGGCGACGTAAGAACTGTAATCGGCGAGCAGCATGTAGTTGTCGCCCTGGTTGAGCAGCGAATCCGCAATCGGTTTGAACTGGTCGTGATTGTCGGGCGAGAAGGCGCCACCGGAGATCATGTCGATCACCTTTTTCAATTCCGGGTTGCGGAGGTAGTAATCCCTCGGGTTGTACCCCCTGGTGCGGAGATCCTGCACCTCCGGGGTGGTGAGCCCGAAAATGAACATGTTGTCCCGGCCGATCTCCTCCATCATCTCGATGTTGGCCCCGTCCAGGGTGCCGATGGTGAGTGCCCCGTTGAGGGCGAATTTCATGTTGCCGGTCCCGGATGCCTCGGTTCCGGCGGTCGAGATCTGCTCGGAGAGGTCGGCGGCCGGGAAGATCTTTTCTGCAAGCGATACGCCGTAATTGGCCAGGAAGACAACCTTGAGCCGGTCCCTGACATCCGGGTCATTGTTGACGACATGACCGACACAGTTGATCAGGTTGATGATCAACTTGGCGATGTAATACGACGGTGCTGCCTTGCCGCTGAATATGAACGTTCTGGGGACGATGTCGATATCCGGATTGTCCTTGATCCGGTTATACATGGTGATGATATGGAGCACGTTCAGCAGCTGTCGCTTGTATTCGTGGATCCGCTTCACCTGGCAGTCGAAGAGCGAGTCCTCGTCCACCTTGATACAGTTATGGCGGGCAATGTAGCTCGCCAGCTGCTGCTTGTTCGTCTTTTTGACCGCCTGCCATCGGCCGACAAAGTCCGGATCTTCGGCAAGGGGGATCAGATTCCGGAGTTCATACAGGTCGGTTATCCACCCTTCACCCAGTTTTTCGCTGATAAGATCCGACAGCAGCGGATTGGATTTCTTGAGCCAGCGGCGCTGGGTGATGCCGTTGGTCTTGTTGTTGAACCGCTCCGGGTACATCTCGAAAAAATCGCGGAACAGGTTTGTTTTCAGGATCTCGGAATGAAGGGCGGCAACGCCGTTGACCGAATGGCTGGCAACGATGCAGAGATTCGCCATCCTGACCTTCCGCTCCCAGTTCTCTTCGATCAGCGACATCCGCTCCAGTTTGCCGGTATCACCCGGGAACCGCAGCCGGACCTCTTCCAGAAACCGGTTGTTGATCTCGTAGATGATCAGCAGGTGTCTGGGGAGGATCTGCTCGAAAAACCAGATCGGCCACTTTTCCAGCGCCTCGGGCAGAATGGTGTGGTTGGTGTAGGCAAAGATGCGGTTGGTTATCGACCAGGCATCCGCCCATTCGAGCCCCTCAAGGTCGATGAGGACCCGCATCAGTTCCGGGATTGCCAGGGCGGGGTGGGTGTCGTTGAGCTGGATTGCGACCTTGTCGGGGAGCAGGCGCAGATCGGAGTGCATCTTCTTGAACCGGTAGATGACATCGTGGACAGTGGCTGAGGCCAGAAAATACTCCTGCTTGAACCGTAGCTCCTTTCCTTCGATGACATTGTCGGCAGGGTAGAGGACCTTGGAGATGTTCTCGGACAGCATCTTTTTTTCCACTGCCCGGATGTAGTTTCCCTCGTTGAAAAATTTCAGGTCGAATTCGCGGCTCGACTTGGCGCTCCAGAGCCGCATGGTGTTGACCGTCGTGTTCCGGTAGCCGGGGATCGGGGTGTCATAGGCCATTGCCATGACCTCTTCGGTGTCCACCCAGTTTTGCTCGGTGCGCCCCTCGCGGTTGGTAGTGGTAACCACCCTTCCGTAGAATTTTACCGGGTGCAGGTGCTCCTGGCGGTCCATTTCCCAGGGGTTCCGATAACGGAGCCAGTTGTCGGGGCGCTCCACCTGCGCGCCATCGATAATCTTCTGGCGGAAGATGCCGTATTCGTAACGGATGCCATAACCGTATGCCGGTATCGACATGGTTGCCATGGAGTCCAGAAAACAGGCGGCCAGTCTCCCCAGACCGCCGTTGCCGAGCCCGGCGTCCTGTTCGTCGTCCACGATCATGTCGAAATCGTACCCCAGGTTGGTCATCGCTTCTTTGAACTCATCGTAGAGCCCCAGGTTTATCAGGCTGTTCTCCAGGGTCCTTCCCATCAGAAACTCCATGGAGATATAGTAGACGCGCTTCTGGTCGCTGTTATAGTAGGCCTGCTGCGTGTCCAGCCACCGTTCGACCATCCGGTCCCGCACTGCATAGGCAAGGGCGTTGTAGATGTCGTATCTGACAGCGGAATACTTGTCCTTACCGAGGGTGTATTCCAGATGTTCCAGAAATGACTTGATCGTCAGCATCATGCTGTCGAGTTCGGCTGATTCCATGGGCTCCTGCGGGAGTTCCGACATGTGATGACCTCTGCTTGTTGAATTGAGGCAGATGAAGCGACCGGTGGATACATTATAGCCTCTGTCTCCGGAATTTCCATTGGACAGTAAAAATGAACTCTGATATTAATTTTTCATAAGTGTTATTTGCACGGGAGAAAGAATGAAACGGGTTGCCATTATTGCCAAAGTCCACGATCCCCGCTGTCAGGGGGTGGCCGGCGAACTGATCGAGTGGCTCTCCGCCCAGGGGGTAGAGCCGTTGGTCGAGGCTCACCTGGCGCGCCATCTGCTTTATCCCAACGGGATCGAATCGGCCCGTTTTCCGGAACTTGCCGATCTGGTGGTGGTGCTTGGGGGAGACGGCACCCTGATCTCCGCGGCCCGGCTGATCGGCGGCCGGAATATCCCGATTCTCGGGGTCAACCTCGGCAGCCTCGGTTTCCTTACCGAAATCACCGTGCCCGAGCTGTACCCGATGCTTTCCGACTGCCTCCGGGGTAAGTTCAAGCTGTCCGAGCGGATGATGCTCGATTGCACGATTGAGCGGGGCGGGGCCGAGATCGCCTGCCATCAGGTCCTGAACGACGTGGTGATCAACAAGGGCGCCCTGGCCAGGATCGTCGACCTTGATACCAGGGTCGACAGCCACTACCTGACGACTTTCAAGGCCGACGGTCTCATAATTTCGACGCCGACCGGCTCCACCGGCTATTCGTTGTCGGCTGGCGGGGCGATAATCCATCCGTCGCTCAACTGCATTGCCATAACGCCGATCTGCCCGCATACCCTTACCAACCGTCCCATCGTCGTTGGGAACGACTCCCTGGTAAGCATCATGGTCTCTTCCCTGGATGACGAGGATGTCTATCTGACCCTGGACGGCCAGGTAGGGGTGGAACTGAAGAGCGGCGACCTGATCCATGTGCGCCGCGCCCGGCACTACTCGCACCTCGTCATGTCAAACAAGCGGGATTTTTTCGAGGTGTTACGCACCAAACTCAAATGGGGCGAAAGATGATTCGCGATGAAAAACACCCATCTGCGGTGTTGTCTGCGTCGCTCGTCGCTGCGGCGTACTGATGTACGCCTCACTCCTCGCTCCTTGACGCCTTGCATCCGGGCATTTTTGATCGCGAATCAAATATGGTATATCCAAATAAACTATGCTGACCGACCTTAACATCAAGAACATCGCCATCATCGATTCCCTGCATGTCTCGTTCGGGGCCGGGCTCAATATCCTGACCGGCGAGACCGGGGCTGGGAAGTCGATCATCATCGATGCCGTAGAGCTGCTGCTCGGCGGCCGCGCCTCGGCGGAGCTGATCCGGGCCGGGGCCGATGAGGCGACGGTGGAGGCGGTTTTCGACCTCTCGGAGAGTCCGGATCTCGATGCCATGCTGGCCGAGGCCGGCATCGAGGCGAACGGCGAACTGCTGGTCAAGCGTGTTGTCGCGGCCAGCGGCAGGAACCGGGTCTTCATCGGCGGCAGCCTTTCCACCGCGGCTCTCCTGGGTGAGGTCTCCCGGAGGCTGATCAATATCTACGGCCAGCACGAATCGCAGACCCTGCTGCGGCCGGAAAACCATCTCCTGATGCTGGACGGCTTTGCCGGGTCTGACCCGCTCAGGGCCGAATTCAGCGCCCTCTATGCGGAATACCGGCATACAGCGGACCAGCTGAAGGCTCTGGAAGAGGGGGAACGGGACCGGGAACACCGGATCGACCTGCTCTCTTTCCAGCTGGATGAGATCACCAAGGCGTCGCTGCAGAGCGACGAAGAGGAAGAGCTTGAGGCCGAGCGCACGATCCTGACCCATAGCGGCAAATTGTTCAGTGCCAGCCGCGGCGGTTACGAGACGGTTTATGCCGGTGAAGGGGCGCTTTTGGGCCAGTTGCGCCGTACCATTGCCGCCATTTGCGACGCGGAACCGTTCGACCCGGCCCTGGTGCCGCTGCGCGAATCACTGGACGACGCCTATGCGCGGCTGGAGGATGTAGCGCTCGCCCTGCGCGATTATTCGGCCCGGATCGAGTCCGATCCGGACCGCCTGGCCCAGGTTGATGACCGGCTCGATCTGATCAGCCGGCTGAAGCGGAAATACGGCGCTACCCTGGCCGAGGTCCTCGACTATGGCGAGCAGGTGGGGCAGGAGCTGGCATTGCTCCGGAATTCGGCGGAAGCGCGGGGCGGGCTGGAAGAGCGGCTGGCCGAGCTTTCCGGTAAGATGACGCAAGCCGGTCTGCGGCTCTCTGAGGCAAGGCGGGCGGCAGCGCTACGGCTGGCCGAGGCGATGAAGCGTGAGCTTGCCGAACTCTCCATGCCGAACGCCCAGTTCGAGGTCGCCATGGAACCGTTGGCCGATCCGAGGCCGACCGGCCTTGATCGGGTCGAATTCCTGTTTTCCCCCAACCCGGGCGAGCCGCCGCGGCCCCTGGCCCGCGTGGCTTCCGGCGGTGAGCTTTCCCGCCTGATGTTGGCGCTTAAACAGCTTCACCCGGAAAGCGACGTGCCGACGCTCGTTTTCGACGAGGTCGACACCGGCATCGGCGGCGCCACTTCGGCACAGGTCGGCCGAAAGCTCAAGCATGTGGCCGTTGGCCAGCAGGTGCTCTGCATCACCCATCTGCCGCAGGTGGCGGCATTTGCGGACAGCCATTTCCGGGTGGAAAAGCTCCAGGAGAGCGGCAGAACTATCACCAGGATGGTCCTGCTGGAAGGGGAAGAACGAGTAAACGAGATGGCCCGCATGCTCGGCGGCGTCAGTATTACCGATACTACGAGGGGCCATGCCCGGGAACTGATCAAGGAGGCCGAACTTCATGCTGCGCAAGGCACAAATTAGCGATATCAAACCGATCCAGAAACTGCTGGCCCATTATGCCGGTAAGGGTGACATGCTGTCCCGTTCCCTTTCCGAGCTGTATGAATCGATGCGCGACTTCTACGTGGTCGAGGAGGATGGCGTGCTGCTCGGCGCCTCCGCACTGCATGTGGTCTGGGAAGATCTGGCCGAGGTGCGTTCCGTAGCAGTCTCAGAGGAGGCGGGCCGCAAGGGGGTAGGGACGCAGGTGGTGCAGGCCTGTATCGACGAGGCCAGGGCGATCGGGCTGAAACGGGTCTTCTGCCTCACCTACAAGCCGGATTTCTTTGCCCGGTTCGGGTTCCGGATCGTGGACAAGTCCGAACTGCCGCACAAGGTCTGGGGCGACTGCATCAAGTGCGCTAAGTTCCCCGACTGCGATGAGATCGCCATGCTCATGGAGCTGGAGTGACCGGTGCGCCGAGATCCACGGTTCCACTCGCCTGGACATCGATATCGGTGCTGCCTGAGCCCCCGAATGAAGAAATAAACCACTTTCCCTTCAGTTGTTTCATGACGACAAATCCGTATGATTCCGGCATATCTGCCCAGCTGTAGGCGACGTCAAGTGTTGCCTCGTCCCCTTTCATCGATCCGTCTGCAACTCTGTGGCTCTTGGGGCTTCCCAACAGAAAGACGACCCCTTGAGACATCTCCTTGTTCTTAAGGCACTGGGCCAGGGCTTCGCCATCACCATCGGTTATCAATTTGCAGATCTGCGCATGATCTTTTTTAATACACAGCGTCGATCAATGCCATATACGCCTTGCCAGGCTCGCCCCCTCCCTCAGGAAGCCGCGTGCCCCCTTTGTATGGATCTCTGAATTCATGACCGGCAGGGTTTTGCCCCGCCGCCGCAATAATGGGATTGAAGCAGAATGTCACGGTGGTCATCATGATCGCAAAAAACAAACGGGGAGCAAGCCGGGTCATGTTCATGGTTTTCCCTCCTGTTTGGGATCTGGTTGTAGCCTGATCCGGGCTAGACCTCTCTGAGGTTCCCGGCATCAGGTTCATCAGGAGGGGTGAAGCCATGGAAGAAGTTGTTCGTCAGCAGCTTTTCTTCCTTGGCAACGGCATATATCGCGTAACAGGTAACGTGCAGGTAGCACGCATAAACGTTATCCGCCCCGAAAATGGAACCGAAGATCCCCTTCTTGCTTGCCTTGGGCTTCTTTACCTCGCGCCACCTCGTATATTGCTTTGTTTTCGGGGAAACGCCGATAAAACGGTCGAGCCGTCCGACATGCCTTCCCTGTTCTATTTTGATATCGAATTTTCCCGGGCCCCCGACCCGGTTAATCAACTTGCCCAGGATCCCCCCGGACTCCTTCAGCTCCTCCCTGGTATGATGCTCGGGTACACAATATATGACCTTGTACCCGCCTTTGATCTCTCCGTCGCATGCAAAACAGTTCATGTTTCCCTCCTCGGAACAATCCTTTAACCCTTGCAGTTAACGTGTTGATCTCATCTTGCACATTGTCGGCTCCTGAATTACGGAATTCACAGGGGCCTGGTTATCGATTTTCCTTGGATTTTCGTATGATTTTACATTGTTAAGGATATCCAAGCCTGATGGTTTGTCAAATGGGTACGGCCTGAGACCGATCAGCGACTTCGTGTCGCGACAACGTGGGAGAGCGCAGCTGCTTATGTTGATGGCACATTTTCGTAGTGTTTCTTAACGCATCGTTTTTTCGGCTAAATTTGTCGTCTTTTCAGAGGTATCTTCAGTTTTCAGGTTTCTGGCCGAAAAACAACATATCCATGTGACGAATGATCAAGAAGCATATGGCGCTCATGCGAAGGTAATAACTCGCTCAACGTGATACCCATGGGCTTTTGCCCCCCATGGTCATTACCGCAGAACGTTAAGGCTATGTCAGACATGGATATGCAAACGCTCTCATTTGTCATCGCCGTCAATGGAATAGCGCTCGTCCTATTGGTGGCATTTATGGCCCTTTTCCGCCGCGATCGGGGGCTTTCCATCTATGCGCTGTCGTTTTCCTCGGCAGTGGCGGGTGGGTTGCTCCTGATGTATTATGCGGGCGGGAAAAACCTATTGCTCGTCCTGATCTCCAACCACATGCTGCTTTTCTATCATCTTGGCATGTCGTGGGGATTGCGAACCTCTCTCGGCTTTGAACGCCCCTGGCCGCATCGTTTTTGGGCATACCAGATAGCATGGTCAGCTATCCTCGCCGTATCGATACTTGTACCGGTCCGCTTCTTCTTGCCGCCCCTGTTCGCGTCGGTGTTCATAATTATCGCCACCACGGAATTCATCCTTTGCCTGCGAAGATTGCCGCAAACCTTGCCCGCTTCCATCCGCCGCTTTGGCACTGCGGTTGCCTTGAGCTTTATTCTCTTTCACATCGTCCGCGTCATTCTGATCATAAACAATACCAGTCCTACGCCTCAGCTCATGGACAACAATATCCTGAATACATATACGCTGATGTTTTCCGCGTTCCATATGGTTCTCTGGGCTGGTGTCATCCTGATAATAGACAACGCCATGATCCTCGCGCAGCTGAAGGGGCAAAACCGGTTGCTTCAAGACCTGGCCACGACTGATGCGCTCACCGGACTTTTGAACCGGCATATGCTTGACGAGAAATTGGCCGTTGAGATCAAGCGTTCGGGGAGATACGGGATTCCACTTTCACTGGTAATGTTTGATCTGGATCATTTCAAGCAGATCAACGATACGCGGGGGCACCAAGTGGGCGATGAGGTATTGAAGTGCGTCGCATCCATATGCAAGTCCCAGTGCCGCGAACCCGACAACTTGTTCAGGTGGGGCGGAGAGGAGTTCCTCCTGATGGCTCCCCACACCGATCTCTCCGGCGCCGTGATCATTGCGGAAAAAATTCGGCAGGCTATCGCTTCTCATCAATTTCAGTGGGACGGATCAGTAACCGCGAGCTTCGGCGTAGCACAGTGGCGACCGCAGGACGGGTGCAACGACCTGTTTTTGCAAGTCGATCACGCATTGTACCGCGCCAAGAACACCGGGCGAAATCGCGTGGTCTCGTTCGGGCTCAACGATCATTTGCCAGTGGCTGCGATCAAAATTGAGTGGCAGGATTCCTGGTCATCTGGAAACGCCCTCATTGATAAGCAGCATCGCGTTCTCTTCGATATGTCGAACAATCTTCTGGATCTGAGCCTTTCTCAAGCCGACGCCCTCGAAATGAACAGCCGGCTTGATGAGCTTTTTACGCATATCAAAGGCCATTTCGCCGACGAGGAGCGGATTTTGGCTCAGGCAGGCTATCCAGAACTGGAACTCCACGCCCAGCTCCACAGTCAGCTTATGGAAGAATACCAGTATCTCAAGGCGTTGATGGACCGGGGAGATTGCCCTCCTGCCGCTCTCTTCGATTTCCTGGTGGGAAAAGTTGTAATCGAACATATCATGAAGTCGGATGTCCTTTTCTTCCCATATACGCGATAATTTCTCCGCAGGATGTAAGCCTCTCGCAACTTCTACTTGCCAATTTTCTCTTTGACATGAGGGTCGCCCCAGGCCCTTTGATTTTTCTTTATGACCTTCTGGACATTGACCACCGTGCTCCCTACCTTCAGAGTGCGCCCGCAGTCCTCTTCACACCACGCGGGTAACCCGACTTTGAGCCCGGCGGTGGATCTGACCTCCAATAACAGCTCGCCTCCCTTGCTGTCCTTGATCGTAACCACGTTTCCCTTGATGCTGGTAACCGTTCCCTCTATTCCCTTTTCGCTTTTATTCATCGCCAAGGCAGAGACGCTGACCGCGAGAATAGCCGCAGAGACTATCACCACAGATGACTTCTTTAACATTGTACGCTCCTTTCAGTTGTTATCCGATTGACACCCATTCCTCGATAACCTAGGGATACTCCCAGATTTTTCGCTAGGCCGCCACTGATTCACTGGGGAGTCCCTAGTTTTCCTCTATTGAGCAGTTCATGCGTGCGCGTGAACTGGCCATCCACTCAAATGGAACATTTATTCCGGAATTGTTTTACTCGCTTAACAATCTCAATCTGAAAAGCTTCTTCGCCAGATTATAGATATCATCTTTGGCTCCATCACGACGAATACCAATGGCAACGATTACTACAACAATATCGTTACCTCTAATCTGATAAATGATGCGGAAACGTTTTCCAACAGCCCTTATGCTGCGAAATCCTGCCAATTCACCCAGCAGTGTCTTGCCCTGCTTTTCTGGGTCTTCAGTCAGACGATCAATCACCGCTCCGATTTTCTCTCGGATGCGTCGGTCGGAAATATCTGACAAAAGCTTCAATGCTGTTGGTGTAAGCAGAATCTGCCACTTCACAGGTCAAGTTCCTGTTTGGCGTCCTCCCAGGAGATGAGTTTGCCGGAATCCATCTCTTGTATGCTCTGACGTAATTGGGGCATCAGTTCCGTGTCTCCCATAACTTCCAGCGTCTCCGAAATCGCTTCGTACAATTCCCACGGCAATACAGCCAAGACCGGTTTGCCACGGCGAGTGATTTCCAGAACATCAAGCTGTCCGTTGTGGATAAGAGTCTCTGGTAGAGACGTAAGCTGTTTTCGCGCTTCCATGATTGACAATATGTGTGGCATGGCAACCTCCTTATCTGTACTTATAAAGGTACATTTAGGCGTAAACATAGTCAAGGGTTGATTGTTTATCTCGATTTGTCTCAACTGAGAGTACACCAGCTTGGCTGGTGTTACACTTTGTTGAAAATCTCGATTAACTTTACCATTGACGCAGTGTGTATCAATGTGTATAAAATTACTCATGACCAGCAAAGAGATTATCAGGCGACTTGAAAATGAGGGCTGGTATAGTGCCGGTGGCAAAGGCGACCACCAGAAATTCAAGCACCCGTCAAAAGCTGGTCATGTTGTAGTGCCACATCCACGTAAAGACATCCCAACCGGAACCTTGCGGAACATTTATCGTCAAGCAGGTTGGGAATGGAGGTAAAATGTTATACCCCGCTTATGTTCATATTGGAGACGATAAATACGCCCATGGTGTAACTATCCCCGACTTTCCCGGCTGCTTCTCTGCCGCCGATGAGTGGGAGGATTTACCACACATGATCCAAGAGGCTGCAGAAGTCTATTTTGAAGGCGAGGATATACCTGTACCGGCACCAACATCATTGGAACAATTGGCTGCGAACCCCGAATATCAAGGTGGGGTCTGGCTCTTGGTAGACATTGATCTTGCCAAACTCAAAGTTAAAGCGAAGCGAGTCAATATCACCATGCCGGAAAATCTTTTGCATGAGATCGACCGTTATGCCGAGCAATACCATATGACTCGTTCCGGCCTGCTGGCCCAGGCTGCGGATCAATATATTCACCGCAAACAATCAGCTTAATATCATTATTACAGCTTACTCAGAGCGGCCTCGACAGTTTGCTTTACCCTCTTTTTTTGTATCTCTGGATCTTCTTTCTGGATGTACTCAACTGCTGATAAGTCGTCACCCCGTTTTCGATTCTGACGTGGTTCAAGTGCTTCGATGAGAATAGCCTCCAGTGCAGGAATAAGGATTTTTACCTGAAATGATTCTGGCAATTTACCAAGCGCGCCAGTATCCGATACTGGAAGAAGGCCAAACCAAGAGAAACGATTCCATCGAGCAGAGAAGCGGTCGAGAGTATGCAAACGCTTTAAATACGTTGTGCAATGGCATCCGATTAAATGCATTTGCAAAAACTCCTATTATCACCAAACCGGCAGCAATCTTTAATTGCTTAGATTCTTTAGAAGTCATATTGCTTTTGCTCCTGCGGCATATTTTCCTTAAATTTCTTTTTTGCACAACGTCACAAGGCGCACCGGCGAGCGTAGCGAAGACCGCGTGCCGCCGCGGGTTGGGCACTCTTACTTCTGCTTATTCCGCCTTAACCAGAACAGAACCGTAAGTAGCAAAACTACTAGAGCTGCTCCTGCTCCTATGTACACGTTGGACCGATACCATGGTTTTGGGATTGTTATTCGCTGCTTACTGTTGTCATTTAAAAAATTGAGAAGTGATCGATGCTTTTCCGTTACCTTGTTCCATGAAAATTGCGGGTTTTCCTTAAATTGACCGCTGCCATAGAACAGAGCATGTTCATACGGACCGGCAAAAGGATAACCGTAGGTTGCAAGCACCCTGTTTCTAAAATATTCCGACATGCATGCATTACTAACTGAAAAACCTGACTTATTGTTTCCAAGGACTTCTTCAAACAACTGGTCTGGACTCATTCTCGATAACTCTGTGAAAAACCTCTGAAAAACTATATCTGCTTCCGGTTTCAGATTTAACATGGTCCATGAAAGGGTGATGTCATTACCCTTTCTCTCTACCTTTTGCGGTGCAGGACTTATGCACTGAAGGTCTGCCATATCCCGTGCCGGCGTTGAAAGGAAGACGTCGACCCGCTCTATAACGCCCTTCCAGAGGGCTCCTGTTTTTAAGATATACCTGAAATCCATTCCTCCCATCGAGTCGACTGTGCCGCCTACGTTGTAGGTATGACGTATCGATTTCTTTTCACCGCTCTTGAAAGCAATTTCAGACGTGAAAACATGGGGATAATGCAGATCTTTAAGGTCTGGGTTTTGAATGCCTTTTTTGTACACTACCGGCACCTTAGTGCCGTCAACATAGGTAACAAAACCGGGATCAGGGGGAGATTCTTCTTCGTCTGCTTCTGCCAGTGATTGATCAAAAGGAAAGCCGATTTGCAGAACTGTATCAGGGCCGAAATTCTGGAAATTCAAGGTAACGTCAACATGCCAGGCAGAGAATGCCTTTATTGGAACTGAAACATACGCTCGTCGATGGGTTCGATATGAAATTATGAAAAGCATAGAGCGAGGAAATCGTGTGCTTGGTGTTCATATCAACGGGATAGCAGGCAAGGATCAGAAAACTAAGGCTCTCGGAAAAAATATTTTCGATTGGCTAGGTTTAGAAATCAGCGCGGACGGAAAAACAGGAACACCTACTGTTTGGAATGGCCAGAAATGGGTATATTTTTCAGATCTTGGAGCGTTCTCTATAAATGAGCAACCAGCTGAGAAAAGGGGCAAACATTATCAACTTTCACATTGGTTATCAGTATATGACTGGGTTATCTGAATAAAACATCGTGCTCGTGCCTGCAATCAATGTTCGACGGATCGCGGTTCAATTTCCCGACAATCGGAGACATCTATAGCGGAAAACATGAAGATTTTATCGTAACCATATTTATTCTCATCCTTCCTACCGGCCGGTCTGGAACATGGCAGACCGTGATTCATCTCAGGCCCGAAATGCCAAAGTGGCTTCCTATGTTTTCCATAATTGACGAGGTTTCAGGCAAGAGGTTGTCGGATATTCTGAAGTGCGAACATACAGATAGTAAGGAGTCCGGATATTTAGAAAACTACTCGCAGATTACCGAAGAGCATCTAACCGAATTCTTCAAAGTCCATCGAGAACTTATTGAACCATGGCTGATTGAATCTGTAGACAACCGTTCCGGCAAAGGCTGGTACATCCAAGAGCAAGAAGGTGGCTTCATTCGGAGCAAATCCTGGATAGTTGGCTATTATCCTGGAAATGATAAGCGCAAGTTCAAGAATGAGACTGAAGCATGTGGCTTTTTTGTGAAGAAGTGGGCAGAAGAGCTTCGGCATGTCATAGAGAATAACAGCTAACAAGGCGGCGGCAGACGGGCTCCGCTGACGCTCCGCCGCTGCGCCCCCACGACGTTGTGCAATGAAAAGGAATGAAATGCAAATCTTTGCCATTGTCATCGCGAGCCTACTTTTTGCCACCAACCTTGTCTTTGCCGTTGATCTGAAAAAACTAGAAAAGTACCAGTTGCAGGTTGATCGCATAGGCCCCATAACGGTTGGAATGACGGTTAACGAGGCTTCAGCAAAATCAGGAATAAATCTAAAAGAGACTGAACCATCAGATTCAGGAAACGAGGCTTGCTACTAAGTTTACCCTGGCGGAAAGTATGGCGACATCGGATTCATGATTGAAGAAGAACGAATTTCCCGAATAGACATCGAATCACGAAAAATCTCATCAGTTGGTGGTGTACGCGTCGGCGACACTGAAGAAGCGGTGAAAAAAGCATTTCCTGGAAAAGTGAATGAGCAGGTACACCCCTATATTGGAAAAGACGGGAAATACCTTATCGTAAAGACTAAGCCTGGGTTCGGGTACATTTTTGAGACTGAAAAAGGAAAGATCACAAGTTTCAGATCTGGCCGGTTCGACTCAGTGCAGTATATCGAAGGATGCAACTAAGGCACACAACACTCGGTTAGACCAGGCGGCAATAAAACCGCCGCTGGTTACCCTCAAGCCGTTGGGCAGCGAAAAATAAACAGTGAAATGCATTGAAGATGGGGGTTGTAATGCGCCAATTGTTTTTTGTATCAGTGCTGTTGCTTTCCCTTTTGCTACGAGATGGGAGGTGCGATGATTCTGTGGTCAGTGGCAATGGAATCAACGTTTTTCCTGTAAAGAGCACAGATATTCAACTTGTTTCTGAGACCATCAATCTCCGCTATGACTCCAAAAGACGACTTCTTTCGTCGATAAAATCGGCCGCTCTTTGACGAAAAACCTCAATGCATCTCCATCCCTCGTCAGGGATGTCATAGTTACATCGAATTATCTTTCGCTCTGGATAATTATGCATAGCTTGATTTATGTCCAACTCGTTAATCACCGGTTAGCGTGTGCCATATACATGTATATCGACCAATATAAATATAGATGGAAGTATCTACATATATATGGGGTGGTGCTATATACATCTATATGGTAAAGGCTTCAGCCTACTTATCAAACCCATCTACATCTATATATTTTTCCAGTGCAGTACCCACCACATTGCCGTAGCTAACAAACCATAGCTGCTTTTCAGGATTCCAACGCCCACCGGCCGCTTTTGCCTTGTTGCGGATTGCCATGTCCTTGGCATTTATCCGCAACGGCACCAGCGTGTCGTTTGTAAAGCGCGGAGGGGGCGGAGTCCAGTCACTTCGCTCAATGACTAGTTCTACGGTCTTCAGACGTTGTTTGGTTTCGGGATCATAACGAAATCTCACGCAAACCAATGCATCGCCGTATTTCTTCAATAGCGATTTGGTGCCGTGTTGTCCGGGTTTCAGAGTCAGTCGTGTTTTCACAGAGTTCCCATGGTAAAAAAATTTCGCCAACTATACGCAATTTTTGATAAAACTTAAATTAAAAATTCTAAGGAATTGCGATGATTCTTTGAATTGAACGCCTGATTTGCGTGGAAGCGGCCACTTGGTACGTCACCGTCAGCCAGGTTACTCTTCTTCCGCCATGCCCTTATGACAGCACCATCCAGACCAAGCTCGGTCATTCCAGCCTGAAGACGACCATGATCTACACCCACTGCGTGCCGGTGCGGACGATCAAGGAAGCAAAAAGCCCGCTGGATTTCTGATTCTGCCGAGCATTTTGTGCCGGTTGCCGGGGTTGAGTATTCCGTCAAGAAAGGCTATAGTCTCTTAGCCGGAGAGCCCTGATGGGCCGGTTTGAATCAATTAAGCGAGAGCAACGAGGGATATATGGAGCTGCAAAAGATCATCGACAATGTCGAAACGCTTCTCAAGGGGCGTGCGCTGGACGGGTGGGAGATCATGGCCGGGGCGTCGCGCAACCTGTCGATCGAGGTCAAGGACCAGAAGGTCGATACCTTCCGCTGTTCCGAGCCGGTCGGGGTCAGTGTCAGGCTGCTGCAGGGGGAGGGGCTCGGGTTCTCGTTTTCGACCAGCATGGAGCAGGCCGATCTCGTGCGGATGATCGACAACGCCCTGGTCGGCGCCGCTACCCAGACCCCGGACCGGTTCAACGGCCTGCCGCAGGCCATGCCGATTCCCAGGCTGGAGGGGCTGTTCGACTCAACCCTGGAAACGGTTCCCGAGGAGGCGAAGATTGCCCGGGGGATGGATCTGGAGCGGCTGACCCTGGCTAGCGATTCCCGATTGAAGCGGGTCCGCAAGAGCAGCTACGGCGAATCCGACTATGCGGTCGCCATCCGCAATTTCCTCGGCGTGTCCGGAGAGTACCGCGGCACCTCGGTATCTTCCAGCATTGCGGTCATTGCCGAGGCCGACGGCGATTCCCAGATGGGATGGGACTTCGGGTTCAGCAGCCGGTTCGACGGGGTGGACATCGAAGCCATTGCCGTTGAGGCCGCCCGCAAGGCCACGGCCCTGCTCGGGGCCGGCACCATCCCCACCATGCGCTGCCCGGCAGTGTTGGACAGCCATGTTGCCGGCGAGATCCTCGGCGTGCTGGCGCCGTCTTTCGTAGCCGAGAACGTCCAGAAAGGGCGGTCGATGCTGGCCGCCAAGCTGGGGGAGCGGCTCTTTTCACCGATCTTCCGGATACGCGACAACGGCATCCTCGATGGCGGCATGGCTACCACGCCGTTCGACGGCGAAGGGGTGGCGTCGCAGGATACCTTGCTGGTCGAGAACGGCCAGCTGCTGGGGTATCTGTACGACAGCTACTGCGCCCGCAAGGACGGCTGCGCCTCCACCGGCAATGCCAGCCGCGGCGGGGTCAAAGGGGCGCCGCACATGGGGGTCAGCAACTTCTACATCGAAAACGGACCGGCTCCGGCGAGCGAACTGCTGACCGGCATAACCCGCGGCATCCTGCTGGTGGATGTCATCGGCATGCACACCGCCAATGCAATCTCCGGCGATTTCTCGGTCGGCGCCAGCGGTTTCCTGATCGAGAACGGCAAAGTGACCAGTCCGGTCAAGGGGATCGCCATTTCCGGCAATATCATGGACCTGTTCGCCAAGGTCGATGCCGTGGGTGACGATCTCCGCTTTTACGGCTCCATCGCCTCGCCGTCGTTGTTGATCTCATCTCTGGACGTGAGCGGCACGTGAAACCGGTAGATCTCCGTAGCGATACCGTAACCCGGCCGACTGCGGCCATGCGCTCGGCCATGGCCGGGGCAGAGGTTGGTGACGACGTCTTCGGCGAGGACCCGACGGTCAACCGGCTGGAACGGCTGGCTGCCGAGATGCTCGGTAAGGAGGCGGCCCTGTTCGTCAGCAGCGGCACCCAGGGGAATCTGGTTGCTCTGCTTGCCCACTGCGGCGGGGGGACGAGTACATTGCCGGTGCCATGGCCCACTGCTATCGCTGGGAGGCGGGTGGCGCCGCGGTTTTCGGCAGCATTCAGCCCCAGCCGGTGGAGTTCGAGCCGGACGGCACCCTGGCCGTTGCCAAAGTGGAAGCAGTCATCAAGCCGGTTGACGACCACTACGCCCGGACCCGGCTGATCTGCCTGGAGAATACCCAGGCCGGCAAGCCGCTGCCGATGGCATATCTTCCGGAAATCCGCTCCCTGGCGCTCAGGCACGGTCTGGCGCTCCATATGGACGGGGCGCGGCTCTTCAACGCCTCGGTAGCGCAGGGTATACCGGTTTCGGCAATCGCCGGCCAGGTAGATTCGCTCAACGTCTGCCTTTCCAAAGGGCTCGGCGCGCCGGTCGGGTCGATCCTCTGCGGCAGCAGGGATTTCATCCGCGAGGCCAGGCACTGGCGGAAGATGGCCGGCGGCGGGATGCGCCAGGCCGGCATGCTGGCCGCTGCCGGGATTCATGCCCTGCAGCACCATATCGACCGGCTGGCCGAAGACCATTACAATGCAACCCTCCTGGCCGAAGGGTTAGCCGATATCGACGGCCTGAAGGTCGATACCGCCCCGGTCCGGACCAACATGGTATTCGTAAAGCTGACAGCAGCCGATCCCGCGGCCCTGGAGAGCCACCTGAAACAGAGCGGGGTGCTGGTCAGGGGAGGGCGGGTCATGAGGCTGGTGACCCACCTGGATATCGACCAAGCCGGCATTGTCCGCGCTGTCGAGGCGTTCAGGGGGTTCTTTGATTCAACCGCAGCGTGAGTTGTTACGGATGGTGGGTAAAGACCGGTTTCATGTGCGGCTCCGCTGTGGTATAGTTCGTAACAAAGGCGTTACCCCGGCTGATCTGCGGACTGTTGAGAGACTGGTATATGAGCACGCAGCCCTGTTGAAGGAGAAATGGAATGAGTTCCACGGCACGAAAAGATGAATTGACCGAGGCCGCCGCCATCCGGGCCTGGACGGAAAAAAGGACTGTTTTTGTCGAACTTACCGACGGCAGGATAATCGGTTTTCCCGCGGCACGATTCAAGTTGCTTGCTTCAGCCACTGACGAGCAACTGGCCGAGGTTTCCCTGCGTCTCAACGGTTATGCCCTGCGCTGGGAATCCCTGGACGAGGACATCACCGTCCCCGGCATAGTTGCCGGCAATTTCCAACTCCCGTACCTGGTAGGAGAATAGCCCCGCCCTGTCGTTAAATCCACCAAGAGAGAGCAATAACCTTGAAGCCATCATCACCCGGAAGGCTCTTTGCCTTCGTATCAACCTATCCCAGGGCGATCATCGTGGTCGCCCTTCTTCTTTCCGTCCTGTCGCTCCTGTACGCCAAGAGCAGCATGACCTTCCTCACCGGCCGCGATTCCCTGATGCCGAGCAATGCGCCGTTCCAGCGGGAATACTACGCCTACCGGGGCGAGTTCGGCGACCAGGAAGATATCGTGGTGGTCATCGAGTCCAGCGATGCCTCGCAGTCGCTTGCCTTTGGCGATGCCCTGTACAGCCGGCTGAACAAGACGCCCAGTGCCTACCGGGAGGTTTTCTACCCCGGCGGGCTGCCGTTCTTCAGGAAGAACGGGCTGCTGTTCATGCCGCTGGAAGAGATCCAGGGGCTGAGCAAGACCCTGACCCTGGCGGCACCGGTGCTGAAGGACCTGGCTGCGGCACCGTCGGTGCAGACCCTGTTCACGAGCATCACGACGCAGATCGATAGCTATCTCGCCCTGGCGCCCGATTCCCCTGAGGCGAAGCAGAGGCTGGCGAGCCTCTCCTTCATGCTGGCGAGCCTCGATACCGGCTTCAAGGGGTTTGACGGCAAGAACAGCACCCTGTCCATGGATTCGTTCCTGAAGGGGAGCGCTAGTGGCAAGCCGTCCATGCTGGAGAGCGTCGGCAAGCAGCAGGTGATCACCATCCTGCCGGTGAAGGACGAAACCAGCTTCGTGCCGGCGGAAAAGGCGATCAAAGCGATCCGTGCCGAGCTGACCGAACTCCTCAAACAACCGGAATTCAAGGGGGTCCAGGCCGGGCTGACCGGCGTTCCGGTGCTGGAATACGAGGAGATGGCGACCAGCCAGAAGGATATGGAGACCTCCACCTTTCTCTCCCTCGGCCTGACGGTGCTGCTCCTGCTGGTCGCGTTCCGCGGGGTGCTGAACGTGATTGCCGCCATGGTTTCCCTGCTGGTGGCGATCTCCCTGTCGCTTGGCTTCGCCACCCTGGCGGTCGGCCATCTCAATATTCTCTCCATGGCGTTTGCCGTGATGCTGATCGGCCTCGGGGTCGAATACGGCATCCAGGTGGTGCTCCGGTACCAGGAGGGGCTGAAGGCCGGGCTGCCGCATATCGAGGCGATTGATGGCGGGATCACGAAGAACATCCTGGCGATCATCATGGCCGGGGCCACGGTGGCGCTCGCCTTTGCCACCTTTGCCATGACCGATTTCAAGGGGATCGCGGAGCTGGGGATCATTGCCGCCGGCGGCATTGTCTTCTGCGTGCTCTGCACCTTCACCGTGCTCCCGGCAATACTGGTGCTGCTGGCGAAGTGGCGCAAACCCAAGCCTGCAACAACACGCAGCCTCGGAACTTTTGCCCATCCGGTGCTGGCCGCTCTCTTTTCCCGGCCCTGGCCGATCATTGCCGCCACGGTCGCGCTTTCGCTCCTCTGCGCCCTGCCGCTTATGCGGACCGGGTTCGATTACAACATGATGAACCTGCAGGCCAAGGGGCTGGATTCGGTCACTTACGCCTACAAGCTGATGCGGAGCCGCGAGAACTCCGGTTATTTCGGCGTGGCCATGGCCAAAGACCGCAGCGAAGCTCTGGATCTGACCCGCAGGCTGGAAAAGCTGCCGGCTGTTGATCACGTGGTGAGCGCTCTGAGCTTTGTGCCGGACGGCCAGGAGGCAAAGCTGGCCGAGATCGCGGCCCTGCGCAAGGTGATGGCAGAGGTGAAACCGGTGCCGTACGACGAGAACCTGAGTGTCATGGAGCTACCGGCAGTGTTCGAGGGGTTCCGCGACCGGGTCGAGAAGCTGAAGAACGCGCTGGAAGGGCGCAAGGCTGGCGAAGCGCCGGCAGTGGCCGCGTTCCTGAAGACCCTGGACAAGTTTTTCGGATCGCTGGAAAAGGAGAAGGACCGCAATGCCCTGGGTATGCTCCGGGAGTTCCAGGGGAGCATGTTCAGCCAGTTCCCGGCCAAGATCGGTGAGCTGAAGTCGAGCCTGGAGGCAGCTCCGCTGACTGACAGCGATGTGCCGCCGCAGCTGAAGGCCCGGTTCGTGGGTAAGACCGGCAAGCTGCTGCTACAGATTGCGCCGAAAAAGGAGATCTTTGACCGCGAGCCGCTGGCGGAATTCATCGCCCAGATCCGTTCGGTCTATCACCGGGTTACCGGCGAGCCGGTGAATGTCTTCGAGTCGATGACCATCCTGCGGGACGCGTATTTGCGGGCGTTCGGCTATGCCTTTGCCGGGATTGCGGTCATCCTGCTGGTCACATTCCGGAGCGTGAAGTTTGCCCTGCTCGGGCTGTTGCCGCTGTTCAGCGGGCTCTTGCTGATGATCGGCGGGATGTGGCTGGCCGGAATCAGGTTCAACGTGGCCAACATCATCGTCATGCCGCTCCTGCTGGGGGTAGGGGTCGATTCGGCCATCTACATCATCAACCGGTATCGCAACGAGGGGGAGACGCCGCTGCAGGTCGTGACCAGCAGCGCCGGGGTCGGGGTACTTCTGAACGCCCTGACGATCCTCTTCAGTTTCGGGGCGCTGATGGTGGCGCGGCACCAGGGGGTCTTCAGCATCGGCGCGGTCATGTCGCTCGGGATGACCGCGGTGGTGGCCGCCTTCCTGGTCTTTCTCCCGGCGTTGCTGGTTCTTGCCGACGCAAAAAGAAGGTAGCGGCCACGGCAACACAGCAGATTGGCCCCGCAGTAGTTTTGTCAGCTGTCCAGCAGGCTGGTGACGTACTTTCTGATCAGCTCGGGCGGGGTGCTGCCGATGATCTTGAACCGGATCGTGCCGTTCCGGTCCAGGATTATGGTGCGCGGGATACCGGCCGCATCGTAGAGCGCTACGCTTTTCTTCTCCGGGTCCAGCAACAGGCTGTAGCTGATGCCGGCCTCTCGGCTAAACTTCTCCACATCACTCTTCCCCTGGCCGATGTTTATCCCCACAACCTCGACCCCCCTGGGCTTAAGCTTCCGGTAGAGCGCATCCAGTGCCGGCAGATCCTCGCGGCACGAACTGCATCCGAGCGCCCATAAGAGGATGACCGTGATTCTGCCGCTGGTTGCTGCGGGGAGCCGGACGGAGTTGCCGCGCAGATCCCGGAACTGGCCGGCCGGGAGGGTCATGCCGATCTTCACCGCTCCCCAGGACTGGGCTACGCAGATCACTGTCAACATTGCCGCCGTTATGAGGATAATCTTGATTTTCAGGCGGTTCATCCGCTGTCTTCCCCCCGGTCCCTGATCTCGGACCGCCATTTCCAGTTGTCGTAGATCACCGGATAAACCAACAGTTCGAGCAGGAACGATGTGAATATGCCGCCGATCATCGGCGCCGCGATATGTTTCATGACATCGGCGCCGGTGCCGGTGGACCACATGATCGGCACGAGCCCGAGAAACATGGTTGCCGTGGTCATGAACTTGGGGCGGATCCTTTTCACTGCCCCCTCGATCACCGCTTCATGCAGATCGGCGCGGGAGCGGAGCCGCCCCTCGCGCCTGGCATGATCATAGGCCAGGTCGAGATAGAGCAGCATGAACACCCCGGTCTCGGCATCGACCCCCAGAAGCGCGATCAGGCCGACCCAGACCCCGACGCTCATGTGATAACCGAGCAGCCAGAGGAACAGAAAGGCGCCGATAGCGGAAAACGGCACTGCCAGCATGACGATGGCGGTCTTTGCGGTCGAACGGGTATTGAGCCAGAGAAGCCCCATGATCAGCACCAGGGTGACCGGAACCACCAGTTTCATCCGCTCCTTGACCCGCTGCATCGCCTCGTACTGGCCGCTCCAGCTGAAGGTGTAACCGGGCGGCAGTTCGATCTGTTTGCGGAGTCTGGGGTCGGCATCATCGATATACCCCTGTGGATCGCGGTCCGCCAGGTCGATGTAGACGTAACCGGTCAGCAGGCCGTCTTCGTTGCGGATCATTGATGGGCCGCTGGTGACGCCGACTTCGGCCAGTTCGCCCAGCGGCACCTGGCGTTTCCCCCCTTCAACCGGGACCAGCACCCGCCTTAGCGTCTGCAGGTCGCTGCGGAAATCCCGCTGGTACCGGACATTGACCGAGTACCGCTCCCGCCCCTTGATGGCGGTAGTGACGTTGTCCCCGCCGATGGCGCTTTGCACCACCCCCTGCGCCTCGTCCATGGAGAGGCCGTACCGGGCCAGCTCATCCCGGTTCCAGGTGATGTCGAGGAAATAACCGCCGCCGGTACGTTCCGCAAACACGCTGCGGGTCCCTTTGACCTTCCCCAGGATACTTTCCACCTGGGTGCCGATCTGCTCGATCTCGGTCAGGTTGGCGCCGCTGATCTTGATCCCGAGCGGGGTACGGATGCCGGTGGTGAGCATGTCGATCCGCCCTTTGATCGGCATGGTCCAGGCGTTGGAGAGTCCGGGGAGCTTCAGCGCCTCGTTCATTTCGGCAATCAGCTCGTCACGACTGATCCGGTCCGATGTCAGGGGCCGCAGGACCGGCTTGAGCCAGCCGGGCGCCCAGCCCGAATACCAGGTCTCCCTTGGCCGCCATTGATCCCTTGGCTTGAGCGTAATGATTGTTTCCAGCATCGAGAGCGGCGCCGGATCGGTCGAGGTCTCGGCACGGCCGGCCTTGCCGAGCACCCGCTCCACTTCCGGGAACCGGGCAATGATCCGGTCGGTGATCCCGAGGAGTTTCTGGGCCTCGCCCACGGAAATCCCGGGCATGGTGGTCGGCATGTAGAAGAGGGTTCCCTCGTCGAGCTGCGGCATGAATTCGCTGCCAAGCCGCATGGCAACCGGTATCGTGGCCAGCATGGCGGCCAGTGTGGCAGCGATGACAAAGGTGCCGTTACGCAGCCCCCACCGGGCAACCGGTTCATAAACGCGGATCAGGAAGCTGCTGAGCGGGTGTTCCTGCTCGGGCCTGAACGGCGCGTTGGTGAATCTGTTGATGATCCTGGCGATGACGAGGGGACGGATATTTACCTGGCGGGTATGGGTGAGCATGACCCGCAGTGCCGGGTCGAGGGTTATGGTCAGGAAAGCGGCAACGGCCATGGCCAGTGTCTTGGTGCAGGCGAGCGGTTTGAACAGCCTCCCTTCCTGCGCCTCCAGCGCAAAGACCGGCAGAAAGGCCACGGCAATCACCAGCAGGGCAAAAAAGCTCGGCCCGCCGACCTCCTTGATGGCGGCAATGACAATGTACTGCTGGTCGCCGACCCGTCCGCCTGCCTCCCAGGCTTCGAGCTTCTTGTGGGTCTGCTCCACCACGACGATGGCGGCATCGACCAGGGCGCCGATGGCAATGGCGATCCCGCCGAGGGACATGATGTTGGCCGTAACTCCCATCATCTTGAGCGGTATGAAGGAGATCAGGACGGCAAGCGGGATGGTGATGGCAGGAATGAGTGCGCTCGGCGGATGCCGGAGGAACAGGAAGATCACCAGCATGACAGTGACGATTACTTCGAGCAGGGTCGATTTGAGCGTGGCAATGGCTCGCAGGATCAGATCGGACCGGTCGTAGACCGGAAGTATCTTTAACCCTTCCGGGAGCCCCGGGCCGATCTCCGCGATCTTCTTCTTGACCCGGTCGATCACCTCTAGGGCATTGCTTCCCTCGCGCATGACCACTATTCCGGAAACCACATCGCCGGTGCCGTTCAGGTCGGCAACGCCGCGCCGGATATCCGGGCCGACAGTCACGGTGCCGAGATCACGGACCCTGATCGGGGTGCCGGTATCGCTGACCGAAACGACGATGGCGCCGAACTCCTCTGTGGATCGGGCATAGCCGCGCCCCCGCACCATGTACTCGGTGCCTCCGAACTCGATCAGCCGGCCGCCGGTTTCGCTGTTGCCGGTCCGGACCGCATCGGCCACCCTGTTTATCGACAGACCGTACAGCTGGAGCCGGTTCGGATCGACATTGACCTGATACTGCCGGCTAAAGCCGCCGATTGGCGCGACTTCGGCAACTCCGGGGACCGACTTCAGATAGTAGCGGAGGTACCAGTCCTGGTACGAGCGGATATCGGCCAGGCTCCTGGAGCCGGTGGTATCGACCAGTGCATACTGGTAGACCCAGCCGAGGCCGGTGGCGTCCGGTCCGAGTTCCGTCTTTACCCCCTGCGGCAGTCGGGAGATGGTTCCTGACAGGTATTCTTGGGTCCGTGACCTGGCCCAGTAGATGTCGGTACCTTCCTCGAAAATGACATAGACGAACGAATAACCGAAGTCCGAGAATCCCCGGACCGTCTTGACCCTGGGTGCGCCGGTCATGGCCGAGACGATCGGGTAGGTGACCTGATCCTCGATGATGTCAGGGCTGCGGTCCCAGCGGGAGTAGATGATTACCTGCGTGTCGGAGAGGTCGGGGATGGCGTCGACCGGAAGGTGATGCATGGACCACCAGCCGCAGATCGCGGCCAGGATCGCCACTACCAGGACAGGAAACCGGTTGCGGGCCGAGAATTCGATGATCCGTTCGATCATTTTATTCCGCCGTGCATCTCGTGTCCGGAGTGGTCCGATTCCGCTGCAGGGGATACCGCTTGCTGTTTATCCTGCGTGGTGTGATCGGAATGCCCCATGGCCTTGTTTGGCTGAGTCGTTGGTTTGGCGCCGGAATTTGCCTTGACCAAAGCCGGCTTTGGCCCGGCCGGCTTCCGGAATTTGCCCAGGCATTCTTCCGAACAGAAGTAGAGCGCCTTGCCGCCTGATTCAATCACCAGCCCCTTGGTGCGGGCCTTTGCTTCGTCAACATACATGCTGCAGACCGGGTCCTGCCTGGGGGTGCCCGATATTCCCGACGCAGCGGCCTTCATCCGGCTCTCGGAATCCAGCAGGAAAGTACCGGAAATCGCTATCCGCTCCCCTTCCTTCAGCCCCGAAACGATCTCGACCCGGTTGCCAAGGTGTTGTCCGGTCTCGACCTCGCGCGGTTCGAAGATCCCGGCACTTTTTTCCACGAACACCGTCTTTTTCAAGCCGGAATCAAGCAGTGCCTCGCTGGGCACCGAGAGCATGGGTGAGGAAGTGACTGGCAGTTCGACATCAACGTACATTTCCGGCCGGAGCAGGTAGCCCGGATTGTCGAGTTCCAGCCGCACCTTGAGGGTCCGGCTGGCCGGGTCGAAGATTGGCGGCACATTGCTGACTTTGGCCATGAAATTACGGTTTCGATTAGGTATGGATACCTTCACCGGTGTGCCTGGCACCAGCTTGTCCGCCTCGCTTCCGTAAGTGTCGGCCAATACCCAGACCTTTGAGAGGTCGGCAATCCGGAAAAATTCCGTTCCTGCTTCGAATTTCAGGCCCGGGTATACATTGCGGGCAATGACGAGTCCTTCAGCAGGAGCCGCGACACGGATATTCTCGGTCGGCTGGCGGGTCTTCGCTATTTCGTCGATCTGCAGATCGCTCATCCCCAGATTCCGCAAGGTGTTACGATAGTTGTGCAGGCTCATGTTATTGACGTCCATCTGATTGACCGAATTTTTCCCCTGGGCTGCCATGGAACGATCGAGAGAGCCAAGGGCAAATATGTAGGACTGGACAGCGGCAAGAAAATCAGGGGCGTAGAACGAGAGCAGCGTTTCGTTCTTGCCGACCCTGTCGCCGGTGGTTGCCTTACCGATGCGCTGCACCCAGCCGGAAACCGAAGCGGTCAAACGGTACACCTTTCGCTCGTCAGGGAAGACGCGTCCCGGAACCCGAAGAAAATGGGTTCCGCCTGATCGCTCAACCGCTGCCACAATTACCCCGATTGCCTGCTGTTTTTCCGGGCTGACCTGGACATTTCCCGGAGGGATTGCTCCGGAAGACGTGCCACCGCCAACTGACCCGTTGTCATAGACCGGCTCCAGCTGCATGCCGCAATCGGGCGCAATGCCGGGCTTGTCGGACTTGTAGGAAGGGTGCATCGGATCGATATAGTAGAGGATCTTGCGGGAAGCGGATGATTTCTGGGGCCGCGTCTGGAAGCTGACCCATGCGCCGGCCAGGAAAGCCAGAAAGGCGCAGACTGCAACAAAAATGATAACGGTGCGGGTTTTCATGGCATTTCCTAGTCGGGAGTTTGAGGGAGTTCAGCAGTCACCGGTTATGCCTCGCCCGGTTATTTGGCACATCCCCGGCCAATGTCATCATAAGTGGTATTCGTCTCAACGTTCAACCAGACAGGCGTAAGTAATTCCACAAGATCTGTAACAGCAGTCTTGTTGCAGAGCGGGTATTTTTTTAAAAACGCTGTCATTTCATTGATATAAAAATTTACGCCCTTGTTCTGGATTTGCTGCCACCCGCGTGTGTCGTCATATATCCTGTCAATGTTGCTGTTTATAATATTGCTGCACTCAGTATAGATATTGGTCTTGTTATCGATATAAGTGTTGCTGCCGGTTGTCTTGGTGTAGTTGATGGTGCTCTTGATTCCTTCGGAAACTCCTGAATTCATGCCGGCAAGGTAGCCATTGATATATTGTTTGATAATGATCTCTTTCGTATCAACCGGCAATTTGTCCCAAGGAGCCAGATTGGCTGCATAAGAGGTCGAACCGGCAATAATGAGTGCGCATGCTACGAGAGCTGTTTTCATGATATTCTCCAAGTCTCCAGTCTTTGCATTCATCAGCGTTAATTGTCATTATACCTGAAAAAGATGAAAGTAAAATTCGCCGGACTTGTCTATCCTGACATGACAAAGCCCCGTGGCGTTCCCACGGGGCTTTGCTGCAGCAGGAACTGCTTGATTAGTCGGGCGGGTTACGCCTTGACTACCAACGGCCGCATCATGTCGTGTTCCTCGTGTTCGAGGATGTGGCAGTGCCATGCATATTCATGGTCGCCGGTCCGCAGGCTCGGCGGTGTGGGAACCACGCTGCCGTCGGCTTTCGTGATCGCCGGCAAAGAGATTTCCATGATGACCGTGATCACTTCGCCGGGGTTCATTCTGCAGGTCTCTTTCCATCCCGACTCGTTGGGATCTGGCGCTCGTGCCGGTTCTCCGGTGAAGTTGAAGCGATCAAAGTTGTCCGTAAAGTAATTGCCTGTATTTAAAAGTGTAGCGAACGGAGTCAGAACATTTACCGGCTGTCGTTTCAGGATCTGGACATTCACCAGGTGGAAGTGCATCGGGTGAACGTCGGCAGTAAGGTTGGCAATCTGCCAGATCTCCCGCACGCTCGGCTTGCCGTTCAGGTTGATTACTTCTGTGGCCTGGTTTTCATACGCCTGACCATACCCGCCATTAGGCTGTAGAGCATCCGTGCCGACCTGTTGCTGCAAGCGGCCCCAAGCGTCGAAGTTTTCGTTCAGGCTCAGACGGCGGATCTTGATCGGGCTCCCGTCCGGATTGGTTAGAGCCGGGAGCAGGGTAAGGTCGGGAACGCCGGCCGCGTTGTTCGGGACGACTAGCGGGTCGTTCCAGGTGTGGCCGCCAACCGCAGGCATTGTTTCGAACTTGGTGCCGTTGGTGATGGCAAGTGGAGAGTCGGCCGGCAATGAGAGCGGTTTCGACACGTTGAAACGCATCAGCACGCGGGTATTGGGGCCAAAGCCCTTCGCGGTCTTGCTGTTTACCGGGTTGCCGTTGGCCAACCCCGGGAAGTAGTCGTTGCGCGGGTCGCCACCGGGGAACGGCGCCGGGGCATCGTTGTAAAGGACGACTTTCTGGCCGGCAGCGGCGGAGAAGTCAACTATCAGGTCGTGCCGTTCGGCACATCCGACGATGAGGCTCCCCTGGCCGACCGGATTGAGCAGGTTGATGGCCGAATTCAGGGAAAACGGCACGTTCATCGGCACTTCGGCAGCTTGTGAGAGGAAGCCGCCTTCGGTAGCAATCTGCAGCACCGCCGGCTTTCCATTTGGATTGAGAGCGTCTTTCAACGCGGCATTGAGGAACGGCGCGTTGGTCGGGATGCCGGCGGCATTAAGGGTGATGCCGTCAGGAGATCCGTCATCAAGATAGAGCTGCAGGTTCAGGAACCGGGCGTTACAGGCGTTGAGCATCCGCAGCCGGTAACGGCGCGGCTGGACCTGAATTTCCGGATATACGGTGCCGTTGACCAGCATGGTATCTCCGAACATCTCGGCCACGATCGACGGATTGGGGAGCGGTTTGGTGCTGTAGGTCTTACGCCAGCGGTTGGACTCGTAAAGGTGCGGATACCAGAGGCTGCCTGGACCCTGGGCGCTTGGGGAGACGATATTTTTCCACGACGGATCCAGCAGGTTGATGTTCTTGCCGACAAAGATCTTGTCCTGAAATACCAGCGGGATTTCCTGAATCTCAGTACCGGCTTTTGCCGAGGACTCGACGTACGGCGGCAGGCCGGCATTTGCGATCAGATTCGCCTCGAAGTTGTCCCTGATAAAATAGGCCGATGCAATGCCTGCATAGGCATGGATGCGCGTAACACCATAGGCATGGTCATGGTACCAGATGAACCGGGCGCTCTGGTTGTTGCCGTAGTAGAATTCGGCTTCACCGGCGGCTGCGCCGGGGTTGAGAGTTTCGTTATTTCTGAAGCTGAGGCCGTGGGTTCCGTCCGGTTTCCACCAGTCGAACGGGCCGCCGTCACTGATCCATGGGATGTAGCCGCCGTGGAGGTGTGTGCATGTCCGGTTTACACCCAGACTGGCACCACCGATGGTAATGTCATTGGGGATGATATGTTTGGTCAGCGGCTGACCATTGTAGGTCTTGTCCAGTTTGTTGCGGAACGTGATCTGGACCGGCTCCCCACGATTGGCAAGTATGATGCCGCCGAGGTGCGTTGCCGGCGGTTTGGCAAGCCCGAGAGCCTCCTGGACGGTGTTGGCCGGATCATAGCCCCAAAAGGTGGTTTTGTCGTAACCATACCCGGTCGGGATGATCTGGTCCTGGAATTCCTGAATGCTGATCGTATAATGTGTTACGCCGGTAACCGGAGCTTTGGTCAAGTCTGGTGCGCTGATCGGTATTTCAGTAATCCGGAAAGGGGTCTTGAACAGCGGAATCCCCGATGATTGATAGAATGCCATGGCGTTTCCGCTTCCGAGCCACTTGACCGGCATCGGCAGCATGCTGGCGCCGGCAGCCAAACCACTTATCTGGAGAAATCTCCTTCTGCTGAATCTCGTACTCATTGTGTGCCTCCTCTTATCAGCTATGCCTGGTTAGCTGTTGAACGGTTGATATGCCCTGAATCGTTTCAGGAAAGACTGGCCGCCCGGCGACGACGGTAGGCAATCAAGCCGGCCATGCCGGCACCGAGGAGCAGGAAGGTGCCCGGCTCGGGTACTGTGGCTGCAGTTTCAGCAAAGGTGAAGGCCTGCCAGTAGCCGAACCCGTCTCTAAAATTCATGGCAAGGTCTCCGGTAAAATAGCCGTCGCTGAACAGGGTTTTGTCATATGTTACGGAATTCAAAACATTGCCGGTACTGTCGGTGTTCACTAGCGCGAACTGGAAATATGATTTCCCGAATGCCGTTTCACCCAGAGGCGAGGCCGGGTCGAGAAGGGCAAAGGCGGCAGCGAAATCGAAGTGATAGGATACCGAAGCGCCCGCATCAACGGTGAAATACTGCCTGTAGGTGTAGTCGCTGTAAGCTGTTGCCAGTCCGGGGAAACCATCATTGATGTACGTTGCCGAGGACGCAACATTGAAGTTCTGCAATTCAATCCAGTTCGCGACGCCGTCAGCTGCGCTGTTCGTCCCCAGTACGTCTCCCGGCAACAGGGTAGCGGATGCGAAAGCCCCGCTCTGATCCGCCGGGGAAGTCTGGCTATCACTGCTGGTCAGCGATGTTGCGCCGGTTGCCGAAGCAGCCACATTCGCACTGGTTACGATGTCTCCGAGTATCAGTCCTGCCCCTGTGATGGCAAAGCCAGATTCAGGAAGATCGGGTGTACCCAGATGCACATCGTTTGTGATCGTGAGGTTGACGGCAAAGGCTGCCGGTGCAAATGCCGTGATTGCCAATGCAACGAGACTCCCCAAAATAACGGTTCTGCTTTTTCCATTCTTTCTCATTGTTGTATCCTCCCTTGCGTTTTAGTCGATTCAGGTTCCGACGAGTTTTGTCCTGAACTCTGTTAAGTGATAGCCACTCGAAATCGTGTTGATTAGATATAGCAATATGAGTGCCACGATGTAACACGCTTGAATTATTGAATAAAATGCGATATTTGGCTGTCTGGTATGGATGGCGGCAGGATTTGTAAGTCTGGTCGACAATGCCACTGGAAGGAAGTAAACGCTTGTTGCATCGGGAGAAATTGGGCGAGTAGCAACAACACCGGCAGTCGTGACCATGTGACCGGGGGATGGTTTCCCAAAGGGCTGGTAATTACGACTTAAAACCAGGAAATGATCTGACGGGTGATACTGGCGGCAGTATTGAGAGTGACACTACCTGTCATCCAACGTTTATACGCGTGCAAAGTATGTTTCAGGAAAAAAGTGTAAATAGATTCGACAGTTGTTGTGCGCTTACCTTTAACCGGATTGTATGATGCCAAGAGCGAGCGCTTTTTAACAACATTTTAAAATGATAATAAATTCCGGGTGTTGCGGTTATTGGTTGTCTGGATGCGATCAGAAAAGGGTGTCAATATTTTTGCAGCCAAAATGATGTAAAACAAATCCTCTTCCAAATCGTTACTTATATTCCGGATAACTATTCATGTAACCAATTGTTATGAGTGTATGAAATGGCAATGACCCTTTTGGGGGAGGGGGTATGACGGGGGAATTTTAATAACTGAGGCTCTGCAAAAAAAGTTTCAGGCATGTGATGCGTTAAAAGTGTTATAATTCCCGACATTACAAAGTATTTCATGTAAATCTAATGTTACCGGAACCATGAATCGAGCCGGTTCGGGATCGATAAGCTGCTACTCAGGGAGTTGTAAAGTTGGGCGCAGGGATTGGTGATACTGAAAGGGGAGCGGCATGGCCGTTCCCCTTTTTCTTGCGGATAACGGTTATTCTCCGAAATAGGTGTAGCCCAGCAGGGTCTTGTCCAGTAGTTCCAGGAAGTGACTGCTCTCCTCGATGGAGACCTTGCGGTGCGCGACGCTCTTCTCCAGGGTATCGCGGACATGCTTCAGGATCTCCGGTCCCTTGTACTGGACGTACTTCAGGCTCTCCCAGACCGCGTCGCCGTTGATTACGGTGTCGATTTTGTAGTTGGTCTTCTTGTTGAAAGTGATATGCACGGCATTGGTGTCGCCGAACAGGTTGTGCATGTCTCCCAGGATCTCCTGGTAGGCGCCGATGAGGAAGAACCCGATATAGTAATCCTCGTTCTTGCGCACCTTGTGCAGCGGCAGGAACTTGGAGCGGCCGTTCTCGCCGACGAAGCTGGTGATCTCGCCGTCCGAGTCGCAGGTGATATCGGCTATGGATGCCATGACATCCGGCTTCTGGTTGAGCCGCTGGATCGGCATGATCGGGAAGAGCTGATCGATTGCCCAGGAGTCGGGGATCGACTGGAAGAGCGAGAAGTTGGCAAAGTAGGTCTGGCGCAGGGAGAGCTGGAAGTTGGACAGCTCGTCCGGTATCGGCTTGATCTTCTCCAGAATGCCGTTGATCTTTTTGAATATCCTCGAACAGAGCCATTCGGCAACGGCACGGTCCTGCAGGTTCAGATACCCCAGGTTGAACAGGCTCACAGCCTCCTGGATCAGCTGCAGGGTGTCGTGGTAGTCCTCGCGCAGCGAATGGCGGTCGATGCTCTTGTAGATGTCCACCAGCTTGCGCACGGTTGGCGAGAGCTTCTCTGTGGTCTCCAGCACCTCCTCGAAGTCCGGGGTCAGGCTCTGGGTATTGGTGTCCAGGGCATTGGTGATCAGCACCGAGTAGTGCGCGACAATGGCCCGGCCCGATTCGGAGATGATGTTGGGGCAGTCGACCCCGGCCTCGTCGCAGATGTTCTTGATCTGGTAGACCACGTCGTTGGCGTACTCTTCGACGGTGTAGTTGACGCTGGAAAAATAGCTCGACTTGGTGCCGTCGTAGTCGACCCCCAGGCCGCCGCCGATATCGACGTATTCCAGCCCGACCCCCATCTTGCGCATTTCGGCGTAGATCCGGGTCCCTTCGATCAGGGCGTTCTTGATCTTGTCGATCTTGGTGATCTGGCTGCCGATATGGAAATGGAGCAGCTTCAGCCTCTCCAGCATCCCTTCCTCTTCCAGAAGTTCGATGGCGGTCATCAGCTCGGAGATCCTGAGGCCGAATTTGGCATCCTCGCCGCCGGAAGTGGCCCACTTGCCGGTCCCCTTGGAGGACAATTTGACCCGTATCCCCAGCTTCGGAACGATGCCGATCTTCTTGGACAGGGCGATGATCTTTTCCAGCTCGAACAGCTTTTCCACCACGATGGTGATGTCGAAACCGATCTTGGTGGCGTACAGCACGGTCTCGATGAACTCGGCATCCTTGTAACCGTTACAGATGATCGGGGTGTTGGTGCCGGCGGCAAAAGAGATGGCCACGACCAGTTCCGGTTTGGAGCCGACCTCAAGACCGATGTTGTAGCGCTTGCCGAACTGGGTGATCGCCTCAACCACCTGGCGTTGCTGATTTACCTTGATCGGATAGAAGGTCCGGTACTTGGCCGGATATTCGTTCTCGCTGATGGCGCTCTTGAAGGCCCGGTTGATGGCCCCGATCCGCCCTTCCAGGATATCCATGAAACGGAGCAGCACCGGCGGCTTGATCTTGCGTTTGATCAGGTCGTTCATCAGTTCCCGCAGGTCGATGGAGTATTTGGAGGTCGGGGAGGGGTGGACGCAGACATGCCCCTTTTTGTTTATGGAGAAGAGCTCGGAGCCCCAGTTGTCAATGTTGTAGATCTTGGCAGAGTCGGCGATGCTCCATTTTTCCATATCTTCTCCTTGGCGATACCGATGCCATATTCGCGCCCTAACGACTCCGGTTCGTCGTCCGGCTCCTCGGACGTAGCGCTGCTACGCCTGCGGGCCAAACTGCTCACCGGCGCCGTTATCATCGCGAATCTGACTCGTTGATCTGACGGTAATTAACTTTACGACAATCTGCTCTTGAAATCTCCGTAGCCGAACTTTCGCACCACCCTCAGTTCTCCGGTATCCGGGTCATAGGTGCAGATGGCCGGGTGCTGGATGCCGTTGAAGGTGGTGGTCTTTACCATGGTGTAATGGGCCATATCCTCGAACGCCAGCCGGTCACCAGGTTGCAGCGGCCGGTCAAACGACCAGTCGCCGATTACGTCGCCGGCCAGACAGGACGGGCCGCCGAGACGATAGGTGTGCGATCTTTCTCCTGGGTCGAAGCCGTTTGTGATACCGGGCCGATAGGGCATCTCCAGGCAGTCTGGCATGTGACAGGTGGCGGAGACGTCCAGAATGGCGATATCCATCTCATTGTGTACCACGTCCAGCACCTCGCTCACCAGTATGCCGGTGCCGATGGCGATCGCCTCTCCCGGTTCCAGGTAGACCTCGACCCCGTACTTCTCACGGAAATATCGCACCAGCTCCACCAAGGCATCGATGTCATACCCTTCCCGAGTAATGTGGTGCCCGCCCCCGAGATTGAGCCATTTCATCTGCGCTAGGAATGGGCCGAACTTATCCTCAAATGCCTTTGCTGTCCGCTCCAGCGGCTCGAACAGCTGCTCACACAGGGTGTGGAAGTGGAGTCCTTCGACTCCGGCCAGCGATTTGTCCTCGAACTCCCTCCGGGGAATGCCGAGCCGCGATTTGGGGGCGCAGGGATCGTAGATAGGGGTATGCCCCTCGGAGTGCTCGGGATTGACCCGCAGGCCTATGGAAACACCACTTTGCTCCCACAGCGGCCGGAACCGCTCCAGTTGGTGGAAGGAGTTGAAGACCAGGTGGTTGGAGGTGGTCAGGAGTTCCCGGACATCCTCCTCTTTGAAGGCGGCGGCAAAGGAATGCACCTCGCCGCCGAACTCCTCATATCCCAGCCGCGCCTCCCAGGGGGAACTGGCGCAGACGCCCTGGAGCGTTTCCCTGATGATGGGAAAAACGCTCCACATGGAAAACGCCTTCAGCGCCATCAGGATCTTGGCGCCGCTTCGCTGCTGCACCTGGTCCAGGATTGCCAGGTTGTGACGCAGTCGTCCCAGGTCCACAACATAGGCAGGGGATGGTGCCAGCTCAAGGATTTTCGGGATATCGATACCGATCAATTGACTAAAGTTCCGGCCACTCGCCGCCGTCGATGACTACGGTCGGCAGCCCCATGGGGCCCAGCTCCTCCAGGAACAGCTCCGGATCGAACTGTTCCATGTTCCAGACACCTGCCCCGTGCCACTTGCCGGTCAGCATCATGATGGCGCCGACCACGGCCGGGACGCCGGTGGTGTAGCTGATCGCCTGGGACTGGACCTCCCTGTAGCACGCCTCGTGGTCGCAGATGTTGTAGATGTAGACCTGTTTCTGCTTCCCGTCCTTCAGACCGCGGGCGATGACGCCGATGCAGGTCTTTCCCTTGGTGAGCGGCCCCAGAGAGCCCGGATCGGGGAGGAGCGCCTTGAGGAACTGGATCGGGACGATCTTCTGCCCCTGGAACTCCACCTCGTCGATGCGGGTCATCCCCACGTTCTGCAGCACCTCCAGGTGCTTCAGATAGTTGTCGGAAAAGGTCATCCAGAACTGGGCCTTCTTGATGGTCGGGATATGCTTGACCAAGGACTCCATCTCCTCGTGGTAGAGGCGGTAGCAGTTCATCGGCCCGATCCCCTCGGGGAAGTCGAAGACCCGCTTGGTGGACAGCGGCGGACTCTCCACGAACCGGCCGTTCTCCCAGTGGCGGCAGGTGGCGGTCACCTCGCGGATGTTGATCTCCGGGTTGAAGTTGGTGGCGAACGGCTGGCCGTGGGAGCCGGCGTTGGCGTCGATGATGTCGATCTCCTCCACCACGTCAAGGTACTTCTTGGCTGCCAGGGCGGTGTAGACATTGGTGACACCCGGATCGAAACCTGAGCCGAGGAGCGCCATCAGCCCCGCATTCTTGAAGCGATCCTGATAGGCCCACTGCCAGGAGTATTCGAACTTGGCCGTGTCGAGCGGCTCGTAGTTGGCAGTGTCCAGATAGTCCACGCCGGTCTCCAGGCAGGCGTCCATGATGTGCAGGTCCTGATACGGCAGGGCCACGTTGATGACCAGCTGCGGTTGCACCTGCTTGATCAGGGCCACCAGCTCCGGGACATTGTCCGCATCCACCTGGGCGGTCTTGATGCTGTTGTTCAGCTGGGCAGCAATGGCGTCGCACTTGGCCTTGGTCCGTGAAGCCAGGGTAATCTCGCTGAAGATATCGCGCCGCTGGGCGCATTTATGGGTCACAACCTGGCCGACGCCGCCGGCGCCGATTATCAGAACCTTGCTCATGAACTTCTCTCCCTGTTGCTGTCGAAATTTATCGGACCTTTCCAAATATTCTTTACCGGGCGTGCTGTCAAGTGAAAAGTTTAGCATTAATACGGGTAAAGTCTAAGTATTCCGGGAAATTTGACGAAAAACGGAATCTTCGTATATTTGGAGTTGACACGAAAAATAACTTCTATAAGTTTCTTGAAGGTATTGATCACAATTTGGTTGGGGGATGGCGAGATGCTCCGGAATATGCAAATAGGAATAATCGGTGGCGGTAATATGGCGGAGGCCTTGATCAAGGGGCTTATCCAGGGCGGGATTGCTGCCGGCAAAATTGAGGTGGCAGAGCCGGTTGCCGGCCGCAGGGATTTTCTGGCAGAGAAATATAGCGTACGCGTCTCCTCGGATAACGGCAGAGTGGCGGCAGATTGCAGCCTGATACTGCTGGCGGTCAAGCCGCAGATGGCTGACCCGGTCATGGCAGGGATAGCTTCAGCAGTAACCGCTGATACCTTGATAATATCGATTATGGCCGGGGCTACCTGTGCCGCGATCGAATCTTTATTCTCGATACCGGTCAGGGTGGTGCGGGCAATGCCAAACACTCCGGCGCTGGCACTCCAGGGGGCAACGGCAATCGCTGCCGGTACTCATGCCTCTAGCGAGGATATGACCCTGGCTGCGGAGATATTCGGCATGGTCGGGAAGTGCTGGCAGGTGGACGAGAAACTGATCGATGCGGTAACCGGGCTTTCCGGGAGCGGGCCTGCCTATGTGCTGACCTTTATTGAGGCGTTGTCCGATGCCGGGGTCAAGAACGGCCTCCCCCGAGATACCGCTTCCGGGCTTGCCCTTCAGACTGTTTTCGGCACTGCCTGCCTGCTGAACGAGACCGGAGAGCATCCGGCCCTGCTGCGCGAAAAGGTTACTTCTCCCGGCGGTACTACAATTGCCGGTCTCCAGGCCCTTGAGGTCGGCGGTTTCCGCGGCACGGTCATGCGCTGCGTTGAGGCGGCTACGCAACGGTCCGCTGAGCTTGGGAAGAAGAAATGAATGGCTGAGGAAAAGAAGCATCCTTGCAAGGACTGCGAGTATTGTCAGTGGTGCAGCGACGACCGCTGCCGCCTTTGTCTCGCCAGCGGGTGCAGGGAAAAGAAAAAGCTCTCTCTGCAGGAGCAGATCGAGCTTTTTGAGACGATCAACAGGCAAGAGAAATGACCGGGGAACGTGGATTTTTTGACGAGCTCAAGGCGCTCAACGGATGACGCCGAGATTGCGAAAAAGCCGCGTTCCCTTTAGTAAGCGATGTTCCGCTTCGGGGCGGTCCCAGCCAAGATCTGTGCGAACGCCTTCCCCTGATCCGAGTTTATCAGCAGGTACCGAGGCAGTTTCATGACTGAGTCGCCGGCCCCGGCATGGTGGCGTTCTATGGTAAAAGTGGCTGTATAGCCGCTTGCTGCTGCCTTGCCAAGAAGGTAGTCGTCGAAGATGCCGAATGGCCAGGCAAGCATGTCCACGCTGCCCCCCAGCTCCTTCTCCAGCTTGTCCTTCGATTTTCTCAACTGGGTGTTCACCAGCTTATCCAGCTCCGCAGGCTTGAGCTTCTTTTTTTCCCGCTTGAAGTTGGGATGCCAGAAGGTATGCGACTGGATATCGAACAGTCCGGTCTTCTTGAGTTCCCGCAACTGTTCCCAGGTCATGGCATATTTGGCGTTGGAGATGGCCGACGGGTACACGAATATCGTTACCGGTACATTGTATTTCTTCACCAGCGGCAGCATGTCGCTGTAAACGGTCTTGTGGGCGTCGTCCTCGACAATGACCACCGATTTCGGCGGCGGGGCAGGGGCCTTTTTCTGATACCAGTCCACTAGCCGCCTGAGCGGAATCACTTTGAAGCCGTTGTTTCTCAGGTATTGCAGATGTGATTCGAATACCGGAGTGGTTATGGTCATGCCGTCGGCAACAGTCGGTCCGAAACGATGATAAAGCAGGATCGGCACTCCTGGCTGTTGCGGCGGCAGAGAGGCGAGGGCAGGCGTTGCGAAGATTGATAATACAAGAAGAATTGACCAGATATGCTTCATTTTTGCGCACTACCACCTTTCATTTTGTCTGATTTTCCATTGTTTTCCAATTTGATATCTGTCACCCGTCCGAAGGTTGACAACGGTTTGTCAAAGGCATTGTCGTTGCCGACTACGGAAATTACCATCTTGTCCGGGTACAGATGTTTCCGGGCTGCCTGCAGAATATCGTCCCGGGTGACTTTGGCGATGTTATCCCGGTAGTTTTCCAGATAGCCCTTGGGATAGCCGTAATATTCGAGTCTTGCCTGCTGGTTTACGACGGCCTCAGGCTTGGCAAAGCCGAAGATGAAGGCGTTGATGATGGAATTCTTGGCGAGATCCAGTTCCTGGTCGGAGACCGGCTCTTTTGTGATTCCGGCAATTATCCCGGTCATCAATGTTATTGCCTTGGCGGTTGATTCGGACTTGGTTTCGGTCTGGGCGACAAAGGTGCCGACAAAGCGGCGCCCGACGTCGAAATGGCTCTCGACATTATAGGCGAGACCCTGGTTGGAGCGGATCTCTTGGGTGAGCCTCGACGTAAACCCCCCTCCCAGGATATAATCCATGACCCTGATGGCGTAGAGGTCAGGGCTGTCCTTGTCTATCCCCAGGTGCCCGATCCTGATGGCCGACTGGTTGACATCCTTGTGCGCCAGGAGAACCTGCGGCTTTACTTCCTCAGAAGGGAGAGGGATTTTGGGGAGAGGCTCCGCGGTATTGTTCCAGCCGGCAAAGAGCTTTTCCAGGCGCGCTTTCAACTCATCGGCCTTCACGTCACCGGCAACAGCCAGGATAGTCCTGTTCGGGCTGAAGAACCGGCGGTGGAATTTTGCCAGATCGTCACGGGTGATCGTGCCGATCCCGTCAACCGTTGGGTAAGCCCCAAGCGGGTGCCCGGCGTAGAGCGCCTTTCTGAGCTCGCGATCGGCAATCGCCTTGGGGTTGTCGTTTTGCCTCCTGAGAGCCTCCACGGTCTGTTTCTTGGCCAGGTTCAGCCTCTCCTCGCGAAAGGCCGGTTTCGTCATCACACCGGCAAAAATCTCCAGGGTGCGGTCGAGATTCTTGGTAAGGGTTGCCATCGACACGTTGCCGACATCGGACGAGATCCCGGCTTCAACCGAAGAAGCCATGAATTCCAGTTCAGAATCCATTTCGTCAGGAGTCATGGATTCCGAGCCGCCGCTTCTCATGACTGTGGCTGTCAGCGACGCAAGGCCTGACTTGTCCGGAGGGTCATAGATGCTGCCGGTGTTTACGTAGGCGGTGATGCTCACCAGCGGGAGCTCGTGGTCTTCAAGCAGGTAGACCACCATGCCGTTGGCCAGTTCCATCCTCTGGCTCTTAGGAATCTCGAATGACAGCGGCGGGAAAGTCATGGTGCGCGGATTTGCCTGTTTAAGCGCACCGGTACATCCGGATAGAGCAACAACAAAAAGGATCAATCCCAGAAAGCGGCAGGCGGCTCTGGTCATTTCGATTCCTCCTTAAGCTTCTTGGTGATGAAACCTACAGTCCGGTTTTCTTCGGTGAAATATTTTCTGGCAACTCTTACAACATCCATCGGAGTTACACTGGCCACTTTCTGACGATGCTCGATCAGGTAGCGCCAGGTGCCGGCAACAGCCTCGTATTCGGTCAGATTCCTGGCAAGACCGCCATTAGAGCCCATCTGGCGGAACTCTTCATATTCCAGCCGGTTGAGGATCTTCTGCAGATCCCGCTCGGATACCGGCTCGCTCTTGAACCGCTCCAACTCCTCATAAATCGCTCCTTCGACTTCCTTGACCGTATGCGGTGCCCGTGGTGTGGCCGATATGATGAAGAGGTTGGGATAACGGCTTCCCGGGGCGGAGAAGGAGCCGACTTCCGTTGCAATCTGCTTCTCCACGACCAGTTTCTTGTACAAACGGGAAGTCCGGCCGTCCGCGAGCAACATATCTATGACATCGAATACGTAATCATCCGGGTCGGGTAGGGTCGGTTTATGAAAGCCGATCATCATTTCCGGCTCGGCATCGCCGATGATTTCAACCCTTTTTTCCCCCTGCTGCTTCGGTTCCCTGACTGCAACCGGTGGCACCGGTTTGCCTGGCTGGATATTGCCGAAGTACTGCTCGACCATGGCAACCGTGTTCTCGGGGTTGATGTCACCGACAATAGCGATTATGGCATTGTTGGGTGCGTAGTAACTCTTGAGAAAATGCTCGGCCTTGGTCCTGGTCAGGTTTTCAATGTCAGACATCCAGCCGATGATCGGCTGCCCGACCGGGTGGGCGACAAAAGCGGTTGCCAGAAAGGTTTCCCAGAGCTTGCCGGCAGGCTCGGCATCATATGAGCGCCTGCGTTCTTCCATGACAACGTCCCGTTCGGTGTAGAACTCCCGGAGTACGGCATTCTGCATCCTGTCGGACTCGATCGCTGCCCAGAGCTCCAGTTTGTTTGAAGGCAGTCCGATGAGATAGGTCGTGCCGTCTTTGCTGGTGAAGGCATTGTAGTTGTAGCCGCCGTTACGGGAGTACAGGTCCGCGAACTCCTCTTTTATAACGAATTTACCGGCTTCGCCTTCGAGTTTTGCCAGCTCGCCCTGCAACATGTTAATCTTTTCTTTGTCACCCTTTTCCTGTCGGGCTTTCTCTTGAACGAGCTGTTGCGCTACGTCCTCAATCCTGTCCAGGAGCGGTTTCTCAGCTGCATAATCCTTGGTTCCGAGTGTTTTGGTCCCTTTAAAGAGCATATGCTCAAGCAGATGCGCCACTCCCCGTTCATCGCTGTGTTCGTCAACACTGCCGACTTTGAAACGGATCCAGGCGGAAACAGTTGGCGAGGTATGCCGTTCGACCATCAGGAGTTTCATCCCGTTTTTAAGGGTGTGCTCGATCACCCTTTCGGACAGACCCGCGCCGGATGCAGTCGAGGTAATGACAATAAGCAGCAGGAGTTGCAGAAAAAATGTGTTAACTGATTTCATTTAGATCCCTCTTGAAAGGCTGCTGTTTTGACTTTGCTGTCTGCAGGGGCACATATTACCCTGTAGTGTCTCAATTTGCAAGGCAAAGGGGCGATAAATGCAGCCTTGCCGGGACAGTGGTGAGTCCAGAAAAACTTTGACAAACTGCGAGGGGTTCCTATAGTATTGCCGCAGATTTAATTGAGGTATTTATTCATGGAAGCAGTCCTGGCCCTTATCGGTGATGAGCTAAAACAGGTAGAGCAGCAGTTCCGTAAGGACCTCGCGTCGGATGTCCCGCTTATTCGCAAGGTTGGCGAATATGTCCTTTCCAGCGGCGGCAAGCGGATAAGGCCTGCCTTGCTACTCCTGGCAGCAAAACTCTGTGATTATCAAGGCGATCGCCATGTACCGCTGGCAAGCGTTGTCGAGTTCATCCACACGGCGACTCTGCTTCATGACGATGTTGTCGATAACGCCAATCTCCGCAGGGGGATTGCCTCGGCAAATACTCTCTGGGGTAACGAGGCTTCCGTATTGGTTGGGGATTTCCTGTTTTCAAAATCGTTTTCTCTGATGGTTGCGGACGGCGACCTGGACATCCTGCGGGTGCTTTCAGGCGCGACGACCATGATTGCAGAGGGTGAAGTGCTGCAACTGGTATGTACCAGTGATATTTCCATGACTGAACAGCGTTACATCGATGTTGTGAAGTGCAAAACAGCGATTCTTATCTCTGCGGCGTGCCAGTCCGGGGCCATCCTGGGGAAGGTTCCGGATGAGATGGAAAATGCTTTGAGAGACTTCGGCATGGAGTTGGGGATCGCGTTTCAGCTGATGGACGATGTCCTCGACTATGCCGGGGACCAGGAAGAGTTCGGCAAGAGTATTGGCCACGATATCGAAGAAGGCAAGATAACATTACCTCTGATCCATGCGCTGCTGCAATGTACCGATGCAGAGAGAGGCCGGGTAGGCGATATAGTGACTTCAGAAACAGTTGAAGATGAGGATTTTACCTTTGTTTTCGATCTGGTGCGCCGCCATCGCGGCATAGAGTTCACTGTTTCGAGAGCTCGCGAGTATATAGAGCGCGCAAAGGCGTCTCTGAACCCTTTTCCTGAGTCAGGCATAAAATCCGCTCTTTTTCGGCTCTCTGATTACGTTGTTACCAGACAGCGTTAAAACCGGTAATCCCGGTTAAATCACCGTTGCTGCCTACCCTATCCGATCAGAATTCCATAAATTTTAACGTTAATTTCGCTTGGCGTGCATTTTGCAAAACTATTTTATAGTAATATTTAATTTTATGTATTGCTATTAATTCATGTGGTGAAATGCTATGGAACACGGGATTCTGGTACATCAAACTCAAGTTCATGTAGAAGGCGATTCTTATCATGTGCAGGTTTACTGCCGCGATGATGGCCGTCACTTTGCCAAGACGCACTTGGGCGGAGATGACATCATCATTAATGATGGCATGTCGCTGGAGGATGTGTTGTCGAAACATACCGAGCTGCTTCCTTTAGCGGTTTCGACCCGCAGAATTCGCCAACAGATTCGTGGGGAAGATTTCTAATATCCCCTTTTTCTTTTAGATTCAAATCATTCCGCAATATTTGCGTAATTATCCTTTCTTGCGCGAAAATCTCCTTGCTTTACATTAAACCTCGCCTAAAATAATTAAATCTGTATCTATCTACAACTATTTTTGGAGGTTGTTCATGAAGTGGTTTGTTCTTGCTCTTGTTGTTATTTCATTCTCCTTGGTTGCATTTGGCTGTTCAAAGGAGGACAAAGGCAAATCTGCTGAAGTCGGGCATCTGCTGGAGGGGAAGCCCGCCCCAAACTTCACTATCAAGGATCCGGATGGACGTGATGTCGCCCTATCCTCTCTGAGGGGAAAGGTCGTCTTTTTAAACTTCTGGGCAACCTGGTGCCCGCCATGCAAGGAAGAGATCCCCTCAATGATGAAACTAAACCAGAAGATGAATGGCCAACCTTTTCAGATGCTCGCAGTTTCTATCGACGAAGGGGGGAGGGATGCAGTCGTGTCATTTTTCAAAAAGACCGGTTTTAACCTCCCATACTTGAACGACCCGGAACAAAAAGTGGGGAAAATGTACGGCATAACCGGTGTGCCTGAGACGTTTGTCATCGACAAGAACGGCATTTTGGTCAAGAAGGTGATAGGAGGGATGGACTGGGCATCTCCTGAGTCGGTACAGCTCTTTTCCGATCTGGCAGCAAAATAATGACCGGAGCTAACATTTCGTATGCCGGAGCTTTCATTGCGGGTCTTCTTTCCTTTCTCTCCCCGTGTGTTTTGCCTCTCATACCTTCGTACATTACATATATTACCGGTCTCTCTTTTTCGGATCTTCAGGATGAGCACCCTTCGCAAAAGGTCCGGTATCAGACCGTTATCCACTCACTCCTGTTCATTGGAGGTTTTACCCTGATTTTCGTCCTGCTCGGGGCGTCTGCAACCTTTCTCGGTGGTTACCTGCAATCTAAGATCGATTTGTTGAGAAAAATCGGCGGGGTGCTGATAGTTCTTTTCGGGATTCATATCACCGGCCTTGTCCCTATCGGCATTTTGCTCGGAGAGAAAAAGATCAACATTCAGAGAAAACCTGCCGGTTATTTCGGGAGTTTTCTCGTTGGGATCGCATTCGCTGCAGGTTGGACCCCTTGCATAGGGCCGATACTCGCCTCAATTCTCATGGTCGCAGCAGCTGAGGACACAGTATATAAAGGGGTTGCTTTGCTGATGACGTACTCCATGGGGCTGGCAGTTCCTTTTTTCTTCTCATCACTTGCTTTGCACCGGTTCATTCTTATATTCAACCGATTCAAAAAGAATATCCGAATATTTGAAATCGTTACCGGACTATTTCTGATTGTTTTGGGAATAATGTTGTTCACAGATTATCTATCAATTTTGGGTCAGTATTCCACCAGACTTATGGGATGATTGAGTTATGAGCCGCCATTCTGCGAAAATGTCCATACAGCTTACCGTTGCCGATCTCTCCACCACCGAGGCTTTTTATGCCGGCATTTTGGAGTTGCCGGTCCGACGGGCTGTTACTGTTCCCGGAGCGCCGGAACATCTTGAAATGAAACTCGACGGGTGCAATTTGATTTTTGTAGAAGAGGCCACGGTCTTGAAGGTTCATCCGGTGCTTGAAGAACGGTTTGCCATGTTTCCTAAAGGTGTGGGGGCAACGCTTCATTTCAAGGTAAATGGATTGGACGAGATCTACGAGGCGATCATGGAGGAGGAGATGGAGATCCTTTATCATATGGAAGAGCAGCCTTACGGAATCAGGGATCTCTGGTGCTTTGATCCGGATGGTTACCTGGTTGTTCTGGAAGAGCCCACCCGTTGAATCAAGAGCCTCATTGAGTCGATATTCAAAATTGAGACACTGAACCTGATGAACAGGGCCGTCAGAAGAGACGGCCCTGTTTGATTACGGATGCTTTTCTCGGTCCTTCTTTTTTTCGCCCCGGTCCCCGAGGTCGCACGAATCCGATATTCAGGTAGGAACCCCCATCCGTGGCAGTATATATTTCTGCAGAACAACCCAAAAAACAGCCACTCCAGCAAGAATCAGAGCATCTTTCATTGCCGCCACCTCCGTTGCGTCAATATAACAAATATGCGGCATTTTATATATAGATAAATAATCATTTGCTTATATCCCACATTTTGCGCCGTTTCTGGAAAATGAACCCGACTCATGTATAATTCAACCGTCTCAATTGAATCATATTTCTGAAAAGGTTTCTTAATGTCTCCAACCGTTACCTACAATCTCTTTGCCTTCATATATGGCGCAGTAATCGGATCGTTTCTAAATGTCTGTATCTGCAGACTCCCTGAAAACCGTTCGGTCGTATCACCACCTTCCAGTTGTCCGCATTGCGGCTACCGGATAAGGTGGTACGACAACATACCGCTTGTAAGCTATGCTCTGCTTGGGGGGAAATGCCGGTCTTGCCGGGTTTCCATATCTTTTCGTTATCCCTTGGTCGAGCTTGTTACTGCCCTTCTGACCCTGATGCTTTTTATCCGGTTCGGTCCAACCCTTACTTTTCTGGCCCTGTTTATCCTCTGTGCCGCTCTGGTCGTTATAACGTTCATAGACATTGACCACCAGATCATCCCGGATGTGATCAGTTTACCCGGGATTGTGATAGGGTTCGCCTTCTCTTTTTTCCTTCCCTGGCTGGGGTGGAAAGATTCGCTTATCGGGGTGCTGGCCGGTGGTGGTAGTCTTTTGGTGGTTGCTTACGGCTACCAGATGCTTACCGGCAAGGAAGGGATGGGAGGCGGTGATGTTAAACTGCTGGCCATGATGGGGGCTTTCCTTGGCTGGCGTTCTATTTTGTTTATTGTTTTTGCGGCATCGCTTGTCGGGTCCATTATCGGCGTCGGACTTATGCTAGTCAGAGGCAGGGATTCGAAGCTGCCCATTCCGTTCGGCCCTTTCCTTGCCTTAGGCTCAATTCTCTATATATTTTACGGCAGCAGGATAATTGATTGGTATCTTGGCCTCTCGAGGCTCGGAGGGTAATAATACCCAAATGAAAAGCTTCAGGCCCAGCCTAACACTTTCCATCCTGGCCGTATTGTCTTCGATTTTATTACTGAACTGGCTTCTCCTCGGGGCTATATCATTAAGCTTGTCGAAAAAAGATCTATATTCCATGAAAGGGCAAGAAGGTAGCGCCCTGCTTGCAACAATTCTCAACTTAGCACCTCGTCAGTTGGTTTTGAGTAATATTATTGAATCCGGGTTCTCTGATGTAATCAGGTCGCTTCAGAGTATCCCGGATTTTGCCGGTCTGCTGCTGGTCGATCAGAACGCAAAAGCCGTTTATGCTGTAGATGAAAAACGCGGCGTTGACCAGAAACTCGCGGACACTGTCAGCACTGGCGTCGGGGCGTCCCTTTTGAGCGCCGGCGCCAAAGAGATACATGTCTATGCGCCTATCATGCATGAAAATATTTGTATTGGAGCGGCGCGCCTTGCTTTGTCCCTGGCAGGCGAACAGGAGCGGCTTGCGAGGTCACAACGACTCCTTATGGCATATTTTGTCCTGGATTTCCTGCTGCTCCTGGGAATTGGTTACGTATTTCTGAGGAGGAGTGTTGTTGCGCCTATGCGAGGGCTCCTTGCAGCGATCGACAGGGTTGCCAAAGGTGATTACGAACAGACGGTGCATGTTCCGGGAAGCGCTGAAATCGCCGATCTTTCAGACTCATTCAATGCCATGCTGGCAAAATTGCGGAACAATCGCGCTGAGGTTAAACAGCATGTCAGTTCGCTGGAAGAGGTAAACCTTAAGCTTCAGGAGGCGCGGGAAGAGGCTATCCGTTCCGAAAGATTGGCATCGGTCGGCCTGCTTGCAGCAGGAACCGCCCATGAGATCGGTACTCCTCTCGCGGCAATAATCGGATATTCCGCCATACTTTCCGATGAATTGACCGCAGAACCGGACAAAAGGGATTATTCCCGGCGCATAGAGCAGGAGGCCAGCCGTATCGACAGGATTGTCAGAGACCTGCTCGATTACGCCAGGCCACCGAGGTGTGAATTCACCTATGAGGAGGTCGCTCCGCTTATTGAAGAGACCGTCAGCCTGTTGGATGGCCAAGGGGTTTTTAAAAATATCTCCGTAAGTGTGGTTTCTGACTCTTTTCTTCCCGAGCCGTATATCGATCGTCACCAGTTTCAACAGGTGCTGATTAATTTGCTGCTGAACGCCCGTGATGCCATGCCTGGCGGTGGTACAATAGAAGTAAATGCCGGTCTGGCCGGGGAGATAAACTGGGGCAGTGCTCAGATTATTGTCGGTAGGTCCCTGGGTAGGCGCAAGGACGATTTTCGTTCGGCATTCCAGGCCGGGTTCTCCGGTGAAACGTCATCAAAAGCGCTCAGGATAGATATCCGTGACAGTGGCAGCGGCATACCGTGCGAAAATATGGAACGGATCTTTGATCCGTTCTTTACCACCAAAGAGCCCGGGAAAGGGACCGGTTTGGGGTTGTCCATAGCAGCAAGAATCATCGATTCTTTTGGTGGCAGAATAATAGTCACGAGCGACCCGGGGTTGGGGAGCTGTTTCAGCATATTATTGCCGGTAGCTGAGTCCGGAGGTTCTGATCAGAATGAAAACCCCTGAGAGCAAGCGCATCCTAGTGGTGGATGATGAGGAAAACCTTCGCCACATGCTCAAGGTTATGCTGCAGAAGATCGGCTATGCCGTGGAGCTTGCCACTGACGGGGCAGATGCGCTCGATAAACTATCTCACGACCGGTTTGATTTTGTGCTCTGCGACATAAGAATGCCCGGGATTGATGGAACCGAATTCATCAGGTTGGCAGTTGAATCCGGCGTAACAGCGACTATCATCATGATGTCGGCTTACGGGACGGTTGATTCCGCAATAGATTGCATGAAGCGGGGGGCATACGATTACATCTCAAAACCGTTCAAAAGTGATGAAATCGCCTTGGTGCTTAAGAAAGCAGAAGAGCGGGAGCGGCTGAAACTGGAAAACCGCCAGCTCCAGGAAGTTGTTAACCGCGAGTTTTGCTTCTCAGGGATTATCAGCAAGAACCAGCAGATGCTCGAAATCTTTTCGCTGGTCAAAAAAGTCTGCGATTTCAAAACTACTGTTCTGGTTCTCGGGGAATCAGGGACCGGAAAGGAACTGATTGCCAAGGCCCTGCATTTTAACAGTGTTCGACGAAAAGGTCCTTTTATCGCCGTAAACTGCGGCGCTATCCCGGAAAACCTGCTCGAAAGCGAACTGTTCGGTCATGTAAAAGGGGCTTTCACTGATGCATCCTGTGACAAGCCAGGCTTATTTGAACGGGCGGACGGAGGGACCCTTTTCCTAGATGAGATTGGAGAAATGCCGCTTTCCCTCCAGGTAAAGCTACTGCGGGTGCTTCAGGAAGAGGAGATCAGGAGGGTTGGGGCGTCTTCAGCGAAAAAAGTCGATGTCAGGGTCGTGTCTGCAACATCAAGGGACCTTGAGGCAGACGTGATCAAAGGACGGTTTCGGGAAGACCTTTATTTCCGGCTCAATGTCTTTTCCCTCACCCTTTCCCCCTTGCGGGAACGAACTGAGGATATTCCGCTTTTAGTGGACCATTTTCTTAATCGCTATGGCGATAAATTCGGAAAGAGCGGCATCCGCTGCAGTCAATCCACAATGCAGCTGCTCCTGGACTACCAGTGGCCGGGAAATGTCCGGGAACTTGAAAACACCATTGAAAGAGCGGTTGTCGTCTGTGATGGTTCGACGCTTGGTCCGGAATGTCTCCCGGAAAAGTTGCGCAGAACCAGTGGCGGAAAACTTCCGGAAATCATTCCTCCTGACTGCATTTCTCTGAAACGCGCCGAAGAACTGCTGGAACGGGCTTTTATCCGAAAAGCCCTTGCAGCGACTGGTGGCAACAGGAGCCAGGCTGCCAGGATACTGGAGATAAGCCACCGGTCACTGCTTTATAAACTCAAAGAATACAAGATTGACTGATATGAAATTAATGCATATCAATGGCTGGCTGACTATGCAATTATTGCGGTATAATGTAGTTCGATTAGAAGTGTGCCGTAAGTAATGTATTGAAAATACCGTATTATGTTGTTGCTGTATTAGCTGGCACTTGAGTTGCTTTAATTTTTTATCGTTCATGATAATAATACTCAATATATCAGCAATTCATGACGAAAGGTAGAATATGAAACTAGTGATTATAGCTGGATTGTTCCTGATTTTATCTGCCGCAACCGTGACCGCCTTTCAGCAGGAAGAAGGGTGTTCCGACGGGACTGGCCACTCAGGTGCAGAATGTGCAAATTGCCACAAACTGGGACTGGATGAAGCAGGCAAGTTACTTGAGGGAGTAGGTAAGGTGGTTTCAGTTGGACAATCCCAGGTACGCGGCCTATTTGAGGTTTCGCTGGAAAACCAGGGCAAGAAGGGGACGGCATATGTTGATTATGCAAAGAAGCACCTGATTGCCGGTTCCATTTTTTCTATAGCAGCGACTCAAAAAGACTCGGGCGATAACCAGGTCAGGGCACCATTGCCAAAACCCGCCAAGGTCGACATAAACGCATTGCCGGTAAAAAACTCGATCATTCTGGGCAATCCGGACGGCAAGAAGCGGCTTTTCGTTTTCACGGACCCTGACTGCCCATTCTGCTCCAAATTGCATATGGAATTGATCAAATTGATTTACATGGAGCCTGATTTGGCGATTGTAGTAAAGATGTTTCCTCTGAAAATGCACCCTGGAGCATATGACAAGGCCAGGGTCATTCTCGGCGGAGATTCCTCATATCTACTCAATAAGGCTTTTAGTGGCGAGCAGTTGCCGCCACCAGGGCCAAAGGACGCAAAAGAGCCTGTTGATGAGTCCATCAAGCTTGGCGAGTCCCTTGGGATTACCGGGACTCCGACTTTAGTGCTTCCGGACGGGCGAATTTTGCCCGGGTTTAAAGAAGCCGGCGAGATAAAGCGATTACTTGATAGCAAATAGAGACGTTATTTTGGGTTCAAGGGGATAAAATGTGAGTGATTCGGCCAAAAATCTAGCGGAAAAATATGACAATTTGGAGCTTTGCTACAAGGTAATGGGGTTGTCTTTCAGTGATCCCCCTGAAAAGGTTGATAAAGTATTTAATAACCTTATGGCGGGGTATAAACAAAAGCTCAGATCATCCAAGCCTGATGAAGCACAGGATGCCCAGATGAATATTGAGCAGATTCAGGAAATATACGAGCGAATAACCAATTCGATGATTTATAAGGATTATGCCCGCGAGTATGAAAAGTATAAAAATGCTCAGAATGCCGTTAAAGAAGAACGACAAATGAAGGCTCATGTTGAAAAAAGCACGTTTGTGAACTGTCCTTCGTGCGGCAAAATCTTAAACATCGGTTTCAAAACTTGCCCTTACTGCCGTAAGAAGGTGTATACCCCGGCAGAAATGATGATGATGAAGATTTTCTCGACCAGAAACATAATAATTGCAGCTGTCGTGATCTTGGCGATTGCGGCAGTCGGGATTTATTTATTCAAGCCGGAGCTTGTAAAGTTTTTGAAACAGGTCTGACCGCGTTGAGAATGTTTTGTCGTGTTTGCCTGACGGTTCAATGCCGGGTTTCAAGGAAGCGGGAGATATCGAGAAGCTGCAGCAATAGGGGAATAGGTGTTTTACCAGGTGGAGGAGAAAGCGTCATGAAAAACAGATCCATATTAACGCTTGTTGTTGCTTTGTTCATTACACTGCTCGGTACGATGGCATTTTCGACAACTGCATTTGCCTGGAATCCATACTTTACATCATACTATGGCACTAATAACACTAATGATTTCAATGACGCAGCAGCCAACTGGACCGGGGGTACAGTCTATAGAAAAGGAAACAATTACTATCAGCTGGGAACTTCAAGCCATTTGGAAAATCAGGCAGGGTCAGACGGCGAGAAAACTTTCGAAGTAAGACCTGCATCCGGCTACAAGATCAAGCAGATCAAGTGGTGCAGGGCTTCCTGGACCAATCCGGACACGGTAACAGCTCCATATTCCGCATTCTACTCCTGGCATGATGTCTCAGGGCTGGCAACAAACCAGACCGACAACTTCCAGTTTTCATTCGATACATCTAACGACAGGAAATACCTGATTTGGGTCATATTCGAAACGTACGATCCGGATGCCCATGGTGGCCAGCTTGGCGCCTGGTACGGCACCAACAACACCACCGGTTACAATACCCCGGCTGCCAACGGCAGCGGCGGATCGGTCTGGAAGACCGACGGCACCGATGCACAGCTTGCCAACGGCGATGCCAATGGTACATCACTGTCTTCGGATGGTCACCGGCATATTTCGGTGCGGCCTGCCTCAGGCTATAAAGTGGTAAAAATTGAGTACGGAGAGAGCTTGAGCCCGACTGTATGGACGCCAGTCACTCTGCCGGATTCACCGCAGACATCCTCTGTGTCGTTTACAATTGATATGAGCGGCGGGAAGCAGTACGTCCTCTGGGTTGTCTTCGCTTCCACCGCGGCCAGCAGTTACACGGTCAGCGGGAGCGTTGATGCCGCCACGGATGCCGCCTGCACTTCCAACTCCGTGTCGCCGTCGAGTTCCGATGTCAATGCCAATGAGACTTCGTCGTTTGCCCTCTCAACTTCCGCGAACTGTGTAGTCGACTGCGTCAACTTTAACAGCGGCGGTTGCACTACTACCGGTGTTTCGGGTTCGGTTTACACTACGCCGGCCATAACCCAGGATTCGACATTTACCGTAAAATTCAAAAAGGTTGATTTCACAATAGCCGCCACTGTGTCGGCTTCCAGCCCTTCCGGGTCGGGAACCATCACCAGCCCATCCGGAAACGGCACCATTGCCGTCACCCAGGGTTCCAGCCTGACCTTCACTGTGACGGCCAATGCCGGATACAGCGTTTCCCATGTTTACGTGACCGATCCGAATAAATCGTACACCAATCTCGATGTGGCGCCGCTGGCGTCAAATACTTACACTTTTAACAATATTCAGGCCAATGGTATTATTACCGTGCATTTTGTTGCGTCGGTTCCGGTGTCCGGTAACGACTATTGCCAGATCCCGCCATTTGTCCAGGGTCAGACCAACCTTACTCCCAATGTGCTGATCATCTTCGACAACTCCGGCAGTATGGGGGGGACCGATACTGACGGCTATGCCTACTACAACAACAAGACCTACAGTTGCACCGATGCCCATAATGCTACGACAAATCCATGTCCGACGATTTTCTATGGCTATTTCGATCCGATGAAGATGTACAAGGTTGATACAGGTAACGCCAATGTTTACCTGATAGATAATGTTACGCTGAACCTGTCGCAAACTAACGCCAAGTCAGGGAATTACCTCAACTTCCGGCAAATGAACAAGGTAGATGTAGTGCGCAAGGTTCTGGTCGGAGGGCGGGTTACCGACAAGGGGTCTACGACGCTTGCTGGTGCCAACCGTGCCACTCTGGCAACAAAATACCTGTATTCGGATAAGGGGAAGTGGGTCGAGTATGGTACGTCCGAGCCAAAGGGGCTGGTGCAGGATCTTTCGGACCGGGTGCGGTTCGGCCTTGAGGTGTTCGGGTCCACCAGCAACACAAATACCGATGGCGGCAAGATCGTGGCAAAGCTGGGTTCTCCGGTGGGGGATCTGGTAACCGCCATCGAAGGTCCGGATACCAATCCGAAGACAAACACCCCGATCGCCGAGGCGCTATACGAAGCGGTAAGGTATTACCAGGCAAAACCAAGCGCCTTTAATTCCAATACCAACTACGGTGATGCCACCTGGAACCCCCCCGCCAATCCAATCATCCAGTTCGCTTGCCAGAAGCACTTTGTCCTGCTGCTGACCGACGGCGAAGCTAACAGCACCGACAAACTGCCCGGTTTGGCCACAAATCCGTCTCTGAACAGCTATACCGATAATGTTTTCGATGTGACAACCTGGGTCGGAAGAATGACTGCAGCAGACAAGCCGACCGGGAGCGATGGGCAGTATGCTGACGGTGTGGCATACTACGCCCATGTGAATGACATGCGGAGTACGACGCTGGGCAATGACATGACCGGCACTCAGAACATTACCTTCTATGCGGTCTACGCATTTGGCGACGGCACCGGCACCAAAACCCTGCAAAGCATGGCCAAATACGGTGGTTTCGAGAGCAAGAACGGCGACGACAAGGGGACTTCTCCAAACCAGTACCAATCGCCGGACCTTGCATCCGAATGGGACAAGGATAGCAACAACGTGCCGGATACCTATTTTGAAGCTGATGACGGGGCCGTTTTAGAGTCGAGCATAGCCACTGCCATGTCGAATATCCTGGCAAAGGTTGCATCCGGTACTGCGGCTTCGATATTGAGCAACAGCGAGGGTAGCGGCGCTAACCTGCTGCAGGCGGTATTTTATCCGAACAAGATCTTCCCTCCTCCTACTGTTAATGATGTGGCGACATCAGCAACATGGATCGGGGAGATGCAGAATCTTTGGTACTATGTTGATCCGTTTATTGCGAACAGCACCGTCAGAGAGGACACCGATTTCTCAACCACTACCCCTCACCATATTTTGCATCTGAAAAATGATTATGTGGCCCGGTTTTTCTTCTCAAATTCAGAGACAAAGGTCGAACTCAAGCAGGACACTAACGGTGACGGCCTGGGCGACTCTCTTATCACAGCCGCTGAAGACCCGGACCTAGTTAACAGTCTCTGGCGGGCCGGCAAGCAGTTGTGGGCGCGTTCGGCCGATTCCCGGAGAATCCATACCAGTATTGACGGTTACTCCCTGTTGCTACCGAATACGGATACCAAAGGGGGATTTTACGCTCCTACTGCTGCGGCTACCAGAACTACCAGCCTCCAGCCCTATCTGCAGGCTGCCGATGGCGCTGATGCAAAAAAGATAATCGATTATGTCCGGGGGAGTGACCAGTTCGCCTACCGGAACCGAAAGGTTTCATTGTTGTCCGGCGGTTCCACGGTCACTTCGGAATGGAAGCTGGGCGATATCGTAGCATCAACTCCCCGTCTGCAATCCACCAACAAGCTGAATGCATACAACCTGGAAGCTCCCGCAGGATATGCAGATAAGAGCTACGCTGCCTTTACAGCATCAGCAAACTACAAAAACAGGGGGATGGTGTATGTCGGGGCCAATGACGGCATGCTGCATGCCTTCAAACTGGGCAAACTCACTGTTAGCGGGATAACGGACGTGCCAAAAAACCCGAGCGGTCATGTGGTGATCGGCGGCGATATCAAGGCAACCCTTACCGGCACCGATCTTGGGGAGGAGCAGTGGGCGTATGTGCCGAGAGGTGCGCTGCCATATCTGAAATATTTTACCGATGCTCAGAATTACAAACATCTTTTCTATGTTGACGGCGCGACAGTGATTGCCGATGTTTCCACTGCCGGATGTGTGGATAATCCCGAATATTCACTCTGTGAGAGGGACAATTCAGCCGGGTCCAATTGGAAAACCGTGCTTATCGGGAGCATGGGGCTGGGTGGCGCGTCTTACATCAAGAACTCCGCCTGTACCGCCGATATTAACGGCACCTGCGTTAAAACCCCAATTTTTGCCCGCGATGCATCCAACAATGAAGACGCAACCAGGGGGGTCGGATATTCTTCGTATTTTGCGCTTGATATAACAGATCAGTATTTCGCCAATGACGGCAGCTTGGTAAATCAGCCGACATTGAAATGGGAGTTCCCGCCTGCCGATGCGGTTGGTGATATCGGCCTTGGCTATGCAACGTCCGGCGCGGCAATAGTAAGGATCGGCGACAAAAACAAGAGCGGCAAATGGTTTGCGGTGTTCGCCTCAGGCCCGACCGGGCCGATCGACACGGGCATGCACCGGTTTATGGGGCGGTCCGACCAGAACCTGAAAATATTCGTAGTTGATTTGGGCGCATCCGGGCCTCTGGTGAAAAACACTGCAGCTCCGCCTGCAGCTCCGAATGGCAACTACTGGGTAATCGATACCAATATCAAGAGGGCTTTTGCCGGTACCATAGTCAACTCGGTAATTGATACGGACAGATGGGACAGGAACACCGACGGCAACTACCAGGATGACGCACTTTATATCGGTTACACGAAAGCGAGTATCCCGGACTCTGATCCGATTCTCTCAACAACCGGCGATGTCTGGACTACCGGTGGCGTTGTGCGGCTTCTGACCAAAGAGGATACCAATCCTGCCAACTGGTCGGTCAGCAAGGTTATTGAGGGTATCGGTCCCGTGACTTCAGGAGTTGAAAAGCTGCAGGATAGAAAAAACAGGAAGCTCTGGCTCTATTTCGGGACCGGCCGGTTCTTTTTCAGCGGCGATGACTCCACAAATGCTCGCTATATAATGGGGGTCCAGGATTTGTGTTATACTGCAACCAATAAAATTAAAAAGGATTGCACTGTTGCTGATGCCCCGATACTCGGAATAGGAGACCTTAAAAGGCAGAATACCATCGGCGCCATGGGAACTGAAAAAGGATGGTATATCGAGATGGACGCGCAATCCGCCTCTATGGGAGCTGAACGGAACATAACCGATCCGGTGGCTTTGACCAACGGGCTTGTTCTGTACACTACATTCAAGCCGACCGCTGATGTATGCAAATTCGGCGGTGATTCTTATGTCTGGGGCGTCAAATACGATACGGGAGGGACCCCCTTGGCATCAACCACAACAGGCAAGATGCTGGTTCAGGTCTCGACCGGCGCATTTGAGGAGATTCCTCTCGGTTCCGCGTTGACAGCCATGGATGGCAGGAAGATGGGGACTGCCATGACCGGTAAACCTCCGGCAGACCGTCCCCCGGTCGTTAGCAATGCCGGTAACAAACCGGCAAAGAAGGTCATACATGTGCAGGAAAAGTAAAATGACGTTTTTGCGCAAGGCCAATGGGGTTACTCTGGTTGAGCTTGTGATTGTTATCGGGATAATCGCGTTTGCTTCGACTATTGCAACCATATCATTTCGTTCATGGGTGATAAAATACAATGTCGAAGCTCAGACCCGCGAGATTTATAATGATTTAAACCGCGCCAGGTCCAATGCCTTTCAACAGAAGAAGATACACAGTGTCATTTTTCAACCCAGCGGCTATGTGATGAAGACATACAGTTCACAGTCTGAACCCACTGCGGCGGGGCAGACAGTGCTCCGTAAGACCGGCCTGAAATACGGGCTTACCATGAAGTCCGGCGCTGCTCTGAACGCGGATATAAGCGACTACGGGCCGACATATGATATCAGGGGATATGACGCTCTAGGGAATTTCACCCTGATAGTCAACCCCTATGATGCCGGTTCGGCCGTCAATTGCATTGTCATATCCAAGTCAAGGGTGAACCTGGGGAGAATCAATGGAGCGACATGTGAGTTCAGATAATCAGAGCGGGTTCACCCTGATTGAGTTTTGCGTGGCAGTTCTGATCATGATGGTCGGGCTGTTGGGGTTGCTGCAGGCGGTCAATATGGCGACCGAAAAGAACCTCACCAATATCCTGCGCAATGAGGCCGTATCGGTTGCCGACAATCAGATGGTCCAGACAAAGGCTTCCGTTGTCGATACCGCCACTTTCAATACCCTGGCCAATATGTCGTCTCTTGTGAGCACACGGATAAGAAGCGGCTCCAAGAGCTATTCCGTAACCAGAAACGTTACTGCGGCCAGTTCGAATTCCAAAGAGGTCGTGGTCGCGGTGTCCTGGCAGCACAAGGGGAACACATTCAGGCATTTGATTTCCTCTATGGTCGTTAATCCAAACAACTAATACCGGTGGAATATGAGTGTAGTCATGCGAAACAACCGTGGTTTTACACTAATCGAGCTGGTCATCGCCATGGCGCTGTTTATCGTTGTCATAATGATTTCCGCGTCAGCATTCGAGTCGATCTTGAAGACGTCCGGCAGACTTATTTCCAGTGAAGAGAGCAACATCGAAGGGGTAGTCGGCCTGGAGATGTTCCGCCACGACCTGATGCAGATGGGGTTCGGTCTGCCGGCTTCTTTTCTGATAACCCCTACATATTCTGAAGCCGCAGCAGGTCCGGATGGCCTTAATGACTCTCCGTCCGGGGTCCCGCGGCCGGTTGTCTCTCGAGAAAACTATTCCGCTTATGGCGATTACCTGGCAGTCAAGGGGTCGTCTGTCGGTAATAATGCGGCTGCCCAGAAATGGACCTATATGAGGTATTCTTCGACCACTGCCAAGGCACGAGTCTGGCCGAGGGGCGACGAAAATCTTGATACTGAGCACGACAGAGTGGTCATTCTTGATCGTTCCTTTTCTAAAGACGGGAAAATGGCCAGTACCATGGTGAATGCTACTGAAGATGACTGGAAAGGGTATCTCCCTAATTCAGTCTCACCGGTCGACAAAACCCAGATCTATTATATCTACGGAGTTAACAAAAATAATGATCTCAGGATGCCATTCAACAGGGCGGATTATTATGTGAAAAGACCGGTGCAAGCTTCCAGCGTTCCAGCCTGGTGTGCCAGTAACGTCGGCATATTGTACAAAGGAACGGTTAACCATTCCGATGGGCAATTCACTGAAAACCCTCTGGTAGACTGCGTTGCCGACATGCAGGTGGTATTCGGGTGGGATGTGGCTGGTACAGGGGTTATTGACGAGTCTTCGGCATACGACTCGGATGCGGCAAAAATCTCGGTATCCGGCACGGCCACACCGGCAGAGATCAAGGCTATTATGGAAAACCCCGATGAGGTCAGAAGCAGGCTGAAATATGTGAAGATATATATAATGGCCCAGGACGGACCCAAAGATCTGAATTTCACCAACAGCTCGAAAATTGTCGTCGGAGATGTCGAAAGTCTCGTGAGTAGCTATACGGTGGCGGCACTGACTGCCAAAGGGTGGCTGAACTACCGATGGAAGATCTACAGGTTGGTCGTAAGGCCCAAGAATCTTACTGGTAACTAAGGTCTGGATACAGATATGAAACCTATACGCAATCAAAAAGGGATGGCTCTGGTAACGTCGTTGATGCTGACGCTCATATCGTTAACCATTGTCATGTTTTTGATGTACCTGATTACATCGGGGGTACAACTTTCCGGTGCCAATAAGCGTTACAAGACCTCTCTCGAAGCATCCTACGGCGGGGTTGAGATCATTGCCAAGGATGTCATGCCGCAGCTGTTTGCCAATATTTCCTCTCCATCTGCTGCCATCTCCGCCGGCGGATTCGGAACGGCATTCAATTTCCCGGCAACTACCGACGCTACGGCAAATGCCTGTCTGCATAAGAAGCTGACTAGCCCTTCTTCAAGCTGGGGTACTTGCAGCAGTACCACCGACCCCAAGACGTCACCTGATATGAGGCTGACTTTAAATTCAACCACTTCCGATCCATATACACTGTACAGCAAGATCGTAGACACAGTATGCAGTGACAGCCGGCCTTATCCTGAAGGTAAGTGTACCGGAAGCGATCTTTCCGGAGTCTATCTGGACGGTGGACTCGGGGTTGCAGGAGGTAACTCTGATGTTGCCGTCCAGCCAAAACCAGCATTGTACCGGATTGAGGTTACTGCCGAACATTCAGGAAATTCTCAGGAAAAATCCAATTTGTCGATTCTTTATGCATATTAGGGGGACAAAAAGTCTCAGAAAAAATTGGGGGTAAAATCATGATCAGGGCGACACGAACATTAATGATAATTTTCGTACTGTGCTTATTATCGGTTACGATTACCGGTGCTGCTGAAAAAAAGACAACCTCGAAGTCTCATGAAGAAGAAGTCACCCTGACGAACATCAATACCGCTTCAGATACGGCCTTGAGATCTTTACCCGGCATTGGGGAATCAAATTCATTGCGCATAATTGCCGGCCGGCCGTATGCATACAAGGAGCAATTGAAGACGAAAAAAATTATTCGAGAGTCAGTGTATAATAAAATCAAGCATTTAATAACAGTTGGGGGAGGCAAGGATTGATAAATAGCCAGCCGTGATTGAAGGCTCCGGACGTTCGGCACTGAAAAAGCCACTGTAAATAGATAGTTCGCATATTTTTATGAAGTTCCTTCAAGATTCTTCAAAGTCAGCCGATATTTTTATTATCGAGCCCTCTCATTTTTGACGACGTTCCTCCTTACTCAGTGATGTCAAAATAGAATTTGGTTTTTGTTGTAATAGTAGTTATGCGTACAGGAGTATAAATGCATGACAATCACATATAATTATATTAAACATCTTGACAATTGCAGAAAATGCGATACATTTCCGCTAAATATTGGAAATGTCTTAATATATGGTGGGTCAAGCATGAAATGTAAGAATAATGTGAAAAAAATCAGGGAAGCCAAGCTGATGAGCAAGGCGGAATTGTCACGACTTGCCGGGGTTTCGCCGGTCACAATTGATCGGATTGAAGACGGAAAAGACTGTCGGGTGGAAACCAAACGAAAGATAATTCTTGCTTTAGGTTATTCTCTTGCCGAAAAGGACAAGGTTTTTCAGGAATAATCCCAGGGATAGGAAACGCTCATGTTATTCCAAAGAAAAAAGGAAATTCTCGGGATTGATATCGGTTCAAGTTCCGTGAAGCTTGTACAGCTCAAGCAGCAGAAAAACGGCTATATTTTGGTTAATCTCGGGTTGTTGCCATTGCCAACTGAGGCGATTGTAGACAATTCGCTCATGGATAGTTCTTCCATAGTTGAAGGCGTCAAGAATCTGATAAAAAGTCTCAATATAAAGGATAAGGAAATTGCTTGTTCGGTGTCAGGAAACTCAGTGATTATCAGAAAAATACTGCTGCCCTCCATGTCACCGGAAGAACTTGAAGACCAGATCCAGTGGGAAGCCGAGCAATATATTCCTTTTGATATCAATGACGTTAATATTGATTTCCAGCTGCTTTCTCAGGACGATAATGACGTTTCAAAGATGAATGTTCTGCTGGTAGCGAGCAAAAAGGACGTCATCAACGACTATATAACTGTTTTCAATGAGGCGGGGCTCAAACTCGTTGTCATGGATGTCGACTCGTTTGCGGTCCAGAATGTGTTCGAACTGAATTACGATATTGATCCGGAAGAGGTCTATGCCCTCATAAATGTGGGCGCTAGTATTATGAACATCAATATTGTCCGGGGTGGTATTTCCCTGTTCACTCGTGATGTGCAGATGGGCGGAAATCTTTACACCGAAGAGATCCAGAAGCAGTTCGCTTTATCGCGAGACGATGCCGAGCGCGTCAAGATTACCGGTGAGACCCAGGAGCCTGAACGTTTGAGTGATGTCATAGACAGGATTAATGACACCCTGGCGATTGAGATTCGCCGGTCTCTGGACTTTTATAATTCAAATGCCGGCGAGGGGAAAATATCAAAGGTATTTTTGAGTGGAGGGTGCTCAAAGACGCCGAAACTACCGGCTTCAGTAAGTGAACGACTTGGGATGCCGGTAGAATTGCTGAATCCTTTTCAGAAAATAAAATTCAGTGAGAAAGAGTTTGACCCTGAATACCTTCAGGAAATCGCGCCTCTCATGACTGTTGCTGCCGGTCTGGCGACAAGGAGGTACGGGGATAAATGGTAAGAATCAATCTACTACCTGTAAGAACGAATAAAAAGAAGGAAACTGCAAAGCAGCAGGTTCTAATTGCCATTGTAGTGTTTTCTGCGTGCGTTGTTGCCTGCATAGCGGTCTATTCTCTCACCCTGGCTAAAATTGCAACAACAAAGCAGGAGATTACCAAGTCTGAGAAAGAAATAGCGGCATTAAAGATAAAGATAGGTGAAATAGACAATATTAAAAAGCTTCAGGATGACGTGAGGCGAAAACTCGACGTTCTTAATCAGCTCAGAAAAAACAAGACCGGCCCAGCAAAACGGCTTGCTCACATCTGTGACTCTGTGCCTGACAAGGTATGGCTGACCAAATATGTTGAAAGCAGCACATCCATTTCAATGGCAGGTGTGGCTTACAATGAAGAGCTAATTGCTGAATTAATGCGCAACCTCATGGCAACAGGCGATTTTTCCAATGTTGAGCTTCAGGTCTCTGAACAATATGAAGTGGTTGGCGTCAAGGCAAAGAAATTTGAACTTGTATGCTCATTGAAGACAGTGCCGGCAGCGCCCCCTAAAGAAGGCGGTGCTCCCAAGAAATAAAGATCTTCTCCCCGGTTACGGGAGCGGTTCTACTGGATGAAATCTCTTTGGGGATAATCTTTATGGATCCAAGCATTGAAAAAATACTGAAGCTCCCGGCAAAGCAGAAAGTTGGCCTGCTGGCTCTTGTTATCGTTGTCATTGGCGCGGGGTTTTTTCTTTGGCCTTCAGCAACCAAAGCTCAAGGAGTTGAAGAAACAGCAGAACAATCTGGCTAAATTGCATGAGCAGGTCCAGGAAAAAAAGAAAATTGCCGATCAGCTGCCGAAATTCAAGAGCGAATATGCAAAACTTCAGAAGGACCTCGAAAGCGCCCTGACCGAACTCCCCAATCAGAAAGAAATTCCATCGCTGCTGACAAGCATAACGAATGTCGGGAAGGCAGCGGGCTTGGATTTTCTTCTCTTCAAGCCAAAAGCTGAAGCAGCCAAAGGGTTCTACGCGGAAGTTCCCGTGGACATTACTGTTTCAGGCAGTTTCATGAATGTAGCCAATTTCTTCATTGCTGTGGGGAACCTGCCGAGAATCGTAAATATTGGCAACGTAAATTTTGCTGACATAAAGTATGACAAGGATAAGGGGCGTACTAACCTTCGCGTAAACTGTCTTGCAACGACATTCAGATTCCTGGACAAGAAAGAGATCAAGGATGACAAGAAGAAGAAATAGTCGCAAGATCGCCTTCCTGTTACTGGCTCTAGCTGTATCGGTTGCCGGGTGCAAAAAGGAGGAGACTCCCGTACCTTCTCCGGCGAAGCCGGCCAAGCCCTCGCAGCCGGTTGCCCAGAACAGATCGACATCTGCAGCCAGATCTCCACAAAAGAGTGTGCAAAAGCCGCTCTCTTCTTCGGCTGCTCCAGGTAAAGGGGTTCAGTTGCAGAGCTCGTCGATGAAGCGTGTCGCTGTCTCTGAGACGCAGATTGATTTCGCTGGCAGAAAAGACCCTTTTAAACCGTACATTATCCAACCGGTCACGCCGGTCAGAAAAGCTGGCCAGGCAAAAATTCAAAATGCGCTTCCGATACAGAGTTTTGATGTTAACAAGTTCAAACTTACCGGAATCATAGTAGGACTTAAAGAAAATCGGGCGCTGATAGTTGATCCGTATCGCAAGGGGTATGTGGTTAAAGCAGGCATGCTACTTGGCAACAATAATGGACGAATTACAAAGATTACCGGTGATGCCGTAGAAGTACTCGAACAGTTTCGTGATGATAACGGAATCCTTCGTAAACGTACTGTGCGGCTTGTTCTGCCTCAGAAAAAGTAAGGAGACAGTCAGATGAGAATACATCCGTTCAGTAAACTGCTAACTCATGCACTGACCGTCGTGGTGATGATCCTGGCGCTATGTACCGGATTAGCCTCGGCAGCGGTCGAAAGCAAGGGAGCGGATACTCCGGCCTTGCTGAAGGCGATCAAAGCTTCCCCTGACGGCTATCAGGTCGAAATTGCTGCGGACAGAGCTCTGACATTCACCTATTACAAAACATCCAATCCCTACCGAGCGGTTATTGACCTTGCTCAGGCTGACGCCGGGGAAGTTCAGAAAAACCTGGAAGTCAACGTCGGCATTATCAAAAGAATCAATGTAACCAAACATACTTTTGGGGCAGGGTTTCTGAGCAGGATTGAGATTGTCCTTGCTGCAGATGAAGAATTCAGCGTAACCCCGGATGCGGAAGACAAAGGCCGGCTGATTGTCGCATTCGCAAAGCCTCCGGTCCAGTCCGCCAAGCAGGACGAACAGAAGCCGGCTGAAGCAAAGGACGTGGAAAAGCCGGTTGATACGGCAGCGATCCCTGACGCAGCTGCAACAACTTCAGCTCCGGCAGAAGTCCCGAAAACTTCAGCCAGTGAGCAGCCGGCCGGTAAACCAGCAGCCGAAACGCCTGTTACCGCACCAACGCCGGAACCTCCTGCAGTTGCGGAAAAGAAGGAAAGTACCGTAGTTGAGATTACAGCTGTAGAAGCTTTGAAAGACTCAATTGCAATCAAGACCAACGGGCAGGTAGCTTCATTCAAAAGTTTCAGAATGAACAAGCCCGACAGGCTGGTAGTTGACATCCTTGGCGCTAAATCTTTGCTGAAAACGCAGTCGATTGACCTTAGCTCATTTGGAGTCGGCAAAGTCAGGATCGGGACAAGCCCCGACAAGGTACGCCTTGTCTTTGATTCTGCAAAGGACCGGTTGCCGCCGACCCTGGTTGAAAACAGTGATACCGGTTTAAAGGTGACCTTTCCTGCCGAGGAGTCTAAAGGGGCCGGAGTAAAAGAGGCACCGGTAACTCAGGCTGCGCCGGCCGTCAAAGAGGCCAAATCCAAGAGCCCGGGTGTAGTTGAGGCAATTGATTTTGAAGTGCAGGGCGATAATTCGCTGGTTACCGTAACAGTTAGTGGAGTTTGTGAGCCCGGCAGACCAGTCAAGGTTGCCAAAGGAGCCACCCTGACATTTAAAAATTGCCAGATCCCGCGCAGGCTCCAGCGTTTTATCGATTCAGGATCGTTTCCGAGTGTCGTCAAAGGGATAACACCGATTAGTGTTAAACGGAAGAATGCCGGTGATGCCAGGCTGATAGTGCAGTTAAGGGCCGATGCACCAAGCAAGGTGATGCAGTCCGGCGACAAGTATATATGGGAGATCAGGAATACAAAGCTGCCAACACCAAAAGTTGAAAAAAACCTGCCGGAATTGAAATCCGGAGATGTCAAATCGACCAAAAACATCGGGACTGAGCCGGCAGAGATTGAGCTTGCCGGTGATAGCGGTGTTGAAATACCGGCTGTAGATAATGCGACAACGTTCACTCAGAAGTCGGTTGCGAAAAAGAAGTATACCGGTCGCCGGGTATCTCTGGAATTCTCTGATGCGGAAGTCCGTAAAATATTCCAGCTGATTGCCGAGGTCAGCAATCTCAATTTCCTGATTGCCGACGATGTCTCCGGGACCATCAGCATAAAACTGGTTAATGTCCCCTGGGATCAGGCGCTTGATGTGATTCTCGAGTCCAAGAACCTGGAAATGAAGCGAGAGGGGAACATTGTTCAGATCAAGCCGAGGGGTAAGTTTAAGAGTGCCCAGATCGAAGAACAAGAGGCTAAAAAAGCTCAGGAACGCACTATGCCGCTTGTTACTGAAATCTTCGATGTAAACTTTGCCGACATTGGCGAAATCCAGACGCAGTTTGAAAAGATAAAGAGTGAAAGAGGGGTAATTACCAAAGACGGGCGTACCAATCGTGTCATTGTTAAGGATATTCAAAGCGCTATCGACGAAATGAAATTCCTTCTGAAAAATGTCGATATGCCTGAACGGCAGGTGCTTATCGAGGCTCGCATCGTTGAAGCGACATCGACATTTACCCGAGATCTAGGGGTGCAGTGGGGGCTTCACTATCGTGACGGATCGGCATCGTTTGCCGGCATTAACAGCCTGGACACCGGATGGGGCGGGGTAATCGGGATCGTTCCACCAACAACAGGGTTCAACCCTGCTGATACATCAGGGACGTCCATGGGGCTTTCGTTTGGAAAACTAACCAGCAACATACAGCTTGATCTCCGGCTCTCAGCTGCTGCCAACGCCGGTCTGGTCAAGATCGTTTCCAGTCCAAAGGTCGTGACGCTTAACAACAAGCAGGCAAAGATTTCACAGGGTCAGGCGATTTATCTACCTTCCACTTCTGCCGAGGGAACGAAGCAGGACAAGGTGGACGCGACCCTTTCTCTTGAGGTGACGCCGCACATAACCCCTGACGGTACAATATCCATGAAGATCACCGCCAAGAATGATGCTCCGGGTACTGCGCCTCCGGGCGCGACCGCAGCGGTCAACAAGAAAGAGGCGAATACCGAACTCCTGGTCAAAAATGGCGAAACAACGGTTATCGGCGGTATTTACGTGGACAGCGACAATGAAACGAACACCGGTGTGCCATATCTGATGGATATTCCGTTGATCGGTTGGATGTTCAAGTCAAATTCCAAAGTTAAGACAAAGACCGAGTTGCTGATATTTATAACACCTAGAATAATTTAAGTGATAACGCAATTGTCGAGGAGATTTTATGAGATTTAAAGACTTGTTGGCAGCTACTGCAGCACTTAGCACCCTGTGTCTGGTAACATCTTGTGGTGATTCGTCGTTAGGGAGTGGCGTGGGTGAAGGCAAGACGGTAAACGTAACTGCTCAGGCTGCAGATTCATACAAAGAGTTCGATGTCATAACTGGCAATACCTGCAGTACTACCGGCTCGACCGGAGGAACAATCGCTACCGAATTTGTTAATGTTGACGTTGCATCCGCGCAACAGATTTCTACAGGCAAAGCATTGGACGTCAGGGTGAACAGCGCCACTATCTCGTACACACCGGCATCTTCCACATCGCCACCTATTCAAAATCAATATGTTGCCATCGGCACTACTCTCCCTGCTGGCGGCTCAATCTCAATACCCATTCCTGTTGCCTTGAGAGAAGTCAAGCTGGACTTAATGAACAAAGGGCTGCTGCCCTGCTCGACCACAATATACAAATACCATGTAACGGTTTCTTTCGAAGCGGTTGAAATCGGTACCGGTTCGACCATGTATCCCACTGCCAACATGACGGCATCATTTGCTGACGTTTCAGGTTAGTTCGGCTAATTGTAGGAAAATATGCCTGGATGATTTATTGACCGATTGAACAGGAGCCCCCCGATATGAGTTTAAATAAGTTATTTCTGAATATGACCCAGCTTATCATCCTTTTGATACTCATTGTCATAACAGGATGTTCGGGAAGTACCACTACCGGCTCTCAAAATTCAACTGGATCGCCGAAAAAATCGGTAGCCAAGCTGGTAGGGGGCGAGATTACGGTCACTGCAGCCAATGATGATCAGCAGAACCCTCAGGTAATATACCTGGCTGACAAAAACATCTATTTTTCGGTATGGGAAGACTGGCGTAATCGCAACGTCACCGGCGGCGACATATACGGCAAGTTTATAAACCCTGACGGAACTGCCTGTGGCTCAGAATTTGTCATAACAAATGCCCCCGGTAACCAGACCGTACCCAGTGCCGCTTATCGTCCCGGAGACAAAATAGCCGTAGTCTGGCAGAATTCCAACGGCACATCATCAGGCGGCTATGTGCAATACGCGGGTATTACCGGCATTCCGACTGGAGCTGCCTGTTCATCGGTCAACCCTGTCATTGGCGCTGCGGCAAATGCCGGTTTCACTCAATCCAAGCAATACGGATTATCGTCTGCCATAGCTTTGGAAAGTGCAACAGGGGCAATCTTTTCCAATACCTCCGGGGCAACGAAATTGACTTCCAGTCTGTCGCCGGCAAGCATAGTATATGGGACAGTCAACGTAAGCCGAAACTCTGTAACAGCTTTTCGAGATAATGGCGACGGCACTCTGACTGGTCAGGATGGAAGCGGAACTATCAATTATCTGACCGGCGCGATTACTGTTACCAGAACTGACCCGGTTCCTAAAACAGGTGTCTCCTATGACGTTCAGTGGTCAAGTTATACGCTTAATCCTGCAGACTCGGGGGATGCACTGTTATCGAGGAAAAGCCCGAAAATAACCTATGATGGACCCCGGGACAAGTTCTGGGTAACCTGGAATGAATCTAGAAACACGACGAACTTTGCTTCTGTTCTTTGTTTTGGGGCTGTTCCGGTTACATGGACGTATGGAGACACAACTTTTGCAGGGCTCATGAAACTTAATCCCGCACTGACAGAAGATAGAATCTTTAATTTTTCAACTGGGCCGGAAGTTATTCGCAATCAGGAGACAACACTCAGTCGATTCCTTGCGACGACAGCGACTGCGACTCAAGAAATATACACATTTGAATATTTTACGTCACTAAATAACCCCACTGCAGCAACTGATACCTCATCTCCTGAGGCGCTCTTTGTCTGGGAAGGGGTACGGAACAAGGGGATTGTTACCTGCACTCTCGATGCAGCAAAGGGCATTGTCACTTCAACATTTACATCATCTCCTTATGATGACGGTAAGCTCAATATTTATGGTCTGTTTGATAAACAGTTGAATCAGGCATCATTTGGCTCTGTCAAATTAAGTGATTTAAGTGTCGGGGCAGCTGCTGCGACGGCTACAGCGTCTAACCCTTCCGTGGCAGTCGATGACATTAGTGTCCCGAGAAAATTCCTGGTTGCTTGGGAAGACACCCGTGACGGAGATAATACGAAATTATATGGCCAGCTGATTAATTCCGGGGGGGACAAGTACAATACCAACAAGCTGATTTCTTTCTCGGATACCAACGGCGATGCTATTCAGGACTCCAATGTGGCGAATTCCCGACAGACCAGGCCGGTAATTTCCTATGACTCGGTCAATCAGCGCTATTTCGTGGCATGGCAGGACGGTCGGAATGGAACGGTCTCTCTGGAAAACCTGGATATTTTTGGCCAGTACGTCGATCTGGAGGGGACACTCAGAGGGGGTAATTATGCTATTACCACCAAACCGTCCAGCCAGATTGCGCCGGCACTTGCCTATAATTATCAATCTAACCAGTTTTTGTCTCTCTGGAAGGATGCCACCGGCATCACCTCGACTCCGTCCACGGCATCCGATGTCATGGGGCAGATCTTTTCGCTCGGCCAGCCGCAGTTGACGGTTCTGAAAACCGACAATACCTCTCTTGAACCAGCGCTCATTGATTTCGGCAATGTTATTGCGGGCGGTTCGCCGACGCGGGTTTCCTTTAAAGTTCGTAACAGCGGCGATGCGGCTTTGAAGATTGATTGCATCTCTCCTATGCCTTCCTCGCCTTTCAGCTTTGAGAATCTCCCTGCAGCACTCAATACCTGCAGTGACGGCCAGACCTACGACCTGACACCAGCCGGTGAGATGACCTTGACGGCCAAATTCTCTCCGACCGCTGGAGGCAGCTTCAACAGCGACTTTACCATCAAGAGTGACGGCGGCGACCGACAGGTGTTTCTGCTCGGTCAGGGAACTCCGCCGACCATGACATTGACCGAAGGTGACGGTTCATCCGACGGCACTCTCAATTACGCCAATGTCGAGTCCGGTCAGACCAAGGACATCACCCTGACGATTACCAATAACAGTGCGGTTACTTACAATATTACCGCTATTCAGGGAGTTAACACACCGTTCAGTATTGTCAATGCGCCAACATTCCCGGTGGCCATGGCTTCTTCGGCTTCGTTGACGCTCACCATTCGCTACTCGCCGACAGCCGCAGTTAACAATACGGCGCAGCTGACAATCGTCACGGACAAATCTCTGACCCAAACCGTCAACCTGGTCGGCACCGGTACATCCTCAGGAACCACTCCTCCTCCGGATAATGGGGGGAATACCGGTGGGTCAGGAAACAACGGGACCTCTGTTGCTCCCACGTCCTCAGGTGGCGGCAAGAGCGGTTGTTTCATTGCTACTGCGGCCTACGGCAGCTATCTTGATCCCCACGTCATGGTGTTGCGTCATTTCCGGGATGATTTCCTGTTGAAAAGCGCTCCGGGCAGGGCATTCGTGGCATTTTATTATAAGCACAGCCCGCCAATCGCAGATTTCATCAGCGAGCACGATCTGCTCAGGGCTGTTACCCGAATTCTTCTTACTCCGCTGATCTTTGCAGTAAAGTACCCGATTCTGTTTGCCTTGCTGCTTTCGACAATTGCAGCGGGTGTGGTCAGTTTCAGGAAACATCGGAAAGAAGAGGCGTTAGGGGACTGATTACCAGTATTGATGAGGTTAGAAGACCTCCTGGGAGCAATTCCCCGGAGGTCTTCTTGTATCATGGCGCATCATCCTGGAATTGTTATTAGTTGAAGTTGCGGAAGTTCCTTAAAAGGAACTCATTCATTTTCCACAGGTTACAATTGTGATGTAATTGCGATTGGGAGTAGCTGTGGTATTATTTCGCCATCATTTGAGATAATTCACGATATTAGCGGTGCCGGTTGTCTGACAATATAATTTCAGGAAGTTATCAGTATGGATTCAATGACGATCAATATTTGCTGTTTAAGCTCTTTTGGGGAGAGCCTGTTGTTTAGAGAGTTATTTCGTGGTAGTCTGCCCTCCTTTAGCTCGTATAGGAGGTTTGTTCTGTGACCAGATTACGTTATCTTACTGCCGGCGAGTCTCATGGCCCGCAACTGACTACTATTATTGAAGGCATTCCGTCGGGGTTAACCCTTGTGGATGACGATATTAATCTTGATCTTGCCAGACGTCAGATGGGATATGGGCGCGGAGGCAGGATGCTGATTGAGAAAGATACTGTTGCCATTCTTTCAGGGGTGCGCTGGGGGAAAACCATTGGTTCGCCGATAACGCTCGGTATTCAGAACCGGGACTGGGAGAACTGGCAGGAGAAGATGTCGCCGCATCCCAGACATCGGGACGACCGTATCAGGGTGACGCGTTCTAGACCTGGGCACGCCGATCTTCCCGGGGCAATGAAGTACAACCATACCGATGTCCGGAATATCCTCGAACGGTCAAGCGCCAGGGAAACCGCTGTCCGTGTGGCTGTGGGAGCTGTGGCAAAGGCCCTGCTGGCCCAGTTCGACGTAACGGTTTCCGGGTTTGTTACTGAACTGGCCGGCGTCAGGGCGGAGCGGAAAAACCTTCCTCTTACGGCACTGCGTGAACTGGCAACCAAATCCGAACTATTCACCTATGACGCTGACGCGGAACTGAAGATGAAGGAGGAGATCGACCGGGTCAAAGAGTCTGGCGACACCGTTGGTGGCGTTATCGAGGTTGTGGTGACAAACGTCCCTCCGGGGCTTGGCAGTCATGTGCAATGGGACAGAAAACTCGATTCCCGCTTGGCAATGGCGCTCATGAGCATCCAGGCGATCAAGGGGGTCGAGATCGGCAGCGGATTTGATGCGGCACGAAACCCCGGCTCCAAGGTTCATGACGAGATCTATTACGATTCTGCCCGTGTTGCACACGGCGCTCAGAGCGGATTCTACAGAAAGACCAATAATTCCGGTGGTATTGAAGGGGGAATCTCGAACGGCGAGGATATAGTGGTTCGGGCTGCCATGAAACCGATTCCCACACTTTACAAACCGCTCAAGTCGGTGGACATAGTTACCAAGGAGCCTTTCGAAGCCACAGTCGAGCGGTCGGACACATGCGCCGTTCCTGCAGCTGCTGTGGTTGCCGAAGCCGTGGTTGCCATCGAGATCGCCAACGCCTTTTTGGAGAAGTTCGGCGGGGATTCGATTGAAGAGATTGAACGTAATTTCGGAAGCTATATAGAATACCTTCGGTCATTCTGATCAAAGTATTGCGATTGGTTGCTGTGAAAAGACTGAGATAATGGAATTTTATTATGACTAAAATCTTATCGTCGGGAATGGACGATTTATCTTCGGTTGGGGGAAATTCTCCAGATGTGACGGTTTCCCTTGGTGATCGCAGTTACGGGATTGCCATAGGGAGCGGCACTCTCGGGAATCTCGGCCAGGAATGCCTTAAGCTGGAAATCGGGAAAAAGGTTGCCATCATTACCAATCCGACGGTGGCCGGATATTATCTCGCTTCGGTCCGAACTTCGCTCGAATCGGCAGGGTTTAACGTGGCAGTGGTCGAAATACCGGACGGAGAGGAGTTCAAGAACCTTGATACCGTGGCTAGCGTTTATAACGATCTTGTCGATGCCGGGATGAATCGGGGTGGTTTTGTTGTCGCGCTTGGAGGTGGGGTTGTAGGCGACCTGGCCGGCTTTGCGGCTGCGACCTTCCTGCGGGGGATCGAGTTTGTTCAGGTGCCGACTACCCTGCTTTCCCAGGTTGACAGCAGCGTAGGGGGCAAAACCGGCGTCAATCTCGACAAGGGTAAAAACCTGGTGGGCGCGTTTCATCAGCCAAGATTTGTTCTGATTGATGTCATGACTCTTTCGACACTGCCGGAACGGGAGTTCATCGGCGGGCTTGCCGAAGTAATCAAGTACGGAGCTGTTCTGGATGCAGAACTATTCGGTTTCCTGGAACAGCACTCGGAAGAGATCCTGGCGCGTGATCCTGAACCGCTCAAGCAGATTATCTCCTGGTGTTGTCGTCTCAAGGCGGATGTAGTGGCCCAGGACGAGCGCGAAACCGGCCTCAGGGCCGTACTGAATTTCGGTCACACCTTGGGGCATGCGGTTGAGTTGCTCACAGGATATGGCAAGTATTCTCACGGCGAGGCCGTAGCCATAGGGATGGTTGCTGCGGCAAGTTTTTCGGAGCAAAAGGGGTTTGCTGCTCCGGAAGATACCGCCCGGATTAGGGCATTGCTCGCCAGGATGGGATTGCCGGCCGAAGCCCCGCAGTTTGCGCCGGGAGAGTATATCGCATCCCTTGTCAGGGATAAAAAGTCCCGTGACGGTGGCATTACTTTTGTTTGCAACAAAGGTATCGGTGGCTTCAGCTTTGAACGGGTAACCGATCTGTGGCCGCTTCTTTCGGCATCCGGCATAGGGGGGTAATGGCGTTGAACGATTCTTCCTTCTGGGCAGATATCAAGAAGTTCGAGGACACTCTGGCAAAAGACCCTGCTTCGTACTGCTTCGCTCCGCTTGCAGAGTTATACCGGAAGTCCGGGCTGGTGGACGATGCAATTTCAACTGCACTGAAGGGGACAGAACTCCATCCGCAGTATTTCGGCGGATATATGGCCCTTGGGCGGGCCTATCTGGACAAGGGTATGAATTCCGAGGCGTTGACTGCGCTGCTGAAGGTAATCGGAATCAATCCCGAGAATGTCCTGGCTCAGAAACTCCTGGCCCAGATTTATATGGATAAAGGTGAGAACGGTCGTGCGCAAAATGCCCTGGAAGCAATACTTGCTTTGAATCCTTCGGATACCGAAAGCAGGATATTGCTGGAGTCTCTTGAAAGGGAGTCTGCTGGCGCTGGCAAAGGTAACGCAGAAATAGTTGCGGACGAGGCAGGAGAGCCTGCAGATTTCAATTTTCTGATTGAGCTTGAGCCTGGTGATGATTCGGCTGTAGATCTGGAGGAACTCGAGCTTATTGAAGAGCTCGAAGAAGTTGAGGATTCCCCTGCCATTTTCTCGGAACCCGAGATGGCGCAAACTGTAATTGTGCCGGATGGGGATGAGCAGTTCGATATTGGTGAAGAAGAGGATTCCCGGGCCGGGATCAGGACAGTTACTATTGCCGAGCTTTATGTCGCCCAGGGACATTACCGGAATGCTGTCGAGATTTACCGGGAACTGCTTGAAGCCGAGCCGGCTAATCAGGGATACCGGACGCGCATTGCAAAACTGGAGCAGCTTCTTTCCGAAGAGCCTGGAATACCGGTACCCCCGGTTGAAATACCGCTAGTTGACGAACCTGTTCCCGAGTTGTATCCGGATCGAGCCGAACAGACTGTTGTCACGGTTTCGGAGCCGGAGTCCGATAGTCTCGACAGTAATGACGAACTTGTTGTCATGCTCCAGGGGTGGCTGAATAACATAAGGAGGGCTAGAGAATGTCGTTCCGGGAGAGACTGAAAAACATAGTCGAGCAGGTGGATGGTGCTATAGGTGCCCTTATTATGGGTTATGACGGTATTCCCATAGACGAATGCATTCTTCCGGACGTTTCTCTGGACGTGCAGCTGTTAGCGGTTGAATATGCCACTTTATTGAAAGAGATCAAGAGAACCGTAGATGTGTTGAAGACCGGCGGCATGGAGGAGGTTTCCATTTCCACCGGGGAATTACGAGTTGTGATCAGGGCTCTGAACGAAGAGTTTTTCCTGGTTCTGCTGATGGTGAAAGATGGGAATTTTGGCCTGGGTCGGTATCTTCTCCGGCTTAATGCTTCAGTTTTCAGAGAAATGCTTCAGGATTGAGGACAATATGAAGATTCTGGTAATTCACGGGCCTAATCTTAACCTTCTTGGAACCAGGGAACCGGATGTTTACGGCAGCCAGACGATCTCAGACGTAAATGCCGCATTGCAAAACCTTGCCGTAGAACTCGGGATCGAACTTTCATGCATGCAATCCAATCACGAAGGGGCGATAGTCGATGCCATTCAGGCGGCAAAGGCCGATTGCGCCGGAATCCTGATCAACCCGGCTGCATACACCCATACAAGCATAGCAATCAGAGACGCTATTTCTGCCGTGGCACTTCCTGTAGTTGAAGTCCATATCTCTAATGTCCATGCCCGCGAAGAGTTCCGCTGTAAAAGCCATATCGCTCCAGTTGCCGTCGGCCAGATTTCCGGATTCGGCGTAAATAGTTATCTGCTGGGGCTTCGCGCAATTTTTAGTCATATTAAATTGAGATTGTAATCCCCCATTGATTATGCTAAAAGACAGAATCTTTTCGGCCAGAGAGTGTTTGGAGCGACATAGTCTGGATGCGCTCCTGGTAACGAGTCTTCACTCGATACGTTACCTGTCGGGTTTTTCCGGTAGCGACGGGGTGTTGCTGGTGACCCCGGACAGCGGTTGCTTCCTCACCGACTCACGTTATACCACCCAGGCCGGTATCGAGGTTTCAGGATTCCCTGTTGCCGAATACCGGATCAAACTCGATGCGGTTGTAGAATGGCTTTCTGCCAATAGTTGCCGCCGGATCGGATTTATTGCGTCTCAGCTTACGGTGGAGGTCTTTGACGAGCTCAAGGGGAAACTCCCGGTAGCCGAGTTTGTGCCTCTCAAGGATGAACTGGCCGAGATCAGGTGCATCAAAGACCAGTCAGAGCTTACCCTTTTGGAGACCGTTGCCGGGTTGGCCTCCGAGGCGTTCCTGGCTGTTCTGCCTTTGATAAAGCCCGGAGTTCCGGAGCGGGAACTCGCCCTGGAGCTGGAAATCGCCATGCGGCGCCTGGGTGCGGACGACAAGGCCTTTGATTTCATTGTCGCATCGGGAGAGAGGGGGGCGCTCCCCCATGGTCATGCCAGCGAGCGGTTGGTGTCTGCCGGTGAACTCGTGACATTTGATTTCGGCGCGATTTTTCATGGCTATAATTCGGATGAAACTGTTACTGTCGCAGTCGGTGGGGTTGACCCAAGGCTGCTTGATATTTATTCCATCGTAAAAGAGGCCCATGACCGGGCCATTGATGCGGTAAAACCCGGAGTTCCCCTGAAAGAGCTCGACCGGATAGCCCGTTCCTATATAGCCGAGAAGGGGTTCGGACCTTATTTCGGCCATGGTCTGGGGCATGGTGTCGGGCTGGAAGTTCATGAAAAGCCTCTTGTTTCTTTTCGGAGCGAGGAGGTTGCCGCTGAGGGGATGGTTTTCACAATCGAGCCTGGCATATACGTTCCAGGTCTCGGAGGGGTCAGGATCGAGGATACGGTATCGGTTGAGAAATCCGGGTGCCGGCTTTTGACAAAGGTTTCCAAGGAACTGCAGGTGCTTTGAATACTGCGGATTTTTAGCGTGAGGCAGTTGATGCTGCCGTTTGAAAAGGAGATTAGTATGGACATCAAAGATATCAAGACGTTGATAAAGATGGTTACAGAGACTGACATAACGGAATTCGAGGTTGAAAACCAGGAAGAAAGGATCATGATCAAGCGTGGTTCGACCACTGAGGTCGTGCATCTTCAGGCACCGCAGGTTATGTCCGCACCGCAGATCTCTTCAGCCCTTCCCCAGGTGGTTCCGGCTGCAACAGCCTCTGTTGCCCCTGCCGCAACTGAGAAGGGGGATCCGATCACTTCTCCGATCGTCGGCACATTCTATCGTGCCCCGGCACCTGACGCCGCTCCTTATGTCGAGGTCGGTCAGGTGGTGGAGAAAGGGCAGGTGCTCTGCATTGTTGAAGCGATGAAGCTTATGAACGAAATTGAAGCGGAATACCGCTGCAAGGTCATAAAAATATGCAAGGAAAACGCCCAGCCGGTAGAGTTTGGCGATGCTCTGTTCCTTGTCGAGAAAGCTTAGGGGTCTTACATGTTTTATAAAGTTCTCATCGCCAATCGTGGCGAAATAGCGCTTCGTGTAATACGTGCCTGTCGCGAACTCGGCATTAAAACCGTCGCTGTCTACTCGGAAGCCGACCGCGAATCGCTTCATGTCAGACTGGCCGACGAGAGTGTCTGCATAGGTCCGGCGCCGAGCCTGAAGAGCTATCTGAACATAAACGCTCTCATCAGTGCCGCAGAACTGACCGATGCCGAGGCCATTCATCCCGGCTACGGATTCCTATCGGAAAACGCCGGTTTTGCTGAAATTTGCGAAAAATGCGGGATAACCTTTATCGGCCCCTCTGCCGAAAGTATGCGGATAATGGGGGATAAGATCAGCGCCCGCCAGGCAGTCATAAAGGAAGGGGTTCCGATCCTCCCCGGCACCAAGGAAGGTGTCCAGGATGTCAATGAGGCGGTAAAGATCGCCAAACAGATCGGATTCCCGGTAATTATCAAGGCCACAGCCGGTGGTGGCGGCAGGGGGATGAAGATTGTCCATTCGCCCGCTACCCTCCCCAATGCCTTTGCCACCGCAAGGGCCGAGGCCCAGGCCGGTTTTGGCAACCCGGAAGTTTACATTGAGAAATACTGCGAGCAGCCGCGTCACGTTGAAATACAGATTATGGGCGACAAACACGGCAATGTGATCCATCTCGGCGAGCGCGATTGTTCGATCCAGCGCCGCCACCAGAAACTTATTGAGGAGGCTCCTTCCACCATCAGCACGCCTGAGTTGAGGAAAGCAATGGGGGATGCGGCGGTCAGAGCTGCAAAAGCTGTCGGATACAGCAGCGTTGGTACTATGGAGTTTCTGGTCGACAAACAGAACAACTTCTACTTCATGGAGATGAATACCAGGGTTCAGGTTGAACATCCTGTCACCGAGATGGTTACCGGTGTCGATATCGTGCGGGAGCAGATCCGGTCAGCGGCAGGTGTTAAGCTGCGTTACAAACAGAGCGATATCAAGATCAACGGTCATGCCATCGAGTGCCGGATCAACGCCGAGGATCCGTTCAAGTTTACCCCCTGTCCCGGCCGGATCACTGCTTATCACCCGCCAGGTGGGCTTGGGGTCCGCGTAGATTCGTTTGCTTACGCCAACTACTCAGTAGTGCCGCATTACGACTCGCTGATAGCGAAACTGATCGTTCATGCTGAAACAAGAGACGATGCCATCTGCAGAATGGCGCGAGCACTTGACGAATATATAATCGATGGTATAAAAACGACCATACCTTTTCACAAGCGGATAATGGCCAACAAGGATTTCATTGAAGGGAACATCGATACCAGCTTTTTAGAGCGTATTGTATTGGAGTAGGAGATGGACTTTCCTGAGGAACTGAAGTACAGCAAGGAGCACTTCTGGGTGCGTGTCGAAGGGAACCGGGCTGTCATCGGAATTACCGATTATGCCCAGAAAGAGCTGGGGGTAATTACCTCGGTTGAACTTCCCGAAGTAGGTTATGAACTTGAACAGGATGATTCGTTCGGGTCGATCGAGGCCAGAAAAACTGTAGCCGATCTGTACGCCCCTGTGGGCGGTGCGGTATTGGCTAGCAATGAAGAGCTTGTTGACGCCCCGGAGCTTATCAATGACGATCCTTACGACGGTGGCTGGTTTGTCGAGGTTGAGCTGTCGGACAAGGATGAACTCAACCTTCTCATGACTGCAGAAGATTATCAGGATTATGTAGCGGAAGAAGAGTGATAGGAGCCAGAATTATCACACTTTCACAAGGCGGGGATACTCGCCTTGTTTTTTTTGTTGAGGTACATCAGTCATGACTCTCAGGGTTGGCAGGATAGAGTATGCTAATTGTATCCCTCTGTTCCGGGCACTGGATGAGCTTAGTGATAACAGACACAGTTATGTGAACGGCGTGCCCGCAATATTGAACGCCATGCTGTCGCAAGGCGAAATCGACCTTTCACCTTCGTCATCAATACTGTACGGAGTTGACCCGAAGCGTTACTGGCTTCTCCCTGATCTTTCCATAAGTGCCACCGGCCCGGTCAAAAGTGTATTGCTTTTTTCGAATCAGCCGGTTGAAACACTTGACGGCGCAACTATTGGTCTGACTAACGAGTCAGACACCTCAGTAGCACTTCTTAAGATAATCCTGGCCAAATTTTTCGGATTCAATAACAGATTTCTGCGTACGGACATGATGCCGCAACAGGCTACAGAGGCGTTCGGTGCTTTACTTCTCATCGGAAATCAGGCCATGCGGGAGAGTATTAGCGGGGGGGGGTCAATATGTCTACGATCTGGGCGAACTTTGGTTCCGGTTCACCGGACTTCCGTTCGTATATGCGCTCTGGGTCGTTAACAGGGAGTCTGTCGCCGGCAAAGAGGAACAGGTGATTGATTTGGCGCGCGCCCTGCAGCAGGCAAAGGTAGCAAGCAGGGACAGGCTTAGTTTATATGTAACGGGATCGCGTCTTGAATGGTATGGCGTAGATAATCTGCTATCTTATTGGCAGACAATCTCCTATGATCTTGGCGAACGCGAGATTGCCGGAGTCAGATCTTTTTATCAGTACGCAAGTGAATTGGGCATTATCGGGCAATCCCCGGAACTATCTTTTTTCCCTCTGGTTAGATAAGCCCACGGAGACATTGATGTCAGACATCAACGGTAATAAAGGGAGCGCCAGATGGTTTGATACCCTTGCAGACCGCTTTAGGGGAGTTCGCAACGGTCGCAAGATTGAGCCGATCAGCGTTGCCGAGGGGCGAAGCCGGCTCGTGGCCAGGGTTCGCTGGCTCCTCCTTGTTTTTATCGGATCGTATGTCATCTCTGCGGGCAGCGTTTTTTCTTTCAGCCGCTACGGGTTTTTCATATCGCAGGAGCAGAAGTTTATTCTTATCGGCAGTGTTCTTGCCGTTGCCGTTTATAACCTGGTTTATCAGTTCTGGTATGACCGGATTAGCCGTTTCCGTTTTGTCGATCACTATCAGATCCTACTCGACATATTTTTTGTCACCGCACTTGTGCATGTGAGCGGTGGCGTCTCCAGCTGGTTCTGGGCGGTATATCTGGTAGTGACAATAGAAGCGGCGTTTCTGCTTGAGAAAAAAAGCGATGTCTGGATATTGGGCGCAATCGGTGGTCTCCTGTTCGGAGCATTGCTGGCGGCTGAATATTTCGGGCTTATAGAGTATGTCATGATGCCTTTTGTTGCAGGGGAGTTGCATCATGATTACCTGTACATTGCCTTGCGCTGGCTTTGGGTGGCGATTATCAACACTGTAGCCGCATTGGTGACCACTTTCCTGATGGGGGTAATTAGGACCGAGTCTCAACTGCTCAGGGAAAGTGAAGAGCGGTTGATCAACTTTATCGATACTGCCAATGACCTTATTCTCTGCTTCACTCCTGAAGGACGCGTCATATATGCCAACAAATCAGTGTGTAAATCATTGGGATATAACAAGGAGGAGGTTCTTGAGCTTCAGATCACCGGCTCAATATCAATTGCAGGACAAAAGGCATACAATGCTGCAGTTGGCCACGCAATAAAACATGGCTATTCGGAAACCGTTGAAACCGATCTGGTGACCAAGGAAGGCAAGGCAATACCAGTTGAGGGAACCTTTACCTGCAGTTTTCGCGGCAATAATCCGGTTGCTGTCTGGTGGATATGCCGGAACATCTCTGAAAGGAGATTGGCGCAACAACAACTTTACCAGCTTGCCCATTATGACTCCTTGACCGAGCTTCCCAACAGGGTCCTGTTGTATGACCGTCTGAAGCAGGCCAGGGCTTATGCCCACCGCGAAGGGAGCATAATGGCGGTTATTTTTCTGGACCTCGACCGGTTCAAGATCATCAATGACACCCTTGGCCATCCGGTGGGGGACAGGCTTTTGCAGTCGGTCGCCAAACGGCTTTCTTCATGCGTCAGGGAGGTTGATTCTGCGTCCCGGATCGGTGGAGACGAATTCGTTATCATACTGGTTAACCTTCGTGAGCCATCCGATGCCGAAAAGATAGCTGCAAAAATCCTCGCATCTCTTTCCACTCCGCACCTTATTGATGATCATGAGCTATTCATTACCACCAGTATTGGAATCAGCCTGTATCCATGTGATGACGAGGATCTGGACAACCTGATAAAAAACGGCCGACATTGCCATGTATGCCGCAAAATCGGAGGGGAGCAACGCTTACAAATTCTACGATACCTCAATGGACGAAAATGCCCATAAACGGTTCGTGTTGGAAAACAGCCTCAGGAAAGCAGTGGAAAATGATGAGTTCCTGCTTTACTACCAGCCCAAGGTCGACATCTTAAGCGGAGAAATAACGGCATTTGAGGCTTTGCTGAGATGGGAGCATCCTGATCTCGGGTTGCTTTCGCCTGCAGAGTTCATTCCGCTGGCTGAGGAGACCGGATTGATCATCCCGATCGGCGAGTGGGTCATCCGGAAGGTGTGTGCCCAAAATGTCGCTTGGCAGCAGGAAGGGTTAGCAAATCTGAGGATTGCAGTAAATTTGTCCGGGTATCAATTGCAGCAGAAGAATTTCCTGTTATTCGTCCAGGAAATATTATCGGAAACAGGGCTCGATCCGGGATGTCTTGAGTTCGAGATAACAGAGACAGTAATAATGCAGAATCCTGATTTTACCATTAACATGCTTAATAATCTCAGGGACATGGGGATTCATATTTCCATAGACGATTTTGGCACGGGATATTCTTCACTTTCGCATCTCAAGCGTTTTTCGGTTAACACGCTGAAAATCGACAAGACCTTTGTCAGCGAAGTTGAGTCAAGTGCTACTGATGCTGCGATTGCGTCGGCAATTATTGCTATGGGGAGCAGCCTTAACCTCAGGGTGATTGCCGAAGGGGTGGAAACCAGGGGTCAGCTTGAATTTTTAAAGGAAAAGCTTTGTGACGAGATGCAGGGGGTTTTATTTCAGCCGGCCCATGCCGCATGATAAGGTGACCGAGTTCATGAAGGGGAGGTTGATCAGATGCGCAGATTAACTGGTTTTTCCCTTTAGGTCCGCATAGTCTTGCAGGATCTTATTGTGGTCAAAACAAAGCTTTGCCGGCAGATTTTCCAGGGTAAAGACGCTAAGGTTTTTTGCGTCATCCGCTGCCTTTGGTATTCCCGAACCTCTCCCGAAATAAACCGTCGAAATAGTATGAAAACGGCTATCCCTCGACGGATCCGAATAGCACCCGAGCAGTCGCAGGCCTGAAACCTCCAGAGAAGTCTCTTCCCTAGCCTCCCTTATTGCAGCATTCTCCAGAGATTCGCCATAGTCAACGAACCCGCCGGGTATCGCCCAGCCAAAAGGTTCGTTTTTCCGCTCAATCAAGACTATTCCATGTTCCGTTTCGATAATGATGTCTACCGTCGGCAATGGATTGCGGTATGATTTGACCGGCTCCCCGCATCTGGGGCAGGTGATGGTATCGAAAGCCATGTGCACCTCATAAAAAAACGGGGGCCATAGGCCCCCCGGTACTCTCGGGGACTCGTCCCCATAAAAGTTACTTCTTTTTCCCGCCGGCAGCTTTTTTCGAAGCCTTGAGAGGGTTGATCTTGAGCTCTTCACTCTTGATTTCTACCTTAACATGTGTGGCGAAATTGCATATACCGTCGACCCACTTCTTGCCAGGTGCGGGATAAGCGTTGCAGACCTGGCCGATCGAGCCTTCAGTAACCCTTTCACATCCTTCGCAGTTCTCCACAATTACCTGGCAAGAGCCACCGGAGAACACACACCCCTGATTCCCCCAGAATGTACACTCTGTACCGCGAAGCACGGTTTGACACTGCATGATTCTCCTCCTCTTTTCCGTTCAGCTGTTTCAAACGTAAAGCTTAATTTACCAATTTTGGTTTGATTAAGTCAACCGGAAAAAACCATTAACACTATCTTTAGTTCCCATGGTTTCCCTTGACTCGTCAGGGGGTGTGTATTAACCTCTTAACAGCCATATTATCTGTTGATTGGCTCAGAAACTGCTTTCTCGGGAGGGGATATGAATCGGATCGCATTCGGTACCTCAGGATGGCGCGGCATACTCTGTGAGGACTTCATTTTTGAGAACGTCAGGGTAGTGACTCAGGCAATAGCCGATCACCTGATCGCAACAGGAGAGAGCAGTAAGGGGCTCATAGTAGGTTGCGACTCCCGTTTTCTGGGGGAGAGATTCGTCCGCGAATCGGCTCAGGTTCTTGCCGGCGCCGGCGTAAAGGTATTTATCTGCAATCGCGACACTCCCACTCCGGTAATTTCTTTTGAGATTCTCCGCAGAAAGACTGCCGGGGCTATAAATTTTACTGCCAGCCATAACCCTCCGGAGTATAACGGCATTAAATTTTCTCCGTCCTGGGGAGGCCCTGCTCTCCCGGAAACCACCAGCGATATCGAGCGCCGGGCAAACGAGATGCTCGGCGAATTCTGCTACAAAGAACGATTTCTGGACAAGGCCAAGAAAGACGGGCTTTGCGAGGAGATCGATTGCCGTTCCGCCTACCTTGATGATCTTGAGACAAAAATTGATTTTGATGCCGTTGCAACTCTCGGAGGGATTGCCCTGAACCCCTTGTATGGAACTGCCCGCGGCTACCTCGACGAGCCGCTGAAAAAGCGCGGTATGAAATTCCATCAGATCAACGCCCATCGTGACCCGTATTTCGGAGGTTTTCCGCCGGAGCCATCGGAAAAGAACATCCATGATTTCATCGCGCTGGTCAGGAAAGATCCGGCAATCAGTCTCGGCCTGGCAACCGATGGCGACGCGGACAGATTCGGCATCATTGACGCGGACGGGACATACATAGAACCGAACTATATAATTGCTCTGCTGCTCGATTACCTGATAAGAGTAAGAAAAATGTCAGGCGGGGTTGCCAGAAGCGTGGCCACATCCCATCTGATCGACGCGGTGGCGAGGCATCACGGGGTTGAACTCTTTGAGACCCCGGTCGGGTTCAAGTATGTTGGCGAACTGATCAGCAAGGATAAGATAATTATCGGCGGTGAGGAAAGCGCCGGTCTTTCGATCAAGGGTCATGTACCCGAAAAGGACGGCATCCTCGCCTGTTTCCTGGTCGCCGAGATGGTCGCCAGGGAAGGCAAAAGTGTATCGCAGCTTTTAAAAGAGCTTTATGCAAAGGTTGGGTGCTACCTTACAAGGCGTGACAATATTAAACTCTCCCCGAGCCTTGAGGCTGCCTACAAGGGTAAGGTGGCCGCTGTTCCCGCCGAGATTGCCGGGCTGAAAGTCAAGGATGTGGTAACGATAGACGGCATGAAGCTGATCCTTGAGGACGGCAGCTGGATGCTGTTCCGCAAGTCCGGTACCGAGCCGGTGGTACGCCTGTATGGTGAGGCGTCGTCTGAAGAGCGCCTCAATAAGGTTATGTCAGCTGGTCGAGAGTTCATTCTCGGCAAATAGGACTTGATTTGTCCTGTTGTCGGTTATATTATTTGATAGAAAAATCTGGAGGGTCTTATGTGGGACTATACCGATAAAGTCAAAGAACATTTTCTCAATCCTCGCAATGTCGGCGATATCCCGGATGCGGATGCGGTCGGCGAGGTCGGCAGCCTGGCGTGCGGTGATGCGCTGAAACTTTTCATCAAGCTGGACGATAATAAGGAGCGGATCGTTGACGCCAAGTTCCAGACCTTCGGCTGCGGCAGCGCTATAGCGTCTTCTTCGGCGCTGACTGAGATGATCAAAGGGAAGACTCTGGACGAAGCTCTCGGAGTGACCAATCAGGAGATAGCTGATTTTCTCGGCGGGCTTCCGGAAGAGAAGATGCACTGCTCGGTCATGGGCCAGGAAGCGCTCGAAGTCGCTATCGCCAAATACCGCGGCGGCCCTCTGCCGGTCCATCACGACCATGGCCATGACCAGGAGCAGGAGGGGGAGATCGTCTGTAAATGCTTCGGCCTGACTGACGGGTTCCTGAAAAAAGTCATTGCCCAGAACCGGTTGCATACCGCCGAACAGGTGACCCATTTCACCAAGGCCGGCGGCGCCTGCGGCGGCTGTATCCCGAAGATAAAGGAGCTTATTGCCGAGGTGCTCGGCGAACAGAAACAGGATGCTCCGAAGAAACCGGAAAAACTGACCAACCTTCGCAAAATGCAGCTGATCCAGGAGGTGCTGGAGAACGAGATCAGGCCGCAACTCTGGACAGACGGCGGCGACCTCGAACTGATCGACATTGCGGGCACAGTGGTGCAGATCGCTTTCCGCAAGGCATGTGCCGGTTGTGCGTCGTCCGGCTATACTGCCAAGTTTGTCGAACAGAAGCTGCGCGATCTCGTAAGTGATGACATCACTGTCGAGGAGGTAGCGCAATGAAAGAGATTTACCTCGACAACAATGCGACATCCAAAGTGGACGATGCCGTCTTTGAAGAGATGCGACCGTATTTTTGCAACTTGTACGGCAACCCCAGTTCCATGCACTTCTTCGGAGGGCAGGTCCAGAAGAAGATTGACGAGGCCAGGTCACGGGTCGCGGCACTGCTCGGCGCAGACCCGGCGGAGATAATCTTCACTGCCTGCGGTACCGAGAGCGACAACACGGCAATCCGGTCGGCACTGGAAGTATTCCCAAACCGCAGGCACATCATCACTACCCGTGTCGAGCATCCCGCGGTGCTGACCCTCTGTCGCAACCTGACCAAACATGGCTACCGGGTGACCGAACTCAATGTGGATGGGGCCGGACGGCTTGATCTTGAAGAGCTGAGAAAGGCGGTGGATGAAGATACTGCCATAGTTTCGGTTATGTATGCCAACAACGAGACCGGCGTGGTATTTCCGATCGAAGAAGTAGGACAGATCGTGAAGGAAAAGGGAGCTCTGTTCCATACGGATGCGGTGCAGGCGGTCGGAAAGATCCCCCTGAACATGGCCGCATCGACCATTGACATGCTGGCGCTTTCGGGCCATAAACTTCATGCTCCAAAGGGGATCGGCGCTCTTTATCTCCGCAAAGGGGTACCATTCAGGCCGTTCATGGTTGGCGGCCATCAGGAGAAGAGCCGTCGTGCCGGAACGGAAGCGACAGCGTCCATAATTGCGCTCGGCAAGGCCTGTGAGCTAGCCGGACAGAGTCTCGAAGAAGAAAACACCAGGGTTAAGGGTATGCGTGACCGCCTGGAACGAGAGCTGATGACGATTATCCCGGCGGCAAGGATCAACGGCGGCGGGGCTGAGAGGCTCCCCAATACCGTTTCAATCGCATTCGAGTTTGTCGAAGGGGAAGCGATCCTGCTGCTGCTGTCGGAAAAAGGGATCTGCGCATCTTCAGGCAGCGCCTGCACTTCCGGCTCGCTTGAGCCCTCTCACGTTCTGCGGGCAATGGGGGTTCCGTTCACCTGTGCCCACGGCTCAATTCGCTTCTCCCTCTCGCGCTTTACCACTGACGACGAGATCGACGCCGTAATCCGGGAACTGCCGCCGATAATCCATCGCTTGCGGGAGATCTCACCATTTGGCAGGGAACTGCTCAAATAGCATTCGATGAAAATCATCAGTAAGTTAAAGCCACGTACGATGCGTCTGCGTGGCTTTTTTTCCTAAAATCGGCCAATAGCGGGGCAGCTATGCCAATCCTTAAAAAAATTTTCATCGTTTTGAACGGTTTTGTCCATGATTTTTCTGCCGGCTTTTGGCTTGCGTCCGTCACCTGCATAAAGATTCTACACAGCTTTCAACTTAGCTTGCCTTCGGTGGCGCAACTCCTTGGTACCATCGAGCGGGTCTTTTTCTGGAACTCTCTGGCAGCGGCAGCTGTCATCATGATAACCGGAGCAGGGAGGGTCTTTACCTATGTGGACAACGCATTTGGCGATCAGACCGAACGTGCCCGTCGCATCATGCTGATAATCAAGCATGTCATCCTGTTGCTTATCTTCGGGTCAGGCGGATGGTACGGCTATTTGCTGGCTTTTCATACTTGAAGGTTGTTCTGTTGCAGTTATACTTTAAATAAACAATGGATTGCCGGGCTATCATGAAGATACGGAAAATTGCACTCATAACTCCGCCATACCATTCCGGTGTGGTAGAGTCGGCCGGTACCTGGTTGAATGTCGGTTTTGTCTACATCGCCGGCGCTTTGAGAGCTGCCGGGTATGAGGTGGATTATTACGACGCCATGTCGCTGTGGCACGAATGGCCTGATATCCGCCGCAGAATAGAGGCTTTCAGCCCCGATGTCGTGGCAACTACTGCCTATACTGCTTCAGTGGTTGATGCGATTGAGCTTTGTGGTTATGCAAAAGAGATTAATCCCGCAATCGTAACGGTTCTCGGCAATGTCCATGCAACCTTTATGTATGAAGAGGTGCTGAAGCGCAACAACGACAAGGTTGATTACGTGGTCAGGGGAGAGGGGGAGCTGACGCTCCCTGAGCTGTTGGATTGCCTGAATGCGGGAGATGACCCGGCTAAGGTCGCAGGGATCGCCTTCATAAAGGAAGGCATGGTTCAGTCGACCCCGAAACGGCCATATATCCAGGATCTGGACTCGCTTAAAACAGCCTGGGATCTGGTCGAATGGCCTATTTACACATATCGCGCAAAGAAGAACGCCCGTCTGGCAATAGTCTCATCGTCCCGTGGTTGTCAACAGCAATGCTCCTTCTGCTCTCAGCAACTATTCTGGGCGCAGACATGGCGTGCCCGCTCACCGGAAAACTTCGTTGCGGAACTGGAGCTGTTGCATTCACGGTTCGGCGTAGAGGTGGCGATGCTTTCGGATGAGATCCCCACCTTCGACCTCGGCCGTTGGAACGCCATCTTGGACCTTATGATCAGCCGCCGGGTGCAGGTTAAGCTGCTGCTTGAGACCCGCGTCGACGACATCCTCCGCGATGCGGATATCATGGATAAATACCGTCTCGCCGGGGTAGAGCATATCTATGTCGGTGTCGAGGCCGGACGGCAGGAGACGCTTGATCTGTTCAAGAAGGATACTAAGGTGGAGCAGTCCAAGAAGGCGATCGACCTGATAAACGGCGCAGACATGGTCTCGGAGACCTCATTCGTTCTGGGCATGCCGGACGACACCCCTGAAACAATCGCGGAGACGGTGGAGCTTGCCAAGCATTACAACCCGGACATGGGGGTTCTTCCTGGCCATTGCGCCGTGGCCGTATTCCGATCTCTACCCTGAGCTGGCACCTTATGTTGCAACGAGCGACTACCGGAAATACAATCTTGTTGAACCGGTGTTGAAACCCCGAAACATGACTATGGAGCAACTGGAAAAGGAGTTGGGACTGGCGTCACAGAAGGTTTTTTATGCACAAGTTCCGGAACCTCCATACCCTTTCATCCTGGAAGCAGGAGTTCATGCTTTCGGTTCTGGATCTATTGATCAACCATTCTTACCTGGCTGATCAGATGAAAGCGGCAATGAAGGCCGGCGGGGAGATGCCGGACGAGGTGAAGCAGCTTATCAGGAGTGTCAGGGCATCACAGGCAAGCCAACGCCAGAGTGTCGTTGCCCCCATTCCTTGAACCGGTTACTTGAAGTATTCCGCATGGATTGAACTCCCCATGTGGGAAGTGACGAAAAGCGAGATCAGTGACACGACGAAGCATGCCAGGTACAGCCACGCCGCCGTTTCCCCCCCCATCTGAAAAAGTGTCGCAGATGCAGATACACGCCGAACATGAGCCAGGTCATCAGAGACCAGGTCTCGACGGGATCCCATCCCCAGTATCTTCCCCATGACCGATAGGCCCAGATCGAGCCGGCCAGCATCGCTATGGCCCAGAATATGAAGCCGAACCCTGCGAATCGGTATGCATAAAGATCCACGGAGTTGGCGTCCGGAAGCTTGTTGAGCCATTGCGGGGGGTGGCTTCGCGCCTTCAGCAGGACAAATACGGAAAAGGCGCAGGCGATCACCAGGGTTGCCAGTGAAATCTTGTAAAAGGAGATATGGAAGATCAACCAGACCGAGCCGAAGGTGGTCGGCAGAGATCTGATGCCCGGGTTGTACATGTTCGCCAGCGCCAGCATCAGGAAGGTGGCCGGGAACACCAGGATGCTTGCCGGTCTGATTCTGGGGAATTTGCGGATGAAAACGATGAACGCGGCCATGGTGACCCAGGCGTCCGATGACAGGACCTCGCTCGGCGCCATGTACGGTCCATGCCCAACGATTTTCCACCAGTGCCCTATTGCTGCGGCGTGAACAACAAGGGCCGCTGCAGCGAGCCAGTAGCTCCTGCTTTCCGGTTTTTTCCGGTCGAAGACGATCCCCCACACATTGGCGATCGTGGCGAGAACATAGAAAAACACCGCTATCCAGTTGAGCGTCACATAGAGTGCTGTCTGCTTGTCCATCAGTCTCTTACCTTTCCTGCCCCATTCCGGCGCGGATATTTTCCAGCTCTTCCCGATACAGCTCTGCAAATCTTTGCGAACGCCACGAAAGAAAGACTTCCTCGCCTTTCGCAACTATCACCGCCTCTCGTGGCGGCATACAGTAGGTCAGGGCAGCCCCGATCACAATCAGGAAGAATCCGGCAAAAACCCCCTCTATGCCGTATAGCCGCACAAATATCAGTCGCCCCCAGTCACGCACATCAAGCAGCGCCACCCGGTCCCCACCGAGCATGCCGCTTTCCCCTTGGCGAAGGGTCAATCGGGCGCTCTCCCTGTCATTGTCCATAAGCCTCAGGGTCAACGGCATTTCAGCAGGATCGAGCGGTTTCCCGCTTGCGAACGGGGAGTATTTCGCCTGCATCAGCCTCGGCTCGCCAGGAACCCTGAACTCGTTGTAACCTGCCTCGTCGATTCGCGCCGGGAACCGGATCGAATATGCGGCCCGTGACAGCTCGCCTGTTTGGGTGCGAATCTCAATGAGGAACGCTTGGCCGTACTCATTACCCTGGTAGATGGTCAACCCTTCATGCGACAAAGGGGTGTTGATCGCCGTTTTCGCCATGATTCCGGCCGATCGGTCGGTGCCGAAGAACAGGGTGGCCTCCACACCCTTGACGCTCCCATTACTATAATCAAGCCTCAAACCGTCCAGCCTGACCGGTTCCGGGAGCACCAGGCTCCCTGCCAGCAGCCCTCTTTCCTCACCAGTCCAAGGCGCACCTGCCAGTTGGGTCTCTCCCCGGACCAGATCCACGCTCCCCCGCTGCTGGGTGAGCGCTATGAGCAGCGACGCCGCAATGCAGACGAGCAGCCCGAGATGGAGTGAAAAGGCCCCCCAGTACCCCCAGGGATTTTTGATGAAGCGGAGGGTTGCCTGAGACATTTGACGATATCCGAGAGCACGGAGTACGCAAATCGCGTGCTCCTGCGTGATCGGGAAGTAGCCGACCGGCTCCCCGCCTGGAGTCCCCTTGAAAGTCTTGGCCCATGCGGATTTACCCTGCTCACCGGTCGATATCGTGAGGGATATGCAGACTAACAGCAGTATGACGGCAAATCCGGGGGTGGTGTAGACATGCCAAAGCCCCAGGAGATCGGAGAGCGTGGACAAGGTGGGGTGCAGCGATCGCCATTTCTCCAGCTCGATCCGGTCGGTAATGAACTCCTGGGGTACCAGCGCTCCTAGGGTTACAGCCCCCAGGGCAAGGAGGATGATGGTGAGGACGGTACTACGGGAGAGGAAAAACCGTTTCACGCGGGTCATCATGCTATCTGCTACCCGTAGAGTGGTTCAGGGGGGGGTCTTTTCTTCTCCGGCCAAGGGATGACCGTATCGGTGCTGGTCCCGGAGAGCGTGTCAACGTTCGTGATGGCCCAGCGGCTACCATCACGCTTCATTTGATAGCGCATCTCGTAGATGAAACCGCGCTCCTCGGCAAATTTCTTTCCGGTGTCGATGTTGATATGCGTGAAGTCCCAATTCTCTCTGGTCTGGATAACCGCTTCGCCGGGGCGCGGGTATTCGGTTTTGACAAAGGTGATCCCTTTGAGCGCCGAATCCATCCGGAGCTTACCCTCGCCAAGGGCGGCCATGTGGTGGTACAGCCTGGTTGCCTGCTCCACCGTGGCCACCTCCTGGAGCGGGTTCATGTTCATGCTGCGGTAGCCATCGGCAAGTAGCTGGTTGTAACGCATGATGACCGATTTGACCTGCCGTTCGGTGTCAGCCGCAGGGTTGGACAGGGTGCAGGCGTATAGGACTAGGGTTGCGAGTAGAAGTAGATAGCGTGGTGGCATTGTCGGCATCGTAGGGAAATAGTATCACGCAGTAAGTGGAGTGCAAAACAGTATGAAAAAACAGCCCCCGCCGGCATGGCACCGGCGGGGCGGTTATGGCTACCAGGTTTCCGGGGAGGTCACAGCTCCGTGACTGCTGCAGCCACTCTGGTTGCAGTTGCTTTCCGAGTAGTTGCTAGGGCCGGCAGCTTTCTTGAATTGCGTTACCCTTCCTCCGGAGAACGCACCGTTATTGCCATCAGGCTTGTAACGTCCCGGCAAACCCGCCGTATCTGTCGTAATGAGACGAGACAGTTTGCCGCCGTGGGGAACCCGGATATGGCAGTTCACGCAGGGGATGCTTGTATGGTTGCCCCGAGAGTGAACATTGTTCTGGTTTGTGCTCGGATGACAGTTGAGACAGAACAGGCCGTTATTCGTACCACTGTTTGTGGTCCTGGTACTCAAGGTGAAGAAAGTCCCTGCAGATGTGCCGTTGCTCGCCGCTGATGTGTACGGCCATGCCTTGTTGGCTCCGGTCAGCATCCACTTGACGGTCGAGCCATGCGGGCCCTGGGAGCCGGCGGTATCTGAGGCATGGCAGTCGGAGCAGTACATGGTCTGGGTGCCGACAGCTGTCCAAGGTGCAGTCATCTGCGCGGCGGTCAAGGCTTTAGGAGCCAATGACCCGGTTTGGTTGTTCAGTGAGACGATAACCGGATGCGCGGATTTGTTATTCGGGTTGAATTCCAGCCCCAGATCGGTCCAGGCTGCCGCTCCTGTGCCGCCCCAGGAGATATTATTCAGGTTGTGGCACTTGAGGCAGATTTTGTATTCCATGTCGGCCGTAGCTGCATTCGCATACGATGAGACTCCGCCCCAGTTGGAAGCGACGAAGCTCGGTGTGGCGCCGCCTACGCCGGTCAGGACTCCGGAGACATTGTTAGTCCCGATCGCATGATTTGATGCTGTTGCTGCATGCGGGTTGTGGCAGTCGCCGCATTCGACGTGCTTTGTGGTTATAAGCCCGCTTCCGTTTGGCTCGGTAAGATAATGAATGCCGCTGTAACCGGCAACGTTATGCCTGCCGCCGGTCTTGGCAAAATCAGAGAATACGGCTTCGGCTGCGGCATCCATGGCAGCCCTGTTGTAGTAGTCACGATTGGCGGTTGTCTTTGCGGCAGCGCCGCCGGGGTTACTGTCCGTAGTCTTGCTGTGGCAGCGGAAGCAGTGATTCTGCTCCAGAGGATCGCTACCGGCAACAACCGTGAGCCCCAAGCCACCCAGCAGCTTTCGGTCGTACCCCAGGTGAGTGGCGAACTGGTTGCCGGACTGGAATGAAGAAGTCTCCGTTGCCCTGGCCAGATGGCATTTGCTGCAGTTGGCATTAAATGTCGTGCCGTCGCTGTAGGTCGACAGTGCCGTGTATTGATGGGCTGCAGTGTTGTAGGTTGCATATTGAACGGTGGCAAGTACCGTTCCGACTGACGGGGCGTTCTTCTGGTTGACGGAAATGTTCTGGGTGTTGGTGTGACAGGTAATGCAGATCCCGCCGTTGTCGAGAACCCCGAAATTGCCGAAATCAGAGTTTGCATTACCACCGGTTTGGGTTGGGGTGTTAAGCCTGCTGCTCCTCAGGTTGGCGCTTCTGTCGGCAATGCTCGGATTCGATGTATTATAGATCGGGCTGAAGATGTTGTGATCAACATGGCACTGCAGGCATGTAGATGATCCGTAGTCGACGTTTGAATTCACCGGGTGGTGATAGGTCGTGGTGTCGTTGGCCATTGCCGAAGAAAAACTGTGGCAGTTGTTGCAGGCAATGCCACCAGCCGATTCGCCGCCGTCGATGGTGCCGTTGATATGCTTGGAGGCATCGGTAAAACCGGTACCGGCGGCGTTGACATGGCTGTGGCAGCCGGTGCAGGCGGTTGCGGCCTTGCCCGCATGAATTGCATTGGCCGGTGGATAGCCATGGCACTGGGCGCAGAGACCTGTACCGGTGGTGCCGCCGACACCGCCAGTCCCCACAGCGCCGACCGCAGGATAGGGGGTTGCCCATGACGGTGCGGTTCTGGCCGGGTTATTCTGCGGGATCAGGCCGGTATTGCCGCCATGGCACCAGCTGGTGCTGCATGAGGTGGCGTTGGTGCTTTGTGATTTGGCCAGGGTGCCGAAGGCAATTTCAGTGCTGCCGTTCATATGACCTGCTGCCGTTACTGTTCCCGGAACCGTATGGCATTCACTGCAGGCAATCTTGCTGCTGAGGGTGTGGCTAGCCTGCAGGTGCGCGGTATGAGCTCCTGCCTTGGCATCGGTATTGGCCGTCACCTTGGGGATGGCGTTCGAGTAAAACGGTACAGTTGTCGCCGAGCCATGGCACTTTTCGCACTGGACCGCCGAGTACGGGAACCCGTTAACCGGGGTAGCGCTGGTGGCTCCCCATGTCGGCGCTCCCTGGCCGTGGCAATTTGTTGCAGAGCAGGTCAAGGCTGCAACGGTCCAGACCGGGTTTGCCCCCTGTCCGGTAAAGGCTACCGTAACGTTGGCAACTGAAGTTTTGGCTGTACGATTGCCGGGACCGTGGCTGGTGGTTCCGGTACCGCCACCGGTGTGGCAGGAGACGCAGGAAATACCGGCCAGCGCCGCATGCACGCTGTGGGAACCGGCATTATTCGGGAACGATGAACCGTTGGGGAGGCCGTTCGTGGCGCTGACACCATGGCAATCCCAGCAGGAAGAGGTGCCGGACGGGACCTTGAGCCCTCCCAGGTGGCAGGCGTTACAGTCCGGAGGAGTGCCGGCCGCCACCGGATAAGTGGTGTTCACGCCGCGTGTATGGCAGCCGGCAGTCACGCAGCTGGCCCATGGAGTGGTGCCGGCAGCGCTGAGGTGTGCAGAACCCTGATACGGGAATGAATGCCCGCCGCTGGCATCGATGGTGCCGTTGATATGCTTGGTCGCGTCGGAGAATCCGGTGGCGTCGGCGTTGACATGGCTGTGGCAGCCGGTGCACTGGGTAGCGATCTTGCCTGCATGGAGGGCATTGGCCGGTGGATAGCCGTGGCACTGGGCGCAGAGACCGGTACCGGTGGTGCCGCCGACACCGCCAGTCCCTACAGCGCCGACCGCCGGGTAAGGAGTTGCCCATGCCGGTGCGGTTCTGGCCGGGTTATTCTGCGGGATCAGGCCGGTATTGCCGCCGTGACACCAGCTGGTGCTGCATGAGGTGGCGTTGGTGCTTTGCGACTTGGCCAGGGTGCCGAAGGCAACTTCGGTGGTGCCGTTCATATGACCTGCTGCCGTTGCTGTTCCCGGAACCGTGTGGCATTCACTGCAGGCAATTTTGTTGCTGAGGGTGTGGCTTGCCTGCAGGTGGGCGGTATGAGCTCCTGCCTTGGCATCGGTATTGGCCGTCACCTTGGGGATGGCGTTCGAGTAAAACGGTACGGTTGTCGCCGAGCCATGGCACTTTTCGCACTGGACCGCCGAGTACGGGAACCCGTTAACCGGGGTAGCGCTGGTGGCTCCCCATGTCGGCGCTCCCTGGCCGTGGCAATTGGTGGCAGAGCAGGTCATGGCTGCAACGGTCCAGACCGGGTTCGCCCCCTGTCCGGTAAAGGCTACCTTGACATCGGCAACCGAAGACTTTGCCGTGCGATTGCCGGGACCGTGGCTGGTGGTTCCGGTGCCGCCACCGGTATGACAGGAAGCGCAGGAAATGCCGGCCAGCGCCGCATGCACGCTGTGGGAACCGGCGTTATTGGGGAACGATGAACCGTTGGGGAGGCCGTTCGCGGCGCTGACGCCATGGCAATCCCAGCAGGAAGAGGTGCCGGACGGGACCTTGAGCCCTCCCAGGTGGCAGGCGTTACAGTCCGGAGGAGTGCCGGCCGCCACCGGATAAGTGGTGTTTGCGCCGCGAGTATGGCAGCCGGCTGTCACGCAACTGGCCCATGGAGTGGTGCCGGCAGTGCTGAGGTGCGTGGAACCCTGATACGGGAATGCATGACCGCCAGTGGCATCGATGGTGCCGTTAACATGCTTGGCCGCGTTGTTGAAGGTCTGCGCGTCGCTATTGAGGTGAGGATGACAGATCGTGCATTGGCCGGCGGTTTTACCCGCATGCAGGGCGGTGAGAGGCGGGTAACCGTGGCACTGGGCACAGTAGCCGGTCCCTGATGTGCCCGCTGCACCGCCGGTCCCAAGCGATGACCCGGTCGGAAACGGCGTTGCCCATGATGGGGCGGTTCGAACCGGATTGTTTTCCGGAAGCGATGTTGTATTGCCGCCGTGGCACCAGCTGGTGTTGCAGGATGTGGCATTGGTGCTTTGCGACTTGGCCAGGGTGCCGAAGGTAATTTCAACGGTGCCGTTCATATGGTTCCCGCTGTTAAGTGTGCCGGGAACGGCATGACATTCGCTGCAGGCAATATTGCCGCTGATTGCATGAGTTGCCCGCAAATGTGCCGAATGCGCACCGACTTTGGCATCGGTATTTGTGGTTATTCTTGGGATGGCAGTCGAATAAAACGGCGCACTGGCATCGCCGTGGCACTTTTGACAATCTGTACCGGACAAGGGTGATCCCCAGGTAGGAACACCCTGACCATGGCAGTTGGCGGCGGTGCATCTGCCGAAACCCTGCCCAGGGTCTATTGCCGCCCCTTTTGTATAAGTGGCGCCGACAGCCCTTGTCCCGCTGAAAGCTATGTTGATCTTGCCGTTGGCATGAAGCGGGGTGGCTATCCCGGTGTTCGGATCTTTGCCGGCTCCGGAATGGCATTCGCTGCACGGCATTCCGTATATCCTGGCATGCGCGGCATGGCTACCGGTTCCGGTAGTGTCGACGGCCATATTTACATGACACCCCCCGCAAGTCCCTACCGATGCCGCATCCCCCCATGTCGGGGTCTTGTAGGTGATACCGCTGCTGTTGCCGCTGGTGGCGTTTTGCACCGTACTGTGGCAGTAAATGTTCTGGCACTGCCGGAATCCGGTACCCGGGGTTTTGGTGTTGCCGCCGTAGTATGACGGTGTTGTGCCGCCATTGGTTGCCGGTGCCGAGAACGAGAGGTTGATCGAATTATCGACGTGGGTAGCGGTTACTACCGATGCATTGGTATAACCGCTATGGCATACGCCGCACGAGTAGACGTATGGTGCCTGGGCATGGGTCTTGTGGCTGCCGGTTCCTGACGTGTCAGTCGCCATATTTGCATGGCACGACCCGCAGCCGATGGTCCCGTTGTCGATTCCCCAGTGCGGGGACCTGAATGCCGGCGCGCCGCTGCCGCTGGCGCCCTGAACATTGCTGTGGCAGTAAATGTTGGTGCAGGTTGCACTACTTTGAGCCCAGATGCCGCCGGTCGCCGGATCTCCGAAAACTACATCTTTGATCCCGTTGGTGTGATTGCTCTGGTTACTGATGGTAGTGGTTGTGAAGCTTGTTCCCGAGACCGTTGCCGAGTGGCAGACGCTGCAGGCAATAGCGTAACCGGCAGCATTGATATGTTTGGTGTGGCTGTTGGTTGCGATCGGGGCGGCATGGCAGTTGTTACAGCGGGAGGCGTTTGGCTGGCCGGTTATTGCTCCCTTGCCGTTATTCCATGCCGGAATTGTTGCCGGTGTCGGGGCATTCTGTGTGATGCCGGTCCGTGGGGCGCCGTTGCTGTGGCAGTACACATTGGCGCAGGTGAACGTACCGGCGTTGTATGACGGGGTCAGTCCGCCGGTGGCGGCAATTGAGCCGGCAGTATCCAGAAATACGTCCTGGAAGGTTCCGGTCGCGTGGCTATTGCCGTTATGGCATTCCGTGCATGCCTTCTGATAAGGGGTAGAGGCATGCGTGGCATGGCCGCTGTTTGCTTCGTTGGTAAACGGCGACCCTGCGGCATAGCCGTCAGGGCCTCCGGCTGTATTTGCCCGGGGGGGATACCCGTGACAGGAGTTGCAGGCCTTGTTGGGGTCCACTGAATAAGTGCCAAGCGGATTGTCGTGGGAATGGCAGTTAGTGCAGCCGGTGGTGTCGGTTATGTTATGGAAGCTCTGGAAGCCAGAGCCCATGGGGATGTCGTGACAGGACTGGCAGACTCCGGTGCCGTTCGCATCTTTATAATTCTTTACCGCGGTTGACTGGAAAAAGACCGGCTTGTTTTTGGCTGATCTGAGCGTTGACGAAAAGCGCATCTGCCGGTTCACCAGCCGGACGTTCGGGGTGGTGCCGTCACCTGGATCGACATGGCCGCCGTGGCAGTCGCCGCACTGGACATTCTGGCCCCGCCTGTTGTGACTGAATTTGCCGGTATGGCAGGCAGTACAGAGGTTAGGGCTGTTTGGCTGCGCTCCGCGAAGGGCTGTCCTCAGCAGGTTGCCGTCCCCGGTGGAAAGATTGTTGTAACCGGCTGCGGTCTTGGCAGTCCCGGCGCGCGAATCGGTATAGTGGACCCCATGGCAGGAGCTGCAGAGAACTTTGCCGCTGACGAGTTTGAGGCCGCTGGAGGCGGAAAATCCCTTGAACTTCGGGTTGCCGGCCGCCCGGGCCGCATAGTCAATCCCGACCGGATGCGTGCCGGCCTTGTGGTCAGTCGTGTTTCTCTGACGGTGGCAGTCCAGGCAGAGCTGGTCCTGATCGTTGGCAACCCTCAGGAACGAACCGTTGGCATTGGAATGCTGGTTATGGCACCTGACGCAGGCGAGCTGTCCGCCGGTCTTGGTGCGAACGCTGGTGAGACCGGCCTGCAAAGGAGGTAATGCCCCTGCCGCGGAAACGGAATCCGATCCCTGCCATGCATGGGACGTCTGGAAGACCGAACCGTTGCGCGTTGAGGTAAATGTCCCGAACGGGTTTGCCATGTCCGCCTCTGTAAAAGGCTTGCCGCCCCCCCGGGGAAAACCGGGCCTGTGGCAGTTGAGGCAGATGTTGTTGTAACCGGTGCCGCCGAGGACCGGATGGCTCGCATGGCAGGCTATGCAGGTAAAGCCGCTGGCGCTGCTGTGGGGAGCATCCGGGATGATTGCGGAATATGCAGGGTTCGCGAAAGCCAAACAAGCGGCAATGAACCACGGGGCAAAGGTTCTCAGCATGGCTCCACTCCTAAAAAATTCGGTCGTTTCCTATCTGACATTGTCAATTGCGAAGGTCGGCGCTATCTGGGCCTGAGGAATCATAGCACCGTTCAAATCCTTGATCACAGCAGTTGCGCCGGTACTGAACTGGCTTGCTTGCGGGTTGGAACCATCCTTTATCGCAAGGCTGACTGTCCCCAATATACTGCCCACAGGGGTGCCGGAGGCTGAAATGAGTACCACCCTCACGCTCGAAGGCGTCACCCGCTCCCAAACATTAAGTGCACTGTTCGGGGTTATGCCGGTAACTGAATACTGGGCAAAGACCGGGAACGTGACATCTGCGGCACCTACCGGTCCGGTAGCGGTTCCTGTGGTGCCGATCTTCAGATCTGCAGCCGTCGGCGCAGAAGGAGAGGCGCTGTTGCCGCCGCATCCTGCCAGGGAAACCAGAAAGATCAAGAGCATTGCTGATTGCAGATAGGTCATTACGGTTCTCCTAATCAGAAATTGATGAACCCGAGCAGTTTGCGCAGAATGATCAGGACGTCGCCACTGTCGATCACGCCGTCAGGCGTTGGAACGCCATTTACAAGCGGCGCCACGTCACCGCGAAGGAGCAGGAAGGGCGTTGCATCGGCACGTCCCATAGCTATCTGAAGCGCTTTGATGGCGTCTGTTATGTCCGGCGGGCTGTTGTCATTCCCCAGGCGGCCGTTTCTGGTGCTGTTGCCGGCCTGGTCGAGGCCGAACAGGTTCATGGTCGCCGGGTCGTATGCCGATGGCAGGGTAATGGTCCAACTGCCGCTGGCGCCCACGATCAACGGGGTTATCAAATCGGTGCCGTCGGATCTCTTCACAAAGATCGTTGCTCCCGGTTCAAGAGTGCCGTTCAGGGTGGTCGACTGGCCGGCAAACTGATCGATTGAGAATCCGGCCGGAGGCGAGGTCTTTACATAACGGCTCCGGTAGGCAGTTGCCGTGTTGCCGAAGGCGTCGGTTGCCGAAAGTGCCAGGAGGTGAACGCCATTGGCAATGCCGCTTCGGTTGAGAGTGAATGTTGCCGGCGCTCCCGGGATGAAGGTTACCGGTATGTCCGAACCGTCCATGGTGACAGTGACCGCTGCGGCCCCGGCAATGCCGGTCAGTGACAGGTCAGTGCTGTCGGTGGCCAGGTCGTTCGCCGGGGCGTTAACCGTAATGGTCGGCATGTCAGCGGCTACTCTGGTTACGGTCAAGGAGGCACTGGTCAAAGGATTGGTGCCGTCCATGGCCGTTGCCTGGATGGCGTTGATCCCGTTATCGAGATTGATCCCTGTTGCGCTCCAGGTGCCGGCAGGTCCGAGGTTTGCCTGAACAGTTGTAGGTGTGCCGTTGATCGTAAAGCCGATGCTGACAGAGGTAGCGCTGGTCGGCATAGTGCCGGACAGATCGAGCGCCGCGGACGAGGTAACGCTGCCGTCGGTAGCAGTGGTGGCGGTAATGGTGGCCCGGCCGTTAGTCGGGTCGAAGGTGATGGTGCGGCTGTCGGTCGCGCTGTTGCCGGCTTTGTCGTATACCGTAGTCGCGACGGTATTGGTGCCTCCGTTCAGGAGCACCGGATAGGCGAACGTCTCTCCCTGCACAATGACGGCGACCGGCGAGCCGTTGTTGATGGTGGCGGTCAGACGGTCAAAGTTTTCATTTATAGCAACAGTGCCGCGAACGGTGAGAAGCTGGGTTGCCGTAGTGCTGCCCGAGACAAGGGTCGCGGCATGCATCTCCGGAGCAGACAGCACAACGTTTATTGTCGCGGCAAGGGTAGAGCCGGTTTTGCCTCCCAGGGAACCGGCGATTGTGAAGAAGTTGGCGCCCTCGGCAAGTGTTGCGGCGAAGCTCCAGAACGTCCCGGAAACGGTCGCCGCCGCGCCGTTGACAGTCACGGTGCCGCCGCTCTCAATGGTTCCGGACAATGTTTGGCTGGTGCTGTTCGTCGGGGTTGTTACCGGATTGATGGTCATGGCCACGGCATTGGCGGCGCTGAAGTTAATGGTTCTGGTGAGCGTGGCCGGATTGTTGGCGCTGTCATAGGCCTTTATGCTGATAATGTTTGCCCCGCTAGCCAGGTTGCTTACCGTGGCGTTCCAGGTGCTGGTGCCGATTGAGTTGGTGGGAGAATAGGCAACCGGACCTGTCGTTGCCGCGGTATCGGCGGTCAGCGTCACTAAGGCCCCGGTCTCAACCGTACCGGAGAAGGTTACGCTGCTCTGGTTGGTCGATATCCCCGAAGCAGGGAACGCGGTCAGTGACGGTGGCGTAACATCCACATCGACCGGGGTTGCGCCGCCGTCAATTGAAAAGGCTGTCAATGAGCCGATGCCGTTGGCAACTATAAGGCGGCTGTTGATGTTGTCGAAAACGACATCGGAAGGGTTCCTGAGCTTGCCGTTACCCCGGCCGTAACCGCCGATCTCTTTCAGAAACGTGCCGTTTCCGCCGGGGTCTATCACCTGGACCCTGCTTTGAAATGAATCGAGGACGTACATTCTGTAAAGATTTTGGCTGGCATCCCTGGTGTACTCGAACACGAGCCCCTCCGGAGAGGTGAATGACAGCTGCCCCGAACCTAGGCTGCCGATGCTTTTTTGGAACGAATAAGTAAGGTCGAAGAACTGTACCCGGCCATTAAAGGTGTCGGCCACTGCAATCTGCCGGGATTTCTTTTCAAAGGCCAGGCCGGTCGGCATCGAAAACTGGCCGTTACCGGTTCCGGTGCTGCCGAAACTGTTGGCAGGCTTGCCGCTCGCTGCGACTCCGGTGGTTATGGGCTGCCCCAGCCGGTCGAAGACCAGAATGCAGTCGGCAAGACTGTCGGAAACAAAGATGTTGCCGGTCACCGGATCGATTGCCACGCCGTTGGCATATTGGAATACGAAGGTCGATCCCTGAGAATCCTTCATGGTAAACAGAGCACTCCCCGAACCTGAGACTACCGAGACCCTGTCCTTCTGGCTGACCACCAGGTCCTGATTGTCGGTAACCGCAACTCCTTGGGGTGACGGGACCGGTATTGCGGCGATCCATTTGCCGGTTCGGTCATATTTGTTGATCCCGCCGCCGCGTGGGTCAGTGAGATAGATATGCATGAACTGATCTACTGCCAGCCGGACCGGCGAGCTGACATGACTCGTCACTGCCGGCAGGTTGTCAACGGCCGGGGAGGCGGCAGCCAGACACGAACCGGCAAAAGCGGTGAGCAGAACCATTCCCCTGATAATATTGTAGATGAAGCGGACGATCATCGGTCGATCCCTCCGTTATTGCCAGCTCTCGGAACCATGGCAAACACCAACGCTGAATTGGGCCGGGTTATTGCCGGGCGAGCAGCGCCCGCCGCTGTAATTTACCGGGCCTCTGATGGTGAGCCCTGGGCTGAGTTCGAAGATCGGGGTGGCCATGTTGCTGAAATGGCTGTTGCTGCCGCTTGAAACGCTCATATCGTGGCAGTCCGTGCATTGCAGCCTGATAGAATTTACGTGACGGCTGTGCTGGCCGGAGAAGTAGCTGTTGTATTGCGGTGTCTGGCTGGCAGTCCCCTGGGTATGACATGCGATGCACTCTGCTGCCGCATTGATGGCCCCGGTTCCCCATGGCGGGGTGGTCACGCCGCCGTGACACCTGATATTCCGGCAGGTCAATGAAGCGGTCACGCTCCCGGAACCGGTCTTGGCGGCAAAGTCCTGAGAGATGGCTGTCGAGACGTTGGCGAAGCCGCGCGATCCATGCCGCGGAGTGCCGCTTCCGGCGCCGTCGTGACAGGCCGTACAGAGGGTTGCGATGCTTGCCACGGCGCTGTGCGCAGCATGGCTGCCTGTTGCCGGGGGCTTGGCGTGACAGGAGACGCACTGGCCGGCCACCGGCGGCATGACCGCGCCTGCACGATTGTGGCAAGAACTGCAGGCCGGTCCGCTTCCTCCTTGGTAAAGGGAACCATGGCAAAGGGTGCAGGCGCCTGCTATGTTGCCGGCAGCGGCGTGGTTATTCCAGCTTGCCGGAAATCCCGCAACCTTGGCCGGATCAACCGGAGGGTGGGCGGTGCCGGTCTTGTGGCAATCTTCGCAACCGTTGGTGAGCGATCCGATCGTTACGTTGAACCTGGGGTTGCTCCCCGGGACGGTTCCGGTGGCGTGGCAGGCTCCGCAGCCGGCGATGTCCGCATTTGCTTGCGGGCCGTGAAGGTTTGCCGCCTTGAACGGCAATTGGTGGGTTACTCTCGGGCCGTGACCGTTTGCATGGCAGGGACCGGCAGGAAATCCGGCCAAGCCGGTGGTGCAGTTGACGCTGGCGATCCCGCCGTCAAGATTGACTCCGTGACACTCCTTGCACTGTTGGGCGCCATCGGCAATAAAGGCCGTTGAAAAGGCATTGCGGTGTGCCGTGTACCAGTCGGCCGGGTGCTTTCCGGATGCGTTGACGCTCGGGGCCTTGCTGTTTGAGCTGCCGCACCCCTGGAGGGCCATAGTTATGACAGCTGCAAGGAGTATGAAGTTCATTTGACGTGTGGTCATCGGGGTCTCCTGATAAAAGATGTGAAAAGTGAAATGTGAAGGGTGAAAAAGATTTTAAGATTTAATCCATTTCACTATTCACTCTTCACCATTCACCGCTTACCGGTGGCAGGTCACGCATTTTTCGTTGTTTGCCCGTCCGTGGCAGCGGTAGCAGCCGGTCGGGTCAAGCTTGCCCTCGAACTTGTGCCGGGTCATGTAGTCCCCGCGGTGGACCAGGTCGCGGTCCGGCCGGTCCCCCAGCTTCAGCGAGGGTTTTATCTCGTTGTGATTCGCATGGCAGTCGGTGCAGAACGATTGTTTGTGGCAGATCGCGCAGGTCCGTTCCTCTGACTGGGCCGCAAAACGGTGGTCCTTCACGAACGACGGGGTATGATCGAATACCGCATACGGTTTCAAAGAGTCTTTGAGCGTGGCCTCGTGGCATTCGGTACAGACCGGCCTCCCTTGCGGGAGCGCTTCCGGGTGCGTCGAAGGGAGGTTGCCAGATGCGGGAAGAAGTTGGCTGCAGGCGGTCATGAGCAGCATCCCGAAGCCGAGCGCCGCCGGAATTGTCCAGGTGACACGGTTCATTGTGCGGCTCCTTTACTGTTGTAAGAATAGTTGAGTCTGAGCAGCCCCCTGACATCCTTGTCGTACCATGGGGTGTCGGCATAGGTCGCTTCACCGGAAACCCGCAAGGATGGCGTTATCGCGTATCCGCAGCCTCCGGTAATCTCGTAGGAGTCTTTTTTCCCGTAAACTGAGTCGTCGTAGATATTGCCGATGGCATCCAGGTTCACGCTGAACCGGCCGTAACTGTACATGGCGAATGCCCGCGCCTCATTGTACGACATGATACCGTTGGCTGCCGCAATCCGGGCATAGGATACACCGGTGTTGAGCTTGTCTAGAGGGGTCAGGCGGATCTCCCCGCCGTAACGGTCCGAGTTACCTTTGCTGTCCCGCTTGAAATGCCTATATTCCAGCGAAACCTCAGCAGGGAAGGGGAGTTTGGTGATCCGGTAGGAGACGGTCGCGCCGTGCGACCGGAATTTATCGCCGTTGTTCGGGTTGAAGAGCGACGGCACATTGGTGAAGGCAAAATAGTCTTTGAGACGGATATCGGTATAATGAACGGCTGCGGTAAGCCCGGAAACCGGGCGGACCGACAGGAGGTAGGAGTGTTCGGCAATCTCTTCGGTGGTGCCGTTGTAGCTGCTCCGTCCCGAAAGCTCGACCATCCGGTGGGGAGAGAACCAGATGTCGCCACCCAGCATCTGCCTCTTTTCTTTTCCGTACAGAGTCGGGGAGTCGGCTTCGTGAAGCCCGGAAACCCCGAGATCGAGAATCCCGCCGTAGCGGTAGCCGAGCCTGCCGCCGCCGATATATTTCCCCTTGGTCATGCCGTCACGGTCCAGCCTGACCGGGATGCCGCCGAATGCGGCAATGGTAAACCCCTTGTTGAGGTCGGTCCGGGCATACACCCCGTCGATCTGCTCCGCCGCAATCCCTTCATAAACGAAGAACCGTCCGGCTTTTACCCGGGCATTGGCCTTATCGAAGCGGTACTGCAGGTAGCCGTATGTGAAATTCCCGTCGGTCGAGCGGGGTGTTGTGCTCTCAGCGCTGTCATCGGCAAGGTCCAGGCGCCCCCAGCCGTAAAAGTGCATGGAAAGGCCTTTGATGCTGATATCTTCGGCATCGAATCCGAGATATTGGGTCGCCGGGGCAACCGTTTGCTTCGCAAAGCCGGGTACACTCCGCTCCTCTATCCGGATGATCGTTGTGCCATCAGCGCCGATTTCAACGCCAGCGGCCATGGACGGTAACAGAAGGGCGAGAAGGGTGGCCATACTTGCCAGACGCTTCATAGAGTCGCTCCATTAGAGGAAATGATTCAATTGTGCTAAGTGTACCTGAGAGCAATATCAAGTCAAATCGGTGAAAGGAGATGCTTAATCTTTGTACAGGAGCAGTATCCATGCCTTAAAAGCGCATTTAAGTAATTGTCTTTTATAACGGTGGGTTGGCGACGCAGGGGAGAAAAATGCGTATCAGTAACGTGCAACATTACTTGAGATATGGTACAGGCGAAACTTAATGAACGTGTAAAATCAGTGGGTTACGTTGAGAAAAAAATAATTGGCATGCAATAAATGTTGCATGAATTTATTGGACCGGTCAGCGACGTTGTCGTTATCAACTCTTTCTTGCAATTCCCAGTATCCGTCCCATGATGAGTCCTATGACAGCTGCTATGATGCTGAACATGGCCCCCATTTTGGCGGCACCGCCGATTATCGGATTGCTGAATGCCTCACCCGCGACAAACAGGGCAACCGTAAACCCGGTACCGGCGATCATCCCTGCCGTCAACAAATCTCTGTGGTTCATCCCGTGAGGCAGGCTAAATCCGAACTTTGCCGCCAGCGCTCCGAAGCAGAAAATACCGCATGTTTTGCCAATTATTAGTGACGCCAAAACAAGTCCGGTTACTGTCCCCATGCTTGAGAACTGCACCCCCGCATTGGCCAGCCCAAACATAAACATCCCGAAATCGACAACTACCTTCCATTCATGCTCGAATCTTGCTAACGGAGTATGGTCGCCCGGGTCTTCTTCAAAGAAATGTTTATGTTCAGCTTTGGCGTGGGGAAGAAAAGGGATTATGAAGACGAGCGCCAGGGCCGGGTGCAGGTGGGCATTGTGCAGGCCGGTCCAGCTCATGATTCCGCCTGCCAGGATGTAGGGCCAGTAGTTGCGCAGATTGACACGGCGCATCAGGTAGGCAATCGCCATTCCGGAAGCTGTCAACAGAAGCCATAAAGGTTCTGTCGGCATGTTGGGATCCGGGTAGAAAATCGCGATTATGGCAAGACCGATCGCATCGTCGGCAACAGCGAGCAAGAGGAGGTAGGATACTGCTGGATGGCCTGCCCCGAATACCGTTCTTGCTGCCAGCCATGCCAGGGCGATGTCCGTTGCTGTAGGAATGCCCCAGCCGTTCCTTAACTCCGGAGTTCCAATCAAAGCATTCAACCCGAAATAAATCGCAACCGGGCCAAGTACGCCGCCAATCGTGCCGAGAAGTGGATTTACCGCCTTGGAAATCGGGTTCAGGTCGCCGCCCGGCAGAAAACTTTGGGTAATTTCAACGGCTGCAATACCAAAGAAGAGCACCATGAACAGTTCGTTGGCAACGAAATGAAAGGAGAGCCCGCCCAGAAAGGGGGTTGAATTGAAGTGGGCGTACCCTGACGGGTCAATATTGGCCCATAAGATGGCAACGGCAACACCGGCCAGCAGCGGCACGGAAAATTCGCGGAGAAGGTTGAGTCGGTGCTTCATGGTTTTCCCAGATGCGTGACGCGGGGATGGAATTCACTCACCACGTTTGTACAATAAACAAAGGCGCTTTTCCAAGCGCATTTATATATCCCCTTTGGTGAGAGGCTCTGTAAATAGGGCAGTGCCCTTGCCTCAGGGAGTCTGGGATTTGCAGATTGCGATCAGCGCTTCGAGCGCATTGGTTGTGGTGAGTATACCCACAAGATGATCTGACGAGTCGATCACCAGTACGCCGTTCAGTTTACGGTCATGAATCAGTTGAGCACAGCTGGCAAGGTCGGTGTCTGGCGTAACCCGGTATGGTTTGGGGTTCATCGCCTCGGTAACCGGTGTCTTTGCCAGGAAGTAATGGACCTCCCAGGTGTCGAGTGAGGTCGATTTGCTCGGTTTGAAGTCCAGGACCATTTTTTCGGTCAGGATTCCGGCGATCTTCTGCCCGTCCATCACCGGCAGGCGGCGGATGTTTTTCTCCTTCATCAGGTGCATCGCCTCGATGATGGTCGCGTCCTTGTCGATCGTGACGGGGTTTGGGGTCATCCAGTGCGCAACTTTATACATATCGCCCCCTTGTACATCTCCTCCTGCAGTCTCAAACACCCAGGTACGCCGTCTTTATATGCTCATTATCGAGCAGTGTGGCACCCGTGCCTTCCATGACGAGTTTGCCTGAAGCAAGCACATAGGCTTTATCGGCAATCGCCAGGGAGAGTTTGACGTTCTGTTCGACGATCAGGATTGTCATCCCTTCGCTACGGATTGTTTTGATTACCTCAAAAATATCACGCACCAGAATGGGTGCCAGCCCGAGAGACGGTTCATCGAACATGATCAGCTTCGGCTTGGACATCAGACCTCGTCCTATAGCCACCATCTGCTGCTCTCCTCCGCTCAGCGTTCCGGCAAGTTGCTTGCGCCGCTCTTTTAAACGGGGGAACAGTTCGTAAACCATGGTTTTTGTCTCTTCACGCAATTTTTTCGCATTTCCCTTAAGTGAGCCCAGGTCGAGGTTCTCTTCAACGGTCATCTCGACAAAAAGCCGCCGAGCTTCTGGAACATGCGCCAGTCCGGTCTCGATCAGATCGTATGGCTCCATCTGATTGATCTCTTTTCCATCGAAGATGATCTTCCCCCCGGAAGGTTTGACAATGCCGGAGATAGTCTTGAGGATAGTCGATTTGCCGGCGCCGTTAGCGCCGATCAGGGCGGCGATTTCACCACTTTGCACGGAAAAGGAAACATCCCAGACGACTTGGACATCGCCGTAACAGACGTCTATGTTTCGGATTTCAAGCATTCTGAGTTTCCCCCAGGTATGCCTCTATAACGAGCGGATTGTTCCTGATTTCATCCGGACTCCCCTCGGCGATCTTTTCCCCGTAATTAAGGACCATGATCCGGTCCGATATGGACATGATAACCTTCATGTTGTGTTCGATGATCATGATGGTGATGCTATTTCCCTTGATGTTTCTGATGATTTCGATCGACTCATTCTGCTCGGTGGGGTTCAGGCCGGCAAAGGACTCATCGAGCAGTATCAGTTCCGGTTTTGTCGCCAGTGCCCGGGCTATTTCCAGACGTTTGCGCTTGCCGAGCGGCAGCCCCTTGGAAATGACATCACGGTCATCATTCAGTCCGGTCAAAAGGAGCACTTCGGTAGCGATGGCTTCAGCCTCTGCCTTGTTTTTTGCCCGCAAAAAGGCCGAGGCGATGACATTGTCGAGAACGGACATTCTCTGGAGAGGTTTTACCACCTGGAATGTCCTTGCCATGCCGAGCGCACAGATCCTATGAGGCTTGAGACCCGATATCCTGCTCCCCTTGAAGAAGACCTCCCCCTTCGATGGGGCGTAGAACCCGTTGACGACATTGAAGAGGGTCGTCTTCCCGGCGCCGTTGGGTCCGATGAGCCCCAGTATCTCGTCTTTCCTGACATCAAAGGAGACGTCGGTCAGCGCGGCCAGGCCGCCGAAGAATCTGGATACATTTTTAAGTTCCAGTAGAGGTGTCATAAACTCTTCCTGAAGCCAAGCAGCCTTTTCAGCTTGGGGATGTCGCCGATGATGCCGTTCGGCAGAAAAATGATGATAACGATCAAGAGCAGTCCGAACAATGTGAGATGCGCGGCACCCAGCTTCGGTATGGATCTGATCAGTTCCGCCAGCAGCACCATGATGGCGGAGCCGATTATCGGGCCCCAGTAGGTCGCCACCCCGCCCACCATCACCACCATGATGACAACGATCGAAATGTCATGGAGGGCAAAGACGACTTTCGGGTCGATGTATCCCATATAGCTGGTATAAAAGGCGCCGGCAAGTCCGGTGATGACTGCGCTCAGGCAGAGCGCGATGGTCTTGTAAAAGGTGGTATCGATGCCGAGTGATTCTGCGGCATCCTGATCTTCACGGATGGCGACAAAATAGTAGCCGAGCTTGGAGCCGATTATTTTTTTTATCAGGATGAAGACCAGTACGGCCAGCGTGAGAATGATGTAGAAGTACCAGGTCTTGTCGACCCAGGTTCTTTCCCGGATCATGATGCCGAGGTTCCCTTCGGTGATGCCGGTGAGGTTTTCGGCCGTAATCCGGAGGATGACGCCGACTGCCAGGGTGCCCAGGGCGAAAAACGGTCCGCGCAGCCGGAGGCAGATGAAGCCGATGACGAGGGCGAAGAGGGCGACAACTACTATGCTCACCGGCATGCCCCACCATGCTGACAGGCCGAGTTTATGGTAGAGGATGCCCGAGGTATAGGCGCCGACCCCGAAAAACGCGGCGTGACCGAAGGAGACCTGGCCGCAGAAGCCGCCAAGGAGGTTCCATGCCATGCCGATGATGGACCACATGATGGTGATGATCAGGATATGGAGCAGGTAGGTATTGAGCCCGATCAGTGGGAGCATGGCAAGAGCTGCTATTATCAAGGCCGGGGCGAGCTTTTTCATCTGCCGAACCTCAGTTTTCTGAAGAGGGAGACGATTCCGCCCGGGATGAAGATGAGCGCGGCGATGAAGATGATGAATCTCCCCACCGGGGCCCACCCCATGCCGACATAGGTAGCGGTCAGTGATTCGAATATCCCCAGGATGAGCCCGCCGACGATGGCGCCGACCGTCGATCCCAACCCCCCGAGGATGGTGATGACAAAGGCGATAAGGGTGAATTGCCCGCCGATATCCGGATACAGGTAGTAAATAGGGATGAAAAGGCAGCCTGCTGCTCCGACCAGGGATGAGCCGAGTCCGAAGGTGATTACCCGCATCCGGTTGACATTGATCCCCATGAGCAGGGCCGCGTCGTTGTCCTGAGCCGTTGCCCTGATCGATTTGCCCAGATCGGTTTTCGTGAGAAAAAACCAGAGAATGGCAGTAATGAGGAGGGCAATGAGAAAAGAGACTGACCAGGGGAAGGAGATGGAAAGCTCAATGGGTGAACTTTTCCAGAAATCGCTCAGATACCAGGCCTTGGTGGCATAGGAGACCGGGGTGGAACGGTAGTCGGAAGCGAAGAAGATCGTCGCCAGGTTGGCCAGCACCATCCCTATCCCCACGGTCAGGATCACCTGGTTTTCCGGCAGAATCGACTCTACTTTCATCACCGGGTTGATCAGGAATTTCTGGAGTATGACGCCGAGACCGAAAAGGACCGGTGCGGCGATGAAGACCGAGAGATAGGGATCGACCTGAAAATACGAAAACAGGGCGTAGGCGATATACATGCCGACCATCATCAACTCTCCGTGAGCAAGATTGATGATCTTCATGACCCCCATGATGAGGGTCATGCCGATGGCCAGCAGCGCATAGAGCCCCCCGAGGAATATCCCGGAGATAATCGTCTGGAGAAGGACTTCAAGCTGGACGGACGTCATGGCAGATCTCCTCAGCCCTTTTCGCGTTCAGTTGCCTTGCTTTGATTTATCTCCGCTCTCTCCATTTCGGTATCGGGTAAACATATTTCTTGCTCGCATGCCGCTGAGGCCAGATGGTCTCGAACTCTCCCTTCTGTACCTGGGTGACCAGTGTATCGTTGAAGTTCTGGTTCTGATACCCCTCTTTGTCCTCGAATTTAATCGGGCCGAAGGCGGTTTTGATGTTGGTGGCTTTCAGGGCGTTGCGGATCTTTTCCGGGGTATAATCCTTCGCCCGCTCAAGTGTATCCTTCAGCACATAAATGGCCGAGTAAGCGGAGGCGCCGTGATAGGAAGGATAATCCCGGTATTTTGCCCGGTATTTTTCGGCATATTCCTTTGCCCCGGGATATTTCAGCTGCGGTGTCCAGAGGGTGGCGCTGATGACATAGTCGGCAGCATCCTTGGCATTGTCCGGAAATTCGGGGATCGAAAAACCGGCAGCGCCGCCGGCAAAGAGCTTGACATCGATCCGGAGTTCCTTGATCTGCTTCATCAGGAGGGAGGCATCCATAACGTAGGAAACCATGAAGAGGACGTCCGGCTGGGCTGCCTTGACCTTGGAGAGAATCGGCTTGAAGTCAATGGAGCCTGATTCGTACTTTTCCTTGAGCAGGACCTTGATACCGAGCTTTTCCGCATCCTTGACCATGGCATCGGCTCCCGAGGTGCCGAAGGCGGAGCTTTCATAGAGGATGGCGATTGTTTTCGGTTTTACGACCTGTTTGAAGAAATCGATGACGCCGTCGGCATAATGGGCATTGACGGCATTCTGGCGGAACACATATTTGTAGTTCTGGCGGGTGATGGCGTCATCGGCGCTGGCAACGATGAGATACGGGGTTTTCCGCTCTTCGGCAACGGCGGCTACCGCCTTGGCGCAGGATGAGGTGTACTCGCCGACAATAATCGGCTGTTTCTTCGAATCGATCAGTTTTTCCACTATTGCCCGGGCGGTTTCCGGCTTGGCTCCTGAATCCTCGAAGGAGAGGACCAGTTTCTGTTTCCTGATGCCACCCTTGGCATTGATCTCCTCAGCCGCCATCTGATAGGAACGTTTCATCATTTCACCGAATTTCGCCTGTTGACCGGTAAGGGGAATGGGGATGACGATTTCGGGTAGGTTCGCAGCTAAAAGTGACGATGGCAGAAGGACGAACAGAAACAGAATCAAAACATCCAAGGCATTCTTTTTCATACATACCTCCCATTTGGTAATGCTGCTTTAATAAATTAAATTGTAGCTGTTTTTTAATTGTATACAAGCAAATATCTGTCTGATCAGTATCTTGCCATAATTATCCGCAGCCATTTTCTATCTGATTTGATGACCAGTTACCAAGCCGAATAACATGGTTTTCATGAATAAAAAAAGGCCGGAGGAAATCCTCCGGCCAGAAAGGAGCACACATGGCAGAGTGTGCTCTTACTGCATTATAAAGGCCTTGTACACGATAATATCAAACCAGCTTCGTCGGGATCGGCGGCAACGGCATCCAGTGGGTAAATACCGGAACCTGCTTCCGGTTGATCCGGGCCGTGCAGGTTGAGATACTCTCTTTTGTGCCGACACAGGTGTGGTCATCACCCAGAACCCGGTACGGAGTGAAAAGAAGAACCCGCTCGCTCTCATCAGGAAGATGCTCGGAAATGGGAATCCATTCCATTACGCTCATAACAAACCCCCGTGAAAATGGTGCTTCAGTACGTCCTGAATCAGCCCTCAACAACGGGCAATGCCCCTCTTTATGTTCCTGTTGTACAGGAGCGCTGCCACGGTGACCAGCCAGGGACCGGCAATCAGAAGGATGCTCATGGCATTGGTAACCAGGAACTCCATCCTTGACTGGTCAGCGACATGGCTGTTGATCACCCCGCTGGCGACCAGGGCGCGCATGACGGCAATTGCCACCAGCGGCACGGCAAACGCGATCCCCATAAACAGCCAACGAGTGCTCTGCATCCGTTGCAGCCTCCAGATGAGCATCAGCTGGCAGAGCGCGTTCAGGAGCACTATCACGTAAATTAAGATATGGTCGTGCATCTGGTCTCTCCTAAGTATCCAAGGCCGTTCCTTACATCATCCCCATTACCTTTGGCAGCCAGATGGACAGCGACGGCCAATAGGTAACGATAATAAGGAAAATCACCATGGTGCTGAGCCATGGTAATACCGCCATCGTAAGCTCGGTAATACTGAGCTTTGAAATGCCGCTGGCGACATAGAGGTTTAGTCCCACCGGCGGATGACAGAGGCCGACTTCCATGTTGGCGTCGATCAGGATGCCGAAGTGTACCGGATCGATGCCGAGGCGCATCGCGGCCGGGAAGAGGATCGGGGCAAAGATCAGGATGATGGAGGATGGCTCCATCACGTTGCCTGCCAAGAGCAGCACCACGTTAACGAAGATCAGGAAGGTCACGACACCTAAGTCCTTGCCGAGAATCCAGTCCGCCATGGCCTGGGGGATATTCTCGTGGGACATCAGGAACGAGAACAGCACCGCGTTGGTGATGATATAGAGCAGCATGGCGCTCAGGTTGGCCGAGTTGAGCAGTACCCTCGGCACGTCTTTCATCCCCATGTCCTTATAGACGAATACGGAGATGAAGAAGGCATACACCGCCGACATTGCGGCCGCCTCGGTGGCGGTAAAGATACCGGAATAGATCCCTCCGACGATGATAACCACGAGCATCAAGCCCCAGACACTCTTGCGGAAGGCGCTGATGCGCTCACCCCAGCTGGCTTTCGGCAAACGCGCGTAGCCGCGTTTCTTGGAGACATACCAGGTAACGGCGCAGAGCATGGTCGTAAGCAGTATCCCCGGCAACAGGCCGGCAACGAAGAGGGCGCCGATCGAGGTATTGGTCGCGATTGCATAGACCACCTTGGGGATCGATGGTAGCATGAGGATGCCGAGAGAACCGGCACAAACTATGATGCCGGCGCCGAAGCGCATCGGATAGCCCTGTCTGACCATGGCCGGAAGGATGATCGAACCGATGGCCACTACCGTGGCGACGCTGGAACCGCAAACCAGGGCAAACATGGCGCAGGCGATGATGCCGGCAAGCCCCAGACCGCCGTGGAAATGGCCGATCATGCTGGTGGCAAAGGCTATCATCCTTCGGGCCACACCGCCGTGGGTAAGGAAGTTCCCGGCCAGGATGAAGAACGGAATGGCCATGATCTCGAACTTCTCGATGCCGGTGAACAGTTTGAGCGCCACCGCTTCGATCGGCACGTTGGTCAGGAGATAGAGAAAGGTGAGGACGGTCAGCCCGAGGGCGATGGACACCGGCACTCCGGTCAGCATCAGTGCCAAGAGTAGTGCGAACACAATGCCGACATTGCCGTAGTATAGGCTGACACCGATCAGGAGTGTTGAAATTCCCACTAGCCAGGCGCCGGCCCGGGTCTTGCTCATGGGAGGTATGGCATTCAATGCCAGTTCCGCTGTGCTCATTTCGTCATACCTCCTTCAATAACCGCATCTTCATGTGTTATCGGGTCGTGCAAAACACCCGGCACGTCTTCCGTTACTTCATCAATCCCCTCTACATGGCCTTCGTTGTGGCGCGGCAGCTCTCCATACCGCAGGAAACGGTATCCGACCTGGATAAAACGGAAGCACATCAGGTACGAACCGAGCGGCACGGCCGAGTAGATGATCCAGGTCGGCCATTCCAGGTCCGGGGTGATGGGGCCTTCGGTCAGATCGGCCAGATTCATCCCCAGTTTGTTGAACACGGCGTAGTGCATGCCGTTCTCCCAGACAAACGTGGCGCCCAGGGTGCCGATGATGCCGGTGAAAATGGTGCCGCAGATGATGGCCACCATCACCCCTTTTTGGCGCCAGTCTACCGGAAGCCGGTTGACGAGCACATCCACGCCGACGTGGATGCCGGAACGAACACCATAGGCTGCGCCGAACTTGGCCATCCAGACGAACATGTAGATGCACAGCTCCTGGGCCCAGCTGAGGTTGAGCTGGATCAGCCAATCCTGAACGCCCGGGATCGGCAACCCGGCGCCATAACGGTGGATGATCGATACGAAGATGATGAGCGTTGCCGCGCCCATGAGGAAGGTGATGATCCATTCCTCGAGATGATCAAGATATTTCATGACCCCAACTCCTGGATTTAGTCGCTAAAATGGCCGCTGCTGTCAGCACAGCGGCCATGCTTTCCCGATCGGCCGGTCGCTACGGCTTGTAGCCGGTGGCGGCGTACGCTTCCTTGACGATGTCGGCGCCGATCCTGCCCATGTTATCCTTGTGGGCCTTGTCCATCGCCTTCTTCCAGGCGGCCTTTTCCTGCGCAGTCAGGGTGACGAGCTGTGACTTGCCGGATTTCTTCACGCCTGCCAAGGCTTCGTCATTATCCTTCTTGGCTACGTCGTTGGCAAATTTTGTGGCATCCTTCATGGCGCTTTCCAGGGCGGTGCGGATATCTGCCGGCAGCCCTTGCCAGAACTTCTTGTTGACGATAACGGCGTAACCAAGATAGCCATGGTCGGAGAGTGTTACGTATTTCTGCACTTCATGCATCTTCTGGGTGTAGAGGTTTGAAGGGGGGTTCTCGGTGCCGTTTACAACGCCGGTCTGCAGGGCCTGGTAAACCTCGGAGAAGGCCATGACCTGGGGAATGGCGCCCATTGAGCGCATCTCGGAATCGAGCACCTTGGAGGACTGGATCCGCATCTTCTGGCCACGGAAGTCGGCAACTGCTTTGAGCGGTTTGTTGGCGCTCATCACCTTGAAACCGTTGTCCCAGTAAGCAAGGCCGAGAATCCCCTTGGGCTCCAGCTTCTTGAGCAGTTTGGCCCCCACCGGCCCCTGGGTTACCTTGTGCAGTTCCTGGTAGCTATCGAAGAGAAATGGGAGATCGAACACCTCGAATTCCTTTACCCCCAGCGGGGCGAACTTCGAGAGTGCAGGGGCCAGCATCTGCACGGCGCCGAGCTGCAGCGCCTCCATCTCTTCCTTGTCCTTGTAGAGCTGGCTGTTGGGATAGACCTCCACCTTGACCCGCCCCTTGGTCCGCTCTTCGGCGAGTTTCTTGAAATAGTCGGCGGCCTGCCCTTTGGGGGTGTTCTGCGCGACTACGTGACTGAACTTGATGATAATCGGGGCGGCCAAGGCGTTGGTGGCGAATGTTACTACCATGGCGAGGGTCAACAACAGTTTCAGTTTCATGTTTAGCTCCTTAGATGGTTTTTAGGCAACGGTGCTTCTAAAGATAATAAAGAACGGTTGCTTATAGCGAAAACGGCATTGATAAATAGCGTTTTAGCAATCATGATGCCATGAATATTGGGTGGCATAAGAGCGCGGTTTATCTGGAAACTAGTGTATTCAAGGGTAGCGGCGGAAAGATGGTGTGGCTGAAATTGGCCAATTATTGTGGCTGAAATTGGCCATGTTGGATATTAAACTGGCGTTTGGGGGATTACGGCTGGATACCGAGTTTGCCCATCTTGTAACGAAGCGTTCCTCGGGGTATTTTCAGCAGCTCTGCAGTCTTCAGGACATTGCCGCCGCATTTGTCCAGCGCTGCCCTGATGATTTCCAGCTCGAACGCCTCTACGGCCCCTTCAAGGCCCAGCGTTTCGACATCGGGGAGTTCGGCCCGGGCTGACCGGGTGGGGGCGCCTGAGATCTCCGGCGGCAGATGGCTGGCCGTGAGTGTCGGCCCCTGGTTGATGATGCAGATCTTTTCGATGACGTTTTTCAGCTCGCGGATGTTCCCGGGCCAGTTGTAACCCGACAGCAGCGCCTTTGCCTCTCCGGATATCTCATGGAAGCCGCGCGAGAACGCCCGGCTGTATTTGTCGAGGTAAAAGGCGGCGAGCACCGGGATATCCTCCCGCCGTTCGCGCAGTGGCGGGATCCGGATCGGGAAGACATTCAGCCGGTAGAAGAGGTCTTCCCGGAACTGGCCGGATTTGATCGCATCTCCGAGGTTCCGGTTGGTCGCCGATATCACCCGGACATCGACGTCAATATTCCGCGTACCGCCGACCCGGCGGATCTGGCGGCTCTCCAGCACCCGCAGCAGCTTGGCCTGCATGGCCGGGTCCATCTCGCCGATCTCGTCCAGGAAGATGGTTCCCTTGTTGGCCGCTTCGAACAGCCCGGTCTTCCGGGCCGAGGCATCGGTAAAAGCCCCTTTTTCATGGCCGAACAGCTCGCTTTCCAGGAGGTTGACCGGGATCGAGGCGCAGTTGATCTCGATGAACGGCGCCTCGCGCCGGTCCGAGAGGTGGTGGATCGACTTGGCGATCAGCTCCTTGCCGGTGCCCGATTCCCCGGTGATCAATACGGTCGCTTCGGCAAAGCGGGCAACTTCGCGGGCCTGGCGGATAATCTCTTTCAGCGAGGAATTTACCCCGACCAGCGGCACTTTTTCAAACAGCTCCAGCGCCCCCTGCCGTATGGCGCGCACCTCACGCTTCAGGCTGGTGGTCTGCAGCGCCAGTTTGACGATGACCCGCAAGGCATCTGCCTTGAACGGCTTTTTCATGTAGTGGAATGCCCCGAGTTTCAGAGAGGCGACCGCACTCTCCACAGAGCCGTAACCGGTGATGACGATTACCAGCAGCTCCGGCTCGATTTTCTTCAGCTCCTTCAGTACGTCAAGACCGTTCTCTTTCCCGAGGTTGAGATCGAGCAGCACCAGGTCCACTTCTTCGGCGGAAACTAGTTCGCTGGCGGTCGTGCCGTCCGCAGCCGCGAGGACCTGGTAGCCGTCTTCCCCCAGAATCCGCTCTACGTTTTCGCGGATGAACGGCTCGTCATCTATTATCAGGATCTTTTCCATTAAGTTTCTCTTTCCAGTAAGCTCCCCATCGGGAGCTCCACGGTAACCACGGTGCCTTCACCACAATTGCTCTCTACTTTGATGCTGCCGTGATGTTCTTCGACAATTCTCTGCACTATTGACAACCCAAGCCCGGTTCCGGCGCTCTTCCGGGTGAAGAATGGCTCGAACAGCCTGGGGATGTCCTCTTCCGGGATGCCGGGACCAGTGTCGGCAACGCTGATATAAGCGCAGTTCGCAGCACAGAATGTGCCAATGGCAATCCTCCCTCCCGGACTGACCGCTTCCAGGGCATTACCTAGGAGGTTGAGCAGCAGTTGTCTGATCTGGTCCGGATCGAAAGGAAATGGCGGGATAGGGTTGCAGGAGGAAACCAGCTCTACTCCTTGTTTTTCGCACGCCTTGCGGAAAAGCACAATCCCTTCCTGCACCGCTGTGTTCAGGTTTGCCAGGACAAAGCAGGCCCTCGGCGGTGAAGAATAGGAGAGCAGGGACGAAATCAGCCGTTCGACCCGTTCCGTTTCCGCAATGGCATGACCGATCATCAACTTGGTATCCGGGTCCAGACCCTGCCGGTCGTGCAGATCGTCGAGAAGGAGGGTTATCCCGGTGAGCGGGTTTCTGATCTCGTGGGCAATACCGGCGGAGATCGTGCCCAGAGACGCCAGCTGGTCCATCCGGGTCATCTCCTCGCGCATCCGCTCTTTTTCGGTTTCGTCGCGCATGGTGACGGTGATGCCTTGTTCGGCGTCACGGCCGATAGGGAAGAATCCGACATCGAAATGCATGGTACTGCCGTTGCGTTCAATGATCAACGGCTCGCGGCCATACGGTTTCTTACCGGCAAGGGCACTGCCGACCCGGTCCGCCATATCCTCCCAGCCAGCGTAGACGGTGCGATACCCCATGCCGACGGCAACGGAGTTTCCCAGAAAATGTCCAGCCGTGGCATTGATCGACGTCAGGACGCCATCGGGCGAAAAGGTGATGATGGCGCTGGTGATACTCTCCAGGATGCTCTCCTGGAAGTTGCGTTCGTCCATGATCTCCAGGCGGGACCGGCGCAGTTCATCCAGGGTCGAGAGCAGGTTGTTTTTGCGGACCTCCAGTTCGTCCGCCATGTGGTTGAAAGATTTCGCCAGCTCGCCGACTTCGTCGGATGATGTGGCAATCACCCTGCTGCCGGTATCCCCTTCGGCAAGCTTCCTGACTCCGTTGGTCAATTCCTGGAGAGGCTTTACTATCCCTCGTGACAGCCGCCAGGCGGCAAAGGCGGACAGGCAGGCAGTGATCAGCAGGATGATGGAGCTCTGGGTACGGTGAGCCTTAAGCTGACTGCTGATCAGCCTACTCCCTTTCCTGATCAGGTCGTTGTACTGGTCGACTTTGAACGCGATGGTTACACCGCCGAAGACGCCGTGGGTGCGATAATCCCCGGTATTGTACAGGATGGGGGCGTAGGCCATGATGTTTTTGGAATCCCTGGTGGCAAGGATTTCCACATACCCGGTTTTGTGCTTCCTGACCTCATCGATGATTTTGGGGAAATTGGGGTTTATGAAGGCAGCGCTGTCCAGTTTGAAGGGGGTGAGCCCGGCCTCGACTTCTGTTGAGGAGGATCGCTCCGTGTATGGCGGGATGCCCCGGCCATCCTTGCCGACTCCCCTGATATACCAGAATCTGGGGTGCGTAACGACCCATCCTTCATCGTCAAAGAGAAAGGCGTAATTGCCGCTCTTGTAACTGGGGAAGACGGTTGAATAGCCGCGCCCCGGATCGATGTGCTGGGTTATCTCCATGAGGTGCCGATGATCGAGCGAGATGACCAGAATGCCGTCAAACCTGCCGTTCTTGTCGTTAAGGGGGGTGCAGAACCGCACTACTCCGCGGTATTGTTCGCCGTTATAGGCATCCTCCGGTTCGGCGGCCCCTTGCAGCTGTTGCTGGCGGGTAACGTGAAACCCGGTGAGATGGGTTACATGGATTCGCCCCGGCTGCAGGGAGCGGGTTTTGAGGAAATAGTCTTCGCCCTTGAACTCTGTTGCCGCCGGATCGGCCACATTGCGCAACTCGTTTTCCGGGACGGTTCTCCCGTCGCGGATGACAATCCGCTCCTGGCCGTGTCTGTCGATCAGTGCTATTGACTGGTACAGAGGGATCAGATCGCGATTTTCCGAAGGAAGATTCGCATCCCGGTCCCGTTCCCAGATATCGCCACGCCTGGTAAGGTAAAAATCGAACAGCGTGAGGCGATCCGGTCTGCTTCGGGCGAGAAAGAGCAGGTCATTTTCACATTTCTGCAGCAGGTCACCAACGGTTTCGGCCACCTGTTTGGCGCGCATCCGGAGCGATTCCGAAGCCTGGACGTCGGATGTGTCGGCGATTTCATCGCTCAATCGGGATGTTATGGATTCCAGTTGCCCGAGAAGAATCAACGAGGACGCAATGAGTGGCGTGAGCGTCAGGAGGAGGGTGATAACAAGAAATTTGGCAAAAAGTGTCTGGCGTGGCATGCCGGCTCCAGCATAAATCGAAGCGATTGTATTTATCTGAGTACAATGATACAGATACACAAATCAAGCATTCATTTGCCGGGGGGCGCGCCTCCCCGGTTGAATCGGAAAGCGGATGGATGATCAATGGGATATCGCAATCTTCAGCAGTGCGTTGCTGATCTTGAGAAAAACGGCCGCTTGATCAGGATTGATGCCGAGGTCGATCCGTATCTTGAGGCAGGGGTTATCCAGCGGCGGGTCTACGAAGCGCAGGGGCCGGCGCTCCTCTTTACCAATGTCACCGGGAGCCGCTTCCCGCTGCTCGGCAACCTGTTCGGAACGCTGGAGCGGGCGCGCTGGATCTTCCGCGACTCCCTGAGAACCATCGAGGCGCTGGTGGCATTGAAGATCAACCCGGCCGAGGCGCTGAAAAACCCGGCTTCCCTGATCAGGGCAGTGCCGGGGGCGCTTCATCTGCTGCCGCGAGCGACCGCGAGCGCACCGATCCTCGCCAACCGGACCACCATAGACCAGCTCCCCAAGGTGATCTCCTGGCCCGACGATGGCGGGCCGTTCGTCACCCTGCCGCAGGTCTATTCCGAAAGTCCGTCAAGGCCGGGTATCAGGAGTTCCAACCTCGGTATGTACCGGGTGCAGCTCTCCGGCAACAGCTATCGCCTGAACAAGGAGGTGGGGCTGCATTACCAGATCCATCGCGGTCTGGGGGTGCATCATAGCGAGGCGCTGGAGCTGGGCAAGCCGCTCAAGGTCAACATCTTGGTCGGCGGCGCCCCGTCCATGACGGTGGCGGCGGTAATGCCACTACCGGAAGGGATGCCGGAGCTTGCCTTTGCCGGTCTCCTCGGCGGCCACCGGCTCCCGCTGGCCTGCCAAGCCGGGGAACTGCCGATCCCGGCCGAGGCCGATTTCTGCATCTCCGGGACGCTTGATCTAGAAAAAACTTTACCTGAAGGCCCGTTCGGCGACCATCTCGGCTATTATTCCCTGGCCCACGCATTCCCGGTGCTGAAGGTCGAAAAGGTCTGGCATCGTGACGGCGCCATCTGGCCGTTCACCACTGTCGGCCGGCCGCCGCAGGAGGATACCACCTTCGGCGCCTTCATCCACGAACTGACCGGAGAGCTGATCCCGACCGTGCTCCCCGGCGTCAAGGGGGTTCATGCCGTTGATGCCGCCGGGGTGCACCCGCTGCTGCTGGCGATCGGTTCCGAGCGCTACGTCCCCTATGCTGCCGAGCGGGAGCCGCAGGAGCTGCTGACCATTGCCAACGCCATCCTGGGGCAGGGGCAGTTGTCGCTTGCCAAGTACCTGTTCATCGCAGCACATGAGGACAATCCGCCGGATATCCACCATATCGGCGAGTTTCTAGGCTTCATGCTGGAGCGGGTGGACTGGCGCCGCGACCTGCATTTCCAGACCAGGACCACCATCGACACCCTCGATTACTCCGGGGAAGGGCTGAACATGGGATCAAAGGTGGTCATTGCCGCAGCAGGGGGGAAGAGGAGGGAGTTGCAGAGAGAGCTGCCGTCTGATCTGACCCTGGGGGACGGTTTCAACAGTCAGCGTATCTGCCTGCCGGGGATCATGGCGGTCCAGGGGCCGGCCTGCACCGATTACACTCCCGGCAACGACCAGGCGATAATGCGCCTCTGCGAGTCGCTCGGCCGCAATGCCCGGATTGACGGCCTGCCACTGGTGCTGGTGGTGGATGACAGCGATTTTGTCGGCCGCACGCTGAACAACATGCTCTGGGTGACCTTTACCCGGTCCAATCCGGCCACTGACATCTACGGCGTCGGCGCCTTTCAGAACTGCAAGCACTGGGGGTGTACCGGACCGCTGGTGATCGACGCCCGGATCAAGCCGCATCATGCCCCACCGCTGATCGGTGATCCGGAGGTGGAGAAAAAGGTCGATGCCCTCGGGGCCATAGGAGGGCCGCTGCACGGGATTATATAGCAGACGGGAAAACAAAATTTTCAGCGAAGGAAAATCTGCGGGGCCGGAGACATCGGCCCCGCAGATTTATGTAACTGACGTCACTTGATAATGATGTTGCTGACCGTAACGCTTCCTGCTGTTACGGTCAGGTTGCCGCTGACAACGGTATAGTAGTCCTGCGGGGTAAAAGAACAGTTGTATCCCCCCCTGAGCAGGACTTTTACGCCTCGGTTGAAATCGAGGTCCCCGGAATAGCTGAATGCCTGCATCTGGATAACGGCATTGTCCGGGGCATACGAATAGAGAGTCGGAAAAGAGTTGTAATAGCCGGAAACCCGGTCGGATGCCATCGGTCCGTACGAGCAGGATAGGGGCAATATCTCAACGGGGAGGTAGGGCGTAATCCTGGAGCCTCCGGCATCGGTGAGTTCAAAGCCGACATTGTGAGAAGGGGCGGGAGCCTGCAGCGTTCCCGTGATCTGGCCCGAGTCCATGTTCAGGCTCAGTCCGGCCGGGAGCGCGCCGGAGCTTACTTTCCAGGTGTACGGCGGTCTTCCACCTGTCGCTCCCAGCGTCATAGTGAACGACGATCCCACAGTCCCCGATATGGAAGCGTATAACGGCGTCAGCGAAAAACCGCTCAGTTCGTAATTGCGGGTTGTTTTTCTGCCTTCAAGGTCTGTGACCTCTATTGTCAACTGGTGGTTTCCGGTCGCGGTCAGATTTCCGGAGATCTCCCCGGATACCGGATTCAATGCGATTCCCGACGGAAGTGCCCCGGATGATAGCCGCCAGTTGTAAGGGGGCGCTCCGCCTTCGGCCTGCAGTTGCGTGTAGATGTAAACGGATGGGAACTGCGTCAGGTCAGCTGCCGGAAGTGAGGTCGTGGCAATGGCAACCGGTTGCCGGATCGTGAGAGAAAACCCTGCAGCCCGGCTGCGGCCGGCCTGGTCCGTTACCTGAACCGAGAACGCATAATCACCGGCTGAGCCCGGTATCCCCTGAATCCTGCCGGATACGGGATCCAGGTCGATCCCGGCCGGAAGCGCTCCATTCGTTATCCCCCAACTAAAGGGCGTAGCAAGGCCTGACGCCTTGAGGTCGAAGGCGTATGTCACACCGGTGGTGCCGGTCGGCAGGGTTGTCCCGGACAGCAGCAGGTCATCGACGACCAGGGTGATAACCTTTGCCACATTATTCCCCTCTGCGTCCAGGGCGCTCACGGTAAGCGTCGTTGAGCCGCTTTCCTGCGGAGTCCCGGTAATCATCCCGGATGATGGTTCCAGGGAGAGTCCGGCCGGGAGTGCGCCGTTGCTGATGGCCCAGGTGTAGGGGAGCGTCCCGCCGGAGGTCTTGAGCCGGTAGCCGGTCTCAATCCCGCGGGGGAGCTCTATGGCGGTTTCGTCTATGGCGAGCGGGTCAAAGATCGACAGCGTGCTGTTGCCGCCTGAGGTCCTATCGACCAGATACATTCTACCTTCGCCGTTGATGGCGGTCCTCCTCTGGTAGCTGTTCGAAACCGGATAGCTCTTGCTGCGCAGGGGCGAGCCGTCGGAAGAATAAAAGAAGAACTTGCCGCTGTTGCCGCTGATGTAGAGATCCCCCTTGTTATCGATACCGATCCCCTGGGCCTTTTCCGTGAGCGGTCCGCTCCTTGCCCAGAGAAGCTTTCCTGACGGGTCGTATTTGACGACGATAAACTGGTAGGCCGCGGTGTAATTGCCCGAGAAGTAACTGGTAAACGATGAATAGCTGTTGCCGGAGCTGTCGAGAACCGGGCCGTAGGTCTCGAAAATCGATGAGCCGTTAGAGAAGGAACGGCTCCATAATAGATTCCCGTCCGGGTCGTACTTGGCGGTCGTATATTCATACGATCCGCTCTTGCCGGAGATGACGGCGTTACCGGACTGTTCCACGGCGATCCCCGAAACCGATAGCTGGTTGGTAGCGGTGGCCAGGGTTTTTGACCAGATGACTGTGCCGCCCGCGTCGGTCTTTGTGGTCAGGAAGGCGCCTCTGCCGGGATTCCCGTCACACTGGATCTCGCCGCCGATCAGTATGTTGCCTGCGCCGTCGGTGGCAGCCTGAAGAATCTTTCTCGTTTGCGAAGTGCCGCTGCAGTAACCGTTCTCCGGGGAGAAGGTCCTGGTCCAGGCTATGGCGCCGGTGGGGAGATATTTCTTCAGAATGGTGCTGTAGTAGCTCATCCCAACGCCCAACAGCGATCCGTCAGGTGTAGCCGACATCCCCCCTGATTCGAGGGACGCATAGCACGTACTCTTGGTTTCCCAAATACCGTTTCCGTCGTTGTCGTACGCCAATGTCGTTAATTTTAAATTGCCGGGCATATAACAGCCGCTTGTGGTGCCGTTAAGGATGACCATCGTACCGGTCAGGTCGGGTATTAACCCGCTAACCCCCCCTGCCAGCTGCGTGAACGAGCGCCCGATTTCGATGAAGTACTCTCTGTCGGAGACGAGCGACTGGCTGTCGGTCGCCCTGATGGTAAAGAGTGTTCTCCCTGTTTGGGTCGGAACACCCGCTATCACTCCGGTGGCGCTGTCAAGCGTCAACCCCTCCGGGAGCCCCCCGGTAGTGATACTCCACGTCAGTGGCGCACTCCCCCCGGAAGCGGTCAGCTGCTGGGAATATGCCGTGTTGAGGAATCCTGCGGCAAGATCAGCGCTGGCCAGGGTCATCGCCTTGATGTCAATGGTGAAGTTTTGGGTTATGGTCGCACCCGCGGCATCGGTCAGGGTGACGGTTACCGCGTAAGAACCCGCTGTGGTTGGCGTGCCGTAGAGCGCCCCGGTTGTTGGGTAGAACGAGACGCCGGGCGGCAGCGATGCGGGATCCAGCGACCAGCTGTATGGTGGGGCGCCGCCACTGGCGGTAAGCACATTGGTATAGTTGCGGCCCACGGTGCCGGTGGATTGCTGCGGCGCTTCGATCCTGAGTGAATCGTAGATTGTCAGCGTGAAAGATTTTTGGGTAATGAACCCCTGGAAATCCCGGACGGTCACGGTAAGCGGCCATGCGCCGTAAACCAGCGGAGTTCCGGTGATGGTGCCGTTCTGCGGGTCAAGGGCAAGACCGGTCGGGAGATCTGCTTCGGGAACCGACCATGTCAACGGCTCTGTCCCGTTGCTTGCTGTGAGGGACTGACTGTATGGCTGGCCAATGGTTCCGTTTGCCAGTGATGGTGTGCTGATGCCGAAGACGTTGACCTGATGACTCTTCGACAGGTGGTAGCCGTCCTGATCGGTCACTCTGACGGTAAACGGGAAACTTCCGTACATCGACGGGGTGCCGGAGATGGCGCCGGTATTGACATCAAGGGTCAGGCCGGTCGGCAGACTGCCGGATTCAACCTCCCATCGATAGGGGACGGCCCCGCCGCTAACGGTCATTGTCTGGCTGTAGGGTGTTCCGACAACCCCGGTCGACAGTGATTGGGGAGATATCCCCATGACGGTAATATGCAATGCCTTGCTCGCAACTGCGGCCCCGGCTTCGGTGACACCGATGCTGAACTCGAAGCTGCCCGGATTTTCGGGGGTGCCGCGCAGTTCCCCGGTATTCTGATCGAGCGACAATCCCGGCGGCAGGGCGCCGCCGGTTATTGTCCAGCTGTAGGGAGCGGCGCCGCCGCTGGTGGCAAGGACCTTGGCATAGGGGAGGCCAACCTCGCCGACAGGGAGGAGTTCCGGTTCGCTGATGAAAAATCTGTCTGCGGTGTAATGGAGCAACAGGTAATCATAATTAAGCAGATCAGTGGCCGACGCGGAATATCCGGCCAGGTAGATATTCTCGCCCGAACGGTCTACTGCGATACCGTAAGCGCTGTCCACCCGGTAATCGAAATATTTGGATCCGAGCAGGGTGCCGTCGGTGTCATACACCAGGAAGAATGCGTTGTAATTGTTTACCGGGGTGCCGCTGATCAGGCCGGCATTGGATCTACCGGCTACATACACCCTGCCGTTGCCGTCAACTGCCACACTGCGGCAGTAATCCCCTCCCTGGTAATCCTTTTGCCAGACCAGGTTGCCCGCGGAATCATATTTGATGGTGAGGCAATAGGTCTTGCCCGAACTGCCGCCCGATTCGCCGGTTACATAGACGTTGCCGCTGTCGTCCACGGCCACCCGGTATGCGTAGTCGTCCCGGCCGTTATTGAAGCCCTTGCTCCATAATGTCCCGCCGGTTGCCGAATCGTACTTGATGGTAAGGAAGTCGTAGGTGCCGCCGCTGTTGGTGAAACCGGTGCCATAAGCGGCTCCGGTGCCATCGGTCGCCATTCCCATGAGCTTTTCGGTGCTGTTGCTGCCAAAAGGCCTTGACCAGAGCTGATTCCCGGCATTGTCGTATTTCAGGGCCACTCCGTCGTACGAATTACCCGATTCCAGCATGCCGGACACAAAAATATCTCCGCTACTGTTGAGTGCAATGCCTGAGCCATGCGGATCCATCCAGGTATGGCCGTTATCGGTCTCTCTGCTCCAGACCTCGCTCCCGTTGGTCGTGTATTTTTTCGTCATGATGTAATAATTGTCACCGACCGGGGAGAATAAGGAATGGTAGCCGGTAATGTAGGCGTTGCCGCTCCGGTCCACGGCAATGCCGATCCCCTGGCTGTTGCCAAGGCTTCGGGACCAGAGAGGGTCACCGCTCCGGTCGAATTTATCGACCCCCAGTGAGCCGTCACGGTAACCGGCAACATAAATATGCCCGAAACGGTCGATTGCGACATCGTTTGCAAAGTCGAACCCGCCGCTGCTGAAGTACACCTTTGACCAGTCAAGAGAATAGTCGTGCAACGCGATGAAGAGAAATACGGTCTTGGTCTTGCTGGCGCCGAACGATTCCGTAGCCTGCACGGTGAACGAGAACTCACCGTTGCTGGTAGGGGTGCCGGATATGACGCCGGTAGCGCTGTCCAGGGAGAGACCGGCCGGAAGCGTTCCGGACGTGATGGCCCAGGTATAGGGGGCGAGTCCGCCGACCGCCGCAAGGGTGAAGGTGTACGGCTTGTTCTTGATGCCGGGGGTGAGGGTGTTGCTGGTGATGCTGAACTCGGGAACCACGATCACCTTTGAGGCAGTGGGTGAGGAGAAGGTCAGTTTCTCCGGAGTGGAGGCGGCCGGGGTCCAGGTCAGGGTGAAAATCCCGTCATTGGCCGCCTTGTCCTCCCCTTGACCGTCATCAAGCATGGGGAAGGTCTGGTTGCCCGAGGTCGTCATGGTCACCGACTCACTGGGCACGCCGCAGGCACTGCTCAGGACCGAGATGATGACCGGGGTCCCGGCGGTGAGGGAAGTCGGGAATTTCAGGGGAGTGATGCTCGACACTCCCGAACAGCTCAGGGCGTTGTAGGCATTGATCCTTTTGCCGGTGACCGTTCCGCCGGTCAGCCCTTCCTTTTCGTCACCGGAAGAAAGGATCAGGTTTCTGATCTCGATCCAGCTCCTGTCAGGGTCTGCCGCCTTCAGCAGGGCAGCGAGACCGGTAACATGCGGGGTTGCCATGGAGGTCCCGGAGTTTGAGGCATACCCACCGGGCACGGTGCTGAGGATATTGTCTCCCGGCGCCGCCACATGAACCGATTGCCGGCCGTAGTTCGAGAACCAGGCCAAACGGTCGTTATGGTCCGTTGCGGCCACGGAAATGATATTCGGCAACTGGTAGTTGGCCGGATAAGCCTCGTTGACATCATTGTTCTGCGAATCGTTCCCTGCCGCGGCGATCTGCAGAATATCGCGCTGGGCGTTCATGGCATCATAGAGCGCCTGGGAGTAGCAGCTCCCCGACCAGCCGCCGCCGCTGCATCCCCAGCTGTGGTTCACGGCAACGATATTGACCCCGTTGTCCTTCAAATCCTTGATGTAATCGAGGCATTCGATCGCGCCGTCGGTGTACCCCCCGCCGTCCGAGCCGAGGAATTTGCACGACAGGATCTTCACGTTCCAGTTGATGCCGGCCACGCCGGTAGCGTTGTTGCCGATCGCCCCGATGGTGCCGGCCACATGGGTGCCGTGCCCCTCGTCATCCGCCGGATTGCTGTCATGGTTGATGGTGTCGATGCCGTAGACATCGTCGATATAGCCGTTGTTGTCGTCGTCGATGCCGTTGCCCGGCAGTTCCAGAGGATTCCGCCAGACGTTTGCCGACAGGTCGCCATGGTTGTAGTCGATGCCGGTGTCGACCGTGGCCACGACCACGGTCGAGTCGCCGGTGGAAACATCCCATGCTGCCGAGACATTGATGTCAGCCCCGCTCGTACCGCCGGTCTGGCCGGTATTCCGCAATCCCCAGGTCTCGTTGAAGCGCGGGTCGTTGGGCAGTGAGAGGGAGTGTACCCGGTAATTCGGCTCGGCATACTCGACATCCGCGTCTTCTTTGTAGCGCTTCATCGCATCGGTAACGTTCTCCCCTTTGGGAATCCGGATCTTGTGGATCCGCAGCTTCTTGAACTCCTTCAGCTTTTCGCCGCCGTGCCGGCTATGCACAGATTGCTGGCCGCTTTTGCTCAGCCCCGGTTTGAACTTGACGATCAGCTCGTCTTCCTTGAACTCGGGCTGCCGGCCTTTTCTCTTGTTGACAATATGTTCCGGATCGTCCGGGTGCAGCACTATTGCCGGGTTGCGCCATCTGTTCCCGGATTCGGTTGCGCCTCCGGCAAACACGGTGCTCGACAGGAAAAGGAGAGAGCCGAAGAGGATTAAAATTCGTGACAGGTATCGCATAATGTAGTCAGTCTCCTTAACCTGGTTAATTTGAAAGCATTTTCTAACATTATTAGGAGCGAATGTAAATCCGTTAATCAATAAATGTGGCATGTTTGGGTCGAATTAATTTGCACAAGGAGGAAAGAGATTCCGTACTCCCGGAAAAATAACTTACCGGTACGAAATCCGGCCGTTTTAATGGTATATTGTTCTTACGCAGCTGCTATTCAACAGGCCATGGGAGGGGAATATGATCAAGACGCTCCTGGACGGCAATAAGCGGTTTGTCACCGAGACCTTCGAGCGGGATAAGGAGCACTATACGGTGCTCGCCAAGGAGCAGAAGCCGACGGTGCTCTGGATCGGCTGTTCCGACTCGCGGGTGCCGGTCAATACCATTACCCAGACCGGCGCCGGAGAGGTCTTTGTCCACCGCAACGTCGGCAACATCGTCGCCACCAACGACTGGAACCTGTCGGCAGTGCTGGAGTTCTCGATCAACCATCTCTATATCCCGGATATTGTAGTCTGCGGCCATTACGGCTGCGGCGGCATCAATGCCCTTGACGACGAAGGGGCGGAGGATAAATATATCCCGATCTGGCTGATCAACGCCTACAAGGCCAAGGAGCGGGTGGACGAGAAGCTGCGGGCGCTCCATATCGATATCGAGCCGGAGAAACGGATGCAGCTGATCGTGGAAGAGAATGTCCGGCTGCAGCTGGAGCATCTCCAGGAGTATCCGTTCATCCGGAAGTCGTTGCGGGAGCAGAAGGTCAATATCCATGGCTGGGTCTATGACATGCATACCGGCGAGATCAAGATCATTCAGAAAAACGCCGTTGCCTGCAGGGATTGAGGCGGATTCGCCTTCGAGCGGATAGCTGCGTCGGCAGTAGGCTTTCTTTCCTAGCCTGAAATCGAATTTAATATGAAGTGGGGAAACGCATCAGTGACCGATTCTGTATCATCCAAATCCAATTACATCACACCGGAAGGGGTTAAACGTTTACGCGACGAACTGGACCATCTCTGGAAGGTCGAGCGCCCCGTAACCACGCAGCGGGTGTCGGACGCTGCTGCCGAGGGTGACCGATCGGAGAATGCCGAGTATATCTACGGCAAGAAGCGGCTGCGCGAGATCGACAGCCGGATCCGGTTCCTGACCAAGCGTCTCGATCTGCTGAAGGTGGTCGATACGGTGCCGTCGGATCAGGAGCGGGTCTACTTCGGCGCCTGGGTGACCGTGGAGAACAACGACGGTGAAGAGGCCACCTACCGCGTCGTCGGCCCGGACGAGTTCGACCCGGCCCGGAACTTCATCAGCATCGACTCGCCGGTGGCCAGGGCGCTGATGGGGAAACGGATCAACGACGACGTCACGGTGCACCGGCCGGCAGGGGTGACTACCCTGACGATTACCGAGGTGAGTTATCGGCCCCCGCCGGCTTACGAATAGTAACCCACTGGGGGACCGTTCTGCGATGTTTCACAAGAAAGGGGATTTGCTCCCATGATTAGCCGGATTTTTATTCTGCTGACTCTGCTAGTGCTGCCGGCCGGTTGCGCTACGGTGCCGATCACCGGGCGTTCGCAGCTGAACCTGATCCCGGCATCGACCATGATGTCGATGAGCGCCCAGGAGTACGGAACCTTCATCAAGGGGAACAAGCCTAGCGCCAACAAGGAGCAGGTGCAGATGGTGAAGCGGGTGGGGGCGCGGATTCAGGGGGCGGTGGAGCGGTATTTCGCAGAGCGCGGCATGGCCGGGAAGCTGGCCGATTACCGCTGGGAGTTTAACCTGGTCGAGGATAATCAGGTCAACGCCTGGTGCATGCCCGGTGGCAAGGTGGTGGTCTATACCGGCATGCTCCCGGTGTCACAGAATGAGGATGGCCTGGCGGTGGTGATGGGGCACGAGATCGCCCATGCCATTGCCGAGCACGGCAACGAGCGGATGAGCCAGGGGATGCTGGCCCAGCTCGGAGGAGTCGCCCTGGCAGAGGCGCTTGCCTCGAAACCGGCTGCCACCAAGCAGCTCTGGATGACCGCCTTCGGTGCAGGGGCCCAGTACGGGGCGATTCTGCCGTTCAGCCGCTTGCAGGAGAATGAGGCCGACCACCTGGGACTGGTGTTCATGGCCATGGCCGGGTATGACCCGAATCAGGCAACTGCATTCTGGCAGCGGATGGCCTCTCAGAAGGGGGGCAAGTCGCAGCCGGAATTCTTCAGCACCCACCCGGCGGACGCCACCAGGATCGAGAACATCAGGCGTTTGATCCCTGAGGTTAACCGGCAATACCCCAGGTAACCCGCGGCGCGGCAGCTGAACGCTCCCCTCGTTCACTCCGGTTGCGCTTCAGCTGCCGTTCTTTGTAAGCATTGATCTGCTACTTCCTTCCGCCGGCCATCTGCGCGCTCTCCGGCCTCCTGCGGAGCAGCCACATGAACAGCGGCCCCATCAGTCCCCCCAGGCCGCAGGTGGCAAAGCCGATCCCCCATTCGCCGCCGATGCCGTGAAACGGCTCCCACCCCTTGAACAGATCCAGCGCCCAGCCGAAGACCGTTGGCGAGATCATTCCCATGGAATACCCCACCAGAGACTGCATCCCCATGGCCGCTCCCAGGTAGGCCGGAGCAACCAGCTCGGTCAGGCCGGTGGAAAAGACCGGCGATTCCGCAACCACCAGGTAGCCGTAGGCGATGCCGACTACCAGGATCAGCAGCGGGTTGGCGTCGAACAGCCAGCCGAAGCTGAAGGAGAGCAGGCCGCTCGCCGTCATCACCACGGTAATGGTTTTGGTTCGGCCCCATTGGTCGGAGAGGGTGCCGGTGATGGCCGTGGCAAAGGCCCCCACCCCGACGATCACCGCTGCAGCCGCAGCGCCGAGCCCGGTGGCCTTGTCCGGCGAAGTGCCGTGGGCAATGAGCGATGCCGCAAGGAACGGGGCCACCCAGGTGCGCATGCCGTACATCTCCCACATGTGGCAGCCGTAGCCGAGGATCATCAGCAGGGCAGGGCGGTTCTGCACCACTTCAGTGCGGAAGCCTCCTGATTCCCCGCTGAAGATCTGCGGGACATAGCCGTCAAACACCTTCTTGGCGATCAGCAGGCCGATCAGGACCCCGGCGGAACAGGCGACAAAGGCGATGCGCCAGCCGACAAACGAGGCCACGGCGCCGGTCAGCGCCAGGGAGAGGGAGGCGCCGAGCACCAGGGCGCCGACGTAAATCCCGACCGCCTTGCCGCGCCTGGCCGGCGAAAACCGCTCCGCCACCAGCTTGAGCCCCGGCATGTAGGTTCCTCCCATGCCGATGCCGGTGAGCGCCCGCAGTATCATGGCCGACAGGTAGTCGTGGGCGAACAGTGCGAACAGCAGGTTGGCGATCCCGGACCAGAGGGCGGCAGTTAGGAAGATGTAGCGGGTGTTAATCCGGTCGGTGAGGGCGCTGAGAAGGACGCCGGAGAGGATGTAGCCGAACTGGTAGACCGAGAAGATCGACCCGGCCATGGTGTTGTTCATCCCCCATTCCGATTTCAGCAGGGGGAGCACTGCCGAATAGTTGATGAACACCAGCATGATGAAGACCTGCGCGGTACAGAGCCGCAGCAGCCAGCGGGAGTCATGGCTCATTCTTTTCGGGGTGGTGTCAGGCGCTGGCAACAGCTCCTCGGTTTTCTCTGACAAGTTCGGCACTGTCGCTGAAGGTGCGGCCGGCAAAGTAACCCTGCCAACGCTCGGCAATGGCCAGGGGGGGCTCATCGGGCCTGTTGGCATGATCTTGCAGGATCAGGCGCGCTTCGACCTGAAGGGAGAGGTTGTGGCGTTTGGCGCGGGCCTTCAGGTTCCGGATGGTTTCTTGGTCAAGGTTGCGGATGATAAGTGTGGACATGTTGCGCCTCCTTGCATCTGGCGCATTATGCTATCACCGTTTGGCTGGCTGCGCAATCGTGCGTCACAGATCTTGAAGCATAAAACGGCTTTAATGCAGAGTGTTTATATGGTATTGAAATGTTAAAATCGCAATAGCTATTTTTTAATGATCACAGGCTAAATGTTCCATTTGGGGGGATGACCGGTTCACGCGCACGCGCGCGTGAACCGGTCAATAACATGTTGAGCGAGTAAAAAGAACGAATGAAAATAATACAGAAAAATAAGCTGATATTATCGGGGACTCCAATACTGAAGGTTCCTTCACGATTCCGACCACTACCTCTCTGGCAGAAAGCCATTGTTTTCCTCGTCACTTATTCAGCAGGATTCTTGTTTGCCGGAAACGCGGTCCTTTTGACGAAAGTTCCGTGGTGGGTTCGCGTGCTAGGCCTATGTCTTGGGGCTATTTTTGCCGGGTTAGGTCACCTCATAGTTTTTCAAGCAAACGCAAGAAAGAACGGCATGATTGTCACAGACGTCGGGGTTTCCATCGGACCTCTACGTTGCGCCCTATGGAGTGAAATAACTGCATGGAATTTCTCCACATTTTCTGGTCTGAAACAAGTTACTTTTACCCACGCCGGAGAAGGAGTTTCTCTGCACCTTTTCACTGGCGAACTAAAAATATCACAGGGGCCTTTTGCGGGTAGTCGCGGCGGAACTGCCTTTGCTGAGGAAGGATACTTTTTCGACGAGACTCAACAGGTTACCTTGCAGAGGGTTTTCGCTGAGCACAATATTCCGAAGTGGTAAGGACGCCCAACAAGGAGGCGGCAGCAGTCTCCGCTGACGCTCCGCTGCTGCGCCCCCACGCCGTTATACAGAAAGAATAGAAAGAACAGAAATGGCACCTTATCACCAGAACGGGTTTCTCGGTAACGACATCAAAGTGTGGATCGCCAATAATAGTCGAGAATATGAAAGCCTTTTCAAACTAGCTGAAAAGCTAAACTTCGACTGCTATGCAATGCTAGAAAGTGCAAGGCCACATAACAAGGATAAGCGAGAACTGCTTGTTTCGTGTCTGTTCCCTCGTGTAATGGAACTATTCCAGGCGACATACTTGCTTGTAACTCGAGGAATGATCCCAGCGTCGAACGTAATGTTGAGGTCACTCATTGAGACGATGTTTGTACTTGTTGCCATTGCCAAGGATAACGAAGCTCTTGATGCGTATATTCTTAATGATGAGAGGGAAAGGCTTATAGCGGCCAATAAAATAATTAACGACACTAGCTCTACTTTTTCTGAAATTCCGCTGGAGGAAGTCATCAGAGTAAAGTCTGAAATAGAGAAAAAACTCGATGGCAAGAAACTTCCAAAGCTTACAACTGAATATTTTTCAAAGAAGGCTGGACTTCATGATTGGTATTTAACGGTATATGCTGTGACCAGTAAATCGGTTCATGCAGCAATTAAAGATTTGGAGCAATATCTTGATATAGGTCCAGATGAAAAAGTTAAATCCATAAAATTCACTCCATCTGCCAATGGAACGATAGGCATACTTTCGACGGCATGCAATGCCCTCGGCATGGCGCTAGAAACGTTTCTTGCCACACTGAATTTAGACACAGACATAACCAGGGAACACGCGGACAGTCTGAGACCATTCTTGGAGTTGGCACTGTCGGAGAAGGATTGATGTATAACAAGGCGGCGGCACACAGGCGCTGACGCGCTGTTGCGTCCCCACGCCGTTGAGCCAAGAAAGGCGAAGATTACAGCAATGGAGAATGTCCCTATGCCCGATGATCCGGCAGAACTTTTTGACCAGTTGTACCCCGAAAACAACGAAATGTTGTACAAGCTGGCTCTGGGGCTCACCGGGAATAGCCACGACGCTGAAGAGGTAACCCAGGAAACATTTCTCCGGGCATTTCGTTCCTTCCGTGATTTTCGAGGGGAATGTGCATTTTCCACCTGGATTTATCGCATTGCCATGAACGTTGCCAATGATTACCTGAGGCAGCGATCCAAGTTTCCTGTTCCTGCGCTTACTGAAGATCTTGGTTATGCGCTCGAAGAAATCCTAGACCCGAATCCTGCCAACAATCCTGAAACCGAACTGCTCGCCAATCAGATCAGAACCAAGTGCCTGCACAGCTTGACGGAATGCTTACCTCTCGAACAGCGCAAGGTGTTTTGTTTGGCAATTACCCTGGGTTTACCCCACAAGCTCGTCGCTGAAATCCTCGAATGCTCGGTCAGTTCGGTAAAAACCGCCCTTCATCGGGCAAAGGCACGATGGTTTGGCTACATGGAGGACCGGTGTCAGCTGATTAACAAGTCCGGCACCTGCTCGTGCAAGCAGTGGGTTCGCTTCGGACTGTCGCAAGGGTGGCTTGCCCCGCAGGCAGCAGTCGCTTTGCCTCCTCCGAATACCATGCAGGCCAGGGAAGAAATTAGCCAACTGAAGGCACTGCGCACCCTCTACCAGAGCACCTGCCAGGAAGCTGCCGACCAAGCGTATGCGCAGAGGCTTAGGAACGGGATAAGAGATAAGGAATGGGCAATTTTTTCCTGATTCCTTTGTAACCTTTTGCCTCCGGTGACGTCTAACCGACATAAACCAGCTTAAGGAGGCAGAGGAGATGACAACAAAAGACACACAATGGGGAGATAAACAGGGCGACAATTTCAGGCCGTTCACGGTGCAGGCCAATGGTCGTACGGTTAACGGCCTCGAAGCAGGGGAAGGGCCGCTGGTCATAGCCCTACATGGCTTTCCCGACCAGCCGATCACCTTCCGCCACCAGATTCAGTTGCTGGCGGAAAACGGCTGTCGGGTGGTCGCCCCCTGTCTGCGCGGCTATTCCGAGTCAGACGCACCGTCCGACGGCCCTTTTGAGGTCGCCATCCTGATTCAGGATCTGCTGGCGCTGATCGATCAGCTGTCGGATCAACCGGTCACCCTCTTAGGCCATGATTGGGGCGCCGCAGTGGTGCGTGGCGCGGCGATCATGGCGCCGGAAAAAGTCGCGAAGATTGTGTGTATGTCGGTGCCGACTGCTGGGAATTTCGGACGGCGTTGTTAACCAATCCGACCCAGCAGAGGCGCTCCTGGTACATGTATTTTTTCCAGTTGCCGCTCGCCGAGATGGCCGTAGCTCACAATGATTTTGAATTCATTGAGCAGTTATGGCAGGAGTGGTCGCCGGGCTGGCGCTGCCCGAAAGCGGTCATGGCTGAAATAAAGGTTGCGTTCCGAAATCCTTCCGTGCTACGGGCGGCTTTAGGGTATTATCGTTCCCAGTTCAACCCCGCTCTCCAGGAGCCGGATCTGGCCGATATTCGGAAGCGTTTGAGCGATCCCATTCCAGTTCCGGCAATGAACCTGCATGGTGCTAATGATGGCTGTATTGGCGCGGAAACTGTTGCAGGGATGGAAAGCGCCTTTCTCAAACATTTTGAAAATCATATCATCCCTTCTGCAGGTCATTTCCTACATCAGGAGCAACCGGACATTGTTAATCGCCTGATCATCGGTTTTTTGAACAAACAACTGAGCTGACGGCGTCGCTCAACCATCGGGTACTGCTGTTTCCGCTACGCTTTCACAGCAGACCCTCAGTCCCGTTAATGGTCATCTTATGTAAGTTTTCCTTTAGTCGATTTTATTGTTAAAGTTTTGTGCTACGATTTTGAAACCTATTTGCATTTTGACTTAACAATGTAACATCGAACCAGGATCTGACCCAGGAGGGCTTATTATGTTACGGTTATTGGCTATTCTGATTTCGTTCATTGTTACGGTTTCGGCACATGCGGAGGAATGGAAACTCAAAGACAGCGGAGTCGGCCTTATTGTTGAAGGTGAGAACTATGACAAGGAACTTAGGATCGTCGAACGCAATGACGTGTGGGATGCCAAGGCACTTTATGAAAACGGCGCCCAGGCGGGCAAATATCGGGGCAACCAGCTCTTTGCCGCCTGGATACAGGGGCCGCATACCAAGGAGTACCTGAACAGCTATGGCACGCCGGTCTGGATGTACAAATACAAGATCACTTACCCGGACGGCAAGACCTTCGAAGCCGGTCCAAGCGGATTTTATACTCCAGGATTTGCCTATTTTGGCATCAAAACCGGTGGCTACACGACCGGCAGTTGGAAAATAGACTGGTACATACAGCACCGGGATACCAAAGAAACTCGCCTTGTAGCGACCAACGAATTCAAGACCACGTTCGGCCATCAGCCTGAGGCGGCCACTTTTGGCTGGAAGGCACAGGACATCGGCGTTGGGCTTATTGTCGAAGACGAAAACTACGACAAACAATTGAAAATCGTCGAACGGGGCAACATATGGGATGCCAAGGCGCTGTACGATAACGGCGCCCAGGCGGGCAAATATCGGGGCAACCAGCTTTTTGCCGCCTGGATACAGGGGCCGCATACCAAGGAGTACCTGAACAGCTACGGCACGCCGGTCTGGATGTACAAATACAAGATCACCTATCCGGACGGCAAGACCTTCGAAGCCGGTCCGCATGGCTTTTACACCCCCGGGTTTGCCTATTTCGGCATCAAGACCGGTGGCTACACGACCGGCAGCTGGAAGATTGACTGGTACATACAGCACCGGGACACCAAAGTGACTCACCAGGTAGGGTCAAGCGAATTCAGAACCACCTTCGGCAAATAAGCCGGCAATCGGCAAGCAGGATTAGGCGTTGGCAACATACTATGGAGGATGCTACCTAAGGCAAATGGAATCGCATAGTTCGAGATTGTTCAGGGCAAAAATACATTTCATGTTTGGACGCGCTTGACCGATAAGAAGCATTGATAATTGTCAATTCACCAATTGGATGAACGATTATGATACGTAATCCGCATAACGGCGCTGATTTCCCCATCCCGGGCGGCAACGAGCCGGCGCCCTCATCACCCGGCGCGAAGTCACTCCTGGCCGGGGTAAAGGCATTTACCCTGATCGAACTCATCGTGGTTGTTGCCATCCTGTCAGCCCTTGCGATGATGGCTCTACCGGCAGGATTCAATTATATCGATAAAGTCAAGAAGGCCCGTTGTATCGGCGATCTGCAGACAATTAGCAATGAGATCCAGTCGTTTTACATCGATAAGAACCGTTATCCTGATTCACTGGCGGAGATCAACCGCGACACTTTTAACGATCCCTGGGGCGTGCCGTATCAGTATACGAACATCAATGGCGGCGGAGATCCTCTGCTCGGGTCCATCGACCAGCTGAACCCGGGAAACGATTATGACCTTTACAGCAAAGGCCCTGACCGGCAGACCAACACCCCGGACTACATCATCGATTCGTGCGAGGATGACATAGTCAGGGCTTCAGACGGCAGTTTCTTCGGTTACAGGGGCGATTTCTAGAATATAGCTTTGGCAAAGGTATAAGTTATGACCTGTTCATGTCCAAAATGCAACGCAGCCATTGAGTTTGATCATGCGGGAATTCCGGATGAAGGGGCCAGTATCAACTGTTCCGCCTGCAATGCGCGTTTGAAGATAGTCAAGGAATCATATGCCCGGGTTGCCTATGGCCGGCTGACGGAAAAGAGTTGCTCGGTGTGCGGAACTGCGCTGGGAGCAGGAATAAGTTGCCCCAAATGCGGAATCCTCTACCCGGATTTTTTCTACGCTGCCGACCCGGCAGTCCTCAAGAGAAAGGCGCGTGAGCAAAAACGCCAGCATATGCTGGCACTCTTCAAAGGGGTGGAGTTTTCTCTGCCGAGTTTCAAAAGCGGGGCGCAAAAACATGCATATACCCATGTCGCGAAACCGGAAGCCAAGAAAACTTCGCCAACTCCGGCAGGGGGCAGCTCGAACAGGATGCCGATGCTGGTCGTCTGTTTGATTGTCGTCCTGGCCGTTTCCGGTGGAGGGTACGCTTTTTATGCCAAAAAGAAGGCGGAACGGATGTATGTCGACACCTACTTCAAGGCCCTTTACGGGATCAAGACCGGAGCCGATCTGAGTATCAAGGTTCAATCAAGGATTGCCAACGACTGGAAAGCGGCCCAGGACGACGGGCGCTCTTTTTCGCCCCTTCCCGCAACCGGAGAGATCACCAGGCTCAACAAGGTCCGGTCCGAAGTTGATAAGATCGTCAACAACCAGCTTGTCAAACCGCCCGGGAAATTTGCCGCTTCACGCGAAACCCTGGCAAAGCTGAATGAGCAGTACGCCAGAATGCAGACCCTGGCACTTTCGCCGCCTAACTCGCTCTCTTCGATGACCGATGCTACGGAAAAAGCAGCTGCGGATTTCGCAAAAACCGCCAAAGCACTCAAGTCGACCCTGCCGGGCGAGATGGCGGAAGAGCTGGAAAAGGCAAAGGTGAAATATAAGAATCTGCGCGAGTTCTAATCGCTGCAGCGGATTATCGCTGCTTATCCCACCTCTTCATATTCCCGGGCGCGGAATGATGCCCCGAGCGATTCGGCGAGTTTCCTGACCGCTTCGATGTCGATCCCCGGCAGAGTAACGGCAGTGGCCACAACCTCGGGTATGAACCGGCTCGCTTCGCGAAGAAAGTCACAGATCCCAGCAAACCCGGCGGTTCCGAAAGGAGTGTTGGAGAGTACGGCATAAATGCCGGCATCGCTGGCGTTGAGGCTGACCGAAATGCTGTCCACAACCCCCTGCAGCTCCGGCAGGATATTTCTGCCATGGACCAGGTTTGCCTGGCCGTCCGTGTTGACCCGCACCTTCACCCCGTGCCGTTTCAGCTCCGCTGCCACCTTCTTCACCAGATCGAGGCGGATGAGCGACTCGCCGAATCCGCAGAAGACCACCTCATCGTAGGGAGTGGGATCGCCAATGGCTGCCAGCACCTCTGCGCTGTCAGGCTCATGTTCGAGCTTGAGCAGGTGACCCTTGACCAGGAAGTCGTCGAACTTCGGGCAGAAGGTGCACCGGTTGGAGCAGCGGTTGGTGATGTTGAGGTAGAGCGAGTTCCTGATCCGGTAAGCGATCTTGTCCTGCTGGTCCGGCTGCGCAATCCGGAACAGCCGGCGGGTGTTTAGAGTGGTGATCCTGCCGACATCTTCAACGGTAAGCCCTTTAAGTTCCGCCACCTTTTCCGCAGTGGCCCGCACATAGGCGGGCTCGTTCCGTTTGCCGCGGTACGGGACCGGTGAGAGGTAGGGGCAGTCGGTCTCGATCAGCAGGTGTTCGGTCTTGATGCTGCGGACTACCTCGCGCAGCTGTTCGTTGCTAGGGTAGGTGACGGTGCCCGGGATCGAGAGGTAGAACCCCATGGCCACACACTCTCTGGCCATCTGCAGATCTCCGGAGAAGCAGTGCAGCACCCCGCCGACCTCCGGGGCCTCTTCCTCACTCAGTATCGCCATGACCCGGTCGTGGGCGTCACGGTCATGGACGATCACCGGCAGCTCCAGTTCGCGGGCCAGCCGGATCTGCCTGCGAAAGACCTCTTCCTGCAGGTGGCGTGGCGAGCGGTCGCGGTAGAAGTCGAGCCCGATCTCGCCGATGGCGACGACCTTTGGATTCCCGGCTGCCAGCCGGCGGAGCTCATCATAGGTATCCTCCGTGACACCGGCAGCATCATGGGGGTGGATTCCGACCGCTGCGTAAAGGTTCGCATACCGGGCCGCTAGCTCTGCTGCTGCACGGCTCGACTCCAGGTCGGCGCCGACCACTACGATTTCTACGACGCCCGCTTCTGCGGCGCGCGCCAGCATTGCCGAAAAATCGGCCTCAAAGTCTTCGCCGTAGATATGGGCGTGACTGTCGATTAAAATAGGTTGGTTCATTTTTATTCCGGGTAAAACGGTTTTCCGAGAGGTTTACTGCTCCAGCAGGATATGTAGATGTTCCGGGAGAAACGGCTTGGCAATGGCTCCTCTGAAGCCGTGCCCTGCCGGATCGTCCATTGCCGGGTCGAACGGATTGCCGCAGGATACATAGGCGGCTACGTCCGGGTCGATTTCCTTCAGCAGCCTGACCGCTTCCTCGCCTCCCATGCCGCCCGGCACGTTGAGGTCGAGTATTACCGCATGGTAGCGGGTTCCGGCATGCAGCCCGGACCGGTACATATCGACCGCTTCCTGGCCGTTTTCGGCAAAATCAACGTTAAAGCCGATACGTTTGAGCATGATAGCCGCGATGAACCGGACATCTTCATCGTCGTCCATAACCAGAACGGTTGGCTGATCAGTCGTGTTCTCCATTGTTCTATCCACTCCGGTTGCCGCGCTGTTCATCTCCGGCAGTATGGAATTGACTCTGTTGTTTGATCATGGCATAATCTGCCAAACATTTTAGTGATACTAAAAAGGGAGTGGCGGTCAGCTACTCCCTTCAACTTATATCGTATAGGTAGCCATGCAGCAAGCGGAATTCGTACATTTACATCTGCATACACAGTATTCGCTTCTCGACGGTGCCATCAGGCTGGGCGATCTGGTTGCCAAGGTCAAAGGGTTCGGCATGCCGGCCGTGGCCATTACCGACCATGGCGCCATGTTCGGGGCGATCGAGTTTTACCAGAAGTGCCTGGACAAGGGGATCAAGCCGCTGATCGGGGCAGAGGTCTATGTGGCGCCGGGTTCCCGCTTCAACAAGGAGCAGGGGAGCGTTCCGGGCGAATATTCCAGTTACCACCTGATTCTGCTCTGCGAGAACCTCAAGGGTTACAAAAACCTCTCCCATCTTGTCTCCGCCGGTTTCAAGGAGGGGTTCTACTACAAGCCCAGGATCGACCGGGAGCTGCTCGCCGAGCATTGCGACGGGCTGATCGCACTTTCCGCCTGTCTCAAGGGTGAGGTCGCATCCCAGTGCAGCCGCAACCGGATGGAGGATGCGGTTGCCACTGCCCGCTGGTACAGCGAGCTGTTTCCGGACCGGTACTATATCGAACTTCAGGAGAACACCCTGCCGGAGCAGGCAGTCGCCAATCAACGGCTTATGGAGGTTGCCGCTGAGCTGTCGCTGCCGCTGGTGGCGACCAACGATTGCCATTACCTGAATCGCGAAGACGCCAAGGCGCACGAGGTGCTGCTCTGTATCCAGACCGGCAAGACCATGAACGACGAACACCGGATGCGGTTTTCTGCCGACGAGTTCTATGTCAAGTCGCCGGAGGAGATGGCCGCGGCCTTCCACTATGCGCCGGAGGCGGTGACCAACACGGCGCGGATCGCGGAGCGCTGCAACCTGGAACTGGATTTCAAGACCTACCATTTCCCCAAGTTCGAGCTGCCGGAAGGGAAAAGCCTGGATGACGAACTGGAGCAGGAGGCGATAACCGGCCTGGATTCCCGGCTGGCGACCATCAGGGCCAAGAACCCGGACTTTGTCGACAGCGATGAGCAGATGTACCGCGACCGGCTCCGGATCGAGCTCGATTGTATCAAGCAGATGGGGTTCCCCGGTTATTTCCTGATTGTGGCCGACTTCATCAACTGGGCCAAGGACCAGGGGATTCCGGTCGGTCCGGGCAGGGGCTCGGCAGCCGGTTCCCTGGTGGCGTATTCCATCCGGATCACCGATCTCGACCCGATCCCGTACAACCTGCTGTTCGAGCGGTTCCTGAACCCGGAACGGATCTCGATGCCTGATATCGACGTCGACTTCTGCACCGACCGGCGCGAAGAGGTCATCCAGTACGTTACCGAAAAATATGGCCGTGACAAGGTCTGTCAGATCATCACCTTCGGCACCATGGCGGCGCGCGGGGTCATCCGCGACGTGGGACGCGCCCTGGACATGCCGTATGGCGATGTGGACCGGATCGCCAAGCTGATTCCGGAAGTGTTGAACATCTCCCTCGCCGATGCGCTGAAACAGGAGCCCAAGCTCAACGAGCTGGCTGGCGCTGATCCCAAGGTCAGGGAACTGCTTGATGTGGCGCTCTGCCTGGAAGGGCTGGCCCGCCATGCCTCGACCCACGCCGCCGGGGTCGTGGTGGCGCCGGACCGGCTCGAAGAGTTCTGCCCGGTTTACAAGGATCAGAAGACCGGCCTGATCAACACCCAGTATTCGATGAAATATGTCGAGAAGATCGGCCTGGTAAAGTTCGACTTCCTGGGGCTCAAGAACCTGACGGTCATCGACAACGCGGTCAAGCTGATCCGCCACGGCCGTGACCCTGAGTTCAACATCGCCCTGCTGCGCGATGACGACCGCGAGAGTTACGAGCTGATCTCGGCCGGCAACACCACCGGTATCTTCCAGCTCGAATCGAGCGGCATGAAGGAGATGCTGGTCAAGTTGAAGCCGTCCTGCTTCGAGGACGTTATCGCTGCCTGCGCCCTGTACCGTCCCGGTCCGCTGGGCTCCGGCATGGTCGATGACTTTATCGACCGGAAGCATGGCCGGAAAAAGGTAGTCTACGACCTGCCGCAGCTGGAACCGATTCTTAAGGACACCTACGGCGTCATCGTCTACCAGGAACAGGTCATGCAGATCGCCCGGACCCTGGGGGGGTATTCCCTCGGCGGCGCCGACCTGCTGCGCCGCGCCATGGGAAAGAAAGACCCGGCGGCAATGGCCAAGGAGAAGGACAAGTTCCTGGAGGGGGCCAAAGGCCAGGGGGTGGACCTGAAAAAAGCCGAGGCGATCTTCGACCTGATGGCCAAGTTCGCCGAATACGGCTTCAACAAGTCGCACTCCGCTGCCTACGCCCTGATCGCTTATCAGACCGCTTATCTCAAGGCCCATTACCCGGTGGAGTTCCTGGCGGCGCTGCTCACCGAAGACCGGGAGAAGACCGACAAGATCGTCAAGAATATCGGTGATTGCCGCGACATGGGGATCGAGGTCCTGCCGCCGGACATCAACACCTCCGAGCTCTCCTTCAAGGTCTCCGGCACCTCCATACGGTTCGGCCTGGGTGCCATCAAAAACGTCGGCGAAGGGGCGATCGAGTCGATTCTCGAAGCAAGGTCGGACGGCCCGTTCCGCGACATCTTCGATTTCTGCGAGCGCGTGGACCTGCGCCGGGTGAATAAGCGAGTAATGGAAGCGCTGATCAAGAGCGGGGCGTTCGACTCGACCGGGGCCAACCGTGCTTCGCTGATGGCGATCTTTGAAGAGGCCGTCTCCGTCGGCCAGAAGATCCAGGAGGAGAAGGAGAGTTCGCAGGTCTCCCTGTTCGGGACGGCCGAGATCGTCAAGAGCAACGGCAATGGCCGCGCCAAGCTCCCCAACCTGCCGGAATGGGATGACAAGCTCAAGCTGACCTTTGAGAAGGAGGCCCTTGGGTTCTTCATTACCGGCCACCCGCTAGACCGGTACAGCCGGGATATGAAGCGGTTCACCACCGTGGACACTGCCGGACTCGCAGAGGTGGCGGACGGCAAGGAGGTCAGGATCTGCGGCATCGTGGTGGCGCTGAAAGAGATGATCACCAAAAAAGGGGACCGGATGGGTTTTGCGACCATCGAGGACCTGATCGGCACGGTGGAAGTGGTGGTATTTCCGGAAACCTACGCCAGGTCCGCCGAAATGCTGAAGACCGATGAGCCGCTTGTGGTTTCAGGCACCGTGGATGTCGGCGAGAAGAGCATCAAGATCAAGGCCACCGATATTGCGCCGCTCCTCGAAATCTCTGCCAAGGGTACGAAGCGGGTTCACTTCACGCTGAAGTCCCCCGGGGTTGACCGGCAGCACCTGGTTGAGCTGATGGAGATACTTGCGCGTCACAACGGCAGCTGTGATGCCATGCTGCATATAGAGATCCAGAATCAGTGCCGCGCCACGATACCGCTGGCGAGCCGCTTCAAGGTGGCTGCCAGCGACGACTTGGCGCTGGATGTCGAGAAGCTGGTGGGATATCGTGCCATAGTTTTTGAATAATGGCTTCGCCTATAAATCCGAAGGATTTATCGGTGAGAAGTCACTAAAAAGTCCATCTGCTGCGTTACGCTCGTTGTTCGTCGCTGCGACGTAGCCTACGGCTACGACTCACTCCTCACGTCTCGCAAGCCTTGCAGCTGGAGCTTTTTGCTGTGCCAATGATTTTCGGGCATTAAATATGTGTTTAGCTCAAAGGAGGATATCAATATGGGATTGCAGAATTTTTATATGGAGTTTGAAAAACCGCTGGTTGAGCTGGAAAAAAAGATCGAAGAGCTGAGGGAGATGTCCGGTGATTCTCTCGACCTTGCCACCGAGATCGGCAAGCTGGAGAAAAAGGCGGAGAAGGTCCGGGCCGAAATCTTTTCCGGGCTGTCACGCTGGCAGACGGCCCAGGTGGCGCGCCATCCGAACCGGCCGTTCACGCTCGACTACCTGAATATGATTTTCACTGATTTTATTGAGCTTCATGGCGACAGGCTTTTCGGCGATGATCACGCCATTGTTGCAGGTCTGGCAAAGCTTGACGGTGAGCCGGTGATGGTTATCGGCCACCAGAAGGGTCGGGACACCAAGGAGAAGGTCTATCGGAACTTCGGCATGCCGAACCCGGAAGGTTACCGCAAGGCGTTGCGGCTGATGGGGATGGCCGAGCAGTTCCGGCTCCCGATCATCACCTTTGTCGATACCCCCGGCGCCTACCCCGGCATCGGCGCCGAGGAGCGGGGCCAGGCCGAGGCGATCGCCCGCAACCTGCGGGAGATGGCGGCCCTGACCGTGCCGATCATCGTTGTGATCACCGGTGAGGGGGGTATCCGGCGGCGCGCTGGCCATTGCTGTCGGCGACCGGGTGCTGATGCTGGAGCATTCGGTGTATGCAGTTATCTCCCCCGAGGGGTGCGCGGCGATCCTCTGGTCCGACGGCACCAAGGGTGCCCAGGCCGCCGAAGCGCTCAAGCTCACGGCCAAAGATATCAAGGATCTTGAGGTCATCGACGAGATCGTTCCCGAACCGATGGGAGGCGCCCACCGCAATCATGAGGTCATGGCCAAGACCCTCCATGAAGCGCTTTCGCGGAACATGAAGGAGCTGAAAGCGATCAAACCGGACAAGCTCGTTGACCTGAGATATGACAAGTTCCGCAAGATGTCGCGGTTTATTGAGCAGTAACCAGCTACAGCATCGGTTTACAGACAGGGGCGGCTTGAGACCGCCCCTCATTTTTTGGAGGAGAGCATGCAGGAGCGTCTGCAGAAGATACTTGCCGGTGCCGGAATCGCATCGCGCCGGGCTGCCGAGCAGCTGATCGTTGCCGGCCGGGTCAAGGTGAACGGAGTTGCCGTGACCGAACTCGGGAGCAAGGCCGATCCGGATGTCGATGAGATTACTGTTGATGGCAACCGGGTTAAACCGGTCGCTACCAAGGTCTATATCCTGCTGTTCAAGCCGTCGGGATACATGACCACCCTGAAGGACCCTGAGGGGAGACCGGTAGTAACCGATCTGCTGAAGGGGGTGGAGGAGCGGGTCTTCCCGGTGGGGAGGCTCGACTACAACACCGAAGGGCTCCTGCTGCTGACAAATGACGGTGAATGGGCCAACCGGCTGATGCATCCGCGCCACGAGGTCGAAAAGGAGTATCATGTGCGTGTGCGGGGGATGGTAACGCCGGGCCAGATTTCACTGCTGGCCAACGGTGTGGAGCTGGACGACGGCATGACTGCGCCGGCCAAAGTCAGCTTGATCAAGGCGAGCGATAATAATACCTGGCTTTCCATTGCCATCCATGAAGGGCGGTACCGCCAGGTCCGGCGGATGTGCGAGGCGGTTTCGCTCAGCGTTGTCCGGCTCAAGCGCGCCAGGTACGGGAATCTGGATCTAAATGGCCTGAACCCCGGCCAGTTCCGGCACCTCTCGAAAATCGAGGTCGATGGGCTTTATCAGGGGGGAGCAGAGCGCGGCAGTGACAGGGGTAACAAAGTTAACGGGATTATTAAGAAATCGAAGGGAAAAATGACCGGATTACCCAAAAAATAAGGTCAAAAACCGTTGTTATAACCATAAGTGTTTCTGAAGTACTAATGATATCAAGGTGTTTGCTGTGCGGTACATTTCGTGCAGAAATATTTTCATCACAAGGCTGGTTAAGCAAAATGACCGTATAATTGCATCCGCAGAAAAGTTTGTTATCCTAGATCCGTAATTGACATGCATCGCTCGACTTATTGTTATGAGTTTTTTTTTGTAGCACGGGGTGAGGGGGAGACTATGCGGGGAGGGATCATATCTGTTGCAGCAGCAGGTTTCCTGTTGCTCGCGTCTTCAATGCCGGTTCATGCCGATGTCGACATGGATGAACCCGGATATTCACAACAATATTATGTCACGCCCTTAACGACCAGTCCCAGCAGCAATGACAATCCGGTATATTCAGACCCGGTGGCCCAATCCGGCGGCTCCGGAAGCGTGGAGCAGTCCAAGACGTTCAATTCCTGTTTCAAGGCGGCAAAGCATGGCGACGTCCAGGCTCAGTTCAACCTGGGTTACATGCATTACAACGGCTTCGGGGTACCCGTGGACAAGGCCCGTGCCGCAGTCTGGTTCAAGAAGGCAGCGGTTAGGGGACACCTTGAGGCACAGAAGATCCTGGGGTTCATGTATGTCAATGGTGACGGCGTAGCTCAGGATTATAGCGAAGCGGTCGTCTGGTTCCGGATGAGCGCTGAGAGCGGCGATTCCCTGTCCCAGTACAGTATCGGCAGCATCTATTACAACGGCCTGGGAATGGAACCGGACAAGGAAGCAGCAGCATTCTGGTGCCGCAAGGCCGCCGAACAGGGGGAGCCGAAGGCCCAGTTCATTCTTGGTTCGATGTATGTTCGGGGCGAAGGCCTGGCACGCGACTACGACCAGGCAGTCAAGTGGTTTTCACGGAGCGCGGACCAGGGGAACGTCGAGGCGATGTTGAGCCTGGGACTGCTTTACTATAACGGCTGGGGAGTTCCGCAGGATCGCGAAGAGGCTCTCAAGCTCAGTCTCCTCTCTGCCGAGGGAGGAAACGCACAGGCGCGGCTGGTTCTGAACAGCATGCTCAAACACAAGAAAGGGCAGCAGGCCGCTCTGGGTGACAGCGTAGCGCTGAAGAAGTAGCCGCTGGCCATCAGTCTGATCGATCAAGCCGCACGAGGATAGTGCGGCTTTTTTTGTTGCATACCTTAGCCATCTCCCGTAATTTTCAGTAACCCGATTCTTTCCTTATGACATATCCTGTCGCACTGACGGTGTATCTATCAGACCATGACCGAAGCGATCCGACTATTTACGAGCAACAGGCTGGAACTGCTGGCAGAACGGTTGGCGTCAGTGGTCCGTACCCCATTGGCCGATCCCCTGGAGCAGGAGATGATCGTGGTCCAGAGCCGGGGCATGGAGCGCTGGCTTGCCATGCAGCTCTCCGGGAGGCTCGGAGTCTGGGCCAACTGCCGGTACCCGTTTCCCAATGCTCTGGCCTGGGAGATGTTCCGGCTGGTCTTGCCCGCGCTTCCGGAGGAGAATCCGTATGCCCCGGAGGCAATGTCATGGCGGCTGATGGCGGTCATCCCGGCCTGCCTCGAACAGGACGGGTTCGCGCCGCTTAAGGGTTATCTGGCGGAAGACCGGCGGGGGATCAAGCTGTTTCAGCTCGCCGGGGCGGTTGCCGACCTTTTCGACCAGTACACACTTTTCAGGCCGGAGATGATCAAAGGATGGGAGCAGGGGCGTTCCTGCGACGACTGCTGCTGGCAGGCAGAATTGTGGCGGCGGATCTCTCCGGAGGGGAAGGGGGTGCATCGCGGCGCGCTGCTGGAAGATTTCCGCAAGGCGATGCGCCGGAAGGCACCGTTGCCGGCGCAACTGCCGGCAAGGATTTCCGTGTTCGGCATCCCGTCTCTGCCGCCATACCATCTCGAAATCCTGGCAGCCTTATCCCGGCGGATCGAAGTCAATCTGTTTCTCCTCAACCCCAGCAGCAGGCACTGGTTCCAGATCGTCTCGCCTTTGGAAAAGGTACGGAAGATCTGCAAGAACCCGGATCAGCCGGGGCTGTTCGACCTGCTGGAGGTCGGCAACCCGCTCCTCGCCTCCCAAGGGGGGCAGGGCCGGGATTTTTTCGAGATGCTGTACGAGGAATTCCCGCTCGACGACAGTAACGGCGGCCTGTTCCGGAAACCGGAGGCAAGCGGGATGCTGGCCGCGATCCAGCGCGACATCCTGGATCTGGCCGATGCCACCTCTGGCCAAAGGCCGCTGCAGGTCATCGCCGACTCCGACTGTTCCCTCCAGCTCCACTCCTGCCATTCCCCGTTGCGGGAGGTGGAGGTCCTTCACGACCGGCTGCTCGATCTCTTTGAGGCAATGCCGGGGCTCACCCCACGCGATGTTATCGTCATGACCCCGCAGATCGACGAATATGCCCCGTTTATCGCCGCAGTGTTCGGCGGGGTGAAAGACCCGGAGCGCCGGATTCCGTTCAGTGTGGCCGACCGGACCATGGCTGTTGCCGGTTCGCTGGCAAGGACGTTTGTCGATCTCCTCGCCAGTGCAGAGAGCAGGTTCGAGGCATCACGGATCATGGACCTCCTGGAAAACCGGTTCGTTGCCAGGCGGTTCGGGCTTGACGACGACGGGTTGGCGGCTTGCCGGCGCTGGATAACCGGATGCGGCATCCGCTGGGGGATCGATGCTGCCGACCGGGCCGAAGAGGGGCTCCCCGCCTTCGGCGCCAACTCCTGGTCGGACGGCCTGGACCGGCTCCTGCTCGGTTATGCCATGTCCGGCGACAACGCGGCGCTGTTTAAAGGGCTGCTTCCCTATCCGGATATCGAAGGTGGGGAGGCCCGCAGCCTCGGAGGGGTTGTCGTCTTTTGCGAGGCCCTGTTCGAGTTGCGCCGTTTAAGGAACAAAGAACGGACCACCGCCGAATGGGCCTCCTATCTCTCCGGCTTGCTGGAGCGGCTCTTTCTCCCTGACGACGAGGCCCAGGCTGAGTATCTCTATCTTGTTTCCTCTTTTGACGAACTCCGCCGGAGAGGGGAGGCGACCGGTTTCAGCGGCGTCGTGTCGCTGGCCGTTATCCGTTCCTGGCTCACGGGGCGGCTCGCCAGGGCCGGTGCTGCCGAGGGGTTCCTGACCGGTAGGGTGACCTTCTGCGCCATGCTGCCGATGCGCAGCATCCCCTTCCGCGTGGTAGCCCTGCTGGGGATGAACGACGGCGTCTTCCCGCGCCAGCATCGTCCGTCCGGATTTGACCTGATGGCGGCAGCGCCGAAAAGGTGCGACCGCTCGATCAGAAACGAGGACCGCTACCTGTTCCTGGAATCGCTCCTGTCGGCACGGGATGCCTTGTATATCAGCTATGTCGGCCAGAGCGGCAGGGACAACTCCCTCCTCCCCCCTTCCGTGGTCGTGAGCGAGCTGCTCGACTATGCGGAACGGGCCTTCACTCTCCCCGGAGTGCCGGAAAACCGGCGGAGAAGTGCGGTCCGGGAGCGGATAGCAGTCAGGCACCGTCTGCAGCCGTTCCACAGAGATTATTTCAACAGCGGCCTTGACCGGCTGTTCAGCTATTCGGTGGAAAACTGCGCTGCCGCCGGTTCCAGGCAGACCGGCGGCGGGACGTCCGTTGTTCATTCCGGCCTGCCGCTGCTACCGCCTGATTCTGCCGGGCATTGTCTGACGATCGAGCAGCTGGCGGCATTCCTCAGAAACCCGGCCGATTGTTTCCTGAAAAGGGCGGGGATCAGGATCGAGCCTGTTGCCCCGCCGATGGAAGACCGGGAGCCGTTCGCCATCGCCGGGCTGGATGCCTACCGGATCACCACGGAACTGGTGGCGGATCTTCTGGCCGGAAGCGACCCCGCCTCTAAGGCGGAGATTTTCGGCGCCTGCGGGATGCTCCCACCCGCTGCAGTCGGACGGGTCGGGTACGCGGCACTGAAGGGAAAGGCAGAGCGTTTTGCCTCCCTGCTGGCGCCTTACGCCTCTGTTCCCGCATTGGAGCCTCTGGAGATCGATCTGACCATTTCCGGCTGCCGTCTCACCGGCCGGCTGACCGGGATAACTGCCGACAATCTTCTGAGATACCGCTGCGCGAGGCTCAAGGCAAAGGATCTGCTCAACTGCTGGCTCCATCACCTCCTGCTCAACCTCGTTGCCCCGGAAGGTTATCCCTGCCGGAGCCGGCTGATCGCTCTCGACTGCCGGCAGGAATTCGTCCCCTGCCATGATGCCGGCCCGATCCTTTCTGCGCTGGTGGGACTGTATCTGAAAGGGCTGGGCGAGCCGATCCCCTTCTTCCCGGAGACCTCATACGAATTTGCGGTCAACCCGGATAGGGTCGACAAGCTGCTTCCGATCTGGAACGGCTATGAGAGCGGCAAGACCAGGCACCCCGGCGAGTGCGAGTCGTCGAGCGCCTTTGAGCTGTTCTTCGGACCGCAGCAGCCGGAGGAGCTGTTTTCCTCTGCCGCTTTTCGCGAGACCGCGCAGGCGGTCTATCTCCCGTTGCTGGCTTGCATCAGGAAGGAGGGGGAATGAGAGAGCTGGATCTTTTCATGTCTCTCTCCGGCGGGACCGTGGTCATCGAGGCGGCGGCCGGGACCGGCAAAACTTACTCAATTGCGGCGCTCTTCCTAAGGCTGGTGGTCGAAAAAGAGATTCCGGTGGATGCCATCCTGGTGGTGACCTTTACCGAGGCTGCCACCGAAGAGCTGCGCGACCGGATCCGGGAGAGGCTCTGCCGTGCGGTTGAGGCCTTTTCGGGCGAAGAGCCGGCCGACGAATTCCTTGCCGGGCTGGTCCACAGGAGTCCGGACCGGCTGAAGGCGCTGCAGTTGCTGGCGCTGGCGCTGGCATCCTTTGATGCTGCCGCTATCCACACCATTCACGGTTTCTGCAGCAGGGTCCTGCAGGAACATGCCTTCGAGTGCGGCTCCCTGTTCGACGCCGAGCTGCTGGCCGACCAGTCGCGCCTGATCCGGGAGATTGCCGAGGATGCCTGGCGCCGCCACTTCTATCCTGCCGATGAATCGTTCATTGCCTACGCCGTCAGGGCCGGCTGTTCCATTGACAGTATCTGCCGGCTGCTGCAGCAGGTTGTCTCCCGCTTCTCCCTGGAGGTTCTTCCGGATGTGGCCCCAGTTGACCCGGCTCCGCAGAAGGAGCAATGCCTGAGAGCCTTTGCCGCACTGCAGGGAGGCTGGCCCCGGGCAAGGGAACGGGTCTTGGAACTCCTTACTGCTCCAGACCTGTTGAGCCAGAGTTCGTACCGGCGGTCGAGCATTCCCGGCTGGATCGAGGAGGTCGACGGTTTCCTTAAGCAGGACGATCCGCTCGCTTACCCGGAGAAACTGCACAAGTTCACTGTTTCATCGCTAACCGCGGCAACCAGGAAAGGGAAAGACGCTCCCGAAGATCCGTTCTTCGCATCCTGCGAGAGGTTCCTGGAAACCGCAACCGGGCTGGAAGACGCCTATCATACCAACCTGCTCGCCATCCGGTCCGGGGTTGCGGCCCAGGCCAGGGAAGAACTCGCCCGCCGGAAAGAACAGGGAAGCCTCCGTTCTTACGACGATCTGCTCGGGATGCTCTACGACGCGCTGAACGGCACTGGCGGGGAACTGCTCAAAGAGCGGGTCAGGAGCCGTTTCCATGCCGGGCTGATCGACGAGTTTCAGGACACCGACCCGGTGCAGTACCGGATCTTTTCCGGGATCTTCAGCAAGAGCGATGCGACGCTGGTCTTTATCGGCGACCCGAAGCAGGCGATCTACAGCTTCCGGGGGGCCGACCTCAATGCCTACCTCGCCGCAGTAAGGGGGCGAGAGGCAGAGAGTTCGTTCACACTGCTCAGGAACTGGCGGTCCACCCCGGAACTGCTCAAGGCGTTCAATGCCATGTTCAGCGGTGAGCTGCCGTTTCTGCTCCCGGAGATCGAATACCGGGAGGTCATTCCCGGCCGGTATCGCGATGGTGAGGGGCTGTTCCCGGGCCAGCCGCCGTTCGTGGTCCGCACTTACAACAGCGGCAACGATAAGCCGCTGGCCAAAGGTAAGGGTGAGCGGCTGGTTGCTGTTGATGTCGCAAGGGAGGTGGCGTCTTTGCTGGCCGCCGGCATCAGGGGGGAGGCGATTATTTCCGGGAAGCCGCTTAGCGCAGGGGATATTGCGGTCCTGGTCCGGAAGAACCACCAGGGGCGGATGGTCCAGGCCGCGCTCGCCGAGCTGGGGATACCGAGCGTGATGCACGGCACCGAGAGTCTGTTCCGTTCCCGTGAAGTGCTGGAACTCCACCGGCTGCTCGTTGCCCTCCTCGACCCCGGCGATGGCCGGCGTTTCCGGGGGGCGCTCGTTACCGACATGCTCGGCCGGTCACCGGTCGCGCTTGCCGGGATGGCTGCCGATGCCCCTGAATGGACCGATCTGCTCGAACGGTTTCGGAGCTACGGCGACAAGTGGCTCAATCACGGCTTCATGGTGATGGCAATGGAGCTGCTGGCAGCCGAGGGGGTGAGGCCGAGACTGCTGGCGTTCCCGGACGGCGAGCGGCGCCTGACCAACCTGCTGCATGCCGTAGAACTGCTGCATCACGCGGAACTGGAGCGGGAGCTCGGCCCCGAGGGGCTGATCTCCTGGCTGGCGGAGCATATCACTGAGGCGCCGGATGTCGATGAATACCAGTTACGGCTGGAGACCGACGAAAGCTGCATCCAGCTGGTCACCATCCACCGGAGCAAGGGGCTGGAGTATCCGGTGGTCTTCTGCCCGTTCGCCTGGGAAGGTGCCCGCCGGGAGACTGCGCCTGTTTTCCATCGCGGTGATCAGCTGTTTCTCGATATCGGGTCTGATGAACTGGACGATAATCTCAGGAAGGCAGGGGAAGAGCAGTTTGCCGAAGACCTCCGTCTTCTGTACGTGGCGCTGACCAGGGCAAAGTACCGCTGTTACCTGGCCTGGGGGAGGTTCAGGTCGTCGGGTTCATCGGCCCTGGCGTATCTGCTGCACCGGCCGCCCCTCGACGGTGCCTGTGACCCGGTGGCGGCTACCGACAGGTTCATGGCGGAACTGGACGACAATCAGGAGGCCGAGGTGCTGCAGCGCCTTGTGGCGCTTGCGCAGGGCGCGATCCGGGTCGAAACTGCTGCTGAAACCCCGGCCCCTGTGGTGGGGCAGGCTGCCCTTGATACTGCGCCGCTCTCGGCACGGTCTTTCCGGGGGAGCATCGAGACCGGCTGGCGTGTGACCAGCTTTACCGGGCTCACATCCTCCCGCCATCATGCCATCGAGCTGCCGGATCGGGACGCCGGCCGGAGCGCTGGGGCTGGCCTCTCCGCCGCCGAGCCGCCGCCGGCCGGCAGTATCTTCGAGTTTCCGGCCGGAGCGCAGGCCGGTACCTGCCTGCACGCGATCCTGGAGCGGGTGGATTTTAGCGCATTGGCGCGGCACGAGCTTCTACCTCTGGTATCGGAACAGCTGTCCCTGCACCGGTTTCCCGCCGACTGGACCGATACCGTGGCCGCCATGATTGCCGATACCGTGGCTGCACCCCTTGCCATCGGCAGTGAGACCGTAACCCTGTCGCAGCTCCTCCCCGCCAGCTGGCGCCCGGAAATGGAATTCATGCTGCCGCTCGATTCCATAGGCCCCGAATCCCTGGCAGCCGTGTTCCGGCGGCATGGCGACATGGCCAGGTTCCCGGAGCAGCTGGCCGACCTGGGGTTTTCCACGGTCAAGGGGATGCTGCGCGGCTTCATCGACCTGGTCTTCAGGGTGGATGGCCGGTACTACCTGATCGACTGGAAATCGAACCATCTGGGCAACCGTTGGTCCGACTACGCCCCGGGACTGCTGGCAGACGCGATGGACCGGGAGTTCTATACCCTGCAGTATCATCTCTACACCGTGGCGCTGCACCGTTTTCTGTCCGTCAGGGTTCCTGATTACGACTATGAACGGCATTTCGGCGGGGTGTTTTACCTGTTCCTGCGCGGCATCCACAAGGATTTCCCCGGAACCGGGGTCTTTGCCGCCAGGCCGTCGCCGGGGCTGGTTTTTGAACTGGCCGGTCTGATCTCTTCTTGCGAGGCGTGCACACATGACAACTGACCGGACGGCCACAGGATCGACCCTGGAACTCGGGGTGCTGGACCGGGTGTTTGCCGGATTCATCTGCCGTCTCGCCAATGGCGGGTCCCGCAGCCTCTGGCTGGCCGCTGCCTTTGCCTCTGCGGCTGCTGCCAACGGGAGCGTCTGCGCGGAACTGGACGATCTGGCGGCCGGGGAGGCGGTTGCCGTTGCCCGGGCCGAGGGGTTCGGCGAACCGCAGGATGCGCCCTGGCTCGATCCGGAGCAGTGGGTGCGGGAACTGGAACGGTACGATGTCGTTACCCCCCCCGGCGGTTTCGCCCCATTGGTGCTCGATGCTTGCCGCAGGCTCTATCTGCATCGGTACTGGAGCTACGAGAGCGGCCTGGGGGAAGCGCTGCTCCGGTTGGCGGCAGACCGTTGCAAGGATCTTGATGTGCAGGCGCTCGCCGCTGGGCTGGAGCGGTTGTTCCCGGCCGGCAAGCCGGAGGATGGCCCGGATTGGCAGCGCCTGGCAGCGTTCGTGGCTGCCCGCAGCTCCCTGGCGGTAATTGCCGGCGGGCCCGGCACCGGCAAGACCACGACGGTCGTGAAAATCCTGGCGCTGCTGCTGGAACTCCACCGGGGAAAGGAGTTGCGCATCGCTCTGGCCGCACCGACGGGCAAGGCTGCTGCCCGCCTGATCGAGGCGGTCAGCCAGGCCCTGGAAAGCCTGGCGCTTCCCGAGGAGATCAGGGCCGGAATCCCCGGGGAAGCGTATACCCTGCACCGGCTGCTCGGCTACCTGCCGGGATCGGCCGGCTTCAGGCACCATGCCGGAGATCCGCTCCCTTATGACGTCCTGGTCGTTGATGAATCGTCCATGGTGGATCTCCCCTTGATGGCCAAACTGGTTGCTGCCGTCCCTTCGCGCTGCCGCCTGCTGCTGCTGGGGGACAGCGACCAGCTGGCATCGGTCGAGCCGGGGTCGGTGCTGGGCGATATCTGCCATCCCGGGTACCGGAACCGTTTTGCGCCAGCAATTCACGAAGAATACGCGGCCGTCTCCGGAACTATACTCCCCAATCCGCCGGTGGTCCCGGCGCCGCCGCTTTGCGGCTCGATTGTCACCCTGGTAAAGAGCCGGCGCTTTACGGAATCCAGCGGCATTGCCGCGGTGAGCAGGCTGGTGAACGAAGGGCGGGGTGCGGAGGCGCTGGAGCTGATGAACTCCGGCAGTGCGGCCGATATCTCCTGGCGGGAACTGCCGGCCGCAGCCGATCTGGCAACGCAGTTGCTGCGGCCCCTAGTGGACGGATACGGCGAGTATCTGGCCACCGGCGATCCTGCGGAATGCCTGGAGCGGTTCGGCCGGAGCAGGATACTGTCGCCGATCCGTCATGGCGCCTACGGCGTGCAGCAGGTCAATGCCATCGCCGAACAGGCCCTTGGCCTGAGGACGCTCCGTTCCGGCACCCCGGAGTGGTATCCGTACCGTCCGGTACTGGTCACCCGGAACGATTATCAGTTAGGGCTTGCCAACGGCGATGTCGGTATCGCGCTCCCCTGTGAAGATCGCGAGGGGCTGTATGCCTGGTTTCCCTCTCCTGCGGGTAATTGCCGCCGGTTTTCGCCCCTGGCCCTGAAATCGTGCGATACGGTTTTTAGCATGACCGTTCACAAGAGCCAGGGTTCGGAATTCGATTCCCTGCTGATCCTGCTCCCACCGGCCTGCGGGGAGATCCTGACTCGGGAGCTGATTTATACCGCGATTACCAGGGGGAGGAAGCGGGTGGAGATCTGGGGAAGCGAGGAGATCTTCGTTGCAGCGGTTGACCGCAGGATTCAGCGCAGCTCCGGCCTCAGGGAGCGGCTCTGGGGGTAGGACAACTCAGCTGGTGTAAACGATAAAGGCCCGCGATTTGAGCGGGCCTTTATCGTTTCAGCTTGAAGCAGGGATTGTCCTACTTGATCGCGATGTTTTCGACTGTCACAGTCCCCTGGGCGATGACCAGCTGCCCGGAGATGATTGTAACTCCCTGGTTGGCGCCGTAGGCAGCGTCATAACCGCCGCGGAGCGTGATGGCTACCGGACGGTCAAAGGTCAGGTTCTCGGTGAATAGGGTATCTCTCAGATCGATACGGCCGCCGTCGGGAACCGCACCGAAGGCGGTCTGGAGGGAGGCGTAGCTGCCGGTGATCCCCGGAATCTTGAGGATTCCCTCGTTCACGGTCACCGTGAACGGACGCGAGGCGGTTGTTCCCAAGCTGTCGGTGATCTGAACAATGAATGTGAAGCTTCCGGCAACGGTCGGGGTTCCGGAGATCTGGCCGGTAGAGCTGTTCAGGGTTATTCCCGGAGGGAGGCTCCCGGATGATATGCTCCAGGTGTTACCGCCACTCCCTCCCGTTGTCGTAATGTTCTGGATGTATGTTGCCCCGACTTCCCCGGAACCGAGAGTCAGAACGGTTATTGCAGGTCTATCGTAAACCGTAATCGAAAATTCCTCGGATGCGGTGGTCATTTCAGCATCCTGCAGTTCGATTGTGAAGAAGAAAATACCTGTATCTACGGGGAACCCTGTTATGCGACCGGTAATGCTGTCAAGCGTGAGCCCACTTGGCAAGAGGCCGGATGAAATCCTCCATCGATATGGCTTGACTCCTCCTGCCCCTTCGACTGTCGCATCGTAAGCCCCTTTGCTAGATGCAGGGAGAGTGGCGGTGGTTATTGCCGGTGCTGTGTAATTAACCGTGAATGTGGCAGTGCTGGTGCCGATATTGCCCGCTGTATCCGTCGCCTCAATTCTTACCGTATGTTCGCCGTTTGCCAGAGGCCCTAAAGTATCTCCAGATGTTTTAGAGACGGAAAGACCGTCAAGCATGACCACCACGGCGCCGTCGCTGACGGAATAATTCAAGACCGGTTTAGGGGTGTTGATGGTTCCCGATGCCGGTGCAGAAATGGCAACGGTTGGTGCAACGGTGTCAACAGTAATACCGGTCGCTGTCGACGAAACGTTCCAAGATGCATCACGCGCTGAGACGGTAATGACGTTCTCTCCCTCGGCAAGCGCATTAACGATAACGCTCCAGGTGGAATCGGTAGGATATTCAATCGTGCCGATTGTTGCGGCACTGTTTGTGGTGGCAGATATCACAGCGTTAGGCTCCCTGGTGCCGTGTATCGTCAGCGTTCTCTGGTTGGTCAGCGCCGGAATCATGTCAATGGTGAGAGCAGGGGGTGTGGTGTCATCCCCGGCAAGTATTTCCGCTGAACTAAGAGCCGTGTTCAGCGAGTTGTTGCCTCCGACAATCAGAACCTGTCCGTTGGCCAGAAGAGTGGAACTATGGAAATACCGTCCTGTGGATAGGTTGCCGACGCCGGTAAATAGACCGGTTGCAGGATCATAACTTTCGATATTGCTTGCTGTGGTGTTGAGAGATGCTCCTGACGATCCGGAGAAAATCAGAACCTTTCCGTTCGGAAGTGTAACGGCCGTGTGACGTGATCGCAGGGTTGACATGTTGCCGGTGAATGTGGAGGTTCCGGTTGCAGGATCAAAGATTTCGACCCGGTTTACTGGCGTGAAATAATGTGTTTCTCCTCCGGCAATCAGTATCTTGCCGTCGGGGAGGACTGATGCCGAGTGCCGGTAACGTGATGATGCAAGATAACCTGATACGGAGAAAGTTGCTGTCGCCGGATCAAAGGTCTCCACCGAGCTGAGCTGCAGGTAGATCTTGCTTGAAGGGTCTTGCGTTCCCAGACCTCCGGCTATCAATATCTTGCCGTCGGCAAGAAGGGTTGCGGTTGCCCGTACCCGTACCCATGACATGCTCCCGGTTGCGGTAAACGTCCCGGTAGCGGGATCAAATATCTCGGCAAGGAAAATATTATCGCCTGCGAGCCCGCCGGCAATAAGTACCCTGCCATCCTGAAGCCTGGTTGCTGTGTGCAAGACGCGCGGCAAAATCATATTGCCAGTCGCGGTAAATGACCCTGTTTCCGGGTCGTAGATTTCGGCACCAACGCTCGAAGTGTTGCCGCCTGCTATCAGGACCTTGCCGTCCGCAAGGAGAGTGGCTGTATGCCCGGAACGGCGCGTTGCCATGTTCCCGGTCGCGGTAAAGGCGCGTGTCTCTGGATCGAAGATTTCCGCGGAATCAAGTTCTGATCCGAACCCGTCAGTTGCACCCCCTCCGGTGATCAGGACTTTTCCGTTATTCAGCAGTGTTGCCGTATGCATGTATCGCGCTGCTACCATGTTCACCCCGGCAGGGACATCAACTGCGGTAAAAGCGACAGCAACCGAGTGATTGGCCGCGACATTGGTAAGCGTATAGGTACACTGATTGGTTCCGCTGACCTGTGCGGAAACGGGGATGCCATTATCGGTCAATGTCTTGATGATATAACCCGGATTTGTCGTGATTGTCAGCGTTTGGCTGGCTCCGGCAAGGACTGTTGCAACTGGCGGGTTGATGGAACCTGCCCCTTCCAGCACTGATGCGGTCACGGCGCAGTTGATCCTGATGGAAAACTCCTTGCTGCTGGTCGCGCCGAGTGAATCCGAGACCTGAACCGTAAAGGTGAACGTGCCCGATGTGGTGGGGGTGCCAGTTACCATACCTGACGCGTCCATGGATAATCCGGCAGGTATGCTACCGGCAATAACTGACAATATATAATCTGACTTACCCCCAGAGAACCCAATGCTTTGACTATAGGGTGAACCTATAACTCCGTCAGAAAAAGCCGCAGGAGAGATTGACAATTGCCCATAGACAATTATTGACAGTTGTTTGGATGTAATGGTGCCGTTACTGTCCGTAACAGTGATAGTAATTGAAGAGGTGCCTGCTGCAGCCGGTGTTCCTGATAGCTCGCCGGTTAACGCGTTTAATGTTAAACCGGAAGGGAGATTCCCTGTTGATGACCATGTATACGGAGCCATGCCGCCGTTAGCTGCAAGCATCTGGCTGTAGGGTAGGCCAACCTCACCTTCATGCAGGGAAGAAGAAGCAATTGTCAGAGGGATTTGCCGGATCGCTACGGAATGGGTCATGCCGGCAGCAATCCGGGCTATGCCAGTCAGTCCGGAAATCTGCGTCGGCGTTAGATTGTTGGTTGTTGTTCCGCTTCCGAGTTGACCCTGGTTATTCCTCCCCCATGTCCAGACTGTGCCGTCGTTTTTCAGGGCCAGCGCATGATTGCCTCCCGCAGCTATAGCAACAACATTTGTGAGTCCGCTGACCTGGGCCGGCGTGGTCCTGGCTGTTGACGTGCCGTCGCCGAGCTGACCGTAGCCATTATACCCCCAGGACCAGACAGAACCGTCTGTTTTCAGGGCAACGGTAAACTGCTCCCCGCATGATATCGCACTTACGTTAGATATCCCTGCCACTTCAACAGGCTTAGATCGTGATTCAGTTGAACCGTCTCCCAGTTGCCCGAAGCTGTTTGCCCCCCATGTCCAGACTGTGCCGTCATTTCGGAGAGCTGCAGAGTGATTCCCAACTCCATATAGTGATCCCTTAGCTGCGGCAATAGCGGTAATGCCTGAAAGTTCGTTAATCCTGACAGGTGTAAGGCGGTTGGTTGTTGTCCCATCGCCAAGTTGCCCCGAAGAGTTGTATCCCCATGTCCAGACTGTGCCGTCATTTCGGAGTGCTACGCCATGATAGGCTCCGGCATCCACGGAAGTTACATTGGTGAGGCTGTTTTCCTGAATTGGAGCAGTGGCGTATCCACCCCCTAGGAAATAGCCCCACTTCCAGAGTGTTCCGTCGTTATTTACAGCAAGGCTCTGGTCTCCCCCACCGCCAATTGCAGTGACCATGGCCAATCCCATTACACCCACGGGAGAATACCTCGTATAGGTAGCACCATCACCGAGCTGCCCGTTACTGTTCGAACCCCAAGAAACTAAAGATCCGGATAGTCTCTGTGCAAGAGTATGATCACCCCCTTCGGCAACTGCTACTATATCGGAAAGGCCGTTTACCAGCGACGGCGCAAGTGTGGATTTCCCCCATTGCAATAGTTCCCCACCGGCATTTGTTACCAAATACTGCTCAGATTTAATCTCCTCAATGTTCCCTGCGGGATCGACAGAGAAGAATTTTAAGGTCATTGACTTGTTTACCAAAATGGGGAGGTTGCACAGAGAATCAGGAATAATCGGGAGGGTGCCGTCCTTGGTACAATATATTGTCGTTCCCGGCTCATTGGATTTGAGGGTTACCGTCTGTGCTCTTACATAAAATCCTCCGGGAGGGTACGCGTTAGTGACAGGGGTCAGAAAATCGGCAGATACTGCAATGGAAAATGATTTTTCCACCGATGCACTGTTCGCACCGGCTGCTTTTACGGTAAAAACAAAAGCTCCCTCAAGGGCGGGTATTCCGGAAATGACTCCCATAGCGCTGTCGAGCGTCAAACCGTCCGGAAGGCTTCCTGCTGTAATGCTCCAGGTAAATGGCGAAGGCCCCCCGGTGACGGCCAGTGACTGCTTATAATGGCTGCTGACAAAGCCTCCCGGAAGGGTCTCGGTCGTTATCGACAATGGAGCATGGATGGTTATTGATAACGGTCTCGTAACGGATACAGCGTTAATATCTGACACCTGCACGTCGAACGAATATGTGCCTGTAGCTGGAGGAACACCTGAGATAACTCCTGTAACGGCGTTAAACGACAGGCCGTCCGGAAGAGTTCCCGAGTATGACCAGGCGTATGGCCCCATTCCGCCGGAAGGCTTCAGTGCGACGGAATAGGGGAAGTTGAGCGTACCGTCAATCGTGGTGGGGGGTGTTATGGCCAACGGCGCCATTTTTATGGCAATGGAATACTCTCTCCCCGCTGAAATATTTTGGATCCCTGCAAGACCGCTTACCTGAACAGGGGTAAGCCTTTGCTGTGCAGTCCCATCGCCGAGCTGACGATATGAGTTGTCGCCCCATGCCCAGACGGTTCCGTCATTTTTAAGGGCAATGGAATAATTTGAGCCACCGGAAGCAGATTTCACCCCGGCTAGGTTGCTTACCTGTACCGGTACAAGTCTGTTGCTAGTGGAGCCGTCACCGAGCTGGCCGCTGTAATTATAACCCCAAGCCCAGACAGTTCCGTCACTCTTTACGGCGAGTGAATGAGCATAACCACCCGCAATTGCCACCACCTGTGAAAGGCCATTTACTATTGCTGGCGTTGATGTTGTGTCTGTTGTCCCATTGCCAAGCTGACCAAATGAGTTGCTCCCCCAGGTCCAGACTGTGCCGTCATCTTTGAGGGCGATGGCATGGCTGTCACCGGTAGCGATGGCGACAATACCGGATAAGCCGCTTACCTGAGCCGGAGTGCTGCTACCGGACCCCCATTTCCAGACAGTACCGTCTTTCTTCAAGGCAAAAGATGAATCGTATGCGGCGCCTGCAACCGATGCCACATCACTGAGACCTGCCACTTGGATGGGAGTATGCCGGTCGGTATTTGTGCCATCACCCAGTTGACCGTAGGCGTTGTCACCCCACATCCAGACAGTTCCGTCGTTTTTCAGAGCAATCGAATGATAATTATGTCCCGCTATTGCAATGACACCATCGAGTTCGCTTACCCGCGCGGGAATGAAGCTGTCGGTTGTTGTCCCATTGCCGAGCTGACCATTGTTATTATAACCCCAGGCCCAGACCGTGCCGTCACTTTTCAGTGCCAGTGTATGGTAGGAGCCGGCCGCCACTGACAATAGTGCATCATCAATATTTGCAACCTTGACCGGTACAGTCCACACGCTGTTCGTACCATCGCCAAGTTGGCCGTACCCATTAGACCCCCATGCCCACGCTTCCCCACCAGTTATGGAATAGGTTTCTTCCCGTAAGGGTTCACGGTTCCCACCCATGTCAGATGCGTAATATTTTAGGGTCAGGGACTTGCTCACCGTGATAGCAGAGCACAGGTTGTCGGGTATGACCGGTGTTGTCCCGTCTGTGGTGCAGTAAACCGATGAATGTGTTTCGTTGGAGGTCAGGCGAATGATCTGTGATCCGACAAATGACCCTCCGGGGGGATAAACGGTTGAGGTTGGAGTTGAATTGTCGGCTGCAATGTCAATTTCAAAGGTCTTGTCTATCGTCTTGGTAAATCCGCCAATTAATCTGACAGTGAAGTTAAATTTCCCCGGAGTTCTTGGTGTACCTGATAGCACGCCGGTCTTGGTGTCAAGCGAAACACCATCGGGCAAACTTCCTGAAGATATGGTCCAGATGTATGGTAATAGTCCGCCGTATCCTGAAAGGCTGGAAAGATAGTCACTGCCGACTACTCCCGCCGGAAGCAGTGTTGTTGCAATGTCCAACGGGTGAGCCACGTTGAGCATAAAATCTCTGGTTGCAATAGCAGATGACTGATCGACTGCCTGAAGGGTAAAACTGTATGTTCCAAAGACTGTCGGCGTTCCTGACAACGCCCCTGTTGAGCTGTTCAATGAAAGACCGGGGGGAAGTGAGCCAGATTTAATGGACCATGTAAACGGTGCTGACCCATTGACTATCTCAGGGGACATGCTGAAAGGAGCATTTAGGTCGATAAGCTGTTCCTGCATGGCGTTGATGCGAAATGAACTGTCGGAATACTTGATGGTAAGGTAATTGGTGTCATCCCCGGTTACTACGTATCCGGTAGCCCATACGTCGCCCTGCCGATTTACGGTAACTGCTTGGGCGCGGCCGTTAGTGTTATAAAATGACGATTTTACAGTCCAGGGTCGGTTTCCGAAGGCATCGTACTTAATGGTCCACCAGCTGTCCAGTTGGTTTCCCACTTCCTGAGAGTATCCGGTCGTGTATGAATTGCCGTGGGCATCAACATCTATGCCGTATGCCATGGCAAATCCGGAGGTTAACTGTCTTTTCCAAAGCAGTGACCCGGCGCCGCTGTATTTGACAGTGGTCATGCCAACCAGAGAATATCTGTCCGCAGGGTCAAGCTGCGCTGATCCGACGACATAGATATTGCCATTCCGGTCAACGGCGATGTCGAACGCATTGGTGTACATACCGACGTCAGAATATTTTGCAGCCCATATGGGAGTGGCCGCAGCATTAAGTTTCACCGTGAGCCAGCTCTGATTGGATCCAAATTTCGTGCTATTGGTAGTGCCGGTAACGTATATATTCCCCACAGTATCAAGCGCCAGATTGTACGGCCTGTCGTAATTGGAATAGTTGTCCACTCGGTCGGGGTGGTCATAGCTGTTTGACCAGAGCATATTCCCTGACGAATCATATTTGGTTATCAGAAAATCAAGGCTTTTTGCCTCGCTGTAGGAAGAAGTCAACAGATACAAGTTATTAATGCTGTCAACGGCAACACCAACAGCAGTTGTCTGGTTGCATCCGCCCTTCAGGATTGTTTCCGCCAGCACATTCCCTTCCGGGTCATATTTGACGACCATTGCATCGAGATCATTTTCCCCGTCATAGCTCATCCCTGCAACATAGGCATTGCCCCCGGCATCAACGGTCATTGCGGAGGCCATGTCGTGGCTCCCCCGGTGATAAGTCTTTTTCCAGAGGACGGTACCAGCCGGGTCGTACTTTATCGTGATGAAGTCAAAGCCGTTATCCGCCTGATAGGAATATCCTGTTACATAGGTATTGCCATTGACGTCGTGGGCAATGTCCTTTGCATCATCCGCTGCCGGCCCACGGTATTCCCGTGCCCATTCTTCGATAACGGTACCGTTGGAAATGATTATAAACAGTGGTTTTGTGGCAACCATGCCGGTACTGTCGGAAGCCGTAACTATGAACGGGAAACTGCCGGTTGTTGTTGGCAGACCGGTAATCTCACCGGACATGGTGTTCAATGAAAGTCCCGGCGGGAGAGGGCTACCGGGGTCGATTGCCCAGGTAAGCGGTTCCAGCCCCCCGACTGCTGATAATGTTTGGTTGTAGGGGGAATTGGGGTTGCCTTGAATCAGATAGCCGGTGGATATCGAAAGCTGAGGAAGGCGTATGGTGCCAGAAGGTGATGTAACGGTCACAAATGAGACATTTGCTGGCGGGATCCAAGTTGCAGTAAAGATACCGTCGTTGGCAGCAAGGTCGTTATCTTGACCGTCATCATGGAATGGGATCGTTTCCCCATTGGAGGCCGCTACGGAAAATGCCGGTGAGGGTGATCCGCAGTTGATGCTCAACACCGATATGGTGATCGGTACCCCCGCAGTAAACGCCTCCGGTGATTTGATCAGCGCAAACAGCGGTTTTTGATTGCAGGTCAAAGAGCCATAGGAGTTGAGACGCTTCCCGGTAAGGGTTTTCCCGTTCATGGCTGAGACGGAATCTCCTCCGGCCAGTATCAAGTTCTTGATGGCTTTCCAGTCCCAATTCGGGTCTGCAGCCTTGAGCAGCGCCGCAACGCCGGAAACATGCGGTGCAGCCATGGAAGTCCCTTGATAAACATCATAACTATCACCGGGTATCGTACTCAAAATCTCCTTGCCCGGAGCACCAAGATGAACCGAATGTTGACCATAATTGGCTCCCGGGCCACAGCCGCCAAAACTAGCGGTCCACTGAGCCAGGCTGTCGTTACGGTCGGTTGCCGTTACGGCAATAATGTTCGGCAATTCATAGTTTGACGGGTAAAATTTATATATATCCGTATCACAGCCGTCGTTTCCGGCTGCGGCGACGAACAGAATGCCATTATCCATCTGTCGTTTGATGGCTTGATAGAGCAGTGTATCGTTACCCCTTCCGCCCCAACTGTTATTTGATAATGCGATATTCACTCCGCGTAACTTCATGGTGAGCAAGTAATCGAGGCACTCGACGGCATCGGCAGTGGTCCCCTGCCCGGTGTCGCTGATAAACTTAAGCGGCATTAACTTGACATGCCAATTGACGCCCACGACTCCATAGAGGTTGTTGCCGATAGCGCCGATTGTGCCGGCAACGTGCGTCCCATGGCTGTTATCGTCCATCGGGTCGCCATTATCGGCCACCGCATTCCAGCCGTGTATGTCGTCAACATAACCGTTGCCATCGTCGTCAATGCCGTTGCCAGCGATTTCCCCGCTGTTAACCCAGATGTTTTCTGACAGGTCGGGGTGGTTATAATCGATACCGGTATCGATGACCGCCACCACGATATTGTCAGAACCAGTGGTGATATTCCACGATTCCGCAGCCTTGATGTCGGAGCTGGCGGCCCCTCCGCTCTGGCCGGTGTTGTTTAGTCCCCAAAGCTCTCCGAACATCGGGTCGTTAGGGACAACCGGCTGAACATCCGATATGGTGTAGATGTAATTGGGCTGGGCGTATTCCACATCCGGGTCTGTCTGGTAGCTCTTGATAGCCTCCTCGACGGATATCCCTGGCTTTAGCCTGACATGCTGCGCCTTGGCATGTCTGAATGAGCGGATTTTCTCGTGACCATGCCTTTTGTGAACCCTGGTTTTCCTTTCTTCGCCAACGCCGTCTTTGAATTTGACCAGGATTTCACCTTCTTTGAATCTGTCAGCTTTCTGCGCTGTTTTCGCAGTAGACGGAAAGTTTTCCCCTTTGTCTCGCCATTTAGCCTGCGGAGTGCCAATCATAGCTCCATGGCTGCTGTTGACCGAAAACGCAACATTTGATGCCAGGACCAGGCAAATGATCATACATAATCGTATGTAGCCTGAATTTATGGTTTGCGGCAGGGTGAGGTTCCGTTTTAATAGGCCAGGCAGATTCATGTTTCCCCCTTTTACCCGAAATATAATTGGAACAATAAAATTGCAGCGCTGGATTTTTTCGGATGACTGTGGTGAGGTGATGCGAGTTGTAATAATTTAATTACAAATGTTCATGTGTATCGTTCAATTAATAAATTATTTCGCAAATGTCAAGAACAGATATGGCTATGCAGCACGGTAGATCGGCCGGCAATCTGCGGTTACTTGGAAATGAACTGATGGACAAGGCGTAGGAGAATGTTAGAATTTACACACATCTTTGCAGGATTGTTGTATAAAACTAATGACAATTTATAAATAATTAGGGATCTGATATGAAATCTTGCGAAAATATTGGTAAAACCGGCAGTTTCTGTCTCATGCTCTGCCTGATATGGACTGCTGTCATTGCCGCCATCACCACCACCACTCTTGTCGTTTACCATCGGAATGTCATCAGCGAAGCGGAAAACGAAGCGAGAGACTATTTCCGGCTGAATTATTACTATCGCGCCTGGAGCGCCAGGTTGGGGGGAGTTTATGCTCCGGCCGACAAGGTAGAACCGAATCCATACCTTACGCTTCCGGAACGGGATCTGGTAACCACTGGCGGCAAACGTCTCACCCTGGTGAACCCGGCGTACATGACCAGGATGGTTTTTGACGATATCAAGAAATCATCTGGCGATCCCGTGGTCAGCAAGCTTACCAGCCTTAAGCCGACCAACCCGGTCAATGCCCCTGACAGCTGGGAGCGCGAGGCGCTGCATGCTTTTGAGAGGGGAGCGAAGGATCAATCACAGATAACCAAGATTGACGGCAAGCCATATCTGCGGCTCATATCGAGGTTTGTGACGGAAAAGCCTTGCCTGAAATGCCATGCCCAGCATGGTTACAAGCAGAACGAGGTCCGGGGGGGCATAAGCATCGCCATTCCGCTCAACGGTTATTATGAAGGCGAAAAACAGGTTCGTAGCTACATCTCGGCAGGTTACCTGTTCCTGTGGGTGCTCGGATGCAGCGGCATAGTCTATTCAACCCGGAAGCGCGAAGTTTACGAACAACAGCTGCTGGCAAATGAAGAAAAATTCCGCACTGTCTGTGACTGGACCCAGGACTGGGAGTACTGGGCCGATCCCAGCGGGAAGATGATGTATGTTTCCCCACCCTGCGAACAGGTAACCGGGTATTCGGCCGAAGAGTTCATGCAGGACAAAAACCTGGTGATAAGTCTGGTCCATCCGGACGATCGCGCCGTATATGAAGAGCACCACGCGTCACTCCCCGATAACAACGAAGCAGAGGAACTTGAATTCCGCATTGTCAGGCGGGACGGGAACACCCGCTGGATTCACCATGTTTGCCGCCCCGTGCTTGCGACAGGGAGCGATAACAGGGGCAGGAGGGTCTCCAACCGGGACATTACGGAGCAGAAACACCAGCTCGAAGAGCGCCGCCAGCTGGAGCAGCAGATGATGCACACCCAGAAGCTGGAAAGCCTCGGGGTAATGGCCGGGGGGATCGCACACGATTTCAATAACATTCTCACCTCGATCGTAGGCAATGCCGATATCGCCATGATGAGGATACCCCCCGAATCGATCGTAGCCGAGAATCTCAAGAAAATCGAGCAGGGGGCCTTGCGGGCCACCGATCTCGCCAAGCAGCTGCTTGCCTATTCGGGCAAGGGGCGGTTCATAGTTGAACCCCTTGACCTCAACCGGATGATCGAGGATATGGTGCACCTGCTGCAGGTATCCATTTCCAAGAAAGCGCTCCTCCGTTTTCACTTCAGCGACAATCTCCCGAGCATCGAAGGTGATGCCACCCAGCTGCGCCAGATCATCATGAACATCGTGATAAATGCCTCCGACGCCATCGGGGAGAAGAGCGGAGTCATCGCTATCAGGACCGGCTGCATCGAGTGCGACCGGAAATACCTGAAAGGGGTCTGGATGGAGGAGAATATCGCCGAAGGGATGTATGTCTATCTGGAGATCTCTGATACCGGTTGCGGCATGGACAAGGAGACTGTTTCGAAGATATTCGACCCGTTCTTTACCACGAAATTTACCGGCCGCGGCCTTGGGATGGCGGCAGTGCTCGGGATCGTGCGCGGGCACCGGGGGGCGATCAAGGTTTACAGCGAACCGGGCAAGGGGACGACCTTCAAGGTGCTGCTCCCGGCAGGTGCGCTTCCTGCCTCCATCTTCAATGCAGTGCCGGATGAAATGGACTGGAAGGGGGAAGGGACCGTGCTGCTGGTGGACGACGAAGACACGGTCTGCGCAATTGGGAGCGAAATGCTCCAGATGCTCGGTTTTGACGTGGTCACTGCGTCCGACGGACGGGAGGCGCTGGCAAAGTATAAGGAGATCAAGGGGATCAGGTGCGTAATTTTAGACCTGACCATGCCCCACATGGATGGTGATCAGGCGTTCCGCGAGTTGCGCACCCTGGACCCGGAAGTTAAGGTTGTTATGAGCAGCGGTTACAATGAGCACGAAATCAACCAGAAGTTTGCCGGCAAGGGGCTGGCCGGTTTCATCCAGAAACCCTACAGGCTCTCCACTCTTAAAGAGGTCATGCAAAAGGCATTGGCAGAATAACCAAGCGAATCGTGGCTGTGGGGCGTATATGGGACCGGAACAGATTACGTTTGCTGGAGCTTTTGTCGCAGGGTTGCTGTCGTTTCTCTCCCCGTGCGTCTTGCCGTTGATCCCTTCTTACATCACCTATTTGACCGGGCTGTCATTAGCCGACTTCCAGGAAGAGCATCCCCCGGCAAAGGTCCGCAGGCAGGCGGCAATCCATTCGCTCCTTTTCATCTCCGGGTTTACGGCGATTTTCGTGCTCCTCGGGGCATCGGCAACCTTTATCGGCGGATTTCTCCAGACTCACGCGATACTGTTCAGGCGGGTCGGCGGTCTGTTGATCATTGCTTTCGGCATCCACATTACCGGTCTGGTGCCGATTCACCTGCTGCTGGGGGAAAAAAGGATAACCATTCACCGGAAACCGGCCGGTTACCTGGGTAGCGTTCTGGTCGGCGTTGCATTTGCCGCCGGCTGGACCCCCTGTATCGGGCCGATCCTGGCCTCAATTCTCATGGTTGCCGCTGCCGAAGAGACGGTACTGCATGGGATTGGTCTACTCCTGGCATATTCGCTGGGGCTGGCGATCCCCTTCTTTGTGTCGGCGCTTGCCATGAATAAATTTCTGGATGTTTTCAGCCGGTTCAAGAAACATATCCGCCTCTTTGAAGTGGCCACCGGGGTATTTCTGATCGTCGTGGGAATGCTGCTGTTCACTGATTCTCTGAATATTCTGGGGCAATACATTTCCAGGTTGACGGGGTAACTATTGCGGCGCTTGCCGCTTTGCGGCCAGCCTCTGCCGCCCGTCTTTCTATTGCGCCGGAGCTTTGGTGAGCGCCTCCTCGATCTTGTCCTTATTGAATCCCTGCAGGCGGATGGTATTGCCGATGATGATCAGTGGCACGCCGCGCTTCTGTTCCGGCACTCCCATGGCGTCATAGATGGTCATCAGGTCCGCCATATGCTGATCGTCGGTATCGACTTCACGATTGACGAACGGGATATTGTGCTGGGAGAAATACTCCTTTGCCTCTCTGCAGTGGGGGCAGGTCGACAGCGTGTATATCACGACCGGCGGATATTTTTTCGCGGGTACTGCCGGGGGGGCGACAATGGACTGCTTTCCGGCGCTCTCTGCGGCAGCGGCAAAGGACGGCAGCATGCACGCGGCAATCAGCAGACAGCCTGTAATCCTGATCGTACGGAACATGAACATCTCCTCTCGATTAGCAAGATTATTACGATATACTTAAGTTTATCATATCAGCTCAATTATTCTGGGCCAGGGGAGGAGATCATGGATCGTTTCAGTCAGGTAATGATTCTGCTGGCGGCACTGTTACTGTGGGGCGGAAGTATCGAACCGGCCGGGGCCGCAACCGAGACCGGTATTGCCCACCCGATCGAGTCAAGATCCGGTATGGCTGACAACTGCCGTCTATGCGACCGGATGGCGATGACTGCCCAAGTCGGCATGGCTGCGCCGGATTTTGCCCTGGATGCCGTGACCGGTACCGAACCGGGGCGGGAGTTCAGCCGGCTGAGTCTCAATGATTTTCGGAAGAAATGGCTGGTCCTCTTCTTCTACCCGGCTGATTTCACCTTTGTCTGCCCAACCGAGATCAAGGGGTTCAACGATAATCTCAACACCTTCCGCAAACTGGGTGCCGAAGTAGTTGGGATCTCAACCGACAGCAAGTGGTCCCATCTTGCCTGGATCAAGAGGGGAGACCTGGGCAAGCTCGACTATCCGCTGCTCGCGGATTTTACCAAGAAAACCGCACGGCTTTACGGTGTTCTCGATGAAGAAACCGGTGTTGCCAAACGGGGACTCTTCATCATTGACCCGCAGGGGGTGATCCAGTATCAGGTAGTCCATAATGCCGATGTCGGCAGAAGCATCGAAGAGACGATCCGGGTTCTGGAGGCGCTGCAGACGGGCGGTCTATGCCCGCTTGGCTGGAAGCCGGGCCAGAAGACGCTCGGGAGGTAGTATCATTTTCCGGAGGCGTTGTTTGCAGACAAAATTCTTACAAAAGTTGACAGCCGAATTCGGGGTGATATATTTTTAAAAGTATAATTATTCTCAACATAAAGGAGCAAAATCATGAAGAAGGCTATGGTTCTCTTACTGTCCGCAATGATGATCTCTGCTACTGTCCCTGTTTTTGCCGCTGAGCAAGCAAAAGGCGATAAGAATGAGTGCCTGCTCATTTCGAAGGAATGTAAGACAGAAGTAGATTCGATCCAGCAGAAGATCAAAAAACTGCAGGCCGAAATCAAAAAAGGGAAGAAAGTGTACTCAGCCGATGAGTTGAAGAAACTCGATCAGAAGCTGAAAGACGCTGATGATATGCTGGATAGCATGATGAAAGAATAGTTACCTTTGAACCCCTGGTCCCTTATTGAGGGGCCGGGGGCTCGGTGTTGCAGGTACGCCTGCAATCCATAACATGTTGTTTACTCCGGTCATTGTCCAATATGCCTGTTACTGGTTTCTTTAAGATATTAGTTCGGGCTGATCCTAGATTGACTCGAAAAGGCCCGCTATCCGGCGGGCCTTTTCATTTTCAATCCAGTACTTCAGACGATTCGCTGTAGCCGCACTATCAACAAACGCGTTGGACGCATCGCAGGAGAGTCTGTTGAGCGACAGCAGCAAGCATAATCGGCCGAAAGGGGGGCTACAAAAAAACGAACGGCTGTTCGACAATATCGAACGAAGCAAGGCCGAAGAGTCGTTACGAGCTACTTGTCCTGCAATCAGCACCAGTGTCCAGAAGAGATTGGATAGAGCAATGGCGAGCATTGAACCGAAGCAAAAGAGACGAAGCAGTTTCTCCTGCAGGGGAGGTGTGTATCTCTGTGGGGTCTTGCTGGTTGCTTTGCTTCTGCAATCCGCTCTAGCGGCGAATGCCTCCACCGATCTGCATCCACCTCTGCGCTCGGACGGGATTTCAGTAACCTGCCAGCACGGATTATTTGAGAAATACTGGGCGCACCCGGTCATTGACATGCTGGTTCTTCTTGTGGGGGCGCCTATCATAGCCTATCTGGTCTGGAGCCAGCGAAGGCTGAAACAGGCCGAAACTGCCTTGCGGACATCTTCAAGCTATGCCCGCAGCCTGATCGAGGCCAGCTTGGACCCGCTGGTGACCATCAGCAAGGATGGCAAGATCATGGATGTCAACCAGGCCACCATGGAGGCAACGGGTGTGCCGCGGGAGCAGTTGATCGGCACGGATTTTTCCGATTACTTCACCGACCCCGAAGACGCCAGGATCGGTTACAAAACTGTCTGGCGCGACGGCATAGTCAGGGATTATCCACTTTCCCTACGCCATCTGTCCGGGCGGGTAACGGATGTGCTCTACAATGCGGCTCTCTATCGGGATCGGCATGGGGAGGTGTTGGGAGTCTTCGCCGCTGCCCGCGACATTAGCCAGCAAAAACAGGCAGAGGCGGCGCTCAGGGAAAGCGAGCTGCGTTACCGCACGGTCGCGGAGTTCACTGCAGACTGGGAATATTGGATCCTGCCGGACGGCACGCTTCGTTACATGTCACCCTCATGTGAGCAGGTCAGCGGCTACACTCCGGAGGAATTCTATGCCGGCCCGGAGTTGCTGACCCGGATGATCCATCCCGATGATCTGTCTATCTACACAGACCATAGGCATGCCCTGTCCACCGATGCCGGACCGGAGCATGTGGATTTCCGTATCGTCACCAAAAACGGCGAGTACCGTTGGATATCTCACACCTGTCAGAGTGTGCATGGCCCTGACGGGGAACCGCTCGGGCAACGTGTCGGCAATCGCGACATCACCAAGCGCAAGCTGGCTGAAGAGAAAGTCAATCAGCTCAACGACGAACTTGAGAGCCGGGTCAGAGAGCGGACAGCCGAGCTTGAGCGGATAATCGGGGAGCTGGACGGGTTCTGTTATGCACTCTCCCACGAATTCCGGGCGCCCCTTGCCCGGCTTGAAGGTTTCGGCGCCATGATGATCGACCTTGCGGCGCAAGATGGCGATGAGCAGATCATTCACTGTGCCCAACGAATCGTGGCTGACAGCGACCGGCTCAGGACGGTAATCGACTCGCTTCTTGCCATGAACCGGATATCCGTTGCCGAAATGCATCAGCAGAAACTGAATCTGTCGGAAATGGCGATGCGGATCGCTTCAGAACTTGTCGAAGAGATCGGGAACCGAAGAGTCAATATCTCGATTGCACCGGATGTAACCGCCACAGGCGATCGGTTCATGCTGGAAACATGTCTGAAAAACCTGCTGGGGAACGCCGTCAAGTACAGTTCCAAGAATCCTGACGCAATGATCGAGCTCGGGCAAAAGGACATTGACGGGGAAAATGTCTATTATGTCAGGGACAACGGTGTTGGGTTCGATATGGCGTTTATCAAAAACATCTTTCAACCGTTCTGCAGGCTGCATCATCAGGAAGAGTTCGAGGGGACCGGCATTGGACTGGCAACAGTCCACCGGATCATTGAAAAGCACCATGGCCGGATCTGGGTAGAGGCGAAACCCGGAGCAGGGGCGACATTCTACTTTACGCTCGGGGCAAACGGAGAAGATGCATGAAAAATCTCTCCGTGATGCTGGTTGAAGATAACCGGGACGATGAGGACCTTGCGGTCTGGGCCCTGAAAAAGATCGGTATGGAGAACATTACGGCCTGAAAAAAGCCCCACAGAACTTTGTCTGCGGGGCTTTTGCCATCTACTCCCCTTCGTTATGCCGGGAATATCTCAGGCGCATTCGCTGTAGCCGCAGGAGCGGCAGACTGCGCAGCCACCTTCGTGTTCGACTGTGCCGCCGCACTCGGGGCAGGCGCCCCGGTCCGGGGCCTGCTTCTCGATGCCGGCATCAAGCCCGGAAGCGGCCATGTGGGCCTGGATCGCTTTGGCAACTGCGTCCGCGCACGATGTCACCTTGTTCTCGCCAAAGCCGGATGGGCAATGGCAGGAGATCCCCATCAGCTGTTTCACGACCTGCCGTGCCTGGACCCCGCTGCGCCATGCTAGGGATACCAGCCTTCCCATCGCTTCGGCCTGCGAGGCCGCGCAGCCGCCGGCCTTGCCCATGGTGGTGAACAGCTCGAACAGGCCGGACTTGTCCTCGTTGATGGTGACATAGAGCGGGCCGCAGCCGGTCTGCATCTGGTAGGTCCATCCTTTGAGCGCCTTGGGGCGGTCGCGCTTGAAGACGTGCTTTTCTTCCGCCGCTGCTGTTGGTGCCGGTTTCTCCTCGGTCTTGCCGGTGGAGAGCACCTGCTCGTCGCGGGAACCGTCGCGGTAGATCGTTACCCCTTTGCACCCGGCCTGGTACGCCAAGCGGTAAACGTTTTCCACGTCCTCTACGGTGGCGTTGTTGGGGAAGTTGACGGTCTTGGATACGGCATTGTCCGTGTATTTCTGGAAAGCTGCCTGCATCTTGATGTGGTATTCGGGGGAGATGTCGTGGGCAGTTACGAAGACGTCCCTGACATCTGCCGGTATCTCTACGATGTCGTGCAGAGTGCCGTGTTCCGCGATCTTTTCCAGCAATTCCTTGGAGTAGAAGCCCCGTTCCTTGGCCACCTGCTCGAAGAGCGGGTTTACCTCGATCATTTTGGTGTTGTCCATGACGTTTCTGACGAACGAGACCGCAAACAACGGCTCGACGCCGGACGAGGCGTTGGCGATTATGGAGATGGTGCCGGTGGGGGCAATGGTGGTGACGGTGGCGTTCCGGATCGCTCCCTTTCCGGGGCGGTCGTAGATCGAACCCTTGAAGTTGGGGAACGAGCCGCGCTTTGCCGCCAGCTCCCGGGAAGCGGCGTGCCCTTCGTCGTTGATGAATTTCATCACCTTTTCGCCGAGTTTAATGGCCTTATCGGAGCAGTAGGGGATGCCGAGCAGGATCAGCATGTCGGCCCAGCCCATGACCCCCAGGCCGATCTTCCTGTTTGACCTGGTCATCTCGTCGATCTGCGGCAGCGGGTACTTGTTGACCTCGATGACGTTGTCCAGGAAATGGACCGCAAGGGTCACGACCTCTTTCAGCCGGTCCCAGTCCAGCTCGCCGTCCTTGACCATCTTGCCGAGATTTATCGAGCCGAGGTTGCACGATTCGTAGGGGAGCAGCGGCTGCTCGCCGCACGGGTTGGTCGATTCGATCTCGCCGACCAGCGGAGTGGGATTGTCCCGGTTGAGGCGGTCGAGGAAGATGATTCCCGGTTCGCCGTTTTCCCAGGCCTGCTTGACGATCCGGTTGAAGACCTTCCGCGCATTGAGCGTTCCGAACGGTTCGCCGTTTCTCGGGTTTATAAGAGTGTAGTCTCGGTCTTCCTCCACGGCCTGCATGAAATCCTCGGTCAACCCCACTGAGATGTTGAAGTTGTTCAGGTGCTTCTGGTCGGCCTTGCACATGATGAAGTTCATGATGTCCGGGTGATCGACCCGCAGGATTCCCATGTTGGCGCCGCGGCGGGTGCCACCCTGCTTGATGGTTTCGGTCGCCACGTCGAAAACCCTCATGAAAGAGAGCGGGCCGCTGGAGATGCCGGTGGTGGACATGACGACATCGTGCGCCGGGCGGAGGCGGGAGAAGGAGAAACCGGTGCCGCCGCCGGACTTGTGGATCAGCGCGGTATGCTTTACCGATTCAAAGATCTCCTCCATCGAGTCGCCGACCGGGAGGACGAAACAGGCCGAGAGCTGTCCCAGTTCGCGGCCGGCGTTCATCAGGGTCGGTGAGTTAGGGAGAAACTCGAACTCGGTCATTATTTTATAGAACTGGTCCGAAAGCCCCTTGACATCGGCCTTTTTGTCAAGCAGGCTGTCTGCCGAGGCAATCGTGTCCGCAACTCGCCGGAACATGTCTACGGGCCCCTCCAGAGGCTTGCCGCTCAAATCTCGCCTCAGATATCGCTTCTCCAGTACGGTCAGCGCATTGGGGGTTAGTCCCGGGATCATATCCTTGCTCTTAGCGGCGGTTGCTTTTGCCATTGACCTGTTCTCCTTGATTTTATTGAATAATAAGAATACCACTACATTTTGTGTAACGAAAAGGAATTAAACACAACATCTATGGTCTGTCAAGTGGGTTGTGTCAAAAAAATGTAACATCGCGATTCGTCTCGAAAAGTTTCAACGGTTAGCCGGTGCGGACGGCCCGGCGATTTACATAGGTGACTTTTTATGCTACAAACGCTGCCGTAAAGCGTGCAAAGGCCGGTCAGTTTCAGGAGACAGGATGAAAAGCGATATATTCGGCAGGACCCTGCTGTTGGCCTTGATGGTTGCGATCTCAGCCTGCAGCTATGATTCGATGATAGGAATATCCCCCCGTCCGATCCCGCCCATAGTAAAAGCGACGGTGGATCCTGTGCCGCAGCCTGTTGTCAAGCCTGAGGCGGAAAACCCCGGACCAGCCCGGCAACAGCTGCCGCAAGATGTACCGGTTGCGCCAACGGTTGAGGAGCAACCGCAGGTACCGGCAGCCGCGCCCCCTATCACGAAACCGGCGGCGCCTGTTGTTGCCCCGTTGAACGAGCGGGTTGCCAATCTATCCGCAACTCCGGATCGCGAATACCGGAATGAGACAGTCCAGGAAGATACGGTCTGGCACGGCGAGGTTCATGTCAACGGCTGGCTCACGGTGCCGCCACAGGTCACGCTGACCATCGAGGCCGGGACCATTGTCCGGTTCATCCCTTCCGGCGACGGGGACAGCGCTACTTCCGGGCTGCTGGTCCAGGGGCGGCTGGTTGCTGCCGGGGCGCCCGACAAACAGATCCTGTTAACCGGGAGCTATGCGCAGCCTGCGGCCGGTGACTGGCAAGGGATAGTTTTCCTTGCATCAGAGAAGAAGAACCTGCTCGATCAGTGCCGTGTTGAAGGGGCCAGGGTGGGATTGGATGTTTTTCATTCCCAGATCGCCCTGAGGGAATTATCGCTTTCCGCAAGCGGCACGGCGATCCGGCTGCAGGATTCTGATGCCAATATCGCGGGCGGTGTGATTAGCAGCTGCGATATCGCCGTGAAATCCGCTGAGAGCGAGCTTGATCTCCGGGATATCAATATCTCCAGCAACAGGAATGGCATCATGGTTGGCGGAGGGGCGTTCTATCTTACCGGAGCAACCTTTTACGGCAACAGCAGCGCTGCCCTTGTTGCCGAAAACTGCAAACTGAAGGTTACCGGGTGCAGCTTCACGGTTAACGGCACCGGAGTGGTGCTGACCGGTTCGGAAGGTGCCGTTTCTTTCAACAGGATGCTGAGCAACCGGGAAGCAGGGGTTAACCTGACAAATTCCCGGATCAGGATCAACGGCAACAATATCAGCCAGAACGGCGCCACCGGGCTCAAGATATCCGGGGCCGGGAGCGTGGTCTGGGGAAATGTCATTGCCGCCAACAACGGCCATGATCTGGAATATTCCGGGGATGAAGACCTTAGCGTGATGGGGAACTGGTGGGGCGACATCACGCCGGACCGTATTCTGTCACGAATCCACAGGGGAGATTCCAGCGGCCGGGTCCTGTTCATGCCTGTGCTGCCGCAACGCCCGCAAGCGGTGCTGTAAACTTCGGGTAACATATACTTTTCTTGGGGAAATGCGGTTGCCAAGCATGGGGCCGCATGCTACTGTTTCCATAATGGCGATTTATCTGGACAATGCAGCAACTTCCTTTCCAAAACCCGAGGGAGTCTACAAGGCAGTTGACGAGGCCCTTCGGGAAGGGGCGGGGAGTCCGGGAAGGGGCGGGCATCGCGGCGGGATTTCCGCAGCCAGGATCGTTCTCGAAGCAAGGGAGGCATTGGCCCATCTATTCGGGATATCGGATTCGAGCCGCCTGGTTTTCACCCACAGCGCTACGGAGTCTCTAAACCTCGCCTTGCTGGGGTTGCTGAAGCCCGGGGACCATGTAATAACCACCGCCATGGAGCATAATTCCATGGCCAGGCCTCTGCATCTTGCCAGCCTGCAGGGAGTTGAGGTGACCTGGGTCCAGGCCGGGCCGGACGGTTTTGTCCCTCCCCGTGATATCTTTGCGGCTATCCGTCCCAACACCGGGCTGATTGCCGTTACCCACTGTTCCAATGTTACCGGCACCATCCAGGATGTGGCGGCGATCGGCGCGGCAGCGCAAAAAGCGGGGATCCCCCTGCTGGTCGATGCTGCGCAAAGTGCCGGCAGCATACCGATAGATGTTAGTTCCATGCATATCGATATGCTCGCAGCCCCGGGCCATAAAGGGTTGATGGGGCCTCCGGGCACCGGGTTTCTGTACATTGCCGAAGGTATCGAGCTGAAGCCTCTGCTGGTCGGCGGGACCGGCACCTCCTCGGCCAGCCTTTACCAGCCGGAGACCCTTCCCGAACGGTTCGAAAGCGGCACGCAGAACACGCCGGCAATTGCCGGGTTGCTGGCCGGCGTCGAATTTGTCGGTTCCATAGGTGTTGATACGATCGCCAGGCATGAAGCGGCACTGGTCGGACAGTTGATTGCCGGTTTGCTGCCGATTGCCGGATTGAAGGTTTATGGCCCGGATGCCGGCCGGCCGCGCGGCAGCGTGGTTTCTTTCACAATGGACGGAATGGACCCCAGCAAGGTCGGGTTTCTGCTCGACAATGACCATGAAATCGCGGTCAGGACCGGTCTTCACTGTGCTCCCAACGCCCATAAGTCGATAGGCACCTACCCGGCGGGCACCATCAGGGTCAGCCCCGGGTGGTTTAACACCGAGTCAGAAATTGCCGCTTTTGTCGAGGCAATAGAACGGATTGCAAGGAGGAAGAGATGAGCCGGATAAGGATATTTTCAGGTATTGCCCTGCTTGTCGCCATTGCGGGCTGCTCATTGCCGCCGCAAAGGGCGTTTACAAGGCAGGATATCTTCAAGACCAACATCTTCAGCTACTTTACCATCAAGGAGTCTCCCGATGCGGTCCTGGCGCAGATTAACAGGGATGGCGAAGCGGTAATGGAAGGGGTTGATAAAAAGAACAAGACCTATTTCATTAAACTCATCTCCTCCGGCAAGGAACTGAAGGCCCAATACACGGAGAAATAATCAATACCGGTCCCGGCCGGTCATTCAGTAGCCGTGTCTCAACGGCTTACGGAAAGGTTTCAATGAAGACTTTTATTCTGGATACCAACGTCCTTCTTTACGATCCGCATGCGCTCTATAAATTCGAGGACAATAACATCATTATCCCGATCACTGTAATCGAGGAGATCGACAGGTTCAAGAAGGATATGAACGAGACCGGCCGGAACGCCAGGCACATCTCGCGCTTGGTTGACCAGTTACGCAAGGACGGATCGCTCACCAAGGGGATCAGGCTGGAAACCGGCGGTACTGTCCGGGTGGAAATTTACGAGGAAAAGGTCCTGAAGCGCCTGCCGCCGGAACTACGCGTTGACCGGGGCGACAACCGGATCCTGGCTGTGGCGGTCGATCTTCTGGACCGGGACCCCAAGAACCCGGTAATACTGGTGACAAAGGATACCAACCTGAGGATAAAGGCCGATGCCCTGGGCCTGGTTGCCGAGGATTATGAATCGGACAAGGTTGATATCCAGGAACTGTACCCCGGATATGCCGAAATGGAGGTGGAGCCGGTTGTGATCGATCGGGTGCATGGCCAGGGTTTTACCGAGGTGGCGGGTGATTTTTATCCCAACGAGTTTATCACCCTCAAGGACCAGATTAACCCTTCGCATAGTGCGATCTGCCGTTACGATCATCCCCAGAACCGTCTGGTGCCGTTGAAAAAGACCGGGAAGGAAGGGGTCTGGAGCATTCATCCCCGGAATCGCGAACAGTCCTTTGCCCTCGATGCGCTCCTGGACGACAACATCAAGCTGGTCACCCTGGTTGGAAAGGCCGGCACCGGGAAAACGCTTCTTGCCATCGCCGCAGGGCTGCACAAGGTTGCCGAGGAGAATGTCTACAACCGCCTGCTGGTGTCCAGGCCGGTATTCCCGATGGGGAAGGACCTCGGTTTTCTCCCCGGCGACATCGAAGAGAAACTGACCCCCTGGATGCAGCCGATCTTTGACAACGTCGAACTCCTGCTTTCCGGCCATGAGGCGGAAAAGCGCCACAGCAAGGGTTACAAGGAGCTGATGGCAATGGGGATCCTGGATATCGAGCCTCTGACCTATATCCGGGGCCGGTCGATACCGAACCAGTACATGATCGTGGACGAGGCCCAGAACCTGACCCCGCACGAGATCAAGACCATCATCACCAGGGCCGGGGAAGGGACCAAGATCGTTCTGACCGGCGATCCTTACCAGATCGACAACCCGTACGTGGATGCCTCGAGCAACGGACTTACCTACGTGGTGGAGCGGTTCAAGCAGGAGGATATTTCCGGTCATATTACTATGACGAAGGGGGAGAGGTCGGCGCTGGCCGAACTTGCCGCCAACCTTCTTTAGGAACGCGCCTTTTGTCCGATATCGGCGTAAGTCTTAACGCCCCTTTGTGCGACGTAGCGCTGCTACGTCTCCGCAGGGTCGCTCGACAGCCTTGATCTCGAACAAAAATCGCGTTCCTTCAGGATAAATCATAAATGGACTCTGTATAGGGGCGTGTCGAACGCCCCGATCTTTTTCTGAAGGTTACAAATTGTATGCTTGTTCTGGCGATAGAGACATCTTGTGACGAAACAGCTGCTGCGGTGGTGCGGGACGGTCGTACTGTCCTTTCCAGCATCGTGGCTTCCCAGGTGGCGATCCATGCGGAGTATGGCGGCGTGGTGCCGGAGATCGCCTCCCGCAGGCACCTGGAGAGTATTGTGCCTGTGGTTGAGGAGGCTTTGAGCGCTTCCGGGGTGTCTTTAAGTGAAATCAACGGTGTTGCCGTTACCCAGGGCCCGGGGCTTGTAGGTGCGCTCCTGGTGGGGATTGCGGCGGCAAGAGGGATTGGGGCTGCAATGTCGATCCCGGTGACCGGGGTCAATCATATCGAGGCGCATCTCCTGGCCGCGTTCCTGGAGCAGGAGATCGAATTCCCGTACCTGGCTCTGGTCGTCTCCGGAGGGCATACCCATCTCTACCGGGTGGAGGGGGTGGGGCGGTATTCGATACTCGGCCAGACCATTGACGATGCCGCCGGCGAGGCGTTCGACAAGGTGGCCAAGATTGTCGGCCTGACCTATCCGGGTGGGGCGCTGATCGACAGGCTTGCCGCCAGCGGCGATCCGAAGGGGGTCAAGCTGCCTCGGCCGCTGCTGCATGACGGGAGCTGCAATTTCAGTTTCAGCGGGTTGAAAACCGCGGTCCTGAACTGGGTGCAGAAAAATCCGGATGGGAAATCCGGACAGCCGCTGCAGGATCTCTGCGCCTCTTTCCAGTCCGCAGTCTGCGAGGTGCTGGCTTTTAAAACCGCGATGGCCCTGGAACGGACCGGTATACGCAGGCTGGTGGTTGCCGGAGGGGTCGCGTGCAACAGCGGCCTGCGGCGCGAAATCTCCGTTCTTGCAGCAAGCAGAGGCGTGGAACTGTATATCCCGGCTCCGGCGCTTTGCGCCGACAATGCCGCCATGGTAGCCGTGCCGGGAGAGTATTACCTTTCGGAGCGGGTTGCGACCATCAATGGTTTCGACGCATTGCCGTCGTGGCCGCTTGACCGGATCAAGGCCAGATTTGCGGAGCGTGCCTGATGCTCCCCCGCCCCAAAAAGGCGCTTGGCCAGAATTTTCTGACTGACAGGGGCATTCTTGACCGGATAGTCGCGGCGGTGGCGATTGCCCCCGGCGACCGGATCCTGGAGGTCGGCCCCGGTCGTGGGGCGTTGACCCGGATTCTGGCCGAATCCGCAGCCGCGGTCCTGGCGATCGAACTGGATCGCCAGCTGGTCGCTCTGCTCTCGGAAGAGTTTTCCGGAACGGAGAAGGTCGAGGTGGTGCAGGCGGATATCCTCCGGCTGGACCTGGACGAACTGCTGCAGGGGCGCGACGGCGACCGATGGAAGGTGGCGGCGAACCTCCCATACAACATATCTTCCCAGGTAATGTTCAAGTTCCTGGACCACCGGAAACTGTTCCGCAGGCTGGTGCTGATGCTGCAGCGGGAGGTCGGTGAGAGGCTGGTGGCCGGCCCAGGCACCAAGGATTACGGCATCCTCTCGGTCCTGTTTCAGATCTATTTCGATATCCGGAAAGAATTTATCGTGAAACCAGGCGCCTTCTATCCGGTGCCTAAGGTTGACTCCATTGTCCTTTCATTTGAGCCGCTGCCGGAACCGCGCTTCCCGGTCAGCGACGAACAGCTGTTCCGCCAGCTGGTCAAGTCTGCCTTTGCCCAACGCCGCAAGACCCTCTGGAACTGTTTGAAAGGTGGCGGGTTTGCCCCTTCGGACGACCGGTTGCGAGACATATTGACCGGATGCGGAATTGAACCGTCACGGCGGGGTGAAACCCTGACTCTTAAAGAGTTTGCCTTGCTTGCCGAAAGTATATATATGGGCAGGACCGGTTGAAAAATGTGGCTCTGTTTTGGTCGGTTGTGTTATAAAATCCGTTTGATTTGACTCCCGGGAGGGTGCAATGAAAATTTGCGTTTTTGGTGCCGGATATGTTGGACTGGTGGCGGCGGCATGTTTTGCCGAGAGCGGTAACAGCGTCATTACTGTTGATGTTGACCAGGCGAAGATCGAAGGGCTCAAGCAGGGAATTATCCCGATCTACGAGCCCGGATTGAAGGAGCTGGTGCTCCGCAACCAGGCAGAGGGGCGTCTGTCGTTCACTACCGACGTGGAAGCGGCGGTCAAGGGATCGCTGATCAATTTCATCGCGGTCGGAACCCCTCCGGGGGAGGACGGTTCGGCAGACCTGCAATATGTCCTGGCTGTCGGCAGAAGCATCGGTCAACATATGCAGGGTTATAAGATCATTGTCGATAAATCGACTGTCCCGGTCGGTACTGCCGATAAGGTCAGGGCAGCTGTTCAGGAGGAGCTGGATCAGAGAAAGGTTGCCTATGAATTCGATGTCGTCTCGAACCCCGAGTTCCTCAAGGAAGGGGCTGCGATCGACGACTTCATGAAACCTGACCGGGTGGTCATCGGCACGGACAATGTCAGGACCGCCGAGATCATGAAGGAGCTGTACGAACCGTTCATGCGCAAGCATAACAGGATGATCGTCATGGATATCCGCAGCGCCGAGATGACCAAGTATGCGGCCAACGCCATGCTGGCGACCCGGATATCGTTCATGAACCAGATCGCCGGTCTCTGCGAACTTATGAACGCCGATGTGGCCGCGGTTCGCGAAGGTATCGGCTCGGATTCCCGCATCGGCTTCGATTTCCTTTTCCCGGGCCCCGGATACGGCGGGTCGTGCTTCCCGAAAGATGTCAAGGCCCTGATCAGGACCGCCGATGAATGCGGCTATGAGATGCTGCTCCTGAAGTCGGTTGAAGAGGTCAACGAGCTGCAGAAGCAGGTGCTGGCCAGAAAGGTGCTGCATCTGCTCGGCGACCCGGCCGCGGTCAAGCCTCTTGCCGGCAGGACCATCGCCTGCTGGGGCTTATCGTTCAAGCCCAGGACCGACGACATGCGGGAGGCCCCGTCTCTGACCATCATCGAGGAGCTGCTGGCCAACGGCGCCCAGGTCCGCGCCCACGATCCCGAGGCGATGAAAGAGGCGCGGAAGGTGCTGGGGGATCGCATAACATACAGCCACAACCAGTACGAGATCCTTACCGGGGCCGATGCCCTGGTGATAATTACCGACTGGAACGAGTACCGCAACCCTGATTTCGAGCGGATCATGTCCGAGCTGAAAGACCCGCTGATCATTGATGGCCGCAATCTTTACAAGCCGGACCGGATGCGAGTGGCAGGTTTCCGGTACATGCCGCTCGGGCGCAACGGGTCTGGCATTTCTTCAGGGGGTAAATAGCAGATGCGAATTCTGGTAACCGGAGGCGCCGGCTTTATCGGTTCGCACCTGTGCGAGCGGCTTGTGGGCGAGGGACACGACGTCATCTGCCTCGACAATTTCTTTACCGGCAACAAGAGAAACATCGAACCATTGCTGGATAATCACAGGTTCGAACTGATCCGCCACGATATCGTGGAGCCGATCCTGCTTGAGGTCGATCAGATCTACAACCTTGCCTGTCCGGCGTCGCCGATTCACTACCAGTACAATCCGGTCAAGACCGTCAAGACCAGCGTCATGGGGTCAATCAACATGCTGGGGCTTGCCAAACGCGTCCGGGCGAGAATCCTTCAGGCATCGACCTCCGAGATTTACGGCGACCCGAAGATCCACCCGCAGACCGAGGATTACTGGGGGAACGTCAATCCGATCGGGGTCCGGAGCTGTTACGACGAAGGGAAACGGGTCGCCGAAACCCTGATGATGGACTACCACCGTCAGAATGGCGTGGATGTGCGGATAATCAGGATCTTCAACACCTACGGCCCCCGAATGGCGGAAAACGACGGCCGGGTTGTGTCCAACTTCGTTCTCCAGGCCCTGAAAGGGGAGGATATCACCGTCTATGGCAAGGGAAAGCAGACCCGTTCGTTCTGTTATGTCTCGGACCTGGTGGACGGCATGATCCGGATGATGAATTGCCCCGGATTCATTGGGCCGGTAAACCTCGGCAACCCTGCTGAAACCACCATCCTGGAGTTTGCGGAGCGGATCATCGCCCTTACCGGCTCCAAGTCCAAGATTGTTTTCAAGCCTCTCCCTGCAGACGATCCCAAGCAGCGCCAGCCGAACATCGACCTTGCCAAGACGAAACTGGACTGGGAGCCGCGGGTTGCTGTGGAAGACGGGCTCAAGCAGACCATCGATTACTTTGCCTCAATAATTAACGGCAATTGCTGTAAATAGAGGTCCTTATGCGCAGTCGGCTATATCTGATACCGGCCGCGGTCATTCTGTTTCTGCTATTTTTCACCGTCTTCGGGGAACGTGGTTTGTTGCGGATTTATGAACTGAACCGGGAAAAGCAGGAGATGTCCCGGCGCAGCGAGGCATTGAAGGTTGAAAACGAGAACCTGAAGCGGGAGATCGAAGCGCTGAAGAGCGATCGCCGGTACCTGGAAAGCATAGCGCGCAAGGATTTCGGGCTGGTGAGGCCCAACGAGACGGTCTATCAGTTTTCTGCCGTGACTTCGGCACGGAAACGCTGAACAAAGGAAAGAATACCATGACTACGGATGGCAAGAGACAGCATTGTGTCGTATGTGCCTGGCGGGCAACCTGTGCCAAGAAGTTTTCCGTTCCGGATGGCGGCGCCCGCTGCCCGGATTTTTCACGGGACGTTTCCATCAAGGAGACGGAGACTGACGACAAATCTGAAAAGAGTGAAGGGAAGGGTGAATGAAGCAGCGTATTGTTGAAATTGTCCGGGCAGCACTTGCGGACTGCAGGGCAGACGGGAGCATCTCTTCCGTTGAAGATCCGGCATTTGTCATTGAAAGGCCGGCTCAGCCCGAACATGGCGATTTTGCATCCAATCTCGCCATGCTGCTCGCTAAGCCGGAAAGAAAGGCTCCCCGGGCCATTGCGGAAATTCTGGCCGCAAAGTTGCGAGCCAGGACCGATCTGATCAGCCGTGTGGATATAGCGGGGCCGGGATTTATCAACTTTTTCATTGCCAGACAGGCATGGCAGCAGGCGTTGCTGGAGATAGAAGCCAGTGGTGAGAGGTTTGGCAGAAGCTCTGCCGGTGCCGGGCAGAAGCTGCAGGTGGAGTTCGTCAGCGCCAACCCGACCGGTCCTTTGCATATCGGCCATGGCCGCGGCGCTGCGATCGGCGACACCATCTGCCGGCTGCTCGAAGCCAGCGGCTGGGATGTGACCCGAGAATTTTACTACAATGATGCCGGCGCGCAGATCGCAAATCTGGCCCTATCCGTTCAGGCGCGCTGCCTCGGCATTGAGCCGGGCGACCCTCGCTGGCCAGCTGACGGCTATCAGGGCGAATATATCAAAGACGTGGCAAATGCGTATCTCTCTTGCGAGACAGTGGATGCCGGCGATCAGCATGTTACTGCCGTCGGTGACCCGAACGACCTGGACGCGATCCGTCGTTTTGCGGTTGCATACCTGCGGCGGGAGCAGGACCAGGACCTCACCGCTTTTGATGTCGGCTTCGATGTCTATTACCTCGAATCGAGCCTCTATAACGATGGCCGTGTCGATGCCGCGGTCAAGCGGATCATGGAAAAAGGGCATACCTACGACAAGGATGGCGCTCTCTGGCTCCGGACCACCGATTTCGGCGACGACAAGGACCGGGTCATGCGCAAGTCGGACGGCAGTTATACCTATTTCGTTCCGGATGTTGCGTATCATCTTGCCAAATGGGAGCGCGGGTTTAGCAGGGTGATCAATGAGCAGGGGGCAGACCATCACAGCACTATTACCAGGGTAAGGGCCGGACTGCAGGCACTGGAAGCCGGGATACCCAAAGGGTGGCCTGAATATGTCCTGCACCAGATGGTAACGGTCATGAGAGGTGGAGAAGAGGTCAAGATCTCCAAGCGGGCCGGCAGTTACGTGACCCTGCGCGACCTGATCGACGAAGTGGGCCGGGACGCCACCAGGTTTTTCTTTGTCATGCGCAAGCCCGATTCCCAATTGGTGTTCGACATCGATCTGGCCAAGCAGCAGTCGCTCGACAACCCGGTCTATTACGTCCAGTATGCCCATGCACGGATCTGCAGCATCTTTGAAACAGCGACAAAGAACGGGGTCGTTCCGGATTTTGCAAAGTGCAGGCTGGAACTCCTGGACAGTGATGAAGAATCGGCGATCATCAGGACCCTACTCTCTTTCCCAGAGGTGGTGGCTGGTAGCGCCGCGGCGTTCGAACCGCACCGGATCGTCTATTACCTGCAGGAACTGGCCGGAGAGTTTCACAGCTATTACAATCGCAACCGCGTAGTGACCGAAGACGTTGAATTGACCACAGCAAGGCTTTTCCTCCTCAAATGTATCGCCAGAACCATCCGTAATGCCCTGTCGCTGCTGGGAGTTTCCGCACCTGAGCGTATGTGAGGATGGCAACTGATGGCAATTGATTATCGTGAACGGAGTTTCGCAAGCAAGAACAAGCCGCGTCGCCAACCGATAGGAAAGTATCTGCTGGCGGTCGTGGTTGTAGTTATCATAATATTTGCCGCAGGCTTTATCGGCGGCTGGTCAGCCTGCTGGTTCAAGATGAAGAAAACCGCTGCCGTTCAGCAGGCTGCGGTCAACACTGCACCGTCACAGCAGGCGCCTGCAGGTCAGCTGCCGCCGCTTCCGGCACAACCCAAGGGGCAGCAAACGCCTCTTACCTTCTATGAAACCCTGCCGAAGGGGGGAAAGGGGTGATCGGCAGCGGGATCAATGCCAATCTACCCGAGCATCAGCAGCAACCGGCAGCGGTAAAGCCGCCCGCAGCTCCTCAGGCTTCGCCGGCACCGGCGGTAAAGCCGGCTTCTCCCGCAGCTCAGGCACCGGCAAAGCCCGCTGCTTCCGCTGCCCCGGCAGAAAAGCCGTCAGCTGCTACGTCACCGGAGAAACCTGCGCCCCCTCAGTCGGCCAAGGAGAGCGGCAAGAGGTTCAGCGTCCAGGTTGCATCGGTAAAGGACAAGACCGAAGCGGAATCGCTCCGGAAAAAGCTGGCGGCAAAGGGGTTGAATGCAATGCTCATAGTGGTGAATATCCCGGAGAAAGGGATTGTCTACCGCGTCAGGGCCGGACATAACATGTCCCAGCGCGACGCGCAGGAGCTTGCCGCAAAGCTCGGTTCCGGAGCGATTGCCGTTCCCGAGTGATTTATTTTCACTTCAGGGATTATTTTCATTGACTCTGCAGGAACCGCCGTGCTATAAACCATAATTCGTGACGCGGGGTGGAGCAGTCTGGTAGCTCGTCGGGCTCATAACCCGAAGGTCATAGGTTCAAATCCTATCCCCGCAACCAATTTCCAAAAGGGATCTGCAATCATGCAGGTCCCTTTTTTGTGCCAAATTGTACCCTAAAGTGTCATGCATTTATTGAAAATCCCGCTCTCCAGCATTTGCTGCAATGTTTGAATACCTGCACATCCCCTTAAGAGTGGCTCTCGTAAGTCAATAATCCAAAACAACACCATAGAAAATGTATTGCATAATAATAGTTAGCATGCTAACTAATTTGTATGAACATTTACAAAACAAAAGTCAATCGCGGCAACCTGTTCTTTCGTCTTGGCTATCTGACCCGCCGCTGGCGCAAGGTTCTCGATGCCGAGTTTCAATCGTCGGGTCTTACCGATGCCACATGGCGTCCTCTCCTGCACCTGCATGTTCTCGGCGAAAATGTGCGTCAAAAGGACCTGGCGGCATCCCTTGGTATAGAAGGGCCGTCATTGGTGCGCCTCATCGATACACTGGTTATCAAGGGTTTTATCGAGCGGACTGAGGATGTCAGAGACCGTCGGGCAAAACTCCTCCGTATCACACCAAGCGGTCTTCAGCTGGTGGTTCGGATCCGGCAGACGGTAGCCGATTTGGAAGAAAGGCTGTTCAGTTCGATCAATGACGAAGAAATTCTCCTGCTAACCGGCTTGATTCAGCGCCTCGAATCTGCCGTGAGCGACATGTGCAAGCAGGGTAAATGATGAAGCGCAACAACCTGAGCCTGCTTGTACAACGCGAATGGCCTCACATCATATTTGCCGTCCGTGGCACCATTGCCGCCCTGGCCGTAGCCGTATCACCTAAGCTTTCCGCGGCTCTTCAGCGGCCTGAGGAGATCCTGTCGGTGCTCGAAGATGTGTCGCTTATGCTCTGCCGGGCAACGGAACGGCAGCATGGTGTTCATGACCCAGCGGTTCGGCCACTGTTTTACGCCATGCGCGACACGCAGCCCTCTCCGGCGGCCATGTCGTTTGCGGTGAGGGGAAAGAGCCCGTGCCCTATTTAAGATTCAAGGGGTTCAATGAGGAGGGGCTGAGGAGGTCGCTCCCAGCGCTAGTGGAGGAATTCTCCCGTGTCGCAGCTGTACCGCCGGAAATCGTCAAGGTCGAGCTGCTCACCATCACACCGATAACGGCAACGCCCCGTTCGCTGGAGATCTTCATGTTTCCGCGGTCGCAGGAAAAGCATGACGCTATTGCGGCAACTCTGTATGACCTGCTCAGCCATTATGGTTGTCGCGATGTCCATATCTTTTTCGTGCTGCTTTCTCCTGCGCTCTACTACAAGGAAGGGGTGCCGTTACAAAATATCAGCTGGTTACCGGACTATCTGCCGCGTGAAAGCGGATAAAACCTCTGCAGGCCGCCTTCTCCCGACCGTCTGCATCATCAGCGTCTGCTTCTTTGGGGGTGATGATGGCGCTGTTCCTGTTCAGCTCCCTCCATCGTCGTCAACCTGCCGGGGGCAGGAAAAATAAGAAATCAGAAAGGAACAAACGTGTCTGTACTTCATCAAAGAATCAAAAGGACCAGTCTGCACGCAAAAATCAGGAAAGTTGACGACGTCATCCCCATGTTTGAAAACGGGATGAATCTCGGATGGTCGGGATTTACGCCTGCCGGCTATCCGAAAGTGGTACCCATTGCCCTGGCGGATCATGTAGAGAAAAACAGCCTGCAGGGAAAGCTGAGATTCAACCTGTTCATCGGCGCGTCTGTCGGCGTTGAAACCGAAGACCGCTGGGCCTCGCTCGACATGATCAACCGTCGCTGGCCGTACCAGACCGGCAAGAACATTCAGGCCGGCATCAATTCAGGCCGCATTCGCATGGGAGATCGGCATCTCTCCATGTTTGCCCAGGATCTGGGGTACGGTTTTTACACCAAGGACAACGGCGGGCGCCTTGATATCGCCATCATTGAATGTTCAGCCATCATGGAGGACGGCAGCCTGGTACTGACCGCCTCCTGCGGTGCAGTTCCGGAAATCGTCCAGATAGCCGACAAGATCATCATCGAGCTGAACACCTCGCTCCCCAACTACGAGGGTCTGCACGATATCATCGAACCGATCAATCCGCCCCGGCGCCTCCCTTATCTGATCAGCCGGGTTGACGATCGGGCCGGTTCCCCCTACGTCCGCATTGATACCGACAAGATTGTCGCCATTATCGAATCGACCCTGCCGGACAACGGCCGCTCCTTCAGCGAATCTGACGAGACATCTGATGCCATCGCCAACAACATCCTTGATTTCTTCCAGTTTGAAGTTAAGAACGGCCGGTTGCCCAAGAACCTGCTCCCTTTGCAGTCCGGCGTCGGTTCTATTGCCAACGCAGTTATCGGCGGCCTGGCCAAAGGTCCGTTCAGCGGCCTGAATGTCTGGACCGAGGTTCTGCAGGACACCATGCTCGATTTTATCGATTCCGGCAAACTCGACTTTGCTTCCACGGTCTCGCTTTCGTTTTCCGTTGAAGGCTTTAAACGCTTTTACGCCAACTGGGAAAAGTACAGCAAGAAGGTGATCATGCGGCCGCTCTCCATCGCCAATCACCCCGAGCCGATCCGCCGTCTCGGCTGCATCGCCATGAACACCCCGGTTGAGTTCGATATTTATGCCCATGCCAACTCCACCCTGGTAGGAGGTACCCGGATGATCAACGGCATCGGTGGTTCCGGGGATTTTCTCCGCAACGCCTATCTTTCCATCATGCATACGCCGTCGGCCCGGCCATCCAAAACCGATCCGACCGGGATCACCTGTGTGGTGCCGCATGTTCCGCATGTTGACCATACCGAACATGACCTTGACGTGCTTGTTACCGAGCAGGGGCTTGCGGACCTGCGTGGACTTGATCCCAAGAGCCGTGCCCAGCTCATTATCGACAAGTGTGCCCATCCCGACTACCGACCGATCCTGCAGGAGTACCTGGACGTGGCTACAAACGACTGTCTGGCCAGGAAGGCGGGTCATGAGCCGCAACTGCTCGACCGGGTATTCAAGCTGCAAGTGAACCTGGCGAAAAACGGTACCATGAAAATAGACAATTGGGATCTGTAACGGATCGCAGAACTAAGCCCCTCCTGTTGTCCGGAGGGGCTTAACCCTCAGAGCATCTATGAAAATCCTTACCTTAACCTGCTGGAGCCATGAAATCAAATACCACCTCTATTCCAGGGATGGCTGGGCACTGCTTGCTTCCGGAACCATTGAACGGGTAGGTCTCGGCAGTTCTTTTATCCGACAGGATGTTCCGGGACGGGAACCGTACTGCCTGGAGACGGATCACAACGATCACCGGAGCGCTGTAGCCCTGATCATCACTGCCCTGACTGATCCGCAGCATGGTGTCATGGCAGATTCTACGGAAATATCAGCCGTCGGTCACCGGGTAGCGCATGGCGGCTACGAGTTCCGCCATTCAGTGCGGATTGACGGCCATGTCCTCGACTCCATCCGGGAATTTCATCATCTGGCGCCGCTGCACTCGGCACCCAACATCGCGGGGATTGAAGCGGCGATGACACATCTGCCCGCTATTCCACATGTGGCGGTCTTTGATACCGCCTTCCACCTCTCAATACCTGAGCATGCCTACCTCTATCCGCTCCCCTATGAATGGTACGAACAGTATGGGGTCCGCCGCTATGGTTTCCACGGACCATCTCACCTCTACCTTTCGCGGCGGGGGGCCATACGGCTGAACAAACCGATTGATGCCTGCAACCTGATCACGATTCACCTTGACCGGGGGGTATCGATCTGTGCCATCAAAAATGGCCTGTCCATCGACACCAGCATGGGAATGACTCCGCTGGAGGGGGCGGTAATGAAAACGCGCTGCGGTGACATCGATCCCGGCATTCATGCCTTTATCATGCAGGAGATGGGTCTTTCAGCACAGGAATTGGAACAGACCCTCAACCATAAAAGCGGTATGTGGGGTATTACCGGACAACACCTGGAGCGGCAGCAGTTTTTGCAGGCGGCTTTGGATGGGGATTTCCGTTGCGCATTGGCTCTTGAGATAGAAGCCTACCGTCTCAAAAAATATATCGGCTCATGCCTGGCGATTATCGGCCCTCTGGATGCAATCGTTTTCACCTCAGGGACCGGTACATTGGAATGGCTTTTACGGGAGCTGGTGCTGAGTGGACTTGACTGCTTCGGCATACGGATTGACAGTGACCGCAATCGCGCAATCCGGTCGGAGCAGGAAGAGGTGGACATTACCGCTGCAGGCTCTCTGGTCAGGCTCTTTGTCATGCCAACCAATGAGGAACTTGTCATTGCCGAGGATGTGGCCGCAATTCATGCCGGAGTCTACCGTGGCCATCAGCACGACGAATATTCCTTTGCAGCCGCGGACTTTGTTCCAGCGGCTTCTCTGGGATAGCGGATACGTTCGGATGGATCAGATTCGTTGATATTCAATAGATAAGGAGTCATTAACAATGGATAAGACAATTGCAAACAGTACATGCAACAACAAACCAGATCTAAGGGGAGAAACTGACTGGACCCCATTCGATGCCGCTGCATCCGTCGGCTCTTCACTACGTTTCGTTTCCGGTGATCCCGAAGGCAATCGTTTCAGGGTCAGCTATTATCGGGACTCAGAGCACCATCTCAAGGCAAAGGTATGGTTCGGCCCTGAGACTGAGGGGCCGCCCGACCACGCCCACGGAGGGGCAATGGCGGCAGTCATGGATGAGGTTCTGGGACTGGCCGCCTGGGCTGCCGGTTATTCGATAGTGGTCGGTAATCTGAATGTCAGTTTCCGAAACATGCTGCCGTTGCATAAGGTAGTCAGCGTGGAGACCAAGGTAGTATCCGCAGAGGGACGCAAAATAATGGTTCATGGCCGCATCTATTGCGAGAAAACTACGTATTCAGTGGGGGAATGTCTCTGTATCACCATTCAGCCTAAAGATCTTAATATCAAATAGGTTAGGGGGTGGATTTAGTTGAACCAGGAAGATCCATATGAATTTGACGTACCAATAAAGAAATCGAAATTTATCCTTTACACGGTCATTGCGTTCATTGCGGCCATGTTAGCGTATGTTGTCCTTGGGGACGAGCCTTCTTCTTATTGGCCACAGAACCTGATTCACCTGCTTGTAACACATTAAACACACTATCAATATTTGAGAGTACGACGAGGATATTGTTTCTAAGCTATTTATGTGATGTATGAACACATCTGCAAATGGCTGAAGCTGCGTTACCTGCCCCAACTTTTAGCAGATATGTGCACTGTCAATACAGCCTGAAGGACTACAGGGAAAAAAGTGCTTATAAATCAACTGTAATAATTTGGCACTAATCTAGCTATACAAACAATACAAGGAAGACATAAAAACAAGGACTTCCTTCCTTTCTTAGCCCCTGTGCTCCCCTCCTGCATGGGGGCATTTTTTATTTATGAACATCGGTAATCATGATACGGTATTTTTCATCACCTATTGATCGATTCTCAAGAATTTACAGGCCAATTCATGCTACAGGAACAACCTTACAACCCGTTACATGGGATAACCTTGGAAAAGATCCTTAACGAACTGGTAGATCTTTACGGTTGGGAAGAACTTGGCAAGAGAATCAAGGTCAAATGCTTTAATATCAATCCCTCGATCAATTCCAGCTTAAAATTCTTGAGAAGAACTCCCTGGGCCAGAGACAAGGTCGAATCTCTATACTTGGAAATTAAGCTATTCAACCGTTAAGTTATTGTGAATCCGGAGTTATTTCTGTTTCAATGATTCCAGTATCTTTGCCTTTTCTGTTGCGTAGACAGCCTCTGTTATCTCGCCCCGTTTGACTCGATTGCTCAGCACGCGCAGTTCCCTGTCCGCCATTGCTGCAGGATCAGCCGGTATTTTCAACTCCGGGCTGATACCGCCACGCTCTCTGAGGCGGCTTGCCTCGGCCTTGATGTCAATCAGGTCCATTTTGAGTTCGGCATTGCCGTACCAGTGTGTATAGGCCGGATTCTGGTGGTAAGCGCCCTTGATGGTCCGGGCATAATCGTATTTTTTCATCTTGAAAAAGATCCGCTCGATGTGGGATGTGTCTTCGTAGAGCATCTGGGCATCGGTAACCAGCTTCTTTCCGCTCAGGGGATGGTCCGGACGCTGGTCAGGCATGGGATCGAGAAGTGAGCGGTCCGACAGGTCCCAGATGATCTTTTCCGCCTCCTTAAGGATGGTAAGGCTCTGGGTCCGGACAGCATCTCCTCTTGCCAACTCCTTGCGGCCGAATTCCGGGGCATGACACTGGTTGCAGATCTGCAGCATCTCCTTACGGGCAGGCTCTGCCTTCTGGGCAGGGTACGGCACCCCGCCGGAATTCATGGTGATGCCGATGGAGACATTATGTGTCCCTTTTGGCATGTGACAGGTCTGGCAGGTCGGGCCGGTGGCAATGCCGGCCGTGGCGTACAGGGTGCCGTGCAGGGAGGTCTGCCACATTTCCCACTGGGGGTGGTCGGGTCCCATGTGGCATTTTGCGCATGAGTTCGGATCGCGGACTATTACCAGGCTCGTGTTGTGGTTGGTATGGCAGGAGGCGCACGAGCTCTCTACGCTGTGGCAGTAATTGCACCCGATTGCTCCCATCTCGCTGCTCTGTTTGAGGAAACGGGCACATTGTACGCCCCCCTGCGGTATACCGCCCCCGTCTTCATGGCAGAAGCGACACTCGCTCTGGTTTCGGAGCGGCATATTGCGGGTGCATCCCCAGCCGGAATGGAGCGCCATGCCGTGACGGCTGGCGTTGTGCTCGGCCAGGGCCTTTTTGTGGCAGGGGCCGCATACCTTCATGTCAACCCGGGCCTCTCCCTTGATGATCTTGTCATGGTCTTTGCCGTGGCACTTCTCGCATCCGACGCCGGCCTTGAAATGTGCGCTTGCCTCCCATTGCCGAACAGCGGCCGGGGTCTTCTCCCGGTGGCATGGGATGCAGTCTTCGGCCATTGAAGGATATATCATGATGAAAGCTGCGATTACCTGGATGGTGACGTGAATGATAGTATGCTTCATGGGTTGAGTATCCTTTTTTGGGCGGATTGGTATTCCTGGTTGGATATGAGCCCCTCACTGCGCCATTTCCGAAGGGACAGAAGCTGTTTCCTTATTTCCTGCGAAACTGCGGGTACAGATGTCTCCATGAGCCCATTGAGCACAGAAAGCGATTCGCCGCACCTGACCAGGAGTTTGCTCCCGGTTGGTGCAAAAGCTGCTTCGCAGCCGACGGGGAAAGCCGCAACCTCCTGCTTGTCGAGGAAGAGTCTGCCGTCGGCGAAAAGGTAGCGGTCAGTTGGGGAAAGGGCGATGGTGCGGCCTGGTGTGGCTATCAGTGCAACATCGTCCCCTGTCCAGGGGGCAAACCGTCTGATCGTTCCTGCGCCGTCACCGTAGAGCAGATGTTCATTGTCAGAAGAAAATATCACGCCGCCTGGGTCGAGTTTAACTCCTGGGGCTTCGTTCTCGGCGCCACTCTCAAGATTTCGGACGATAATCTTAAGGTAGGATGGGAAATTAGGAGGGTCCACCTGCTTGGTAAAGGCGATTTCGTCACCCAGGGGGGAGAGGGCAAAGGAGAAGGAGTCAAAATAGATCTTGTCGTGTGCTTTAACCCTTCCCGGCATGATGGTGACTTCACTTAATGTAGTTACCCCCGGAGCTGTCTTCATGTTCCATCGGTAGAGCTTTGACTGCAGGTGCGTGCCGAATTTGAACCTCTCCAGTGTCAGTGAAGCAGCAATCAGATCCCCGTCGAAACGCCAAGCAACGCTTGAAATATGGCCGGGGATGATGGATTCTTTGATAACTGCGCCACGCATGTCAAAGATGCGAACGGTGCTATTCTTGCCTTGGATGGCAGCGGCGGCCAAAAGCGATCCATCCGGCGACCAGGCAATTGCCGTCGGAACGACATCGATCTTGGTGCTCTCCTCTGTCGCAAGGTTTTCTATTCGCAACGTGCCCCGCACAAAGGCGATTATATCGCCATCAGGATGCCAGGCAAATGGAGCTTCGGGATCTATGCTCCCCACCATTGCAAGAGAAAGCCCCTGTGGTAACGGTGTGTGAACAGGTAGAGTAGCGGCACACCCCCCAAGCAAAATGGAGATAAGAATGGTTATGAAGAATGCGACACAAGGAAGGGGAATATGTGGACGCGACAATAGGCTACCTCCTGATGGTTAATAAAAGACTTTAGCTGATTTGCATTTGAATGAGAATTAGTTTCACAAGATGACCGCCAATTGACAAGCCTTGAAGTTCTGTTACCGGATATATGACCTTGAGCAGGGTTGCAACACTGAGGCGACGCGTTATAAATTACATTGTGACGAGAATTAATGTTTATGGGCATTTCGTCGATAAAAAGTATATGTCGCATTCGGGGATTACGTCACAAGCGGGTTAGCCGGCAAACTTCACTGTATCTGAACAGCTGCGGTCAAGGAGAAAAGATATGGGTCTTCTTTCAGGATTGATGGGTAAAGAGGGGGTTGTCGCCGTAAACAAATTGCAGTCTGAATATGAGCAATTACTGGTTGATGGCGAAATCGTGGACGTAGGTTTTCAAGTTTCCCGCGATACCTTTCTGTTCACTAGTAAAAGGCTCATAGTAATAAACATTCAGGGTGTTTCGGGTAAAAGGGTTGAATATCTTTCCATACCGTACGCTAAAATTAACAAATTCAGCGTTGAGGCTACCGGGCAGTTTGACCTTGAAGCAGAGTTAAAGATATGGATTGGAAATGATTCTGCCCCTCTGACCAAGAAGTTCAACAGCGAAGTAAGCATTTATGACTTACAAAAGGTACTGGCTAAGCACTTGATAAAGTAAACAATCTGTTTCCTGCCGTCCTTACTGACAAAGTACCTGGAACGTCCACAGTACAGTCAATGGAGACCTGAGATTCCTTGACCTCCAATGACCCCTGCCGCTGGTATATCTGCCACCCTTTTCAAGCCATGTAACGATTTGCAGTGATCGCAAGGTCATGCGACCAGTCATGAGACAGGCTGCCAACAGTATTTTCCCAGGCACGGATTATGTACAAACATTAGCTGAGAGGTTTGTTGTCTGTAGGGAAGTGTTTGCATAACTATCTATAATAACGAGTAAGTAGTGGCGGGCAGACAGGAGTTAAATATGTCAACTGTTCAAATTTCATACAATAGCATGTTGATGAAACCGGAAGACGTTAATCCTCTTGCCCAACCGGCCTATCTGAACCCTTCTCAAAAGGCAAAAGAAAATGACGCTAAGGCGATAGAGCAGATAAAAACCGATACGGTGACTATCTCTCAGGAGGCACTGACAAGATCACGAGCTGCTCAGTTGTCGGAACAGAGTTCGGACAAAAAAGCGCCAACCGAGATAAAAGGTTATTCCACTTCCTCTGCCCAACCTCAAGATGTTGTTAAATCTGATTCTACCGACACCGGTGACAGACCTTCCAATGTTGATCGATTGACAATATCGTCAGAGGCGATGCGAAAATCATCCATCCTGAAAGCCCTGTCAGTTTTGGCGAACTCCAATAACCCTGAATCAGCCTATGAAAAGCTGAGATTATAATCTGTATATTTGCCACTGAGTACGGACAGTTAGAGATTTGTTAGGGGGCGAGTATGGAATCTCCAAGATATCTGGTCGGACGGCAGCCGATACTCAACAGGCAGGAACAGGTTGTTGCTTATGAATTGCTCTTCAGGTCTGCCGATTCTACTGCTTCTGCATCAATGAAGAATGCTTCTCAAGCAACCGCAAACGTCATTATGAATACTCTGTCCGGCTTTGGCATAAAGGGAATTCTTGGGGAAAGACAGGGATTCATAAATGTGGACGTAGAAATGCTTATGAACAATGCTATTGAAATACTGCCCAAAGAACAGATTGGGCTGGAGCTCGTCGGAAATATTTCTTTTGACGATGTTATTGCCAATCGGTGCCGGTTCCTGAAAGAGTCGGGATTTGTCATGGCGCTTGACGACCATGACTATAAAGCTGAACTTGATCCCATATATCAACTTATGGACATCATAAAGGTTGACCTTATTCAAACCGCTCCAGACCGGCTTCAAAGTGTGGTCAAAGAACTTAAACGCTATCCTGCCAAGCTTCTTGCAGAAAAAGTTGATACCAACGATGCATTTAAGAAATGCAGAGATTTAGGGTTTGACTATTTTCAAGGTTATTTTTTTGCGCGACCTTCCCTTATCGAAAAAAAACGTATCGATGGATACAGCTCAGCAATGCTGCAGCTGCTCAAGCTGCTGCTTGCAGATGAGACATATACGGCGATGGAAAAGGTGTTTCGCGGGAGTCCGGCTCTTACCTACAAACTGCTGATTCTGGTTAATTCAGTTTCAATGGGTATGAGAGAAAAAATACGTGATGTCCGCCATGCACTTACCATACTCGGAAGACAGCAGATCAAGCGGTGGGTGCAGTTGGCACTCTTCACTACAGAAAACTCGCCGGACAGTGACAGCCCTTTGGTTGAAATGGCAACCGCACGCGCAGGTTTCATGGAACAATTAGCCAAAGAACACCCTGTTCTTGGTAAAATTCATTCTGCGCCGGACCAGGCATTCATGATCGGGATTTTGTCATTGCTCGACAGCATTTATCAGGTATCCATCGAGCAGATAGTCTCTGACCTTAACCTTTCCGATGAAGTCAGGAACGCCCTTGTTTCTCGTCAAGGGGTCTACGGACGTATGCTTGAATTGACCGAAATGATGGAACGTCTCGAACTAGGGGCTGCATCCGTTGGTTTACAGGCACTCGGGATATCGCTGGATGGGATAATTGCCTCACAGATAAAGGCCCTGGATAACCTGTCGCGTGATCAACCGTAAAACAAGCGGCAAGGTGTTATTCTGAACATAAATGCTCATATGAAGGACAACAATAGGCGCGGTGTTGTTTGTAACTATTCGATTTTGTTGAATGTGTATTTGGCACACGATTAGCATTAGCAGTTATAGGAAGACGATCAAAACGCATACGTCATTCCTCCTTTTTAGCCCCTTTGCGCCCCTCCTGCATCGGGGCATTTTTTTATCTCCTCAAATATAAAAGCAAAAGGCTGACCGTCTATAACCGGCCAGCCTTTATCCCAGTGATCTGGAGATCCTGTTTTGTCAGGATCTATGGGAATCAACAACCTTCCCTATGTTGAAACGTGTATGTTTGCAAAGAGCGACTATTACTCGATTCCTCATTCTCAACAATTCAATCTGATGGTCAATCAATTTGGTCAATCTCGGTGGCCCTGTAATGACAGGACTCAACAGGAGGCATAACCTCCAAGAAATGCGCTTGTTCTATTTTGTTGTGAGAAGACTATCCTTACGAACCTCCTTGCCTTGTAGTCGTTGCTCATACAACCAGTACAGCATAAATCGGTTCAATAATTTCTGATGGTCAATCGATTTGGTCAATCCTGGTGGTCCTGTAATGACAGGACTCAATTGGAGGCACAACCTCCAGGAACTGCAGTTACTTTATTTTGTTGTGAGAAGATTATCCTTACGAACCTCCTTCCCTTGTAGTTGCTGCTTGTACAACCAATAAAGCATAAACCGGTCCAACTATTTCATCAAAATAATAAGTGGCTATCTTGTCGGCGTATTTCGGAGTGGTGTATACAGAAGAGGGGTTAGTATTGGAACGTGCTAACCGTTAAAGTGCGGATGTCTGAGCAATTTCAGAACATCTGTAAGGGATGTGATGCTGGAAGTTGAACAACGCAGGTTGTCGGCTCAAATCTAAGTCACCAAATATTTTCATTTCAAACAGTGGAAGACGCCCATGCACCAGAGGCAGGCTCCGCAGGGCACTTCGCGGATATGGCAGTCCTGGACGAATTCGTTAGTCTGGACATAATCACAGGGGGCAAGGGTGCAGTTAACGCAGGTAGGGTAGTCGTAGCCGACGACCTGCTCCCGGAACGTGCGGTAGGCCGGTGAGTTCCAGATTTCCAGTATGCCTTGCTGCTGCAGGTTGCCGAATACCTTCGGCTGTACCTCTTGGTGCCAGCCGCTGGCAAAACAGCTGTAGCGATGCCAGAGAAAATAACAGGGGGAAACGTTGCCATCCCACGAGACAAAAGCGCCACCTTCCTCGATAAAGCTGCAATGGCGCTGCTCCTGGAGTGCAATAGCCGGGAGGCGCAGTTCCAGCCCGAGTTGCTCTGCGACAGATGTTGTTTCGTTAAAGACGGTGGCGACACGATCTGACCAGTGGGGATCCATTTGCAGTAAGCGTTTCATGTCGGTAAAGAGGTTGCTCCGGTCAGCCTCTTGTTTCATCTCCTCCACCAGTTTTACCAGACGTTGTTCCTCCGCTGATCGGGTGTATTTCCAGCGCGCCTCCAGGTAGCGATAGATGTCGAGCCCTTGGCCGTCGGCAATTGTACGATATCGGTTGAACAGCTCCATGGACTGGGCGGAGCAGGTGCTGTAGGCAGCCTCGACTGCATGCTGGTCGCTGTAGGGGAGCAGGTGGGTTATGATGGCAAAGTCGGCTCCCTGTTCCGCTGCCCAGCGCAATGCCGACGGGAGTTCGTCGAGGTTGCTGCGCATGGCGACGAATTCGATCCCTATCCTGACTCCTGGGCGTTGGCACTGTTTCTTTGCCCGGCGTAGCGCCCTGAAGGCATGCTCGATATCCGCAAGCTCTCCCCCCTCGCGAACGCGTTGAAAGGTGGCCGGGAGCGCTGCGTCCATTGACAGGCAGATCCGGTCCAGACCGGCATCGATCAGGGAAGATGCCCGCAGGTTGGTGAGCAGCTGGCCGTTGGACTGAAAACCGATCCAGCTGTCGGCAGGCATCTGTCTCTTTGCGTGCCTGATAAAGTCTTCCAGGTCGGGGCGGAGGAGCGGCTCACCGATGCCGTTGAGCACCAGTGCTTCAACCCCGGCCAGAGCGGGTGTGAGGCGGGAGAACAGCTCCAGCGAAAGATCCCCTTCGTTCATGGCGTGAGCCCCGTTTTGTTTGACGCACATGAAGCAGTTCAGGTTGCAGCGGGTGGTCACTTCGACAAACAGCTTGGCAGGCGCACCCCGGCGCGCGGGATGATCGATTGCCATCTCTGAGGGGAGGGGGAAGGGCATGGATTTTATGCGAAACTGCGGAGCGGCTGGATCCGGCTCCTTTTTGTCGGAGGTCGGTAATATGTTGATGAGCTGTCTTTAAAGCAGCCTAGTGCCTGACGCATCATGTCGGATACCCTCTTGATCTGCATTGTTTCCATGATCAGGTTCAGATCCTTGAACTCCTCTTCGGAAACGCGAATAGATATAACATAACTCTTGGTGTACTTTCGTTTGCGGCCCATGGTTAGCTCCTTTGCCGTACCGGTTCCTCAGAACTCCTGCGGCATCTCCTTGACCTGTTTGGCGGTAAAGACCGGACCGTCCTTACAGACATAGACATTGCCGACATTGCAGCGGCCGCACTTGCCCAGGCCGCACTTCATCCGGTTCTCCAGGGTGGTGATGATGTTCTCGTCGCTGAATCCCAGCTTCTCCAGCACCGGCAGGGTGAACTTGATCATGATCGGCGGCCCGCACACCAGCGCCACGCAGTTGTCGCTCTTGGGCGCCGCCTCCTCCAGGATCGTCGGCACGAACCCGACCCTGCCGTCCCAGGTGTCGCTGTTGCCGCCCGGGTCCACGGTCTTGACCAGGTTGACGTCGCTTCTTTCCTGCCACTCCTTGAGCTCGTGCTTGTAGACCAGGTCATCTTCCGTCCGGGCACCGTAGACGATGGTGATCTCCCCGAACTTGTCCCGCTGGTCAAGGCAGTTCCAGATCAGGGTCCGAAGCGGCGGCAGGGCAATCCCCCCTGCCACGAAGACCAGGTTCCGGCCATAGAGCGCCTCGATCGGAAACGAATTGCCGTACGGCCCGCGCACCCCGAGGGTATCGCCAATTTCCAGCCGCCGCAGCGCCTCGGTCACCCGCCCCACACTCCGGAAGCAGCATTCGATATACCCCTTGCGGGTCGGCGACGAGGCGATGCAGAAGGTCGACTCCCCATAGCCAAAGGCCGAGTACTCGGCAAACTGCCCCGAACGGAAACTGAAGCTGTCGCGCACCGCTTCATCCTGGAACACCAGGCGGAAGGTCCGGACATCCGGGGTCTCGTCGATGATGTTCTCAATGGTGGCCAGATACGGCTTGTAGATGTTCTTGTCAGGAATGCACATAAGAGGAACCTTTTTAGTCAGATACTTGAAACCGTGAACCGCCCGTTCGCTGCGCTCACTCAAGACGCAAAGAACGCAAAGTAAACCTGAAGTCGCTTTTAACTTTTAAAAGTCTTTTGTCTTTCTTTGCGCCCTTTGCGTCTTTGCGGTGAAGGATTTTCTATTTCTTACCGATCTCTTCGATAATCGCCGCGATATCGATCCCCACCGGGCAGGCGCGGATACAACGGCCGCATCCTGTGCACAGGGTCTTGCCGAACTTGTCGTCGTAATACTTGAACTTGTGCATGATCCGGTTGCGATACCGCTGCGGCTGCACATCCCGCGGGTTATGGCCCGAGGCGTGGTTGGTGAACTTGGCAAAGCCGCAGGCATCCCAGTGCTTGCGGCGGCACCCCTTGCCTTCAGTACCCTCGTCATTGATATCGAAGCAGTGACAGGCCGGGCAGATAAAGGCACAGGCCCCGCAGCCCACGCAGCGGACCGCGATCTCCTTCCAGAAATCGCTCTCGAAGTTGTGGTCCAGCCACTCCTTGATCCTGGCGAGATCCAGCGTGGCCAGCTGCGGTTGTGCCAGCGGCAGCGGGCTGACTGCAGCCTGGTCCTGAAACAGTCCGGCATGTTTTGCCAGCAGGGTTGTTCCTTTGTCTGTTACTGCCTCGGCAACAAAGCCACCACCCTCGACCGGGGTCAGAAACAGGTCGCTCCCCTGCTTCGTGTCCGGGGCATACCCCACCGCGGTGCAGAAACAGGCATCGTCACCCCTGGTGCAGGCAAGACCGACGATCACGGTCTTTTTGCGCCGCTCCAGGTAGAACTCGTCATTATAGTCCCAGGAGAAGACCGCATCAAGGATGCCCGGCGCCGCAGAGTCGCACGGCCGGGCACCGATCAGCACCGTCTCCGGCAGCTTACCCAGGTCAACGTCGGTCACGCAGGTCTTACCGTCCTTCTTCTCATAAGAGAGGATCTCCTCGCAGAGCGGAAAGAAGGTCTCCTTGGCGGACCGGCGGGGGAGCTCGGTCAGGTCCAGCTCCTCGCCTGTGGTGAGCGGGGCGTAGAGGACCATGGTATCGGCCCGCTTGGGACCGACGACACGGGTGCCAGCTTGGAGCAGGGTATCGATGAGGAGCTGAAGATTCTGATTGGTGATGGTCTTTGGCATGTGTAATCCCGATGCTATATTCCCGGAAGCGAGGTATTTTTCGCTCAATCAAGGCTGTCGAGGGGTTGCGCGGAGCCGTAGCAGCGCTACGGCACACAAGCAAGACCGAAGACTTACGCCGAGTGAGCGGAAAAGAACCGCTTCCTACTTGATAAACGACTGGTCGTCGTCTTCCTTATACTCGTTAAGCGGCCCCTTTTCCTGCGGGGCGAGGCCGGCCTCGAAGTCGTACAGTTCCTTCATCTCCTGCGCCATCTTCCGGTTCAGGAGATTGAGCGGGATATCCATGGGGCAGGCCCGCTCGCATTCGGCGCAGCCGCCGCACCGGCCGGTCAGGTGCATGGCGCGGACAATATGCCAGGCCATGTTGCCGGCCGGCCGCGGGGTGGACTCGATCCCCTGGGGACGGTTCCGGTCGCACAGGCACTGCTCGCAGAAACAGAAGGGGCAGACTTGGCGGCAGGCCAGGCACCTGATGCACCGGGAGAACTGCTCTTTCCAGAATGCCCAGCGTTCCTCGGGTGTCATTGCCTCCAGCCTGGCCAGTTCTGCGGCCTCGATAGGGGGCAGCTGTGGCAGCTGCGGCAGGTCGCCGGCAATGAAGTCGGCCCCTTCCGGCAGATGTACTTTGCACTCCCGGCATTTGCGGGCGATAGAAGCTTCTGAGAGCGGTTTTGCCTGGTCGCTGTTGGCGCTGTACACCCCGGCGCAGGCCACACCGATGATATGGAGGTTCTCCCTTTTGAGCTGGTTCTCGCCGATCAGGCCGGCCAGGGCGCGCATGTCGCACCCCTTGGCCACGATCGCCACCTTGCCGCTCTTTTTCACCTCTTTCTTCGCCTTGGTCAGGTAGAGCGAGAGGTTGTTCCGGCAGCCCGGGGAGAAGATCAGATCATTGGCTTTTGCCGGGTCGGTGATCACTGCCGGCATGGCACTGCCCGGTCTTCTGCCGGCAACATAGCCGATCACTTCGCTGACGGTCCCTTCGCTAAGCAGTTTCGTCGCCTCGACTCTGATGGCCGCTGTTACGGCAGCGTAGTAGGCCTCGTCAAACAGTGGGGTTGTGCTTGGTGCTGTTGGTATGGTCATATCCGGTAAAACCTTTTGTCAGATGTTG
>NZ_BAZF01000002.1 GCF_000813145.1 Geobacter sp. OR-1 | reverse complement strand
CACCCCTACAAGTCGGAAAATGTTGTTGACGTATAAAAACTTATACCATATTATTTCTTTATGTGTTATCACTTTTTTTGTGGTGAACGTAAGTTTAATGTCTTAATCTCCTTTCGCTCTGTACAATTGACATATAGATGTTCGTTAGTTACGGAAACAGTACATGGTTGCTAGCTGTCACACAACTGGAGGGCCGGTCGCCTGGGTGCTGACCGCCATCCTGATTCTGGCGTTCTCGGGAGTACCCGGCCTGGTGATCGCGAAGCCGGGACCGGGGCAGAAGATTGCGGCCTTACTGGCCGTCCTCGCCTCTCTCCTCGGGATCGGCGCTGCCGGATGGATGATGGCCGGCGCCGTGGCGGAAACATATCTCATTGACTGGCCTCTCCCTTTCGGCAGCTGCGAACTCTCCGCCGACCCACTCTCTACCCTGTTTCTCCTGCCGCTGTTCCTGGCAACCGGTTGCTGTGCCGTCTATGCCACGGCATACTGGCCTGCCCGGGAAAACCGTTCTTCGGAAAAAAAGCTGACCTTTTTCTTCGGGCTGCTCCCTGCAGCCATGGCGTTGGTTCTGCTGGCCCGTAACGGCGTGCTGTTGCTGATGGCCTGGGAAGTCATGGCGCTGGCGGCATATTTTCTGCTGACCACCGACCAGCGCGACCCCGGCGTCCAGAGGGCGGGGACCGTCTATCTGTTCGCCACGCACACCGGCACGATGGCCCTGTTTGTGCTGTTCTCCCTTTTGCGGACAACCACCGGTTCGTTCCTGTTCCCGGCTCTTCATCTCCTTTCACCCGATGCCGCGCCGGCCATAGCCATCCTGGTTGCGGCACTCATAGGCTTCGGCGCCAAGGCCGGCATCATGCCTCTGCATATCTGGCTCCCCGGCGCCCATGCCAATGCGCCGAGCCACATTTCCGCCATGATGTCCGGAGTAATGCTGAAAATGGGGGTTTACGGCATCCTGCGGACGGTCTCGTTTTTCTCCGGCACACCGGACTGGTTCGGCTGGCTGATCCTCCTTCTCGGGGCAATATCGGCCGTGACCGGGATCTCTCTGGCCTCGGTACAGAAAGACCTGAAAAGGCTTCTTGCCTGCAGCAGCATCGAGAATATCGGCATTGTCTTTATCGGTATGGGGATGGCCCTGGTCGGGCTGCAGAGCAATAATACCGGGCTGATTGTCTTCGGCCTGTTCGGCTGTTTCCTCCACGTCATCAATCACGGGCTGTTCAAGCCGCTCCTCTTTCTCGGTTCCGGCATAGTGATTCACGCTACCGGCACCCGCGAGATCGACCGGATGGGCGGACTCAGCCGGCGGCTTCCACGCAGCGCCCCCCTGTTCCTGATCGGTTCGTTGGCCATCTGCGGCCTGCCGCCGCTCAACGGCTTTGTCGGGGAGCTGTTTCTGTATTTCGGCGCCTTCAATAATGCGGTTGACACCCCGACGCCGACTCTGGCCCTGATCGCTCCGCTGCTTGCCATTGTGGGCGGGCTGGCAGTGATCACCTTTGTCAAGCTGTTCGGCATGATCTTCCTCGGTTCCCCGCGGTCGGCGGGCGACGGTCACTTTCACGAGACCGCCGACGCAATGGTCGCTCCGATGGCTTTGCTGGCGCTGCTCTGTTTTGTTGCCGGAATTTTTGCGCCGCTGATGATGCAACTGGTCGAACCGGTGGTGGCGTTTTTCGGCGGGGTCCAGCCCCACCGGATTGCGCATTTTACCGGGATGGTCCCGCTGGTAACCATCTCGGTGGTCAACGGCGTGCTGCTGGTCCTCGTGCTGGCGGCAGGGCTGGTTTACCGGAGAATGCGGATCAGGATGCCGCAGACATCGACCGGCACCTGGGGGTGCGGCTACCTGGCCCCGACCTCGCGCATGCAGTACACCGGAACATCGTTCTCCGAGACCGCGGCAAACTTCCTCGGAGGCATAGCCGGCACCAGGCGCCAGTATCCGGTTTCAGAGACGGTCATGCCAGGACCGGCGCTGTTCAGATATGCAATAACCGAAACGATTCTCGATCGCCTGCTGACCCCCATGTTTGTGCAGCTCGGCTACGTATTTTCATTGGTGCGCCGGATGCAGCACGGGCAGCTGCATATTTACATGCTGTACATATTTGCTACTCTTTTCGTGCTGATGCTGCTGCCGCATTGAGCGGCTGCGGGTGGAAGGTCTGTTGATGCTCGCGCAAATCTGATTTTAGGAACTGACCGCAATGACCGATACCATCATCCATTGTCTGCTGGTGCTTCTCATGCCCCCACTGTTGCTGGGGGTGATAGGCAAGACCAAGGCGGCATTTGCCGGGCGGGTCGGCGCACCGTACCTGCAGCCTTATTACGACCTTGCCAAACTGCTTCGCAAGGGGTCGGTCTTCAGTGAGACCACTACCTGGGTATTCCGGGCCGGGCCGGTCGTCACCCTCGCGGCAACGGTCGTGGCTGCCGCCCTGGTACCGCTCGGCAATCACCAGGCCCCGGTATCGTTCAATGGCGATATGGTCCTGTTCGCCTATCTTTTCGGGCTGGCCCGGTTTTTCACCACCTCGGCGGCGCTTGATACCGGCTCCAGCTTCGAGGGGATGGGCGCGGCGCGCGAAGTGACCTTTTCCTGCCTGGCCGAGCCGACCCTCTTCTTTGCGCTGATCACCCTGGCCAGGATGAGCAGTTCGCTGTCGCTTACCGGCATGCTGGCCCACGCCACGGCATCGACCTGGCTCGGCGCCGGGGCGACCATGCTCCTGCTGGTAGGGGCGCTCTTCATTATCCTGCTTTCCGAAAACTGCCGGATTCCGTTCGATGACCCGAATACCCATCTGGAACTGACCATGATCCACGAGGTGATGGTCCTTGACCACAGCGGTCCGGCGTTCGGGTACATCCTGTACGGCGCGGCCATGAAGCTGTTCATACTCGGCGCGATCTTCGTCAATATCGCCCTGCCGATCGAGACCGGGCAATCCTTTGCAGACTGGGGGATCTTCATCGGCTGCATGCTGGTACTGGCTGTGGTCATCGGCGTGGTCGAATCGGTCATGGCGCGGCTCCGCCTGGTGCGCATTCCGCAGCTCCTGGTTGCCGCGACCATCCTGTCGGCCTTTGCCCTGCTGCTGACATTGAGGTGATTTTATGGGTTCCTTTGCCGATCAACTGCTGGTTCTGGTGATGCTGATCAACTTCGTGCTGCTCGGTTCGAGCCGGATGGCATTCTGTATCCGGGCGGTCGCGGTTCAGGGGGTGGTCCTAGGCATCCTCCCCGGCATAATCCATCCGTTTTCCTTCCACCTGGCCACCATCACGGTGAGCATCATCCTGGCCAAGGGGGTCATCATCCCCTATCTGATCGACAATGCGGTGCGCAAGACCCAGATCAAGAGGGAGATCGAACCGTTTCTCGGCTATGTGCCGACCCTGGTCCTGGGTGCTGTCTTCACCTCCCTGGCGTTTGTCTTTGCCCTTAAACTGCCGCTGGCGCCGGAACATCAGGACCTGTTGTTCGTGCCTGCTTCAATCGCCACCCTGATGACCGGTTTCCTGGTCCTCACGACCCGCAAAAAGGCGATATCGCAGGTCATCGGTTATCTGGTGCTGGAGAACGGCATCTTCATCTTCGGCCTGCTTCTGACCGAGGCGATGCCGGTAATGGTGGAGGCCGGCGCGCTCCTGGATCTCCTGGTCGGAATCTTTGTCATGGGGATCGTCATTAACCATATCAGCCGCGAATTCTCTTCCATCGACACCTCTCGCCTGCAGGCCCTGAAGGAGGAGTAGCTTGATTCTCTCGGTTTTCGTTTCTATCCCGCTGTTGGGGGCTCTGATTGCCTGGGTAATACCGGATAACCGGGTGCGGCCCTATGTCCTGCCGGTTGTGGGGCTGTCTCATCTGGCAATGACCGCCTGGCTGCTCGGGAATGCTCCTCCCCAGTCGCCGGGGGGATGGATCTGGCTCGATCCGCTGGGCAAGATCGTGCTGCTCTGCATCTCCCTCCTGTTCACGGTCTGCGCCGTCTATGCGGTCGGCTATCTGGGGTATCGCCAGGAACGCTCCAACCGGGTTCTCTGCATGGGGCTGCTGACCTGCCTGTCGGCAATGACCCTGGTGACGATCTGCCAGCACCTGGGACTGCTCTGGGTGGCGGTGGAAACCACGACCGTGACCATGGCGCCGCTCATTTACTTCAACCATAATGCCCGCTCCATCGAGGCGACCTGGAAATACCTGCTGATCTGTTCCGTCGGTATTGCCCTTGCCTTGCTGGGGCTGCTGTTCCTCGCCTATTCGACCCATGTCGCCCACCGCGAGGCCACCCTGCTGCTCGGGCCGCTGATGTTTTCCGCTCCGGAGCTCAACCAGGGATGGCTCCATGCGGCGTTTATTTTCCTGCTCGTGGGTTACGGGTCGAAGATGGGGCTGGCGCCACTGCACACCTGGAAACCGGATGCCTACGGCGAGGCGCCCGGGCTGGTCGGCGCGCTTCTGGCCGGAGGGCTGGTAAACTGCGCGTTTCTGGCGATCCTCCGGGTCTATCAGATCTGCCTGGCGTCGGTAACGGAAGTGATCTTTTTTCAAAAAGCGCTCATCGGCATGGGGCTTCTTTCCATGGCCATTGCCGCCATCTTCATGGCGCGGCAGGCGGATTTCAAGCGGATGCTGGCCTACTCCAGCGTCGAGCATGTCGGCATCCTGGCAATCGGGTTGGGGCTGGGCAAGGGGGCGCTGTTCGGTGCACTGTTTCACCTGCTGAACAACGGGCTCACCAAGGGGGTGCTCTTCCTCTCGTCCGGCAATATCCACCGTTCCTACTCCCACAAGACCACCGATGTCGTGCGCGGCGCTCTGACCCGTCTCCCCTGGTCCGGAGGGCTCTTTCTCGCCGGGTTCATTGCCATTACCGGTTCGCCGCCGTTCTCTCCGTTTTTGAGCGAATATTCCATTGTCAGCAGCGCCTTTATCGAAGGACAATACGCAGTCGGCGGGCTGTTTCTGCTGTTCCTGACCGTGGTATTCATCGGCATGGCGCTCACGGTCCTTCCTCTGGTGATGGGGGAACCTACACCGAACCTGGAGCCGACCGACTACCGGGACCGGCTGCTGACCGTCGGTCCGCCGTTCTTCATGATGCTGGTGGTCCTGCTTCTCGGTGTCTGGCCCCCGGAATTCCTGCTGCAGTTGCTGCGTGACGGCGCTGCCCTTCTGGAGGTGCGGTCATGACCGGGAACCTGACCACGCTCTTTAACGGCAGTTCGATACCCTGGTCCGATATCCCGGAGAGCGGCAATGACCGGTTCCTGCAGACGATTGTCGATTGTACCGATCGTCGCTGGCGCGTGGTCTCCTATTTCGGCTTGCCGGAAGGAAACCGGACCGTTCTTTGTTGCCTGCTGGCGAAAAACGACGAGGCGCAGCTCGGGGTGATGAAGACCGTTGTGGAGGGGGATAGTTTCCTCTCAATAGCCAGGTACTGCAGCCAGGTGCAGCTGTTCGAACGCGAGATCGCCGAGCAGTGCGGCATCCGGTTCGAGGATCATCCATGGTTCAAGCCGGTCCGTTTTCACCGGCCGTTCGTGAGCGGCCGCGATGCCTGGGGACGTTCCGCAGCCGACCCGATCAAGGTCGGGGTAATGGATTACTTCCAGGTTGACGGGGATGAAGTGCACGAGGTGGCGGTCGGGCCGGTTCATGCCGGGATCATCGAACCGGGGCATTTCCGGTTCCAGTGTCACGGCGAGCTGGTATTCCACCTGGAGATATCACTGGGGTTTCAACACCGGGGGATAGAGCGGTCGCTTATCGGCGGTCCCTCTCTCCGGACCATCCACCAGATGGAGACCATTGCCGGTGACACCACCATCGGTCACGGCCAGGCATACTGCATGGTTGTCGAGTCGCTCGGCGGGACCAGAACCCCGGCATGCGCCGAGGCGATACGCGGGATTGCCCTCGAACTGGAACGCCTTGCCAATCATACCGGCGATCTCGGCGCCATTGCCGGCGACGTGGGATATCTGCCGACAGCCTCCTTTTGCGGCCGGATCAGGGGCGATTTCCTCAACATGACGGCAGTGCTCTGCGGCAGCCGTTTCGGCCGGGGATTGCTCACACCCGGAGGGACTCTCTTCGACCTCTCCGCGGAACAGCGCAACGACCTGCTCAACCGGCTGGAAGTTGCCCGTAGCGACCTGACCAGTGCCGTCGAACTGCTCTGGTGCACCCCGTCGGTCATGAGCCGTCTGGAAGGGACCGGAACGGTGTCCGGTGAGATTGCGGCGGAACTCGGCCTGGTCGGCCCTCCGGCGCGGGCGTGCGGCATCAAGCGCGATGTTAGGCAGGACAACCCGTTCGGTATTTTCCGGATGGCGCAGATACCGGTGGTAACCGGTTTTCATGGCGACGTCTGTGCCAGGACCGTCCTGCGCTGGCAGGAAGCCCAGAAATCGATCGATTTCATCGCCGGTCAGCTCCGGCAGCTCCCGGCAGGCAGTAACCGCGTGGAGGCTGCCCAGCCTGCAGGCAACATGCTTGCCGTTGCCCTGACCGAAGGGTGGCGTGGCGAAATCTGCCATGTGGCGATTACCGACGATACCGGGAGATTCAGGCGCTACAAGGTGACCGATCCCTCGTTCCACAACTGGCAAGGGCTGGCCATGGCGTTGCGCGGGGGGCAGATCTCGGATTTCCCGCTCTGCAACAAGAGTTTCAATCTTTCGTACTGCGGTTATGATCTGTAACATGTCGATGTTCGACGGAAAGGACGATACTCCATGCTCCATGCGATCCTAGCCCGCCTTAGACAGGGCCATCGGACCACCCGGTATCCCCGGGAGCCAGTGGCTATGCCGGAAAGGTTCCGTGGCTATCCATCCTTCACTGCTGAAGCCGCCGATGCCTGCGGGGGATCAGCGGGTTCGTGCCCTTACGGGGCGATCTCCTGCGAGGGGGGGATGGCGCTCGACATGGGGAAGTGCCTGTTCTGTGCCGAATGCGCAGCAGGCAAGGGAGTAACCTTCAGCAATGATCCGGCGCTTGCCGCCAATAGTCGCGAACAGCTCATTGTCAGGCCCGGTGTTGAGCGTACCTTTGCCCAACCGCTGGTCCCGGATCTGGTCAAGCTTTTCGGCCGGTCGCTCAAGTTCCGGGAGGTCAGCGCCGGCGGTTGTAACGCCTGCGAGGCGGATACCAACGTGCTCTCCACCATCGGCTGGGACCTCGGCCGCTTCGGGGTCCAGTTCGTCGCATCGCCGCGCCATGCCGACGGCCTCTGGGTGACCGGTCCGGTGACCCTGAACATGCGCGAGGCGCTCCTGCAAACCTACGAGGCTATCCCGGCGCCGAAGATCGTGGTCGCCTGCGGCGCCTGCGCCATCAATGGCGGTCCCTTCAAGGACTCGCCGGAGGCCTGCAACGGCGTTGACACCCTGTTGCCGGTCGATCTCTATATCCCCGGCTGCCCACCCCATCCCGTTACCATTCTCGACGGTCTGTTGCGGATTCTGGACAAATTGCGGTAGCCCTGTTTTCGCTTCTCCACAGACAGAACAATTCATTCAACGTCCTTTATTGGGATATCTTGATTTTTCAGGCTGAAACTGTTACCTTCCAGCTTCCGGCCGAGGTTTGGCCGGCAAGGAACGAGGAGGGCCGTCCATGATCAAAAAGGCGATAGCAAAGGTTGTCGAGCGGCATGACCTTACTGAAGGCGAGATGATCGAGGTGATGGATCAGATCATGTCCGGCGGCGCCACCCCGGCGCAGGTCGGATCATTCATCACCGCCCTCAGGATGAAGGGTGAGACCGTCGACGAGATTACCGGGGCTGCCAAGGTCATGCGGGAGAGGGCCACACCGATCCGGGTGGGGAGGAACGTGCTCGATATCGACCGGGACGAGATCAACATCGACCAGGAGACGATCCTTGACGTGGTCGGGACCGGCGGGGACTGCACCAACTCATTCAATATCTCGACCACGGTCTCTTTTGTCGTCTCTGCCTGCGGGGTCAAGGTCGCCAAGCACGGCAACCGTTCGGTTTCATCCATCTGCGGCAGCGCTGATGTTCTGGAGGCGCTGGGGGTATGCCTTGACGTTACTCCCGAAGTGGTCGAGCGGTGCATTGCCGATATCGGCATCGGTTTTCTCTTCGCCCCGGCCCTGCATGGCGCCATGAAGCATGCCATCGGCCCGCGCCGCGAGATCGGGATCAGGACCATTTTCAATATCCTCGGCCCTTTGACGAATCCGGCCGGTGCCGATTGCCAGGTGATGGGGGTTTACAGCGACGAGCTGGTGGAAAAACTCGCCTGGGTGCTGCAGCGCCTCGGATGCAGGCACGGATTCGTGGTGTGTGGCCGTGACGGCATGGACGAGATCACGCTGACAACGGAGACCAAGATCGCCGAAGTGACCCCGGATGGTGTTACTATAACGGTGATCAAGCCGGAATCGTTCGGTTTCCCGTCCTGTTCAATGGATGAGATGCGGGGCGGCGACGCCAAAGGCAATGCCGTCATTGTCCGCAACATCCTTTCCGGTGAGCGGGGGCCGAAGCGCGACGTGGTGCTCCTCAATGCCGCCTATGCCTTGATGGCGGCCGGAAAGGCGTCGAATCCGATGGCCGGTATCGCCCTTGCCGCTGAAGCTATCGATTCCGGCAGCGCTCTGCAGCAACTGGAGAAGCTCGTTGCCATGACGAAAGAGTGATATGACCGATACCCCGGATATTCTCAGGAAAATTGTCAGCTATAAGCGCGACGAGGTTGCTGCCGCAAAATCGGCCATGCCGCTCGTTGATCTCAAGGCCCATTTGTCCGACCGTGAGGATCAGCCCCGCGGGTTCGGCCGCGCCTTGCATGATGCCGCGGCATCGGGCTGGACAGCCATCATCGCCGAGGTGAAGAAGGGGTCCCCGAGCAAGGGGGTGATCCGGCCCGATTTCGACCCGCTGGACATCGCCTCCACCTACCAGGATAACGGCGCCGCCTGCATCTCGGTGTTGACCGACGAGAAGTTTTTTCTCGGCCACCTCCGCTACATCGCTCTCATTCGTGAACAGGTCGGTCTGCCACTCCTGCGCAAGGATTTCATTTTTGACCCGTACCAGGTCTACGAGGCATCCGTTGCCGGTGCCGATGCGCTCCTGCTGATCGCCGCCATGCTGGAACTGTCGCAGTTGCAGGACCTGGCCGGACTGGCAGGGGAGCTGCAACTGGACGTGCTGCTTGAGGTGCACGATGAACCGGAGATGGAGATGGCGCTCCGGACCGGTTGTGGGCTGATCGGGATCAACAACCGCAGTCTCCACACCTTTGTCACCGATCTCGGCACTACCGAGCGACTGGCGCGTATGGTGCCGGATGACCGGCTGATCGTTAGCGAGAGCGGGATCAACAACCGGGCCGATATCGAGCGGCTGCAAGGGGCGGGTGCCAAGGCATTTCTCATCGGCGAATCGCTGGTGCGGGAAGCTGATATCGGTTTGAAGCTTCAGGAACTGTTAGGGTAAACATTACATAGCGAGGTAAAGCCATGAACACGAAAATCCTGCTTAATGAAGACCGGATTCCGAAGCAGTGGTACAACATCATCCCGGACATGCCCGGGCCGCTGGCGCCGGTGATCCATCCCGGTACCCTCCAGCCGGTGACCCCGGACGACCTGCTCCCCCTGTTCCCGATGGGGCTGATCGAGCAGGAAGTCTCCCCGAATCGCTGGATCGACATCCCGGACGAGGTCCGCGAGATCTACAGGCTCTGGCGTCCGTCGCCTCTGTTCCGTGCCCACCGGCTGGAAAAGGCTCTCGGCACCCCGGCAAAGATCTATTACAAATATGAAGGGGGCTCGCCCGCAGGTTCTCACAAGCCGAATACCGCGGTTCCCCAGGCATACTACAACAAGATCGCCGGCACCAAGCGGATCGCCTCCGAGACTGGGGCCGGCCAGTGGGGCTCATCCATTGCCCTGGCCTGCCAGATGTTCGGCCTCGAGTGTACGGTCTACATGGTCAAGGTCTCCTTCAACCAGAAACCGTACCGCAAGAGCATGATGCAGCTCTGGGGGGCCGAGGTGATCGCTTCCCCGTCGGACCGGACCAATGCCGGCCGCTCCATCCTGGCCGCGCACCCCGACAGCAACGGTTCCCTGGGGATCGCCATCAGCGAAGCGGTGGAGGATGCGGCAACCCGCGAGGATACCCGTTACGCCCTGGGGAGCGTCCTGAACCATGTCTGCCTGCACCAGACCATCATCGGCCTGGAGGCAAAGGAACAGCTTGCCATTGCCGGCGATTATCCGGACGTGGTAATCGGCTGCCACGGTGGCGGCTCAAACTTTGCCGGGATCGGCTTCCCGTTCGTGGCCGACAAGGCCAACGGCAAGAATATCAGGATCGTGGCCATGGAGCCGACCAGTTGCCCGACCCTGACCAAGGGTGTTTACGGCTTTGATTACGGCGACACCGCCAAGATGGCGCCGATAGCCAAGATGTATACCCTGGGTCACGACTTCATGCCGCCGGGGATCCATGCCGGAGGGCTCCGCTATCACGGCGCTTCGCCGCTGGTCTCGCAGCTCGTTCACGCCGGGGTGGTAGAGGCCCTGGCAGTCCCGCAGAACGCCTGCTTCGAGGCGGCAGTGCTCTTTTCCCGGAGCGAGGGGATCATCCCGGCGCCGGAGTCGTCGCACGCCATCCGCGGCGCCATCGACGAGGCGCTTCGCGCGAAGGAAGAGGGGAAAGAGCGGACGATCCTGTTCAATCTCTCCGGTCACGGTCATGTGGATATGGCGGCGTATGACGCGTATTTCAGCGGCAAGCTGGAGGATTATGAGTATCCGGAAGAGGCGATTAAGGAATCATTAGCGCATCTGCCGAAAGTATCGTTTTAATAACGACCACTTTTTCGCAATATCTGCGTAAGTCTTCGGGGCTCCTTGTGCGGCGTAGCGCTGCTACGCCTCCGCGCATCCCCTCGACAGCCTTGATCTTGCAAAAAATTGGACGCTAGCTGGTTTAATTTTACTTTTGAATGATCGAGAATATGGTTCGAGTCAAAATCTGCGGGATAACCAGGCTGGAAGATGCGCTCGTTGCGGTAGCGGCGGGTGCGGATAGCCTCGGGTTCGTGTTTTACGAGAAGTCGCCCCGTAATGTCTCGCCGCAGAAGGCAGCGGCGATCATCGCTCAACTGCCCCCGTTCGTGCAGACTGTCGGGCTGTTTGTGGACGCTGATAGCGAGCGGGTCAACTGGGTGGCCGATTTCTGCGGTCTTGACCTGGTTCAACTCCAGGGTGACGAAACCCCGGATTATTGTCCCGAGATCAAGCGGCGGGTGATCAAGGCGTTCCGGGTGAAGGACGCGGCGACCCTGGCAACGCTCTCCCGCTACCAGGTGGCCGGGTATCTGCTGGATGCCTGGTCGCCGGACGCCCACGGCGGGACCGGCAAAAGCTTTGACTGGTCTCTGGCGCGCGAACTTTCCGGCAGCCGGTCGATCATCCTTGCCGGCGGGCTGACCCCGGAAAATGTCCGGGATGCCCTTGATATCGTCCATCCCTATGCCGTAGATGTCTCCAGCGGCGTTGAGGCAGCGCCCGGCAGGAAGGACCCGGAAAAGATCCGGGCGTTTATCAGGGCCGCAAAGGGAATTTGATTGGAAACGCCCTGCAGATTTTTCTGCAGGGCGTTTTTTGATTCATCCGGTTGGTTTCATGGTTTAACGATCTTGTCATCCCCTCTAAAACGATAGATTCAGCTGCAATTGGACCCGTGCTTCCTGTGGATAGGATTTCCCGTCGTATTCAGCGGTTTCCAGACCATAGGCGCCGTCGACATCCATGTTGAACCATTTGCTTCCCAGCGTCAGGCCTGCCGTTGCCGTCGGCCCGATCCCGCCGTCGGAAAGGTTGGAATACATCCCGCCGCGGAGCTTGATCCAGGAGAAATGGTGCCACTCCAGGCCCCCACCGATGTGCCGGTTTTTGAAGTTGTCGGCGCTCAGGACCGTTTCGTTCTCCGTAAGATCCAGGTCAACCGCCAGGGTAAGCCACTCATACGGATCGATCGCGACCCCTAATCTCACCTGCGGCGCCAGCTTTACCTTGCCGCCGGACCGGTCGAAGGACCCGTCTTTCTTCTTGAGGTCCGGGGCGTCGAATTCGGGTGCGGTCAGGTTCTTGGCCACGATCCCGATGTTCAGCATCTTATTGTAGCGCCAGAGCGCCCCCAGGTCGAAGCTGGCATTGACCGAGTCTTTGAAGTTCTTGGTCATGTCCTTGGTGATATCGCTGGAGCTGACCGATTTATTGTCCTGCAGCAGGAAGGTCTGGGCCTGGTAGACCCGGCCGGCAATCACCTTGGCCGTGCCGCCGATGCCGAGGACGCCCCAGGAACCGAAGTTGAAGGGGAGACCATAGGAGAAGGGGAATTCGATATAGGCGAGGCTGCGGGTCAGGACCGAAGTGGTGTTGTTTTCGAGCAGGTTGGCGGCAGTCGCTGAGTTGATCGTGGTCACCTGGTTGATCAAGGTATCGGCAACGGCCTGGGAAGAAAGCCCGGAGCCGGCCAGTCTGGCATCGGTGCCGTTAATGATGTCCTGTGCCTGGCCGGCACTGAAGCCGTTGGCCAGCAGGGCTGTATCGATAGTCGAGCGCTGATTGGCGGAGAAAAAGACCGACGATGCCGGACTGCCGGCAAACGGGGTCGCAAACTCGGTTGGCGTGACCGGGGTATTGACGCCGCTTTGCGGAACAATGTTCACGGTGTCGGGTTGCGGTTGCGCAAACCCTTCGATGGTTCCGAACGCGCCGGTGGCGAAATGCTTGTACTGGAACCCCAGAACCGTGTTGCCGTTTATGCCCAGGGTCCCTTTCTTTGCCTTGATATCGTTCAGAATGGTGATTGCCTTGATGGTATCGGTAACGTTCTGGAGGCTAGTTGTTCCGGAAATCTGCTTGATGTTGTCGAAGTTTATTTTGTCCAGCCGGTCCACGTTGTCGGCCAGGCCGTCATTGACCTTGATCCCGACACTGACGTCGATCCTGCTGGAAAAGTCTTTTTCGTTAAATGCGAGTCCAGCCGGGTTCCAGTAAGGCGCATTCGCATCGTAGGTGCGGGCAACCCCTGCGCCGCCGATGCCTAGCGCTCCCATCGGCTGGAATTCCGCGGCTACTGCAGTTGTTGATATGGCTAACAGCAGTCCGGTCGCAGCTACAGCAGATCTCTTCATTTAGTTCTCCCTCCCGGAAGTTTGATATGACCCTTGTGGCCATGAAAGAGTATATCGACAGTATCCCGGTCATCTTAAATAATTCTTAGACAATAAATGCGGCGCAAAACAGATTCCGGAGCGGTAGTTGGCCGGTTATGACAGCGAGACGGGGATCTCAACCGTCATTACTCCGGTTGCTTTGATCGCGCAATGTTGCTAGTATGTCGCCATCCGAGTATCAGCAGCGATGCTGAACGATTTTCGAACATTGAGGATTAAGTATGTCACTACCCGATAAACAAGGCCATTTCGGCAAATTCGGCGGACGCTATGTGCCCGAGACACTCATGCCGGTATTGATGGAACTGGAACAGTCGTACCGGAAATACCGGAACGATCCCGAGTTCAGGGCCGAGTTCCGGTACTACCTGAAACAGTATGTAGGCAGGCCGAGCCCGCTCTATTTTGCCGAAAATCTCACCCGGAAGCTGGGCGGGGCCAGGATCTACCTGAAGCGCGAAGACCTTAACCACACCGGGGCGCACAAGATCAACAACACCATCGGCCAGGGGTTGCTGGCCAAGCGGATGGGGAAGCGGCGGGTGATTGCCGAGACCGGGGCCGGCCAGCATGGCGTCGCTACGGCCACTATTGCCGCGCTGTTCGGGATGGAGTGCGAGGTGTTCATGGGGGAGGAGGATATCCGGCGCCAGGCGCTGAATGTCTTCCGGATGAAGCTGCTCGGCGCCAAGGTCACACCGGTCAGCGCCGGCACGGCCACGCTGAAGGACGCCATGAACGAGGCGCTCCGGAACTGGGTGACCAATGTCCATGATACCTTTTACGTCATCGGCACCACTGCCGGTCCGCATCCGTATCCCGAGATGGTCAGGGATTTCCAGTCGGTGATCGGCCGCGAGGCCAAGGCCCAGTTCAGAAAGGCGGAAGGCCGTCTGCCGGACGTCCTGGTTGCTGCGGTCGGCGGCGGGAGCAATGCCATGGGGCTTTTTTACCCGTTCCTGAACGACACCGGGGTCAGGATGATCGGCGTCGAGGCGGCAGGTTTCGGCATCCCCACCGGGAAGCACGCTGCCCCGCTCTGTGCCGGTAAAGTCGGTGTGCTCCACGGCAATATGACCTATCTTCTGCAGGACAGCCACGGCCAGATCGCCCATGCCCATTCCATATCCGCCGGGCTTGACTACCCGGGCGTCGGGCCTGAGCATGCCTGGCTCAAGGACACCGGACGGGCAGAGTATGTTTCCGTGACCGACGACGAGGCCCTGGCCGGCTTCAAGCTCCTTACCGAGACCGAGGGGATACTGCCGGCGCTGGAATCTTCCCACGCGGTTGCCCATCTGGTCAGGCTTGCGCCGCAGTTGCCGAATGATACCGCGATCATTGCCTGCCTGTCGGGCCGGGGTGACAAGGATATTCATACCGTGGCCGATGCCATGGGGGTGGTTTTATAGGGAAAGCAAGGTAATTTGGGTCTAACTAGTTGAAATGAGTTACTAAAATAAATAAAACGTTTGACATGTGACGTTATCTAAAGTATAACTTTGCAGCCTGTCAGAAATGCAGGCAAAGTGAAAGGCTCCGGAGGAATAGGGGCCTTTTGGCGTTTCTGAACGCGCACATTTGATAACTGCTTTATATTACAAGGGGAAAGGGGGATTTCAGCCGGAAGAGAACAGAGCAGCAGAGGGTCCGAGGGGCCGTCCGGCAAAGCCGATAACACCGACCAAAATCTTACTTATGAACAGAAAAACAATCTATGGATGTATTATTGGAGTCTCCGGCATTCTGATGGCAGCCGGGATTTCATCGTGTAACAATCTGGTCCGGCAGGCCGCACCGCCGGTCGTGGCGGTTGATTCGGAACTGGACCTGGAGATTCGCCGGGTGATGGAAAAGGGTAATTCCCTTGAGGACCGCAAGGGGCAGATTCCTGCCATTGCCGCAGCTTTTGCCCGTCGGACCGACCCTGAACGGGCCCGGTGGCTCGCAGCGCTCTGTTATCTGAAGACGCTGGGAACACCGTTTGCTCCGATAGACATTGCCGAAATAGCCCTGGTGGAGACCGGCGGTCATGGTCTGTCTGGCAAGGCGGTTTCTCACAAGGGGGCTCTTGGTGTCTGGCAGTTGATGCCGCATCGGGCGGCAAGCCATGGCTACTCGCCGGAAGAGATGCTGAATGACGAGAAGTGTGCCGAAGCGGCAGTGAGAGAGCTGGCCAGCAAACTGGCCATGGCCAACGGCAACCTGGTCCGGGCCAAGAAACTTTATTGTGGCGTCGGCCCCCAGGCTGATGCCTACGAGGTGAAACGGAGGCAGATCCGCAAGGAGATCCTTGCCGATATCTCCAAGGCTGCTCCCCAGCGTGCCGACCTGCGCTACCGGATTGAGCGGCCATCCTGATCTACCTCACAGCTTCGGAACATTATCGGTAACCAGTTGGAGTAATAAGAATAGTAAAGATAACAAAAAGCCGCCGGAATACGCCGGACGGCTTTTTACGTGGTCTTTAATCGCTGCCTCAGACGTCACCCGGACGTTTCAGTTTGCCAGAAGGAGTCAAGGCAGTGCGATCCGTGCCGTAGAGCCATCTAATGGCGTAATCAGCCTGGCGCTGGGTTATTGTGGCACTTACTTCCGAGTTGCTCACCCCGGAGATGGTCTCAAGTGTCCTGGAAGTTGTTGTGACCAGGTACTGAATTGCATCGGCGACATTAGTCTGCTGATCCTGAGGATACTGCAGAGTCCCGAGAGCAGGATCTGTTGCCGTTGTGCAGAGCCAGAATATGGAGTCATAGATCAGCCGTTTTGCGTACAGAGGATTGTGGACGTATGAGCCGGGTTCATTGTTCATGAGTCCCAGATTAAAGGCGGCTCCCATGAGATCGGGACCGGTGCCGGTACCGAGAAAATCCCATTTGGTCGCGGACCTTGCTTTGTTCGTTGAACTGTTAAACGGAAGTTGGGGTTTAGCAGGCACGTTGCGAACCAGTCTTACCCATTTGTTGAGGGCGGCAAGGGCGGATATGTACCCCTCCTTGTCTTCGTTAAGGGTGCCGGTTGTTATGGTTCCTGAATGGCAGGAACTGGAATTACAGCTCTTGCTTACAAGGTTTTGAATCGTCAAGGCGGCAGGACTTGTTGCGCTGACGCTGTACAGCCTGGTCCAGGCCAGGGATGAGCCTATGATTGGGAATTGCGCCCCATGCTCGACAGCCATGAAGTGGTGCGATTCCGGTTCGCCCGGGTTCATATGACAGGTGATGCACGGCCCTCTGCCATCACCTGCGCTGGGGGCATCGTGGTTAGTTACTGCGCCGATGCCCGCTCGGTATTCCTTGCCGGAGAATTCATAACCGCTTTTTGCCATCAGCATTGCAGCACCGCTGAAATCGTGTCCGCTGGGGCTGTTGGTGTTGCTGAAATTAAGTCCCATGGTGGTAAGGCTGACCCCTCCGTCCGGGTCTTTTATGATAGCGCCGTTGCCTCTTCCAGCATGGCACGGGATACAGACGTTAGATGGCCCTATGCTTGGAAATGTGACGGGATGGTTGTTGTACTTTCTGGTTTCAGGCGGACCGGCGGCAGCTGCCGAGAAATTGTAGTATATGGTGACTTGCGGAACAGTGCTTACCGCAAAATTGTAACTGGTGTGGCAGGCATCACAGGAGACCACCTCTTTGCTCAGGTCACTGGATGCTGTATATGGACCGCTCAAGTCGTTGCCGAATGGCTTGAGGTCCATGAAACCCGAAGATACGAACTTTTTGAACCCCGTTGTCGTGTGACACCTTACACATCCTGGCGAATACCCGATTGAGCCGGCAACGTTCGAATTCCCCGATGAAGCGGCTGGTGCTGTGACAAAAAATGCCTGGTTTGCTGGCAGGTCAGTACCAAAGCTCTTGAAATCCCTGCTGCCGAACGCGCCGGAATTCGTATCCGCCATCCCACCTTCAGCCCATGCCCGGTTGTATGCCATATCCTTGGTTGGATTGTGGGGGTTGTGGCAAGCGCGGCACCTGCCCGTATACTGCCCGCTTACATACGAAGGCCGGTTGGTTGTGCCGTTGGTGAAACGGTTGGTGCGATATTTCATGATACGGAAATGGGTGCTGGCGTTTGTCATGAGAATATCGTCAGGGAAATCCCTGCCGTGGCATTTCAGGCATTTTCCGGCCCGGTCGGGATTATGCTGCACAAGCGGGCCGCTGGCCGGGTTATTACCGCCGTGGCAGGTGTAACAACTGTTCGGATGCCCGGCCTCAGGTTCGTGGCAATCGCCGCAGCCGGCGCCGCGTCCCGAACTGTTGGCGCTGCTTAAGGTGTTGTGCGCCGAGAGTTGCCATGCAGTAGTGATCTTCTCGCCGGTTACCGACGAAACCGCGGTGGATTCGTGGCAGTTGATGCAATTTTGCGAGGCCGCCAGTGTTGAAATCGCGGCAGAGTTGGGAGCGGAATTGCCGCTGCAGCCTGTTATTATCAGCACAAAGAGGCATAGAATGCCGTATTTGTTCACTCGATTGCCTGCCATGCATTCTCCTTGTCGTTGCCGCAAGGCATTTATAGTGAGGTTCTTGAAAGAAAGGTATCGGCTGCGGCTTTTCATTACTTTAGTTTGTGTTAACATACAATGTAGCTTTGCCCTGTCTTCGGGCAGGGAACACTGACAAGACCTCATTGTACTGCTGATTCGGGAAAATGCAAAAAAAACGGGATCAATCTGAAGGTTGGATTAAAATTTTTCCGAGTTGCTCCGATACGGGTTTTAATGCAGTGGACAATCTTTCCGTACGGGGTATTCTCAATGCGAAGCATCGTATTGCCAGTGATGCTGTTTGGTTTTATTGCATCGGCAGCAGCGGCGGACAATGACATGCCGGATAAGCTTACCTTCCCGGCAAAAACAGGGAATGTAGTTTTCAGCCATAAAATGCATGTTGATGGCGGCATTAAATGCAAGACCTGCCACGACCGCAAGGGTGGAAAGATCAAAGGGCTCGGCAGGGAATGGGCGCACAAGGTCTGCCGGGGGTGCCACGAAGCAATTTTGTTGGGCCCGGACAAATGCAACGGTTGCCACGGATCTTAACGGCAGTAAAAGAGATTGTCTGCCGGCAACATGCGTATGAGTTCGGTTATCCAATCAGGAGGGTTATATGCGGAATATGAGAAAACTGTTGCTTGCCGCAACCGCTATGCTGGTTTTCTGGTCTTATGCCGGAACAGCCCACGCAATACCGGCGTTCAGCCGTCAGCACAAGGTGGAATGCACTACCTGCCACACAATATATCCTGAACTCAACGAATATGGCGAAGCTTTCCTGAAAAACAGCTATGTCTACACCCATACCAAAATGCAGGTTGAAAAACCGGCGCCTCCGGTAATCCTTGGCGGGGGTGGCGACCCGGCGCTTCTTGAAAAACTGAAGACGCAAACCCCTGAATCTGCTGCGTCCAAGGAAGGTGGTGGGCCAGGCGGTAAGAATGAAGGGCTTTGGCTGGCCGCGATTCCGGAACAACTCCCCCTTTCGGCAACGGCAACTCTGAATGCCAGTTACAACAAAGATGCGCCGAACAACGGCGAATTCGACTTTTCAACCCGCGCATTCGTTCTGCAGGCCGGCGGCAACTTCCGTGAAAAGTTCGGGTTTTTTGCCAAATACACCCTGTACAGCGAAGGGGTTTACAACCCTTCATCCGGCAATACGCTGGCAAGTAACGCCAATGTCCCTAAAAACAACGGGGCTGAACTGAATGAACTGTTTCTGACGTGGCGGCATCCCCTGGACACCCCGTTAAACATCAAGATCGGCCGGTTCCGGCCCAAGCTCAGCCTCTGGAAGTCTTCCAACAAGATTTCGGTTTCCTCTTTCGCGACTCAGGCATATACGGTCGGCAATTCTCCGTTCACCATTGATTCGCCCCAGGATGGCCTGGAACTCAATGCCGTCGTTGCCAAGCGGCTCTTTATGGCTGCAGGCGTTGTGGATCGCAACGGTCAGAAGAATAAGGAGGGTTACGGTCATCTGTCATTCAAGATCGGCGGTGCGGATTTCCTGGGCAACGAACCGATGATCGACCTGGACAGCGACAGTATCTGGGATTACCTCTCCATAATGGTTGCCGCATATGGCTATTCCGGCCGTAACGCCAACATCGTCGGCGGTGTCGGGGAGAATTTCAACGATTATTACCGGCTTGGCGTTGATCTGGAGATGCTGTACCAGAAGTTCCGGCTCCGTGCGAGCGGTGTGAAGGGGAGGGACAGTAATCCTTTCTTCAGCTCGGCCAGGAGTTATATCAATTCTCTTGCAGTTTCCACAGAGGCGGAATATATGTTTGACACCAATGTCATAGCTGCAATGAGATACGAGTACCTGTTCGATCAGACCTATGTCTCTGAACGGCATGTCTATGCGCCTTATCTGGCGTACTCGCCGTTGCAGAACATTCGCCTGGTTCTCGAATACCGGTATGAAGATTATGTGACTCCGACAATAGCCGACAACAAGGTCGCCAATGTCGGCTTGTCATTCAGTTTCTAAAAATAATCGGGAGGAGTTATGAAAGTAGTATTTTTTGTCTGGGTCTTGTTGTTGACGATGATGGCAACCCAGGGTCATGCCGCCCTAAAGACTCTGGGAAAAGGGGACAGGCTTACCTTTGACCCTTCGGGTTTCCCGGCCCAGTTCAGGCCCAACTGGGAAATCATGAAGGTCAAATGCATCAAGTGCCATACCATGGAGCGCACCGTGGTCTCGATCACCACCGGCGTTGCCCCGATTTCCGGGCAGCCGTTCGATCGGAGCGCCACCAGGGCCTATGGCGTTAAGATGATGCGCAAGCCGGATTCCAACATGAACAAGCAAGAGGTAAAGGCCTGTGTCGACCTGATGAACTGGATGCTCACAGAGGCTTCCAAATAGGACAACTGTCTGATTACAGCAGGGGATTTCGTCTATGCTAAATAATGTCAAGCTCGGCAAGAGGCTGATCGGCTCGTTCATGATCATGGCGCTGATTGTCGGCATTACCGGGATTTTCGGCGCCATCAGCATGAAGGGGATCGGAGACCGGATCCAGGACATGCTGCAGAACCTGGCCAGTCAGCAAAAGATCGTGCTGCTCATGGGTGTTACCCAGAAAGAGTGCCGGGTTTTTCTGATGCAGGCGGCATTTGTCCATAAAGACTCGGTGCGGTTCGAGGAGTATTCCGAAGACTACCGGATGAAAAGGGATCTGTTTCGCAGTCAGTGCGAGGTGATCCTCAAAGGGAACAAGAAGCTGGGAATCAAGCCGGCTCCCAAGGGTGGCGTGATCGAACAGCGCACCATGGAAGCGTTGCAGAGCTGGGAGAAGTTCGAAACGCTTGCCGAAGAGGTCATCGCATTGAAGGGGAAGCTCCTGGCCGCCTCTGCTGCTGATGTCCTTTCCAATGAAAAACTGCATTCACTGGTCGAGACCGACCTGAAAGACGCTTCCGACAAGTCCAAGGAAAGGGTGGACGACCTGATGGTTGCGGTCGGAACGCTTATCACCCAGGCCAACACCGAGATCAACAGGATTCAGCGCATCGCGCCGTTCATGTTCCTGGTAGCGATTGTTGTGGCTGTGTGTGTCGCAATCCTTTTAGGGGTTCTGATCACGAAATATATCGTTTCCCGGATCAAAAAAATGGGGTATGCGCTGGATCGCAGTTCGGAAGGGGATCTTTCCGTCAGGGTCGCGATCGACTCCGGAGACGAGCTGGGCAAGTTGAGCAGCGATTTCAACACCATGGTCGAACGGCTCTGTGAAATGGTGCTCAATATCAATCGTTCCACCGGTGAGTTGCACAACATCTCCAACAAGATCACCGATGCCTCCCGGCAGGTGAGCAGTGCCGCCCGGGTTCAGGCAAACGGCGTTCGCGAGACCTCGAATGCGGTTATCGAGATCAGCAATTCGGTCCAGAGGGTGGGCGAGAACGTGGACAAACTCTCGGGATCGGCTTCGGAAAGCTCTTCGTCGATCCTCGAAATGGCGGCAAGCATCGAAGAGGTTGCCCTGAACGTGGAAACGCTGGCGATGTCGGTCGAAGAGGTCAGCTCCTCGATCGTGCAGATGGCTGCGTCGGTAAAGCAGATCGGCGGCAATGTTTCAAAGCTCATGGACGCATCCACTACCACGGCTTGTTCCATAGCCGAAATGGACAGTTCCATCAAACAGGTCGAGAAGAACGCCCTGGATACGGTGGTCATCTCCAATGAAGTCCGTAATGATGCGGAGTCGGGCAAAAGCTCAGTGGACGCGACCATTCTGGGGATCAACGAAATCCGGCGTGCGGCGCGAATCACTTCCGATGCGATCGAGTCTCTATATTCAAAGGCAGAGGATATCGGCAAGATCCTGCTCGTTATCGACGAGGTTGCGGAACAGACCAACCTCCTGGCGCTCAACGCCGCCATTATTGCAGCCCAGGCCGGTTCCTACGGCAAGGGGTTTGCGGTGGTTGCTGACGAGATCAAGGAGCTGTCCGAACGTACCAGCAGCTCAACCAGGGAGATCTCCCAGGTCATCAAGGGGGTTCAGGACGAGACCCGCCGGGCCGTCGATTCCATCGAGCTTGCGGAAAAGAGCATCCACAAAGGGGAAATGCTTTCCCAGCAGTCGGGTGAGGCGCTCAACAAAATCGTCATCGGGGTCCAGAAGTCGACCGAAAGGATGGAAGAGATCGCCAAGGCAACTGTGGAGCAGTCTAAGGGGAGCCAGATGATCCGCGATGCCATGGAGCAGGTCTCGGAAATGGTTACCCAGATTGCCAAGGCCACTTCGGAGCAGGGTAAAGGGAGCGACATGATCATGTCCGCGGTGGAGAAGATGAAGGGGCTGACCAACGAGGTCAGGCGCTCCACCAGGGAACAGGCCAAGGTCGGCAACTTTATCGCCCAGGCTACGGAGAATATCACCGGTATGATCCAGCAGATCAAACAGTCGACCGATGAGCAGCGCCGCGGCAGTGAACAGATCGTCCATGCGGTCAAGGATATCCAGCAGTCGACCCAGATTACGATGGATGCGACCAGAGTGCTGGAGGAGGCGGTCACCGGGCTTGCGGACCAGTCCGAGGTGTTCCAGCAGGAGATGAGCGCGTACAAGGTGGTTTAATAATCAACTAAGGGCAATGATTGATTGCCGGGTGGAATGCTGCTATACTGCGCCACCGGTCGAAATACCCCGGTACTGTTCCTGGCCGGGGTTTTTTAATGCAAGAAGAGTTGGGGGTTGATTCATGGGGCGAATTTCTGAAACGTTCAAGCGACTGAAAAAGGAGGGGCAGAAGGCACTGGTTACATTCATCACAGCCGGAGACCCTGACCTTGAAACCACGGCCCGGCTGATCCCGTTGCTGGAAAACTCCGGAGCCGACATAATCGAACTGGGTGTCCCTTTTTCCGACCCGATGGCCGACGGCCCTACCATCCAGCTGTCATCGGAGCGGGCGCTTGCTAGCGGCACAACGCTGGCCGGGATTCTGGCACTGGTGGAAAATGTCCGGCGTAAAACCGAGGTCCCGTTGGTGCTGATGGGGTATTACAACCCGATCTTGCAATACGGCCCGGAGCGTTTTGTCGCGGATGCAGCCAAGGCAGGGGTTGACGGGGTGCTCCTTGTTGACCTGCCGCCCGAGGAGTCCGCCGGTTTCAGATCGATTGCCGCTGCTGCCGGGATAACCGCCATATTTCTGCTGACCCCAACTTCGGACGGCCAGAGGATGAAGAAGGTTCTGGCACTCGGAAGCGGATTTCTGTATTACGTCTCGGTGACCGGGGTAACCGGTGCCCGGAAGCAGGTGGAAACCTCGGTTGCGGATCGTGTTGCCGAGATAAGAACACGCACGAAACTCCCGGTAGTGGTCGGTTTCGGGGTCTCGACCCCGGATCAGGCGGCCCAGATCGCCGAAATCGCTGACGGTGTTGTGGTAGGGAGCGCTCTGGTCAAGCTGTTCGAGCAGTTTCATGGCGTTGCTCTCGAACAACGGCTTGCTGAGAACGTGGCAGCGCTGAAACAGGGGATGAGCTGAAGGTTGGCAGGCTTTTCTTGACTCGGCAACCAAATTCTGTTATCTAGCGCGTTTAACCAGACTAAATAAATTGACTATGCCTTAAATAGAGGAGAAATAATCATGGCTTGGTTCAGAAAATCGAAAGGTCAGGCTGCGCCTGCTGATGAAAAAAACGGTAAAAGTTCCTGAAGGTCTCTGGACCAAATGTTCAAACTGCGGCGAGGTGATCATCTCGAAAGAGATCGAGAACAATCTCAATGTCTGCCCGAAATGCTCCTTTCATTTCCGGGTCTCTGCCCGCAAAAGGCTGGATATCCTGCTGGACGAGGGGAGTTTCCGGGAGCATGACGCCGGCATGGTGTCGGTGGATTTTCTCGAGTTCAAGGATTCCAAGAGCTATCAGGACCGGATCGACGTCGCACTTGCCAAGGGTGGTTCCAAGGATGCCGTAATCTGCGGGGAAGGGAAGATCGAAGGGATACCGGTGGATATATCGGTGTTCGACTTCTCGTTCATGGGAGGGAGCATGGGGAGCGTGGTCGGGGAGAAGATCACCCGATCCATTGAGCGCGGCGTGAAGAACCATACCCCGGTCATCGTTGTCTCCGCGTCAGGTGGAGCAAGGATGCAGGAAAGTATCCTCTCTCTCATGCAGATGGCCAAGACCTCGGCGGCCCTGGCCAGGCTGAAGGCAAAGGGGCTGCCGTTCCTGTCCATCCTCACTGATCCGACCACCGGCGGCGTTACGGCAAGTTTCGCCATGCTCGGCGATATCAACATTGCCGAACCCAGGGCCCTGGTCGGCTTTGCCGGGCCCAGGGTAATCGAGCAGACCATTCGGCAGAAACTGCCGGAAGGGTTCCAGCGAGCGGAGTATCTGCTCGACCATGGCATGGTGGACATCATTGTGGAGCGCAAGGATATGCGCCGGAAGGTTGCCAGCATACTGTCAATGCTTTACCGGCCTAAGGCGTAAACCGGCTAAACCTCCGGGGTCTTCGGGATCTCGGAGGTTTTCCCTGTCTACAGCTTGCGCTACGCCCAAAATCCTCGACTTTCCCCCCCTATTTCCCTATAATCCGCCTGCGATGACTTATCAGGAAACTCTTGAGCAGATCTACGGACTGGCACGTTTCGGCATCAAGCCGGGGCTGGAACGAATATCAAGCCTGCTGTCCAAGTTAGGCAATCCACACCGGAAAATCCGGACGGTATCCGTTGCCGGGACTAACGGCAAGGGGTCTACTGCGGCCTTTCTCTCTTCTATCCTGTCGACGGCAGGCTACCGGGTCGGGCTTTTCACCTCACCACATCTCATCAGTTTTACCGAGCGGATCAGGATCAACGGCGCGGAAATCCCTGAAGACGATGTGGTCAGGCTCACTGCCATGGTTATGGCTGCCGCGCCCCCCCGGACCACTTTTTTCGAGATCGTCACTGCCATGGCGCTGCAATATTTCTCGGAACAGCATATCGACATTGCCATCATGGAGGCCGGCATGGGGGGGCGGTTCGATTCGACCAATATCACCGATCCCCTGGTCTCGATCATAACCCCGATCAGCCTCGACCATTGCGAGTATCTTGGCAGCAGCCTGGCGGCAATCGCCCGGGAAAAGGCCGGTATTATCCGCCCCGGCCGCCCGGTTGTCTGTGCCGGCCAGGACGAGGCAGCCATGGCGGTTATTGAGCAGTATGCCGCTGCCGGATCAAGCCCGCTCCATGTTGCCGGCCGCGAATTTACCGCAATCTGGCGTGATGACTTTCTCGATTACTGGGGGGTCCGCGGCAGCATCACCGGCCTGAAACCGGCCCTTCATGGCCGGCACCAGGCCGCGAACGCCTCATGCGCCCTCTGTGCCGCCGAACTGTTAGCCGACTCCGGTTTTGTTGCCGATGCCGCAGCCTGCCGGCTCGGGCTATCCACCACTTCCTGGCCGGGACGGCTGGAACTGTTCGCGACTGCGCCGGATCTGATGCTTGACGGCGCGCATAACCCCGGCGGCAGCCGGGTGCTCGCCGAAGCGCTGGCCGAATTCCCGGGGAAACGGATCATCATGGTGATCGGGGTAATGCAGGATAAGGATGTCGCTGCCATACTCGCTCCGCTGCTCCCCCATGCTGCAGAGGTCTTTTGTGTTGCGCCGGCGCTGGAACGCGCCATGCCGGCTGGGGAACTTGCTGCGGCCGTGCAACGGATCGGCATGGAATGCACTGTAGCCGGCACCGTTGCCGAAGGGGTGCAGGCGGCGCTGGCCGCCGCAGGGCCGGATGATCTGGTGCTCGTGTGCGGATCGCTTTTTACCGTGGGGGAGGCCAGGGCGTTCCTGCTCGGCAAACCGTGCGAACTGGTGCGGGGGTGATGGTGCGCGCTTCTTTGCTACGGTCGATATCGGCATTGTTGGCCTGTTGCCTGTTCCCGCTGTCCGGTGCCGCCGAATCAATCCTCGACCAGGTGACGATTGCCGCTGACTCCATTGTCCAGGAGCAGTCTGGGGAAACCCTCAATGCCAGCGGGAAGGTCAAGATCGACTGGCAGAATTACACCATGTTTGCCGACCGGGTCGAGTACAGCGACAAGCTCCGTTCGGCCCTTGCCAGCGGCAGGGTCATACTGATCAGGGCCGACGATATCCTCACGGCGGACACCCTGAAGATCGGGCTCGATTCGAGGCTGGGCTCGGCCACGAACGGCACGCTCAGGACCACCGAAGGGAACCTGAGGGTCAAGGGCGCCCTGATCGAGAAGACCGGGGACGACCAGTACCGGATGGCGAACGGTTCCTTTACCTCCTGCGATAGCGACCCCCCCTCCTGGAAGTTCACTGCCGGAGAGCTCGATCTGACCGTCGAAGGGCTGGCTTCAGGGCGCGACGTCGTCTTTTCCGTTGCTGAGATCCCGGTATTCTATACCCCTTACCTGTTGTTTCCGGTCAAGCGGGAACGCCAGTCAGGGTTTCTCTTCCCAAGGCTCGGCAGCTCCACCAAAAAGGGGTTTTACGCCGACTTCCCGTTCTACTGGGCTGTTTCTCCCAGCGCCGAAGCGCTCTTTGATCTGGATTTCCAGATCAAAAGAGGGGTCGGGACCGGGGTGCAGGCGGCGTGGCTCGGGAGAGGGGGCAGCCATGGGGACGTTATCGCATATACCATCTACGATACCGTACTGTCCAGGGAGCGGGCCGAGATCGGGGCCCGCATCAAGGAGGGGGTCGCTTCCGGCACCGATGTCAACGTCGATCTCCATCTGGCGTCCGACCGGTCGTTTTTCCGCGATTTTTCCGAGGCTAGCGGCGATTACAACCGGCAGGCGCTGGATTCGTCGCTGTCAATGACCAAGCGCTGGCAGTCCTGGTATCTTGCCGGAGAGACCAGGATTCTCAACGACCTTGACAGCACCGAGAACCAGCGCACCCTGCAGCGGCTTCCCGAGCTGACCCTGACCGGCATCAGCCGGCGGCTGGGCGCGCTGCCGCTTTTTGCCGGGATCGACAGCCGGTTGACCAACTTCTACCGCCGGGAGGGGGTTATCGGCCAGCGGTTTGCGGTTCAGCCGTCGGTCGCCTACTATGCCGACCTGCCGGAAGGGTTGGCGCTGTCCGGCTGGGGCGGGTACCGGCAGCGGTTCTACCATGCGTCTGCCGGGCAGGGGGAAGGGGAAAAGGAATCCGGTCTGGCTGTTGCAGGCGCCAGTGGGGCGGCAAGCTTTTCCCGGCTGTACGAGGCGCAGGGAAAAGAGCTGAAGAGGATCAGGCATATCATCACCCCGTCTCTGGATTACTCCTTTGTCCAGGAAAAAGACCAGGGTAACCTGCCGTTTTTCGATTACGACGACCGGGTAATCGGCCAGAACCTGGTCTCCTGGTCGCTGGCCAACTCGGTCACCGGCCGCTTCGATACCCCTACCGGGGCCGAATACCTGGAACTGGTCAATCTCCGTCTCAGTCAGGGCTACCAGCTGAGCGGCGGGCGGCGGGAGTTGCTCAACCCCGCGGATGAGCACCGCCGGTTCACCGATATCAGGCTCGAAGCGGTTGTCCGTCCCTTAAAGATGCTGGCAATAGAAACCGACAGCCGTTTTTCCCCCTATCGTGCCGAGGTTACCGGCTCTGCCGTTGCGGCAACCTTGAACGACGGCAAGGGGAATGAAGCGGGGATAGGTTACCGGAGAATTGCCGGGGCCCTTGATTACCTGGAAGGAAACCTGACCGTTAATCTCCTGCCTCCCCTGGTATTTCAGTACACCGGCCGTTATTCCTTCGACCGGCGGGACTTTCTGGAAAAGTATTTTGCCGTGGAGTACCGCCATCAGTGCTGGAGTATTGCTCTTTCGTACCGGGACCGGCCCGATAACCGTGAAATCCTCGTAAACTTTGCCCTTGCGGGAATCGGCGGGCTTGGTAAAGTAAAGGTATTCTGAACAAGGAGAATGACAATGCCTGAGCAGTTTGCGCCCCAATCGGTCCTTGTGACCGGCGGGGCCGGTTTCATCGGCTCCAACTTCATCCACTCGTTTATCTCCCGCAACCCCGGGTGCCGGGTGGTGAACCTGGATATCCTGACCTATGCCGGCAACCTGGAAAACCTGAAGGGGGTGGAAGAGAATCCGGATTATCGCTTCGTGCGGGGGGATATCGGCGACGCCGGCCTGGTGAGCAGGTTGCTGGCTGAATTCAGGATCGACGCGGTGGTTCATTTTGCCGCCGAATCCCATGTGGATCGTTCCATTACCGGGCCGGAGATCTTTGTCCGGACCAATGTCCTGGGTACCCAGGTACTGCTGGAAGAGTCGCGCCGACATTGGCAGGCAGGGGTCGTGCCGGCATTCCGCTTTCTGCAGGTATCCACGGACGAGGTGTACGGAAGCCTGGGAGATACCGGCTTTTTCACCGAAGAAACGCCGCTGGCCGCAAACTCTCCTTACTCTGCCAGCAAGGCCGGTGCTGACCTTCTGGTAAGGGCCTATTACGAAACTTTCGGGATGCCGACGCTCAACACCCGCTGTTCCAACAATTACGGGCCGTACCATTTCCCGGAGAAACTGATTCCGCTGATGATCAGCAATATCATCGGCCGCCGGCCGTTGCCGGTATACGGCGACGGGCTGAACGTCCGCGACTGGCTGCATGTGAAGGACCATTCGATTGCCATCGAGACGGTTCTCAAAGGGGGGAAGCCGGGACAAGTCTTCAACATCGGCGGCAACAACGAGTGGAAGAACATCGATATCGTGAACCTCGTCTGCGACCTGCTGGACGGAAAACTCGGGCGGCAACCTGGCGAGAACCGCAAATTGATTACCTTTGTGAAAGACCGGCCGGGTCATGACCGGCGCTATGCCATCGATGCGTCGAAGATGCGGCGGGAACTGGGGTGGGAACCGTCCTACACCTTCGAGAAGGGGATCGCCGAGACTATTGACTGGTATCTGGCCAATCAGGAGTGGGTCGAGCATGTCACCTCCGGCGGCTACCGGGAATATTACGAGAAACAGTACGGGGAGAGATAGAGAATGATTTTAGTTGTGGGCGCCAACGGCATGCTTGGCCAGGATCTGCTGAAGCAGCTTCCGGGCGAGGTGCAGGGGATCGATCTCCCCGATATCGATATCACCTCGTTCGAGTCGATCCAGGCGGCTATTGACCGGTTCCGGCCGCGCATTGTGGTGAATTCCGCCGCGTATACCGACGTGGACGGCTGCGAAAGCAACACGGAACTGGCCATGCAGGTGAATGGCGAAGGTGTGGCCATGTTGGCCATGGCAACCCGCGGCGTGGGGGCCAAGCTGGTGCAGGTGAGTACCGATTACGTCTTTGACGGCGCTAAAGGTTCGCCGTACCTGGAAGACGATCCCACCGGGCCGCTTTCCGTCTATGGCGAGTCCAAGCTGGCCGGCGAGCTGAATGCCAGGTTCAACCCCGACCACCTGATAGTAAGGACCCAATGGCTCTATGGATTGCACGGCAAGAACTTTGTCGAGACCATGCTGAAGCTGGCGGCAGATAAGGACGAACTGGCCGTGGTCACCGACCAGATCGGTTCCCCCACCTGGACCGCAGACCTAGCCGCTGCCATCCGGGCGCTGATCGAGCGCGACTGCCGGGGAACATACCATGCCGCCAACAGCGGCTTCTGTTCCTGGAACGATTTTGCGGGGGCAATCTTTGCGGAATCCGGGATCTCGATCCGCCTGAACCCGCTTACCACGGACAAGCTGAACCGGCCTGCCCGCCGGCCTCTCTATTCCACCCTCGATTGCGGGAAACTGGCCGCTGATACCGGTTTTACGCCGCAACCATGGCAGGAAGCGCTGAAACAATACCTAAAACAGAGGAAGGGATAATAGATATGGAACGTGGTGAAAGACCCTGGGGCAACTACACGGTTCTGGAAGAGAATAAGAGCTACAAGATCAAACGGATAGAAGTGCTGCCGGGCAAACGGCTCTCTCTGCAGATGCACCACCACAGGAGCGAGCACTGGATCGTGGTTTCCGGAACGGCAAAAGTCACCTGCGGGGAAAAGGAGTTCTCCGTAAACATAAACGAATCGACCTTCATCCCGATCGGAGAAAGCCATCGACTGGAAAATCCGGGGATGATACCGCTGGTCATCATTGAAGTGCAAAGCGGCGAGTATCTGGGAGAGGACGACATCATCCGGTTCCAGGACGATTTCAACCGGTGCGAGTCTGAGGGGGCGCTGTAGTTTCCTGGCGGCAGATTGTCATCTTTTGATCCGGCAAGGGAGAATATGGAAGCAAAACCGGTAATTGATTACTCCCAGTATTATCAGGTCGGGGGGAGGGTCGGGATCGATATCCCCCTGGCAAACGGGACCATATTCCGCGAGTGGGGGATAATCATCGAGATGGAGCAGGATTATCTCCAGCTTCGTCTTTCCCGCGACATCCTGCCCCAGGAGATGAAGATCGAGGTCGGGACGATTTTCCTCCTCGTGACCGGCAAGGAGGGGGCGGGTCTCTGCTGCCGCGCAATCGTGGTTGCGGAAAGCAGCCGGAGGGTTGTCCCTCTCAGGCTGATCAGCGAGGTGCTCATCTATGAGCGCCGGAATTTCTTTCGCATTGCAACCTACCTGCCGATGGCGTGGCAGTCATGCCGATCGCTGTCCGGCCGCGAAATCCGGGAGCAGTGGGAGGATGCCCGGCTGTTTCGGGCATGGCACTGGAGCGAGCTCAACGAGGCGGTACCGATGATGAAGCCGCTGACCCAGGATCAGCTCTCCCGATTCCAGCAGATGCGCGAATCTTTAAAGGTCAAACTGCAGCCCCTGGCCGCCAATATCAGCGGTAACGGCATCAGACTCAAGCTGCCGCAGCCATTCCAGGTCGGCGACCGGCTGGCGCTGCAGTTCTTCATACCGTTTTCCAAGCCCAACATCCTGGAGGTGGTGGCTGAGGTGGTCTGGACCGCCCCGGTGATCAGCAGCTCCTCGGTAGAGCCTTTCTACTATACTGCCATGCAATTCTACTTCATTGACGAACGCGACCGGGAGAACATCATCAGGTTCATCTCCCTCGAACAGCTTCAGCAGATTCAGCAGTTAAACGGCAATCAGAGCAGACCGCTTCCGGAAGACGTGCCTCTGCTCCCGGAAGAGCTGGCGAGACGCCGGCTCAGGAAAATCCTTTCCGTAGCGGTGTTTCTGGTTGTCTTGGCTGCCCTGGCCGCCTGGCTGATTCCGATTCTCAAGGATTACTACAGCGGGAAGAGCGAGCGTAACCTGATCGAGCAGAGTTTTGACAAAGGGATCAAGCAGTATCGCAGCGGGAAGGGTGCAAATGGCGAATGACGCGACATTAATGAAACTGCAGCGGTTCAGCGAACCGACCAGCAAGGTGTTGAGGGTGCTGCTCGACGCCATTCCCGACCCGGCCACGATCCTGGATTCCGATCGCCGCCTGATCATGGCGAATGCCAAGCTGATGAGCATGTTCGGGGCCGACAGTGATCGTGTTGCCGGTCAGCGGATCGGTGAAGCACTCGGTTGCCTGTTTGCCAAGGAGAGCCCGCACGGTTGCGGGGCCGGCATGCACTGCTCGGTCTGCGGCGCCCTCAGGGCGATACTCCTCTGCCGGGAGAGCAAGGAACAGTATGTCCGGGAATGCCAGATAATGCTGGGTGATGCCGAGGAACGGCAGCTCGATGTCGAGGTAACGGCAAGTTATGCCGAGATCGACGAACTGCCGATCACCCTTTTTGTAATGAGAGACATAAGTGCGGAGAAGCGGCGCAGCGTGCTGGAACGCCTCTTTTTCCACGATGTCATGAATACGGTCGGCGGAATCCACGGGATCGCGGAGCTGCTCAACAGCGCAGTTCGAGTGCTTGAGCCGGAGCAGGAACAGGAGTACCGGCGCTGGATTCTTGATCTGTCCAAGAGGCTCATCGACGAGGTTCTGCACCAGCGGAGGCTGATGTCTGCCGAGCGCGGCGAATTCAAGCCGGAATTGGGTGCAGTTGCGGTCACTGAACTGCTCGACGAACTGCATGCCCTTTATTCCAGCCATGATGTTGCGGAAGGCCGCATCATGCAGCTTGGCGAGGTCTGCACATGTCACCTGATCACCGATCAGCAGATCTTGCGGCGGATACTCGGCAACCTGGTGAAAAACGCCCTGGAATCGACCCCCAGGGGAGGGGTAGTAACCCTGTCGTGTGCCGATGTCGACAGCGAGGTGATATTTTCGGTACACAATCCGGGTCTCATCCCCCGCGACATTCAACTGCAGCTGTTCCGGCGTTCGTTCAGCACCAAGGAAGGGACCGGACGCGGGATGGGAACATACAGCGTGAAGCTGTTCGGCGAAAAATATCTGCGTGGAAAGATCTCCTTTACCAGCATAGAGCCCGAAGGCACGACCTTCACCTTCTCCATGCCCAAAATCCTGACTTTAGACCAGGCCAATTGATCCCGAACTGCCTTTGCCTGCATCTGCCGGCTTTACGGCATCTTATCCGGAGGATTCATGTACGTCGTCATACTGGCCGGAGGTTCCGGCACCCGTTTCTGGCCGTTATCCCGCAAAAGGACCCCCAAGCAGCTCATGTCGGTCTTCGGTGGCCGGTCGATGCTGCAGAGGACCATCGACCGGGTGCTGCCGCTGCAACCGAAGCGGATCCTGGTGGTGACCAACGCGGAACAGGCGTCCGCAACCGCTGCACAGCTGGCATTCGTGACCGGGGTGCCGCTGGACGTCATTGCCGAGCCGGTCGGGCGCAATACGGCGCCGGCAATAGGGTTGGCCGCAGCGGTCATCGCCCGGCACGATCCGCAGGGGGTAATGGCGGTACTCCCTGCCGACCACTTCATCGCGGACGAGGAGAGTTTCCGGGGCGCTCTGCGAGCGGGAGTGGAGACCGCCAACAACGGTTATCTGGTAACTCTGGGCATGACCCCGACCCGGCCCGAGACCGGTTACGGCTATATAGAGGCGGACAGATCGTACCGCGGCGCCGGTCCCTATCCGGTACGGCGCTTCGTGGAAAAGCCGAACCTCGAAAAGGCGCTGGAGTACCTGGAGTCGGGCAATTTCTACTGGAACAGCGGCATGTTTCTTTGGCGGGCCGATACCATCCTGGAGGAGATATCAATCCATATGCCGGCACTGTTCAGGGAATTGGACTCTCTAGAATTCGGCGCGGAGATCTGGGAGCTTCGGGACCTGAAGCCGCAGATCGAGGCCATTTACGGGCAGATTGCGAGCGAGTCGATCGATTACGGTATCATGGAGAAGTCCGAAAAGGTCGAGGTGCTGCCGGCAGAGTTCGGCTGGAGCGATGTCGGGAGCTGGAGCGCCCTGCCGGACCTGCTCGATAGCGACGGCAACAACAACGTGGCCATGAACGACACCCGCTTGATCGCCGTTGACGCCACCGACTGCCTGGTCAACGGCAACGGCAAGATGGTGGCGCTGGTGGGGGTAAACGGACTGGCAGTAGTCAACACCGACGACGCCCTGCTGGTCTGCCCGCTCGACCGCGCCCAGGAGGTGAAGAAGGTGGTGGAGGAGCTGGAGCGGCAAGGGGCGAAGGAGCTGCTCTGAGGGCATGATGGTCTGCCGGGTCATAATAAAAACCGGAAAGTGTTTCTAGTTTCTTCTAAATTCACTGTGAGATGAGGACCGGCCCAAAATTATGCCGGTCAGTTCTCAGCGTGCTCTTATTCAAAAGGGAACAAAATGCCAACAATTTCAATGTTCTTTGGTGTTATTATCAGGATGTTCTATCGCGACAATCACCAGCACAACCTGCCCCATATCCACGCTGAGTATCAAGGAGAAGTTGCAGTCTTTGCCATTGAGGATGGCAGGATACTTGACGGATCGCTACCAACGCCGAAGCAGAAGCTTGTGGAAGCATAGATTGAAATTCACCGGGATGACTTATTTGCTGATTGGCAACTCGCAGTCTCCGGAGAAACCGTTTTTAAGATTAAAGGACTGGAATAATGAGAAAAATAAATGCTGTCAGAGCTAATGATGACTGGACTCTAGAAATCGCCTTTGATGACGGCGCAGAGCGCCGGCACGATGTCAAACCGCTTCTCGGATGCGAAGCATTCGCAGGGCTTAAAAATATCGAGATTTTCCGGAGTATTCACAACGGAGGATATTTCGTTGAATGGGACAATGAAGCTGATTTGAGTGCAGATACTTTGTACATTGAAGGGAAAGTTATTCAGCATTGATTTCGTTTCTCATACACCCCCGACCTAAAACAGCTGCCCAACCATCGGCGGCAGACGGTTATCGTTCCGCTGACGCTCCACTACACCACTACGCCTCATTACCGTCGGGAATAAAGAAGAAATAGATTCGGGAAAACCAGATTACTCAGAAGAGAAATTTGAGACGGGAATATGAACCGGATTACGGCACTGAAAGCCGGGTCTCAATGTCCATACGACCATGTAGAACGCGGACTATCTCTATCGAATCGATTGACTGTTGCCGATAAAAAATGACGTGACTGCCAGCATTCAATTTTCGATAGCCATCCCGAATATCACTGCAATCCTTGCCTTTGAGCGGATTGGCAGCCAGTTGCTGAAAGGACGCATCCAACATTCTGAGATACAGGTCACGCTGTTCGCGCCCCCAATGTTCTTGAGTGTAGCGACCAATATCTTTAAAAATCGGCCAGGGCCTTGTTAGATAGTGTGAAACCGGGCATCAATCGATGCCTTCGTTGTCGAGCTGATCAATTAAACTTTTAAGAGAGTAATCAGCCGTGCCGCTTTCTTCACCTTCAATGAGAGCTCGGCGTAACAAGGATAATTTGGTTTCCCGTTCTTCCAATAGTCGGAGCCCGGCCCGGATCGTTTCGCTTGCCGAACCGAAACGGCCTTGGGCAACCTGATTGGATATGAATTTTTCGTAGTGTGGGCCAAGTGATACGCTGGTATTTTTTTGCATGATGCAACCTCCGGCACTGCCAATATAATATTATCTTATAATACATATTGGTACAAATCAAGCCGGGAGGCCGAATGTCATCGGCGTTGAAAAATGACCCACCCTCGAGGATAGCACCCCCACTGTTTTAGATGCGTGCTGATCGGGTTGCCTGCATCTGCGGTCCCTGGCGTTTGGTTACCCTTCCCGTGAGAATGCCTCACAATGCTTGCCCCTGTTTCGCAAATCATGTACAAATAATGTTCGTAGCGATCGCGAATGAAACCACTGCTTGTAACGAGAAGCATACGTGAGGATTATGCACGGCTGGACCGGGAAAATACTTAATGTCGATCTGACCTCGGGCCGGATCTGGCGCTCGAATATCCCCGAGCATTTCCTGCACGAGTATCTCGGCGGACGGGGGCTCGGGGTCAGGCTGATGCGTGGCGCGTACCGGCTCGACACGTTTGATCCAGATATGCCGCTGATCTTTGCGGTGGGGCCGCTCTGCGGCACCCAGGCTCCGACTGCGGCACGGCTGGCCGTGGTGTCGAGATCGCCCCTTACCGGGACCATCTACGACTGTTCCGCAGGCGGGCGGTTCGCCTGGCGTCTGAAGGGGGCGGGAATAGATGCGCTCCGGATCATAGGCCGCAGCGCTACGCCAACGGTCCTGTCAATAACAGGAGAGACTGCCGAACTGTTGCCGGCCGGCGACCTCTGGGGGAAGCGTGTCAAAGAGACCGTATCGCTTCTCAGCGGGCGCGGCAGCGTGGCAGCGATCGGCCCGGCCGGTGAGAACGGCGTGCTCTTCGCCAATATCATGATGGGGGAAGGGAACTCGGTCGGTCGCGGCGGTCTCGGCGCGGTGATGGGGGCCAAGGGTCTGAAGGCGATAGCCGTCGATGCCGATGCCAGGACTCCGCTGGCTGATCCGGCCCGGTTCGAACATGCCCGGGCGGATGTGATGCGGCTCTTCCGGGCATCACCGGTAATTTTCGGCGAACTCGGGATCGCCGAGTTCGGCACCCCGGCGCTGGTGGACCTGATGCGGCAGCGCCGGATGGCCCCGACCGAGAACTTCCGCAAGACCGTGTTTGCCGCGTCTGATAACTATTCGGGCCCGGCCATCAAGCGCGATTTCCAGGCAAAGAAGGACGGCTGCTACGGCTGCCCGATCCAGTGCAAAAAAAAGCACCCCACAAGGAGAGCATCTTCCCGAATACGAGACGGTCTCGCATTTCGGCGGACTGAACGGCATTGCCGATCTGGCGGCCATTGTCCGGTCGAACACGCTCTGCAACGAGCTGGGGATGGATACGATCTCGGCTGCCGCTACCCTGGCCGCATGGGGCGAGGCGACTGGGCGTTTCCCCGAAGCCGGGGAGCTGTCCCGCCTGCTGGAAGCGACCGCTTATCGCCAGGGCGACGGTGAACTCCTCTCCCTGGGGTCGCGGCGGCTTGCCGAACAGTACGGCCGCCCCGAACTATCTATGAGCGTCAAGTCCCTGGAGTTGCCGGCATACGATCCCAGGGGGGCCTACGGCATGGCCCTGGCATACTGCACCAGCAACCGGGGGGGGTTGCCATCTGCGCGCCTATCCGATCTCCCACGAGATCCTGCGCAAACCGGTGCCGACGGACCGGTTCTCGTTCTCGGGCAAGGCGCGGATCATCAAGATCGCCGAGGACACCAATGCCGCGGTCGATTCGCTGGTGGCCTGCAAGTTCTCATTTTTCGGCGCCACGCTGGAGGAGTATGGCGAGCTTTTGAGCGCCGCCACCGGTGTGGAGTATTCACCCCAGGCGCTGAAAGAGATCGGCAACCGGATCTGCCTGACCGAACGTTATTACAACTGTGCCAACGGCTTTACCGTAAGCGACGATTTTTTGCCGGCGCGGTTCTTTACCGAACCCGGTTCGAGCGGCGAGGGGATCGAAATTCCGCCGGTGGACCGGGACCGGTTCGAGGAAGAGTTGCAGAAGTACTACCGGATCCGCGGCCTTACGCCTGAGGGAACCTTTGCGGACAGCAGCTGGCTGGAGCAACAGCCATGATCGACCAGATCGCCAAGTATACCGCCAAGCTGCTGGCAGACCGCTCGGCACTGCCGGGGCGGATCGCCTTTAGCGCCAAGGACGATGTCGTGATCGTTGACGGGGAAATCGAACTGGCGCGACTTGCCGGGGCGGTTCTGACCAGGCTCAACTGTCTCGCCCTGGTGGCGGCAACGCCTGCCCTGCCGTTTGCCGATTTCCTGGTGGCCCGGTCCGCGGCCGGCGATACCGCTATCGTGCCGCGCGACACCGAGACGCGCACCTTTCTCCACGATATCCCGTTTATCCGGCGAGCGGAACTTGAGCAGGGGGACCCGGCCGGGAGAATCGCCGCGATCCTCGGGAGCAGGAAAGGGGTGGTGGTCGAGGGTGTCGGCATCATCGCCACCGGCGCCCTGACCGTCGAGCAGGCCTTTATCAACTATTCGTCGGTCTTTCACTCAACCTTTGTCAAATACCTGGAGGATCTGCTTGCCGAAGGTTTCCGGCTTCAGGGGGAGGCCGAGGCGTTCCGGGAGTTCCGCACCGGTTGGCTGAAACCGCTTACCGCCGAGGGGCTGGCTTTTCGCGATGGTCCGCTGACCGATCATGGCGCGATCCTCGACGAGATGGCGAGGGTCGGGCGGTACACCGTGGAGCGGGGGCTGGTGGACTCGTTCTTCGGCAATATCTCCTGCCGCAACGGCGAGATCATCTACATCTCCCAGACCGCCTCCAGCCTGGACGAACTGGCGGGGTGCATCGATCCGGTGCCGTTTCTGAATACCTCCACCACCGGAATTACCGCTTCCAGCGAACTGGTCGCCCACCGGCGAATCTACGAGACCGGTAGTGCCCTGACGATTCTCCATGGCCACCCGAAATTCGCGGTGGTGATGAGCATGGTCTGCGAGGAGCAGGGGTGCAGCGTCACCGACTGCTGGCGGGACTGCGACAAGGTCAGGATCATGGGGGGGATGCCGGTGGTTGCCGGCGAGATCGGCGCCGGGGGGCTTGCCAAGCGGGTGCCGCCGGTCATTGACGGGCCTGGCCGGGCATTGGTGTATGGTCACGGGGTCTTTACCATCGGCAGGAGGGATTTCGGCGAGGCGTTCCGCGCCATGATCGAGGTGGAGAACTGGTGCCGGGAAGAGTATTTCCGGCGTCTGGAAGCGATCGGATAATTGTTGGAATAGCTTGTTAAGATTGTTATAATGATCCCACTATAACTGACCGTTTTCGTTCTTGGATCGGGATGGCTCTTGACGGGATCACAAATTCTGCAGTTCAACGGCAAACTCAGGTTGCCTACCCGCAGCAATACCCGCAGAGCAGCTACCTGCCCGGTCCCCCTGTCTCCACTCCTGCCTATCTGGTCAATATCTCGCCGGAAGCAAAGGCGCTTTCAGTAAATAGCAACGGAAACAGTGCAGTCTCGTCGGACGGGGTAAGCGCCAACAGTTCGGCCGCCGGTCCCCAGGAGTGCCAGACCTGCAAGAACCGTAAATACGTGGACCGGTCGAACGATCCCACGGTTTCTTTCCAGTCCCCCACCAGGCTTTCTCCCGGAGCTGCTGAATCTGCGGTTCGCGCCCATGAGCTGGAGCATGTCAACAATGAGCAGGCAAAGGCGGGAGAGCAGGGGCGGAAAGTGGTTTCGCAGGCAGTGACGATCCATTACAGTATCTGTCCAGAGTGCGGGCGTTCCTATGTTGCCGGCGGCACCACCACTACCGTTACCAGGAGCGAGGCTCAGCCGGGGGCTGCTTCGGAAGGTTCCTTGCCAGGATCTTCTTCTGGAGGGTTGGTGGACCTGAGAATCTGATAGCCTTGATCCCGAAATCAGAACGCAAAAAGCCCCGGTTTCTGCAATGAGAAACCGGGGCTTTTTTATATTTGATAATCAGATCTACTTGCCTTTGCCGGTAAGCCTGACCAGCGCCTCCATATACTTTTCCCCGGTCTTTCGATAGATCTCTTCCGGCAGGTCGGGCGCCGGCGCGGTCTTGTCCCAGTCCAGGGTCTCCAGGTAGTCGCGCAGGAACTGCTTGTCGAATGACGGCTGCGCCCCGCCAGGCTTGTAGCCGTCCTTGGGCCAGAACCGGCTCGAATCAGGGGTCATGCATTCGTCGATGATGATCAGCTCGTTGTTATAGATGCCGTACTCGAACTTGGTATCGGCAATGATGATTCCTTTGCTGTCGGCGATATCGCGCGCCTTGCAGTAGATCTTGATGGTGACGTCACGGACCTTTTCGGCCAGCTCGCGCCCGCACATTGCCACCATCTGCTCGAAGGTGATGTTTTCGTCGTGGGTTCCCAGCTCGGCCTTGGTGGAAGGGGTAAAGATCGGCTCCGGTAGCTTGGATGATTCGAGCAGCCCTTCCGGCAGCTTTATGCCGCACACCGAGCCGGTGGCCTTGTAATCTTTCCATCCCGAACCGGAGAGATAGCCGCGGACAATGCATTCGGCAGGGAGGGGCTTGGCCTTCTTGACCAGCATGGAGCGCCCTTCCAGCTGCTCGGCGTATTTCCGGCATGCGGCCGGGAAATCCTTCACCTCGGTGGAGATGATATGGTTGGGGATGATCTCCTCCATCTGGCGAAACCAGAAGGCGGAGATCTGGGTGAGGACATACCCTTTATCCGGAATCCCCTCATTCATGATGACATCAAAGGCGGAGATCCTGTCGGAGGTCACGATGAGCAATGCCTCGCCCATGTCATAGATATCCCGGACCTTGCCGCGGCCGGCAAGCTTGAGATCAGGGAAATCGGTCTGCAGGATTGGTTTGGCCATGTAAAGACTCCTGTATATTATTTGAAAACGGTTGCCGTTACTCGGTAATCAGAGCAGCGTTGATGTCGATCTTGGCCTTTGCCCTCAGCTCCTTGACCCAGGCTGCGATGGCATCCTGCTGCTTCTTGGGAAGCAGTTCCTTCTTCAGCTCTTCCTTGGTCTGCTGGAAAGAGGCGGTGTCTGCAGCGATACGGTTCTTGAGTTTGATTGCATACCAGCGATCGTTGATCTTGAACACGGTTTTTGCTGCCGGAGCCTGGGTAGTGAGATCGAAAGCGGCCTGCATGACCTCAGGCGATGCCCCTATTTTCGGCACCAGCGGGCTCTTTTCGGAGAAACCGAACGGGCCGGAGTCCTGGGCCTTGGCCGGTACACTGTTTTTACCAAAGGCGGCCAGTGCTTCTTCGGCCTTTTTCTTGGCCAGTTCCTGCGCCTTGTCGATGGCGGCGCGGGCTTCGACCTGCGATTTTATCTGGGCCAGTGGTGGTACTGCCGCTGGTTTGCGTTCCTTGACCTTGACGATATAGATTCCCTTTTTCGTTTCAACCGGGCCCCCGAACTCACCCTGCTTGGTCATGAACGAGCGCTTGACCAGTTCCGCTTCGCCGGCCAGCTGGGCCGGGGGAGCTACGGCGGTAAAGAGCGGCGTTTCGCTTATGGACACGCCGAGGCCCTTGGCTGCCGCAGCAAGATCCGCTCCCTTGAGATTCTTGTTAAGGGCATCAGCGGTTGCTTCATAAGCCTGCTTGGCGGCCTTTGCCTTGATTGCATCGGCCTTGGCCTGGTCTTTTACCTCAGCAAAAGGGAGGATGCCGCCTTTTCCCTGAAAACGGTCGATGTTGCGCTGGTAATAGGTCTGAACCTCTTCGTCGGTTACCGTTACCTTGCCGGTGAATTTAGCCGGATCGACCAGCAGGTAGGAGATGCTGATCTGCTCCGGGGTCTTGAACTGCTCCTGGTGTGCCTGGAGATAGGCAGTCAGATCCTGCTCGGTCAGTTTGACTTCGCCCCGGACGTCGGCAGGGGAAAAGGATACGAACTGCAGGTCAACCTTGTCATTTCTCTTTTTATAGGCCGCCAGCGCCTCGTCATCAGAAACCTGAGCCTTATCGGTGATCTTCTGGCGGGCTTTCTTGATCATCAGGTCCTCTTCCTGGCCGTCTTCGAACTCCTGCGGCGTAAGCCGGTTGGACTTGAGAGTCTGCTGATACAGTTTGAAATCAAATGCCCCGTCTTTCTGGAAGGCCGGCACTGCGGCAACCGCGGCCACGATCTCGTCTTTGGTGACCTTGATCCCCATTTTCCTGGCTTCCTGGCTGATCAGAAGGGAATCAACCAGTTTATCGAGAGCCGCTTTTTTTATCCCCAGCTGTTTTTCCTGATCAGGAGTGAGTGATTTACCGGAAAGCTGCTCGTAGATCCCTCTCAGCTGATAATAGGAGCGCTGGTACTGTTCCAGGGAGATCTTTCCCCCGTTAACCTTGGCGGCGTAGGCCTTGGGGCCACTGTTGGAGCCGCCTTCGCCCCAGACCAGAAAGATGGTGCCGACAAAAGAGGCTACAATGATGACAAAGACCACCTTGATTACGACTGATTCCTTGTATTTACGCATTATGCCGAGCATTTCGGGGATGACTCCTTGTATGTTAGGTGGGATTAATGCCATTTGGCAATGGCTGAGCATAGTAATACAAATAGTGCTCAAAAGCAACAGCAAGAATGGGCCTGTACCGTACCGGCAGCGGTTGTGCCTGAGAATCGGCAAACGCTATTGACGGCAAAGGGTGAGATTGCGTACTATCGCATACCAGAGCGAAAATTTAATGAGGCGAACATGGAAAGTCCGAAGTTCCTGTATCTGCAAACATTCGGTTGCCAGATGAATGTGAGCGATTCTGAGAAGATAGCATCACTGCTGGCTGGAGTCGGTTATGAGCTTACCGAAGAATCCGCTGCTGCCGATCTTATCATCCTGAACACCTGCACTGTCAGGGCAAAGGCCGAGGAGCGGGTTTACCGGCAACTGGAGAACCTCAGGCCGCTCAAGAGAAAAAAACCGGCCCTGCTGTTCGGGGTCGGGGGATGCGTGGCCCAGCAGGAAGGGGAGCGGCTGCTGGAAAAGATTCCTTATCTTGACCTGGTTTTTGGTACGCATAACCTGCACCGGATTCCCCAGATCGTCCTGGCCGCCGAGGAGGGCCGGCGGCTTGCAGAGGTCGATTTCATCGACAACGAGACCAGAATGGGGCTCTTTCCCGTTGATGACCGCTCTGGGGGGGTTACCCGGTTTGTGACCGTAATGCAGGGGTGCGACAACTACTGCTCATACTGCATCGTCCCATATGTCCGGGGGAGAGAGATCAGCCGCCGTTCCGCAGATATTGTCGCCGAGATTCGCCTGATGGCCGCCAACGGTGTCAAAGAGGTCACACTGCTCGGCCAGAACGTCAACTCATACGGTTTGAACGATCCCGGCCAGCCGGATTTCGCCGGGCTGCTCCGGATGGTGGCTGCAATCGACGGCATCGAGCGGATCCGTTTCACTACTTCGCATCCAAAGGATATCACCAGGCCGCTGATCGACTGCTTTGCCGAGTTGCCGAAGCTGTGCGCACATATCCATCTCCCTGCCCAGGCCGGGAGCAGTGCCGTCCTTGCCAGGATGAACCGGGGCTATACCCGGCCGGAGTATATGGAAAAGGTGGCTGATCTGCGGAGCGTCCGGCCCGATATCGCCATTACCTCCGACATTATTGTCGGTTTTCCTGGCGAGACCGAAGAGGATTTTACCGAAACCCTGTCACTGGTTGAAGAGACCGGATACTCGGACATCTTTTCATTCCTGTATTCGCAGCGGCCAGGGACAGCTGCGGCCGACTTCGATGGGGACCTGCCGTACGACATGAAGGTCGAGCGGCTGGATCGCTTGATGGCGATCCAGAAGAAGATCACCCGCCGGTACAGCGAGGCGCTGGTCGGCACGGTGCAGGAGGTTCTGGTCGAAGGGGCAAGCAAGCGCACCGGCCAGGTTTTCGGCAGAACTACTTATAACCGGATCGTGAACTTTGACGGTGACATTTCGCTGGTCGGCAGGCTGGTGGATGTCGAAATTATCGAAGGTTACCAGAATTCGCAGCTGGGGCGCCTTGTTTAGGGGCTCTGAGCAGTGCATTGCAGCTGGAGGAAAATGCCGTGTATGTTGAGATGACGGTTTACGGATTTACAATCGACACTGTTTCGCGTCGGCCGGTGGTGCTGCTTAAGGATACGGACGGAGCCAATACCGTGCCGCTCTGGATAAGTCTCAAGGACGGTGTTTCAATAGCCGCCGACATGTTGTGCCGGGATTTGACCAACAAGGCCGGCCGGCCGGACTTTCTCGACTCGTTGATGACAAAGCTCGGCTACTCGTTGTCGCGCGTGATCCTGGAGATGGACGAGGGGGGCGCTGTCACGGCAAAGGTTGTCGTTGCCGGAGAATCCCGTGAGGAACTGGTCCGTGTCGGGCTGGCAGAGGCTCTGAACGTGGCGTTGTGCCGCAAGCTGCTTTTGACGGTGTCGTCAGACCTTATCGATTGGGCGGCACGCTATGCGCTTAACGACGAAGTGGTGCTGAGCGAGAGCAACGAACGGCGGTTTGCCGATTTCCTGGAGAACCTCGATCCGGCCCAGATGAACAAGCTACCGATCTGATCCGGTCGTGCTGTCTGCCGAAAAATCAAATCTGGTTAAAGGGAAAGGACCGTATTCATGCGCAAGGAATCTTTCGAGTTTCTGACAAAACTGCTCGAAGCACCAAGCCCGTCCGGGTATGAACAGCCCGCTCAGAGGGTGTTTCGCGCCTATATCGAGAAGTCGGCGACGGTTACAAGCGATGTGATGGGAAACGTCTACGGCATGATCGCCGGGACCGGTAAGGAGCGTCCCCGGGTCATGCTCGTGGGACACTCTGATGAGATCGGCCTGCAGGTGCGCTATATCGATGACAACGGCTTCATTTATTTCGGCGCCATCGGTGGGGTTGACGCGCATCTTACCCCGGGCCAGAGGGTTATCGTGCATGCGGCGCAGGGGGGGCTGCCTGGTGTTATCGGCAGGAAGCCGATTCACCTGATGGAGCCGAAGGACCGTGATACGGTCACCAAACTGGATAATCAGTACATTGATATCGGTGCCGCGACGAAGAAGGATGCCGAAAAACTGGTGCGGATCGGCGACCCGATAACCTTCGCCGCCGGGATCGAACGGCTCTGCGGCGACCGGGTGACATCCCGCGGTTTCGACGACAAGGCAGGTAGCTTCGTGGTGGCAGAGGTGCTCCGTCAGGTGGCTTCCGCCAGGAAGAAGCTGTCGGTCGATCTGTACGGGGTTTCCTCGGTCCAGGAGGAGGTGGGGTTGCGCGGCGGCACTACCAGCAGTTATACCGTGAACCCGGATATCGGGATCTGTGTCGAGGTCGATTTTGCCACTGACCAGCCCGATGTGGAGAAGAAACACAACGGTGATGTGAAGATCGGCAAGGGGCCGATTCTCCCACGCGGGGCCAACATCAACCCGGCGCTTTTCGACCTGTTGGCAGCAACTGCCGAGGAGCAGAAGATCCCGGTCCAGTTTACCGGTATCCCCCGGGCAACCGGCACCGACGCCAATGTCATGCAGATATCCCGTGGCGGCGTTGCCACTGCGCTGGTGAAAATCCCGCTTCGCTACATGCACACGCCGGTGGAGGTGCTGGCCCTTTCCGACCTGGAAAATGCCGTCAAGCTCATAGTCGCCACCCTGGCAAAGATTAAGGATAAATCTCCATATATTCCGAGATGAAGCCACTGTCTTTAAATGGGAATTTTATAACTCCTTTCCCCTTGACTTGATGCAGCTCCTGTACTAATTTCTTCGGTTAACTATCTTCCGGGGTGGGGTATTCGGCCATTGGCTTATCCCCGCCCCGTTCGTCTATCTTTAACCCAGGATAAAGGAGCCTGCCATGCTGGACGAGACTATTCTTGAAGGCCTTACCTTTGACGACGTTCTGCTTGTCCCCGCCCACTCCCAGGTTTTGCCGCGCGATGTCGAACTATCGACCCGGCTTACCAGGAATATAGCCCTTAATATTCCTCTCGTCAGTGCGGCCATGGATACGGTTACCGAGGCGCGGACCGCCATTACCATGGCGAGGGAGGGGGGGATCGGCTTCATCCATAAGAACCTTTCCATTGCCGATCAGGCCATCGAGATCGACAAGGTCAAGAAGAGCGAGTCCGGGATGATCGTTGATCCCATTACCATGCGTCCTAACCAGAGGATCGGTGAGGCGCTTGACATGATGGCAAAATACCGGATATCAGGGGTCCCGATCACCAAGCCGAATGGCAAGCTGGTCGGGATTCTTACTAACAGGGATCTCCGGTTTGAAACCGATATGAATCTGTTGATTTCCGAACGGATGACAAAACGCAACCTGGTGACCGTGCCGGTTGGAACCACCCTGGAAGAGGCCAAGGAGCATCTGAAACACACGCGGGTGGAGAAATTGCTGGTAGTTGATGATGAACGAAACCTGAAAGGGCTCATCACCATCAAGGATATCGAGAAGGTGAGAAAGTATCCCAACGCCTGCAAGGACAGTCTTGGCCGTCTGCGGGTCGGCGCTGCCGTAGGCCCCACGGCCGACATGGAGGCGAGGATCGATGCCTTGGTCAGGGCCGGGGTGGATGTGGTTGTTGTGGATACTGCCCACGGTCATTCGCAGGGGGTGATCGATGCCGTCCGGGATGCGAAGGCCAATTTCCCGGGGATCGAGCTGATTGCCGGCAACATCGCTACTGCAGAGGCTGCTGAAGCCTTGATAAAGGCCGGGGTAGATGCGATCAAGGTCGGAATCGGCCCCGGTTCGATCTGTACCACAAGGGTGGTTGCCGGAATCGGTGTCCCCCAGATAACCGCCATCAGTAACTGCGCAAAGGTCGCCCGCAAATACGGGATCTCAATCATTGCCGACGGCGGCGTCAAGTTTTCCGGGGATCTCACCAAGGCAATCGCTGCCGGCGCCGATGTTGTGATGATCGGCTCTCTCTTTGCCGGTACCGAGGAGTCGCCTGGCGACACGGTTCTTTACCAGGGGCGGACCTACAAGAGCTACCGGGGAATGGGCTCCATTGGCGCAATGAAGGAGGGGAGCAAGGACCGTTACTTCCAGGGAGACGTGGATAGCGAGATCAAGCTCGTGCCCGAGGGTATCGAAGGGATGGTGCCGTTGCGCGGGCCGTTGTCGATCAACATCCATCAGTTGATCGGCGGTCTCAGGGCTGGCATGGGGTACACTGGGTGCACCAATATCAGGAATTTGCAGCAGAAAGCCCGTTTCATAAGGATCACCGGCGCCGGACTCAAAGAATCCCATGTGCATGATGTGACGATTACCAAGGAAGCACCGAACTACCGCGTCGGCGGCAACTAGGAAGCGGTTAATTTTCGCCCTGGCGGCGTAAGTCTTCGTGACCGTTTGTGCGGCGTAGCGCTGCTACGCCTCTGCACGGCCCCTCGACAGCCTTGCCAGAACAAAAATTCCCTCGCTTCCATATTCAATGTTGAGAAAGAAAGCCATGGCTGACATTCATAGTGAAAAGATCCTGATTCTTGACTTCGGCTCCCAGTACACCCAGTTGATAGCGCGGAGGGTGCGGGAGGCGCATGTATACTGCGAACTCCACCCATTTGATATGGCGATTGCCGATATCCGGGCCTTTGCGCCGAAAGGGATCATTCTCTCCGGCGGCCCGAAATCGGTATATGAAGCGGCGGCGCCGTCTGTTGCCGAAGAGCTGTTCGAGCTCGGCGTTCCGGTACTCGGTATCTGTTACGGCATGCAGTTGATGAGCCGCCACTTCGGCGGCGAGGTGGTCCCTGCCGGAAAACGGGAGTTCGGCCATGCCGAGTTGCTGGCCACCGGAAACCCGGGCCCGCTTTTCGAGGGTTTTTTCCTTGAGGGCAAAAGCCCGGTATGGATGAGCCATGGAGATCATGTCAGCAAGGTGCCGTCAGGTTTCAGCGTAGTGGCGTTGACGGATAACGCGCCGGTGTGCGCGATACAGAATATTGAAAAAGGGCTGTATGGGGTGCAGTTCCACCCCGAGGTCAACCATACCCCTCGTGGAGAGCAACTGATCGACACCTTTGTTCGCAAGATCTGCGGCTGTCGCGGCAGATGGACTCCGGGTCAGATCATCGACGACGCAATCGAGCGGATCAGGCAGCAGGTCGGCAATGACAGGGTAATCCTGGGGCTGTCCGGCGGGGTCGATTCATCCGTTGCGGCAGCGCTCATTCATCGGGCCATCGGTGACCAGCTTACCTGCGTCTTTGTCGATAACGGGCTCTTGCGGCTCGCTGAAGGCGACCAGGTCATGGCCACCTTTGCCCAGAACCTGGGGGTGAAAGTGATCCGCGTGGATGCCGAGGACCGGTTTCTGTCGGGATTGGCCGGGGAGGCTGATCCGGAAAAGAAGCGAAAGATTATCGGCAACCTGTTCGTGAAGATATTCGAAGAGGAATCGGGCCGCATCGAAGATGCCAAATGGCTTGCGCAGGGGACCATCTACCCGGATGTCATTGAATCTGCCGGGGCGAAAACCGGCAAGGCTCACAATATCAAGAGTCATCACAATGTCGGCGGATTGCCGGAATATATGAAGCTGAAGCTGCTCGAACCGCTCCGAGAGCTTTTCAAGGATGAGGTCAGGGCCATCGGGGAGGAGCTCGGTTTGCCGCATCAGATGGTCTGGCGGCATCCGTTCCCTGGACCGGGGCTCGGGGTGCGGATTCTCGGCGAGGTCAGGAAAGACTATGCCGACATCCTGCGTCGTGCCGATGCGATCTATATCGAAGAGCTGTATGCTTCGGGCCATTATGACAAGATCAGCCAGGCATTTGCAGTATTCCTGCCGGTAAAGAGTGTCGGGGTGATGGGAGACGGCCGAACCTATGAATATGTGATCGCCCTGCGTGCCGTTGAAACCAAGGATTTTATGACTGCCGGCTGGTATCCGCTTCCGTATGAGGATATGGCCCGCATCAGCAGCCGGATCATCAACGAGGTCAAGGGAGTCAACCGGGTGGTGTACGATATCTCATCCAAACCTCCGGCAACCATCGAATGGGAGTAATCAGATTAGGGAAAAATGTCGTTGCGACAATTTCCCCTAAAGTTTTTTCTGTTAATGCCGATATTTATTATAATTTATCCCAGCGGAGGTGAGATGGTATGAGGATTGAACCAACCAGTCATCAGGTAAACCCTGCATTCATCCGCGATGAATCGGTCAATCAGATACAGCAACAGCAGCAACCGAACAAGCAGGCAGAACAGTCAACCGGATCGGAAAAATCAGACAAGCTTTCGATCTCCCAGGCTGCCAACAGTATTAACGAAGCAGCATCAGAGCTGAAATCATCGGAACAGTTCCGGGCTGACAAAGTTGCGCAGATAAAAGCCCAGTTGGAATCAAATTCATACGATCCCGGCAGCCGGAATGTTGCTGAGAAGATGATCTCTCAGATCGGCAGTTTCCTGAAAGGGGTATCCGCATAACCCTTTATTTAGGAAAGTTATTTTGGAAAGGCCCGCAATGCGGGCCTTTCTTTTTGGTACCGTATCTTCAAAACTATTGACAACAACCTCGGTTGTAGTTTAAAAATACCACTTCATGCGGGAATAACTCAGTGGTAGAGTGTCAGCTTCCCAAGCTGAAGGTCGAGGGTTCGAATCCCTTTTCCCGCTCCAATAAAATCAAGGGGTTAGACGTCGAGTCTAACCCCTTTTTTATGTCTATCTTGCCCCTTGCATCCGTTTTTGCATCCGTTTGTTTCTGAGACAATAAGAAATAACCTGAGACGTTTTGAACGTTGAAGTGACAGCCATACGTTATTCTGTACGTGTAACCTGCTTGTATTATTAGGCTTATCTGGTGAAACCGACATCACGAAAAGAAATTATTGATATTAACGGCGGGAACGATGGGGGCATTGCTGAAAATAATTCTACCTTCTACTTTACACTTTCGAGCACTTTGCATCCGTTTTTGCATCTGCTTTCTGGATAACGCATTGAATTGATTAAGTTAAATGCGTTATCTAGGACTTGGTTGTTACGGACAGCGCGGATAATGATGCAAGTCTCGCACTGATCACCGAATAAAAAAGTGAGTGAACCCGTAAGTTCACCCACTTTTTTGTTTAAGCGCGACAGTTGTTTATGCTGGATCTGCCGGTCGGTATGAAACCAAAGGGCTTTAACTGCAGCCTATTTCTTCTTAGCCGTCAGATCTTTCAGAGCCTTGCCAGGAGTGAATTTGCCATTGGTTTTGGCCTCAATCTTAATTGACTTACCAGTTTGCGGATTCCTGCCCGTGCGAGCTGCACGGGTCACGGCACTGAAGGTCCCGAAGCCAACAAGAGTCACCTTGTCTCCCGCTTTGATTGCGGCTGTAGTAGCTGCAACGAAACTGTTGAGTGCTTTCTCTGCTTGAGCCTTTGTGAGATCTGCATCTTCCGCAATCATTGCCACGAGTTCAACCTTAGTCATAATCCCTCCGAAAATGTAATTTCCACTGCTTTATATCGCAAAATAACTCGTTGTCTACAATCACTTCAGTATTGCGCTTATGATGTCGGTGATGGCCATGCATCAGGAAGCTGTTGTTTGCTACGTTGAGAGATTGTTCGCGATAAGCAACTTTTTGTCATCCGCCGGATCATCAAAGGCATGGCATTCCTCCATTTGTAATCTGGCTGCACCATAGTCTTCAAAGGAAACATTGAAGACGAACTCCCGTGCAAATGACATGACACTTATGAATGACTCCGGCTGCAGATGATTGGTCAATCGTTTAAGTGAGGCAACATATTCATTCCTGAACACCGAGGGGATGATAATCCGTGTTTCGTCTGCAGCTACCAGCTCAGAATTCATCATAGCCCGTGCTGTTCGTCCGTTTCCATCATCAAAGGGGTGTACCTCAGCAACAAGAAACATTATCAAAAGAGCACGGGCAAACGGGTGCTCAAGTGACTTGTACATTCCAAAGCCTTGCATAAGGGTGCCTTGAACCAGATCGGGATCAACAAAACGGGTGGCACCGGCAAAGTTTGTTTCCTCTTTGAATTGCCCTGGTCTTTTGTCGGGTCGTCCGACCATGATGTCAGTGTGCCTGGCACGCAGAAGTTCAATCAACTCTTCCGCTGTCCCTGGTGTCCGCCGCATGTTTTCCAGGCTGCTTACCACCCGATACGTGCCAAGGATATCGTGTCCGTCAGCAGGCCGTACCGTTGGGATGACTCCCGAATCCACGATTTCCTTGGCTTCGTCTACCTGGAACCGTGTCCCTTCGATATAATTGGAAAAATATGCATCAAAGAAGGCAACAGTGTAAAATGACGGTCCGGAACCGCTATTCGTTGGACAGTATTTATACGGATTAGACGCCAGGACGGACCAGAGCGCTTCCACATGCGCCAGTGCATGCGGATCATAAGGGGCGCCAAGCTGGTGTGCTTTGGCAATCGGGTCGGCGAGTGTGGCTTTACGTGTTCTGAGCAATGTGCCGATAATATCGTCCAGCTCGGCAAACTCTTTCTCCAGTCCCAGTTGTGGCGCAATGAGCCGGGCCTGATCACGCAGCCGGTTGATCGATTTTTCTTTCTCGACGTTCAACTGTTCTGCCAGCCGACGTTCAATCAGTTCGCGAGAAAGGTTTTTCAGCTCGCCACCGCTTCGCTCCCGGGAGGGGGTAAGATTTTCAAGTAGAGCACGGGCACGGGATGACATGAATATTCCCAGCAAGGGGGTATCCCCTTCGACTGGTGGCGGTCCCTTGATTTGAATGAACTTTGTGCCATGAAGTTCGAGAGACCTGGGATATTCTCCGGTGACATACACCCGGCCAGCGGGAGAAACGCGACTTTCAATTGCGGTACGGTTACTCACGACGCATCCCGGCAAAAGCAGGGACAATGCCTGCAACCAGTTCTGTCGAATGATGTACGCGGGGTCGTCACTGACGTTGGTAGTGTAGAGTCGCGGGCCGATTTTGCGAACACGACCAGCCTTGACTTCACGGCTGATTGCCCCCGATGTATTTGAGTCGGAGAGAAACAGCAACGGTAATTTTTTCATGTTTAGCGTCATGGGTAACTCGCAAAATGATGTATTTCGTAATAATAGATACCACGAAACACGGATTTTATAAAGTTAAAGATGTTTTTATAGTTTTAAGCTGTTTGTTCGAAGGTGTGTAGTGTCGTCCTCCCAAACGTCATTCACTCCAAGATACTGTCCAACACGCTACTGCTGTCGATTTGCGGCGTAAATGCAGAATGGGGCTTTGCGCCAACTCGTTGAACCGGTGTGTCCATACATTGTTTATCAGACGGCAAAGGAATAGACGGCGGAGAGGGCTCCGTAGCTGTCTTCCCCTCCATAAGCAAAAGCACTTGGCACCCCTTCTCAGTGGAAAGGAACTGTTTAAGCGCTTCATGGGTGAATGCCGCCTGCTTTCTGTTTTTGCGCAATCGATCAAACGCATTGATGATTGTTGGATCATAGGTGCATAGCTTTATGGAGTATTGGGGCATATTACACACCCTTTCCAAAAGCGAGTGACTGAAACCCTCTGGCATTAGCGTACTCAGGCTCGGGTAGGACAACAACTTCAATGTTTCTCGCTGGCAACCCGTTTTTCAGCAAGGCGGCACCGCCGCCGAATAACAGGACTCGATCAAAGTCCGCGTGCATGCCGACATGAGCCTGCAGTTCCCCCTGAATGTCCCTTATGATGTGCTCAATATATGCAACTCCGGCTTCCTGGATCTCTCTGGTCACGTCGTGTCGTTCAAAGCCGTATTGCAGATACCCTTTTTCGATAAGGAATGCAATTTCGACCGGGGTGAAGGTTCCTGATGGTGCGAGCTCCTTGATCCGGGGAAGGAGAAAGCTGGTTGCCATCTGGTGGACACCACGTTTATTGAGGGTCTTGCCATGAATGATCTGCTTTCGATGCGGCGAGAACAGGGTAAAGATGATGGTATTGAATCCGATGTCGATACCGAGAACATTTCCATCCGGTCGTTCCGGCAGGCCATCCAGATAGTCTCTGAGGCCTCCCAATCCTTGAGGAAACACAGCAACATCCTTGATTGATCCACCGGTCAGTGACTTTGCCAGACCGGGAACCGCCCCTCCTGGCTTATGCTGCTCCTGCCAATAGGAATATGGAAGTCCGACGGCAAGCAGTATGTCTCCTTCTGCTGCAGCTATCTTGTGGCACTGTTCGACAAAGACGGGATAATAGCGAACCAGTTCTTCCATTGTTTTCAGATAGGAAGAGCCGGACGACATCAAGGAGTCCTCTCCCACCAACAGATTGTCACCGTTGTAACTGAACGCGGAGATTATCCTTCCCTTACGATCCCCATAGATCCACTTGGCCGAAGAGAATCCGAGATCACACACCAATACATTCATAACTACCCCCGATATTTTTGTGAGGCATTTACGCCTCCATAATTAATATCTATAGGGGGGGCAGGTTCCGGTGGCGAAAATGGTGTCAAAAATGGCTGCCATTTGGAGGCATCCAATTTTAGCGGCATCTATGGGAGCGAAAAAGTAGCCATAAATGAGCCAATTTGCCGTTATTCTAAGGACGGTGGCTAAAATGCCACCATCAATGAGCCATACCTTCATTCAGTGAATTTGGATTGAGTCGGTTCAACCTCATGATGTACTCCTGCATTCTAAACGCAGATTTAATGGCGTAAAACGCTTCGTCCCAATCTTTTCCTCGTCCTTCGATCATCGGATACTCTGGAACAGTGGCAAAGAATGTTTTGCGCTCGACATCCCAGTCGATTCTGAGCGAAGCCGGCTGGGTGGAGGTTTTTCTTCTCTTTCCCAGGTTGCGCCTTTTGCCGCCAAACATGCTGAAGAATACTTCCGGAAAGTCTCTCTGTAGCGCTATATGAGCTGTGGTCGCAATTCCTTCTCCAGGCGCAGTCTTGAGTTCAGCCGTAGCCGATGCAGGGTCCATTTTCCAGCCAAGGCACCAGCGGCCAAAGGAAAAGCCCTTTTTACGAAATGCCGCTGTCAATCTGGGATCGATTTCATATTGACGCCGGTATTCGCTTCTTGCCATGGCCGGAATATGCCCTGTTTCCCGCAACAAGCTGTGAACGAAATCGACGCTGGTTTTCCTGAGGGCCTTGGTGATCTCCACTACGCTAAAGCCAGCCGAATACGCTTCGATGATCCGGTTGTTGAGTATTTCTTCCAAATCCTCAATTTGCATCATGCCTCCTCGATGTAATACAAACTTTTCTACAAAGACTTTCCTTAGAAAAGTTTGTTATTTGGATTTTTTGACAGATTTCTCCAGACGTTTTTGGGATGACTTCCGTTCAAGAGCCGATAGTGCAAGGAAAAGTTTTCTGGTTTCCCCCCGTCTGTTTCGTAGCATGTTGTAGGCGATCTGACGGATACGCAAGATCTTGAACTCCGGGTATTCGATATGAAAAAACTCGCGGATACGCGTTGATACTTCCATGACTGAAACTCGCGATTTCTGCTTGAACTCATCGGGGAGATAGGAGTTCAGGATGTAGCGCTCAATTTTTCCGAAATTTGGAAAGGCCAGCATGAGAGCTCTCTTGTCGGGTTTGAACGTCATGTTCATCTGGGCCACATACCATTCGCTGGACCAGATTTGACAGAGGACTGACAAAGTGTGCTGATCCGAGTCGGTCAACGGCTCTGATATCAGGCCATCGTCGACCAATCGTTTAAGAGCTTTCTGTGATACCGGTTGAAATGTTGCTACTGCTTCCTCCAACTTCATTGGTGACCTCCTGTGCTCTTTGTTGCTGAAAAATCGTTAGGCGAAACGCTGGGGATCAATGGCACCGCTGCTGACCAGAGCCTTGATGCGCTCCATTGCCCTGCTGAGAATATCGCGCACGTTTGAAACGACGCATCCCAAGCGTTCGGCAATCTCGTAGTTTGAGAGCTTCCCTTCCATCCCGATTCCCAGCGACAGATAGAGAACCTGCTGCTCTTTTTCGGTGAGGAGATGACAGATTGAATTGTAGATTGCCTCTGTATTCGGCTGTTTTTGTCTGCCTTTAGTCTGTTTGCCGGATATAGCTGTGAGATCCTCGGTACACAGATGGGAGGGAATTGAGTTTGACCCGTGAGTCAGTATGTCCGGAGAAGGAGTTATGACGCTTATCTGGCTGCGGAATACCTTCCAGAAGGCAGCCTCAAAGCGAATGTGCTTCTGTTTGCTGCGCACTGCTGCAATCATTGCCGCCTCAAATGCTTCTTGCATGTAGTCGCATTCTTCGTAAGGAGAGAATTTTCGGTATTTAGCGATATAGCCTTTGATTACTGGCTGATGGTCCTTTACCCATGCAGCCGCTTGCTGAAAGTCCATGATTGAACCCTCCAGATAAAAAAAGCCGGCCACGGAGTCGTGCTCCGATGACCGGCTTTGCCAGTGCCCAATGCTTTGAGCCTGGCCGTGCCAGAATGAAATTTCGATTCAGCAACCAGATACGGCTTACGTGCCGAATCCAGACGCGATACCACCCAGTTGGTGTGGCTTTTTCAGGAAATAAGAATCAGCGGTTATTTCAACCTGATTCCCAGACATGCTGCTATGCGGATAATGTCCTGCTTTGATGCCGATTTACGAAGATGATCCTCAACTTTTCTGCGTAGCTTTATGGTATCCATCTCCGCTATGATCCTCACCCCGCATACCTGAATTGAGCCGTCCTCAGTCAGCGACACCGCACCGTTTGCATACGCTTGTCCAATTACGGTGAGATTCGGAGTCCCTTTATTAAGGACAAATGAGCCTTCGGAATAGACAACGGTCTGGCCTGATCTGCGCAGGTACGAAACCACGGTTTTCATTGCTTCATCCGGAAATGGGCAGTTCATCGATATTCCTTCCTGTCAATCTGACGCCTCTTATTGGTTAAATAATGGTTAAAAGATGATTAGCCGGGTGTTGATAACCCCGTAACCAAACGATTGTTTTCTGGAAATGGAAACATGGCGGTCGGTCATAAGTCATGAGTGCGGTCGGTCTAAAGTCAGTATTATGGTCGGCCATAAGTCAGTACCGGTCGGCCAAAGGTCAATAGGGGGTCGGTCATAAGTCAATGTCAGGTCGGTCATAGGTCAATACCTCCGGGTAACCACGACAAGTTCATTCTTAAATTCCCACGCTTCCAGAAAACCAACCTCCTTCAGAAGATCGAGGGCCTTCTTCAATTCCGCCTTGAAGTGCTTTGCTTTCATCCCGGAACCGCACAGCTTCAACAAGGTCTCGATCTTGACCGGATACGGTTTGCGATGACTCGCCCAGTAGCCGAAAAGCTTTGAAGCAATTCCGTCCGGCAATAACCGCCTGGTCTCCCAAGCCACCCTGGTCAGAAATTCTTCGTCGAACAGCAACTGCATTTCCTTGCCAACCCAGACCTGCCAGCGTGAAAGGTTTTCATCCCGGTCGTTTTTCGACATGAACTTTTGAATCAGTGAGATGCTGATGAAGCACTGCAGGCGCTTCGACTGGATGCGCAGCGCCGTCGCCTGCATACGACTGAGACACGTTCGCAGCCGTTCATAATTCTGCCCCTTGATAGGCCAGCCGAGAGCCTTGATGAATGAATAAGGAGTGAACTCAACACACTCCCCCAACGGGATCTTCTTGATCAGATGCATGAGATGCATCCAGACAAGCTCATCATCCTGACGCAGTTCTTCGCCACGGTAGATAACCTGGCCATCTCCGATCACGGCTATTTCAGCCTCCTTCATGAACACGCGAGAAAGATTCCTGTTACGGCAGGTGAAAAGTGCCGAACGCAATATTTCGTTCGGCATTGCCCTTTGTCCGTCTGGCCATTCGGGAAGATATTTGGGCCTGGCGGCAAGGCTTGCCAATATCTGCTCGAAGGAATCAGGCACACAGGAGTTTTTGGCGTCTGTAAACAGTTGTGGTTGTGATTCGTCATGCAAACGCTACCTCCCGGATCAGGTTCGCTCTTGTTCTCTGAGGTGCCTTACTCACTTTTTCTTGCCTCCAGCCAGGATTCAAGATCTTCACGGCGCCACCGTTTGCAGCCCATGAGTACAACCGGTTTCGGAAAATTTTGGTGTCTCAGCATTCTCCAGAGTGTTGCTCGCGATACGTTCATGATCTCCATCAGGTCACGCTGCCTCAAAAGAGCTTCCATTGCCTTTCCTCCGTTCGTGATGTTTCTCCTTGTTCAATAAATCTATAAAGGGGGCAGGTTTGACCGGGCCACTGGAAGAAAAATGATCCATAACATTTCAAATATATTGATGATTATTTTGTTTTAACTATATCGGCTCCTAGATTAGACAACTTACAGTTCCCGCTGTTTCATACCGATTCCCCAATGCCCTCCCTGCCGCTCTCTGGTTTTCAGGCCATACCGACCAACCTGCCCCCCCTATAGATTATTTCTATGAAGAGCTCGTTTAGGAGGGCCTATGCAGGTGAAATCATGGAGCATCGCCACGCTTGTTCTGCTTGTCCCGTTGGCAAGCCATGCCTCAGACATTCGACAGAGACCTTTCAGCTATTCGCTGGAAAGCGTGACAGCAAAGGCAGATGACCAATTCGTGGTCTGCTCAGACTGTTCAGATAATCGACTCTCCATGATGCCCATGACGCCAAAACTGGCCCTGCGCATGACCACTCCACTCAAGCTGGATGCCCCTGATACGCGTGAAGTGCAACTAGCCCAGAACAATAAGGGTGATGCCGTCGTTACGCTGGCACGCCTCGATCCCATTCAGTTCGATTTCAACAGCGCCAAGTTATCAGGGCATGAACGTGAGAGGCTAAACGGACTCCTGACGGAACTGCCGAGAAACAGCACATTCGATCTGACTGGGTACACCTGCACGGTTGGAAGTAGTGACTACAACGAGGGGTTGTCGATCAGGAGGGCGAATCACGTAGCCGGAATATTTAAGGCTAATGGCCTGAATGTGGGGACCGTTGAAGGAAAAGGCAAGTGCTGCCCCATTTCCATCGAGAAGCGTCTTAACCGGAGGGTAGAGATTCTGGAACATCGAAAGGAGGAGAAGTGAAGCGGAGAAATGACAGGAGAATTACGGTTGGCGCTCTGATGCTGCTTCTCGTGGCAGCGGCGGGGTTCTCAATGGCAAGTGATGATGTGGGAACCGAGAAAGAGAACTTGATGAAAACTTTTCCGAATCTGCGAGTTGACTCCTTCAGGGAATCGCCGCTCAAGGGCCTGTATGAGATCACTGCAGGAGAACAGGTTTTTTACTTCAGCCCTGAAGGGTACCTCTTCTTCGGTGAGATCTGGACAAAGGAAGGCAAAAACCTGACCGCCGAGATGCGGGAGAAGGTTGCTGCAGAACGGATCAAGAATCTCCCCCTTGATAAGGCCTTAAAAATCGGCAACGGCCCAAAGAAGGTTATCGAATTTACCGATCCTGACTGTCCCTATTGCCGCAAGGTCGACAACCTTCTCTCAAAGCGAACTGATGTGACCCGTTACGTCTATTTCCTCCCCCTACGCAAAATTCACCCCGATGCCGAGAAGAAGGCCCGTTACATCCTGGCGCAACCGAACAGAGACAAGGCATTCCACGACGTATTTGCTGGAGCCTTGGACGGAAAACCGATCTCCGTAACCGATGGCACTCAGCAACAACAGTTGGAGGAAATGGAAAAGATTGCGACAGGGCTTGGTGTACGAGGAACACCGGCACTCTGGATCGAAGGTGCTCACGTGAATGGTGCAGACATCCAACGGATAACCGGGTTGCTGGACAAGGGAAAGGAGGTGAGTAAGCAGGAATCGCGCTGAATCTCGCTGTACACAGTCTGACCATCACACCAGAGCACAAAGGAGAAATGAATGCACAAGCGGAAAGTACTTCTGATGGCCGTCGTCGCGATGATCGTGACGCTGGCGGCATCACAGGCCATGGCCCTCGTCGCCCCGGTAGCCGGATCATTCGGATTCGAGGCCTATGACTTCTTCATCAACAACATCCTCAAGGGTCCATTTGGCGCCATTGCCGGAGTCCTGTCGATCATCGCCGGTGTCGTCGTCATGATCCAGCAGAAGATGGTCCCGGCAGTCCTCTGCATTCTGGGAGGGGTACTTGTCATCAACTCGGACAAGATCGTCACCTCCCTCGGAATGATCATCTGACCTCAACCGGGGGGGCATATGCCCCCCCTGGCATCTTGCAGTCCTATGGAGACAACACGTGATCCGGAAGTTTCCCCAATACCTGACGCAGCCGTTTCAGGTCCTCTGGTTCGAGCCCGACGACCTGGCAATCATGACGGCGAGTTTTATCTTCGCCCAGCAGTTCGGGGGGTATTTCTGGCTGGTGATGATCGTCGTGCCGTGGGCGTATAGCCGTTTCAAGCGGCAGTACCCGCGTGGCTTCCTGCGCCATATCCTCTATTTCATCGGCCTGGCCCCGATGAAAGGCTACCCGCAGTTTTTTGAAAGAGATTTTCTGGAATGACCACTACAGCTGGAGTGAAGAAGTGAACCTCGACATATTTCTACAGAAAAGTTCCAACATATTTGCCGAAAACCGGCTGCTCAAATTCGTTGTCGTGGTGATTGGCATTGCTGTTGTCATCAACACCGCCGGACTGTTCATGGCTTTGAACAGCCAGCGGGTGATTCTCGTGCCGCCAACCATCAATTCGAAGATCTCAGTTTCAGGCGACAAAGCATCGGATGAATACCTCAAGGAATTCACTCGTTACATTCTCAATCTGGCTCTTACCTACAATCCGGTCAATGCCCGGTCGCAGTTCAGTGAGCTGCTGGCTGTCTACGATCCCGCCGAGTTCCAGTCATCCCGTAAGGAGCTGTACGAGCTGGCGGATAAAATTGAAAACACCAAGGCGGCAAGCGCCTTTTATATCCACTCGATCATCAACAATGCCGAGAAGCGGCGTCTGGAAGTCACCGGCACCAAGAAGACCTACATGGTGGACCAGAAGGCTGAAGACGTCCAGAAGGTCTACCTCATCGAATACCGCTTCGAGAACGGAAAATTTATCCTGGTGCGGCTCTATGAGAAGCCTGCACTGGGCGAGAATAAGGGGGCTTGATGCGCACGATTGCTTTATTGGCCGCATTGTTGGTGCCGGCGTTGGTACACGCGACAGATCTAGGCGGTATCCAGAAACAGAAGGTTACCACAATTGAACAGGTTGCCGAGAAACCCACCGATGGAGAATTCCCCACCATCGTCCTTCCGGAAGCAACTACGAGCATCAGGCTGTCCAGTTCGGACATGAACCGCATTTCCTGCCCGGCTGATATCCGCGAAGCGCTGACTTCCACCGAGAAGGGGCTCACCATCAAGATCACCGGCAAGGATGCCTTTGTGAAATTCAAGGTAACCAAGAAAGGCGACAAGTTTGCCTATGCAACCACTCCGACCGAACTGTATGTCGTCTGCGGCGACGAGACCTTCAGCATGATCGTCTTCCCGCAGCGCATCCCCTCCCAGACGATTCGCCTGACTTCTGGCAAGGAGCGGAAGATCAAGGAGAACATCTCCCTCAACGCCGGTCTGCCGTTCGAGAAAAAGCTGCTCAAGGCCATCCGGGACGTCTACACCGAAAACATCCCCGACTCCTACAGCGTCAGCAGAAAGGAGAAGCGCTTCTCCTCATACCGGGAAATCTTCCTGACCCTTAAACGGGTCGTGGATATCGAAGGAGAAGGCCTCCGGATCAAGGAGTATGAAGCGTCCCTTCGTGGCGAGACCACCGAGTTCAAATTGAACGAGAAGATGTTTTTGAAAACGGAACTGGTGGAAAACCCGGTCGCAATATCCCTTGAGCGTCACATCCTTCGTGCCGGTGATACCTCACGGCTCTACGTCGTGGAGCAGCGGGCGGAAAACCATGGCTTACAAAAACTGGCCGGTGATCTGCCGGTTATGGAGGGTGCCAGACAAGGTGTCCCGGCAAAACAGTCAGTGAATGCCAAGGATCGTCCAGCAGAAGTGAATCAGGAGACAGACGATGAAAAATAGGCTGCTCTCCATCTGGAACAATCTAAATGGGAACCAGCGCCGTCTGGTTGTCTGGATCGGTGGCGGCTGTGCCTTTCTGGCGGTCTTCTTTTTCGGGAACATGGCCATGAATCGGGGGAAAAACCAGTTGCCGGCAAAAGGTGCAAAGCAGACCACGTTGGATATTGAGCCAAAGCTCCTGGAAAAATCCCAGTTCCTCGAAAGCCAGAAAGAGATTTCCAAACGTGATGACAAGGTTGCCGAGCTCCAAAAGAGGCTCGACGAAATTACCCGTGAGAAAAGTGGCCAAGTCGTAACACCGCCACAGTCGGCAGGTGCAGCGGCTACCGTTCCGGCTGATCCTCGCATCACGGCGAGCACACAGCTGCCGGGGCAGTCACCAAAAGCAGGTTTCCCCAAAGCTTTGAACAGTAAGCAGCCGTTGCCGCCACCACCGCCAATGCCGCAAGGCAGCATGCCACTCCCTCCACTTCCTTCCACAACGCAAGGCATGCCGGCAGGACAGCCGCCATCTCCATCCGAGACTGAGATCGGCGACATCGCTATCGTCACCCATTCTGGGTCGGGCAAGTCCAGCAAGATCGAAGCAGAGGATAAAAAAAAAGACACCGCAGCCGCTTCGGTTTATCTGCCTCCTTCCTTTATGGAGGCGACCCTGTTGAGTGGCTTGGACGCCCCCACAACTTCGGAAGCCAAAGGTAATCCAGTGCCGGTGCTGCTCAGGGTCAAAACTCCGGCGGTCCTCCCCAACAGCGTCAAGGCAAACCTCAAGGGGTGTTTCGTGATTGCTGACGGCAAAGGGAACCTGGCAACCGAACGGGCGGAACTGCTGCTGGTATCCCTGTCATGTCTCGACCGCAAGGGGCAAGCGGTTGTCGATCAAAAGGTCAAAGGTTTCGTTGTCGATGAAGACGGCAAGATCGGCCTGCGGGGGCGGGTCGTGGCCAAGATGGGCTCCATGATTGCCAGAAGCATGCTGGCTGGCTTCTTCGGCGGCGCCGGTGACGCCATCAAAGCATCAGCTACAACCATGTCCGTAAGCCCTCTCGGAACCACCCAGACGGTTGATCCCAAAGACATCGCCATGTCCGGAGTTGGGTCCGGCCTGTCGAGTGGCTTCAAGGAGATCCAGAAGTTCTACATGGAACTGGCCAGACAGACCATGCCGGTTATCGAGGTCGGAGCCACGAAGCCGGTGACCCTGGTCATCAGTGAGGGGATCAATCTGGAGATCAAGAAGATTGCCAAGGGAGGCAGAAAGTGAAGAAGGCTCTGATTGCCATAGGAATGTTGAGTATGAGCGGCTGTGCTCTGTTCAACCCATATGAAAGCAGTTTCAGCTGTCCGGAAAGCTACAACGGCAAGTGCGTCTCAGTGCAGACAGCATACAGCGAATCAGCCACTGGATCGCTTAAGACCAAAGTAACCCCAGAGGGTAGTACAGCTGAAGAGTGCGGCTCCGAGAATAGTGCTGCCGGTGCCTGTCCTGACGGGAAGAAGGATATGTCGTTAAATCCTGCGTCGAAAGAGAACGGCACCTACAACAGGTATCGCACTGCACTTTTCGACAAGTTCAGTGGCCTCCTGAAAGAGCCGGTCACGCCGGTCGTTGCGCCGCCCAAGACCATGCGGGTGCTGATGTTGCCATACACCGGCCAGGACAATGAGTTCTACATGCTGCGCTACGTGTATTTCTTCGTTGACGAACCACGCTGGCTTCTGGGCGATACCGTCTCGTCCGGCGAAGAGGAGTAGCGCATGGGCATCATGTCATCACTTTTCGGCAAAGATGGCGGAATCACCCAGGGGGAACTGCGGAGGCTGTCACAACGGGAGAAGTTTTCCGACTATCTCCCCTGGATTGCCTATGAACAAAAGAAGCAGATCTACCTGAATACCGACAACACCTTCGGCATGATGTGGGAGTGCGCTCCCCTGGCCTTTGCCAGCGAAACCAGCATCAAAACCCTGGAGGGTCTCTTCCGCGTCAACTTGCCCGAAGGTTCGATCATGCAGTTCATTCTCTTTGCAGATCCGTTCGTGAAACCTGTTGTTGATGCCTATGGTTCGCTGAAGACCCGTGACAGCAAACTGGTGCGTGATGTTTCAGACAACGTCTCGCGCTTCTTTCAGGAGGGAGTGGAAGGTCTCGATTGCTTGAGCGGCATTCCGGTCCGTAACTTCAGGATGTTTTTCACGGTCAAGTTCCCGGTTAAGGAAAACGGACAGGTGAACCTGGAGGAAGTCTTCGGCACGATCCAGGAGGTTTTGCGAGGCGCAGGCCTTTCGCCGGTTGTAGTCAGACCGGGAAGGCTGCTGGACTGGATGCGGCGGATGCTGAACGAAGATCCTTCCAGCAACTCCAGCCACTATGACGAACGGAATATCATCCGCAAACAGGTTCTGCTCGGCACAAAAGTCGAGAAACACTTTAGCTCTCTCAAGTTTGACAACCGGCACTTCCGCTGTGTGACGCCCAAATCGTTCCCCCTGAATGGCGACCCGATCCAGACCAACCAACTCTTCGGCGGGATCATGGGGATGGCGACCGACTCCGACCAGATCCGGACACCGTTCTTTTTCACCCTGAACATTGTGCTGCGCAATCAGAAGAACAAGCTGCACACCAAGTGCAACCTGGTTCTGCAGCAGCAGGGAGTCGGCAGTTTCGCTCCTTCGCTCTCCCGCAAGAAAGACGAATACCTCTGGGCGGTTGATGAACTGGAACGGGGCACCAAGTTCTACCGGATCATCCCGATCATGTGGGTGTACGGCAGCGATGAGTGGCTGGTGAACGAATCAGTGACCAGGGCCAAGCGAGTTTGGGAAGGCCAGGGTTATGTGATGCAGGAAGATAAGGGGATACTTCCCATCCTGTTCATCTCATCCCTGCCGTTTGGTCTCTATGACAGCGGCAGCAACATCGATACCCTTGACCGTGACCATATCATGCCGGTGGACAGCATCGCCGTGACGTTACCGGTACAGGGGGACTTCTCCGGTCTGGGCAAACCGGTAATGCTCTTTGCCGGGCGCAAGGGAAATCTGTTCGGCCTCGACATCTTCAACAAAGGGGTCAACAACCACAACGCCATGGTCTGCGCCTCCAGCGGCGCCGGTAAAAGCTTCTTCATCAATTACCTGGTCTACAACTACTTTGCCATGAAGTCGAAGATCCGGATCATCGACATCGGCGGTTCCTACAAGAAGATGACCAAGCTTTTCGGCGCCCGTTATCTGGACTTCAGCGAAGATTCCCCGGTCTGCCTGAACCCCTTCACTAACATCATTGATCCCGAGTACGACATCCCGGTTATCGCTCCCATTGTTGCCCAGATGGTCTTTTCCACCGGCAAGACCATCCCCAGCGAGACCGAGATGACCCTGATCAAAGGCGCAGTGCGCTGGGCCTGGCAGCAGGAAGGGAATAATGCCGGCATCGACACTGTTCACGAGTATCTGTTCAATTTCGACCGCTACTCCTCGGAAGGGGGCGAAATCAAGGAGGCCGCCTCTCGCCTGGCCTTCAACCTGGCCGACTTCAAGAGTGATGGCGCCTTTGGCCGCTTCTTCAACGGCAGAAGCAGCCTCGATATTTCCAATGACGAGTTCGTGGTGCTGGAACTGGAGCATCTCAAGTCCCGCAAGGAACTGTTCCGCGTCGTCACTCTCCAGGTGATCAACGCCGTCACCCAGGATCTCTACCTTTCGGACAAGTCGGATCAGCGGCTGATCGTATTCGATGAGGCCTGGCAATTTCTTGGGGAGAGTTCGACCCTGAAGGAGGTCATCGAGGAAGGGTATCGTCGTGCCCGGAAATACGGCGGTAGCTTCACCATCATCACTCAGTCGGTGCTCGACATGAAGCTCTTCGGCGGGGTTGGCGATGTCATCAGGAACAATTCGGCCTTCAAATTCTATCTGGAGTCGTCTGACTTCGAAAAGGCGCTGGACGAGAAGCTGATGGACTACGACGAATTCACCATGCGGATTCTGAAATCCACCAAGAGCAACAAGCCGAAGTATTCGGAGATCTTCATGGACACGCCCTTCGGCGTCGGTATCGGCAGACTGGCCGTCGACCCGTTTTCCTACTACGTCTTCACGTCGGATGCGACCGAGATCGCCGAAATTGAGGCAATGGTCGATGGCGGAGTGAGTTATGAGGATGCAATCCGTGAGATGGTCAAGAAATACCGCAGCTAGTCTGCTGGTGTCAGCGCTGCTGGGAAGTTCATCAGCCCTAGCTGTCGACGGGAAAACCGCCGGTCAGGATGCTGGCAAGTCAGCGCTGTCCCGGTTTGGCAGTAAGAACGCCATCAACAGCAATATTTCATTGCCGATGACCAATTCCTCGAACCTTATGCAGACCGTGAACGGCGCCACAAGCTTCCCGGCAACACTAACCGCACCTTCCTCGGCAAAATTCCTGGAAGTGTTTATCCAGCCGTCCGGTACCGGTGACCTGCAGCAGGTGATCGTAAGTCAGGATCTCAATACCGATGGGACTATCGACAACGCCCATACCGTGCCGGCGCTCGTCTCAGGGGTTTGTGCCAACGGGTACATCTCCTGCAATGCCGGCAGTTGGTCCAACTGCAGATACTACACCTGGACTGCCGATACGGATGGTCGGGTTTCTGAAGCCCCGGCCTCCATTACCGACCTTGGCGGTTGCTACTGCATCAACAGCAGTTGTGGCAGTAACCTGGTCTGGGTCAACAGCGCCATTGTGCTCAAAGATATCGGCGGTGGCATCGTCAATGCCGTTCATACCAGCAACACGTCATTCACCATTACCAGCGTCAATACCGACATCACTACCATCACCTATTACGGGCAGGTGACCACTCAGACGAATAACGCCGCCTCAAGTGTCGCTGCCTTTGCCTCCTCGCCAACGGTATCCACCTTGACCGGCTATTACACCAACTGGCCACAGTTGACAGCCGCCCGGGATGCAGCTGCCACCTCCCAGACCTCCGATCCGAGCAGCTTCTACTACCTGATTTCCAACTCGGGTGCAGCACGGCAGGCCCAGGGAAAGGCAAGTGTCTGTACCGTTGACCGTGCAGGCAGGGTCGATACCACTGTCACGTCGTTCAACGACTCTGGTCCCGGTCAGGTTTGCACCGATCATCTGATCTACATGCGTGTCCACAAGGTCGATGATTTGACCTATCGCCTGCAATATCTGGATACCGGACCTGGAGGACCGGGAGCCGCCCACAACAACTGCAATGACAATCCGGGAGGTGACGGCTGGCACACCTACAAGAGCGTCGCAGTTTCGGCCCCGGACCCCGCCAAACTGGGAAAGCTGATGTCCGCTACTTTCAATATCAACAACATGGGTGGCCCTGGCTGTTCCACCGCGTCGGCGTCGGTGGACGGAATCATCAACGGCTTCGATACATCCGTTCAGGTCGGGATGTCATGTCCAGCTGGGGGCGCCCAAGGGCCAACCTTCAACTGGAGTTATTTCTTCGACTATAAGGAGGACCAGTACACGGAATCGGTGGAGGACAGGTGCACAACGCTGGCGAATGACCCGGACTGCCGGTTGAAGGATGAGGAGATCGACAATGTCGTGACCAACCAGAACTTCAATCCGACCGGTCTCAACCAGCTCCCTTCGTGCAAGCCGTTCACAGGCCAGGTGGGAACAAACAACATCTGCCGCGACTGGTGGCATAAGAAGCGTACCTATGTCTGCGGCAGTCAGCAGTACGACTTCTCCGATGTGACAACCCGCTTCGGCCAAGTTGTTTCATCTTCCAGCGACAACACGGCAAATCTGACCTTCCAGGACCCGCGTCTCGGTCCCACGGGATGGACGGTCGCCAATGGCAGCATCAACCTGCCGCAACGGGACCCGGCAACAGAATGCGAGGTGGCCTGCAAGACCCGCATCGCCAAGATCGATACTCAGGTGACGACGACCGGGAATGTCACCGACATGCGTGTTCCCGCCCAGTCCTATGACATTTTCTATAAGACCTGCATCGACAACAGCTGCCCGGCTGATCCCGGAGAAGAGATCGTCATCGATTGCCAGTGCATCAACGAGTTCGCCGAGGCTGCCACGGTCATCCAGACACTCCGGCTGGCGGGCAAGGACAACATCTGTTCCAGCGGACAGAAACAGCCGATGCAGTCGAGGTAAGACCTGATGCTATTCCGTGTTGCCTATTCAGTGCTTTATTCTGTTCTCCTGCTCTCCCTCTCCGGGGTGACCACTACGGCGCAGGCCGTTGTCAGTTGCCAGGATACAATCACCACGGGAACCACTTACCGCTATATAGACGCGCTGTCGTTCTTCACCGAGTACAACGGCAAGACCTACGCCATAGCCAAATCAGCCGTCAGCGGCAGTCAGTCGCTTCCGGACAGCTATTTCGACTTTGCGGCCAACATCAGCCGGGAATACCTGATGACCGGTACTGATACGGCTTCGCTCAAGCGGATGCTTGCCTTGGGCCAGTTCGGCGCTGCCAAGCCGGTTAGTATCGGCAGCCAGCAGACGCTGGACTTCTTACTCAAGCGCTACGGTGCGTATCTCGGTGCGTCATCTGCTGCGAAGAGCACTTATATCGACGCCTGGAAGGAATTCGGCCCTGGCGGATTTACCACTCTTGACGGTATGGGACTATCCTTTACGAACTGGCCGGCTGCCGGTGCTTACACCGGCCAGGACCCGCAGGCAGTTGTCATGGGGAGTGACGGTGTCTGGACCAGCGGTCTTGATGGCGCACGTACTTCCCAGATCGTGGAATTTACCGGCAAGCTCGATTGTGCGCTTTCCTATGTCGATCCCGGCACGATCACCCCCCCGACCTCCGCCACCTCCGCCTCCGCCGCCTGACCCTAATGCCATCAGCAACATCATGTGCGGCCAGGATCTCAACAATAACGGCTATGCGGCTGATCCGGGCGAGGTGGCTAACTGCATTCAGACGGCTCAAGGGCAATTCTGTCCGGTAGGCTCCACTGAATGCGTGGAGACCTATACCGCTCCGGTCTGTCCGGGGGGCTCAACCCTGGAGCCAGCCCGTGACATGTGCCAGGCAACGGCTCAAAACGTATGCGGCAGCGTTTACAGCTGGGATGCAGGTATCGATAAATGCACCAAGGCTGTTGTCTGTCCTGAAAACGGCACATTTAATCCAGCAACTGACCGGTGCGAAAAACTGGTTCAAAACGATTGTCCCGTCGGCTACGCCTATGATGGTAACCCGGCAAGCCCCACCTATGACCGCTGCGTCAAGTCGGCAGCCTGCACTGATGGCGGAACGTTCGTGGCGGCAAAGGACCGGTGTGAAAAAGCCTGGATGCCGGTGTGCGATACTGCCAACGGTTATTCCTATAATGCCCAGACCGGTGTCTGCCAGCGGGCGCCGATCTGCACCTATGGCAGCTACAATGCTCAATACAATCTCTGCGTTCAACCCATCGTACCGTCCTGCCCAAGCGGCTACGGCTACAACAGCACCCGTGGACGTTGCGAAAAAACTCCGGAATGCCCGACAGGCACAACGTACAACGTTGTCACAAACAAGTGTGACGCCATTACCAACGCCAGCTCGCAACAGGTCTTGTCCTGCAGCCCGCAATCATTTCTCTGTACATCGTATGCCGACTCCTGCTGCAACGTGAGCATTACCTGTCCCAGCGGTCCCCAGGGCCAGGTCAGTGTCGTTGCGAACTATTGCTGTCTTGGCTCTGACGCCATGACGATCCAGTCTCCTCTGGACCTCCTTACCAGAACGGAGCTGACCAGCACCGGCTACGCCCTGTCAGCCCTGCAATGCGACAGCGTTGGCAACTGCAGCTACTACTTCATGGATCGTTATTGCGACGGTTCTCCGGCCAGTGACTGGATGTTGTCCGGATCTTTCGGGATGTCCTCACCCCAGATGATTTGCCCTCCCGGACAGGCGCTCATCAATGGCAATCAGTGTCTGTCTGCCACCAATCCCACGTGTACCGGCGGCAATTTCGATCCCAGCCTGGATGTCTGTTGGATAACCTACTCACCAACCTGTAGCCAGGGGACATACGACAGCGCTTCAGGGCTCTGCATTCTCGCTCCTTCTTGTCCCAATGGAACGCTGAACAGTTCGACAGACCTCTGCGAGGCAACCACCACCAGGGATTGCGGCGCCTATTCGCTCGATGCAGCCGCCAATCTCTGTTATTCCGCCCCGGTGTGCGCCAACGGCGCCTATGACGCAAACCTCAATGTCTGTCAGGCCTCACTTACCCGGAATTGCGGCACGTACAACTGGAGCCAGGCTGATTTCAAATGCCTCCAGGGGATAACCTGTCCGCAAGATCCCGGTTTCTCTCGGGCAGCAACCACCGCTTACTCGACCACACTCGACAAGTGTCTCTCCGAAACCCAGCACGACTGCCCGGCAGGAACGACCTACATGCCGCTGCCCATCGGCAAATGCGAGGCGGTACCGATCTGTTCAGGGGCCGGGATCTATAACACGCAGAAGGACAGCTGCTTTGAGGGGTTCAATACCTGTCCACTCGGGACGCAGTACGCCTGCATGGAATATCAGAGCAAGATGCAGTGTTCCCCGAACCCCTGTTTCAATCCGGGAACTCCGGGAGCGGAGATAACCACCACCCTTGATGAATCAATGCTTCAGGACGACGGGCCTCGTGACCCCAATGGCCAGTGTCTCGGCCAGCTGTACATCTTCAATGGCAAGGCCTCACGCTGCCGGCCACCGGGGCTCAAGGTCGGGATGATCAATAACTGCTGCGAGAGTGACCAGGTCGCCTCCGAGGATACCGGTGGCAGCATCCAGGCAGCGGTACAAGGCATCCAGATGGCCTACGAGATAGGCCAGGTCGCCTATTACGGGAACGCCTTGGTGACCGGTGCAGCTCAGATTTCGGCCATATCGACCACCGCCACCGGAGCAGTGACGTCCATGACCGTGGTCACTGCAACCGGCACGACAACCACCCTCTCAGGGGCAGCGGCAACCGGCGCCTACGCTACCATGGCCAGCGGCGCCACCGGTGCATCAGCTGTCGGCGCCGGCTTGCAGGCGTATGCTGCGGCTCTCTTCAACCCGGCTACCATCGCCATCGCGGTGGTCATCCTGGTGGTCATGAAGGTGCTGATGGGAAGCGGCTGTGATCAGGGGGATATTCAGACCGGAATGCAGAACGCAGCCAAGGACTGCCATTACGTGGGGGACTATTGTGAGAAGAAATGGGCACTGGTGGGATGTGTACAGAAGGCGAAAAGTTTCTGCTGTTTCAACTCGAAAATGGCAAGAATCATCCATGAACAGGGGAGACCGCAACTGCATGCCTTCCAGCCGAACGGTGCCTGGGGGGTGCCGGAACAACCGAACTGCCGTGGCTTTACGCCCGATGAATTCCAGGCGCTGGACTTTTCGCGGATCGATCTCTCGGAATACTTTGACGACGTGCAGAAGGATCTGGCCACCAAAATCCAGGGATCGCAAGAGACCATCATGCAGAACATCCAGAACAAGTACCAGGCGACACCGAAGTGATCAGGCGGTCAGGACTGGCAGCGATTGCGATGGTAATTGGCGCTACGTCGGTGCAGGCCAAGGTGCTCGGTACCTTCGGCATGACGTACCGGATCTCGGAACGGGACGCCCTGGCCGAGATCGAGGAACGGTCCCGGCAGGTGGACTGGAACAAGGTCCTGGACAAGCGGAAGGTCGAAAACTACCAGGGGCCTCCGGACAGGATGAACCTGCCGCGAGCGAAACTGGGCCGGATCTTCCCGGTTGATATGACCTATACCACCGAGATCGACGTTCCCGACGGCAAGGGAGGGATTCTCTACCCCAAGGGGTACACCTTCAACCCGCTCGATTATGTGACCTACCCGAAAACACTGGTGGTCATTAACGGCAATGATCCGGAACAGGTCAAGTGGCTTGCCGCATCGGAGTATGACAAGCGGCTCGATGTGACGCTTCTGCTCACGGAAGGAAGCTTCGGAGCCGTGGCAAAGCGGGTCAGTCGTCCGGTGTTCTATGCCGACAGGAAGATCATCGAACGTCTCAAGCTGAAGGCCGTGCCATCGGTCATCAAACAGAATGGACGGTTGATGGAGGTAACTGAAGTGGCGCTGCCGGTCGGCAAGGCAAAGGCAGCATCAAGATCATCGCATGCCAAGAAAGGGAATCCATGAAGTCACTGCTAGCTCGATGTCTCGCCATGGCCGGCATCCTGGCACTCGGCGCCGGTTGCTCCCACGAATCCTGGACGACTGTTGAGGAAACCACCCGGCTGCCGACCGTGGCGGCTCCTATTCTTGCTCCGATCAACTGGGTAGCCAAGGCGGGTCGGGCATTGACCAGCGGTGCGTCGGAATCGGCAACGACAGAACGTGGCAAGCAGTTCGTCCTGTCCCGCAGGGTCATGGATAGCTTCAGTGCCGACGGAAAGATCATGGACCAGGTCCTGGCGATGCAGAACCGTTTCCGCTCTTTCGACTGGGGCGACATCTCAGCCGAACAGTCCCAGGCAAATGCAAAGCTTCAAGGTGGCAAAGGGGCTATTGGTCGGTATCCGACCGACAGCACGGTACCGGCAATCATCATCACAGACGAAGGGTCAGAGTTCAGGGTGCGGTATGAGGACGAACCAGCTGAATAACATCTCGATCATCACCATGGTCATACTTTTTCTGTCCGTAACGGTTGTCCATGCCGCCGGTGGGGCCTGCAAGGGAAAGGTGCTCAACCCGGTGACCGACATCTGCTGGCAGTGCATGTTTCCGGTGAAGATGGGCAGTGTTACCTACGGCAACGGCGCCGAATCAGCTCCCGGCAACATCACGTCGCCGGTCTGCGCCTGTCCGGACAGCAAAGGAATACTGATCATGGGTGTCTCCACCGCGTTCTGGGAGCATGCCCGCATGATCGAAACGGTCAAGGACCCGTACTGTTTTCCGGTAATGGGGACCGGCATGAATAACCCGAAACCAGGATATTCTTCCGGAGAGAATCGAAGCAAGGAGTATGGCGATTCGGACTTTGCTTTCCAGCAGGCCCATTACTACTATTTCCCGGCCTGGTCGATTCTGCGCCTCTTCATGGACTTCCCCTGCGCCGAGAACAAGGCATTCGACCTGGCCTATATGACGGAAGTCGATCCCATGTGGAATGACGACAGCCTGTCGTTCATCATCAACCCGGAGGCGCTTCTGTTCGGTAACCCGGTCTCGCAACTGGCGTGTGTTGCCGACAGCGTGGCCGCTACCGTGACCCAGCCGATAGATCCACTGTTCTGGTGCATGGGGAGTTGGGGCTCGTTCTACCCCCTGTCCGGCAGCATGATCGAAAACAACCCACTGAACGTGAATGCCGGCCTGGCAGCCCGGATGCTGTTCAAGCTCGGGCGGGAAACGCTTCTCTATGATACCGGCATCAACCAGTGCGCCAGCGCCGGGGTCGTGACGCCGATCCTGGTCAAGAGCAACTATCGTCTCCAGATAGCACGGCCGGTGCGAGGCAATGACTGCATTCCCATCGGCAGACCGTCACTCATCTGGGGAACGGCAAAAAACCCGCCCTTCGGCACGGCCAATACTTCACCGGACAATTTTCTCTGGTCTCTGACACGAAGGAGGGTCTGTTGCGTCGGTTATGCGCTCAATTGATACTGGCTGCCCTGGCCATTCCCGCAGTTGTTCGAGGAGACAATACCCGGCAGCTGTTCATCGATACGCCGGACGCCTGTTACCAGACGGAGCGCCAGGATGGAGAGAGCGTCTACCTGAAGGTCATCGGAACCTGTGCCGGCAAACCGGGCCGGGCTGTCATCAACGGCGACCGGCAGCGGGTGAAGGTCTTTGTTGGTGGGAAGCTCTGGAATGAGCAGCAGCCTCAGCCAATGGGCACTCCTGAGGTTTCGGCGGTGCTCGACAGTGCAAACCGGATGACCGGAACCATCAAAATCCCGGCCAATTCCGCCGAGCACGAGATGAAACAGGTGGCAGATCAGCTCAATGCCTACTACCGTTCCCCGGAGTTCCAGGGTCGGCTGAAGAGCGAAACGGAGCGGATAACGGGTGAACTCTTCGGTGATGCATCTGGCAGGTTCTATCCGGACAGCAAGGCTCAAGCTCACGGTAAGCTCGGCAGCGATGAACGGGTTTACGTCTTCATCTCATCGGCCATGCCGTTGCAGACAGTCAGGAACTATGCGGCTTCGGTGGCTCGTTTGCGTGACCCGAACGTTACCCTGGTCATGCGTGGTTTTGTGGAGGGGATGACGAAGATCCAGCCGACCATCAGGTTCATCGCATCGGTGCTGCAACGTGATGCGTCGTGCAATCCTGCAGATGGCGAGTGCAAGATGCTGCCGGCCAGCCTGGCTGTCGATCCGCTGCTGTTCAGACGGTACGGCATCGACCGGGTGCCCGCAGTTGTCTATGCCCGTGGCGTCAAGGCTGAGGATGCTGCCCTGAGCGAAGGCGATTCCAAGAACACCAGCATTACAGAGAACCATACCGTCTACGGCGATGCCAGCCTCGAATATCTGCTCGAACAGATCCAGAGGGAAACCGGCTCACGCACCCTGGCTGACCTGCTCCCCGCTTCGACCGGGAAGAACTGATTCAGGAAAGAGAGCATACCGAATGAACGATGTGAACAACATGGAGACGACCTCATCACATGAACAGCCTGAGAACAAGGTTGCTGTTTCGGCACCATCAACGGCACCAAAAGAGCAGCCAAAACAGCCACTGGGACTCATTCCCATTGTGGCGCTCTGTTTGGCGGTATCTTTTGGCGCATCTTTTGCCACCATTTTTGGCTATGACCGCTGGTATGCCCAGAAGATCGTGGCCGTTGACCTCAAAGGGTACATCGCCCAGCAACGGGACAACTACCTGGCCGGCAAACTGAATGACGACGAGCTGAAAAGGAGTTTCGACCGACTGGAGACCGTCATCACGGCCATTCCTAAAAACCGGGTAGTCATCATGGGTGACGCGGTGGTGCGCAATGCCGAAACCGTTAAACCTTGAGTTCCGAAACTGGCGGCTCTGGCTGGCAATCACAGTCCTGCTCGTGGCGGGGACTCTGCTTCCCTACAAGATCAGCGTCACCCTCACGCCATCACTCACGCATCGGGTCTACTGGCTTATTCGGTACCCGGACAAAGTGGTGCGTGGGGATTACGTCCTGTTCCGACACAAGGAGCTATCAGCCAGAATGGGGATTAAGAAATCGGATGACGTGATGAAGATCCTCGGTTGCAATGAGGGGGATCGGCTCACCGTCGACGCGGAGAAGAAGTTCTTCTGCAACGGTGAGTACCTGGTCCGGGCCAAGGACTTTTCCCTGAAGGGGGAACCGCTGCAACACTTTACCTTCAACGGTACTGTGCCCATAGGATTCATGTTTGTCATGGGGCAACATAAGGACAGCTACGACTCCCGTTACTTCGGCTTTATCGACAAGAGCCGCATCCTGGCGAAAGCCTACCCGATCTTCTGACTGGAGCTGCCGTGCCCATCGAAAAACTCAACCCGCTGCACTACATGGGGCAAGCGGAATATACCGGCTTCTGGCAGAAGCTCTTTGCCACGCTCCTCTATGGCTTTTGGGGACGCTTCTTCTTTGTCGCCCTGGTGGTCTCGGCATTCTGGGTCGGGGTGAGACAGCGAAACCCGACGCTGGCTGCCATCTGCCTGCTGCTGGCGGCTATTGTCGCCTATGGCGGCGGGGTCATGAACCTGGTCAGATCATTTACGGGATAGGAGGACGCAGTGTCGAAGGATAGCAACAGCTCACCGGATGTAATGCCGGTCCCCCAGAGCAACGAGATCCACCCGCGCGGGCTCCTCGAAGCAATCTCCTACATCGATCAGAACTTCGCCAACGAACTGGGAGGCTGCATGATCAAGGCCCGCTTCCTGACCACCAAGCAGCGGCTCGAATTCATGGAAGTGGGATTCAGGAGTTCCTTTGCCTCGGGGATCGTCTCGGCGCTACTGACCCCCGTGGCTATTGGCGTGATTGAGCAGTACATCCCCATGTTCGGTGATTCATCACCCACCTTCTTCGACAAGTTCAGTGCCTTCCTGCTGGCTCTCGGCTTTTCGCTGGGCTATGCCATCTTTATGGCCAAGGCCTCCACCTGCTTCATCGGTGAGTACACCCGGGCGATGGTACTGAATCTCTTGGGCGGCATGGTCTTCGGAGCCATCGTCAAGGCGGTACTGGCTTTCATCGCCTTCCACTTTCTCTATTTCAAGATCTTTACTGACAAGAACGTTTTGTGGGCGGTGGGTAAGCTCTATTACGCCAAGACTTCGCCGAGTACGGTCGCCTCGATCTACTACTGGGTACAGGGTTTCAAGGGGATCTTTCTCATCTCCGCATACTTCGTACTGGTATCCACGGCAGTGTTCATCATCATCCCGATTGTTGCCATGCTGGTCGCCTGGCAGCGTAACCGCAAACTGATTGCCGCAGGAGTTGTGCATGTCGATACGGACAACTTCTAGTATTGCCATCACTGCACTGTTGCTGTTGATTCCATCCATGGCCCTGGCCTTGGACATGGAATTCTATGTCTGGGGCGGTCACGACGCGGTGGTGAATGCCTTCAGCAAGCTGGCGCTGATCTTTGGCGACAATGCCTACAAGTCGCTTTATTTCGTGGTCATCACTGCGGGGCTCTTCTTCGGCGGGGTGACAGTCTTTGCCAAGTCGCTTGGAACCGCCAACGGTTCGGTCATGACCTGGATCGTACCGACCATGATCGGCATCATGGTCTATCTTGCCCTGGTTGTTCCCAAGGGGACCATCCATGTCTACGATCCGGTATTCAACAAGAACCAGGCGGTTGGCGGCATCCCCGATGGCGTGGTGGCGGTTGCCGGCATCCTGAACAAGATCGAACGGGGCCTGGTGGATATCGTCACCACTGCCGGAGATCCCCTGAATTACCAGACTCAGGCCGGCGGTAAAGGATTCCTGGGGCTCGCCCAGCTCACCAGCATTCCCTTGACGGCCATTGACAGCAATCTGGATGCCTCCATGCGGCGCTACGTCAAGGATTGCGTCTCCTATGCGCTGATGAATCCCAATGCCGGACTCACCGTGGATGAACTGCGTAAGACGACTACCAATTTTGTCGGCTCTCTGGACAAGGCGGTAAATCCCGCCATCTGGACGGTCTACTATGATGCTGCCAACCCGCAGGGGCAGGCGCTTACCTGTACCGACTCCTGGACCAGCATCAAAGCGGTGCTCACTCCGGCAAATCTAGGGAAGAACATCGAATCGGTTTGTGCCAATCTCGGCTATGACGTAAGCGATGCCGCCGCCATGGTCCAGTGCAAGACAGTGCTGAACAACGTCAATTCCGGCACCGGCCTTGGAGCGGCGAGTATCGACGATTTCCTGAAGCAAGCCTATGTCTCCCAGCGTTTGGAGGATATCTTCCGCAGCGGCAACGCTGCCGGCGCCACCAACTACCAGTTCTTGCTCAATGCCTCCGGTGCCATGAAGTCGGCCAACGAGTGGTTGCCGATCCTGAAGGCGGCACTCACTGCCATCGCCGTCGGTCTGCTGCCGTTTCTGGCACTCTTCATTCCCACACCGCTGATCGGCAAGGCTGTCGGGATTATCGCCGGCTTCTTCATCTGGCTGACCGCCTGGGGCGTAACCGATGCCATTGTTCACCAGTTTGCCGTGGACTATGCCAACCGGGCCTATGAGATGGTGCGGCAGAACAAGCTTGGCATGGATGCCCTCTACTTCTTCCCTGACCAGACCGTGAAGATTCTCGGCATGTTCGGCACACTCCGGATGAGCGGAATGATGCTGGCAACGGTTATCACCGGGATGCTGATCAAGTTCGGTGGTCATGCCATGGCAATGATGGCCGGGGGGATGGTCAGTCAAGTACAGGCTGCGGGTAACCGGGCGGTGCATGAAGTGGAAGATCCTTCCGGCAGAGCTTCGGCCATGCAGCGCAACGTCACGGCCATGCCGACCCAGGCATGGAGCAATGAGCATAGTTTTCAAGCCAGGCAGGCGCAGTCATTGGTCGGTATGTCCGGTAAGACGACCGCTTCCAGTGACATGATCCGGGATTTCGGCATGGAGTTTTCGAGCCGGATATCGGCTGACAGTGAACTGGGCAGGTCCATCGGCTTCGGTGGCAGCGGCAGGGCTATGCGGGAAAGCGGTCTGTCATCGTCGTATGAACTGAAATCATTTGACGGTCGGCTGGGACTCGACAAGTCTGCTGCGACCAAGGATGTGGTTTCAGGCAGCTATGGCGGCGACACTATGGCATTTGCCACGATGGGAGTCGCCAATGACCGGGCCCTGGCCAACGTCTTTGGTTCCGGTGAAAACTACGCCGGGTTCCTAACCGCCAACATGGACAAGAACGTCGGGCAGCTGCAGGGAGAGATGGGAGCCTACGCTGCAGCCAGGTCTCTCGGTTTCAATGGGAACTGGCGTGAGTTCAACGCCATGCGTTCTGAGGTTACCGCCCTTGGGGATTTTGCCAATGCCGATGCGGTGAACAAGATCGCAGATACCTACGGGGTCTCTTCCGGACAACTCATGCAGATGAATGCCCAGTTCCAGCAGGGCAAACATGCCTCAGAGGTAACCGGACTCTCAGATCAAATGGGAGGCCCGGTAGCCGCAGGTATGGAAGCTGGCCATGTCGTAGCAACAGAAACCGGGGGCAAGATCCAGGGCATCTATGCCGGCGGCGGTTATGACAACTACCAGCAGCTCACCAGCAATGATGTTTCAGGGAGGATTGCCCGCAATCAACTGGTTCACGCGGCAGCGGATCAGATGGTTGGCAGGATTGCTCCTCAACTCCGGAACGATCCGGAGATGTACAAGGACGGTCACCTGACCGAACGGGGTTTTGCCGAGATGCAGAAGGCGATGGAGGGCCAGAATATCAACTTCACGACAGCTGACGGCAAGAGTGCGGTCAATGTCGGCATGGATGGCGGGATCGTCAATTCGTCCGATTCCGGCACCGTTGCCAAAGGTGACAAGGGGCAAGCACTTGAACTGCAGAAGCAGCTTCGCTCTGCCGGATTCCAGAGTGCAGCCGCCCATGTCGCCAAGTTGTCCGGTCAGGCCTTCGACTACAAGGCTGACTATGACCGGAACGGCAACCTTGCGTCGTTTGCCATTGATCAGGGTGGTCGGGTGCAGAAATTCGATCTCGGTCAGAGCAAGACCGGAACTGATATTGAGCGTCTGGATCGGAACGTGTCGACCAATGACAAGGGGCTGAGGAAAACGGTTGGTGATTTTATCAAGACTGGCTACGAGAATCAGGCACTGAATGTCTCACGGAAGTCCGGTAGCTACATGATCCAGGCGGGCGGCAAGCAAATGATGGTCAATGGTGACTGGTATTACGCTAAAAACGATAAGACCGGCAAGATTGAGGTGGTAGGCGGATCATTTTCCAACGGGCTTGACGGCAACGTCCTCATGTATGCCAAGGACAAGGAAGGCAACCTGCACTACTCCCAGGTGCAGGGCAAGATGGACAAGAGCGGGAATCTGATTGCCGGGCATCGGTCAGAGATCACCGAAGACCAGTTTGTTCAATCGTCACAGCAAGGGGCGGCGGTGGTCAGTACGAGATCTGGTGGTGGGATTACCGGGAGTGTTCGAGCTGATGGCGGGGTCAAGGCGGATTATTCGAATTCACAGGTGGTCGGAACAAGGGTCGAATCGCGGCAGAATCTAGCTGGGAGCGCTGCATCACAGGAGTTCAAGGATGGTCGATCGATTGATGCCGGTACAGCTGCTACAACTATAGCTGTTGGTCAGGGGGCACTGCATGAGACTGCTGGAATAGTTGGGGATATTGCGAAGACCGTAGGCCCATATAAAGCTGCAGTAACAAAGCGAGAGGAAGCAGCAAATGCTGCTGCAAGCGCGGCGGAACGTGAGATAGCACATACCGCGGAGCAGCAAGCTCGAAATGTACAACAGCAGATGCAAAGAACCAGCAAAATTCTCCAACACCAGAGTAAAAGCTCACCACTCCCAAAAGGCGGTGGGCCACAGCCACGAGGCACAAGGAGGTAATGTGTGATTGAGAAGATACTATTCGTTTCTGACGGGATCATTGCCATTATGGGAAACGGGAATGTACCGTCTGGACAGATGGATAGCGTGGTTTTTGATCTGGCAGAATACGGGGTTGAACTTCGTGTCTCGGGTGTTCAAATACCTGTACCCGTTGAGGCTCTTGAGCACCTTGAGCAAGCAGAAGGCACGAATGTGCACTTCTACGAATCCGATCCCTATGCTCTTGTTGCATCTTATCGTGGTTGCATTGAAATCAGTCGAGACGAAATATTAAAATTGAAGGGGGCTTGGGAGTATATTCAGCCTCACCAGTGATGAAAGGAGGAAAGATCTTTTCTTCTTCGACGATCACGGAACAGTCGAAACGGAGTGCTATAAATTATCCAGTTCATGTACCACTCATATTCTGCAGCCGACATTGTTGGTCGCAGTTCTGGAGCAGCGTACCCATATTTTAGGAGCTGCCAAGCTGAAAGCCCTTTTAACGATCCGAGATAGAGACGTAAGTGAACACGGTCAAGGATTGTGTAACATAGCGCCAGAAATGAGATGCCAAGTGTCCAGTACCAAAATGACGAAAAAAAGAACAATCCAACTATTGCCCCCGCAAGAAAACAGGGGAGAACGGTTCCAACAGCCGATATAATGAACGCCTTGAATTTTTGTCCCATCGCACTCCCTCCTTTCATTTTCGGTCTGACTTCGATTGGATTTTCTCGTTAAGTTTGACCAGCTTCAGTTTGCTTGTCAACTCAATTAAATTTATAAATCGCCATTATATCAGCCTGTTGCATCACTCTGTCCAGATCGGACATTGTGCTATTTCCTCGACAACGTCGAATCTGATTTTTGCTTTTGCATATCAATTGACTTTAGAGGCTAAAAGATGTATTAAGTTGGCGTAATTTCATACGTTTATGGAGGAGTAAGACGATGGGCTCTAAGCCCTTCAAAATACTTTTGAACATTAAGCCGTCTGTTTCAGTGCATTACTGACGGGCGGCTTTTTGTTGATTAATTATTATGATAATTTAGTTGGCTCAAAAAAAATAATATAATGCGAAGAAATTTATTGCCTAAAGTAAATTTATCAAAAGTATCACCATAGACATACATATATTTGCATGGGACAGTAATGATAAAAAACAATGGAAATATAAACATAGCGGTCTATGACTTCTTCTGCGGTTGTGGCGGGACAAGCAGGGGGTTTCAGAAAGCCGGTATGGATATCGCTTTTGCACTTGATGTTGATCAGGATGCAAAAAGCACCTTTACCAAAAACTTTCCATCTACCGTTTTCTGCGATAAGAGCATCAAAGATCTTTCCGTTTCCGATTTACAGCATGTACTAGCCAAGCATGAGGATAGTTACAAACTTTTCTGTGGTTGTGCCCCCTGTCAGCCATTTACCAAACAGAATACAGAAAGCCGTAAGAATGATGAGCGCAAGGATCTTCTAACGTATTTCGGTGCTATCATAAAAGAGTGTCAGCCCGATTTTATATTTGTGGAAAATGTTCCCGGCTTGCAAAAAGTACCCAAACATAATGATGGTCCATTCCCCGCGTTCAAAAACCTTCTAGAAGAAATGAATTATAAACTCTCCTGTGGCGTTGTTGCCGCGCAAGATTATGGAGCACCGCAATTACGGCGGCGTTTTGTGCTATTGGCGAGCAAGCATGGTGAAATATCTATTCCTGAGCCCACCCATGGTAAAGGCCAGAATACTCAGTATAAAACCGTCTTTGATGCAATAGCCGATCTTCCGGTCATTGCTGCCGGTGAAAGTTATGCTGGTGAGGGTGTGCTAAATCACCGTGCCGCCATGTTGTCGGAGATCAACATGCAAAGGATTAAAGCTTCGGCTCATGATGGCGGCGGCCGGAATAATTGGCCGAGGGAGCTCCGACCTGAGTGCTATACCCGTACAAATGAAGACGGTACAACGCATTCCGGTCATACGGACTGTTATGGTCGCTTGTGGTGGAAAAAACCGGCAACTGGATTAACAACACGTTGCATCAGTTATTCAAACGGAAGATTCGGGCATCCAGAACAAGACCGTGCCATAAGCGTCAGAGAAGCTGCGCGCCTGCAAGGGTTTGATGATGGTTTTGAATTTTTCGGGAGTCTAAACTCCATGGCAAGACAAATAGGGAATGCTGTGCCTGTTGATCTTGCCTTTGTAATGGGAAATCATTTTATCAAGCACGTTGAGGCGATCAATGGCTAAATTTAAAACTCGCGCCCGAGCGGTTGACATGCTTGGACGTCAGCAAATTGCTGATGTTTCAACTGCCATAAGTGAACTTTTCAAAAATGCCCATGATGCTTATGCAGATCAAGTCGAAGTTGACTACTTCCGATCAGACAACTTGCTCGTCATTCGTGATGACGGAATCGGAATGACCAGGGACGAGTTTGAAAACCGTTGGCTTGTCCTGGGTACTGAAAGTAAGCTCGATTCAGCAGCACATAATGAGACGTTTAGACCAGCAGATAAGCCCAAACGGGCTATCATGGGTGAAAAAGGTATCGGTCGCTTGGCCATAGCTCTACTAGGTTCCCAAGTTCTAGTTTTAACAAGAGCAAAAAGAGGTCGTCGATTAAGTGATTTATCAATGTGCTTTATCCACTGGGGCCTCTTTGAAATTCCATCTCTGAACTTGGACGATCTTGACTTCCCGGTTATTGCAATACCTGGAGGGACTTTACCTAGCGCAAAAGAGGTTCGTGATTTAGTTAAACAAAATTTGCATCTTGTGAAATTACTTCAAAAAAAATACCCGCACTGTGATTTCACGACTGTTTTGGATGAAATGGATGACGTCCAAATCGACCCTGAAGATTTAAACGATTTTCTGGAAGGATTATCCTTAAGGGGGAATGGCGCCGGAACTCATTTTTTAATTACGCCGGCCAATGAAGAAATAAAGGCAGAAATAGAACGGGAACGGCAATCCCAAACAAAAGAATTCTCTAAGCTCCTGTTGGGATTTTGCAACTCAACGTTTTCTACAAAGACGTCATCACCGATGGAAACAACCTTTCGTTATTGGCCTTCAGATACTGTCCATGAGGATCTAATTGGGCAAGGAGAGTTTTTTACAAAACATGATCTTGAATGTGCTGACCAATACATTTGCGGGGAAATCAACGAATACGGCCAGTTTAAAGGAACCGTCCGCGTTTACGAAAAAGAATACGAGCATCACGTAATTTCATGGAATAGGGGCGCGGGGAAGGAAACATTATGCGGCCCATTCAGCATAGAATTCGGTTATCTCCAGGGCAACAAAAGCGAAAGTAACGCTGACCCGGACGACTACGTTAGAATCAACACCAAACTCGATCAGATCGGAGGCATCTACGTCTACCGCGACGGGATCAGGATACTACCTTACGGTACCACAGATTTTGACTGGCTAAACATTGAAACCAGACGGAATAGAGGAATGACTCACTACTTCTTTTCTTACAGACGCATTTACGGTGCAGTGTGTCTAACACGAGAAGAGAATGGCCGGTTGAAGGAAAAAGCGGGTCGTGAGGGATTTCAAAAAGACAAGGTATATCGGCAGCTTAAAGATATATTAGAGCACCTTTTTGTTCAGTTGGCTGCGGACTTTTTCAGGAAAGATGCTGACTTTGGCGAGTACTTTCGCGAAAGAAAAGCTGAGTTGGATCGATTGGAAAGCGCTCGCAAGAAGCGAGATAAACAAGTTGGCACAAAAAGAAAAAGCCTGACAGCAGCACTGGATTCGTTTTTCCAGAGTGTTTCTCAAAAGATTCCTGAAGCAGAAGTAGATTCTTTACGTCTACAAGTTCATGCACGCATGAAGTCCGCATCCAAAATGAAAAATCAGGATGAAGCTGCGGAAGAACTCCTTGAAGCTGAAAACGAGGCAAATCGACGTTTAGCTGAAATTCGACGCAGTTATCAGATTGCTAAACCAAGAGGCGTAGGGCTCACAAAACAGCTTGAGCGAGACTGGACAGCATATCAACGTGAGCAAGAACGTCTGGAAACTGAGCTTTTTTCGCCTTTCTCTAAGGAAGTCGCAGGAACTTTGGGCATAATGGCAGAAGAGGCACGTATCTATATTGATCAGCGCCGTCGCTTGAAAAGTTTGATTGATCAGGTTGCAAAGAATCGTGAGTCAGAAGTCAAATCAGAAGCCGGCTTGCTAGAGAAAGCAGCGACCGATACTCGTCGTGTGGCAATTGATACTGCCAGAACCGCGATTCAGGAGTTCAGAAACATTGTGAAAAAGGTGGAGATAGACTTCGCAGAGCAGGACTTTGTAGATATATCCCCGCAACATGCTGAAGAAATTCGGCAAATGTATGAGTTTCGTATTGAAGAGGTTGGACAAAGAAACACTGAATCGCTTGGACGGGTTCGTGAAATGCTCACAAGCATTGCTGAAAACATGGAGCAAAAAGCAGATACTGGTCACCTTGATATGGTTGAAGCCATGGATACAGAGTTACAAAATTTAAGGGAGCAAGCTGATACCGATGCAGAACTTGTTCAATTGGGTTTAGCTGTTGCCATAATTAACCATGAGTTCGTCGCTGCAATAAAAGGGATTCGGCTCAAACTCCGTGAGCTTGGTTCTTGGGCAAGGACAAATGCTGACTTAGTACCTCTTTATCAAGAAATAAGAACCAATTTCGACCACCTTGATGCGCATTTAAATTTATTCACACCGTTACAACGCCGACTGCAACGGAAACGGACGATAATCAAAGGCAGCGAAATTAACCATTATGTCAGGACATTATTCAGCGTTCGATTCAAAAGGCACGATATCGAACTAATAGTCACACCGGACTTTATTGACTCTGAGGTCCCAGGATTTCCATCAACAATATATCCTGTTTTCGTAAACATAATTGATAACGCAGTATTCTGGCTTAAAGATATTCAAGGGCTGCGAACTATTACCTTGGATTTTTCGGGAAATACCTACCTCATAAGCAACAACGGTCCAGGTATTCATAACAGGGATATAGAAGCGATATTTGAACAGGGATTCTCACGTAAGCCGGGAGGACGCGGGCTTGGCTTGTTCATCTCCCAAAAAGCTCTGCGAAAAGAAGGCATGGATTTGAATGTCGCGCAGATCGAAAGCAAAGAACGCGGGACTACTTTTGAAATTTTATGTCCGGGGGAAGTGGATGAGTAAAGCATCGACAATGGATAGCTTTTCACGAAATGCTGTTGAAAACTTTGTGCAAACTGTAGTTTTTGTCGATGACAAGATTTACGCGCCCTCACCCAAGGGAACGGTTATAGAGGAGAAGAAAGTCTCTGCTCCCAAAGTTAGAAAACCTGCCACAAAGAGTGTGGCGAAAAAACCCATCGACCTTGCAGTTTATGACAACGAAAAGCTTGAAGAAACAGCCACTTTTTCTCCCCACGACATTCAAGCCAGCTTTGCCAAAAAAAGAATTGTCTGTTCCTTGCATCAACCGATAAAAAGAAAATCAGTCGGAATAGAATCTGACACCTACAAGTTGTGTGCTTCCGCAGATATTGTAATTGTTGATTGGGATCTTTACGGAGATGCTGGCGAAAATGCCAAAACTCTTATTGAAAATTTGGTTCTTCAAAGCTTGGAAGAAGATCCTCACCAGTTACGACTTGTTTTGATATATACAGACAATCCAAACCTATTTGACATTTCAGACAGGGTTTCCGAAAGGCTGATAGCTAAAATTCCTAAAGGAATTGAATACAAAGATGCCGATAAAGGACTTGCCTTTCATACATTAAATGCCCGCGTCGTTGTGCTGGGAAAACCAGCGATAAGACTTGATGAGTTCAAACCATTTGAAGTGAGAGAATCTGAATTAGCAGACAGGGCTATTGCCGAATTCTGCAAGTTGACAAACGGAATGTTACAAGGCGGCATCCTGATGGGTCTTGCAACAATCAGGAAACAGAGCCGTAAAATTTTAACCAAGTTCCATTCAGGATTGGATGCAGCTTTTCTGACCCACCGTGCGCTGAGCCTTCCACATGAAGAAGCATTTGACCACATAACACCCCTGCTTGTTGCCGAAATCGAAGCTGTCCTTGAGGATAGCTTACCAACTCCATTAATTGATAATTCAAAAATCGAAAACTGGTGTAAAGAAAAGTGGATTCCATCCGGGCATGCAAAACAATTTATTTCTGAGGGGATTGATATTCATGAGTTTGCAAAGGATTTCTGCATAAAAGGAATGGCTATTGCTGACAATTATACTCCTGGAAATATATCTGACCTAGCTAAAACCATAAAGACCTTAAAAGAGAAGACTCCAAAATGGCCCTCCGTAGATGCCCCATCTTTCAAGATGCTGACATCCTATCTCAGCAAAGACTCTAGTGGTTCTGATCTCCGTGAATTGTCAGTTCTTATGAGTCAGCGCACATACTACGGAGATGGCCGTCATTTAACTCTGGGTACCATTATTCGAGAATCTGGTGGAGATAAACGTTACCTGATTTGCCTTCAGCCAACCTGTGACAGTGTCCGGTTAACAAAAGTATCAACGTTTCTTTTTTGCCTACTCTCAGTGGCAAAAGGAGAAAAAACAACACATATAGTGGGGAATGGCAAAGACTTTACCGACTTGATCTTTAAACCCGAGATTGAAAATTGCGTCACATTGACATTCAAGCCAAGTAAAGGGCTTGTTACCGCAAACAAGCTTGAATTTACTGACCACTCTGTTGGTCAGGGTTATCAATGGATCGCTCAATTGAAGCCAAAACATGCTCAACGAGCGGCAGAACAATTTGCTCGCGAGCTAAGTCGGGTTGGCCTTACTGAGTCAGAGTGGCTTCGATTAAAGACAAAATAGTGGCTCGGGACTGGATATAGTATGAACTTCTAATCGAAAATCTCCGTTGATGTCTACCGTTTGGGCTTCAAAAGAATAACAAGGCAATTTATTTGGAATATCATCTAATATGACTGACTTCATGACCCCCAAACAGCGTAGCCGCTGCATGTCACGAGTTAGGGGGAAAGATACGTCCCCGGAAATCTATCTTCGGAAGATGCTTTGGGCCAACGGTTTTAGGTACAGGCTCAAGTCTAAGCTACCTGGCAAACCAGATATTGTTCTACAAAAACATAAGGTGGTGATTTTCGTTAATGGCTGCTTTTGGCACAGTCATAAAGGATGTCTTAAATCTAAGTTGCCTTCAACCCGTGAAGAATTTTGGTCTAACAAGATTGCTTCAAATACTGAGCGTGACAAACGGAATATTGCCGAACTTAAGAGGTTAGGATGGAGAATTGCCATTGTATGGGAGTGCTGCATTAAAAACCAGAAGAGTAAAGCAGGTACGGTTGAATCTCTCTCAAACTGGATATTATCTAACTCCGAATGGGTCGAAACAGCTTTGGATTGAGAGTTGAGATAGGGAGGTTAGCCTCTGACATGAGACATGATAATAATGAGAATACCATCCAGCCCCCATGCCCCTTCTGTACTCTGGACAACTCCAGAATAATTCTGGCCAACACCCATGCCCTCGCCATTTTTGACGGATTCCCCATCACCCCCGGTCACAGCCTGATCATGCCGAATAGGCACATCGCCTCGTTCTTTGATGCTACCAAGGAAGAGCAGGGGGCGCTGTTTGGTCTGTTGGCAGAGATGCGGTTGCTTCTGCAAAGGGACCATAACCCCGACGGCTTCAATATCGGCATCAACGACGGCTCTGCTGCAGGACAAACTGTCATGCATCTGCACATCCACTTGATCCCGCGCTACATAGGTGACGTGCCTGACCCACGCGGCGGAGTGCGCTGGATCTTCCCCGATAAGGCAGCATACTGGAAATAGCTATGACGATGCCTGCCGCAGAAGAACAACTAAAATTCATCACAAACATTCAGCGAGTCCTTGAAGAGGGCTCCTTCGTCGCTACTTACAAATTTGCCCTGATCATGTCCCTTGCCGACTATGCGGTTGAAAACGGCGATGATTCTGGCGATCCGTTACAATTGACGACACGAAATATTGCAGAAAGTTTTGTGGAGTATTACTGGCGACAGGCTGTACCGTATGCTCACGGCAATCTACAGGCTCCCGTCCGGGTTCTGAAGCAGGGGACAGGTCAGCAGCCGGTTGTATTGAGCCGAATAATGGATCTTCACAACCTGTTTAATGGTTCGTTGTCTGCTGCTCGGAAGGACGCTAAAGTTTGGGATGCCTTACTGATCAAGGTAGCGGCAACCATAGCTCAGATGCCACTTTGGAAGCTTCAAGTGGTGGGCCGTTCTATTGTTCCGTTTCTGTACGAACAAAACGGCAACGGTAATGCCATCAGTCTCCAACCCGGAGTTGTTTACAACTTCAGAAGATTTTACGATCTGATCCGAAATCTGGTGCAAGGTGCGTGGATTCGCCATGTCAGAATGCTCAACGTTGATCTTCTGGGAGAATCCGATTTAGCCGAATTTCTTTTCGGTGCGGAACGCACGGTCCTACCAGGTCTTCGTGCGGTGCTTAAAGATGTTCAAGCCGATGATTGCTTCTACTGCAAAGGGAGACTCCGTGAAGGTGGAGATATTGACCACTTTGTCCCATGGTCCCGTTATCCGCTGGATCTAGGTCACAATTTCGTTCTTGCCCATTCTGTCTGCAACAGGAGCAAGAGAGATTTTCTTGCCGCTCCGTTCCATTTGGAAAACTGGCAGAAAAGGAATCAAATCCATGGGAAAGCACTTGCTCAGGAGTTCGACGCACGCAGTATTCTTCATAATTTGGATGCAACCGAAAAGATAGCCTTCTGGGCCTATTCGCAGGCTGAAACAGCAGGTTCAAACCTCTGGTTCCGCAAAGATGATGTGATGCCGATTGATCAAAGCTGGCGTCAAGTTCTTGGTACATGAATACATGATGACAACGTATTACGTTGAAAGTTACGACAATTCAATAAGATGCACATGCAATCTCCACAGTATCAAGGACGGTTCTCAACGGCCCTTGTGGACAACTCTGCTACATGGCTGTCAAACTTATCTCCAGCAATGATTCTCCCTGCACACGTTCAACGGTTATCGACTGTCGCTCAGGATAACACCGATACGTCAGGTAACAATGATTCCTGGGGTTGCTGAGAATTGAGGGGGTAAATGACGCCAGGTTGGTGCCTTTGCATCGCGCTGATGGCGCCAACAGTCCAGGATGACCCTCGCTATGCAGCCGCTCGCCAATCTGGTGCGTCAGGCTGTAATCTTGTGCTATCAATCCTGGGAACTGTTTCTCTTTCCCTCGCAAATCAATCAACACTGCCCGACCATGGACGAGATAAACGGCACGCTCCCTAATGATCGGGCCTTTTGATCCCTCCACTCGCAGTTCTTCCTGAATCATGTGGTACGCCGTCTCATGGATCGTGGTTTCCAGTTCCAATGAACCGTACCAGACGCCAAACGCTCCATTTCCATACCGGCTGCACAGATAGGGATCGGTCTCGAAGGGATAACCGATTGCGGTGGTATAATGAAAACCCCGCTTGATTAGTCCGGTCGGGATTTCGGCCTTTACCCGCATCTCTGCAGTGACAGCCACTTCACTCAGATATGCATCACCATCGGTCAAATCCGAAAACAGATCGACAGACTCACGCAAAGATACAATGTTGCGAAAAAGGTCATCGTTGAAATCACAGGTTTTGTCGAACAGGCTTGGCATGAATCAGCGCCCACGGTAGAAGTCGAGGTAGCGGGCCACCTTGGCGATGCCGATGATTCCCTGTTCTTTCATGACGGCAAGCGGAGTAAGGTTGTCAAAAGCCGTGTTCCGCCGGGAAACCCATGAATAGCGGATATCTTCATTCTGGGGGTAGAGAAGCCGCAGCGCCTTGTGAATGGCCAGGAGCCAGCCAACGCGGTCCAGAATGTCGCGGGTGCCTGGCAGCGCCTCGCCCTTGCCGTATTTAGCCAGCATGGCCCGGCTTTTGGGGCTTAAGCCGAGGAGATCAAGCTGATCGGCGGTCGAAAGATCCCAGAGGTGAAATAGTTTGATGACCATTTTCGACAGTGCGCTTCGCGAATCCTCGGAAGACAGGTCAATGTCGATGTTTGATGCATGAGCGAGCGCCATTGGATAATCCCCCTTTCATGGTTCTATAATATACAAAATATGTTTCCTTGACAACAAAAAGGAAATGTATTTTATTGTTCGCATGAAATGCTGCGGCAACCGGGATAATGCAATCATTACGCATGGCAAATTAAATAGACATACAGATGTGGCTTTTGGAGGTTTCAGAAATGTTCAATGAAGACCTGCTGGCAGCACTGCAGGAGTTACTGGAGGCATCCAGTACCATGACCAGCGGCCAACTGCCAAGCGCGACCCAACTGGAACGCTATCAACGGGCACGCGAATGGGCGCAACGGCTCCTTGACCGCGAAGAGAGGGCGAAAAATGCGTGATCTTTCTTTGATGATGGTCTCTATTTTTTCGGTGGCGGGGATGTAGACGGCCCCTGGCCGGCTGAAGGTGATGGCAGTTGAGCTGGTGCATATCCAGCACCAGGCTTTGGAGTAGATGGCAGTTGAGCCGGTGCATAGCCGCGATTTCCATTTGTCGATCCGATTTTGTTGTTCATCTCTGAATACCTCTTGACGTTGAAAGTTGTGAACAGAATTGTGAGTATAAGGCCAGTGAAGAATAGTGCCCCGGCAACCAAGTTGAGCCGGTTGGTTCTTTCGATATGCGGGTTCGGCAAGCTTGCGCTTTCATGATCTCCGGCTATTTGTGATTCAAGACGCTGGAGTTGTACATCTATTGCCTTTCTGCTTTCGTACAGGGAAAACAGAACACAGGCGATAGAACTGCCGAATGCGCACCAGGCCGCGATGATCAGTGGCAGCTCTATGACATCCTTCAGTGGAACTATGTCCTTGAGAAATGTCATTGAGAGAGCGAGCGCACCAGCGGATAGCGTGAGTATCGCCTTGTCGGTGTTTTCGTTTGCCGATTTGCCCGCTTCCCACAAATGTTTCCGAAACTCAAGATTTACGGCTTCGTTGTTAACTTTGTTCTCTGTCCTGCGACGTGGCCGCATCTCAACCTCTGGGTGGAAATGGGTCGTTGCCGTGACTGTCTGCCCCGGCTATTCTGCCGTCCTTGTTGTGGATTATGAACTCTGACTGTTGATTCTGGCTGATTGTTCTTCCCTGATTAATTGCTTCCCTCTTTGTCTCCGTGTGAACGGATACTCGCTGTGCTCCCGGTTTGACAACATCCCACCCGCCGTTTGAGTTCGGTACTACATGATGTTCTTTCCGTGACATGGCAATCTCCTTTTTTGTTTTTTGCACCATATATGGTGTCTCGCTAACAATTGAAGCCAATATATTGTGTGCTATTCGCTTTGTCAATCAACAATATAATAAATTATTATATTGTTGACACGCAAGTATAATTTATTTATATTTTTACTTGACAGAAAGGGGGAAATTTAATGTCGAGAATGGAATTGGCTGAACGTCTCCGAAAGGCCCGCGAAGCGGTTGGCTTGTCGATTGGCGATGCAGCAACTCGTCTTGGTTTCACCAATTACCAGACACTGAGTAACATCGAAAAAGGTGAGCGGGAGGTAAAGGCGAGCGAGTTGGCTCAATTTGCCAAAACGTATTTCTGTAACTTGAACAACTTGCTTATGGGGGACGACATCCCACAGCCAGCAGTACATTTTCTCTGGCGTCGGGCTCCATCTGAACGAAAAACAGAAATAGAGGCATCGATAAAGCACAGATTCGAGGAGTATCATCTGCTCGAAAAACTGCTTGGCCTGGTAGAAGAAGGATCTGGTCCTGTTATCTCCGTTTCACCGGCAGATATACGCACCTACCATCAGGTTGATGCATTGGCTGCCAAGGTGAGTAACCTTCTCAATATGGGCAGCAGGCCTGCGCTTTCTCTACAGAAGGTTATGGAGCAGATGCTCCGTACCAAAATTCTCTTTATCGAGTTGTCCGAGTTTGGTTCTGCTGCTTCAACGGTTCACCCTGAATTTGGCGCCGCCATCGTCGTTAATAGCGAAGAAGCTCCATGGCGCATCAACTTCACCCTTGCCCACGAATTGTTCCATATCATTACCTGGAATACGTTTAACCCGTCGGATCTTGAGCAAGATGAAGCACTGTTCAAGGATATTGAGAAAAAGGCCGAACGCTTTGCCTCGACTCTGCTTCTTCCGGAAAGTGCGGTTCGTGAAGAGCTGAATGCGCGGATAAAGGAACAAAAGCTTTCCTTTTCGGACATTGTCGACATTGCCAGGGAATTTGGTGTTTCAACACAGGCGTTGCTCTATCGAATGGCGAACATGCGCTTCATCGAATGGGAAAAGGCGAACGATCTGGCAAGAAACGATGAGCTTTTGATGATCGACCGGCGCATCAGAAGGGATGCTGACTACGAAGCCCCCTCCTCGGAAAGATTCACACTGCTTGCAGTGAAATGTCTCCGCAAGGGATTGATTTCTCGTGGCAAGTTCTCAGAACTGCTCGAAATCGATCGCGCTGATATTGATGAGTTTCTTGAATATCGGGGATTGAGCGAGGCGGAGGGCGAGTCGATTGAAATTATGGCTTCTTGATGCCGACGTTATCATCAAACTTCTCGAAATCGACGTGTTCGACAGACTGGTTGCAATGCATGACCTGCATGTTGCCTCTACGGTGGTTGATGAGGTCAAGTATTACCGCAGAGGCGGGCGGAAATTTCAGGTAGATTTTCGGCAACAGTATATTACCACTGGTCTCGTGACTGAAACTCTGGCAACTGCCGAAGAGATGCAGGATGTCCTCCGCCGACTGCCGCCGCTGCGCCAGCAAGGCGTTCACGCTGGCGAGATTGAATCACTTGCCGTTCTGGTCAGACAGGAAGATCTCACCCTCTGTACATTCGATGCCGCGGCAATTAGGACTTTGCCATTTCTGGACGTAACTGAACGTGCGGTTTCGGCGGAACGTCTATTGCGAACGTCCGGATTGACCCTGTCACCGGGATATAAACTTGATCCCAGGTTGAGTGAAGAATACTTCAGATCGAATGTTGATCAGGGTTTACGGGAGTTTGTTTGCTCCCATACAAGCTAAAGAGCATGATGCGTTTATTCGCATCACACGACAACGGAAGGAACAGGAATGAAAGTTTTTCGGGATTTGTATATTAACCTGAACGGTTTCAAAATCGACGCACTTATGGAGTTGTTTACCGAAAAGTGTGGCGACAACTGGTGTCGTGCGCTTGATCGTGAAAAGGATGCCGGGGTTCTGGGTGAAAAGGCCTTCAGCTTTGAACACATACAAGGCGACGGTCTGGAACGCGCAGGATTATCACTCTTTCAGAAAGATGGGGATACCTGGTACGTCCCCAATATCGTCCCCCTTGATAGTAGTCAGCTCTCGCATGGTCAATATAATAAACTCCTGGAAAATTTTCTGGAAAAGATCGTGCGTCCATCTATCGATGGGCTTGCAGTGACGGCTGAGCTGACGAATGATGAGCAGTTTTTGAAGGATATTGTTGGTGAAGAAACCGCATCATTGCTGCATAAATTTTCTGTTTTAGCGAATCAATCTACTGGTAGCTCCCATCCCTGTGATCGCAATCGTTGGTTCGATTTTCTCATTGCTGTCCAAAGACAACACGTATCACTTAACACTGACCTATTGATCCATGCACTCAAAGAGGACGGGTGGTCCGAAGAAAGGGCTCATGACCTAGCTATTGAATATGAATTTGCGATCAGCCTTCTTGATTACAATGAAGGCAAATGACTATGTTTATTGATATCGAGGAGTTAAGTGCCGCTATTGTCACTAAGCCGGCACCGGTTCTCTTTTTGGATACCTGCACCATTCTGGACGTAATCCGTGCTCCATATCGTGAATCGATAGCCGTTGAGGAAATAAATGCAGCAAAGAATTTAATTCAATTATCTGAGCAGTCCTTGCCAGGGGTATGGCTCGTCACGAATGAAACCGTTCACGGAGAATGGCTTGCTAACGTCGATACCGTCAAGTTGGAGTTAGAAAGAGAAACCAAGAAAATAGAAAGGCAACGTTCCAAGTTTCTTGCGGCAGTAGACATAGTCTATGGAATGAAACACGAAATCGGACATAGGGTTGAGCATCTCAAGCTTTCAGAACATCTCGAAAATTTATCAAAGAAAATCCTTTCCACATCCCAGATAATAAAGATCGCTGATTGTCATAGTCTGAACGGAATGCATCGAGTCAGAAAATATCTGGCACCGGCTGGTCGAGGCAAACAAGAGGCAAAGGACTGCGAAATATTTGAGGCATTTCTCGACACGGGACGCTCTCTACGGTCTAAAGGATTTTTAGGTGCGATTTGTTTTGTAACAGCAAATTCTGACGACTATGGAAAACCTACAGAGCCAAAGTCTCCCCTTGATACTGAATTATTAGATATAAATGCCCATTACGTTGGATCGTTAAGTTGGGCAAAAGCCGTAGTTGAGAAAGAACGACACCCGATAACGAGTAAATAGGCGCTATGGCTTATTTGTTGCGTGGAAAAGGTGAATGATTCCCGCTTGGTGCCGTTGGAGGTGTTGAAATGAGTAGTGGCTTCACTCTTGTTGACGAACCTCTCATAGAATATGTAATTGACCAAGCCGATGGCAAAGAATACAGGGCTGGTGAATATGTATTTGCGTCCGCGCGAGAAATTGCTGAAATAAGGATGAGAGTTTTTGATGCAATCAAGAGAGAAGAGCCAAACATTATCTGTGCAGCTTGTCACACGCCAGCATATCCCAGGAAACACATTGATACAGGGAAATTCCATTTTGTTCACGTTTCTGAAGATGGCGAAAACGATTGTCCTTACAACGAGAAAAGAAAGCGAGTTGATACGACGCGCATCGACAGTATGCGCTACAACGGCCAAAAGGAAGGGCCTGATCATAAATTACTGAAGAATATACTGCGGTCAAGTATAGACGCTGACCCGTTATTCGACCCGGCTCAAACGAGAGAAGAGAAGAACTGGTATGGAGCAACGGATGAGAAAAAGTGGCGACGACCCGATATCGCGGCTACCCGACTGTTTGCTGATGATAACAGCCTACGAATCGCTTTTGAGATTCAACTTTCTTCGACCTACCTGAAAGTAATTGCAGCAAGAAGAGAATTCTACCTCAAAGAAAATGCCCTTCTTTTCTGGGTTTTCAAGGATGCATCCGGAGTAGACCCCCGTCAGTATCAAGACGATCTCTTTTACAACAACAATTCAAATCTCTTTGTCGTTGATGAGGAAACAGGTCGTTTTTCTCAGGAACATGGCAAACTGATTTTTCGGTGCTGTTATTATGAACCAGTGTTGGTTGGGGCAAGCGTCATTGATGAATGGCGTGAGCGGGTTGTGTCTTTTGACGAACTGACCTTCGATGTCGAACACCAAAGGGTTTACTGGTTCGATTACAAAGCTGAAAAAGCAAAACTGCTTGAAACTGCAGGTAAAAAGATTTGGGAACGTGAAGAAGAGGAACTACGGGCTAGATACGAGGATTTTTGGAATAACATCCATCTCAGGAAATGCAAAGACCCGGAAACCGAATACCGACGGCTTAGACAGCAATTGTTGATGCATGATATTACCGTTCCGGAACGTCATGACCGGGAATTGGAGCGGTTCACACAAATGGTCTACAGCGCCAAAGCTGGTGAAGGCTTTCTGACTGGGCTCAAGACTCTTCTTGAATTGGCCAACAACTCATATCTCTACGGTAAACAATTTTTGTGGTACTTTGGGCGAGTCTTGCAGCATTACGGAACCTGGGATACGCTCCTTGCCCAAGACAAAAATGCTGAGCAAAGAAAGAAAATGAGCGGCAAAAAGCATGAAAGCTGGAAAGAAAAAGGGAAAACCATTAAGCAGAAGATCGATGCCAACGATCCTGATTTCAAACAGAACCGTAGTTACGACAAATTGTTTTTACTTCTGTTCCCTGAGATTACGCTACCAGAATAAGAAAAAGGCGACCACAAGGGCCGCCTCTATCCAGGCCGAACGGGTATCCGGCCTGAAGATGTTAGTAGGGTTTCACTCCCGAAATGATGGCAAGAACCTCGAACTCGCCTCCTGACAAATCATTCTTCATCAGTGCTTTCTCGAACTCCTCCCATGACAGTGTGAATTCCCTACCGTTAATGCGTGCTCGAACTGACATGACTCTCCCCCCTTATCGATGTGATGGTGGCCCAAAAGGGCTCCCTGCAACCACCGTCGGGACGGTGACTCCAGGGAACCCTTTTGAACCAGGGGTAGAGCTGAGGGAGGGCGCACGAAGCGCCACTCCCCCACTAACTACAGATATCCCTTTTCGACAAAACTCAGGAACTCGTCATCGCCGACGATGATATGATCCAGCACCCTGATACCAAGTATGTCGCCGCTCTCCTTGAGACGCGTGGTGATGGCAATATCTTCCTTACTGGGAGTCGGGTCACCCGTCGGATGGTTATGCACAAGGAGGATGGCTGCCGCATTGGACAGGCATGCCGTCTTGAACACCTCCCGGGGATGCACGATTGCCTGGTTGAGTGAGCCGATGGATACCCGGTCGAAACAGACGATCCGGTTCTTGCCGTCCAGATGCAGAACAACAAAATGCTCCTTCGTCTCACGCCGGAGATTCCGGAACATTTCAAATACCTGCTCTGGTTTCGTGAAACGCAGCGATACCCACTCAGGGGCATCGTCACGCACGACCTCGTTGCGGTAACGGGCCTCGATAGATCTCACCATGATTCGTTTGGTGACCGGTGGTACCGGTTCACCGAATAGATTGAAATTCATGTCCACCTCCGAAAATATTGAGGGCGGACTCCCCCTTAGGGGCAGTGGTCGCCCCCATAGGGTTGATAGTTATCGGTTTAGGTCTGGAGTGCCAGCACGGCCTCCCGAAAGGTCACGCCATCAAGCTCCATCGTGGCACTGATGGAATCCCATGTCCGGTTACAGACAAAACAGTGGACATGATTCTCGTACATTGCCATGGATGGATTGTTGTCTTTGTGAAACGGACAGCAACGGTGTTTCCCTTTGGGGAAGTCGATGATGCTGGTTATGGGATACTGCCGGGCCTGCTCGATCATCTCAGGGGTGATCTTGCCAGATACCGGTCCCGCTTCCTTACCGTTGACGTGGTTCAGCAGAGCTGTTGCCTCCAGCTTCAGAGGTCGCAACTCCTTCTCCTGGTCATTGATTAAGGATGCAATAAGAGCTTTTGTCAGCGGATCATGACTGCGTTCCATCCGCCGTTGAGCTCCCCATATTTCACGTTCAAGATGTTTGATTTGCGGTTGCAGGAAGGCAAGCCGACGCATGATCGCATAGCGTTCCGGTACACCGAATTCCTTCGCCGCTGAGATGACGGTTTTCACGGTCATCCTTCTTGCACCTCCTGTCGTGTGTCGCTCTATGTTCATGCCGTACCTCCAACTACCCGTACCGAGCGAAACGGAGTCCCCCAGACAGCTTCGCCTCCGGAACTGCTCCGGGATTTGATCTCCAGGTGGCATGGTATCCACCCGGTCGACCGCCCGACGATGAAGCGTCGGCGATCCCCGTAACAGTCGATGACCTCTACACGTTTCCCCTCCAAGCCGATCAGATCGGCTGTCAGGTCAACACGCGAGCGCCATCCGGTTGCGATATTCTTCTGGCGGGCTTTATCAACCAGGTCAGCGTACTTGCGATAAGCTATCATGGTGCCGCGTTCAGTCGGAACAGGGGAGTGTTCAGGAGAGTTCAGTTCCGTTGCCAAGGCTGCCGCCTTCTTCAAGACGACATCGAAGCCTAGACAGGTGTAGAACTTGCCATGGTCGAGAACATAGACGCCGCCGGCATAGCCGGGGTTGATTGTGATTTTGGTGGTCATGGTCTGTCTCCTTTGTAATAAGCAAGTGAGACAGACTTCCCCCTTGGGGATTGTCGTGTCTCCCCGCAGGATGAATTATTTATTTTGGTTCAGCTGCGCAGTTGTTTGTCCCAGCAGCACTCGCCGATGAAATGGGCGTAGTCGTCCCGCTGGTAGAAGACGCGTGCGGAGGCTTGCGGGATTATGTTGCCGCAGCCGACACATTTTACGGCCCGTTCAATGGGGCTGTCTGCAACCGTCAGTTCCCGGATGAAGGTTTCATCGCAGTTCTGACAGTCAAAAATCTCCCTGTCGATCCCCAACAGGGTGTCGGTTCGGGAGACTTCCAGAAAACAGCCGCATACCGGGCAGCCGATGGTGTTCGGCGTGCCATTTTCCGCATGCCGTTCATGTTCGTAGTTGTTGCGGGCGACGCGGAGATTCTCCTCGAAGTCAATCTCCATCCGCTCACAGAAGTGCATCAGATCCGTGAGCATGTCCTTGACGTCATCTTCGTCGCCGTCGAAATCCCGCTCCTCAAGGGTCAGACAGTAAGCCTGCATGACTGTGTCGATCCGGTCGGCACGTTCCTCGTTGGTCGGTTCGTCTGTCGTTCGTTCAAGAGGGCTCATGCCGCGACCTCCTCTTCTCCGCAGGTTTCCCGTTTATCGTGGACGGCAGGTTCATTGAGTACAGCAAGACGCACAGTGTCGGTTTCCCACCGGACATCGGTATGCTTGTAGAAGCCCGACCAGAAGAAATCGTCATCGGTGACGTTCAGAGTGTTGCACTCCATCCGCCCCTCGAATTCCTTCAGGGCAACCTTTCCGTTATCAGGTTCGGCGTCCACGTCAGCCGTCATGAACTCGCAGGCATAGTTGAATTCGCTGATCTTGCAGGCCTTCATCTGCCTGACAACCACCGCGAGCTTCTTGATCCGCTCGATGAGCGTGGCGTCGAGATCGATGACGGCGTAGTCCGCGATGTCGGAGAAAAACTCGCTGTTGTCGTGAACGGGGATGATGAGGCGTTTTGCTGATATGGTGTCTGTCATGGTCTGTCTCCTTGTAATGTGCGGGGACAGACCGACCCTTACGGGGGTATCTGTCCCCGCACGGGTTGATGGTAGAGGTTTCGTCAGGCGTATTTCCGCCTGGGGGCGGGAGTACGCACATAGACGCCAAACAGGGTGAACTCCAGGGCTCCCGCATCCAGCAAGGTCTGGTACATACCGAATGGCAGATCCCGTGTGACCTCTCTGCCGTCTTCGCAATGGATGACGGCAATGGATGGTGGAGTTGGTGCAGGTTCTGGCCTGGTGATCGGTAGATGGATGATGTTGCTTTTGATCGGCGCTTCTCCCTTGTTGTCTCCCCTGACTCTGGCGTTCTCGTGCTGGGTCATCTTCTTCAACAGGGACGACGGGTCCGTGTAGTTGAAGTTCCCCTCCTTGAGCGCCTTCGTCATCAGGGATGAAAACGACTGGCTGCTACTGCATTCCGCCGGGTCAATGTCCGGAGTTTCTCCTTCCGCCAGCTTGGCGACCATCCTCTTCTCCAGGGTGTAAGCAAGCTGCAGTGCCTGGACTTCCGAAGAGGTGAGATACCAGTAGCGAACGGGACGAACTTCCCCGAACTGGGCCCGGTGGATGTCAGCGGTATTGACGCGACGGATTCTGCCGTCTCCCTGTTCAGCCAGCCTGGTGTTGGACGTGTAGTCGTACCAGACGAGGTTGTTGAACTGGGATAGGTTGAGACCCGTGGCAACGCGGTGGAACGAGACGACAACGACCTGGGCCGTTACCTGTTCGAACCACCCAACCAGCTTTTCAGGAGCAACCGAGTCGGGCAGGATCTCGATGCTGGCACCCTGCACGTTATCCCGAAGGATGCGTTTCAGGACGGGACGCATGTCGATCTTCTGCGTATTACCGGTATAAACCAGCAGACGCTCTCCCCGGTCGATCACCCCTTGGGCGATACCGATCAGTTTTTCTTCTTTTTTCCAGAAGCAGCTCTCCGTCGGGAAGCGACAGCCGGTGCAGTGTGCCGAGCGGAATATCCCGCAGTTTCAGTTCGTCGTTGTAATGCCTGAACGTGTCGCTGACACGCAGGAACGCGGCATTGCGGACGGCTGCAGCTGCCAGGAGGTCTTCCGGCGGCAGGTCTGCCTTGTCGATGATGTTTTCGATGCTCCGGTGACAGGTTTCCACCAGGGCGTGTGATTGACATTTGATGACCTCCCGTTCCACCGGTGGAAGGTCGTCGAAGTCGTCACTGTCCACGTTGACGAAGTTGGGAATCGTAAAGATCAGGGCTGCCGGTGAGATGCCAGCCGTATCGTAAGTGGTGACACGTTCCGATTCACGGTGACGGTTTTTCTCATCGGTTTTCCTGACGGTCTTGAACGCCCCGTACTTGGTCTGGAAATCAGTGGCCGACTTCATTTCCCAGCCGGCACTGCGCATCTGCATTGGATTCAAGCCCCACAGGATGTTGTAGATGGATTTCGCCATGCCGTTGGTCACGGTGGCGGTGAGGGCAAGAACCTTCTTGGCGGTTGCGGCGAGCCGGATGAACGCGGTCCCCTGATTGCTCATCAGGTTTGCCGCGTTGTGGGCTTCGTCGAAGATGGCGAGGTCGAACGGTATCCGCTTCAAGAGCCGGATGTACGGAAGCTGCTTGTTGTGCGTCCGGGCTTCCGTGGCGGTACCGTTGCTTTCGATCTCGCTGATCCAGCGTCGATAGGTCATGTCAGGTCGGTCATTTTCCGGGATATAGGTAAAGAGCGGTTCGCCGCAGTACGAGCACTTGGGTTTGTCACCCTTGCGAATCTTCTCGGACAGAGCCGAACGGCATGATGGGCAGACTTCCGTGTATTCCACGGAACTGTGGCCATCCTTCTTGACAATGGTTTTGCGACTCTTGATGCAGAGCCGGTATTTCGGGTGCATCCTGAGCCGTGTGTAGGCAATCAGGTAGAGACCGTGCGGCCTGGTGGCGGCAAGTTCCTTCAGGGCTTCCCAGGAATCGATGACATGCACATTGAATCCCTCATTGGCGTATTCACGTGCCAACTGGGGGATGAGCTGCGGTTCCGATACCATCACCGTGCGTTTTGCCTCAGTGAGGTATTTGACCGCCTTCGCCATCCAGGTTTTCCCGGTGCCGGTGTTGGCACGAATGCCAATGCCCCGGCGTCCTGAGCGGTAAGCCTTGATGACCGCCTTGACCGCTTCCCGTTGTGGTGGGAGCAGACCGATCTCCTGCAGTTCATCAACCAGGAATGTTTCGTCCTGGCCGATTTCATGGAGGGGCTGGTAGAGCCGTGAGAGTTTCTGCAGAAGCACCGATGAGAGACGGCTGTTGAGTTCGTAGTAGTCGAACCCGTGTTCCCGGGCCGGCTTGACGTACCCATGGCGATCCATCAGAAAGGCTTCGACGGTGGGCTTGCAGACCATCGTCTCGCAGTTGTTCTCCGGGTCCTTGAAGGTCTCGGTTTTGGTGATGACCATGAATTTGGCCAGGAAGAAGTCGCCGTTGATGGTGACGGATTCTATCTGACTGTTCATGGCTGCCAGTTGTACGGCGTGCGCTGTGCGCAGGGTTGATATGGGCTGGATGCTGGTGTCGTAGGACGACGGATACTGCCGGTCCAGCACCATGACAGCCGCTTTGTCAAGCCGGTCCTCGCACTCCCGGTATAACTCCGAGAGGTCGCGGGCCGTCATGAGCGGGCGGTTGCTGCCACTCATGCCGCCAAGGGAAAGAGTCTGGCGTTTACCCGGCACGGTGTACTTCTCCCGTACCGCTCCATCCCCCAGGTTAGCAGCGGGCCAACTCTGGAATCGGGCGTATTGACGGTAATACTCGCCGCTGTTGTCCTGGTTCTTTGCCAGGAATACGACCACCTGCTTGAAACGGGCGTATTCCTCGCTCTGGAAGGCGTAGGCAAACGGAAACGTCCCCTGGATGATGTCCAGCAATCTCCCTTTCAGCTCATACTCGGGAATGATGAGGACCATCACTCCTTCATAGGCCAGCAGAGGTGCTGTCTTTTCCATCCAGGTGACCAGTTCGTTGCCGGCGGCCTTGTTGTAAGGCGGATTCAGCAGGATCAGATTGAACTTGCCGGATAGCTCCACGTCGAAGAACGACGAGTTGAGCTTCTGGGTTGTCCCGTGAATCCTGTCAAACCTTCCGGCATCCAGTTCAACGGCATAGGAGAGGATTTCGTGAGGTGAACCGTTGGAGGCAGCATAGCGCCGTTTGAGCCAGCGGGTTACCGTGGTCAGGAATTCGCCTTCACCCGCACAGGGGTCAAGGACGGAGATGGTTTTCAGGGCATTGTAGCGTCGGCTTTTCCAACCGAATGACGGCTCCAGAATACGGAGTACCGTTTGAACATCGGATGGAAAGGTCGGGTAATACCCCTTGTTCAGTTCGTTCCCCCGGGTGCGGGAAAACGAGCTGTTGATGGTAGTAGTAAGTTCCATGCCTGTCTCCTTGGTAACAGGGGGCAGGCGGAGATAACACCCTCGCCGTTCGGGGAGGAGGTCAAAACCGCCTACCCGCAGAGGGATAGAAATTATTGTATCTTCGTCTCAGTGATCCCAATAGCGCCGGTCATACCAGCGGCCATTGATCTTGATCCGGTTGTCGGCATCGATGGGAACAGTACGGTCATAGCTGCCGCCTTCCTTAAGGACGGTGCAGCGTCCCGTACCGCCTTCAACCGTGGGGCCAAAGCCGGATATGTAAAACTGCCACTCTCCGTGAGTACCGTTACGGTAGACTTCACGGTGTTGAACGTAGCCGTTTTTGATGATCCGGCGTTCCCAGTTGTCCGATACTTGTTCAATTGGATAACGCATGGTGTTCCTCCTTTTCGATGGTGAAATGCGCTGTCGCGGGAGGCATCTTGAGTCCGCCATACTTGAGCCGGTTGACTATCTCCGACTTGAGTTCGTGGACCCGGAATTTCCAGCACCGCTTGTTTCCCACAAGGGGCTCTATTTCCATGGATACTTCGTTGAACAGTGCCTCGTACCAATCGCGATGGACAAACTCCCGCTGATCGAGAATCCTGGTAAAGACCTGGTAGCAATCCGCCTTCGAGGTGCCGATCAGAAACGATGAGTCGGACGAAGGCGTGATGTATGCCCCCGAATACCCTTCGCCCATTTTTGGTATAACCCTCAGGGGATGGTTGCTCCAGATGTTGATGGATCTGTCTTCTTTACCGTGGCATTCAAGTGACCCCTTCATGGCAAGAATCTGGGCGAAAGCCCGGATCTCCTGAGTGGGGCCGTAGGCGGTGAGATAAAAGAGATTGCGGGCGCCGGGCACAGAATCGTCCAGGATCAGATCCCGGCAGATGACCGTTGCCGACGCCTTGTCGTTTGAGATGGTAATTTTCATGGGTTCTCCTCGTGTAGTACCGACGGAGAACGCACATCTCCCTTGGGGAATGGCATTCCCCGTCGGGGTGTGGGTTGATCAGGCGACCAGCTTCTCCCGTAACAGCTCCAGGAGGGCCGGTGTAAATTGGTCAAGGTTTTTGATGATCCGATGATTGTCGGGCAGGTATCGTTTGATGCTGGTGTCCTGGATACCGATCCCGATCACCTCAATCCCCGATTCCCGCATCCGCTTGATGGCGGCTTGGGTGACGGGGCCATCGCCGGTGTCTCCGTCGGAGAAGGCGATGCAGATCTTACGTGTTTCCCGGCGCAGGCAGAGCTCGCCCCATGCCCACCAAAGAGCATGGCCAAGCCTGGTGCCGCCGGAACCGGTGATGTTGAATCTGCTGTGATCCGGCTTTTCCCCGAAATCAACCATGGGGAAAACGCGATTGTCGAAACCTTTAAAGGTCGCAATCGCCGTACGGACACCGGGAATGGAGTACAGAGCCTCCGAAGCCACAAAGCAGGCACGGGAAGCGATACCCATCTTGTTCAGCAGGGTCGAGTTGCCCATGCTTCCGGAACTGTCCAGAAGCATGCAGACAGCAGTGTTGACTGCCCGTTTTTCCTCTTTCCTGTTGAAGACCCGGGTATCGCCGACACGAAGTCGGGTCAGAACACGGGAATCCAGTCGGTGTCCGACACTGGCCGGGGTGGAGCGTTTCTGTTTTGATGCCTGGACGAGCCCCTGAAGGCGGGCTCGCAGAGCAGCCGTATGGACTCGAAGAGCAGAGATATCATCGTAGCCGCTGGCGTTTCGTAGTGGTTGGGCGGTCGGCAGCCGTGGTGCAGCAGCTCCAGACCCGTTGAACGAGCTTTCGGTTGCGTTCTGACAGAGCAGTTCGGCAAGTTTCTCACCCACGTTTCCGTAGGACCCGATGCTCTTGCCGGATAATGCTTCCGAGATGGCCTGCCGGGCTGTTTCAAGTGAAGCACCCGACTGTCCCGGTGTTTGTTGTCCGGAAGATGTGCTGTTGTCAGACTTGGTTGAAGGTTGTGATGGCGCTTGCTGTTTGCCACCGTCCTTCGCTTGTTGACCGCCATTGGTGTCCGTGGCGTTCTTCTGTTGCGATTGACCATCCTGATTCCCCTGGCCAGAGTTACCGTTACTGCCGGAAGCACTTTGAGAGGTCTGGGAATGGCCATTTGTTTGCATTGGCTTTGCAGCGTTACGGATGAGCTTCATCAGTTCATCGCGAAGCGCTGCCGTCTCACGGGTTGACCGAAGAGTCCCGGTCCGATCCAAAAGCTGTACCGCCTGGTTGAACTGCTCCCCAAGGATTTGCCGGACCAATGGTTCGGCGCTGTCCCTAGTTTGCCGCATCGAATCATGGTTCAGCACCGCGATGCGGGTCAGGGCCATGATCCAGGAGAGGATGCTCTGGGATGGATGGGACGGGTCCGGTCTGAACGCGCCATGCTGTTCAACCAGGATGCGCGTCAGTTCTCGGAGGTTGGCAATGCAGCCGGGATACTCCCAGCCGATTGCCTGCTCGATCCTGACATCTTCCAGGATGTTGAGCAGATCCCCCGCGAAATTATCCATCAGTTGCACGGAAAAGTCGGTGTACCGGACGTGCGCTGCTTCATGATCGATATAGCCATGGGCAAGCGCTTCAGCATGATCTCCAGACACGACCGGTATGGTTATTTCCTTCCCAGTGGTGCAGGCGATCTGTCCGGCAATGGTCACAGTGATGTCGTATTTCCGGCCAAGAACCTTGGCGATCAGGGCAAGAGGACGTGCTTTCATGGTGTCCCCCTACCAGAACCAGACAGCCGGGGCTTCAACCTGCTTTGCCGGCTGTGGTCTTCTCGTGACGGTCTTTGGTGGAGTGATTGTTGGTGGGGCCGGCTCGACTTCAGGTTCGGGGAGAGGTTGCAGCATCTCTTCCCGTTCCTCGGTCGTGATGAAACCGGCAATGTCGGAAAGCTCGCACAGTACTCCGACCAGACCCATCAGGGTTGCCCCGGTAACAGGTCCGGATCTGGGTACGGTAGCGAGCGCCGCGTTCACGTTGGCAACGAGGGCGCTGATCTTGTCAGGGCCGACGAAGCTGAGGCTGGAGAGTTTGTCGAGAATCGCCTTCAGGGGACGAAGTGCCTTCCGGGTTACGGAAGTTCGACCCCGGTACGATTCCTCCCAGGTAGATTTTGCCAGGGCGCCGATCTCATGGATCAGTTGATCCGCAAGTCCGCCTACCTGACGTTCCAGGGGTTGTGCTGCTGAAGCCGCTTCACCCGGGGCTTCCACCTTGAAGGCGGTAAATCCGCAGGCAAGTCGTTCTGCAACACGGCTGGCAGGTTCAACAGCACGGGCGACGATCTCCGACCATTCACCAGCTTCGGCGAGCCAGTCTTTGAGATTGTCGTCGTATGCCGACAGAAAGTCAGTCTTTGCAGTGGCAAAGCTCTGTTCGATCTGTTCCATCTTCTCCATGAGGGGAATCAGCTTTTCCTCGGGAATGGCATAGCCACCGAGGAACCGGACTCCCACCTCCTCGCAAGCTCGTTCGGCCTGACGTTTCAAGGTGGCGAACACCTTGAGTGCGTCAGGCGCAAAGATGCGCTTGGAACCGAGTGAGGCAAGTTTGTCAGGTGGCAGGTTCGCTCCCTTGAGGTCTTCCGGTCGGAGTTTCTTCTTGCCCGACCAGACGGAGAAGCTGAGATGAACCAGGACAAGGCCTTGGAGGACTTTGGTGATGGTAGTTTGGTTGTTCATGATGTCTCCTTTCGATGGTAATCCCTCCGTAAGGAGACTTCTCCCCGAGGGAGTTGGTCTCCCCCGGTGGGGTTGTAATGATTACCAGAACCAGGTCTTCGGTCCGTCACCGCCTATTTCAGGTGCCGGAGCTGTTGGTTCTGGTTGTTCGGGTGGTTGTAGTTCTTCAGCCTTTTCTTCAGGACCAAATGAAGTTGGCAGCAGATCCTTCCAGACATCGGGTGTAATGCCGTCGGCATACTGATACCCGTCGCCGTTGACCTGTTCCGCTTCCTTGCGGGTCATGAGATTGCTGGCTGAGCGATAGTCGCGAAGACATTCACCACCTTTGAGGATACCGAGGCGCATTGTTGTGCCACGGCGACCGTAACGGTACAGGACGTCGTAATTGCCATCGTCCCGCTCGAATACCGCCAGGTGATAGACCTTGTCGTGGTTTCTGACCCTGTCCAGCAGGTGCAGATCCACAGAGGACTTGATGCACCTGTATCTGGTCATGGCGTCCTCCGGTCACCGAAATGCCGCTGCAATACCGCATGCAGGGCGGTTCGGGTGTCGGGTTCAGCTCGGAAGCCGAGTGCCCGGTCGAAAGCCTTGGTCAATGTTTCGCCGTTGGACATTCCTTGACTTGCCGCAGCCCGTGCCTGGAAGGCGGTGATACGTGCCCACCTGGTCAGGGTTCGGGTCGAAAGCGTGACTTCTGCTTCACCCTTGATGAACAGGGCGCGGATTTCATTGGCGATGTTCACCATGCGGTCTCTGATGTCGCTCCCAACCGATGGTGCTACCTCGGTCAGGATTTTCTTTTCGATCTCAGGATCGGGATAACCGACCTCGATCATGTAGAAGCGGTCGAGAAAAGCCAGATTTTGCCGCAGAATCCCCTGATAGAGACCCGTGGCGTCACCTGCTCCGTTGGAGTTGGCGGTGGCAATGAAACGGAAATCCGGATGAGCCGTCACCACTTCTCCTGTTTCCGGAATGGTTATGGATCGGCCTTCGGCAACACCGTTCAGTCCCGCTGCAGTGGATGGGTCGAGCAGATCGATTTCATCGATCAAGAACCAGCCACCTTCCTTCATGGCAATAATGAGTGGCCCATGCACAAAATCCATTCCTCCGCCGGCATTGAGCCGATAACCACCGATCAGTTCCGGTGTTTCCAGCCGGGAATGGGCGACAACGTTCCAGAGGGGGATATTGAGCCGTGCTGCAATCTCGATGATGACTGATGATTTGCCGCAACCGGTGGGGCCGGTGAGGTAGAGTGACCGTTCACCCAACAGATACCAGGTGAATAGGTCAGACAGGGTGGCCTGACGGAATATGTATTGCTCGTCCGCCGGTGGAACCGCAGGGTGTCCCGGTGTCCTGCCTTTGATGGTTACCGTTTTGGGCGCGTCGATTTTGAACGTGCTCCTGATTTCGTAGTTCATGTCTGCCTCCTTTGCAGGGTTGTAACCCGACAGGGAGACAGACCACCCCGCAGGGATGTCTATCTTCCCTGCCAGGTGTTGATATTGGTTTGGTATCAGATGAAGTCGTGAGTGCTGGCATTTGCTTCCGCCAGAGCAGCTTCCTCGATCAAATCGTTGATGTCGCGACCCGTTTCCAGATGCGCGAGCACAAAGCGGATCGATTCGGCTACGCAGTTGAGACAGGTATTGCTCCCGAGGTGACAGCCGATACCGCTCAATGCTTTGAAGGCATCGGTTGGCTCAAGTCCCGAACGGAGTCCGTAGGAGACCAGGCGAGCGATACCGTCTGCCATGGCGGAACCACATCCTCCGGCTTTGCCGAAGCGGATGAATACTTCCATGGGTGCGGCTGTTGTCGTGCAGAGAGTTACCGTGGTGTAGATCTTGCCGCAAGATGACCGGCGTTCGATGGTGAAGCCGGTGGCAGCCTTGGGCCTTGGAGTTTTTGGGCTCATGATGGCCTCCTTGTGATGGCAGTGGTCTGCCTTGAGTGTGCTACAGAGGAGGTGGAACTCTCCAGGCAGTGATGATCCTGGGAGAGCCGTTGACCAGTCGGGCAACGACCAGTACTCCCTTGTACCTGAACTTGAGTGGCTTATCGTTGAGGAGCGGCAGAAGGTGACGGACACCTTCGACTGCCTCCAGCGGGATATCCCGTTCCAGAAAGCGGTTGGCTCCGTGCAGTGACAGATTGACCTCGTTCATTGCGGAATCAGTTAGAGTCGTTTCCTCTTCTGTATAGATAGTAATGTTTGACTCCATCATCCGCGCACCTCCTCCCAACCGGCGGGGTACACCCTCGGTTCAGGCGGAACGGCAGCGATCATGACTAACAGGAAGATAGCTGCCATGAGGATCAGCGTCACAATGGTGTGCAGGGCCTCTTTCAGCACTTCATTTCTGTTCGTCAGGGCGAATGATTTAAGGTCTGGCGGCAATGTGCCGGTTCGATATGTTTTCATCGGTAATCTCCTTTCACTGGGGCAGACACGCCTCCATGAATGGAGATTTCCCATGGGGAGCGTGATGCCCCCTGGTGGGGTTGGTTCAGGCCGCTTGAGCTGCGAGCGGCGTGAATGGTTTGATTTCAAGTTTGACGAAACCGGCTTTTGGCTTCGTGACCTGGTCGAAGATATCCGGATAGTTTCTCTTGAGCTTGAAACTGTCGATCATTACCGACTCTGCCACTGATGTGACGTTGATCAGTATGCCGTCTGATGCACCTTTGAATGCGCCATCCGCAAAGGTGAGAATGTCGTTCTTCAGGATGTCCAGTCGGGTATCGAGAGCTTTTTTCTGTTCGTTCAGCACCAGGTACTTCCTGCCGGCTTCCAATATCTCACTTGGGAGATCCAGACCGACGGCATGGGAAGGACAACCGGTGCGAAACGGACAATAACCGCAGAGTATGCCCGGCTCAGTTCGAGGTGCACAATCGCCCCGCATTGCCGCAAGGATGTGCTGACCTTTTTCCATAAGCTGATTGAACACCAGCTTGTTAGGCGTATAGCTGTTGAATTCCCGGTATGTTCCCGCATTGAGGTCAACCACCAGAATTGATCCACCGATTTCCACCTCCGGATCGAGGGTGAGTTGCAGCAGGCCCATCTGGACATGCAGCTGATCCACCCATGATGCATAGGGTTCGTCGGGGATGCCGTCGGTCGACTTCATCTCCACAATGTGAAGCCGTTTAGTCTGCCGGTTCGCATAGAACAGAAAGTCAATATGACATCTGATCTCAGGAAACTGCGGATGCTTCACTTCGACTTCTTCATTGAAGAGGGCGCCGCCGGTCTTGAAGAACTCGGCATACATGGCTTGCGCAGCGTGGCCACGGGAAAAACGGAGTAGTGTCTTGATGTCATGACCTTTCGGAGACTGCTTACCGAGTGCTGCTTTACGCGGACAGCCAGCAATGTCGGAGGCTCCGACGTATATAGTTCGGTCACCAAGATGAGATGATTGTTTTTGCTGATGGGTCGGAATAGCCCGTCCCAGAAATGCAGCGAGTTTGCTCATGGCTATCTCCTTTCAGATCAGAAATGGAATCGCGCCGACTGCGGTGAGTAGCGAGCCGAAGATGACACCGGTAATGATCCGGGTGACGTCGATGCTGACCTGGAGGTTCATCTTGGGAGCATAGACCGGCACCTGATAGCCTTTGACAGTTACGTATTTGATGATGTGAGTATTCATGATCTTGTCTCCTGTCTGTGGGTTGTACCCGGCAGAGGAGACAAGACACCCCCGGTAGGGAGAAAGTCGTTGTCTCCCTGCAGAAGTAGGTTGTGAGTGAGGTTCAGTCTGGAACGTCAGGCGTTACCGGTACTGCCAGCATTTGCCTTTGCCGTCCCATTTGAAGCCGTGGTCTTTCAGCCATTGGCGGGCTGAAGAGTCGTTGAAGTCCGGGAAGGCGGAGATCTCCGATTCATCTGCGGAGAGTTCCATCCTGATCCCCTTGGCCGTCAGATACCCGATGATCTCGGAAGTCGAAACCGGTTCGGCTTCGTGAGATGTTTGGGAGCTGTCCGGTTTGGCAGTATGCGGAGTCCCGGAGGTGGTGCTGGTGCTGCCGGCACTGTTTCCTCCGTTGTTATCCGTCTGTCCGTAAAGGTCAGGATCTTCCTCGATATCCTGGGTGAAGATGTCCGAGGCGGCGGTTGAGGTAAGTACTGCATCCACTAATCCCCGCTTCTTGGCCATTTTCAGGCAAGTGTTGTAATAGTCCGCCGGATTGTCGTGTTCGACCTTTTCTCCCTGGCGGGCAATCATCCAGTTGCCGCTCTCATCCTTTTTTGCACTGAAGCCGCGTCCACCGATGATCTCTTGCGCCTTTGCCGGGTTCTCCTTGCGAAGATCCCAGTATTTGTTTGGCACTGGTCTGTTTGTCAGTTCTATCGGTCCGACACGGTAACGGTACTTGCTTTCCATTGTCGAACAGGAACCGACACCTGTACCGAGACGCTGGCCTGCCGGTGAGTAGAGCGTCACTTTGATGCGATACTCCCGATGGCCGAGATGCAGGTCGATGGTTTCCACATCCACGTCGTTTGCCAGTCTGAAGGTAAGCATGAGTTTTTCGGCGCCCGGTTTGAGAAGAACTGCTTTGTCTCCGCAGCCGGGAATGGTGCCGTAGTGCTCGCCTGATTTCATGACGTCACGCATGACGTACTGGATCAGGTTTACCTGGGCCTTCAGTTCACTGATGTTGACGGCGTGGTGAGTGAGGGATGATGCGGTGGGGTTGATGGGAATGATTTGAGCTGATGCATTCATCTTTCTGTCTCCTTTTCTGTGGGTTGTGTCCGACAGAGAAGACAGACCAATCCCTTTGGGGATTTGGTACTGTCTCCCCGTAGGACTGTTGCGTTGTGGTTACTGGTTGTTAGAACGGATCGGTGTCATCGTGCGGAATGTCCTCATGTGCCTGGCTGCTTGATGGCTGGTCGTCATTCCCGTCGGGAATGCTGCCATTTTTACTACCAAGCATAAGAAGCTTGTCGCCGATGATCTCGGTTGTGTAACGATCCTTACCGTCCCGATCTTGCCATTTGCGGGTCTTGAGTTTGCCGTCGAGATAGACACTCTTTCCTTTCGACAGGTACTCGCCAGCTACTTCTGCGAGACGTGCGTAGAGGACGATGTTGTGCCACTCGGTCCGGATCTCCCATTCGCCGCTTTTGGTTTTTACCTTCTCACTGGTCGCGAGTGAAAAACTTGCGACAGCGGTGCCTCCTGGTGTGTACCTGATTTCAGGATCACGTCCCAGGTTGCCAATGAGTTCTACGCGGTTCAAACTTGCCATACTGCCTCCTTGTTGGTTTTCCCGAAGCAAAGAGACAATGGTCTGTCCCGGAGGGAGAGAACAAGTGTCTCCCGGTCGGGATGTGGTGAAAGTATCCGCCGCTTAAAAAGCTTGTCGCGGAAGAGTAACAAAAAACCCACTCCGGCAAGTGCCAGAACGGGTCGTTATTCTTTATCAATATTTGATTTGCCAGGCAGAGTCCGAAAAGGACGTACCTGTACCTTGTATTTAAGTCGCTTTACCCAAACGACTATTCGGAAGGCATATGAGCCTGTACCGAAGTTCATCCGAAAAGGGGCAAATGCGGCCTGGTCTTTCCGAATAGTTCATCCCTGCCGGGGCGATTCTTCCTCGGGCTATCCGAAGAAGTTTGTCCGGTAGCATAAAGCTAGCGGAGTCTCTTTCTTTGAAAGAGTCTATAATGTTTGAATAGTTAACAATTAAACTAGAATGTGTCAATAGAATCATTATATGATAACTATCCTGAAACATGGAGAAAAGTATTGAAAGAAAACTAGCTGATCAGTCGACAGGAGCAGCGACTAGTTCGGAGTCGGTACCATTCCCAGTTTTACCCGGATTGATTTCACAATCTTTTCACAATTCGTTCATAATTGCTACATGGTCTCGTGTTATCTTTTCAAAAAATAGAATCAAATAGATCAAACTGATAAAGCAAGGATGCTTTTTCCCAAATGAATTTGAAAATGAGACGCATAACAGCATTCGCCCTGCTCCTGACAATCATGCTGGGATTGGTCACGGTCTGTCATGCCAACAATAGTAGCACTCATGATGCAAAAACATCCCTATCCTCTAGCCAGGCACAGGGCACGGAAAACCTTAATCAGGCTCATGGTGATTGTTGTCCCTCAGAGCCTGGAAAGTCACAATCTGACCATGGCTGCGGGCACGCTTGCCACGGTCTCTGCCATGCACCTCTTGTCGGTTCACCTGTTGTCTTTACCTTTGCATTGTCATTCAGCAGTCTCAAACCATCCGAGATTTCCTGTTATTTCCCCAAGGTCTATCTTCCCCTCTTTGTTCCACCTGATTCAGCACACGCCTGACATTCCTTTCCCTGTAACAAATTAAAAGTAAAGCCATCTAATTACGGTTGGTGTGTTTCTGCACATCATCGTGACTGGCAAATTGTCTGGAGGTTCCACCATGTCTTTAACAACACTGGTGCGCGGAACTGTTCTTTTCCTGTTGCTGTCGGCATTTGCCTGTCTGCCGGCACTGGCCGGACCCGTTCCACGCAGTATCAATGAAATAGTTGCACTGGCCTTGAAACATAGTGCCGAGCTGATTGCTTTGGAAAAGGAAGCGTCAGCAAAACAATCGTTGTCGATTCAAGCCGGTACGATCAGCAACCCGACTCTGGAGCTTCAAGGCGTCACCGGCAGCCTGACCGGCAGTCCGGAGGAACGTTCCGTGTCAATCGGAATCAATCAAGAACTACCCTTGAACAACAAGCTGCTATTACGAAGGGAAGTGATTCTGCGAGATGCGGAAGCAGCACACTATCAGCGGAATAACGCAGCACGTTTGCTACAGGATGAGATTATCGCCCTGACATTGGATTATTCACTCACTGCCAAACGTCAGGAACTTGCGGCCGAACTGGTAAAACTCAATCGCGAACTGGTCGTCGTAGCAGAAGAACGCTTCAAGGCGGGTGATATCCCTGAGCTGGATTTTAATCTTGCAAAGGTTGAGTTGGCGCGAGCCCAAACACGTTTATTGGAAGCAGAGAGGGATAAAGACCCACATCGGGTAAAAATAGCGTCATTGACCGGTCTGGAAGGAGCCGACATCAATCTGTCCGAAATGTTTATCTCTCCAAAACTTTCCCAAGGTGTGCAGGAACTGGTTAAACAGGCGCTAGTCTTTCGGCCTGACCTTCTGATGCTGGCCCGCGAACGTGAAAAGGCAGAAATTGAAGCACACCTGTCCGAAGCCGAAGCGCTCCCCAATCTCACAGCAGGACTCTTTGTCCAATGGCAGCGGGGCACAACCGAGATTGGAGGCATGTCATCGGTTAATAGTGACACCCAGTTAGGATTGCGCCTGTCCATGCCGATACCGGTATTCGATCGCAATCAGGGTGGAAGACATGCTGCGCGGGCACACCAGGATTCAGCCGATTCCCGAAAACTCGCCTTGGAAAGAAATATTACCGCTGAGGTTGAAGCAGCTGTTTCGCGGGTGACGGCATCGGAACGGATCCTCGCCATGTTTGAGCAAGGAATCATCCCGCAACTGACGGAGAATCTGAAGTTGACCCAGGAGGCCTACCGGATCGGCGAAGTAGGGATCCTCTCGGTCATAGATGAGCAGAAGAAATTCTTTGAGGTCAGCGACAGTTATTTAGTGGCTATATACGGCAGGCAAATGGCGTTCCTGAAACTGGAAACAGCAATGGCAACAGAACTAAGCGGAGGTATGCAGTGAACAAAAAAATAATAATAGGAATTATCATGGCTGTTGCCTTGGGCGGCGGCTTCCTTTATCGGTTCGCAAATCTCAAAAGCAGCAGTGAGCAATCTGAAAAAAAGGAAGCCGGCCACGGAGAAGAAAAAGCTGGTGAACATGAAGGCGGCAAGGAGAAAGAAGGGAAGGAAGGTCAAGATGAGCACAAAGAGTCGGGCAGCGTCAAGATGACCGCTGACATGCAGAAACAGAACGGGGTAGTCGTCGCCCCGGCAAAAAAACAGCGCCTTGGAGGCATGATCAACGCTACCGGTAAGGTGGAGGCAAATGCCGACCGGATCGCCCATGTCTCACCACGCATACCCGGAAAAATAGTCAGCGTCAAAGCCTCACTGGGCGATAGCGTTGCAGCAGGACAGTCATTAGCAACGCTGGACAGTGTCGAACTGGGTGAAGCAATTAATCGTTACCATCAATCAAGGACCAGGTTTGCCCTGGCGCAGACCAACATGGAACGGATTAAGGGGCTGGTGGCAAAGAAAATTGCTGCCCGCAAGGAGATTCTCCAGGCCGAGACGGAATTCAAAATAGCTCAAACAGAGTTGCAGACCGACGAAGATCGCTTGTCACTCTATGGGATCTCGACGGCCGACCATAGGGATGGACAGCGTAAAAGACCGCCACTTATGGTTCGCTCCCCCATTGGTGGCGTGATTACCGAGAAGCGTGCCATCGTTGGGGAACTCTCCGACCCATCCAAAAGCCTTTATACCGTTGCAGACCTTGCCACAGTCTGGGTGATGATTGACATCAACGAGAAGGATCTGGCCAAGGTTAGTAAGGGGCAGGCGGCAATTGTTACTGTCGGAGCCTTCCCGGAGCAAAAATTTCGTGGCCGGATCAATCACGTTGCCGATGTGCTGGAGCAGGCTACCCGTACAGTAAAGGCGCGGATCGAGGTTGGAAATCCGGGCCGGAAGCTGAAGCCGGAAATGTTTGCCACGGCGGAGTTGGTGCTGCCTGCCGACAGTGCCCCGGTACTTGCGGTTCCTGAAGATGCCCTGCAGGAGGTTGACGGCAAAAACGTGCTCTTCGTTGTAGATGACAAGGGAATCGAGTTCGAACCCCGCAAAGTGGAGCCGGGCCGCGTTGCAGGCGGCATGGTTGAGATTGTATCCGGGTTGAAGGAAGGTGAACGCTATGCCGCCAAGGGGGCGTTCATTTTGAAGTCGGAACTCAAAAAAGGCGAACTTGAGGGAGACGCACACTAATGCTCGAAAAACTAATTGGATACACCTTAAAGCAAAAAGGGATGGTCATATTCCTTGCGCTGCTGATTATCGTATGCGGATTGTATTCCTATCTGAGATTACCGATAGATGCTTTCCCGGACGTAACAAACATTCAGGTGGAAGTAATCAGCCATGCGGATGGCCTGTCAGCGATAGAGATCGAGCGGAATGTTACCTATCCGATCGAGATGGCAATGCGCGGCCTGCCGGACATCGAGCAGATGCGTTCCGTTACAAAATTCGGTCTCTCCATCGTGACGGTTGTTTTCAAGGACAATGTGGATATCTATTTTGCCCGGCAACTGGTGTTCGAGCGGTTGGCGGAAGCGCGTGAGAAGGTTCCCAAGGGTGTTGAAGTAGCCATGGGGCCTATCGGCACGGCGATGGGGGAAATCTACCAGTATACCCTTGAAGGGAAGATGCCTGATGACCCGCAGCAGAAGATAGCCTGGCTGACCAACATGAGAACTATTCAGGAATGGATTGTCACCCCTCAGTTGAAAACTGTTGCCGGAGTAAACGAGATAAACTCCTTCGGTGGCTATTTCAAACAGTACCAGGTGATAGTATCGCCAGAAAAGCTCGTAAAGTACGCCATAACAGTTGATGATGTGTATTCAGCCATTGGCAGCAACAACGAAAACGTTGGCGGCAATCTTCTTGAACGGGGGACAGACCAGTACATCGTCCGCGGGGTCGGATTGATAAAGGATCTCAACGACATTGAAAACATTGTCCTGAAATCCGCCGGTGGCACGCCAACGTACATTCGGGATGTGGCACAGGTCAAGGTCGGCGAAGCAGTGCGCATGGGCGCTGCCATGAAGGATGGCAAGGATGAATGCGTCGGCGGTATCGTCATGATGCTGCGCGGCGAAAACAGCCACGATGTCGTGCGCCGGGTTGCTGCCAAAGTAACGGAAATGAATGAAAATAATGTCCTGCCTGAAGGGATCAAGCTCGTTCCTTATTACGACAGGAGCGACATTGTCAAGGCGAGTGTCAGCACGGTCAATAAGGCATTGCTGGAAGGCTCCATTCTGGTGCTGATTGTTCTGTATCTCCTGCTGAACAGCATTCGGGGGAGCATCGTTGTTCTCATAGCGTTACCGCTCTCACTGCTGGCGACTTTCATTGTCATGAAACTCACCGGAATAACGGCAAACCTGATGTCTCTCGGAGGTCTGGCAATCTCCATCGGTATGATCATCGACACAACCATCATTCAGGTTGAAAACGTCCAGCGGCACCTGAGCGATGAGGGGGGGAAGCATCCCAGGTTAATGACTGTGCTCAAAGCGGTTATGGAGGTCAGAAAGCCGAGCATCTTCGGCGAGCTTATCATTGCGCTCACCTTTATCCCTATTCTCTCACTGGAAGGGATTGAAGGGAAGATGTTCACTCCGTTGGCAATAACCGTGGCAATTGCACTGCTCGCCTCACTCTTCCTTTCAATTTTCGTTATTCCGGTTCTCTGTATACTGTTTCTGAAACCGCACCCGGAAAAAGAGAGCTACATCATGAAGCATGCGAGCAGACTTTATCTGCCGCTGCTCGAATATGCCATGAACAGAAGGCAGATAGTTTTGACTGTTGCGGGGCTGCTTCTGGTTTCTTCGCTATTTCTGGTAACAAGGTTGGGAACGGAGTTTATCCCGATTATGGACGAAGGTTCTTTTGACATGGATATTGCCATGCTACCCGGTGTTTCTCTGGCCAAGGCGATGGGAGTAAATCAACTGGCAGCAGCAAAACTGAAGAAGTTCCCGGAGCTTGATACTATTGTAGGGCGAACCGGGCAGACCGGCGTGGCCCTTGACACCAGAGGCTCTGATAAAACAGGGTATGTGGGAATATTCAAACCAAAGAGCGAATGGAAACGGGATATATCCAAGGAAGAGCTGACTAACGAAATGCGCAAGTCGCTGGAATCTGTAGCAGGGATTACCTTCGGATTCAGCCAGCCGATTCAGTGCCGGATAGACGAACTGGTTGCCGGAACCCGTGCGCAGCTGATTCTCAAGCTGTTTGGTGAAGATATTGAAGTGCTGAGTGAAAAATCAGCTGAAATAGCCAAGGTTCTCTCCACAATAAAAGGTGGGACTGATCTTAGTGCGGAAAAAGTTACAGGGCAGCCATATCTGACCGTTAATATCGACAGATCGAAAATCGCCCGCTATGGACTGAATATCAGTGATGTTCAGAAGGTAATTGAAATTGCAGTAGCCGGAAAGGCTGCATCACAGCTGTACGAGGAAAATCGAAGCTTCGATATATCTGTCCGTTTGCCTGAAGAAAAAAGGAACTCTCTGGAAGCTATCAAGAACTTGATGATCACCACAAAAACCGGGATGAATGTACCGCTGGAACAGCTTGCCGATGTGAAAATGATCGAAGGGCCGGCTCAGATAAGCCGTCAGGATGGGGTGAGAAGGATCGGCATTGAGATGAATATCACTGGCAGGGATATAGGCAGTTTCGTTGCCGAGGCTAAACAGAAGATCAAAAATGGTGTCAAACTCCCTGCCGGATATTATATCACCTGGGGTGGCCAGTTCGAGAACCAGCAGAGGGCAATGAAGAGGCTGATGATCATCGGACCGGTTGCTGTTGGATTGATTCTGTTGCTGTTGTATCTCACCTTCAGATCGATCCGGCTGGCGCTGCTGGTAATTTCCAATCTCCCGTTTGCTTTGATCGGCGGAGTTTTCGCCCTCTTCATCTCCGGTCAATATCTGTCGGTGCCGGCGTCAGTCGGATTCGTCGTCCTGTTCGGGGTTGCCGTTCTGAACGGGCTTGTCCTGGTATCGCGCATTTCGCAACTGCGTGATGAAGGGCTTGAACTACAGGAAGCAATACGGAAAGGGAGCCTTGACCGGTTGCGTCCGGTACTGATGACCGCATCCATATCCATTTTCAGCCTGATACCGATGCTTCTCGCCGGCGGGGCAGGATCTGAAATCCAGAAGCCGCTGGCTACTGTTGTTGTCGGCGGGCTGGTGACCTCAACCTTTTTGACATTACTGATAATTCCTTCAGTGTACAGTTGGTTTGAAAGGCGAAAAGTTGAGGAAGAAATCTAAATACAGAAATCAGACGTAATGAAATTCAATCTCTTCGGGTCAATTCCTCGTAGCTCGCTTCGATGAGAGATGTCAAATACTTGTTAGAGTCCTCGCAGTTTGCTGCGGGGAAGTTCTTAGCTTGTTTACGCCACACTATATTGAAAGGAAATTACAGTCATGAATAAAACAATTCTGGTATTTTCGATGTTTATGAGTTTAGTTATTTTGGAAGGCTGTGCAGGCAATAAGAAGTTGGTTAATTCAATGAGCTTTAGCACTAGTCAGAGCGTTTTCCAGGAAATTAATGAAAACGCTTCGCCAGTTTCCGGCTACGTTGTCCTCCGTATCTATTCTTCCTTTAAGACGCACAAGCCCGGAATCTATTCAATAAAAGACGTTCATGGTACACAGGAATACACGCTTCTGGTGAATATTGATGGCCAAGCAATCACATTAAGAGGTCGAATTAGTGAAGAAAAAAGTGGTACTCGGCCCATGGGAGATCCTGAGGGAGGCGAAGGAGTTAGGTACATTTTTGAAAAGAAAATACGCCTCAAAACAGGAGTGCATAAACTTGTCATTGCGCTGCCCGTTGATGATCTCGTTGCAGAGAGAGAAGTGGATTTGCCAGAAGGAGAAAACAACTCGCTTACAGTTGAGCCAATATATGGAGCTGTTCCAGGGAAACCTCGACCTGGGACGTATGGGCTTTCAAGTTACAAGGAAGGAATAAAGTCATTTCGCTTATTGCTCAACGGGGAATAATTTCGCTTACCTCTCAATGATTTTCGGTTTGCGACGATTTATATAAAAATGAATAACAACGTTCGAGGCCAGAGTTAAAAAACAATGTGTAGGGGGAATTTATGATTTTATCAAGAGTATTGCCCTATTTTATCCTCGCAGGCTTTGTACTCTTAACCCGGCCTGGATTTGCGGAAGAGGTGAAAAAGATACAGGACAATTCATTTCTTCTGGAAGAGGCCTACAATCAGGAAGACGGTGTCATACAGCACATTCAGGTTTTTCAATACCTGAAAAAATCAAAAGATTGGAGCTATAAATTTACTCAGGAGTGGCCTGTTCCAAAACAGGCCCATCAGCTCTCTTACGATATACCGGTTAACCATGTGCATGAGGGGGACAATACCGGCATTGGCGATATACAGATGAACTATCGTTATCAGGCCATCTTCCAAGATAAAATAGCCTTGGCCCCACGTTTTTCACTCATTCTTCCCACCGGCGATTACAAGAAAGAGCTGGGGACTGACACAGTCGGTTATCAAGTGAACTTACCCCTAAGTGTAGAGCTTTCCGACAAGTTTGTTACTCACTGGAACATGGGCGCGACGTTTACTCCGGATGCAAAGGATGCCGCTGGTACCAAGTCAAATGTACGAGGATTCAATTATGGGGCAAGCTTGATTTATCTGGTAAATGAGAACTTTAACCTGATGCTTGAAACAGCAGGAACCACTACTGAAACAGTACCCCAACATGGAGTAACAACAACCGAAAGCACTTTTTTCATCAATCCGGGAGTGCGATTCGCGATCAACTTCAAATCAGGTTTGCAAGTTGTGCCTGGGTTATCAGTGCCAATTGGCATTGGGCCTTCGGAAGGAGAATATGGCGGACTCGTTTATCTTTCCTTCGAACATCCGTTGTTTTGACGGATTCAAAACTGATGGGGGGTAGCAGAAGTTTCTCCCCATCAGTTCAATGCCTGGGCAAACCGAAATCGCTTTCTTCCTTCCCTTATTATGTTTAAAGCCACTTTTCGAAAAGGGTTTGTAAACCCATGGGTGGCGTGTAATCCAAAGACATAAACTCACACATTTCCGCAATCAGCTGGTTGATCTCCTTCGCTCCGGACATCGAGGATTGCTGGTGGCTGTTTTGATTTTATTCGTTTCAGCAGTTCTTGGGGCTGCATTGGCGTTTTTCCTTCTATCGTTATTATGTCTTTCAATAATTTCAGATTAACTCAAAGTCCTCATAACATCACGCAAGGTTGATAGTTTGTACGGTTTCTGTATAAACCCGGCCAATCCTTTGCCGGCAAATTTCTGCGTAACCTCGTACTCACTGTAACCGCTGGACATGATCACCTTTACATCAGGGGTGAGCATCCTCAACTCACGAAATGTCTGTTCTCCGTCAAGGTGAGGCATGGTTAGGTCTAATATGACAACGTAGATGTCGTTTCGGCTCTTGAAGATATCAAGGGCTTCCTTCCCATCGCTGGCAGTGACAACTTCAAAACCCAACTCCTGCAACATTTCACGGCCTATGCCGCGAATCGTTTCCTCATCATCAGCTATCAGCACCACGCCTTTACCTTGCCAGGAGTCAGCGTGAGTTTCGGCATCGAACAGCTCGACCGGTTTGCTGCTGGCAGGAAGCAATATTTTGAAGCTGGTTCCCTTGCCAGATTCACTGTAAACCTTGATCGCCCCTTTATGGCCACGCACAATCCCTTGCACCGCAGCCATTCCCAAGCCTCTGCTTCGATGTTAACAGCATGGATAATCTCCAGGCCGGCAAGTTCCTGCGTCAGTTCATCCAGCGACATCAGCATATCGAGAGATTTCGGTCCACCGGTGTCGTAGGTAAGCTGTTCCTTGCTGAATGCTTCCAGCACAAAAACGCCACCGGACTTCAGCCCCCGCACAGCAGCTTGATGGAGCGGAATGCGGATGGCTGATGGTAGATGGCAATAAATGGCGATGATTCCGTTCCATTGCTCCGGTTCTATCTGAAACTGGCTTAGATCGGCATGTATCATTGTAATGGAGACACCCCGTTCCGCAGCGAATTTTTTAGCTTTGCGCAAAGCGACCTCTGACCCGTCAACACCTGTTACCTCATATCCCAGCGATGCCAGAAAAACGGCATTTCTCCCTTCACCCTCGGCAAGCGAGAGAATTTTCCCGGTCGGAATCTTGTCTACTATTGATACGAGAAAATCATTTGGAGCAGTACCGTAGGCAAAGCCCGGCTCGCTGTAACGTTCATCCCAGTTCATGGTTCTCAATGGCCCCCCAGTCAGTATACACACTATGATTTGTTATCTTGATTTCATGCAGCCTCTTGTCAAGAAACTTTATGTTCACGGAACAGCAGGCTACTGGAAACGACAAAAACGATTCCCACAAGAATTGCAGCCTTGCCATAGAGTGAAACCCCGGCCGATGTAGAAGCAATCCCCCATGATTGGGCGAGCGCTCCGCCAATGAACATTCCGATCACCACGAGACCTGCATCCGCATCACCCTCACCGGATTTGATCAATTGCCGGAACGGACAACCACCGATAATCACTGAAATCCATCCTACCAATCCCATGCCGAGGAAACTCCAGAGATAATCCAAGTGCGCACCCGGCTGTCCGTACAGGCTTGGGTGGAATCTGCCTGTCACTAAGCTCAGCGCGAGCGATGCCCCAATAAAGGCTAACAATCCCCAGACGGCAGATACCCTGAAACCCATGAGGAAGGTATCGCGGATGCTGCCGGTAATACAGAAACGGCTGCGCTGCGCGAGCACGCCGAGTCCGGTACCTGCCGCCAGTGCAATCATCCAGGGTGCGTGTTGTGCGGCGCTCCCTTTAGAGGAAAACAGCAGAAAGCCGGGTCGAGCCAGGAAAAATATCAGCAGAGATAGAAATAATACGGGTATAAGGTGACCGCTGTTTCCTTTACTGGTATTCGGAGTTGTCAACTCCACTCCCTTACCAAGTCCTTTAAGGCCAAACCAGACACCGGTAAGAAGGCCTAAAACACCGGCAACGGCGGTCAGATCGCCAGCTGTCAGTCGGAGGAAGAGTTTAATCGGGCAGCCGATGAAGACGGCGCAGCCAAAGATCATGAACATGCCCATGAAAAGCCGTGACAGAGGTACGCTTCCGCCTCGGGAGTTGAATTCTCGGAATAAAAGAGCACTGGCTGTCGATCCAAGAACGAATCCAATTAATTCGGGACGAAGATACTGCATGTTCGGGTTGTCGTGGAGGCCAAGAGCACCTGCGCTGTTTTCAATGAAACAGGAAACACAAATTCCGGAATTTTCCGGATTTCCCCATACTGACAACATGACGCCGAGTCCGCCGAGAAGGGCTCCAACTACCACTACGGTCCATAATTCTCTGCTGCGCATCATTTACTCACATCCTCCGGCAAGACGACTTTTAAGGTAGTTATTTTTCTGCACCAAAGTAGCAATGTTTGGATTTGCAGGACTGGCCGCAGCACGTTCATGGATACTTTTTGTTCCTTCATCCACAAGGCGTTGTATTTGTGGACGTCGTGACAAAGGACTTTTGTCATCCACATAATCTCCGTTGAGCTTGACTCCTTCAACAATTGAGGAAATCGCCTCATCCAGTGCCCCAGCGTCCCCTAAAATCTGACCCTTCAGGATATAGCCATGCGCCTCTCCGGGGTAGGTTCGGATGAGTTCGTTAAGTTTCAAGAGTGCCTCTTGCTGGTGTCCATTTGTTCTCAGATTTTCCACTGGCCCGAAGAGCTTGTTGATCAGTTCAACACGGGCACGGTAGGTCATTTCACGGTCCATAGCCTTGTTCAGTTCCTTGGAACCATTTTGCCCGGCGCTACTGGGAGCGTTTATGCTCAGGATGAAAGTGAGGGCAACAAGAGAAGCGAGGAGAACAAACCAGAGAAGTCTGTCAAATTTGTCACGTACCATATTCAAGCATCCTCAAACGTATTTTGCATGGCTTATACAATATTCCATGTTTTCAATCATGGTATTAAAAAGTGGAGAATCACGAAATTTGTCCGTGGTTCTCCACTGTCCAACATTTTACATCTCAGCAGGGATGAACATTTGCACTACCTACAACCTTTGGCGCAACATAGCCCCTTTTCATCCATCATCACCTCCTTTCGAATTGCAGTGAATCAGGAGGTTGTTACGGTTTTGCGATACCGGCATCCTCCATGAAATCCTTGGCATTGTCTCCCCGTAGATTTTCAGCAAGCCCAATCAGGCCGTCAGTAAGGTACTTGGCGTTGTATCCTTTGGTCCGCAAGTATGCCATGGCAATGGATGAACGATCCTTGTGGGGGCAGGCGGTAACGATGATCTTATCTTTCGGCAGTTCGCTCAGTCGCTTCGGCAGCTCATTCAATGGGATGTAAAGCCCGAAACCCATCTTCCAGGCTTTAGTCTCCTCCGGGAAACGGATATCCACCAGCACAGCTTTCTTTTCTGCCAACAGGGTAATCAGCTTCTTGCTGTCGATTTTCATGTCCGCACGGGTTTCGTAGTCAAATTTTGTTAAAAAGCTGTCGAAAGCCGATTCCTGTGCAGATGCCAGGGTGGCAACATTCATCAGGAACAGTAAACATAGTAAAGTTACTCTTTTCATAGGTTGCCTCCTCCTTCAGGGGCTGTCATTCCGGCTGCCTTGGCTTTATTAGCTTCACGGTTCATTTCTGTTGTTTGTGGCACTTCTAGCCGTATCATTCCATAAGAACGGTCTTCTTCCAGGATTTTATTGTTGCCTATATAATCCGGGACGGTATCAATATCCGGCCAGTCATTATCACTGTTGTATGTCTGATACCGCTTCGGGTCATTGACTTTTTTCGACGGCCTGAAGACTACATGCTCAGAACGGTGTACCGTATCCCATCGAGCATTTCCCTTCAGTGCTCCACCCGGTTTTATCTGCGCCTTGGTCAGTGCAGCTTTGCTGAAAGTATCCACAAAGCCTGTCCCATTCCATTCAAAATAGTTGTTCGCCCCTGAAAAAACATGAATAGAAGGGCCGAGAATTGGAAATGCCGGATAGAGCAGATATGGAGCTTTTCTGACATAGGTCGTATCTACCGGTTCATAGGCTGTCAATGCTCCCCATTCGAGCCAGGAACCGTCATAAACTCTGACATTATTAAATTTGCATACCTCATGCAGTATATAGAAATAAAACGTGGCCATTGTTCCGGTGTTGCAGTAGAGCACAATCGGCTTGCTACCATCAATACCCGCCTTGGCAAACAGGGTGCGCAGATCTTCAATGTTTTTGAAACGGTTCCCCTCTTTGACAAGTTCCTGCACCGACAGATTGTAGTTGCTATCCTTCACTAGGAGGGCACCTTTGATAATCCCTTCGAAAGAGGACCCTTTGGAGCTTAAAGGGAGCATCAGCGACTTGCCGGGGAAAAGGGCCTGGTTCGTTGCCAAATACGGATTGGGCATTTTTATTGTTGGGTTGGCCGCAGCTGAGAAAGGGGCGCGAGCCGCTTCATCGTTGCTGCTGACCGGATTGAACAGCATTTCGCTCAGGGTGAACACCTTATTATCTGACTGACGGGTATAAAATGCCCGCTTCGTATCGTAGAGAAACCCAGGTACCTGGAAGATATCCGGCACACCATCGCTGCCCGATTTCCCATCCACCGTCAGCTCATCTTTTAGGTAATAGTCGACTGGCGGCTGGCGGGTATCCAGAAGCACTACTTCACCGGTTGTCGTTTTACCGCTATCCACAAGAGCAAGCATTTCGCTAAGGCTGACCCTGCTATCGATGCGTCGTGTTCTGTTATCAGCTACGCTGATATTAGATGGAGTCACAGTCGACTGCTCCGTACCTTTTTTAAGAGAAAACCCCGCCTCGGCATAGGCTCTGGTTCCACCATCCAGCGTAAGAATGTTTTCAGTTGGAAAGCCCCAGTAATACATGGTCCACCAAAGACGAGACGCACAGCCAGTCCACGGATTCTGCTGGGAACTGACGAGCACGATAACGTCGTTTTTCTGGATGCCATGTTGCTGGAGCAGCTTGTCAATTGCGCTGCCGGTACCGATCTCGTGTTCCGCCTCCATAGGACCGTCATTACGGTCTTGTACCACAGAGCCTGCATGAGAAATAACCAGCCTTGCGCCGGGGATATGTCCCAACATTCCATCGCGAGCAAGTTCTTCAATCAACACTTGCTGGGGAGAATGCTCGCCGTACTTTCTTATCGCCTGTTCTTTCAGCTTCATCGCATCACCGGCAAACCAGGTATCTTTATCTGCCTTGGTAGGTACCACATCAAGGATCACAACCCGCTCCCCTTTTTCGGTGCGGTAACCGTTGTCAATCCACTTTTTCAATTGAATAGGTTCCAACAAGCTTTGGGGCTGGGATGCAGCCAACGAAGTGCTTCCCAGTGCAAACAGAAACAACGGAATCAGTACGATGTTTAACGTGCGGAAACAAAAAACATGCATGGGTATGGTTCCTTTTTTCTGAAGTACCTACTGGTGTGTAATGGTGTCAGTCGCCACTGAGGGCGTATTATGTTTACTCAGCCGCTTGGCCTGCTTTTTTACCCAGGCCGTCATATCCTCAAAGATCGTGTAGAAGATCGGCACATATAGCAGTGTCAGAAAAGTCGATAGCATCAACCCCCCGATTGCTACAACCGCCAGCGGTGAAAGCCTCTCCAGACCGATGGCCCGTTCCAGGGCGATGGGTACCATGCCAACCGCCGTGCCAAAGGCGGTCATGATGATTGGCCGGGTTCGGACTCGGACGCTGTCGGTCAATGCCTGTAGCGTCGTCGCTCCTTGTTCCTTTGCTACCTCGATGAAGTCAATCAAGAGGATCGAGTTTTTCACCACAATTCCCGCCAGCAATATCACCCCCATGAAGGCGGCAGTGGACTGTTGCCTGCCTGCCAACAGCAGTGACCAGACCGCACCAATCAGGGCCAGCGGGATAGCGGTCATGATGGTCAAAGGATGGATAAACGATTTAAAAGCAGGGATCAGCGAGAAATAGAGCAGCACCATGCCGATTCCCAAGGCCATGGTCAGCTGGGCAAAGTTGGTCTTGCCCTGCTTGGCGTCACCTTCTTGAGTGATCTTGTAGCCGGGTGGCAGTTTGATCCCCTTCAGTGACGCCATGACATTGTCCATGACATGCGAGAGGGCTGCCCGAGATTTGTAGCCGTAGATATCGATGCTGCTCTGCAGATCCTGACGGGTCAGAAAGGCCGGAACATAGCTTTGGCTCATGGTTCCCAGGGAGGCAAGAGGGATAGGTCCCATTGGGGTAGTTATCTTGATTGCGGCCAGCTTGTCGGGGCGGTCGCGGTACTGTTCCGACAGCCTGATTCGCACGGGGAAACCGTCTTCATTGGCCACCCGGAAGATGGAGGCGACTCCGCCTGAAAGCGCAGCTTGCGCCTGTGCCGCCACATCGCGGGGAGAAATGCCGAAGGCGGCGCAGCGCTCCTTGTCTGCCTTGAAGATGACCTCTTTTTTGTCCAGATCCCAGGTAAGGGATACGGATTCCAGTCCGGCTGTCTTTTGCAAGCGCTGCTTGACCTCTTTCCCAATTTCTGCAAGCACTTTTGGATCAGGACCAGTCACCATCACATCTATCGGGGCCTTAATGCTGGACATTGCGGTGGCACCGAATTCAAAGATATCCGCCGATTTTAGTCCGGGGATGGTAGAGAACTCCTTGCGCAGGTTGGCTTCAATCTGCCAGATGGACTGTTTGCGATGGAAGCGGTCCACCAGGTTGATGGTGATGTTGCCGATCTGCGGGTTTTTGCCGCTGCCAAAGGAGATCGTAGATGGCTCAGATCCCAGCACAGAGCTGATGGCCACCAAGCCTTCCTGTTTTTTGATGGTCTCTTCCATGCGAGAGAGGATAGCGTTGGTCTGGGACAGGGATGAGTTTGCATCTGACTCGAAGTTGATCTTGATGATGCCGGTGTCCATGGGGGGCTGGACACTCTGTCCCACTAGCGGCTTGGCGAACTTCATGGTCAGCACCAGCGCAATAAAGGCAACTGCCACAAACCAGAAGCGGTGTTTCAGCGCTGTTCCCAGCATTCCGGCGAACAGGTCGCGAATGCTGTTTACAAAGCGGTCGCTTCCTTTTTTGATGAACCGCTCGAAGCGGTTTTCGGTGGCGCCTTTTTTGAGGATGTAGGGGGCGAGAATCGGGATGATGGTTACCGACACAATGTAGGAGGCGACCAAGGCGATGGTTAGTGACAACGCCATGGGACGCAGCACGGTCTGGACATAGCCACCGATGAAGACAATCGGGATGATAACCACGATGGTGGCATAAGTTCCGGAGAAGATCGCCAACATGACCTCTTCGACACCTCCAGCCACCAGTTCGGTCAAGTCTCGTTGCGACTCGTGGTAGTGCCGCTCGATATTTTCAATGACCACAATAGCGTCATCCAGCAACATCCCGACCGCCAGGATCACGCCGGTTAGCGTTACCATATGGAATTCGAAGCCGAACATCCACATGAAGGCAAAGGTAATCAGGTAGGTAAAGGGAATGGCGATGGCACAGAGCAGCATAGTACGGATATTGGCCAGGAAGAGAAACAGCACAATAACGGTTATAATCACTGCGTCACGTAGCGCCTCCAGCATGTTGTCCACACTGCGCTGGATCAGATCCTTCTGGGTGTAGCTGACCTCGAAGTTGATAAAGGGGAAGCGGGCTGACAGTTTGGGCACGATTTCATCGGCGGCCTGGATGGTGTCCAGGGCATGGCCGTTTTGCCCGCGCAGAATGTTGATCCCAATCGCCTCCTTACCGTTACCGTGATAAGCAGATTGTGGCTCCTGCACCCCTGACTCCACCTTGGCCACATCTTTCAGGTGGATGACGCCGGTTTCGCGACGGGCAATCACCAAATCGGCCAGTTCTCCCACCTTTTTTGCTGAGCCTTCCGTCTTGAACAGGTACTGTCCGCCACGGTTCGTGATCATTCCCTGCGGGATGTTCTGATTCTGTGCCGTCACTGCCGCCATGATGTCCTGCAATCCGACGCCGAAACGGTTCAGTCGGTCCTGGTCAACGGTCACCAGAATTTCTGGCTGATACCCACCAAACACCTCGGCATTGGCAATTTCCGGATTGCGCAGCAACTCCTCCTTGATCTGGTTGTCAGCGAGTTCGCGCAGCTTTCTCAGATCAGCCGGCGAACCGGGCTTGGGGGAGAGTGCCAGAGTCATCACCGGTTGGGTCGCCTGGCTGATCTTGAAGATCTGCGGCGGACGTACCCCCTGGGGAAGACGGGCAGATATTTTGCTCAAGGCATTGGCCACGTCAGTGGCAGCAGCATCCAGACTCTTTGCATATTCGAACTCGGCGGTGACCACCGAGGCTTCGTCTTTGGAGGTGGAGGTTACCTTGCGTACCATGTCGATGGTAGCAACCTCCTTTTCAATCAACCGTGTGATGTCGCTTTCCACGTCACCTGCAGCCCCGCCAGGCATGACCGTAATCACGCTGATCTGGGGCCGATCCACATCGGGAAAGAGGTTGAACGGCATCTTCAGGTAGCCCATGACCCCGACGACGGACAACAGCAGCACCACGGAGAGTACCAAGTGTGGTCGCCGGATGTAGCGTTCGACAAACTTCATGGTTTGCCTCCGAGCGGTCCAGGTGCAGCTGGGGATGTAGACACAACCGCAGACTTAGCCGTGTCAGCCACACTCACCTTTGACCCTTCAGTAAGTGTCAGTAGCTTATTTTCTTGTCCCACCGCCACTTGTGCGCCTGCTTCAATGCCACCGCTGATTGCTGCGCTGCCATTGCCCATGCCCAGCAGTTTGATTGGGATGATTTTCACTGATCCATCCTTGACCTGATACACAAAAGTTCCTTGTCCCGTCTTGACGATTGACTGGCCAGGCACCTGCAGCCCCTCTACTGTTTTGGTGACGACGTCGAAGCCGACTGTGGCAGAAGATGGTAGATTGAACGGTGCCGAGCCAGTGAGAACCTCAACCGTTGCCAGCATATTTTTACCCAGCGCCGGATAGACCCGATTAACCTTTGCCGGCATGGTCTGACTGCCGTTGCCCAACATAACCTTGGTGCCAGGGCGGATGCCGGTTAGTTCCTCCTGGGGGACTTGAGCCAGAATCTTGTAGGAAGAAGTTTTTTCGACGGTCAAGATTGGCTTGCCCGGAGTAGCCTGGTCGCCCGGCTCAGTCCACCGTTTAGAGACTACGCCGCTGAACGGTGCGGTGATGCGGGCATATCCCGCCTGGGTTTTGGCTACGTTGGTATTCATGGCCTGCCCTTTGAGGTTTTCCTCGTAGGCATCAACCACCGCTTTGGCACCATCAAGGGTGGCACGGGAACGTTCCAACGCTTCTTTCGAGATGGCGCCGGCCTTGAATAGTGCCTCGTCTCGGCCATAGACCGATTTCTGGGTGGCATACGTACTCTGTGCCCCGGCCAGCCGCTGACGGGTGGCCAGTAGTTCGGCATTGACGGATACAGTCCGATCCTGCAGCTCGCGGTCATCAATGGTAACCAGTAATTCACCCTGACGCACCACGTCGCCTTCCCGCTTGGTGATGGAAAGGATACTGCCGGAGATGCGGGCCGAGAGGTCGCTTTTGGTAAACGGTTCGATACTTGCCAGGTAGTGTGAGGTTACCTCAATCTGGCCCTGTTTCACCGGCGCCACTTGCACGCTTGGTGCAGGGGCCTGTGGCTGGGGAAGATTATCAATCTTCTTTTGCTTGTTCTTGATGACAACTACACCGCCAACTATCAGGGCTACGGCAATCAGGATAACAATCAGTTTGCGTTTCATTTCAGGTATACCTCCATATCGCCGCTGGCCTTGTGCCAGTCAAGAATCGCGGTGTTGTAGTCAAACAGGGCTTGGGTGTAATTTGCTTCGGACTGGGACTCCGCCGCCTGAGCCAGCAGCAGGTCGGCCATGATACCGGCACCTGCCGTGTACTTCTCCTGCTCGATGCGGAACGATTCACGGGATTGTTCCACCGCTTGTTCCGTCGCCGAGATTCGCTTGCGGCTTTCCGTAAGCGAGGCCTGGGCAATACGCAAGTCAAGACGGATCTGGTTTTCCACCGCTTTCAGTTTCTGCTGTGCCCGTTCTTTCTGGAACTGTTCACGGTGGAGATCCGCATAGTTGGTTTTATCAAAAAGCGGCAGGCTGAGGGTTGCCCCAACAAACCAGACACCGTCGTTATATCCTGGAGTGAAACCGAACTGCTGCTGGTAGCCGGCTACGGCGTTGAGCGTCGGCATAAATTTGCCGAAGGCCAGCTTCCGGTTCAATTCTGCGTCATCAACCGCTTTATTGGAGAGCTGGAATCTGGGGTTGTTTCTGGCGAGCGTCAGACCGGCCTCAAAATCTGTCTGCAGGTCGGAGGGAGCTAGTTTGTCTGCCAATTGCAGCGGTAGGGTATCAGGGCCAACTGCTTCTCCCATTAAGGTTTGCAATGTGCTGCAGGTATTTTTCAATGCCTCGTTCAGGGCTAGTAAACGCTGCTCTTCGTTGACCTTTTGAACTTCCACCTTGAGCAGATCGACCCGAGCGATCCTCCCCAGTTCAAACAGCAGTTTTGCATTCTTCTGTTGTTCTTCAAGGGCTTTTACCGCTCTACTTGATGATTCCACTAATGCCTTTAACTGCAGGATCTTGTTGTATGTAGCTACCGTGTTAGCAATTAGTTCATTCCGGGTCAGAATGAAGCTGTCTTCCTGGACCCGTTGGCGCAACTCTGCAAGCCGAACACCATTCATCACCTGCCCCCCCTGGTATATGGGGATGGTGAGCACCGGTCCCAGGGATGCGTAACCGTCACTGAAATGGGCGGGTACCGTTGTTGATTGTGCGGGGATATAGGGGATAGGGTCCTGGCGTTGCATGATGTAAGCATCAAGAGAAATTCGCGGATAGTGGCGTCCAAAGGCGCTTTCAACTCCCTTCTCGGCGACTGCGATCCCAGTACGGGATTCAGCCAGATTTGGGTTGTTGGCCACGGCTCTACTGACTGATTCTTTTAACGAGAGAGGTTCAGCATGGGCGAGCATAGGGGAGACCAGCAAACAAAGCATTAAGGATCGGAGCATTTGTTGAATCAGAGATCTTTGCATAGAGTGTCCAATGTTTCTGATATATGTATGTGGTCATGCAGATATTGAAAAAGAGAGCGGCATACTAGTAGCCGCCCATGATTACTGCTGCGAATTAATGCTTAAAACGCCTGCCAGACAAACCACCCGCCCACCAGCATAACCACCGCTCCACTGACACGTTTGGACCAGAGGGCGAAATTGATGACTCCACGCGCTTTGACGAATGATTCGATGAAACCGGTGAAAGTTCCGGCAGCCAACATCAACAGGCAGTGGCCGATGGCGTAGGTGAAGAGGAGAGCAACTCCGTAGAGAACCTGCCCCTTGGTAGCAACAAAAGTCAGAATCACTACCAGTACCGGCGTGGCACAGGGTGAGGAGACAACTCCGAAGAAAAGCCCCAACAGAAATGAACCGACAATGCCACCCCTTTTAGGCTTGAAGTCACGCTTTACAGGAAGGCGAATTTCGTACAGACCCATCATCTGGCCACCCATCACCAGCGCTACTACCCCAGCGGCCACATACCACCAACCCCCCAGTGTGCCGAACATGGTTCCCAGCAGGCCGGCTGCCGCGCCGAAAGCGGTGAAGGTGAGTGAGAGCCCCAGGATAAAGGTCAGCGAATAGCGAAACGCCTTCCAGCGGTCTCCTTCGGAATAGCCGCCGACAAAGCCCACTACCAGAGGTATGGTGGCAAGTACACAGGGTGAGGCGGAGGAGACGACTCCTGCAAGAAAGACAGCGCCGAAAGCCAGCAACGGGTAGGCTGCAACGATCTGTTCGATGTTGTCGAGGAAGCTCACTTGAGCCCCGCAGCCTTCAGTTCCTTGACGATGTCCGGTTTGTCCATGAAGCCGATGTGACGCTTGACCTCTTTACCCTGAGCATTGAAGAAGATCTGGGTCGGGATCATCTGGACCTTGAATTTCTTCGCAGCAGCCTGATCCTCACGAACATCTATAAAGAGGACGCTGGCCTTCCCTTGGTACTCTTTCGACATCGATTCGAGAATGGGAGCCATCTGTTTGCAGGGGATGCAAGTGCGGGCGCCAAGGTCGAGAACCACCGGTTTACCTGATAGAAGCGCCCGGTTGACTACCGCATCGGTGGCGGCAGGGAGTTCGGCGTGCGCGAATCCGGCAAGCATAAGAGTAATGGCAAGCGTTGTTATGGACAGTTTCATTGTTGTTCCTTTCGAGAATTTGATGTCATCAATAATTGGCAACTCAAGTCTTTCAAAACTTCTGATATGGCGGCATATTAACGCGCTTGGCCATCTCCCGGATGACGTCATAGTCCTTGTCTGCTAGTTCTTCAAAACCATCTATCCAGGCCGCTTTCATTATCTTGACCCGTTCGCCGCTGATCTCAACTGTATCGGTCGGTTTAAGAGCCAATAATGCCTGGCGAACTTTCTCAACCAATTTGGGATCGGTGTTTTTTGCAGCGCCAAAGGTGCAGTAGGGGATAAGTGGGCTCTGTCCGAGAATGATAAAATCATCCGGCGAAATTTTACCTTCCCGCGTCATGATCTCCAGGTCGAGTATTGGTGCCGCTGCCGCATCTACTTCGCCATAAAGAACTTTGAATATAACTTTTTCATGCTTGTAGGAACCGTTCGGAATCGTCCAGTTCGCCAGATCCTTTTCGGGATCAATGCCGTTACGCAACATCAGGTCGTATTCTGCCATGTACCCGGTTGGTGCCAACATTGGACCAAAAGCGATCCGTTTGCCCCGAAGATCGCTCAGTTTCTTTATGCCACTGTCTTTGCGAGCGATTATTGTTCCTGCGGTACGAGACCCGAATTGCCCACGTTTTTCGGAAGCGAGCAGTATAAGGTCATAATGCTCCTTAAGCATGACGTAGAGAATAGAGTTTGAGTGGGTGAAGGCAAACTCTCCTGCCTTGAAACGTTTGTCAAAATCATTTGTGTCAACAGGCACAAATTCAAAATCAACGCCCGTCTTTTCCGAAAGATAGCGTGTCATAGGGAGGAAACGCCCGGTGGTTTCCTGCTCATTGTTGCAATTCATGTAACCGATTTTCATCTTTGGCCGGTTTTCGAGCTTCTCACAACCGGCGATGAAAGTAATTGGTAACAACATCGCTAAAAACATAAACGCAATGCGAGATAACCCGGCTTTGAATAAATAAGCCATTGTCAAAACATCCCCATGATCTCTGCCACTGATGCCAGCTTTCCGGAAAACTTTACCTGGCCGTCGATGACCAGTGCCGGTGTGCTCATGACCCCATACTTCATGATAGATGGGATGTCCTCAATCTTTACTACTTCGGCGCTCTTGCCACTTTCCTCCAAAGCCTTCTTCACGTTTTCGTAAAGCGTTTTACATTTAGCGCAGCCGGTTCCGAGTACTTCGATTTTCATGCCTGTGTTACCTCCTGGAGTAATGTTTGGTGGGGTTCTCTCCGCCGTTAGCAATTGGGTACCTTTTCAATCGATATGTGCCGAATTTCACGGGCAGCATGGTGCCTCCACAGCAGTCACAATGTTGCGGGCCACCTTCTATGACGACAAAAGCCTGATTTCCACAGTTCGGATGACAGACTGCATAACCAATTTCCAATTCCTTGGGCAGCGATGATTCTTCAGGTTCCTCATAGTCAATAGGTTCCGCACCGAAACAAGCCATGGTCCGTAAATGGTTGAGAAAGAGACGCCTGTGGCACTTTTCGTCAGTCAACTGTGCAAAGCGTTGTCGAATGGCCTCTAAAAGGGGCTCCAGCTCGAAGAATGTCGGACATGTATTCGGTGTTTTAGAAGGCACGGCAGAAGATCTCCTCATCCAATATGTAGAAACTCAGCTGGATATATATGAGTTAAGCAACTGCATGATTTCCTTGCTGCAACAGCGCTTTCGAGGACTCATTTCCTTGCATCGCCCTAATGTGCAGGCACCGGTCATTTTTCGTATATCATCTATAGAAACCGCGCCATTCTGAATAGCCTCAATGATGGACTTTTTACTGATATTGCTGCACCAACAGACTGTTTCAGCCATTGGCGCATAAAGAATATTCTCGGTGTACAGTGTCTCCATAGTTTCCTCAGTACTCTGCCGGCGATTAAACACCATGGGAAATCATTGTTTCCATTCGATACATCTGCTCATGATTAACACAACAGATACAGGCCGCCCCAGTTGAGCGTCCTGTATCTGTATGCAGACGAGCTTGCACAACCACAAATGATCGTTGACTTACTTGAGGATACCTTTGTCCTTCATTTTATCGCAGGGGTTACGCCTCATTACCGGTGGTGTAATACCTTTTTCCTTGGCACGTTCTGCCATCTGCTTGTGATGTTCGTCTACGTACTCCTTGCAGGCGTTATAGTCGGTAAAACTGCGCAGCTTGGTCTGATGCTCTGTCCGCTCTTCGGGTGTCATCAGTTGCCAACCATAGGTGTTGTTCTGATTTCCCTGCCAGCGCCATGGCTTGGCCATGGCTGAGGACACAAAAATTGCGGCGACAAGGATTGCAATCACTGCGGAAGTAATTGTTTTCATGTTGGTTCTCCTTTCGAGCACATTAATGCCCTTGCTCAGTAAATTGATCTGATTCTACCGTTTGCCTTGTGGACGATAACCACGTCACGAACGGTCCCGTTATTGTCAAGCAGTTCGGCTCTGAAAAATCGCGGACGTTCATCCATGGCGCCGATATGAAGGTCGTGGCCTTCAATAAACTTTTCGATGATCCTTCGTGCTTCATTTACCGTCTTAACGGAAACCTTTGCGCCATAGCAACCGCACTTCCCGTCTTGAATGTAGCCGCCAAATGGTATAGGCGATATGGCGTCATCGGCAAAAACAGGTGCAGTCACCAAGGCTGCGGAAATCAGATAGATTGTTAATATTTCCCTTGGTTTATTCATGATATGGCACTCGGCTCGATAGTATAGTTACATGAGTCTGTTGCATCTGATTTTCCGGGACTAACGAGATCAGGGCATTTCAGCCAGGGCCTTCAGTTCTGCCTCACTCAGACCAACTTGATTTGCTTTAATAACCTGTTGAAATGCTGAAGGCCCAGGAAGTCCATGTTTGTTGGCAAGAGCTCCGATTTTTCCCTGCAAGTCGATGACTTCATGGGCAAGGACCTTGATTTTGGCCGCGTCAGCTGGTTGTTTCATGGTTTCACCAATTAACTCCAACTTTTTGACAGTCGCTTCCCCTCGCAATCCTGCGCTTTCCTGCTGAAACTGAATAATCTGTTCCTTGCTGAATGATTCTGTTGAAGCTAGACCCTGTTGAGGGCAGAGAGCCCCTGCCGCAAGCATTCCTGCTGCTACGATTGTCACTGCGATCATCTTTTTCATAACTGTTCTCCTTCCGTTGGATAATGTTGATGCAAGAGAACAGTAACAATGAAGAGTGATGTCATTATGCGTAAAATGTGAAGATATTATGAAATCAGCTTGGCAAAAAAACCCTGAAGTATGCGCCGTGATCAGAATTGTTCCCGGCGGTCATTGTTCCGCCATGTGCTTCGACCAATTCCTTGACAATTGCCAGGCCGATCCCCATTCCGTGCGGAAAACCACTATAGAACCGCTCGAATATGAAGGGGAGGTCTTCTTCCCGAATACCGCAGCCGGAATCTTCGACACTGATGGCAATACCACTGTCGCTCAGTTCACTACGGACAATTACTTGGCCAACACCGTCCACTGCCTTGACTGCGTTGCCGATGAGGTTGAACATGATCTGACTCAAACTGTCAGGATCAGCAACAACCATGGCTCCATCGGCCACGTCGAGCGAAAAGGCCACCTCTTGGGCAGATAATACAAAGCGTTCCACTATAGGTTCCATAAAGCTGCGGAACCTGACCGGCTGTTTCTTTAGGCTCATTGAACTCGCCTCGGCCTGACTCAGGTCATCCAGTGCGCCAAGTACGCCCCGAAAACGATCCATTTCTCCCATAAGTGCGGTCAATCGTTCTGTGTCGGCCGGAACCATCCCGTCGGCCATCTGCTCAACCTGCAGACGCATGACGGTTAGGGGGGTGCGGAGTTCATGGGCCGCATTGGTCAAGAGTCTCTTGCGGAGTGTTTCCTGGGCATCCAGGGCGTTCGCCATTCTGTTGAAGGTTTCGGCCATGGCTTTGAACTCCCGTGTCCCATAAACCGGCACCCGTGCACTGGCCTCACCTCCCTGCAATGCTTCTGCAGCCTTGGTAAGCCGATCAACAGGAGCAGTTATTCTTCGAGAAAGAATTATGCTCAGCAGAACCGTGAGGCTGCCTACTGCTAGGAGTGAAAAGAGCAGCAGACGATTGCTTCGTGCAACAAACAGATGCTCTTTGGCAGCACTGGTGTAGACTATGTCCAATTGACCGATCTCTTTGCCGTGATGGAAAAGAGGGTATGGCGTGCTGGTGCTGAAGTCAGAAACAATGTGTCCTTTGGCATATGAGAAGACCAATTTTTTCATTTTTGACGACATCTGTTCCACTGCTTGCTGAATGTCGATTACCTGATGGTTCTCCATGTCGTTAACACGTACGGCAAGGCCCATCATGTAAGCCAGAACTACATCATCTGCCAGAGCAGACGGGGCCCATTTGCCATTTGTAGCGTATTCTTCCTCCAGACGAGCCATCACCCAGTAGCTGCGATCCTCAAGGCGGCCACTGATAAAGGAGTGAAAGTCTCTCACGATCAGTTCTCGTACCAACAGTCCCGAGGAAAGTCCTGCCAGGGCTATCAGGAGTAACAGGGCCAGCAGCCGTGACTTTAGTGTATCAAGTATCTTTAACGCCATTGAAGCGGTACCCCACACCATAGACCGACTCGATATAGACCGGGTTTTTCGACCGGTCGCCAATCTTGTGGCGGATATTTTTGATATGCGCGTCGATGCAGCGATCATAGCCCTCGCATGTGTAGCCCAGCACTTTTTCCAGCAGCTCTTCGCGACTGAAAACCTTACCCGGCGTAGAGGCGATCCGCAGAAGCATTTTAAACTCGGTTGCCGAAAGCTCGACCGGGGTGCCGGCCATAATCACCTGATAGCATTCCGGGTCGAGGATCAATGCCTTGCCATTGAAGCTCAGTTTGCCAGTAGTGGTATCGGCGGGAACTTCGGCAGTCCGTTTGAGCGCAACCTTTACTCGAAAGACCAATTCACGGGCACTGAACGGTTTGACCACATAGTCGTCCGCGCCAAGCGAGAAACCGATCAGACGTTGCTCCTCTGAAGATTTTGCGGTGAGCATAATGACCGGAATGTCTCCAAGCCGTTTCAATTCCTGACAGACCAACTCACCAGGAACATCAGGGAGTGACAGGTCTAGCACCACCAGCATGGGAGATTCTTTTCGGGCGTGATCCAACGCATGCTGTCCTCGTTCGTGATGACTCACATGATATCCCGCCTCGGTCAGGTAGGATGTCACTACCTCGGCAATCGATATGTCGTCTTCGACGAGAAGAATATAGTCTGTTGGCGGCATTTTTATTCCTCAGTGCCGATGTCCACAGGCAATACGCGGTTGATGGTTGAGTTCCTTGATGACCGGGCCATTGGCGCAACTACGGCACTCCATCTGGATTGTTGTATGGGTGATATGAAACTGCTCCTGCAGCCTATATTCAATAGCATGAAGTATTGCTGTCCGGTCTATTTCGCTGTCTGTGTCGATGTCTACGTGAACCGACAAAGACAGAATATGTGAGCAGACCGTCCAGATATTGAGATGATGGACATCCTGAACACCATCAACAGTACGGATTGCTTCAGCAACATCTTTCAACTCTAAACCTCGCGGCGTCCCTTCCATTAGGATATGCACCGAATCGCGCAGCACACGTCCGGCTCCGGTTAGGATCAATAGTCCTATCGCGGCGGAAATTAGCGCATCCAGGAGATACCAGCTGGTGTAATACATGATGATGCCGCCAACGATGACGCCGACAGATGCCGCCGCATCGCCAATAACGTGCAGAAATGCGCTTTTTACATTCAGATCATCAAGAGAATGGCTGTGAAGCGCCTTTGCAGCCAGCAGATTCATAACCAGGCCAATGACTGCCACAATTAACATCGGCAGACTTTTTACTGTTTCAGGTGCAGCGAAGCGTATCCATGATTCATATAGGATGGCCAGCGCCATCACAAAAACAGTCAGTCCGTTGATGAAAGATGCAAATACTTCTGAGCGGTGAAATCCGAAGGTATGGCGTTCCGAAGCAGGTATTGAGGAGAGTTTAATAGCCGCCAGAGAAAGTATTAGTGCAAACAGATCCAGAAAGACATGCGCAGCATCAGATAACAGCGCCAGTGAGTTGGTCCAGAAACCACCGACAACTTCTGCTGCCAGGGTTATTGCCGTAAGGATAATGGCAAAGACGAGTCGCCGGGAGATGTTGCTGTTGATCCCTGTCATGGCGTTTCTGTCCGACTGCAACTACAATTGCATGAGCAGTTCATCCCTTTTGCCTTTGCGAAAGATTCCTTCCCTTCTTTGAACGTCAGCCATGCAATTAGAATGGCTCCGATGGAGTCCAGACTGCCGATTCCAGTCAACTCATAGCCAACGCTTGCTGCCATCAATACGAGTGACAGATAGAGACATGCGCGTGAACAGGCAGCATCAGCCAGAATGGCAGGAGATTTGAGCGTCTTGCCAACCGTTGTCTTCTGACGGATCAGAACCCACATGAACGAGATTGAGACCACCGAGACAACGATGCCCCAGACTGTTGTCTCCGGCTTGTGACTCTGATAAAGGTTGAGTCCTGCCGTCAGAATCAAACCGATTGTCAGAACGTAGAAGGCGGATCCGGTGATACGCAGTGCACGCTGCTCGAATTCGTCCCTGGTCTCATTGCCATTGGCACGAATCCTCCGTAGCATGTGCCAGACACCGATTGCAGAAATCACCTCGATGAAGGAATCCACGCCAAAGCCGAACAGTGCCAGCGTTTCATCTGCAACCCCGAGCCATATCGAAACAACCCCTTCTGCCAGATTATAGAAAATCGTAAACAGGGCCAGCAGACTCGCATATCTGTAGTTTCGCTCTTTCATGCCTGATTGTATCCTTTACAGAATCGCATTGAACAGATACCCGACAATGACGATTGCCGTAGCCACGATCCCGAAGAAGGTCGCCAGCAGCGGTTTCTTCAGGACATTGCTGAGAATGACAGCCTCAGGCAATGACAGTGCTGTTACTGCCATCATAAATGCCAGCACAGTGCCGATAGCCATCCCCTTGGCTGTTAGCGCCTGCACGATCGGGATAACTCCGGCGGCATTGCTGTACAGGGGAACACCAAGCGCCACTGCCACCGGCACAGCGAACGGGTTGTCCCGACCGGCCCATTTGGCAAGGAAATCCTGCGGCACATACCCGTGAATAAAAGCACCGATGCCGACACCAACCACTACATATGGCCAGATCTTCTTTAACAGCCCGAGAGTGTATTCACGTGCGTAATCGAACTTTTCACGCCACGACATGATCTTGATCTCACTGTTGCCAACCTGCATCTCCCAGACGTAATCCTGCACGTACTTTTCCATCTTCAACTTACCAATGACAATGCCTGCGACAATGGCAACCAAGAGGCCGGTACCGATATAGATCAAGGCGATCTTCCAGCCGAACAGCCCCCAGAGCATTATCAGCGCAACTTCATTGACCATTGGCGATGAGATCAGAAAGGAGAACGTTACTCCCAGCGGAACTCCGGATTCAACGAAACCGATAAACAGCGGTACCGCAGAACAGGAGCAGAACGGAGTGACGATGCCAAGCAGCGCAGCCATCACATTGCCAACATACTCGCGCTTGTGTGAGAGGATTCGCTTGGTCCGCTCAGGAGGGAAAGAGGTGCGTATGATAGCAACCAGATAAATGATGGTGGTGAGCAGCAGAAATATCTTTAGTGTGTCGTAGATAAAGAAGTCGAGCGCTTCGCCTGAGCGTGTACCGGGAACGAGACCAAAGAGGTTGAATACAATGTAATCGGCGAAACTTTTAAGCATGAAAACTCCATGAGCCTTTGATTATTTACTCACTTAATGAGACAAAAAAATTTACTTTTGGTCGAGTCCGAGTGCTTTGTATGCAGCCAGCCGTATCAAGTCAGCGGGTATCTCTTCGTGTATCTCGCCTTCGTACGCGACTGTCCGGCAAGTGGTTTCCGAGCCGGTCATGCAGGAGCAGGACGAGCAGTGGCTTTCATCCGCTGCGGCATTGTCAAGAACCTCTTCCAGCGGTACTCCGTTAAACAGTACCAGGTTCGATTGCACCATCTGTTCTTCTGGCAGTTTCGTTTCGATGAAAGCGACGGTGATCCCCTTGCCAGCAAGTTCATTGGTCAGTTCTGCCATGACCTCTTTGACCGACGAGCCGGTTGCTGTGCAACGGTCACAGGTAGCCCCGTCCTTGTCGTAATGCCGCCATTCGATGGTCAGTTCTTCCATGGCAATCTACTCCTTTACACAGCTTTCAACAGTTTGTGTCGTTCCGATATCTCCTGCTTTACAATCAGAGTGACCATATCAACTACATCAAGAATCTCCGGATGCTTGATGGCATAATAGATCTTCAGCCCATCCTTGCGACGGGAAAGAACACCTGCAGAAAGCATCATGCTCAGGTGCCGGGAGGTATTGGATTGCTCCTCGCTGATGGCTGGGAAAATCTCACAAACGCAGCGCTCGCCGCCACGCAGAAAGTCAATGATCTTAAGACGGGTCGGCTGAGCCAGGGCCTTCAAAATATCAGCACGGAAATCAACAAGGTCTTTCATAGGCATCCTTTCATGTAATGACTATATAATCATATAGTGCTTGAGTGTCGGTTTGTCAAATCTTTTTAGCGCAAATGGGTCGCCCGGTTCGAGGTGTATGTGTGATTTTCTTTCGGCAGGGGGTAAGTATTAGATGAACAGCTGATATAGCTCTGATGGGATACCCCAGCGGCTGTCACTAAGCCGCTGGGGTAAGATGGGGGATGATCAAAAGTCAGTTCCAGTTATACATGGCCAGCGGAGCCTTCGGGTCTTCTACCCAGTCCTGCAGGGAGTCGTCATACATACGGACGTTCGTGTAACCCAGGACATTTGTGAGAACATAGACAAAACCGGCAGACAGACGACCGCTGTCGCAGTATAGGATCATGTCCTTTGTCTTGTCTTTTCCAACTACACCTACTGCCATGGCTTCAATTTCTGGAACGTCGCGGAGGGTGCCATCCTTCTTGAAGAGCCATGCTGATGGTAACAGCACTGCACCGGGAATCTTGCCCGGTCTTTTTACATGGGGAACCTTGCTGGCGCCGAAATAGTATTCAGGAAGTCTTGAATCGACCAGCAGTGACTTGCCGGCAGTGACATCGGTTTTGTAGGCCATCATGTTTTTCTGGAACTTGATGGATATATTTGTTGGCGCAATCTTAACCATATCGGTTGCCATCGGTTTCTTATCAGCAACCCACTTGTTCATGCCGCCGTCAAGAAACGCTGCCTGTTTGATTCCTGCATACTGGAGAGTCCAGGCGACCCGTGGAGCATTGACCTGGTCAGGGATGGTATCGATTTTACCAACCACAACGACCATGGTATTTTCTCCGATTCCTGCACTGCGGACTACGTCCTGAAGGTCTTCCAGATCCGGCACCTGGTTGTCCATTGGTTTGACAGTTATGGCCCAACTACCATAAAACGCGTTTACAGCACCTGGAACATGGCCGGCTTTATACTCTTCCAGCTTTCTAATATCAATAATACGGAGGTTGGGGTTGGTAAGGTTTTGTTCCAGCCATTCGGTTGTAACAATGGCAGGCAGCGACGCCCCCCAAACCGGTATGGCACACAGTACCAGCAATATTAGAATAAGCAGACCTGATTTCTTCATGCTATCTCCTTTACTTGAGTGGTTTGGGCTCGCGAATGAGCTCCTCGTTGGCCTTTGATCCGCCTTTTATAAGAATTTCCTTGGTCAGAAAGCTAGTTTTTTCAACGTGGCAGGTATCACACGACCTGGTACGGTCGGTTCGTTTTTTGATATTGTGAGGGGATGTGTCCCAGTAATTGGGCAGAGCATCAAATTTTTCCATCTTGACCCCCGACTCTGCAAAGGTGTCGCGTACGGTCGGGATGATCCTGAGTGTGGTGACGGTTTTCTTGTCACGAGGATTAAGTCCGAGGATAAAGCCGGGGGTTGATGTAGCCCCTTTACCTTCATGACAGTTGGTGCAGTTGCGATAGCCACCTGATGAGTGACACGCCACACAACTCAGTTTTCCATTATGCGCAGCGTGAGCCTCTTTAGCCTTGTCACTCTTATCACTGCCAACCGGATGACACTTCTGGCAGGAAGGGCGCTCTTTGATCTCCTTACGATTTGTCTGGATGGTGCCATCGCCGTGAGACTCACTCTGTTTGTGGCAATCAAGACAGATCATCCCCTTCTGGTAATGGACATCAGGAGTGCCGCCATATTCACCGGTAAACTCGGGATAAACACGACCACCGTGGCAGAGTGCGCAGGTCTTTCCTTCATCTCGCCGGACAAATGTATGCCCTTTGATTAAACCGATGTTTAGGCCACCGATAACCGGAACCTTAACATGGCAATCGCCACAGGCTGCATGGCAGCTGTTGCAGGCTTTCGTAAAAACCTTCTCGTTGAACAGTTTCCCTTCGGCAGTTCCCATTCTTCCCTGAATGCCGTGCTTGAGCCCTGCAGTCGTATAATGCAGCGAGTTCTTGAAGTTTTTTGCAATTGCCTCATGGCAACGGCCACAAACAGCCAGGTTGTCTGAAGGCCGCTTAACTAAACCCTTGTGGGCTGCAACCTTGTCCAGTGCCTTTTCATCACCCTTATGACAGGACGAACACCCTTCTTCAAAATGGGGGTCTTTCGCTATAACAGCCTTATCGACTACGAACCCCTTGTAATACTGCTCCGCCGAAACTGGCGGAGGTTTCCCAGCTCAGCCTTCGCCTTCGCCTTCTAGCGGTGGAATAAAGGTGACAAGAACCTTCATCTTTGCATCATCAGCATGGCAGGTGATGCAACCGCTTTGGCCGGCTGCATAAGCTGTCGTACAGAGCATTCCGAAAAGTACGACTGCAAGAGCCAACTTATTCAGCATTGTTTTCAAAGCAAATCTCCTTTCTATGAAGTGGTGACGGTGAAAAATCTTTTATCACATGTGTTTTGAGATTGTTCGGCTCAGGAGTTATTAACTTTAGATCTTTAAAAAAATATCATAGTAATCGTATGTATTCGAGATGGTTCTGTCGTGACCCGTGTTAAATTTCAGATTCAGCTCTCAGTCTTGCTTCGCCGACCGAGTGACCGGCTTCACCTCCTCAGTATCTGACTCATTGAGGCCAACACCAGCCAGTATCGCCTCAATCTCTTCGATGATCTCCTCTTGCCGGGCTATATTCTGTTTCCTCTGCAACTCGTCGACACGTCTCTCTATGCGGTGCGATGCGCCCTCAATGTGATTGAGCCGGTAACGGCTTTCTGACATGAGGGAACGGTGGAACAGTTCGGTTATCGCTGCCAGCAGGTGCTGCTCCATCAACTGGGCATAGAATACTGATGGTGCAATATTCAGATGAGGGGCAACGTTGTCAGATGGTACAGGCCTGCCAGTAGGCCCGACTAAGGGGGCAAGAGTCCTGACTTCGACGATTCCGCTGTCCGGGTCATGGTAGAGAGCGGATAACCGAAGAGGGTTGTGGTCGCTATCGGCACGAATGAGCAGAGCGTTGATAGCATCCATGACCCGATAAATAACCTGCCCGATTTCCTCGACAGCATGGGGGCCATCCAGATGCGTGTCCACCTGCAATCTGCCCGCAAGTTTGGCTCCGACGGAGATCATGTGTGATGTGCCGTTGTCATGCTCAGGTTGTGGCAGTGCTGCGAGCAGGAGGTCGTTGAAGTCACCGCAGAGACCACGCTGTGAACCAACCAGCAGCAGCACCTTCGTTTCCTGCGAAGACCGTTGCGGGGGCGGAAACCAGGTCATAAAATCAGAGGCTGTATCCTCAAGGCTTGTCACCATCTCCCGTTGGGCGACAAGAATTCGGGAGAGTTTACCGGCCTCCATCATGGCCAGGTTTTTCATAACCCCGAGAATGGTGTCGATATCACTCAGGGAGCGCAAACGCCGTTGAAGTTCACGCCGCCCGGCCATCTGCCCCACCATGATCAGCCAACGCTTCCATAACAAGTTCGCGCCATCTCTCCCGGCTGCTTTCCAGGGCACATCCCCCTTCCTTAGCAGCAGCCCTGAGACGCTTCATCAGATACGGAATTTCTTCCGGCGTCTTGCCGTCCAGAAGCCCTTCATTGAAGGCAATGAGCCAAGTCAGTTGGTACTCAACCGGTAGTGGCGCACGCCGCTCCTGCCGGAGCAGTTCCCTCAGCACCTTGCCACGCCTGATCCTGGCCTCGACCGAAGCCTCAAGACGTGCGCCGAACCTGGTGAACACTTCCAATTCCAGAAACTGGAGGTAGTCAAGTTTCATTCGTCCGACATCTTCTTTGACTCTTTGGTGCTGGGCCTTGCCACCGATGCGCGATACGGAACGGGTGATGTCGATGGCCGGAAGAAAGCCTGCGGCGAAGAGTTCCTGATCGAGATAGATCTGCCCGTCGGTAATCGAGATCAGGTTGGTGGGTATATAGGCGGCCAGTTCACCCTGCTGGATCTCGATGATTGGCAACGCAGTCATGCTTCCGCCTCCGTGGCTTGCGTCAAGTACGGTGGAGCGCTCCAGCAGGCGTGCGTGAAGGTAAAAAATGTCACCGGGATAGGCCTCACGCCCTGGCGGTCGCCGCAGCAGCAGAGAGATCTCACGATAGGTCTGGGCGTGCAGGGAGAGGTCGTCATACACGATCAGAGTATCCTTCCCCTGCTTCATCCACTCTTCGGCGATGGCGCATCCGGCAAAGGGGGCCAGGTATTTGAGGCCGGGGAGTTCAAACGCCTCGGCAACAACAACGGATGTATGCGCAAGCGCCCCGGTTGTACGCAATGTCTCGACAATGTTGACCGCCTTGGAACGCTTCTGACCGATCAGAACGTAGATGCAGTGAACGCCGCTGCCGTGCTGGCTGATGATTGCGTCAAGCGCCAGGGAACTCTTCCCGGTGGATGACCCGCCGATAATCAACTGGCGCTGCCCCTTGCCGATCGGGATCATGGTGTCGATCATGGTTGTTCCGCTGTAGAGGGGGGCATTAACAAAGGTACGCGCCAGAATCGACGGCGACGGCCCGAAGATCTCACGGCGTGTGCAGTTAACCGGAGCCGGCAGACCATCGAGCGGATGGCCCAATGGATCCACGACTCTTCCAAGCAGTGGGTCGCCCACGGGAACCGTCGGTCTGGCACCGGACAGCAGCGCTCCGGTTCCGGCGGTGAGGCGGTCGGTCTGTTTGAGCAGTATGGCGCCTACCAGTTCTTTGCCCAGATGGAAGACCAGCGCCCGGCTGCCATCTTCCAGGGCGATGACATCATCGAGAGCCGCTGAGGGAAGGCAGCGAATCCATGCCACACCATCACCCACGGCAACGACCATCCCACGCTCCTTGACACGGGTTGCCGGTTGATATCCCGTAAGCCTTGCCTCCAGGTCTGCAAGTGGCGAGGTCAGTACAGGAGATGATGATGCTGGCATGGTTTCAGTCGCCATTTATTCCACCCTGAAAGAAGGAAAGTTCATCCTTGAGGTTGGCAGAGAGGTTCCATGGGCCGGTGTTCACGCGGATTCCGGCCAGAAGCGCTTCATTGACACTGAAACTGAACTGTTTGGCAGCAGGAAAGACCTCACGGAAACGTACTTCAAAATGTTGTGATGAATCATCAGGAAGCGGATAGGCGCTTGCCACACGAACCACGGAGTCTACCCTGCCGAGCGATTCAACTATGGAACGATGCTGCTCATCGGGAAGTGCCGCCAGGTCTTCAAGCAGCATATCCATGAGTTGCTTTCCCAGTTCCGGAGTGGCGATGCGGCTCAGCAAATGTGCTGCAAACCGACCAGCATGGGCGATGGCACGTTCTTCACTCAGGCGGACCCGTTCCTCGACCTGGCGCTCTTCCGCGATCCGGGCCTTGTCGCGCATTCCGTCGAGTTCTTGATCCAGGTCGGCTGTCAGACGTTGACGCTCAGCCGCAATCTCGGTCTGCAACTGGCGGCGCAACTCCGTTTTCTCTGCATCCCATGTAGCCAGACGTCCGTGATAGGTCTGGCTCAGTTCGGTCGCTTCGGTGCGGATCCGCTCAGCCTCTGAACGCATCTGATCCATGGCTGCCAGCCGTTTGGCGATGACCGCCTGGACCGGTTTATACAGTAGCCGGTTCATAATCCAGACGAGGATCATGAAATTGACAACTTCCATCAGGAAGGTGGTCAGGTCGAGTTCCATGGGGTTCCTCCGCTATTTGAGGAGGTATTCAAGCAAGGGATTCCGGAAGAGCACAATCAGCACAATCACCAGACAGTAGATGGCCAGGGATTCAATCATGGCAAGACCGATGAAGAGTGTCCTGCTCAGTGATTTCTCGGCTTCCGGCTGGCGGGCCAGGGATTCCAGGGCGGTGCAGATCGCTTTGCCCATGGCGTTTGCTGGCGCAATAATCCCGACGGACATGGCGATCACCGCCACTACCGTCGATGCGAGTACAAACCAGGATATCGGGGTCATATTTATTCCTCCTTCAGGGGCTGCCTGGCTTCCAGCGTCTGGATAGCGCCGGCGATATACATCAGAGCCAGCATGCCGAAGATATAGGCCTGAACTATTGCCTCAACGATATGAAGCATGAGCAGCGGTATGGGTGCGAAAAGACCGGCCACCAGGAGCACCATAAATGCGGCCATCTCCAGACTCATCATGTTGCCGAACAGACGTACGGCCAGAGCCAGCGTCCGGGTAACTTCGGCAATGATATGAAACGGCAGCAGGATGGGGCTTGGCGAAAGATAGTGCTTCAGGTATCGGCGCAGCCCCTCGATTCGTATGCCGAACCAGTGAACAGAGCAAAAGACCAGCAGCGCCAGGGCGGTTGTGACAGAGATATTCCCTGTGGGAGAATGGACACCGGGAATCAGGCTGGAGAGATTGGCGACTCCGATGAAGAGCCAGAGCGTCGCCACAAATGGAAACACAGAGTCGGCCCGGCGTGGCAATACCTCATACACTGCAGAGTGAATCGCCTGTACGACCCCCTCGACGGCAATCTGAAGAGGGCCGGGATCGATGGTAAGCCTACGGGAGAGGAACCATGCGGTAAGGATAAAAACAGCCATGATCCCCCAGGTGGTGACGACAGCCGTACTTATCCCTACAGGTCCCAGGTAGAACAGTGCGTGCGTACCATCCAGCATAACTACTCCTTTACCAGCAGGTACACGTTGACCACGCCGATGACGAGCCCCAGGAAGAGACACGACAGCGTCCAGCGGACGGAGTAGCCGGCAACCATGCCGTCTATCCAGCGGCCCAGATAGGCACCGCCGACCACCGGCAGCACCAGGAGCAGTCCCAGTGTACCCATATAGAGCGACTGACCCAGTACAGTCGGCTTTTCCTTCTGGGCCCGGATAAGGCGCTTAACCCGCTGCTCAACCTGTTGTGTCAGGTTGTCATCGTCACGTTTGTTGTCATTACTCATGGCTACCCCGCTCGATCTCCCTCAGTCGCCGGAGCATCTCCTCCTCCAGGCGGTGCAGACTTTCACGAATGCCTCCCAAAGCCTCCTGGTCGGCTCTCTGGAGTTCTGACAGCATCGTTCCGATACGGCCTAATTCAGTGTCATGCAGATAACGCCGGGTGCAGAGCGTGAAATGGTCGCCGCCACCAGCGAGAATGCCGCCGGGAAGCGCCAGGTAATGCCAGTCGTCGTCAACAGTCCGAAACCTGGCCAGGCCAACGCTCAGCGCCGTCATCATCCGGGCATGACCGGGCAGGATGCCAAAACTGCCCGAAGCGTCCTCGCCGACAAAACTGGTGACATTGTCGAACCGTGCGGAACCGGTCGAATGCCGCAATTGGAGGGTCATTGTTTTCATGGCCGTGGCCTCCCCATGGCGCCGCGCATGTAGCATTCTTCTTCAGTCGTGGCGTCGTATGCACCGGACAGGAATCGCTCGCAATCGGACAGGGTTTCCTCCAACGGGACGGCGACACCTTTCATGCCTGCATGCTCGGCGGTCACATGGAACGGCTGGGTGAGATAGCGCTGGAGTTTGCGAGCCCGCAACACAACCAGGCGGTCATGTTCGGATAGTTCCTGAATGCCGAGCATGGCGATCACATCCTCCAGTTCCCGGTACCGCGCCAGGTGCTCTCGCACCCCTTCTGCTACCGAGTAGTGACGGTCTCCCAGAATGTAACGGTCCATGAGACTGGTAGTTGATTGGAGCGGGTCAACAGCGGGATAGATCCCTTTCGCAGCCTGGGAGCGGGACAGGATAACCATGGAGTCGAGATGTCCGAGGATGGCATTGACAGCCGGATCGGTCATGTCGTCAGCCGGCACATAAACAGCCTGTACCGAGGTGAGAGCGCCGGCGCGGGTTGATATGATCCGGTCTTCCAGTTCAGCCACCTCGCTCATGAGGGTCGGCTGGTACCCCACGGTGGCAGGGATTCGTCCGAGCAGCCCGGAGATTTCACTCCCGGCCTGGGCGAACCGGAACACATTGTCCATGAGAAACAGCACTTCCTTGCCGAGGGTGTCCCGAAGGTATTCAGCGTAGGTAAGTGCTGAGAGACCGACCCGAAAACGTATGCCGGGAGACTCGTCCATCTGCCCCAGAACGATCAGGCTGTTCGGCATGACTCCGGCGTCGCGCATCTCGTGCCACAGTTCATGTCCCTCCCTGATCCGTTCACCCACGCCGGCAAATACCGACACCCCCTGGTGAAGCGCTACGATGGCGTGCATGAATTCCATGATCAGCACGGTCTTGCCAACACCGGCGCCACCGAAGAGACCGGTTTTCCCGCCACGAACAAAGGGGCTGAGGAGATCGATTACCTTGATGCCGGTTTCCAGAATTCCGGTGGATGATGTGGTTTCGTGAAAGGGCGCCGGGTGGGCGTGAATGGGGCGGTGTTCTACATCGGGAAGGGGCGGGCCTCCGTCAAGCGGTGCACCGAAGGCATCAAGAAGCCGGCCCAGGCAGGCTTGTGATACCGGAACTGAGAGGGGGGCGCCGCTGTCATATACGCGCATACCGCGTTGCAATCCGGCAGGGTTTTCGAGGGTGATGGCCCGGATCTGTTCGCGGTCAAGATGCTGGTAGACCTCGAAGGTATAGGCCGGGTCTCTGCCACGGGTAACAAGGGCTTGGCGCAGAGGTGGCAATGGGTTGCAGCGAATGAGGACGACAGGGCCGTGTACCTCAACGATACTGCCAATTTCTCCCCCTGTTATGTCAGCATCAACTTCCACGGCTGTTACCCCACATGTCGTTACCTTGGGACACCTGACAACTTTTCCTTGATGAATGAAGCGAACTCCTTCTCGTCAGGGAAGGATATGGCCTCTGTCGGACAGAGCCTAGAGCAGGTGCGGCACTCGACCACGCAGTTGTAAGGATGCTTTACGACAGTCTTTACAGTAGCCTCAACATACTCCAGAACGTCATTCTTGCAGAACTCAATACAGGCTTTGCAGCCGATGCATTTTTCAGCGTCTATAGACGGAAACCATGGAATCTCTTCTCTCGGAATGCCGCGCCATTCTTTCATAATTCATCCTCCTGTATCTTCGGGAACGAGGACGGCAAGTAATAACCCGCTTCGGACTTACCGTAAAATTCCCTTCACGATCACGTCCACAGCCTCATCCGGAGTCAGTCCGTGCGCCATAAGAGTTTCCATCTGGCGTAGATCAACAGTCCCGATGGCTGCCTCGTGAGTCACCTTGGCCAAGGGGTTCGTGACATTTACCACGGGTACCGCACTGGCAACGGCACGGTCCCGTACCAGTTCCATACAGTCAACATGTCCTCTGGCACCTGCCGCATTCCCTTCGGTGATATTGGTAACTACAGCAGTCGCTTCATCTGTCAGGGCAATACGAGTCTTGATAATACTGCGGGCGTTGTCTCCATCAAGAGAGACCGACTCCCTGATAGTGATTTGGTCACTACTTGAACCGAGAACCCGGGCGGTCAACTCAGTAATACTATCTTCGGCGGCATGGACAGAGACATTGAAGTCCAACATTCCAACTCTCCCCGTGGTGAGTGTGAAGTCGCCCCGATATCGACCATTGCTACCGATGGTTACGGAGGAGCGGGGAATAACGGTAGTGCCACCGAATGGACCATGGAAGTGGATCTCTCGATAATCGAGTTCTGCGCCCTCGCCGATTTCCACAGTGGCCTCCATTTCGTGCCGGACTTCCTCGGCACGCGGAAATAGACAGTGGGCCATGAGCATGGCAGAAGCATTACGTTCAAGTCTGAGATCCATTCGGATTGTCTGAAGTCCCTGCGGATGGACGACCCCGAAACAGAGATGGACAGGGCGCTCAATCCGCACTCCTTCACGTACCAGGACAGTCGCGGCGATTCCTGTAGCGGTCTCCTGAGTCACGAGCTCCAGCCCCGGGACCGTTTTGGCACTCAGGACGGTGTTGCCCTCCACCACCAGGTGAGCGGTGTCGGATGCTTCCAGGACGCTGCGATCCTCCCCTGTTTCCTGCAGTGCATTGAGCAGAGATTCAATCGCCGGCATAATCGCACTCCCAGCTATTACATACCGCACAACGGCGTTCCCGATAACGGTCTGCAACTGTTTCAGGTGGCCCCGTACAGATAATCCTTCCACCACAGAGAAGAGATGCCCTGTCCGCTATGCGTGCTATTTCGTCCCGATGCGTGATGAGAAGAACCGCTGCCCCTGAGGCCCTGAGTGACTCGATAACTTTAATTATCTCACTGGTAGAGAGCATGTCGATTCCCGAGTCAGGCTCATCAAGCAGTGCCAGTTGTGGGCTAATGGCGAGTATGGAGGCAAGTTCGATACGTTTGCGCTCGCCTCCAGATAGGGCCTTGTCCACCTGCCTGTCGAGATAAGTGCGGGGTTCCAGTCCCACCATGGTAAGGCAGGTGTCAGCAGTAACCTCGGAGGGTTTAAGTGACAGGTATTCGCGTACCGAAAGCCCCTCGAACCTGGCTGGTTCCTGCCAGGCCATGGTAATCCCTTGTGTGGCGCGCTCGTGGATTTCAAGATCATTGATGCGGTGTCCCGCAAAGAGTATCTCGCCCTCCGTGGCGCGACAACTGCCACACCCCATGATCAAACAAGCCAAGGTACTCTTTCCGGTGCCGTTAGTGCCAATGAGCGCATGGACCTCTCCTGTGTTGATAGAGAGGCAGAGGTCATCGATGATCTTACGACCACCAGCTAGGTACGTCAGATTATTCACTTCCAGCAGTTTTGCCACCTGTTACTCCATATCATCTTTTGCCGAGGAATTTAAGGACGACATCCCTGACCGTTACACTCAATCGACCGGGGTCTGCGGCAAGATCCCAAGTGCCAGTGATTTTCTCCCACGTTATATTGCCGCTCTGATTTGTTCGGATAACGACAAGTTCATTTGGGCCAATGTTATAGTCCGATGCAAAATGGACGTTCTCCTGATGGTCGATGTTTATGGAGCGCCACGTTAATCTACCGGTTGCCAAGTCATCGGAGAATTCTGACTTGAGCGTTCCTTCTGCCACTGTTTCGATAAAAAGACACGTCTCACATCGCACCGTGCCGTGAAAGTAGTAGACCATTACCTGAGTATCGACTGGCCTGGGCACATCAGCCAAACAGGTGTCCACTGGGGATAGTACCAGTAGCACCAGTAGCGTCGAAATGAGGAATGGCAATACTCGGCTCGTAAGGGACAAAAATATTCTTTCGTTTGCAGGCATGGTCACGGATTATTCGCCACCATTCCTTTTATGGCAGCTACCGCCTCTTCAGTTGTCTTGTTCCTGATGTCGAGTGGGATATGCATCGCCTTGTCGAAGCCAATCGCATCGAAGGCGTCCCGGAACATCTTGCATTGCATCTGTGGATCGCAGGCCGCGACATAGAGTTTCTCCGTCTCTCCACCGGAGAGAAGTACTTTCAGGAACTCTTCGCCGTCGCTGACACAGAGCTGGGGATGGAGGCAGACGTAATCGAAGATCTTCTCACGGCGCACATCGGACAGCACACCAAAGATGTCCATTTTGGTGAAACTGGGACAGGTGCCCTGGCAGACACAGAGTATGAACCCTTTTTTTTTCATGGCAGGCCTCGCTTACTTATTTATTTAAACAAGATATCATGAATATATCACTATTTACTCATTGAGCATGTAAAAAAATTAGAGATCGTTACTCAAAGATCAGAGAATGGAACAGAAAGTAGGAAATCTTTTTTGGGGGGGTGTTTGTGGGGGATTATACAAAGAGCAACTTGAAACCGGCAATGGTAAGCACAACGGATAATGTTCTGATAACGCGAGCGTTGGGCATTCTGTAACTACCGAAGAATGAACCTACTATACCACCAGTAATTGCTGTAACCGCAAGTAGCGGTGCAAAACCTGGAATCGACTGAAGACTGCTGAGGTGACCGAGAAGTCCGGCTGTGGAGTTGACCAGGATGAACAGCGCTGCGACAGCTGATGTTTCTCGTGCTTTTCCCCACTTGAGCATTATGAAGAGAGGGCTGAGAAATATGCCGCCTCCCACGCCGGTCAGCCCAGACAATAGTCCAAGCACAGCCCCGACAGACAAGGCCACCGGCATCGAAGGATGTCTTACCTCTGAACCATCATCTTTAGAATGGAAAAAGAGTCGGCAGGCTGAAGCCAGTAGAATGAGTCCCACCAGTGGCTTATAAATGTGAGGTGGCAGGTTCAGATAGCCGCCAATGAAACTGCAAGGGATCGACGTTATCGCGAAAGGCCAGAACAGCCGCCAAGAGAAATGGCCAGCGCGAGTGAAGGAGAAGGTGGCCACAGTCGCAACCAGGATGTTCAAAATCAAGGCAGTGGGTTTGAAGGCCGACGGTGCCACGCTGAACAAGGCCAATGCAGCGATGTATCCCGACGCGCCGCCATGGCCAACACTTGAGTAGAGTATGGCCACTACCAAGACACAAATCAACAGGGGTATCAGAAGCGAAAGGGTCACTGCAGAACCTCTATTGCATCGTCCGGCTTAACTATACCTCCATGCAGCACCTTGACAAAGATCCCTTCCTTGGGCATGACGCAATCACCAGCCTGATGATAGATGGCGCAGCGGGTGTGGCATTCCTTGCCGATCTGGGTCACCTCCAGCAGGGCCTCACCAACGGTCAGCCGCGATCCGACCGGGAGCGCTGGCAAATCGATCCCCTGGGTGGTGATGTTCTCGGCAAAATCTCCGGCGTCGACTCTTAGCCCGAGAGCTTGCATTTTCCGGATACTCTCAATGGCGAGCAGACTTACTTGCCGGTGCCACTCACCTGCATGGGCATCGCCGATGATGCCGTGATTTTCACGCACCTCGACAAGTTCGACAGATGTCTTCCGTTCTCCCTTGTTCCTGCTTATGCACACTGCCACAACCTTCCCCTGTCGCATCATCATCCTCCAATTCCGGACATGGTAATCTGCCGTTGCCTGTCGCTGCCTTCGGCAAGTCTGTGTCGGTCGGGTTTCCCGGCCACGGTTCGGCAGAGGGCCTCGCGGAGCGTGGTGTCATCACCACCGGCAAGTATAGGCCGGAGGTCGATTGTTCCGCGGTCGAAGAGGCAGCTTTTTGCTATGCCACGAGAGGTTACCCGGATTCGGTTGCAGTCGCCGCAGAAATGGCAGGAAACAGGGGTGATTACCCCTACCAGCCCGGCTGCCCCGGCAATCCTTTGGTAGCGCGCAGGGCCGGCAAGATTTTCTGAAGCCTCGTCCGTCATCGTGAACCGGCGCGACAGCCTCGCCAGGATCTCCGCACCGGGCACTACGGTCGCTCCCCACCCCGGCTCCGCCAGAGTCGGCATATACTCGATAAAGCGCACCCGCCATGGACGATCCAGGGTGAGAGCTGCGAACTCCTCAATTTCATCGTCGTTGACTCCGCGCATTACAACCACGTTGATCTTGACGAACCGGAATCCGGCAGACTCGGCGGCTTCAATCCCGGCCAAAACTTGACGAAGATCACCACCACGGGTGATTGCCGCGAAGGTTTGCGGCCTCAGGGAATCGAGACTGATATTGAGACTTTCCACTCCTGTATTACGTAGCGAGGCCGCCATCTCGGGGAGCATCACGCCGTTGGTGGTGAGCACCAGCCGTCGAAGGCCGGGAATCGCCGCCAGTTGTCGCAGAAAGTCGATGATCCCTCGCCGAACCAGCGGTTCTCCCCCGGTCACCCGTATCTTTTCCACGCCGATTTCTACTGCGGCGCGGGCGATTCGGAGCAGCTCCTCGTAACTCAGGATGTCGTCATGGCCCACCTTGAGTGTTCCATCGGCAGGCATGCAGTACCGGCAGCGCAGGTTGCAACGGTCGGTCACTGAGAGCCGGAGGTAGTTTATGCGCCTTCCATGAGGGTCAAGCAACGACATCGCCGACACATCCCAACTCAAACCAGCGATCCAGCAGAAGGACTTCCACTTCATCTCCCGGTTTGTGCAGGGCTTCAGGAGCAAGTTTGATCAGGCCGTTTCCCTGAATCAACGATGAAAGTCGTCCGGAACTCTGATTGCCGGTGGTGGAAACCAGATAACGACCTTCATGCACGGTGACAATTCCCCGCACCAGGTGGGGGCGCTTCCCCTTGTTTGTCACCGGCTCCTGCAGAAGCGCCTTGACCTTCGACCGGAAGATACGGAGGTGCCCCATTGCTTTGAGAAGCGAAGGCCGCACGAACAGTTCAAAGGAGACCATGGCGGCAACCGGATTCCCGGGCAGGGCGAATACCGGCTTCCCATCCAGAATAGCGAATGCCAGGGGTTTCCCCGGCTTCATGTTCACTTTCCAGAAGGTGACACTGCCGCCCAGTTGTTCGATTGCCATCTTGACGAAATCCCTGTCCCCAACTGACACGCCGCCGGTGATGACTAGGATATCGGCATTCAGGCCGGACTTGATCTTTTCACAGGTGGCGTCCAAAGTATCCGGGGCGATTCCGAGCAGGACCGGGTCCCCCCCTGCGTCCAGTACTTGGGCGGCCAGACTGTAGCTGTTGCTGTTGATGATCTTGCCCGGTGCCGGTGTCGCTCCGGGCTCCAGGAGCTCGTCACCGGTGGCGAGGATGGCGACCCTGGCTCGACGATAAACGGCCAGGGACGTCGTTCCCATGGCCGAGAGCATACCGATTTCCTGTGGTCTGAGGAGCGTGCTGGCAGGTATGACAACATTTCCGTGCCGGATGTCCTCCCCCTGTTTGCGAATGTGCGAGCCGGCCTTGACTGACGAGGTGAGGCAAATCCATTCGCCATCCTCTTTCACATCCTCGATGGGTACGACGGTGTCGCAATCGGGTGGAACCGGGGCACCGGTCATGATCCTCACAGCTTCACCCGGAGGCACTGGGATGGTCCGCACTTCTCCCGCCGGTAGAAATCCGGTCATCCGTAGTCTATTGCTGGTGAGAGTTGCATGGGAGAAAGCGAACCCATCCATGGCAGAATTGTCTGCAGCCGGAATGTCCCAGGGTGCGATATGATCCTCTGGAGTTACTCTATTCAGCCCTTGAAGCACTGAAACCTTTTCCGTCTCCAGCGGGGGGATATATTCCAATATGGTCTGTTGCGCTTGCTCGATGCTGACCATCTATAAATACCTCCTTAATAGTCTCAGAAGTCGAGTTCCATAAATTTCCGATTCACTGTTTCGTTGAACCCTTGTCGTAGGATGTCGAACTTTTCCAGAAACATTTCCGCCTGTGGGGTTAGAGTGGATTCACCGCCGCCTGGTCCACCCTTCAGGCGGTTCACCAGAGGGAACCCCAGTCGCTTTTCCATAGCATCGATGTAGGTCCACGCCTTGCGGTAGGTGATCCCCATCGCCTTTGCTGCGGCGTTTATGGAGCCGTTCTTCTGCACCAGCCGCAACAGTTCTTCCCGTCCCTGACCGAACACCGGCTCGCCGTTAATTTCCAGCCAGATCTTGGAACGTACCTGAATTACCGATCCGGGGGCGCTCATTTCAGGAAGCTTTGTTCGATGAAGTCGGCAACCTGGGGTGGATCGTTGAGATCGAGCACCGGCACGTCCAGGTCCAGTTGTTCGTCACTGGCTACCGCCACTAATGTCGGGTCGAACTCTTCACCACGGCAGAGAAGGCTCGCACTCCGCTCTTTGCGGTGGAGTTCGATCTTCGGCATGGAGCTCTTCTTGAACCCCTCAGTAAGCACGATATCCACGTCGGTGAAATAGGTAGAGAGAATTTCCTCGATGGCTGGCGCTTCGGCGTGTTTCTTCACCATGGCCAGCTTCTCGGGAGATGAGATCAGCATGGTGTCGGCACCAGCGGCAGTCAACCGGTAACTGTCCTTGCCCGGATGATCGATGTCGAAGCGGTGGGCGTCGTGTTTGACGACCCCAACTCTGTATCCACGTTCTTTGAGACGGGCGATGACCTTTTCCAACAGGGTAGTTTTGCCGGTGCCCGATTTTGCCACGAAAGAAACCGCATTTACGGTCATAGCTTTCCTCCTATTTCTGCAAATTCATCCGGGGTGTTTATGTTCAGAAAAGCCCTTCCGGCCTTATCGATATGAGCCAGTTCTTCATCGGAGACGTATCTGACCTTGACCTGGGGATACCAGGCGTAGGCGCAGAACTCACCGGCTTCCAGAAGGGCTTTAATCGGTCCAAGACAGCTTTTCGAGTAAAGTGCGAAGAGGGGTTCGTAACCGTGCTCTATGCTTGGCACCACAGCGTCGACGCCATCCCTCAAGGAACAGAGATGACGGAGAATGTCGGCGTTAGGGAATGGGAGGTCGCAGGAAGAAACGAAGACGTACTCGGTTGCCGCATGAAAGAGGCCGGTGTAGAGACCTCCCAGGGAACTGCCGGGGTAGATGTCCGGCACGACCAGCAGATTGTAGGCAGCAAAGCGTTCTTCCCGGTCCCCAACCAGAACGATCCGGTCGAAGCTCTCGCGGAAAACCTCCAATACGCGTTCGAAGAGCGGTTTGCCCGCAACATCCAGGAACGCCTTGTCCCGCCCCATGCGACGGCTCTTCCCGCCAATCAGGATGACGCCGGTTATGTCATATTCCAGAGGTTTAGTCATTGCAGCGATTGGTACGGCTCCTATTAATCCTATTTCTCTTCATCCTTGGGATTTATGTGCTTGGGCTCTTCTTCTGCGGCCTTCTTGAAGCTTCTGATCGCGCCGCCAAGTGAAGCACCCAGTTGAGGGAGTTTGCCAGGACCAAAGATCACCAGCATGATGACAAGAATGATAACGAGTTCCGGCATGCCGAATCCGAACATGTGAAGCCTCCAATAGGCTGTTCTGTGAAGCTCTGAAATTGTAGAGCTGGTTATACCAAAAACGCATAACGCCAAACAACAAATTTCTCGCTTAACGGTCTTTATACGGCTGGTTGTAAGTTCATTACTCGCCTGAATCTGTCCTGCTCAGAGAGTTGCGCCTGTTCAAATAGCCACGGGCAAGGATTTCCATCGGGTGAAAGACTGGATAGGGCAACGCGTGATTGAACTGCAACCGGCAACTCATGCAGTCAGTAATTATCGACTGAGGAGCAAGTTCTCGGATTTTATCCATCAGGGAACTGCCTAACTCAAGTGATTTTTCGTGGAAGCCGGTCTTATAACCGAAATTACCCCCCATACCGCAACAGTACATCCCTTCCACTCGTTCAATGGTTATCCCTGGAATCAGCGTTAGAAGATCCGGGTACGGACTACCGATCTTCTGTTCTCTCTGGTGGCAGGGGGCAAAGTAGACCATTCGTTCAGGGATGTGAGCGAACCGGGTATCTAAGCGGCCATCGGAATGTAGCCGGGCCAGATACTCACCGGCATCAAAAAGATGCTCGGCCAGATCGATGCGGTTCATGGGGTCAAGTGAAGAAAAATAGCCGTCATCCGTCAGAATGTCCTTATACATGGATTTTTTGAGCACCTTGAATCTTGTACGGCCTTGCGGTGATTTCGGAACTTTAAGTTCATCCTCTCCGGCATTGACCGACCTCTGATATGCTTCTGAATAGTAGGCCCTTTCCTTAAGAAGAACCTTCATAAGATAGCCACAGGTAGGGCAGGAGCAGACCAGATCATCACCTGCCTGAAGCGATTCCAGCAGATTTCCCATGTTGGCTTGGACCCGCCGTAGCGTGGTATTACGGTCGCCCTCAACAAGGTGCGGCATACCGCAGCATTCTTGTGGCGGCACGTACACATTAACGCCGTTGTGCTCCAAAACCTCTACCGTTGCCTGTCCTATTTGTGGGAAGAGGTAGCCAGCGGAACAACCCGCAAAATAGGCTACGTTATGACTATTATCCCTTCTGGAGGTCAAACCTTTCTGCGCTGTCCATTGGAAAAAATTCTGCTCCGGGATTTTGATAAGTTGCCGCTTGGGATGGATATGAGCCACCTTTCGCAGCAGGAAACCAACAGCTTTATTCGACGTTAGTGCGTTAATCAGTTTCGGGAAGGTTTCGCATAAACGGGCGAGGCGTGGAACATCAGTAAGTATCCTGACCGCCAGAGACAGTCCTTCCCGGTCGATATAGCGACTCTTTGCTTCCATCAGATCGGCGGCAATTTTGGGACAAGGACAAAGGCCACAGAGAGTACAGAGTTCAACCAGGCTTCGCAACTCCGCCTCAGTAATGGGAATGCCACTTTCCTTTTCCCTGTCCCAGAGTCTATAGAACTCAGGGAAAAACAGGCATGTCTCTTCCATGAGGTAACGGCAGGTGTCGCAGTCACCGCACAACTCTACGACACTTCGGATTATCTCATGTGAGCTCTTGTGTTCACATGAATTCGGTACATCCAAGACATCACCTCTCCAATTACAGTTTCAAATTATACTCCAGGTGTTCGTAATCGATAGTAGGCTGCAAAGAAGGGGCGATTATGGTTGTCTCTTCAGCCAATTAAAGTCATGGAAGGCCCCTTGAGAGTCAAGACCTCGTATCCGATAATATTTTTGTAATTCCTCGTCAAACCTTGCTCGGTCGATCGGAGGTACTTTGATCCCTTCACCGCTTGAACCGGCCTCTTCGAAGAACCGCTCAGGCAAATTGTCGTCTGCTATTGTAAAACCGTTTGTGCCGTTGTAGAAACGTTCTGTCATGCATATCCGATTGCCGATCTCAATCAGCGACTGCGGAGAGTATTCTAACCCGGTGGTTGCGCTCAGCAGTCCGGCATACTCTTCGAGGGTCGCACCGAAAAAAGAGAACTTGCAGGCAACCAGTGAGTCTACTGCTGCATTTGCATCCTCTGCGATCTTGATGATTCTCGCTTTTCCGGAGAAGGAAAAACGGTCAGTGGGCACCGGCTTACGCAGGATCTCGTGAGAAATAGTGTAGGCACGCAGGTGGCACCCCCCACGATTGCTGGTGCAGTAGGCAAGCGCCATGCCATAGGCGCCGCGAGGGTCGTAGGCGGGAAGTTCAAGGGACTTTACGCTGATGGAGAGCTCCGGGCGTCCAAGCTCTACGGCCAAGCGCCTCGAACCAAGCGCCAGCAGCTCGCCTGCACCACGCCTGAATGCGGTGTCTTCCAGCAGACCCGGCAGCTCTTCGGCATCAGGGAAACGCCCCAATGCCTCACCCCATGCTGAGATGGTGGCGGCGGCGGAGATGGTGTCCATGCCGAGCTCGTTGCACAGGGTATTTGCTTTGACAATGGAGGCAAGATCAGCAATTCCGTTCAATCCGCCGAAATGAGAGACTGTTTCGTACTCCGGCAGATGCTCCCCATTCGGGGTGCTCTTCTTGCACTGGATCGGACAGCCGTAGCAGCCATCCTTCTTTGCCTCGTAATCCCGATTTATCTTCGGACCGGAGTAGTTGCCAGATTCTTCAAAAACTGTTTTGGTGAAGTTCTCAGTGGGGGCCATCCTCCTTTGCCTCATGATATCGACTAACGCCGGAGTGCCAAACCTGGCGATACCCAGTTCGCCGAATATGACCGGAGAAGCATTGAAAAGTCTCATGACGTCGCTTCGTGCACGATCGAAATGTGAAGGATCAGCAACAGTAACCTTTGCATCGCCGTTAACAGCAATTGCCTTCAGCCCCTTGGCCCCCATCAGGGCACCAAGGCCACCACGCCCAAGCGAGTTGCCTTCTCCCATCATGATGTTGGCGTAAAGGACACCATTCTCACCAGCAGGGCCTATTGCTGCGACGCTTCCACGATCAGCCAGCGACGCGACTGTTTCTTTGATCGACTTCCCCCAGAGGTATTTAGCCGGGTTGAGCTCAACACTCTCCCCTTGTACAGAAAGGACTACAGGAGTTGAACTGCGGCCGGTTATCCTTATTGCATCAAGTCCGGCTGCTTTCAATCGCCATGCAAAGCGTCCGCCTGCCGAGCAATCAAAGATAGTGCCGGTAAGTGGCGATCTGGATATTACAGAGAGCCTTGCAGAAGTGGGCGCTTGTGTGCCACATAGCGGACCAACGGCAAAGACCAATTGCATATTGCAATCGAACGGGGCAAGGGAATAATAATCCCGCATCAATCGTACACCAAGCCCACGTCCACCCAGATACAGGTGCAGGAAGTCGACGGGGATATTCTCACGCCATATTCGACCAGACGTCAGGTCTACATTGAGCATTTTTCCTGTCCAACCGGTCATATCGCCTTATGAAACTCCTTGCATTGGTACGAAGTCCGCATTAGCTTGGATTCAATGAAGCCTTACTCTTCTTATTCACGCGCTGTGCTCGTCGTGAACACCAAACGACTTCAATGCCTCACAAACTTTACTTTCCGAGGATTCTGACTTTGTTGCAAGGACATCGGCGGAAAACTTCCGCATGGCGCTCATGGCGCCTTTTTCCACCATATGACCCATTTCAATTGCTTCACGTATAGTATCATCTTCAATGCCCATTTCACGAGCTTTTCCAACGTGCCAGGTGAGGCAGGGTTGGCAGTGCGCTCCTACCGATGCGCCGATAGCAATAAGTTCCTTTGTTCGTTCATCCATGGTGTTACCTCCCTTTCTCGGTAGAATTCACCCTTACACAGGTCAAAAAAACAAAATAATGACTTTGGAGTATTTGTCAGCTTAATCATTGCTAATCGATAACACTGTGCACAATAAATCAACATGACAACATCTTCTTCATTTCCAGTATGTTCCCACCATTTGCTTTTTTGTAAACAACCGAATCCATCAACGACTTGATGATAAATATTCCACGTCCCGATTCATCAAGACTGCCTGAAATTAAGTCAGGAGTGGGAATTGTATCCAGATCAAAACCCTGTCCACTATCATAAACTTTGATTGAAAGTTCCTTGTCGGAAACCTTGATAATAATCTTTACAGACATTTCACGGTCATCGGCATTTGCATGTTTAATTGCATTCACTACAGCCTCTGTTGTAACTACATTTATGATATTGGCATCGGATTCATTTTTTTCCGATAACGGGCATATTCCCTTTATCAAATTTTCGCTTATTTGGCCTATAAGGCTCAAATAGCGGGTTTGATTTGGTACCTTAATCTGTATTTCTATACCGTTATCCTTTTTATCCACGATTCACCACCTCAACAGGAATTATTTACATTTAAAAGCTTTCCTTGACTAATTACTTTCGTCCTGACGGTTACGACTTTTGCACCATGAAACTGAACTCTGCTGTTGTGCTGCTCAAACGCTGAGGATCATGGCTTCGTTCTACAAATCTAAATCCATCCTCTCTGTCGATAATGAGAAGTGTTGTGAAACAGGTTCCATAAGTCCTGCTAGTCATGAATATCGAAGAGAGAAAACGCTCCCGCTTGATCCCGACACCGGTATCAGGCAACGTATCATCAGGGAAAGGAGTCTCATCTGCCAACGCTGAAAAATACTCTTCCGAGGCGTCAGGATTTTTGTTGAGAATAGCCAGGAGTCTTTCCTTGGCGGCGGTCACCTTTGGCCACGGAGTGTCGAGCAGATGATTGCTTAGTCCATGGATTCCTGATGATACAATGTTTTCAGTCTCACCTCGGTTGGAATAGTAGTACATGCCGGAATGATCCCCAAAAAGAAGGTTGAACCCTTCGTAGCGGTGGCTTCTTGTTTTGAGGTTTTCCAGATACTCTGGCGGAGACATATTGCCAGACAGGTACTCAGCAACAAGCAAACCTCGTGACGGCGGATTCTCGACATGCCATTTCGTGTCACGATAATTGGTTGCCGCCGCCAGTCGCCCTGTTGTCGTCACCCCCAGCCACGTTCCCCCTGATTGTAAATCCCGGCCAGCTAAAATCGAAGGATTATCAGGCCAATATCCAGCGGAAATTGTCTTGCGCTCGAAATACTCGTCACGGTTTGCAGCGAGGACAAGACGGTATTTCGGATGGCATTCAAGTGCAAAAACGATGAGGCACATATTTTATCCTGATGAAAGAGTTCGTTGACAGTCACAGAAATTTTCAACCAGGTTTCTTCCTCTTTTTTTGGCTGAATACATGGCTTCATCAGCTCGTTTGATAATACTTTCACCTGTATCGCCAAACTCAAACTGGCTAACGCCGAAGCTACAGGTAACACTGCCTACTATTGTAAAGCGATGTTGATCAACAGCACTCCGGATTTTCTCGGCGAGTTCGCATCCCGCATCGACGTCATTGTTATGCGCTAGAATGACAAACTCTTCTCCACCAAAGCGTGCGAAGATATCTGCCTCGCGAATCAAACTGGCAACAAGTTGGGTTAGCTCACGTAATACGCTGTCTCCGGCTTCGTGCCCATATTTGTCGTTGATCTCCTTGAAGTAATCGATGTCAAAGAAAATGAGCACCAGCGGAACGCCATAACGCTTTGATTCCTGAATTTCCAATTGAAGCAGTTCCAAAAATCTACGTCGGTTGAAGATGCCGGTCATAGAGTCGGTGGCAGCCTGAAATTCAAGCAGATCATTCACTCGCCGCAGTTCGTTTTCAGCCAAATTGCACTCTTGGCTTCGGCGCTTTATCATTGTGGCCCCAATGTACAGACAAATAAGGCCGCCAAGCCAGATGACCGCGTGAGTTGCACAGAGCAAACCCGTTTGCTTCATCATAATGTTCACTATAAGTGATACGGAAATAACAAATGTCCAAAAACAAACAAGAACCTGTGAATACACAATGGTCTTGGTAATGTGTAATTGATGGAATATTTTTATCGGCATGCTGTTGTTCCAAATTGGCAATAGCTGAGGGTTGCATATGTCTGCAACCCTCAGGGCAGAACACCATAGGCATAACTGCATCTCAAGGTTTTACGCTGCCTTGATCTGTATTTTGTGCGGTTTTGCCGCCTCTTTCTTAGGAAGCTGCAGGGTCAGAATTCCGAATTCGAATTCTGCTTTAACTTTGTTTAAGTCCAGTGCTTCCGGGATGGTGAACTGGCGATAATATGGAGCCAGATCGAATTCGGTATATACAGGCTGACCAGGCATACTGCGTGATGCCGGCGCGTTTATAGTCAGAACCCCATTGTCCACATTGATATCGACGGTCTCTTTAGCGGCACCGGGGATATCGGCGGTCAAAGTCAACCCATTTTCTGTCTCTATGATATTGACCGATGGTTTGATGTAACGTTCGCTGGCCCTGGTTTCCTCGCGAGTATGGACACTTTTATCCTCATTGCGTACAGTTATATTTTTGTCTGCCATGATGATAGCCTCCTTTCATCGTGAAGCGTTTTAAGTATGGGTGACATCTGGTTACGAAAGTTTGATGTCAATTTTTTTCGGTTTTGCATGTTCGGCCTTGGCAAGGCAAATGCTTAATATGCCATCAATGCACTCGGCTTCAATCTTGTTTGGGTCGATATCAGCCGGCAGTTCGAGTGTTCTTGAGAACGTTCCTGAACAAAGTTCGCACCTATGCACAATCTGACCTTTCTGTTCCTCAAACGGTTTCCGCTCGCCACTGATGGTGATGGTATCTCTCAGCACAGTAAGGTCGATCTGTTTCGGATTGACTCCGGGTACGAGCGCATTAACATATACATGCTCTTTGTCTTCACTTATGTTGATAAGAGGAAAACGTAGTGAAGTCCCCTGTGAGAGGAATGTGGTTCCAAGTGGACGAATTAAGCCATAACCCTGGAATGCCTGGTTGATTTCCCTGCGTAAATTGTCCATTTCTCTCAAAAAATCCAAACTTCTCATGTTGATTACCTCCTTCCTTGTTTTAGGTGTTTTCCACAGAAAATTCAGACAAGGTCATGCGTGTAGCGACCTTACTCCATTTCAAGCCCTTGATTGTGGCTTCACCTCCTTTAGGGCCGTTGTGTAGAATATTTATCCAGAGATCAATGATCGAATAACATTTTCAGCCCTCCCATGACCCCCAAACCGGCCAGCAGAGCGGCTGTTTGTGCAAATGTCTTGCCTCTGCAAGACTTCCGGTGCAGTTCAGGAACCATGTCAACCAGGGCCAGATAGATGAAGCCTCCGGCGGTAAACGGAACGAGGAAGTCTTTCAACCAAGTCACATGGTTCATTTGGTAATAGGCGAGGAGAGCCCCAAATACTGCGACCAGGCCAGAAAGAAGATTGAGCAGCAGTGCCTTCTTCTTTCCAAATCCACCGTAAACCAGCATGGCGAAATCACCCAGTTCCTGTGGTAATTCATGGGCGGCAACAGCCACTGTCGTTGCCAAGCCCAGTCTAGGATCTTGGACAAAGGAGGCCGCGATAATCATGCCGTCGATAAAGTTGTGAATCCCATCTCCAACGAGGTTGATATAGGTAAACGAGTGGGCTTCGCAGCGCCCTTGGTGGCAGTGGCGCCAGCGTAGAAACCGTTCCATGAACAGGAAAAAGATGATTCCGATCAGGGCATGGGTGAAGAGGTTGGTATTGCCGGATTCAGCCGCCTCTGGGAATAGGTGCAGGAAGGCACCGCCGAGTAATCCACCTACTGCGAAACTGACAAGACAACCGAGGAGCCATGTCATGGCAGCATCCTTTAGCTGGATGAGTACGACTCCTGCCAGCGAAATGAAGCTGACAGCCAGCGTGGCCAGCACTATTTTCCCGATAAGAGTCATCGGTGAACTCCATTTGGTTCTAAATTCTCTTGTAGAGAGTTTGTTTCGTGCCCAGCTTAGAGATCCCTTTCATTAATTGTCTGACTATTTCTGCAGCATCCATTAGTTAGGAGACTGAAGCAGGCTTCATCTGTCTTGATGATTCTTGAGTTATCAGTATCTGGAAATGCCGTTACGGATTATTCACCACCATTCCCTTGACGGCAGTTACCGCCTCTTCAGTTGTCTTGTTGCGAATGTCGAGGGCAAAATAGTGCGTTTTGTCAAAGCCGATTGCATCAAAGGCATCGCGGAACATTTTGCTTTGCATCATCGGATCGCAGGCAGCAATATAAAGTTTTTCAGTCTCGCCGCCGGAAAGGAGCACCTTCAGGAACTCTTCACCGTCGCCGACGCAGAGTTGTGGATGGAGGCATACATAGTCGAATAGTTTCTCCCGGCGCACATCAGACAGGACACCAAAAATGTCCATCTTCGTAAAACTTGGGCACGTCCCCTGGCAGACACACAATATGAATCCTTTTTTTCCCATGACAGTTCTCCTTTGTTGGCAAAACTTACACAAACGGCAAATGTCTTAAATATCTGCCTAGGCGGATATTTTAAGTGTATCGCTGCTTGCGCAACTTGCAATAAAAAAATTAATAAATAAGTCAAAAAGTGATGGAATTGTGCCAGGGGAAAAATGAATTTGGCAAAACTATTCTCATTCAAGCGGAAAAAGCATATTGGCGTAGCCGGAAAGGAGTGAAAGCCAGTTGGTAAATATCAGTACTCCTACCACAACAAGAAACAGGCCGGTGATGATCTCGAAGATCCGGATGTGATGCTTGAAACGGTTGAATAAGATAATGAAGCGATGAAGAGCCAGGGCAGAGAGCAAAAATGGTATTCCCAGGCCGATGGAGTAAAGCAGCAACAGCACAATCCCTCGCCCCACTTTTTCCTCTGTGGCTGCAATCATCAGGATCGAGGCCAGAATCGGTCCGATGCATGGTGTCCAACCGGCAGCAAAGGCCAGACCTACCAGGAAACTTCCCAGATAACCGGCAGGCTTGTGACGAATGTTGATCCGTTTCTCACCCAGCAACCACTGTATTGGTAAAAGCCCGACGACATGCAGGCCAAACATAATTACAAGCAGACCGCCAGCTTTGCGGATTATGGCCATATGCTCCTGAAGGAACGAGCCAAGTAGTGTAGCTGAGGCTCCCAGGAGAACAAATACGAATGTAAATCCGGAAATAAAAGCCAGGGAGTGCAGTATCGTTTTCTGACGAACGACATGGCCAGGGCGATCATTCTGAAGGTCACCAAGAGAAAGGCCGGTGATGTAGGTAATGTATGAGGGTATCAGGGGAAGCACGCAGGGGGATAGAAAGGATAGCAGTCCCGCCACAAATGCACCCAAGTATGTTATTGATGGTGATTCAAGCATTACTTTTTGCCAACCTCAACAAGCGCAGACCGGATAGCTTGAAGGGTTATTTGCTTGTCGCCGACCAGAATCTTTTTTCTCCCTGTTTTAGCATGCGTCACTACTACTGAAGGGGTAGCTGTGACGCCGAAGCCTCGATAGGTAGTAAGGTTGGTCTGAAGGCCGTAAAGGATATCAGCGTAGTTCATCTGGCGCAATGTAACATCAAGTGGAGCTACCGCCTCTTGAACCTGCTCGGCTGTCGGAGTTTTTGTTTTCATTGCCAGAGTTGCCAGGGCGGCGCGCAGCTTGGGGTATTTCTCTTTTTCAAAAGCCAGGAATTGTAGATTGTACGGGGTGAAGTTGTTCGTCTCAGCATGAATTGGGTAGTCGATGAAGGCGACACGGGCATCGCTAACCACCTGGCTATAGATCTGTGCGATACGAGGCTCCACCTTTCGACAGACAGGACAGAACCAGTCACTGATGAAGTAGACCGTCACCGGACTCTTTTCGTTGCCCAGGTAAAAATCAAGAGTTGCCTGGCTCTCTCTGACAACACCGAATGTGGCGGTGATAGTACCCACAACAAGAGCCATGATCATGACGGTGATACGTTTGAATCTGTTTTTCACTGGTTCACTCCTTAATGTTTCATAGAGCAGCACACCACAGCCCAGATAGACTGTCGCCGCAATGGTCAGGCAAATGGGGCACCACTTGCCAATTTCATATTTTTGCAACCAGATAAAATGCAGTTCAGCACCGGCAGAGCCGAACAGCAGCAGAGACAGGATCAATCGCGCAATTGGCAGCCGGTTTCGAACGGCATGAACAATCAATAGAGTCGAAAAAAAAGCCAGACCAAACCAACCGAAATTGAGTCCGAAAATTGTATACTTGGCGGTCTCGCTGCATGCATCGGTGCAGATTTCAAGAAGATCCATAAGTGACAGAACAAAGCCTGCAATCATAGCAAACCAGAGGATTCCCGAAGTCACCCGGTTCTGTCCCCCTTGAAGAGCGGATTTCATTTCATCCCTGCGGCTTTCAGTTCTTTCAGGATGTCAGCTTTGTCCATGAAGCCGATATGCCGCTTTACTTCCTTGCCTTTGGCATCGAAAAAAATCTGCGTCGGCATCATTTGGATTCTATACGGACTTGCCACATCCCGAGACTCGTTGAGGTCTGAAAACAGAACATTGGCTTTGCCTTTAAGTTCATTGTTCAGTTCTTCCAGGATCGGAGCCATCCTTTTGCAGGGGATGCAACTGCGGGCGCCAAAATCAGCCACAGTCGGCTTACCCGAGGCCAGGGCAGCACGGATGGTGAACACATTGGCCGAGGGAAGTCCGGCGGCAAAAGAAAAAACAGGGAACAAAAGGAATGCGACAGTGATAAAAGACAATCGGAGAAGATATTTCATAAGTCTCCCTGGATGAGATAAAGTTGATTACTCGGGCACTTTATTGCTTGCAAATTTACTGTCTTGGTTCCTGTCCGTCTTGCCAATGGCGGCTATGGCATCATTCAGCAATGACAGCGAGCGTGCCACCGTTTCCTGCTCAAAACGGCTCATTCTTTCAAGTATTCCTGCAGTCCATTCTGTGATGTAATTGTCAATCGAGCATAGCACCTCAACTCCTGTAGGGGTTAGATCCAGAAGGCTTACCCTACGGTCGTCGGGTGAAGCACGCCTGTTTACGAGTTTTTTTGCTTCCATTTTCTTAATCTGGCGGCTGAATGTGGTAATATCCACGCCCAACTCCCCGGCTATGAGCTGTATTGATGAGCCGGGGCGTTGCCTCACTTCACGAAGTATATTACATTGTGTCATGGAGATCTGTTCGCCACAGCACTCGTCGCAACATGAGGAATTTAATAAGCTGTAACGTCGGGAAAGTATCCGCAATTGCTCTATGAACAGCTCCATTTACATTTTTCCTTAATGGCTGCCAGTGAGTTCAGCAGCAGCAAGGGCCGCAGCATCGTGATGCTTTTCTATCCTCTGCCAGAGACACATTAAATCCACGGTTTTTAAGTATTAATCTTAACTGTTCATTCCCTGGGTATTGTCCTTTGAGGATGAACATCCCGTCCACAAACAGGAGCGGTAAACACTTCGACCCTTCGTTCTGCAGCAGTTCGGTCACCGTGTTATTGACGATAAAAGCCTCCGGATTTGAGGTGAGCCCGTAGCGCATAACTTGGGCTTCCGGAACCTGCTTCTGGATCTGGCGCAACGCTTCCTGAATTCTTACCAACTCGGGGTCAACGCTTGGACCGCAAACACCGGTAGAACAGCACATTGCAGGGTCGTAAATTTCAATCTTCATTGTGTTCTTTCCTTTTCTGGGCCATTGCGTACATGGTTAAAACTGGATATGCACTTCTTTAAAAAGTTGCCAGGAGGTAGAACCCGGCGATAAGGAGGATACACCCTGAAACCCAGCGGATGGCTTTGTCGGCATTTTGTGATAGCAGTGCGGTTTTACCCAGAGAAACGCCCAGTAAAACAGTTCCCAGCGGGATGCTGAAACCGATTGCATACATGGCAAGTAAGAGTATCGCCCAGAGTACCTGCCCCTGTAAGATCGCCGCGCCGAGCACGATAAAAATGCCCGGATTGCAGGGGAGAGAGCTCGCTGCCACGCCGCCACCCATGAGCAGCCCGGCAGCAGCCGGCCCCATCTTGCCGAAACGGTTTGTTGATTGTGTACTGCTTTTTTTCAGGGAGTTTAAAGGGGAGCAGTTTCAGTGTTGCCAGACCAAAGAGAATCGCAATGATGCCGGCAAATATTTTCCAGTACCCTCCCAGAGATAGTTGTGCGGTCTGGCCGACAAACCCGGCAATGCCACCGATAATCATCAAAGAGACGACCGTGCCGACAGTGAAAAAAACCACAGAGCTGACAGCAGCCCGGTGGTTTGATTCCTGGCGTGCCCCGGAATAGCCGATAAGTATACCCATTGCCGGTAGTGTGCAGCAGGCGCTGGTAGCGGCGCTTACTGAGCCGAGCAGTAGGGCGAAGAACAGCCCAATCGGCTGGGAAGCCGCGTTTTGCAGCGTTGTGATACAATAGTCAAGCATCTGTCACCCCTTCAGTTGCACGGAACGGCAGCTTTGCCGCCACCGGGGGGTGGGCAACCGCTCGGGCCACAACCACCGCCGCTTGTGGAGGCCACATATGCCTGCATCAGCTTATTTTCCGACATTCCTCCGGAAACAAAACCGATGCCGCGCCCTTTGGTCAACACCGCAATTCCTGGCGGTGTCACCTTTGCGGCAACATCCGGGTAGTCGGGCGATGTGGCTTTCAAGGTGTAGATGCCGGTGCTCAGCCCTTTTTCATTGAGGGTGCGCTCGACTGATGCCAGAACGGCGCCAGTTTCTTTAGTGGCAGGAGCATTGTCTTTGCCCGGAATAACGAGAAAAACAGTGTCGAGTTTGGCTGCAAGGTCATTGAGGTCGGCTATTGCGGAAATAGCAGCCCCGCTTCCTCCCACCTGCGCGGAACTGTTAGTTACCGGTCCCTTTTGTGCAAACGAAGCTGATAACCCGGCTGCCGGGTTCTGCCGGGCGTTCATAGCTTTGAAAAGCAGGATACCAGCAATTATCGCGACGACAGCACAACAAATGACAATCTTTGCTGTTCTGCTGGTTTTGCTGGCAGGGCTTACGCAGTCGCAGCCGGGGCCGCAACTGGGAAATCCCCCGGTAGATACTTCGTCATTTGCATTTGATGCCTTATCATTGTTGTTTGCTTTTGCTGCCATTCCAATCTCCTTGTTTAACTATTTCGCTACTATATCGGGTTTAACAGCAGCCGGGACCGCAGCAACTTACGCGTGGTTTCTTTTCGGTCAAACTTATATTAATTCCAACTCGATTCAGAATTGCCTGAAGCTGCACATTGGACGGATAACTCCCTTTACTGACCAGTTCGCCATCTACAAACACGAGCGGCAGACACTGGGGTCCGTCACTTTTCAGCAGCTCAGCTACGGCGGTATTGGCAACAAATGCTTGCGGATCTGAGGTGAGCCCAGAGCGCACAACCTGGACTTCAGGCGCCTGTTTCTGGATTTGGCGCAGTGACTCCTGGATTCTGACAAGTTCAGGATCGACGCTTGGTCCGCAGACACCGGTTGAGCAGCACATTGCAGGGTCAAAAATTTCAATCTTCATGGTGAATCTCCTTTTTGTTTGGTGTTGATACATTTGTAGAGACGTATCGCAATATCTCTTTAACTATCCAATATGTCACTACTGCCACGGGATTAAAAAGGTCGGCAGCCCTTCATGGACGACCTCATCGATATAGCGGAATTCGCGGACACGGCGTTGGTCAAGAATCGGATCGGTGACAGCCAGCGGCGCCAGGCTCTGGTTAACGATCCAGCCTCCCGGTTCGATGCCGGCGCGGCGCAGATCCTGCTGGAGCGCCAGCGCCTCGTGAACCGGTGTGGCCTCCGGCAGAGTCACCAAAAAAACCTTGGTAAATGCGGGATCACGCAGACGCGGCAGCAATTGGCGCACCGCCTCGGGTATGTCGCTCATATTGCGGGAGACCTCACGGTGGTACGATTCGGAAGCGTCCAATAGGAGCAGTGTATGGCCGGTCGGGGCGGTATCAATTACCACAAAGCGGTCAGTCCCCTGATCGACGATTTTGGCAAAAGCCCGGAAAACGGCAATCTCTTCCGTACATGGTGAACGGAGATCCTCTTCCATCAGCGCCCGGGCTTCATCATCCAGACTTGCCCCGGCAGTAGCGAGGACTTCCTTGCGGTATGCCTCAGTTTCGGCTTCCGGATCAATACGGCTGACCTGCATTTCCGACGGTGCTTCACCAAGGGTCAGGGCGACATGAGCAGCCGGATCGGTGGTCGTCAGATGCACTTTCTTGCCCAGGCTGGCCAGCGCGGTTGCAATTTTCACTGCCAGGGTAGTTTTGCCGACACCACCTTTGCCCATGGTCATAATCACTCCGCCAGGCATGGCTGCCAGCATGTCGAGAAGATTATCCAGCGGCGCCGGCAAAGGAGTGGATTGAGCAACGCTTCCGCTTGACGGTACGCTGATCTCAGTTGAAAAGAACGCCCTCAGTGCAGGAATGCCGACCAGTTCGGTGCCGCGTAGCGGCAGTTCTGTTCGCGGCAGCAGAGTCAACGCCTGCGGGATTTCCGCAAGCGCTTTCATGTTCCGCTCCCGCAGTGCAACAGCGACACTGTCACTTGGATCGGTCAATTGCAGTACGCCGTTAATCACCAGATATTGGTTACTCACCCCAAGCTCCTGCAGTTCGGCGGAAGCTCTGGCCGCTTCTACCAGAGGGGCAAAGTCCGGTCGGCTGACCACAACCACCAGTGTCTCTGCTGCATCCCCCAATGATCGGCGGGTATTGGCATAAAGCTGCTCCTGAGCCTTCAAGCCGGCAAGAGGACCGAGACAGGAAGTCCCACCGGAGTTGGTGTCGATGAAGTCGCTCCAGGCGGCAGGGAGCGAGAGCAGCCGCAGGGTGTGGCCGGTGGGGGCAGTATCGAAGATGATGTGATCAAAACGTGCCACGGCTTCCGGGTTTCCCATCAGCGTTGCAAATTCGTTGAAAGCGGCGATTTCCACGGTACAGGCGCCGGAGAGTTGTTCCTCCATGCTCCTCACGGTAGCATCCGGCAGGATGCCGCGATAGGGGCCGACCATCTTTTCCCGATAGGCAGCGGCAGCCTCCACCGGATCGACATTTGATGCGTAGAGGCCAGGGACGCCCGGCACCTCAGACGGTTCGGCAGAGAGAGCCAGCCCGAGCACCTCGTCCAGATTGGAAGCGGGGTCGGTACTGACCAGCAGCACCTTTTTGCCGCTGTCAGCCAGGGCGATGGCCGTTGCCGCAGAAGTGGTTGTTTTACCTACTCCTCCCTTGCCGGTAAAGAAGAGGTTTTTGGGTGGATTTTTCAGAAAGTTTTGTGACATATGTGTAGCTCCTTTGCAGAAAAGTCTCTGTTTCTGCTTATTAGTTTATTGCAGCAAAACATCTTGCTCCATACATCCCTACCGCAAAAGGGTTGAGATTTTATACAAGGTCATGACGACGATCAGGACACCGAAAATCTGCTTTATCCTGGCGCTCGGCATGTAGAGGCTGGTGATTCGAGCACCTACGAATGAGCCAATCGCTCCAACCAGCAGTAGAATGCCGGTCAGCGCCGGGTCGAACTGTGCGGTTGCCATATGGGGAATCAGTGCGGAAAATGAAGGTGGCGTCACTGCCAGAGCATTAATCCCTGCAGCCTTCTTTGCATTGAATCCCGCGATCATCAAAGTCGGCATGAGCAGGAAACCGGGTCCCACCCCGAGGAAACCACTCAATACCGATATGGGAACCGCCAGTATCAGAACAAGCTCGAAGTTTTCAGTGCAACACTCTCGCTCCTGAATCGGCCGGAACATTCGGTAGGCAAGATAGGCAACCGAGACAAAATAAATGACCCAAATAACGGTCTGGTTGATGAAATGGGCACCCCACGAACCGAGCGGCGCGATGACCGTGGTGATAACAGCCAGGATTACGGCTTTTTTCCAGACAATGTTACCGCTCTTGGCAAAGCCGAATACTGAGAAAAGGGCGGTCACCCCGTTCAGGAGCAGACTCAACGGCTGCACCTGATTGACAAGGTCGGGGAGGAAGAGCCCGAGAAAGGGGATGGCCGCGAAGGCGACACCAAGGCCCAACATCCCTGACACAATTGCCAGCACGGCTAAGCCAGTTGCAATAATTACGGTAGATTCCATGGCAATCCCCTTGTGGTCACCTCATGGCAATCCGGAATCGCATCCTGCTCGATTTGTTATTTCAATGCTTCCGGTATGAATATCACCGGTACGTCGGCATGGCGGGCTACCTCTTTGGCTATGCTGCCTAGAAAAAACTCTTTGGTGACCCCTTTGCCGCCGCTCCCCATGATGACTACGGAAAATATCCCTTCTATTGCTTTCGTGCATATTTGCTGACCGGGGTTACCCCAAGCGAGTTCAACTGAAATGCCTTGTATGCTCTCGCAACTATTTTCGGTAACTTCACCCGAAGCAGGTTCAGAAGCATTACCCGATCCGCACCCCTTTAAAATCCGTTGCCGTTTCGCATCAAGCAGAAAACGCTCGGTATCCTCTCGCTGCTCCTTCTTGGCCGGATCGATCTCAGTTTCTGCAATCACATGAAAGATAGTAACAGGCGACTTCATTTCTGAAGTGATCTTGCAGAGATAAGGAATTACCCGTTCCGCACCCTCGGAGAAGTCGGTGGGGAAGAGAATGTTATCGAAGAGACTTCGACAAACGGTGAGGCATCGTTCGTTATCCATAATGGCTAGGCGAACAAGAAGAACCGGGCGCCGTGTCAGGCGAAGCAGTTTGGTCGAGACGCTTCCGAGAATAGCCTCGCCCATGATGCCGCGACCGTGAGAGCCTATTACGACCAGGGAAACGTCGTGCTTCTCCGCGGCATCTGCAAGGGCATGGGCAGGAAGACCGAATGGCATTTCCGTCGTAACCTTGAAGCCGCGGGCTTCCAGCGAGGCCTTGTGCCGTTCCAGAAAAGGCCGGGCTTCCTCTTCGAGCATGACTTCCAGACCTGGGGTATTCGCCACGTAGATCACATGGATAAGGATTACTTCCTCCAGCCCCAGCTTTTTCATTTCGCTGACGCACCCGACAAGGCTTTCGGATGCTGGAGACAAGTCAATACAGAGCATGATCTTTTTGAACATAGTTTGCCTCGCTGTCTTTCAGGTCTTTGCTATGTGGTCAGGGAGCGGAACGAGTAGTATCGGCGTCTTACTTTGTCGGATAATGTTGTGGCTGATGCTCCCCAGGAAAAGTTCGCTGACAAACCCACGCCCCTGACTTCCCATGACAATCAATGCCGCATCTGTTTCTCGCACCGCATTAAGAATTTCAACAGTAGGGTTGCCGTAGCGTATTTGAATATCAACGGTGGTTACTCCCTTTTCACGGAGTCTCTGCTCAAGTGAATCCAAGCGCTGCTGGTCAAGTGCTCTGAACTCATCGATTCTGTCTTTAAGGTGGGGTTCAAGCCTGACCTTATCCATAACATGTACCAGTGTTACTCGACTTAGTCCGCGCTCAGCCAGCTTTTCAAGTTCGGCAAAGGCAATATCGGCGTTCTGTGAAAAATCGGTAGGGAAAAGGGCATGACCCGTAAAGTTGCAGAGCTTGATTCGCGCACACGGAGTTCCTTGCTCTTCGGAAACCTCAACACGCAGCACCAGTGTCGGCAAGATCTGGTTGTGGATGACTGAACCGGCAATTCCGCCGGCCAGCATTTCGCCGCTAAGGCTGTCATAACGCCCCTCAACAACGACAAGATCGCAACCATACTCCTGAGCCAGCCGATAGACTTCTCGTGGTGACCTTCCCGCAAGGGTTTTCGCTTCGGCGGCGAATCCTGATTTTTCAAGCGCAAGCCTCATCTTCTCGACGTTTTTCTGTAAGTGGTTAGTTGAATAACTGAAACTGGCGTTGACAGCTTCGCTGTAGGAAAGAAACTGCACAACTAGACACTCCTTTACACCCAGATTAAGTAGACCGCTGAGGCACGTTCCAACTTCCGAGAAGTCGGAGTCGAATTCCATACAAATAAGGGCTCTCTTAAACATTGCTTCCTCCTTTGAATGCTGGTTGCGGGAACCAGTGACGGGTACGATTGCAAATGGTGACGACCGAAAGCATAACCGGGACTTCGACCAGAACCCCGACCACGCAGGCAAGGGCAGCGCCAGATTCCGGTCCGAACAGGGTAATTGCTACAGCAACCGCCAGTTCAAAGAAGTTGCTGGCACCGATGAGCGCTCCGGGTGCTGCAATGTTGTAGGGGAGTTTAAGCCACTTCATCAGGCCATATGCGAAGGATGAGTTGAAATAGACCTGTATGGTGATCGGTACAGCAATAAGCAGCACGTGGAAAAGGCGACCGGTTATGTTGTCGGCTTGGAAGGCGAAGATCAGAACCAGTGTCGCCAGCAGAGCGCTAATCGCGATTGGGTGGAGTTTCGGAAGAAATACGCCTGTAAACCAATCGTCCCCCTTTGATTTTATGAGTAGGCTGCGGGTCACGACCCCGGCTACCAGTGGAATAACGATAAAGACCAGCACCGAGGTAAAGAGTACACCAAAGGGAACGACGAGATTAGATGCGCCGGCGACCAGGAATTTGACGATTGGCGCAAAGAAAACCAGCATCAGCAGGTCATTCACCGAGACTTGCACCAGAGTGTAGCCGGGATCACCGTCGGTCAGGTAGCTCCAGACAAAGACCATGGCAGTGCAGGGGGCAGCCGCCAGGATTATGGAACCGGCGATGTACTGGTCAGCCTCGGCTGGCGAAATCCATGAACTGAATACCACTCGGAAGAATACATAACCGAAAAAAGCCATGCTGAAAGGCTTGACGATCCAGTTGATGAACAGGGTCACGAACAGCCCCTTCGGGTTCTTCCCGGCATTAACTACCGAGCTGAAATCGACCTTGAGCATCATCGGGTAAACCATCAGCCAGATCAGGACGGCAATCGGGATATTGATCTGAGAGCCCTCTCCAAATTCAAGCCCTCGCAAAGAAGCAACGGCTGAAGGCATCAACTTGCCTAAGGCCACACCGACAACCATGCAGATGGCTACCCAAATAGTTAGATAGCGGTCGAAAAAACTCATTTTCTTGTCACTCATCGTCAAGCGCCTCCTGAATAGTGGATTATTTATCCGAGCTGAAAAAATCCAGCAGCTTCGTTTTGATTCCATCCCTCACGCGACGAAACTCCTGCAAAACCTCTTCGTCGCTGCCAGTAGCTCTGGACGGATCGGAGAAGCCCAAATGGATGCGCTCCACCCCGCCGAAAAAGAGTGGACACTTTTCGTTGGCGTCGCCGCAGAGAGTGATAACATAGTCGAATGGTTGGCCGTCAAACTCGGTAAGGATTTTGGAAGAGTGGTGCGTGATGTCGATGCCGAGTTCAGCCAACACCCGAATGGCCAGCGGGTTGACCTGTGTCGCCTCGGTCCCTGCCGAGAAAGCCTGGAAGCGGTCACCTAGGTAGTAATTGACCAGACCTTCGGCCATCTGGGAGCGGCAGGAATTGTGAGTGCAGAGAAAAAGAATGCGTTGTTTCATGGAAAAGATTATATCCGCATTTACGGATATATCAAGCGGAAAAATAACAGCAGAAAATTATGAACAGCCTTCGGGTTTGTTTTTCAATAAAGAAGTCATTGAATTGTTGTCAGATATTGCCTCGGGAAGATTGCCGGTGTGCTGTTTGAGGGTTAACAGAATTTCATTGCAGACAGCGCAGCTTTCTTTGCTGAGAGTGTAATGCATCCAGACCCCTTCACGGCGGATATCAACCCAGCAGCTCCGCTTGAGGTAAGCCAGATGTCGGGATACCGTTGACTGCGGTAGTTTGAGTACGGCCATCAGGTCGCAGACGCACAACTCACCTTCCGCCTGAAGTAACAGAATGATTCGTAGACGGGTCGGATCGGACAGGGCTTTAAATGTTTGGGCAAGATGTTTCATGAAAAGAAACTATAAAGCAGTCCATAGATCAGGTCAAGATAACTTACTTGATAAATCCGTAGATGCAGATATAATGCTTCAAAATTTATCTCAATGGAGGAGATCGTGATGAGACATTTGATTGTTATCACCATGCTGCTGGCGGCAACTCCGGCGCTGGCCGTCGTCGGTGGCGGCGACATTGCCTTAAAGAACAAAGGGGGCGGTGTGCAGTTTAGTCACGATGCACATGTGAGCGAAATGGGAGTTGAATGCGCCCAGTGTCACGATAAGCTCTATACCAATGTCAAACAACACAAGAAGGTCACCATGAAAGAGATGCAGAAAGGGAAATCATGCGGCTCCTGCCATAATGGCAAGACTGCTTTCGGTGTAAAAGGCGACTGCGCTAAGTGCCATAAAAAATAGGAGGATTCGATGGAAAAAGATATTCTGCTTACCATGCAGGAAGACCTTGAGCGAGCCCTGAAAAAGCCTGCTGACAAGCGCCGTTGGGCAATGCTCATTGACGCACGCCGCTGCACCGGGTGCCGGGCCTGTACCGTTGGTTGTGCCTCGGAAAACAAACTGCCGCCTGACCTCTGGTACCGTCCTGTGTTCGATTACGAGCAGGGAACGTACCCCACACCATCTCGCACCTGGATTTCCCGCCCCTGTATGCAGTGCGACAAGCCTCCCTGCGTGTCGGCCTGTCCGGTGAAAGGTCCTGATGGAGCAACATGGAAAGAGACCAAAGGGATCGGCGCAGGCATCGTGCCTATCAACTATGCAAAGTGCATCGGTTGCGGCAAATGTGTACCGGCCTGCCCGTATGCAGCGCGAACCATTGATAAAGGTAAATTCCATACCGAAGGAACGCCGGAACTGATGAAGTATGAGACAATGCCGGCTTTCGAGTATGGCCAGGCCACCCCCCGCGTCAAAGACAACAGCCCCATTGGTAATGCCCGTAAATGTCATTTCTGCATGCATCGCCTGGCCGCAGGGCAGCTCCCCATGTGCGTCAGCACCTGCATCTGCCGGGCCGGTTATTTCGGCGATGAAAGCGATCCACAGAGCCTGATTGCCCAAGTGAAGAAAGCCAACAAGATACAGATCCTCAAGCCGGGCAAGGGAACAGCGCCTCGGGTTTACTATATTGCCAATGAGAAGCTGGAGGTGCTCTATGGAAAATAATGACCAGAACAATAAAAAGGGGATTTCCCGCCGTGACTTCCTTCAGAAATCGGCTTTGGCCGGTTGCGGTGCCCTGGTTGCATCACAGATGGATTTTGCCCGAATGCTGATCTCCAGAGTAGAAGCCGGTGAAATCACACAAGCCGAAGCCTATGAGTTGATGAAAGCCGAAAATACCCTCTACACCGTATGCCTGAACTGCAACACCGGTTGCGGCATCAAGGTCAAGATTCTTCAGGGTGTGGCGGTCAAAATCGACGGCAACCCCTACAACCCCTTCACCCTGTTCCCGCATCTTCCAATGAGCGAGTCCACGGACAAAGCGGTCAAGGTAGATGGCGCCATCTGCCCCAAGGGACAGTCCGGGCATCAGGGTGCTTACGACCCTTATCGTATCCGAAAGGTCCTCAAGCGGGCCGGCAAGCGAGGCGATGGAAAGTGGCAGACGGTACCCTTTGACCAGGCCATCAGCGAAATCGTCAATGGTGGCCTGTTGTTCAAGCATATAGCTGGTGAAGAAAATCGTCAGGTTACCGGACTGAAAGAGCTATATGCACTAACAGACCCCAAGGTCTATGATGAAATGGGCAAGGATGTAGCTGCGCTCCGCAAGAAGAAAACTCCGGAGGATAAGGCCAAGGCCATTGCCGAGTTCAAGGTCAAGCATGCCACAAACCTGGACAAACTGATTGATCCCGATCATCCCGACTTCGGACCAAAGAACAACCAGTTCGTCTACATGTGGGGCCGCAAGAAGGGGGGGCGCGCCGACTTCTCCAAGCGCTTCTACGAGATCTTCGGCACGGTCAACGGCCATGGCCACACCACCGTCTGTCAGGGCTCCCTCTACTTTGCCTGCAAGGCGCTTTCCGAGCAGTATGTGGGCGACACCTTTAAGGATGGCCAGAAATTTTACTGGCAGGCAGACACCGCCAACTCCGAGTACGTCATCTTTGTCGGCGCCAACCTGATCGACGGCAATTACGGTCCCTCCAACCGCAACCCCCGGACCCTGCCGCAAATTGCTTCCGGCAAGCTCAAGGTCACGGTCATTGATCCCCGCTTCACCAAGATGGCCGCCAAGGCCCAGCGCTGGGTGCCGGTCAAACCTGGCACCGATGCGGCCTTTGCTATGGGCATGACCCGCTGGATTCTGGAAAACAAGCGCTATGACGCCAAATTCCTCGCCAATGCCAACAAGGCAGCTGCTGCCACCGACAAGGAAAGCACCTGGACCAACAGCGCCTGGCTGGTGAAGCTGGATGACAAGGGAATGCCGGGAGCCTTCCTGCGTGCCTCGGAAATAGGTTTAAAGGATAAAGAAACACGCAAGGACAAGGACGGCAAGGAGTTCAACTTCGAATACTTGGTGGCGATGGTGGATGGCAAGCCGGTAGCATTCGATCCCAACGACGAGAAAAACGTGGTCAAAGGCGAGCTGTTCGTCACCGCTGAACTGAAGGATAAGGACGGGAAGCCGGTAAAGGTGAAGTCCGGTCTGCAGCTCATGCTGGAGGCAGCCCAGGAAAAAAACATCGCTCAGTACGCCGAGATCTGCGGCAGCGATGCCGCTACCATTGAGGCAGTGGCCAAAGAGTTCACCTCCCACGGCAAAAAGGCGTGCGTGGACATGCACCGCGGACCGGCCCAGCATACCAACGGTTTCTACAACATCTCATCTCTGATGAACCTGAACCTGTTGATTGGCAACTTCGACTGGGCCGGCGGCATGATCGCCCTGTCTGCGTGGAATACCGATGGCACCAAGACCGACAAGCAGCCGTTCAGCTTCAAGAAGATTACCCCCAAGGCGGGCAAACCGTTCGGTCTCTCCATCATTCGTCATGACGCCAAGTTTGAGGAATCGACCCTGTTCAAGGGGAAAGAATCCTACCCGGCCAAGCGTAACTGGTGGCCGCTTTCGTCAGATGTCTATGAAGAAATCATTCCCTCGTGCGAAGACGCCTATCCGTACCAGACCAAGGTGCTCTTCAGCTACATGGCCGCACCGACCTACTCACTACCTGCCGGCCAGACCAACATCCATGCCCTGGAGAATCTGGATAAACTGCCGCTCTACTTCGCCAGTGACATCCTGGTCGGTTCCACATCGATGTATGCTGACTATATCTTCCCCGACCTTCACTATCTGGAGCGTTGGGAATTCCATGGTTCCCACCCTAATATGCCGGTCAAGGTGCAGCCGGTGCGCCAGCCGGTCATTGCCTCACCGAATGAGATTGTTACCGTTTTCGGCGAGCAGCAGCCGATCTCCTATGAGACTGTCTGGCTGGCCCTGGCCGAGAAGCTGAATCTTCCCGGCTTCGGCCCTAAGGGATTCGGCGAAGGCCAAGCCTTCAACCGGCCCGATGACCTCTATATCCGCATGGTGGCTAACATTGCCACCGACGGCAAAGACCCGGTGGCCGATGCCAGCCAGGCCGAAATCGATCTGTTCCTGAAAAGCCGGCAACACCTGCCGAAGAACGTGTTCGATGCTGAGCGCTGGAAGCAGATCGCTGGCGCGGCCTGGCCCAAGGTAGTGACCGTGCTCAACCGTGGCGGTCGCTTCGCTACCCAGGAAGAGAGCTACAAGGGCGACCATGTCGCCAACAAGTATGGCAAGCTGATCAACATGTATCAGGAGAAAACCGCCAAGTGTAAAGATGCGTTCACTGGCAAGCCGTACTACGGCATGGCCCGTTACACGCCGATCGTCAACACTCTGGGTAAAGAGCCGACCGAACTCAGTGCAGGTTATGATCTGCAGATGGTTACACAGCGCGACATAAGAATGACCAAGTCACGCACCATTTCCGCTCCGTATCTGACCAACCTGTTGCCTGAGAACGAAATTGTCATTCACACCAGTGATGCCAAGAAGCTTGGGGTAAAAACCGGTGACAAGGTCAAGGTTGTTTCGGCCACCAACCTGTCGGGCGAATGGGACCTGGGCAACGGCAACAAGAAAGCAATGATTGGTAAAGTGAAAGTCACCGAAACCATCCGCCCCGGGGTCATCACCTTTACCTTGGGACATGGCCACTGGGCCACCGGCGCCGGTGACGTGACCATCGACGGTAAAGTCATCAAAGGTGACAAACGTCGTGCGGCCGGCATTCATGCCAACGCCGCCATGTGGATCGATCCACATTTGAAAAACACCTGCATGATCGACAAAGTGGGTGGGAGCGTGTCGTTTTATGACACCAAGGTTAAGTTGGTCAAAGTGTAACTACTGAAGTGAAAATTATTGATTATATTGCGGGCTTCCGGTAACGGAGGCCCGTTTTTATTGGAGAAACTATAATCTGCTCAAGCGGATAGAGTTCTCAACCGATAAGCACCACATCAGATACCCAAAGGAGGATTACGGATGAAAAAACAGTTAATCGCACTGCTGAGCATCACCATGATGACCGGCATGATCTCGGTCGCTCAGGCTGAAACAGTCAAACTCCACGGCTCCACCACCTGCCAGAAGCGGATATTCGAGCCAGGCAAGGATGCGCTGAAGAAAGCCACAGGAATTGATCTTGAACTGGTGGGGAACGGCACCGGCAATGGTCTGGAAGACCTTGTCTCTGGCAAGGCCGATGCCTCCATGGCATCCGAGGAAATGGCCGACGCTATTTCCAGCATGAAGGCTGCTACAGGTAAAGATGCGCCGGCTGATCTCAAACCGAATGTAATAACCACGGACGTTATCAAGGTCATCGTTAACCCGGCTAACGCTGTCACCAAACTATCCAAAGATCAACTCAAGGGACTCCACACCGGCACAATTGACAACTGGAAAGCCGTTGGCGGCCCTGATCAGGCTGTCATTGTCGTAACATCACACTCCGGTTCCGCAACCCGCAAGGTTTTTGCCAAGATGATGATGGATAATGCCAAGTATGTTGATGGTGCTATCGAGGTTAAGACCACTCGTGAAGAGATCGACAACGTAGGACAACTTCCGGAAGCTATCGGTGCGGTCAGCATGGGGTTTATTAACCTGCCGGGCAACAAGGAAAAAGTGAAAATTGTTGACACCCCTGACATCAGCAGGCCACTGATGCTGATTACCAAAGGCGAACCGTCCGCAAAAGTAAAGAAAGTGCTCGACTTCTTCACAGGCGAAGGCAAGAAGTACATCAAGGACTAATCGACATCGATTATCATGCACAACATCAAAGAGGGGATGAATACATCCCCTCTTGCCATTTTCTGGTTTTTATAGGGGTGATCGCGTGACTATCAAAACGAAACTATACCTGAACATGCTCATAACCATTGTCGGTATTATCCTTATTGCGGGATTCAGCCTTGCCGGCATGAAATTCGTCCAGAGCAAGTTGTCGGTATTGACCGAGAAATCGACCCCCTATCAACTTAAGACCATTGAACTCCAGCGGGCGGTTCAGGAGCATACCTCGAACCTGCTGAAGGTGGCTGCCGCAACAACACCCCAGGAACTTGCAACCGCGCGTGCTGAACTGGACAAGACTCTTGCCGATGTAAAAAAACTTTCGTCAGAACTCGCCTCCTTCAAGGGGAGCATCACAGAAGGTGGAGAGAAGAAACTTCTGGATGACCTGGCAGCGATCACTACTGATATGGTTGCCATTGTCGATGAGAAGTTGAAATCCCGCGACGAGGCAAAGAAGGCTGATGTACTGATGAAAGGGAAGTTGCAGCAGATCGGCCAGAAACTCAAAGAGTTGGACAGCGCCATGAAGAAGCAGCAGAAGGGCTCCATGGGGCACCTCAACACATCGAATGAAAGCGTCAAGCAGATCAGTCAGCGGGTCAAGAACGCTCAGGCAGCTATGACTGCAATTAATGATGTGAAAATTTCGCTGCTTGAGATCGCCGCTGCAGAAAACAAGGCAGGGGTTACCGTGGCCCGGAGCCACTTTACTGTCGCTTCCCGTTGGGTAACGACCGGCGCACTGGCAAAGGCGGAAAAAGATTCGGCTGCCGTGAAGGGGCTGATCGATAACATGAACGACATAGCAAAGATGATAACCGGCGCCGGAGGTCTGATCGAGACTAAGAACTCGCTGATTGCCGCCCCTACTGACGAATTAAAGAAACACTTTACCGAAACCAATGCTGCAGCCATGCAGAAGCTGTCACAGATGGCCGTTCTGATGGGCGAGCTGGTGGAGAAGGCTGCAGATGCCAGCACCTCCGAGAACAAACGGTTTGATGAGTCGCTGAAGGGCACTGAGTCGACCAGCAACGTTATGGGAATGAACTCCGATCTTGTGGCGCTCGGCGGCGATATCGGGAGTTTGACCAAAGAGCTTTTCGATGCGGAGAATCCTCAGGAACTCGCGACCGTGAAAGGAGAGCTTGAGCGTAAGTTCGGCCAGGCAGATGCTCTGCAGAAAAAGATGATAACCGGCAGAAAGGGGCAGGAGCTTAGTCAGCTGCGACAAGTAGCTTCGAGTCTGCAGGAGATTCGAGTGATGCTTTTTGCCGAGAATGCTGTAATTGCAAAGCTCAAGCGTTCCCATGAAGTAACCCAGAAAGCACTTTCGCTCAATGAAAAGCTGAAGAGCACCGTCGCCGCACAGCGCGAAGAAGGCAAAAAGGGGATGACCTCGGCGCAGGAGGAACAGAGCAAGGCCGTGAAGTCGGTCAACACCGTGTTCCGATCCAACATCGCCACAGTCAGCATAGTTGGCCTGGCAGTTCTGGTCCTTGGTATTCTTGTGAGCATTTTCTTGGCACGAAGTATTACCACTCCGATTCGCGGACTTTCTGACATGGCAGCAAAGTTCGGCGATGGAGACTTCAGCAGCAGGCTCGACGATCAACGCAAAGACGAGTTCGGTCTGCTTGCCGCTCATTTCAACCAGGCAACCGAACGACTTGGTGAGATCACCAGTGGACTGCGTCAGGCCATCAGTAATCTGGCATCGAACTCACGCGACCTGACTCAGACAGCAGAAGAACTTAACCGTGGAGCACAGCAGCAGGCCACTCAGGTTGCGCAGGCAGCAACCGCCATGACCGAGATGAACCAGACTATTCATGAGGTTGCACAGAATGCCAATAGCGCAGCCGGAGCAACCAGCAACTCCTTGAGTATCGCATCCGGCGGCAAGGTGACTGTTGAAAAAACGGTACACGGCATGGAGGAAATTGCTCAGGCAGTACGCCAGACAGCCGAAAGCATCAGTCAACTCGGTGCCAGTTCAGAAAAGATCGGCGAAATCGTCAACACCATCAACGAAATCGCCGATCAGACCAACTTGCTTGCTCTGAACGCTGCCATTGAGGCAGCGCGGGCTGGTGACGCCGGTCGCGGCTTCGCTGTCGTTGCTGACGAGGTTCGTCGACTTGCAGAGAGAACGACAGAAGCCACTGCAGAAATCGGCGGCATGGTTCGCGAGATCCAGGGACAGACGCAGCAGTCAGTTCATTCCATGGAAAGCGGTACACAGAGGGTGGAAGAAGGAGTTGCCCATGCAGGTGAGGCCAGCCGGGCTCTGGAAAGTATTGTTGAAGCATCCAGCCAGGGTGCCGACATGGTGACTCGCATTGCCACTGCAGCAGAAGAGCAGTCGGCAACCGCAGCAGAGGTCTCCAATAGTATGGAACAAATTGAGGAGATCACCCGCAGGACTGAAGCGTCAACCGGCGAGATTAATCGAGCGGCTCAGGAACTGGCTCGGCTGGCAGATGAGTTGAACGGCATGGCTGCCTGGTTCAAGGGGTAAATGGAAAAGCTATTAGGCAGTTAACTGATCGATTTGACAATGAAAAGCGGCCCGTTTGAATTATCCGGCGGGCCGCTTTATTTATGAAGACTATTTTATTTCGGCTACTTGTATATTTCTCAAAGTATATTAGATGTTATTAAAGCATTCTATCCCTCAATTTAAGCGTCCATGAAGAGGATTGGTCATCAATTTCTTAAACTCTCACGATATATTGAAGTTGCTGGCAACGATAATAATGGTTCCTCTTTTTACCATTGGCGTTGTCGCTTGCACTCGATCTGATGTGACTGAAATCGATCTGACGAAACGGGCTCCTTTGATGGAACAATCAAGGAGTACAAACCCCGGACTTCTCATTGGTATGGGGGCACTTATCACCCCCAAAGAAGGATATTACTACTACAGCCGATTGAAGGATTACATCGCAAAAGAATTGCAGATCCCGGTCAATCTCGTGGATAGGGAAAATTATGCCGAGATGAACAGATTGATTGCTGAGGGTGGTGTAGACATGGCTTTTGTCTGTGCCGGTCCCTATGTTGAGGGTCACGACCAATTCGGAATGGAACTTTTGGCCATGCCTCTCGTTAAGGGTAAGCCAGTGTATCACTCATACATTATTGTGCCTAAAGATAGCCCAGCCCAAAAACTCGATGATCTGCGCGGGAAAACGTTCGCCTTCACCGATCCCAAGTCCAATTCCGGGAAAATTGTGCCATCCTACTTGCTGGCCCGTCGCAAGGAGACGCCGGAGTCGTTTTTCAGCAAAGTTTCCTACTCCTATGGCCATGACAAATCGATTATGACAGTGGCTGAAAAATTGGTCGATGGAGCTGCAGTCGATAGTTTAATCTGGGAATATTCTGCTCAAACCAAGCCAGATTTGACTGCCAAGACCCGCATCATTGATGTCTCAGAACCCTATGGCATTCCACCTATTGTGGTGAGAAAGGATCTACCCCAGGCAACAAAGAAACGGATACTCAAGCTATTGCTGTCCATGCATGAGACGCCTGAAGGGAAAATGATCCTGGCAGGCATGATGATCGACCGTTTTGTGCCGGGCGATGACGCGAATTACGACTCTATACGGGCTATCAAAAAATGGATTGCTGGACATAATCGCGTAACACATTCCCAATAGTTTTCATGGAAGCTACACTCCATAAAGTTGTCAGGATTTTAACTCCTTGGTGGTGGGCCCTTATTGAGCCAGACTCATTTCAGCGGCCTTACTGTGACTCAATAACAGATCCCTCAATCGCTTTTGCTGCGGATAAATCCTTAGGTGTTTTTTTACTCCCCTTTTTTTCTCCATCGGCACTCTTTGCCATAGGATTTGTAAATCCCCGGGGCGGTGTGTAGTCCCAATCCATCAACTCACACATTTCAGCATTCAGCAGGTTGATATCCTCTCGAATTTTCTGGCTCCGTTCGATAAATTCCTGCGCTTTTTCAAAGGTGATGTTACTGTTGCGGCCCATCTTCATGCGAAATTGATAGAGGACGTTGTCATGGGTGTTGAGCATGGTGATGAAGTCGCTCTGGTCCAATGTTTTCCGGGAGATAACATCAATATCATCCCTGACCACCTTCTTCAGTTTTCGATCCTGCCATGATTGCTTCCCTGATTCCTTTTTGCCGCCAGCGTCTCTCTTGTTGTCAGACATGATTCCTCCCTTATGGTTGCTGTTAAATTCTTCCTGTTGCTCGCAGGGCGATCCCCTTACCGAAGCGGTCCGATAATTCTGAAAAAACCGTATCGTCAAACTTCTTCATATTTTGGACGATCATCTCCACTGCGTTAATTTCCGATGCCGCATTGGCGTAGCTCTGCTGTGCAACGCTCAGGAGTTGGAGCGTCTTTTCCTCTAACGTCTGGATATGCTGCATCCCTTCACCAAGAAGCGCCAGCTGACAGGTTTCCGGTGATGCCCCGGCCTTGTTTCCTTTTTGACTGGACAGGATGTTGCGGGCCATCTCCTGCAACTGGGCCGCCCGACCGAACAGATCGAGTAGCATGTAGTAGCCATAGGCTCGGGCAGTCAGTTCAGCAAGTTTGCCGATAACTTCTCCCTCGGTATTGGTAGCTGTCGCATTCTTGAGGATCAAACCGACTGAAAGTGGCGTACTTTTCAGAAACGCCTCTTCATCAGGGGTGAGCGCCGTCTTTGATTTGATCTTACCTGCAATTGACTGCATCCTGCCGGCCACAAAGACCATCAGGTTCTTGTTTGCGTCGGTGATATCTGCACAGGCCCCAGCGGTATCCCGCCCCTGGGCAGTACCGCTGATGAAGGAATCGAAGCTGTTATTCATGTCACACGGGGGGATGTATTGGGCCTGGTAGGTGGTACCGGTCGTTGCCGGGTTCTGAATAACCACATCGCCGATGAAACCGCGCACCAGTTTGACGTACTCGCTGCTCATCCCTTTCTTGTCAGCCAGATTTTCCAGAACTGATCCGTCACCAAAGACTTGAAGTACCTCTGTTGGACAACCAGCGGTGGCACTGGTAGCGGAAGTCTGGGTTGTGCCGGGAACACCCGGTTTGATACCGCTATTGGTCTTCTGTTCGGTCTCGAACAGCTTGCTGACGTCCTGATAAAGATCCTTAGCGCCGCTCGATACCATGAAGTCAGTCTGAGCTGTTTTCATCTCCGCCTTCAGGCTGTCGGACATGATCGACGAAAACGGGCTGGAAGCGGTTGCCACCAGAGCCTTGGAGGCCTTACAGTCATTCAACTGCAATGAGTTCAGCCGGTCGGTTATGGCTTCGAGGGTTTTGATAGTATCAGCCACCTGGGGAGCCAGGGTCTTCAGGGCGATATCAAAAGCCGCCGCCGGAGCCGCCGACAGGATGTTCTGGAGCTTCTGCACGAGATAATCCACGTTCAGGAACGAGAAGCCACCAAGGAACATGTCGATCCCACCACAGCCGGATTTCAGTTTCGGCAGGGAGGCAGTAAACAGATGATCGTCGGTATTTGCCCAGCGTGCTGAGAAACTGCCGCCGGTGTAGTAGCCCCGCTTGGAACCTTCATAATAGCTGGGAGATGTGGAACTCTTCTGCTGCACCCAGTCATCGACCCAGCCGGACCAGGAGAGAACCGGGTTCAAGGCAATAGTTGCAGCCAGACATGCGGCGGTGGTTCTGGTCGCTACGGTTCGTTTCACTCTGCCACCTCATTTCTCTGTTTCCGATGAACGGCCAGCCTCATGGATTCGTCTCTTGGTTCTGGAGCCGGCGCTTTTTAACGTCGAAGGCCCCACCTTTCTGGAATTCGTAGAGTGAATATTCTTCAGGAGAGATATCACCCTTGAGGAGCCGGACGGCCCGGTATGCTTTATCTTCGATTTCGTCTGCGGAGATGACCCCCGCTGAAACCGGCAGATAATCCTGATTTCCTTTTTGAATCAGAACAAGAGTCGGCGTTATCTCTATATTGAACTTGGCAGCAAACCCAGGATTCTCGCTGGTATTGACTCTTTTAACAGTCCAACCGGTCTCGTTGGTGAACCAGTCCAGGATGCGGGACTGCTCGTCGCAATAGCTGCAATCAGGCCGCTGAAAATAGATCAGGGCAAAATCATCCCGGTTGTCTCGCAACGTACGCTGCCGCTCTTCGTTGATCTGGGCTATCCGAGCCAGGTTACCGGGTGTCGTGATCGGATAATCCTTTTTGGTCGTCAATTCCGGGTATTTCTGCCAAACAAACTGGGCTACGTTGGAGAAGGCCAGCGCCTTCTTGCGGGCAATCTCCTGGACCTCGAAGTACTCCTTAACGTTCACCTCGCTGGGCTTCTGGACCGCCTTCTTCTTTAATGCTTCAGCAAATTCCTGAAACTGGTCCGGATGCATCTCCCAGATCTGCTCATAGGAGTAGTCTTTGAGAGATGGCACACTGCGCGGCATTTTCTTCTTTTGCTCCGGTTTTCCGGCAGGCTTCTCCGGTTCCTTCTGGTACCACCACCAGCCCTTGGCTGTGTCATTGTAGTAATTGGCGCTGGCTGTTGCTGACAGAGAGAGAATGGCCAACACCATCAGCGACCTACGCATTGTTCCACCTCGGTTTGTTTCAACTTGATCTCTTTAACCATTCGTTTCAGCTGCGCAGTCTTTAATTCCTCCAGTACTGAGGGCTTTTCTCCGAAGGCTTCAGCCGTGAAGGGTATCAGCAGGTAGGGAAGTCGTTTGCCGCCTCCGGTAATGATTGATACTTGTGTTGTATAGTATCCGTCTGCAACGTACTGAGTGGCAATTGCATCTCTGGTCCTGGACAGTTCGGATACGACAGTGAACAGCAGGTTCCGCTTCTCTGATTCAAATCCCTCTGAAGCAAGCACCTTGGGGTCATTTTCACTCACTTCCTTGATTGTCGCCCAGAGGCCATCCGGGTTGACGAATACCAGTCCTTGAGTGGTGGAAACCGCTGACCACTGTTCACCTTTCGTAGTCGATTCCACCACGTTTATCCGTTTTTTAAGTGCAACAAGAATGGCATCCGCATTGAACCATTCAGGGAGGTCCACCTTGGTTGGGTAAAACCTCTCACTGGACTCAAGGCTTTTTAGGGGATGATTCCGCTTTTCAGTGGGATGATGTGATTTCCCTCCGGAACCTACTGATACTGGGGATGTGATTGGCGGTTCACTGGGGGCTTCCTGGTCAGTTTTCCTCCGCTCCCTTGCTTCGGCATAGAGTGCGGCCAACTCAGTTTGCCGTGCTTCATGGTCGCTCAGCTTGAGTCCATCGGTCAGGATATTGTCGCTCTTCAGCAGATGGTGCCCGGTGATGGCTCTGTGGATATCGTCACGGTTGGGAAGAGAAATATATTCCGGTATGTTGTTCAGGATAAGCCCCGCAATAACCGGGTGATCGCCACTGCTGTACATGCCATCGTGGTAGGACGGAATCTTGCCGATATCATGCGCCAGGGCGATGATGATCATGTCTGCCAGCAGAGCTTCCTGGTCGGCTTTAGCAATGAAGTTTCGAGTCACTGTTAGGGTGTGACGATAGAGAGGAACGGTCGCCAGCAGGGCATAGGAGTCATCCGAGTACATATGCTCTGCTTCATCCTTGTGTGTCCTGACCACAGATGGGCAGTCTCCCTCGTCATCAAGCATAGTGAGAATCTTGATGATCAGGGTTTTCCGTACTCCGCTTACTGAAGGCCTGTCTTCGATCATTTCGGTGAAGAATTGATCAATCTCGTCATGTCTGAATTCAGGCTTCGGCTGCTGAGGGCTCTGTTTTGCGGTGCGTTCTCGCCAGAGACAGGCGGCGTCCTTGATCTCTATTTCATCATCAGTCCAAAGATGACTAAGCTCAGCCAAACTTGCCACTTCCGCATGCTCAGTTCTTTCTTCTGCTGTTTCTTCGACAGGAATCCACTTCCTGGAGCCATAGTAGCCAAAGCCGATTCCGACTGCAGCAGATACAGTGAACAGAAGCATATTCATGGAGCGCCGTTCTCGTCTGACTTGAACGGAGACATCATCGAGGTGATAACCGCCGGAGCTGATGGGAAGATGATTTTCATCTTGGGATTGCGGGCATCGAGAGTGGTTCCCTTGAAACGGCCCGAATAGGTCATCAAATAGAATTCACGTGGCAGCAGGCTAAGAACATCCTGTACCCGGAGGATATCCTGTTCGACCTCGCGGGTCGTGACCTGGTTTGATCCGAAAATCCCGGTAAGTACGTTCTGCACACCGAAATGTTTGACCACGTAATCGCTGGTCTCGGCATCGGAGCAGCGCATGAAGATCTTCGTGTTGGTGTTATCAAGGATGCTCTTGCCAAACTCCTCACCAATGACGGCGTAGATCTGGTTCACTGACTGGGCGAAGGCGGTAACCATGACATCAGCTGAGCCCGCCTTGGCGAAAAGCTCCTCTACCCCCTGATAGAGCAGGCTCTGTGCTTCGTCGATGAAAATGGAAAGAGGTGGGTCAACCTTCTGTCGATTTGAGAGATACACTCGGCCCACAAAGGACTGGATCATTGAAAGGAGCACCTTGCCGAGGGTGGCAGAAGCCTCGCGAGTAATCATGGCGCCGGTATGAACGACCAGGATTACCCGTTCGCCAGCTTCAAGTCTCTTGATGAATCGGTTTGAATCGGCCTGACCGATGATCTTGCCGATATTGCCAGAGGAAAGCTCCATCAGGGCGGTTCGCAGCGTTGAGGAAACCTTGGCGTAGTATTCCATGGGAGATTTGAGGATATCCTCCAGCATGCCTGCCGTCAGTTCCGCCTCGGCAGTGCCGATACTGCGTAAAGATTTCATGGTGGCATCAAGGGAGTCACGCCTGATGTGCTGCCGGATGGTGTCGATGTTCATGATCGGCAGATTCCCATGTTTTTTTGCCAGGATGATATAGGCAGATATGACAGCGGTTGTGATCTCTTTGGCGATGTTACGGTAGAACGGTTCCCGACCGCCGAGGATGCCCGATACGATATGCCCCACCAGTTCGTCAGGCATGAAGTAAAAGGCCATCGGGTCGACAACTGCGGAGTATTCGGGGAAGATGGGGGTGACGAGCATCAACTCGTCCAGACGTTTAGCATCTCTGGCGACTTCGTAGATCTTGGTAAAGATCTGTTGGTCCCCCTTGGGATCGAAATAGACCACCGAATACCCCTTGCGGATGTCTTGTTCGATCAAGTTCTCACACAGACGGGTCTTTCCGACACCAGTTGTTCCGAAGACAAATGTATGCCGTTTCCGATGGGAGTCGGGAATGGCGATTGGAACGATCCTGGTTCGGTGCCCCAAATTGACGCCGGTTCCCAGTTTGGTCATCGGCTCGGCCGTCTTAGCGATATGTTTTGAGAATGGAAACATGCAGATGCTCTTCCAGTTCCTTTCCGACAGAATTGATGACATCCTTGGGTATTCTGGCCGGTGTCATGATGCAACTGTAGGCTCCCGGAATACGCTTTAGACAGCGGATTCCTGACACTCGACTCCGTTCTTGCAGCAAGAGGCGTGGTAGTTCTCTTGACGTGCGGCTGAGCAGGATGCGGACCTTGGTCGATCTTCTGTTGACCATGACCGGAACGACGCTTGTAATGTAGAACTCCTTAACGCTACCGTAGGTGTAACGTCCTCGTTCGTGAAACGGCTGAAAACGGGGCGGACAGATACCGGCAAAAATCAAACGCCTGTAGCAATCGGCAATCTCAAGGGAGACGAACAGCGCACCATCAGCATCTATCCGGGTTATTTCGCCGGGGGCGGAAACTCCCCTCAACGCCTTCAGCCGATCCGCCTCATTCAAGGTTCTGCGGCATTGAAGTTCCAGTTCGACTTGGTGCAGGAGATGTCTCCGCAATTTCCGATTGATGCTGTCCAGGGAAATCTTGATCGGTTCTCCGCTCCCAATCGGATAGGCCACTATCTCCAGATTTTTGTCGACCCTGACGCTGACATTTGTGCTGATGGCGCTGGTCAGAGTCCTGGTAATGGCAACTTCGACCGCATCCATTGCCTCGCTCATCGCAAGCCCGCTTTCGGAGATGATTTCATCGGGAAGAATTGCCAAAGACTTCCTCCCAAGGCGTCATTCTTGAAACATTTGTGATGCTGGCAATCTGTTCAACTCTCAGGTGTGCTTGTTCCTGTTTCACGATACTGGCAATTCTGGCGGCATAACGGTCACGCTTGGACGGAGTGCGCGAGTTGTAGCATCCGACTGCTGACCAGGTGTAGCCATAGTCTCGGATGCATTGAGATAGCACCCAGGAACCGACCATGACATTGGTGCAGGGATCGGCAAGGGTGGTCCAGGGGATTCCCAGTTTCCGTAATGCAGGTTCCCATGACGAGTTGATCTGCATGAGTCCGTAGTCGTAGCTGCCGTTGGTATTATGATTTACAGCGAACGGATTAAAGTTGCTTTCTCCCTTGGAGATTGCATAGAGGAGATGAGGCGAGATCCCGTACCTGTTACCTGCTTCCTCGTAACAGAAGCCAAATGCAGCTTCCTTCGAAAAAGCCTGAACTCCCAGAAACAGTATCAGGATGGCAAAGCGCATGAATCCCCCCATGTATATAATCTATAGGGGGGGCAGGTTGTGAGGGGTCTAAATGGAGTCTAAACTTTGAAGATCTGGTGAGGAAAGACGGGGTGCGAATTGCTATTTTCCGTTTAGTGATTCTTTGAGGATTGTACTCGGCTTAAATGATAGGATTCTCCGCGCTTCAATGATAATGGCTTCTCCTGTTTGAGGGTTCCTTCCCCTGCGCTCGTGCTTTTCCCTTACCTCAAATTTGCCGAAACCAGAGACTTTTATCTCCTCTCCGGATTCAAGGGTGGATTTTATGATGCTGAAGACCGATTCTACCATGTCTACGGAATCTTTCTTTGTAATTCCACATTGTTCAGCGACTCGTTCAATGATATCAGCCTTGGTCATACTTGCTCCGTTAATATCAAAAATAAGTGATGGAAAGGTATGTGATTCTATATAGCCCCTCCCCCCACATTAGGGGAGGGAGAGGGGAGATGAATCCTAGCTGCAATACACCAATTTTCCACATTTCGTCAAGAAGAGGTGTTGTGTACTGAAGATCGATACTAATCTGATTTTACAATATCACTTGTATTTTCTGGTTTGGTTTTCAGTATTTCAAGGAGAAGAACTTCCCATTTCTGGAGTGCGACTTTTTTCTCTTCATCATAACGATACTTGTTGTACACCCCGACCACACCTGGTTTTATGTGGTTCATTACCTCCTCGCCAACCTCATCTGATACCCCGACTCGTGCCATATTTGTGCGGGCAGTTCGTCTAAGGTCGTGGGGTGACCAGGGTTTCATGCCGAAGTAGGGCTCTTTTCGTGCTTTAATTTTTCTATTGCCAACGACCTTCACGATATCATCGGACAAGTAGCCTCGATTAATCGCCTGCGATAGCGCATTCTCTGAAATATGCCCTCGCTTTCCTCTCTCTGATGGGAAGATGTGCCCTTTCCCATCCCCAATCAATTTGAGAGCTGTATCAGTCAAATATACCCTGTGTTCTCGTTCATTTTTGCCAGCGACCTCAGCAGGGATTGTCCACCATTTATCTTTGATTTGATCTCGGTGTATTTGAGCCACCTCGCCGGGTCGCTGGGCTGTCACGAGAATCAATTTCAATGCACGTTTCACTTCGCGCGAGCTTGATGATTTACTGATTTCGTGCCAAGCCTTCACGATTTCGTCATCATCAAGATGACGTTCATCGGCTTTCGGCGCAATTTTTGGTACCGATTCGGTAATTTCATGGAATGGCTGTATCTCAGCCCATTCCTGACGACAAGCATATTTAAACATTTGTCTACAGAACTTCATGGTATTGCGAGCTGATCCCGGGACGTTGACAGCAATTTGTTGAATGAGGGATAGTGCGTGTTTGTGTCGAACTGAAGATATTTCCATCTTACCGATGTTAGGAACGATGTGCGTTCTGATCGCACTGAGAATGGTTTCTTGCCATCGTTTGGAATGGTTCTCTTTAGAGTAGTCGACAAACCAAACTGCAGCAAGCTGCTCAACTGTAGTAGGGACGAAGTCCTCTGGAATCTCCTCTTGGGTGAGAGTTTCAAAGGAGTAGTTTTCCAAATGATCTGCTGCGCGTGTGGCAGCCTCTGCTTCCAGTGCGGCTTCCATTGCTATCTTGGCTTTTTCTTCGGCAGCAGCTTTCTTTTCTTCGCGAGGATCGATGCCTTTCTTGACTAAATTATATGCATCGTTGTATGCTACCCGGGCGTCAGCTAGGGACATTGCGGGGTAGTTGCCTAGCTGATAATACCCTTTTTGCTTATTCAGCTCAAAGATATACAAGAATGTCTTCGTGCCGGTGGGAAGAACTTGCAGTGCAAATCCTCGTCCTTCTCTCAATACAAATTTTTTCTCTTGCGGCTTGATTGAAGCGAGAAATCTTTCTGTGAATTGCTTCATTTTTTACCCTTTTTCGTGCATCCGTTTTGCATCCGTTTTGATCGTCGCTGGACCCCTTGCATCCGTTTTGCATCCGTTTTGAAGTTGGCAAATAGAGAATCAATTAAAGACACCTAGAAACATAAATACGATAAAAACAATGGAATGTCAATATGATGAGCGGGGTAACTGATAGATTGAGATACATTTTGAAAACTCAAGAAACATCAGTGTGTCGGCTTCCCAAGCTGAAGGTCGCGGGTTCGAATCCCGTTTCCCGCTCCAGTTAACTACAAGGAATCCCTCGGGATTCCTTTATTTTCTTGTGGGCTTTGACCAAAACTTTGACCAAGTGGTTATTTCAGTGATCCTGCCTCGAAAGCATTACTCATAACAGCATCCTCAATGCTCACTACTTGCTCTACGTTTGTTCGATCTGCCATAAAAAGTTCCTCGAATCGGTAAAAGGTGTTGGAACGGATCGTTTCATTGCTACTTTCGCTGTCTCAGCTGTTTTCTGAACTCCCATGGTGGTTGCGGGTTATTCTGCTGCCATAGGCCACGGTGCTCCTTCTGGGCCTGTTTTTCTGCCGATAGGTATCAGAAGCAAGGGTACGGTCAAGATACTGCCTGTAGGCCCAAGCAAAGCCCTCTCTGACCATTTCAGAATTGATGTTCCGATTGTCAAGCCTGAGAATAGAGACCGCCCGCTTGTATCGGTCAATGTCCATGACTTCGAACTTCACCTTCTGGCGGTCAATTTTCTTCTTTAGGGCTTGATATGCCTCTTCCCCGTATGGTTGCCCTGGTTTGCTGACATGGCCTGTCTTCTTGTTGCTCTTTTCGGTCTCAGGCGCGTCGATTCCATATAGCCGAATCTTTACTTTCGTTCCCACTGAATCGCGTACCTGGATTGTGTCACCGCCAGAAACCTTTATAACGGTTCCTTCGATGATCCTTATGGGCTCTTTGGCGAAAGCCGGTAGGGTGAGCAGGGTGAAAAGCAGGGGGAGTAAAGGCGTATCAAAGTGGCCTCCTTTTGCTTCAAGGGTGTCATAGGAGAATTTACCAGTAGTTAAGTTTTGCTGCCATCTACATTAACTTCGTACTTTTCAATTATTACTTCAGATGGAATGACCCCATTATCCCATCCTCTAATTGAAACCTCATATATCAGGGTACTGAGGATCAGGGAACTCTTTTGAAATCACTCCATATCGTTCAAACAACGATTCGTCGATTATGTAAACCCATCCCTTTTCCTCGTTATAGGTAGCAAAACGGCGAGCCATTTTTTCATTCCGTGTTGTAGAAACGAAGCACCCTCCATATAAACCTGACTCTATGTGATGAGCCCGTACAGCATTGTCTTCAGATTCGCCATGGTTAGTCGAAGAAAAATTGAGCATTTAGGACGAAATTACAAACGATTTATCGTAATAATGGTTGAATCTAACTGATGCTCCACTACATTGATAAGCTGATAAACTGTTTGCTTAAGTCGCTATATCGCTGTAAAGTTATCATCAGATGATAAGTGATGAAAGGGAGAGCACACCCCGAAGCCTGGCGAGCCGAAGGTCTGGTTCGAGTCGCTGCAATCCATGGCACAAGTCCTGAGCAACGAAAACCAGGCACTGCTGAAAATCATCATAGAACGTAAGCCGACTTCCCTGAAGGATCTGGAAGAAATGACCGGCAGGAAGAGCAGCAATCTGTCCCGGACATTGAAGATGATGGAGCGTTTTGGTATTGTTACCCTCACGAAGGACAAGAAGAACATTATGCCAAGAGTAAAAGCCACCTCATTCAAGGTCGAGTTTGGCCTGAAGCGGGCGTTCGGCTAAACTGAAACTTTCGCAAAACTTTCGCAATTTGATCTGAATTATGCTGGATTCTGATGGACTCAAGACCGATCAGAGGCATTGGATGACTTACTGATTTTATTATGTTTTACTTTTATAGCGGCGTTTGAGCAGGGTTAAGGAAGAGTCTTCGAATCCCGTTTCCCGCTCCAGAATTCAAGGACTTAGCCAGTATTGGTTAAGTCCTTTTTTGTTTGCCTGCAGTTACCTGCTTGCCTTGCCACATATGGTACAATGATTGTCAGAGGTAAACATTAATGACCGCAGAAAGACAGATGCCGGTACTTTTTGTCGGGCACGGCAACCCAATGAACGCGATCGAGGAAACCCCTTATGTCGCGGCCTGGCGGAAAGAGGCCAGGGTGATTCCCAGACCGAAGATGATTCTCTGTGTTTCCGCACATTGGGAGACCGACGGCACCAAGGTTACAGCCATGAAGTCGCCCCGCACTATTCACGACTTCTATGGTTTTCCGGAGGAGCTATTCCGGGTGCAGTACCCGGCATCCGGTTCCCCGGATTTTGCGGAGAAAGTGCGGGAGCTGGCCGGTCCGGAAACGCTTGCTGCCGACAGATCATGGGGGCTCGATCACGGAGCCTGGTCGGTCCTCAGGCGGATGTATCCTGATGCCGACGTCCCGGTAGTACAGCTCTCCCTTGACAGGAAAAAGTCCCCACGCGAGCATGTCGTGATGGCAAAAAAACTGCTCCCGTTTCGGAAAGAGGGGGTTCTCATTATCGGAAGCGGCAACATCGTACACAATCTCTCCCTCTTGCGCTGGAATGACGAGACCCCCTATCCATGGGCTTTGGAGTTTAATGCACTGGTAACCGGCCTTATCCGGGAAGGCAATATTGATCGCCTGATCGATTATCCCTCACTCGGGGAGGCATTCCGACTGTCAATCCCAACGAATGAGCATTATCTGCCGCTTCTCTATGCCCTTGCCCTGCGAACGCCGGAAGATTCGCTTTCATTCTTTGCGGACCAGGTTGTTTTGGGTTCCATATCGATGCAGTCGGTAAGAATAGGGTAATAATTTCACCGTTAGGAACAGGATGCAACCATCTTACCCGGAAAACGATCGAAGTGACCGTAAGGAGAATAAATCATGTCGCATCTGTTTGAACCGCTTGCCCTGCGAAGCGTAACGCTTCCGAATCGGATTGCCGTATCTCCCATGTGCCAGTATTCAAGCGTGGACGGTTTTGCCAATGACTGGCATCTGGTCCATCTCGGCAGCCGGGCTGCCGGCGGAGCCGGTCTGGTGATGACCGAGGCGACTGCTGTCACTCCGCAGGGACGCATCAGCGCCCGCGATCTCGGCATCTGGAGCGACGCTCATGTCGAATTTCTGGAACGGATCGTTCTTTTTGTCGCGCAGCGGGGGAGCGTCGCCGGCATCCAGCTTGCCCATGCCGGCCGCAAGGCCAGCACTCCGCCGCCGTGGGAGAATCGTTCCGTAACCTTGACCGAAGCGGATGGCGGGTGGCCGATTGTGGCCCCGAGCGCCGTACCCTTTGACGAAGGGTGCATCGTCCCATCGGCTCTGAGCGAAGCAGAGATCGATACGGTTGTAGCGGCCTTTGTCCAGGCGGCTCGCCGCTCTTTACAGGCGGGGTTCCGGGTTGTCGAAATCCATGCGGCCCACGGCTACCTGTTGCACCAGTTTCTCTCGCCGCTCAGCAACCGGCGTACCGACCGGTATGGCGGCAGTTTCGAGAACCGCACCCGGTTGGTTCGAGATGTAGTAAGCGCTGTCAGGACCGTCTGGCCGGAGAATCTGCCACTGCTGGTGCGAATATCGGCCACTGACTGGGTCGATGGCGGGTGGGATCCGGAGCAGTCTGTCGAACTGGCGCGTCAACTCCTGGCGCTCGGTGTTGATCTGATCGATTGCTCCTCCGGTGGCAGCGACCCGCATGCCCGTATACCTCTCGGGCCAGGTTATCAGACCCGGTTTGCCGAGCAGATCCGCCGGGAGACCGGCGTCAAGACCGGAGCGGTTGGCCTGATTACGGCGCCGGCACAGGCAGATCACATCGTCCGTTCGGGCCAGGCCGACCTGGTGCTGCTTGCCCGGGAATTGCTTCGAGATCCTTATTGGCCGCTCCGGGCCGCCAGAGAACTCGGGCAGCTGACTCCGTGGCCTGCCCAGTATGTCCGTGCAGCGCCGGCCAACACTCCGGCTTATCTGCTGGGACAATGATCGAGCCCATCACTAATGGCATGACCGTTGTGCCGGATGAGCAGACCATCCGGCTGGCTTTTTTCCTTGGCACTCTAATTGTCGTTGCCTTTTGGGAGTTCATAGCCCCGCGCCGGGTGCTGAACGACAGCAAGGCCCGACGCTGGTTCACCAATCTCTCCCTGGTGCTGCTGGATACCGTAGCGATACGCCTCCTGCTGCCAATTCTCCCCGTTGGGGTAGCAGCCACGGCCCAGGTGCACGGCTGGGGTATCCTGAATAACGTCACCCTGCCAATCTGGCTCAAAATCATCCTGGCGGTCCTGATCCTCGACTGCGTCATTTACCTTCAGCATCTGCTGTTTCATTTTCTGCCAACCCTCTGGCGTCTCCACCGGATGCACCATACCGACCTCGATATCGACGTTACCACCGGCAACCGTTTTCATCCCATTGAGATTGTCATATCCTTTGGGATCAAGATGGCGGCCGTCACCTTGATCGGTCCGCCGGTTGCTGCGGTCATCGTCTTCGAGGTGGTGCTGAATGCGACATCGCAGTTCAATCATGGCAATATCAGGATTGCCGAAACAGTCGATCGCTGGCTGCGCCTGGTCGTGGTAACCCCGGACATGCACCGGGTACATCATTCGGTTATTCCCCGCGAGACGAACAGTAATTTCGGTTTCAATTTCCCTTGGTGGGACCGACTGTTCGGAACCTACCGGCCGCAGCCTGAACTGGGACATATTGGGATGAGCATCGGTCTGAAGGAATATCGGGACCCGGCGCAACTGACCCTGCTCAGGTTGCTGGTTCAGCCGTTTATGCGAAGTTAGCATGTCGTGTGGTTGATCTCCGGTGGGCATCTTCGTATTACCCTGTTCCTGGCGCATCGGACCTGCTGCCACCTAAGCGTTGTTCCCCCTGAATTCCCTGCGATAACGTGCCGGTGAGGTCTGCAACTCCTTGCTGAAATGGAGTCGCAGCGATACTTCCGAGCCGAAGCCGGCCTCTTGTGCCACCAGGCCGATCGGCTTGGCACTGGTCTCCAGCAGCCGTTGCGCCATGGCCAGCCGCTGCCCCAAAAGCCATGCCCCGACAGTTGTGCCGGTTGCCTCCCGGAAGCGACGGGTAAAGGTGCGGCGGCTCATGAAGAACCGCGCCGCAAGGGTGTCGATGGTATGCGGTAGTTCCAAGTGTCTCCGGACCCACTCCAGATTACGCGAAAAACTGTCCTCGCCAGCGCTTTTCCCGACCGGCGTCTCGATGTATTGCGCCTGCCCCCCCTGACGGTGCGGCGGCACCACCATACGTCGCGCCACGCGGCTGGCAGCTTCCGCGCCGTGCAACCGCCGCAGCAGATGCAGGCAACAGTCGATGCCGGCGGCAACGCCGGCAGAGGTGATAATCTGACCGTCATCCACGTACAGCACGTCCGGCCGGACGTCGATGTCAGGGTACCGCTTGGCGAGTTCGTCCGTTAACAGCCAGTGGGTTGTGGCCGGCCTGCCGCTGAGCAGGCCGGCAGCCGCCAGGACAAACGCCCCCAGGCATAATCCGACGATTATTGCCCCTGAGCTGAACGCATCCCTGATCGCGGAGAGCAACTCTTCGGCGGGGATTTCGTTCGCGTCGCGCCAGCTCGGCACAATCACGATATCGGCATCTGCCAGTTCCTTTAATGTGCAGTGTGTCTGAATCGAGAATCCGGCGTTGGTCTGCAGTTCTCCTTCTTCCGCAGCACATACCTTAACCGCAAAGTGGGGTCTGTCGATGTCCAGGCGGTTTTCGCCAAATACCAAACAGGGAACGGACAATTGAAACGGGCTGATGTAATTGAAAGCAACAATGGCGATCTTTACTGTTGGCATTCCACTTCTCCACGATTGATTTGGCCCGATGTTGTTGAATTATGTCATTCGGGTCACTGTTAATCAAGCGGCTATTTCATTACGATCATTGCATTGCTTCGGCAAATTCTGCGGGTAAAGGAGTACGACCATGATCAACTTACGGCCACTCAACCAGGATGATCTCCCGATCATCATGGCATGGCCGCCGTATGCCGGTGACATGGAACAGATGGACTATGCCCTGCGCCAAGACGGCTGGCTGGCTCAGTACATGGACAAGCCGGCGACGCACCTGTTTTCGGCCGAGAGCGACGGCGAACTCTGCGCCTTTACGCTTTTGATCGAGACTGCTCCCGGCGAGGCCGAGCTTCGTATCGCCATTCGTGGGGACCGGACCGGCAAGGGACTCGGCGGCGAGATCATGCGGCAAACGCTCCGAACCGGATTTGTTGCCTTCAAATTTGACCGTATCCACCTGATTGTCAGGAAAAACAACATCCGGGGGATCAAGCTGTACCAACGGCTCGGCTTCACTGAGCGGGGCGAATTGAGCAAGATGATTCAGGGGGCCATGGTCGACTTTTACTGCATGGATCTGCATAAAGAAGATTTAGTCCGCTGACGGGCGGCAAACAAAGGAGCGCACAGATGAAAACCAAACGGGCTCTGATCGTTATCGACGTTCAGAATGATTACATCGGCGGCAAACTTCCCATCGAGTATCCACCGGTAGAGTTGTCTCTGGCCAACATTGGCCGGGCTATGGATTCAGCCAGGGAACAGGGAATTTCGGTGGTCGTGGTCCACAATGTCCTGGCGGAGACGGCGCCGTTCATGGCCAAGGGGACTCATGGCGCCGAATTGCACGAAAGCGTTGCCTCCCGTGGCTGGGATTACTACCTCCTGAAAAGCATGCCGAGCGCCTTCGGCAATACGGGGCTGGAAGAGTGGCTCAGGGAGAGAGGGCTAGATACCGTCACCATTGTCGGTTACATGACGCATAACTGCGATCTGTCCACAGTAGTGGAGGGGGTGCACAAAGGGTTCTCGGTGGAGCTGCTCTCCGATGCCACCGGATCGCTCCCATATGCCAACAAGGCCGGCAGCGTCACTGCCGAGGAGATCCACCGGACGGTTACTGTAGTGATGCAATCCCGCTTTGCGGCAGTGATGACCACTGACGAGTGGCTCGAAATCATTGCCTCAGGACGTGAACCGGAACGGGATACGATCTTCTCGTCGAATCAGCGGGCGAGGCAATCACAGCGGCGATGATCGGAACAGGGTCATCTTATTGCTTGATAAATATTCGCAGTCGTCTGAATATAGCTCGACCAAACGATTCCGAGGCGATTCCGATGTTCGATCTTTGTGACCAACCCGACTGCGGTATGCCGGAAACTGCATGACCGATTCTAAGCGCTCTCTTGCGCCATTTCTGCTCCTCTGTCTGATCGGCTTTGCCGCCTTTTTCTGCTCGTACATGCGCATTCCGGTGCTGCCGCTGTTCGCTGCCGGACTCGGCGCCGACGCGGCCGAGGTGGGGCTCATCAACGGGGCGTTCATGGTCACGGCCGGTATCCTCTCGATCCCGGCAGGGCTTCTGGTGGACCGTTTCGGCCGGAAAATGCCGGTGGTCGGCGGTATTATGGCTACCGCCCTTTCTTCGCTCCTGATTACCCAATGCCGGTTTCCAGGAGAGATGGCCGCGGTCTACCTGCTGTTCGGCGCCGGCATGGCTGCCTTTGCACCGGGGATGCTCTCCCTGGTGGCAGACACCGTGCCCCTGAACCGGCTGGGGCAGGCCTATGGCTGGTATACCACGGCAGTCTACATGGCCATGACGCTCGGACCGGCAACAGGCGGGTACCTGGCAAAGACGGTGGGCCTTAGAGAGGTCTTTTTCGTCTCCGGCGGGCTGTTGGCTGCGATTGCATCTGCTGCGCTGCTGCTGCTCCCTGCTGGCGTTCCCCGGCACAAGACCGGGATGCACGCGATTATTGCCGGAAGCCGCGACCTGTTGCGCCACAAGACGTTGGTTGCCTGCCTTCTGACAACGGCCGGCAGCTCGATCGGATTTGGGGTATTCCTGACCTTTCTGCCGCTGTTCGCCTCTTCTTTGGGGTACGATCCGGCTAAGGTCGGGATGATTTTTGCCGCCCAGGCGCTGACCAATGTGGTGAGCCGGATTCCGATCGGCAGTCTTGCCGACCGGGTTGATCGGCGCGGGATTGTTGCCATTGGCTTGATCTGTCTGGCTATGGCGCTCGGTTTGCTGGGGAAGTCGGTGCATCTTGCGCAGCTGGTGGGGTGCGCAGTGCTCCTGGGGATGGGAATGGCCCTGGTCTTCACGGCCATTGGCGCGCTGATTGCGGACGGTGTCCCGGCCGCCCAACGGGGACTGGCCATGGGTATGTACAATAGCTGCATCTATCTGGGGATGATGGCGGGATCGACGCTGATGGGGATGGCACTGAAGCGGATCGGTTACCCGTTGGGATTTGCCTTTGCCGGCATTGTGACGCTCCTGACACTGCTCGCTTTTGTCGCAATCTTGCGGCGCAGCAAGCAGTGACCTAGAAGAGGCCAAGGATAATTGGTGAGGCATTGTTCATTGCTGGCAGCTGAACACCAGTTTTCCGGTTTGAGCCGGCAACAATATTGAAAACCTTTGACTAAACTTTGTCTATTATGTTAGGAAGTGATGGCAGTTAATGTTTGCCGGTCAAATGGCAAATTCTTTGAGATAATTAGTACTTGCAGGTTGATTATGCTGACGTGAAATCGGTGTCTTCGACCCGTTTCCAGCTCCGGGATCAAGGGGTTAGCCAGTCAGCTAACCCCTTTTTACTGTTGCCGTGGAAGATTCACTTCCAGGTGCATCCTCAGCTCGTCAGCGGGATATTCTAAAATTTCCAGGGAGAGGTATGAAAAAGGATTTTTCTATCGGCACCGCCACGCAGCTCTGTGCAGTTATCGGCAATCCGGTAGCGCACAGCTTGTCTCCTGCCATTCACAATGCCGCTTTCAACGAACTCGGCCTGGATTTCGTTTATGTAGCTTTTCGCGTCGAAGACTTGAACAAGGCTTTGAACGGGATGCGTTCTCTCCAGAATTTCCGGGGGATGAGCATTACCATTCCCCACAAAATCGAGGCGATGCAATATGTTGATGAGATTGCGGATCTGGATCGCTCAATCGGCTCGATCAATACCGTAATTAACGAAAACGGCAAACTTGTCGGCTTTGGCACTGACGGACCGGGGGCACTGAAATCGTTAGTGGATGCGGGTGTGGAGCTTGCGGGGAAGAGCATTTTGATGCTGGGCGCCGGTGGTGCGGCCAGGGCCATAACATTCACCATTGCCCGCGATGCACATCCCGGCAAGATCACGTTGCTGGACCTGACCGGTCCGCTGTTGGACGGTCTGGCAGCAGACCTCAAAGCAGGAACAGAAGTCGCGATCGAATCCGTTCCCCTTGGCCCTGGTGCCCTGGAGCAGGTGATGAGCAGCGCCGACGTCATCATCAACTGTACTCCGATCGGCATGCATCCCCATGAAGGGAAGTCGCTCATTCCTGCGGAGCTCTTCAGGACCGGCCAGGTTGTCTTTGATGTCGTCTATACGCCGCTGGAAACAAAATTGCTGGCTGATGCCAGATCGTGCGGATTGGTCACTGTTTCCGGGGTTGAGATGTTCATCAACCAGGCGGTCATGCAGTTTGAGCGTTTTGCCGGAACAGCGGCGCCTGTGGAGGTCATGCGGAGGGTGGTAATGGAGAAACTCGGATCATGAACATTGTGCTCATCGGATATCGCGGTACCGGAAAAAGCGAGGTGGGTAACCTGCTCGCCGGAAAACTCGATATGACTTGCATCAGCATGGATAAATCAATAGTGGAAAAGGCCGGCAAGCCGGTAACGGAAATAGTAAGTGAGCGCGGTTGGCCCGGGTTCAGGGATATGGAATCCGAGGTCGCTCGCGATCTTGCTTCGCGGGACAATATCATTATCGACACCGGCGGCGGCGTTATCGAACGGTCGGAAAATGTCGAAATTCTGAAGGTCAATGCACGGATAATCTGGCTCAAGGCAACAGTTGAAACGATTGTCTCCCGGATCCGGCACTGCACGGAGCGGCCATCGCTGACCGGCGCTAAATCCTTTACGGAAGAGGTCAAAGAGGTTCTTGAACGCCGGACACCTCTCTATGAGAATTCCGCTGACTTTGCCATAGAAACCGATGACTTTAATCCGGATCAGATTGCCGAAAAAATTATTGATCAGCTGGGCGCTCCCCGTAAAGGCTGAAACAGTGAAATTCATGGGATGCAACGATTATGGATTTTATCTTCGACATTGAAGCGGAATTTTGAGTTTTCCCGAAACGCTGGAAAAAATATTTTCGCTGCTCAATTCTCAGGAGCGGAGAAGAATGCTAGCCCTCTTTGCCTGCATTCTTTTTACGGCTTTTCTGGAGATGGCCGGGGTTGCCTCCATCATGCCTTTTATGGCTGTGGTAGCAAATCCGGGATTCATACAGAACAATAGTGTAATGCTTGAAATCGGCCGTTTCCTTGGCATTGCCGACAGCAGATCGTATGTTATTTCCCTTGGGGTGCTCGCCCTGTGCCTGCTTGTAGCCGGGAATTTTTTTGCGGCCTTCACATCCGCATTTGTGGTTCGTACCGGAGCCCGCCTGAATCAATCCATATCGCACCGTCTTCTTGCTGCATACCTGTATCGCCCCTACGAGCTATTCCTCACGGATAACAGTTCCCGGCTCAATCGAAACATCCTGCATGAAGTCTACAATGTGGTATTCCAGGTAATGACCCCGGCATTGAATGTAGCGGCTCGGCTGGCATCGGCCTGCAGCCTGGTACTGCTGATGCTCCTGGTAAAGCCGGTTCTGTCGACCTTTGTCGTGGCAATGCTCGGAGGTTTCTATGCAATGATTTATCTTATGGCGCGGAAAATTCTGAAGTGGAACGGTGAGCGGTACCTAAAATCCAATAGAGAGCTCGCAGGCATTGTTAGCGAGGCATTGGGCGGTGTCAAGGAAATCAAGGTGTTTGGCCGGGAGTTCGAGTACCTTGACCGCTTCGACGAGCCGGCCAGGCGTGTTGCCTATGGGCAGACCATCGGTGCTGTCGTGCCGCAGATGCCGCGGTACCTGATGGAGGTGATCTCCTTTGGCGGCGTTATCCTTCTGGTAATCCTTTATCTTGCCACCGGCAGGGAGATAACGACCGTGATGCCGCTTATAACCCTGTATGCAGTGGCCGGATACCGTTTGATGCCATCGCTGCAGCAGATATTCGCCGGTATCACCCAGATACGTTTTAGCCTTCCGGCATTGAACCTGCTTTGCGCGGACCTGACTGAGGCCCCGCAAATATCGCCGACTGACCGCGACAACAGCAAGATCGACCCTCTCCCTTTTAATGAAGAAGTCAAGCTGGAAGGGGTTACATACCGTTACCCCGGCGGGAACTCAAATGCCCTTGACGGTGTCAGTTTGCGCATCCCTGCCAACAGCACCGTGGCGCTTGTCGGAGAGTCCGGATCAGGCAAGAGCACCCTTGTTGATCTCTTGCTGGGGTTATTAAAGATCCGGGACGGGGCAGTGCTGGTTGATAACATTCCGGTGACTGGAGAGAACATTGTATCTTGGCAACGGAATGTCGGTTATGTCCCGCAGTCAATCTTCCTTTCCGATGATACAATTACCAGAAACATCGCCTTTGGCGTCTCTTCGGGCCAGATTGACCATGCTGCGGTGCAGAAGGCAGCAGAACAGGCAAATCTCCATGGTTTCATCGAAAATGAGCTTCCTGACGGGTATGGGACCGTAATCGGTGAGCGAGGGGTAAGAATATCCGGCGGTCAGAGGCAAAGGATCGGGATAGCCAGGGCATTATACCACGACCCAAAGGTGTTGATCCTTGATGAGGCAACCAGCGCACTTGACGGAATAACGGAGAACGCGGTCCTTGAGGCCATGCAAAACCTGGCGCACAAAAAAACAATCATCATTGTCGCCCACCGGTTTTCCTCTGTCCGTAACTCTGATTGCATATTTCTACTGGACCAGGGGAAGATTGCGGCACAGGGAACCTATGATGAGCTGATGGGGGCCAGTGCCATGTTCCGGGCAATGTCCGGAGTCACGGATGATAATGGTTGATCTGCTCTTGAGGATTGCCAATTTTATGCTCGTTGTGTATACTCGTCCCTTCTGAAAGGAGTGGTGCATGAAGAAGGCTTTGATCACAGGAATTACCGGCCAGGATGGGTCTTATCTTGCCGAACTGCTGTTGCAGAAGGGGTATGAAGTACACGGGATTATCCGAAGATCTTCATCCTTCAATACCGGCCGAATAGACTCGATATACCGTGACCCACATGAGACCGGTGTCCGGCTTTTCCTGCATTACGGCGATTTGAACGATGCCAGTTCGATCAACAAGGTGCTGCGCGATGTCAGACCCGACGAGATTTACAATCTGGGAGCGCAGAGCCATGTGCGGGTTTCCTTTGACGTGCCCGAGTATACCGGTGAGATCGATGCCTTGGGGGCGGTGCGCATTCTTGAAGGGATTCGCGAGACCGGGCTCAACACCAAATTCTACCAGGCCTCGTCATCCGAATTATACGGTAAGGTGGTGGAGACCCCGCAGAAGGAGACAACACCCTTCTATCCCCGTTCCCCCTATGCCTGCGCCAAGGCCTATTCCTTTTACATAACCGTGAATTATCGCGAAAGCTATGGCCTGTTCGCCTGCAACGGCATCCTGTTTAACCACGAATCGCCGCGGCGTGGCGAGACATTCGTCACCCGAAAGATTACCCGCGCCGCTGGGCGGATCAAGGTTGGTCTCCAGGATCGCCTGTACCTGGGGAATCTTGATGCCAAACGTGACTGGGGATTTGCCGGCGATTACGTAGAGGCGATGTGGCTGATGCTTCAACAATCGGAACCAGACGATTATGTGGTTGCCACAGGAGAGACCTGGTCGGTGCGCGAATTCGCCGAGCGGGTATTTTCCAGGCTTGACATGCCGATCGCCTGGCAGGGGAGCGGCGTTGCGGAAAAGGGGATCGACAGCAAGACCGGCAAGGTTCTGATCGAGATCGATCCCAAATACTTCAGGCCGGCAGAAGTTGACCTGCTGCTGGGTGATGCGACAAAGGCCAGGACCAAACTCGGCTGGCAGCCGAAGACCGGTTTCGACGCTCTTGTGGAGATGATGGTAGCAGCAGATCTGGCATTGGCGGAGCGGGACAAGCGGGCCAATGGATAAAGCGGCGCGCATCTATGTTGCCGGCCATACCGGGCTGGTAGGTTCGGCTATTGTCCGGAAGCTGGAGTCTGACGGGTACCATAACCTGTTGCTGCGAACCAGCAACGAACTGGACCTGCGTGACCAGCGGGGGGTTGCCGGGTTTTTTCCAAGAGGAAAGGCCTGATTACGTCTTTCTTGCCGCGGCGCGTGTCGGCGGGATTGTCGCAAACAACAGCTACCCGGCCGGCTTCATCTATGACAACCTGATGATCCAGACCAATGTCATTCACCAGTCGCATCTCGCCGGCGTGAAAAAGCTTCTGTTCCTGGGGAGTACCTGTATCTATCCCAAATTTGCTCCCCAGCCGATCAAGGAAGAATATCTTCTTACCGGACCGCTTGAGCCGACCAATGAGGCCTATGCACTGGCAAAGATTGCCGGTCTGAAAATGTGCGAGTTCTACAACCGCCAATACGGCAGTTGCTTCATATCCGGCATGCCCACCAACCTATACGGCCCTAACGACAACTTCGATCTTGAGACCTCCCACGTTTTGCCGGCATTGATGAGAAAATTCCACGAGGCCAAGGTCAATGGTGAAGCGAGTGTCACAGTGTGGGGGACCGGTTCTCCCTTGCGCGAATTCATTTTTGTGGATGATGTTGCCGATGCCTGTGTTTTTCTGATGCAAACATACTCCGGCAAAGAGTTTGTAAACATAGGAACCGGCGAAGAGATCTCCATTCGTGATCTGGCGCTGACGATAAAAGAGGTCGTCGGTTTCGGGGGCGAGATCGTTTTCGATTCCGCCAAACCGGACGGCACTCCGCGAAAGCTGTCGGACGTATCCCGATTGCACGGTCTGGGGTGGAGCCACCGAGTTCCCTTGCCTGACGGTTTGCGGCTGGCATACGAATGGTACCGGAAGCAACAGCGCTGATCGGATTCAGTTACTAAAGAGGTCTGCATGAATAATTCTCGGATTATTTCAGTTGTAGGGCTGGGGTATGTCGGGCTTCCGGTTGCGGTTGCATTCGGCATGGTTCGCAGGACGATCGGATTCGACATCAACCCGGTTCGGATTGCAGAACTTCGTAACGGTATCGATCGGACCGGCGAGGTGACCGGCGCGGAATTGCAGGCCGCCGACATCCTTTTCACGGACAGGATCGAAGATCTGGCATCCGCTGATTTTCATATCGTGGCTGTGCCGACTCCTGTCAACGAAGCAAACCAGCCCGATCTGACGCTGATGTGCCGGGCTTCCGAAACGGTCGGCCGGGCTCTCAAGCCCGGTGATGTTGTTGTTTATGAATCCACCGTATATCCGGGCGTTACCGAGGAGGAGTGCGTTCCGATATTGGAGAAGATCTCCGGCCTGAAATTCGGTAGCGACTTTACCGTTGGGTACAGTCCGGAAAGGATCAATCCCGGGGACAGGGAGCACACCTTCACCAAGATTAAAAAGGTCGTTTCCGGATCCGATGAGGCAACTCTAGAAACGGTTGCCTCGGTCTATGAATCGGTTGTGACCGCAGGAGTTCATCTGGCGTCGTCGATCAAGGTCGCCGAGGCCGCCAAGGTGATCGAGAACACCCAGAGAGACCTGAACATCGCGCTGATGAATGAACTGGCGCTCATTTTCGACCGTATGGGTATTGACACGAATGACGTCCTCGAGGCTGCCGGCACCAAGTGGAATTTTCTCAAATTCAAGCCCGGCCTGGTGGGCGGCCACTGTATCGGGGTCGATCCGTATTACCTGACCCACAAGGCGGAGAAGATAGGCTACATACCGCAGGTCATCCTTGCCGGCCGCCGGATCAACGACAGCATGGGTAAATACGTTGCCCAGCGAACCGTGAAGGAGATGATCCATGCCGGGCATAATGTCCTCGGTTCGACCGTAACGGTTCTGGGGCTTACCTTCAAGGAAAACTGCCCGGACCTGCGCAACTCAAAGGTAATCGATATCATCAAGGAACTCGAAGACTACGGCATCAAAGTCCAGATCCATGACCCCCTGGCCGATCCGTCCGAGGCAAAACACGAATATGGTGTCTCTCTGGTTGCCATGGATGATCTCAAGCCTGCGGCTGCTATCGTCCTGGCCGTTTCACACCAGATGTATACGCAATGGGGTATTGATCAACTGAAACGCCTTTCGATGGGCAATCCGGTATTGATAGACGTCAAAGGGATCTATGATCGCTCCTTGTTTACCTCCGCCGGTTTCAGGATGTGGCGGTTGTAGTTCGGATTTGTTCGCAGTGTCATAATTTCTTGGAGAATTAATGAAACAACAATCCGAAAAAGCGTCAACCCTGTTTGAAAGTGAGATAAGCCTTCTAGAGTTGCTACTGGTTTTAGTGCAAAAGAAACGGTTTATTCTTGCATTTACGGCTGCCGGAGCAGTAATTTCAATAATATGGTCGTTGCTTACCCCAAACATCTATACTTCGACGGCAAGGATTCTGCCGCCGCAAAAGGATTCTGGCAGTGGCCTTGTCGCAGCCTTAGGTCAACTAGGTGGCTTGGCTAGTATGGCAGGATTGGGTGGACTTGTAGGAAGTTCTGACCTTTATGTCGGGATTCTCAAAAGTCGGTCTGTTTCCGATGCTGTTATCAAGAAACTGAATCTCCAGACCGAGTTCAAGTCAAAAAATATGGATGACGCTCGCAAAAGGTTTGAGAAGGTTGTCAAGTATCAAGCGGGAAAGGACGGCATAATCACCATTACGGCTAACAGTAAGAAGCCGGAACTTGCTGCCAGTCTTGCAAATGCATGCGTGTCGGAACTTTTGGCACGAAGTGTTCAGCTCAATCTTGTCAAGGCAGGGAGCGAACGGATATTTCTGGAAAAACGTCTGGAGGTTGTGAAAGGTGACCTGAAAAAGGCTGAAGAGGCTTTGAAGGGGTTTGCCCAACAGAACAAGGCAATACAAATCGATTCCCAGGCAAAGGCTTCAATCGAGGGGGTTGCCAGGCTCAAGGCCGAACTTGCCACACGTGAGGTGCAACTTGCGAGTCTGCGCAGCTACCAGACCGACGAGAGTCCCGAAGTAAAGACTTTGCTGGCTGCTATTCGTCGTCTGCACGGCGAAATCAGCCGGTATGCCGGATATGCTGATGGGGGCGAGGGGATTCCAACGGTTGGCAGCATCCCGAGTCTCGGCATGCAGTATGCTCGTTTCATGCGTGATCTGAAGGTTCAGGAGGCGGTATTCGAGCAGCTCACAAAACAGTATGAACTTGCAAAAGTTGCAGAAGCAAAGGAAACTTCGACTCTACAGGTTCTTGATGATGCTGTCGTTCCGATCAGAAAAAGTAAGCCCAAGCGTTCCTTGATCGTTATACTGACAACAGTTTGCTCCTTTTTTGTGTCAATCGTTTTCGCCGTTGCAACCGAATATGCCGAAAAAATGGGGGAGGAAGATCGTCAGCGCTGGCAGACGATCAAAAGGCAAATACGGATCTGGCGATGATCCCCCATGCATTTATGATCTGCTTGAATCCCACATATTCCACAACAAGGAGATTGACTGCCCAGCGTCCGAAAACGCTGCAAGAGATACCTTCATCTGAAAAAAGGGTTGGCGATGGTGGATTGCGCAAACAGGGGTACTACAAGGCCTCCGTGCCGGACAAGCCGCTTGTCACGGTTATAACCGCAGTCCGGAATCGGGCCTACTGTATAGAAGAGTGTATAAATAGTGTCCTTGCACAATCATATGACAATGTTGAATACATAGTCGTAGACGGAGCCTCCTCAGACGGAACTGTCGATATCCTGCGCAAATACGATGACAAGATAGATTGCTGGGTAAGTGAACCGGACGAGGGAATCTATCACGCTCTGAACAAGGCGGTGGCTATTGCGGGAGGGGACTGGCTCTATTTTATCGGATCGGATGACCTGATGCTGGACTGTCTGGCCTTCATCGTCCCTGTTTTGAGCAGTGAAGAGAGCATCTATTATGGTGATGTTTTTTATATGGGGAGTAAGCGAGCTTATAATGGCCCATTCAATCGCTATGAGTTCTTTGCCAAAGGGATAAACCATCAGGGAGTCTTCTTTCCCCGGAGCGTGTTTTCCCGATTCATGTATGATGTTTCTTACTCGATCGTTGCTGACAGGGATTTGTGTATTAGGTGTTTGACCGATGGAGGGTATCTGTTCAAGTATCTTCCAGTAACAGTGGCGTTATATAATGACATTGACGGGATTAGTGCCAAGGAAACGCGAATCTGCCGTGCCGAGTATCGAGCTATGATCCGGAAACGCCTTGGCATAGCCGCTTTGCCGTTTATCGGCAGATATTCGGTTTCGGATTTTCTGGAACTCCTTCGCTGCAAAGAGCCGCTCGGAAAGTTTCTCCGTTCTGCAGAGCGAATGCTGGGATGCCGGTTCTGGCGTTATAATGCGCCACGGCAATGAATCGGGTAATCTCGCAACAAAAAAAGAGAGCATGTAAGTGACTTCAATCTCATCAGACCATGAGTGTCCAACTAAGAAAGCCTTGATATGCGGCGTATCGGGCCAGGATGGAGCTTATCTTGCGAGGCTTTTGCTTGGTAAAGGTTATGAAGTACATGGCACAGCCCGCGATGCCCAGATGGCCGGGTTTACCAATCTTGAGCGCCTTGGAATCAAGGGAAGGACCACCTTCCATTCAATGGCTATGAATGATTTCCGTAGCGTTCTACAGACCATGGCAAAGGTTCAGCCGGACGAGGTATACAACCTTGCAGGCCAGAGCTCAGTAGGTCTATCTTTTGATCAGCCTGTGGAGACGCTTGAAAGCATCAGTGTTGGCACCCTCAACCTTTTGGAGGTCATACGATTCATTGGTAGGCCAGTAAAGCTTTACAATGCTGGATCCGGCGAATGTTTTGGCAACACTATGGGTGAGCCGGCTGACGAGCAGACACCCTTTCATCCACGAAGCCCATACGCCGTTGCAAAGGCCACCGCCTACTGGGAAGTGGCCAATTACCGGGAGGCATACAAGCTTTTTGCCTGCACAGGAATACTTTTCAATCACGAATCTCCGCTTCGCCCCGAGCGGTTTGTAACACAGAAAATTATCCAGGCAGCCAAACGGATAGCATCCGGAAGCGGAGAACGTCTTCGTCTGGGGAATATCTCCATAGCCCGAGACTGGGGCTATGCTCCGGAGTATGTGGAAGCAATGTGGCTAATGCTTCAGCAGGAAAGAGCTGATGACTATGTTATTGCAACAGGTGAGACCAACACTCTGGAGGATTTCATTGCCGAGGTCTTTAGCTGTGTCGATCTCGAATGGCATGACCATGTCATAAGCGATCCTTCCCTGCTCCGTCCCTCCGAGATAATGGTCAGTCGCAGCAATCCTGCAAAAGCGCTCAGGGTGCTGGGATGGAAGGCGAGGAGCGGGATGAGGGACGTGGTTCACATGATGGTGAAGCAATAACAGGTGAAAAACAACACCGTGCCCCAATTCATGCTGTATGACGGTTCTTCTGTATAGTCTCGACGGTACCCAGTCTATTCAATGAAAAAGGAGGCTGTTATTGGGTATCAGCGGCAAACGCTTTATAGTCAACGCATTGGCCAATGTTGCCAGTGGTTCCGCTTCGGCGCTCATGGCTCTCGTTTTACCGCCAATCTTGGTGCGGTACTTGACAACCGAAGTTTATGGAACCTGGGCGCTTGTCCTGCAAATCGGTGCTTACACGGGCTATCTCAACTTCGGGATTCAGACGGCAATTGGTCGGTTTGTCGCTCATTATACCGAGCTGAGCGAAGACGAACAGCGAAACCGCATTGTCAGCTCCGCATTTGCCATTCTAACTGTCGCCGCAGTCATTGGTTTTATCATGGTGGGTATTCTCACCTGGAAGATGCCCTCGATTTTCCATAAAATGCCGGTGAATTTAGTAGGTGATGCGCGCATTGCTCTCCTGCTTGTTGGGTGCTCACTGGCTCTTGGTCTGCCGTTCAATGCGACCAATGCCATTTTTGTCGGTTTACAGCGAAATAAGATCCCGGCAAAAATCGCCGTTGTCAGCAAGGCGGTGCAGGGGTGCTTGCTCATTCTCACGGTTATTCAAGGGGGGCAACTGACGGCTCTTGCCGTCGTTTTTGCGGTCACTAATCTTGTTACGTATGGTTGGCAATGGTATGTCTATAAACAGGAGGCACGTTTCGTAATAATCTCAATTCAGCGTGTCGCTGCCGCATCGATGCGAGAACTTATTGCCTACTGTACGAGTTTGACGGTCTGGAGTGTGGCAATGCTCATGATCACCGGTCTGGATACTACCATTGTCGGTGTGTTCGACTTTAAGGCGGTTGCCTACTACACTGTTGCGACAAGTTTAATAACGTTAATCCTTGGATTTCATAATGCAGTCTTGAGCCCTCTGATTCCCGCAGGAGCGGCATTATCAGCATCAGGGACACCGCAACAGGTCGGTTCTTTGCTCGTTAAGAGCACCCGTATCTGTTCTTTGGTCCTATTGCTGATCAGTGTTCCCATGGTCATCTTTGCGGGGAAAATTCTGACGGTATGGGTTGGCAAGGACTATGCTCTGGGGGGGACATTAATCCTCCAGGCTCTTGTAGTCGGCAACATCATTCGTCTCATTGCATCGCCGTATGCAATGTTATTGATTGCAACCGGTCGCCAGAGGGCGGTACTTCTCACCCCCTTGATCGAAGGGGTAGTAAATATTTCGAGCAGTATACTCCTCGCTTGGTTGCTCGGTGCACTAGGTGTTGCAGTAGGAACTGTTGTCGGAAGTATTGCCGGGTTGACGGGTCAATTACTGCTCAATATGTCCCGCACTCAGGATAAAATAGCTTTTCAATTCAGAACCTACTATTGGCAAGGTATTCTGAAGCCGCTGCTCTGCTTTCTGCCGGTGACCCTTTATGTCGGCTGCGAGTTCTTCATAGGTACCGGATGGCAGATCAATATCCTGCTATTTGCGCTTATCAGTACCTTGATAGTGTTCGCAATCATGCTTTATGGCCTTGACGCGGAAGAACGCAAGACTTTTCTGGATAAAATCAGGATATCTTCGATTTGAAACCGCCCGGATTTACCGGCGGTTAGGTATTTGGTATAACTTCTTGATATTTGATTTCGGTTGCTCTGAGGTTGTGTTTCATATGTCTGAGTTAATGGGAAAAGCAGGTACGCAATGGTATGCATGTGCACTTTGCGGATCAAAGCAGTCTTCACTGTTGTGTGAGACAAGAGACCGTCACTACGGCATCCCCGGTGAATTCACCATCGCACGATGCAATGACTGCGGACTTGTTTTTTTGTCCCCAATGCCTACTGAAAGCCAACTTGCGGCCTTTTATCCCGATGATTTTTATGCCTACCAGCCACATATGAGCAGTAGCGGGATCAAGGGGGTCCTGAAGAATCTATTAAGAATGGAAATAAAAACGAAAGACCCGGTTTTTTCAAAACCGGGCCGGATGCTCGATATCGGATGCGGCAGTGGTCAGTTCATCGCTGAATACCGCAGGCTCGGCTGGCAAGTGTGGGGGGTCGAACCAAGCCTGAAGGCCGCACAGTTTGGCAGGGAACAGTATGGTCTCGAAATCTTTGGCGGGACGTTACTCGAAGCGAAATTGCCGTCATCTTTTTTTGATTTTATCCGCTCGAATCACTCGTTTGAACACATCCCGAATCCTAATGAAACCTTTGAGGAACTGCGGAGAATAATCAGCCCCAATGGGCTGTTGCACATCGGCGTACCCAATATCGACAGTTTGAATGCAAAGATATTTGGTAAATATTGGTGGTATTTGGGAGCTCCGGTGCATACCTATAATTACAGTGTTGCAACGCTGACAAAAATGGCGGAAAAGCACGGTTTTGCCCGAGTGAGAACACGGTATAATGCAGATTATTCCGGGATAATAGGCAGTTTGCAGATTTTCCTTAACAGGCGCTCCAACAAAACTTCGTCGGAAGGAGCGCTTATAAATTTCGTTCCCGCACGACTTCTGGGGCAATGGCTTGCAAAACTGGTAAATGTTTTACAGCAAGGTGATGCTATTGAACTTACTTTTCGCTTAAAGTGAGACTTAAAGACGAATAAACAGAGCCATGAAGATTTCTAATATAATAAAAAAATTGTCCGACAGTACTTTATATGAGCTATTTGGCTTAATAAAAATTATTTATTTGCGATTAAAGGCACGTTATCTATATAGCTTATTCATGCAATCTGTAGGTGCTAAAAGCTATATTGATAAACCAATTTTATTGGCTGGCCTTAAATATATAACAATAGGAAGTAATGTCATAATATTCAAAAACTGCAGAATTGAAATATTGGATGCATATGGTGATTCAAGATTCAAGCCTGAATTTAGAATTGGGGATTACTCACAAATACATCAGAATGCTCATATTACGTGTGCAAACAGTATTATTATCGGCAACAATGTTGTGATTACTTCAAATGTAACCATAACAGATATCAATCATTTGTACGAAGATATTGACACTCCTATCAATTGGCAGAAAATAGAAGTAAAGCCAGTTTCTATAGGCGATCAGAGTTATCTATATAATAACAGCGTAATTTTGCCGGGTGTTGCCATTGGCAGGCACTGCATAGTGGCTGCTAATAGTGTGGTTGCCAATAATGTCCCGGATAACACCCTCGTTGCCGGATCACCAGCTATTGCTATAAAGCGATACAATACTATTTCCGGACAATGGGAGAAAGTCGCTAGACAATGAATGTTCTCATTACCGGTGGCGCCGGTTTCATCGGCACCCATCTGACACGAAAACTCCTCATGGAGCAGTGTACTGTGACCTTGCTGGATAACTTCAGCCCGCAGGTTCATGGCCAATGTAACAACCTTCAGGCTGAAATTGCCGGGAGGGTCCGGCTGATAAGGGGTGATGTTCGGGATAAATTGCTTGTCAGCGATGCTCTCAAGGGCCAAGATGTCGTTGTGCATCTTGCTGCGGAGACCGGTACCGGTCAGTCTATGTACGAGATCGGCCGGTACACCGAAGTGAATCTCGATGGGACAGCGGTTCTTTTCGATTGCCTGGTGAATGGCAGTTATTCAGTCGGCAAGGTCGTTGTTGCCTCCTCCCGTGCAATCTATGGAGAAGGGAAGTATTCATGCAGTGAGCATGGCCCAGTATTCCCGGGGCCCCGGATCATCGAGGACCTGGCAAACGGGCAGTTCGAGCCTCGCTGCCACCTCTGTCGTCACCCGATAACAGCGCTGCCGACCGATGAATCGGCTCCTTATGCCCCTTCTTCCTATTATGGGCTTACCAAACAGTTTCAAGAGCAAATGGTTCTAATGTTTTCGCAATCATTAGGCATTTCCGGATATGCACTCCGCTATCAGAATGTCTATGGTCCGGGCCAGTCATTACTCAACCCCTATACCGGCATTCTGGCAATATTTTCCAACCTTGCACGTACTGGAAAACCTATCCGTATATTTGAAGATGGGTTGGAAAGCCGTGATTTTGTTTTTATAGATGATGTGGTTGAGGCCACATGGCGTTGCATCAGACCGGAAAACAAGGCGGTCACTGCTGTCAACGTCGGCAGCGGATTGCAAACAACAGTTCTGGACGTGGCGCATGAGATAGTCGAATTCTTTTCCAGTTCGTCAAAAATCGAAATCACAGGGGAATTCCGGGTTGGGGACATTCGGCATAATCTTGCCGACCTTCGCAAATCCCATGCAGAGATAGGTTATGTCCCTTGTTGGAAATTCAGGGAAGGGGTGCAAGCGTTTTTACGGTGGACAGAACAGCAAGCAATTGAAACAGATTTATATGAGGCTTCATTGCAGGAAATGCGCGCAAAAGGATTAATGCATGGTAAGGGCTGAAAAAATTGGGGTGGTAACTGTAACATACAACAGCGGAGATATAATTGATGATTTCATGGCATCAATCCTTTCCCAGACCCATAACAATTTCGTGCTGTACATTGTCGATAACGCCTCAACTGACACCACGCTGGATAAACTGTCCGGTTATAAAGACGAAAGAATAGTTATATTGCCAAACAAACTTAATGTTGGCGTTGCTGCAGGAAACAACCAGGGTATTAGGGCATCGTTAGATAATAACTGTGAATATGTATTGTTAATCAATAATGATACTGTCTTTAATAATGAGCTATTGCATTCTCTCCTTTCTGGACTCAAGAAATATCAGTGCGATATGACAGTGCCAAAGATCATGTACTATGATGACCCAAAGCGAATTTGGTTTGCCGGCGGCTATTTCAGTAAATTGAAGTTTTATTACAACGTACATGTAGGCTTTAACCAAGTTGATTCAGGGCAATACGATAATGTAACAAATATTGAATATGCCCCTACATGCTGCATGTTGATAAAATCTACGGTCTTTGACAAGATAGACCTTATGGATGAAAAATACTTTGTTTATTTCGACGATGTTGATTTTTGTTATAGGGCAAAAAAACATAGATTGATTATGAAGTTATTGCCAGAACTCAGCCTTTATCACAAAGTAAGCAGTTCGACAGGAGGTCAGTATACAGATTTTTCAATAAAATACGGGAATAGAAACAGGGTTTATTTTATTTGCAAAAACATCCCAGTATTAAAAAATGTAGTCGTTTTGTATATGATCTTGAGTTTGACAAAACAGTTTGTCATTAACGGTTATTCCGCCAGTCAATTTGCGCTTTCAATAAAAAGCATACTTGAGGGCTACCGAATGTTGACTGCAGATAAGTGATTGCATAATTATGAGAATAGGCGTTGATGCAAAATGTTTTATCGGGAATATGACAGGAGTTGGAAACTATTGTTTCAATCTACTAAAGGAACTTGTTACCATCCGACCTGATGATGAATTTTATCTGTTTGCGCATAAGGACTTCGCTCTTGATCTGAAACACTGTAATAAGTTTGTTTCAAAGGGGCCCATCAGTAAAAGTGGCATAATCTGGTTGATGGCGCAGGGTCCCGGGCTTTTGAAAAAATACGATATCGATGTGTTTTGGGCGACGACAAGCCTGCTTCCGCCTAATTTGAACGGTATTGGAACGGTATTGACTCTATACGATTTTGTGTGGCGACGATATCCGTCGACTATGCCTTTTCTGTTCAGAACTGCGCTCGCGCTGTTTTCAAAGCGTTCTATCGAAAAAGCGGACAGAATAGTTTCTATTTCAAATTCCACCGCTGCTGAGGTTCATGCATATTATGGCAGAATACCTGACACCATTATCAAGCCGGGAGTCAGTCCCATGTATGCCAAGAGAAGTGATCAGGAAGTGAGTGCCGTCAAGGCAAAATACAATATTAGCACCAACTATAATCTCATTGTCGGCACCCTGGAACCCCGAAAAAACCTTGATGCCTTCCTCAGAGCGTATAGTGACCTGGCTGAGTCCTCAGATGTGGACGTTCCCAGTCTTGTCATAGTCGGCGGCAAAGGTTGGAGCAATGGGAATTTATTGACTAGACTCCAAAGGCTTGAGCAGCGGGGCCTGGTGCATCGTCTCGGATATGTGCCCGAAGAAGATCTGCCAGCTCTCTACAGCGGGGCTACTTTGTTCTTTATGCCTTCGCTATATGAAGGTTTCGGTATGCCGGTTCTCGAAGCCTATTCATGTTCAACACCAGTTGTTGTTTCAGACATTCCGGCACTGCACGAGGCGTGTTGTGAACATGCGCTTTTTCACGGCACCTCGTATGAGGGGATTTACGACATGCTCGAACTAATCTTTCGTGGCAAGATAGTCCCTCAGCAGCCTGTTACCTCTCTGGTTGACTGGAATTGGCAATCTGGGGCCAAAATGCTCTCAATCGCTATTGATGAAGCAGCCGCGGCGCGCTGATCCATGTTGACAGCGATGGGAATAATTGTTGTCCCGCTGGGCCTATACTGGTTTGTCAGGCTGAATACTCGAAAACTCTTGTATCTCTTCGCGGTTGTTACGCCATTTACCGCTGCCACCATCATCGAGTTCAAGGGATCCCTTTTCGGAATGGCCCCCGCGTTTTTTGTCTCATTGCTTTTGATGGGTGCATTTTTCATCCGGTGCCTGACCGGTACGTCTAGGATCAGAATCTGTGGTTTGCAGAAGTATTGCTATCTAGGTTTTTTGTTTACGTGGCTTCATAGTCTTCTGACCCTGTTGCTGCCTCTGATACTTGTGCTTGCGGGAAGCGACTATATCCTGTTCAATCCAGCATTCAATGACCAGGATTATAGTGGCGAAATCCCGGCATACACGGTGACGCAGTTCATATATTTTACCCTGTTTATGGTGACCTCCTTCATAGTCGCCAATGAAACGGAAGAATTGGGGATTGCCAAGAGATGCGTCTCCATTCTTATGAAAGTAACCATATTCAGTATAGTGTGGGGAATAATTACCTATGTCCTTAGCTTCTTTGGGGGCCTGTATCCGGAATGGTTGTTTAATAACCATCCCGGATACAGCCATGGTTTCGACCAGAGAATTGCCATATTGAGGAGGATATCGTCTATTGCTCAGGAGCCGTCGGTATACGGCTACTTCCTTACCATAATGATTACCATGGTAATGGTGTTCAATGTCCTTGAATTCTATCCGCTGAAACCTGCAACCCAGAAGACCCTTCTGTTCATCATGATCATCACAGCCATTCTTACAACCAGCACCACGGCCTTTCTCGGTATTTTCATTGCGATTGTGCTGACGCTCCTGGTGGCGTTGGCGAGCAGACGTTTGGGGCGGGCACTGCGCTATCTTGCTGCTCAGATCGGTATCATGGCCGTTCTTTTTGCAGGGGTGTTTTTGACGGTTATAAACAGGCTGGATCTGGATTTGGCAGGGATAGTCAGGGGGATTAATGAGCTGACGGTCGAAAAATTGCAGTCAGAGTCTGGAGTAGAACGTTCATGGTCATTCTTCCACGGTATTCAGGTCTTGATCGATACATACTTTATGGGTTCCGGTTTTGCCAGTAACAGAACTTTTGATCTGGGGTCAACTTTACTCGCCAACACAGGAATCATTGGTCTGTCACTTTTTGTGGTCGCATTTGTCATTGTAATTCTTTTCCCTGCGTTACATCTTGTGAAATACCGCTGTAATGATGATATATCGAAAATCATGGCTGGCTTGGTCACGGCACTGATTACGGCATTGATACTCATGTTTGTCTCGGTCCCTGATTTTGTAAATATGTATTTCTGGCTAATTCTCGGAATGTTGATGGGGGTTACCGGGATAAAAAACAACGCTTCATTGTTGAGAGCCTGATTAACGATAAGGTCTCCTCACTTTTTGAAATGTTTTCTGCATTTAGGAGCAGCATCATTTAATGGGCAGTCAACATACTGACAATATAACGATTGACCTACGCATGCTTCATGCTTCAGGGATCGGGACCTACTTGTCCAATTTGGTCCCATTGGTCATGGAGCGACTTCCCGGTTGCCGGTTCACTCTTCTCGGGGACCCGGTTGAACTTGAGCCCTTTACTGGCGTCGCCGAGCAGGTAGATATCATTTCGTGCAACTCCCCCATCTATTCCATCAGCGAGCAGTTTGCCATTTGTCGGCTCATCCCTGCTGATACTGCCTTGTATTGGTCTCCCCACTACAACATTCCCCTTTTCTCAAAGGCGAAGTTGCTCGTTACGGTCCATGATGTTTTCCATTTAACCATGGCACATTATCTCAAAGGTTTGCACCAGCGCCTATATGCCAGATACATGTTCATAACCCTGATGCGCAAGGCGTCGGCGATTCTCTGCCCCTCCAAATATACGGTCACCGAGTTGATCCGAATGACAGGCCTTCGTCGTGATGACATCAAGGTTGCCTACAATGCGGTTGACCCGGCCTGGTTTGCCATTGAACGCGCTTCCTCCCCGCATCAACGACCGTATCTTCTTTTTGTCGGAAATGTAAAGCCACACAAGAATTTGAAAGGACTTATACGGGCTTTTGATGCCATTCGTGAGAGTATTCCCCATGATCTGGTCATCGTTGGGAAAAAAGAAGGGTTCATCACTGCTGATGAAGAGACCATGGCTATGGCCCACCGCCTGACCCAGAGAATCGTTTTTACCGGGTATGTGGCTGACAGCGAGTTGCGACGTTATTTTGCCCATGCGGATGCACTGGTCCTCCCTTCATTTTACGAAGGGTTCGGTCTCCCTACCATCGAGGCAATGGCATGCGGCTGTCCCGCGATAGTCTCGGCTTGCAGTTCGCTGCCGGAGGTGTGCGGTGATGCGGCACTTTATTGCAATCCGTATGACTACAAAGACATTGCCGCGAGAATCAGGGAGCTGCTGGAGGACCGAACGCTCCGGGATGAGATGATAGCCAAGGGTCGCACGAGGGCAAAACGGTTCACCTGGGAGAGCAGTGCCGCGACGACTGCCGGCGTTATCTCCGATATTCTGGCTGGCGGCTGATATGGAGCGCCGCGTTCTTTACGTCAGACCGCCCATGATGGAAGGCAATGGTGTCAGGGCGTATTCTAACAGGATCATAGAGGCTTTTTGCCGGTATGGCGATGGCCGCTACGTTCTCGTGGATGCTTCGGATTGTTTAACCGGAGATCCCGTAACTCCAAACAGACTGGCGCTGCAATTGGGTAGTCGGCTGGCTGACCTCGTCAAGCAGGAGTCAGCCGCACTGGTTTTTGCTGAAATGGGAGTAGGCGATTTCCAGGTATTTCACTCTCTACGCGGTCTCAAGGCCGTGGCCCCTGAGATTGCCACACTGGTAACGGTTCACGACCCTCCACGAACGGTTGTCAACCTCAATCCGATCTTTAATCCATATCAGGATATTGTAGCCGTGCGAGCTGTCCGGTGGCTGTATAACCGGACAATCGGCGGATCGATTGAGCGGGATTTCATATCCCAGGGGCATCACTGGATCCTCCTTTCGGAAAAGGGGAAGCAGCTGTGGATGAAGCGGCTTAACGTAATTAGACCCGATCACCCCCTACTAGTCATGCAACATATTAATTATCATGATTCACTCATGGAGATGCCTGCACGGCTGCCGAATCGCCCCGTACGTCTGGGAGTGCTGGGAAGCATCACCAAGAGCAAGGGAATAGATATCCTGATTGCGGCATTGGGGCATTTGGCGCAAAAGGGGCTACTCATGGACGGCCTGCTGGTGGAGATTGCCGGGGTCCCGCTGTTCAGGCAAGATCACCAGTATCTTGAAGAGCTGAAGCGGCAGGTGAACTGTTTGGGATTGGCATCCAATGTCCATTTTGCCGGGTATATTCCTGATGACGCGCTCCCGGGCTTTTTTGAACGCATCGACCTGTTGGTTCTCCCGTACCGTGAGACAGGTTCCGGTTCTGCGAGTGGTCCACTTATGTGGGCCAGGAGTTTCGGGGTGCCGGCAATTGCCGCTCGAACCAGGAATCTTCCAGAGATGATAAAAGACAATGTGGATGGGGTTTTGTTCTTTCCAGGTGATGTTCGTGAGCTTGCAGATTGTTTGCATGTCTTCTCGCAATCCCCCATGCTTGAACGACTTCGTGCCGGTGCCCGGCAGCGGTGTGTGGAAAATTCATGGCCAGTCTGTGTTGCGAAGCTGACAGCACTGTTCGATCAGATTACGACTGCAGGAAACGGAATACCAACATGATTATATATCTGAACGGCCGCTTTCTGACCCAGTCGATCACCGGTGTACAGCGCTACGCCCACGAAGTGATAAAGGCTTTAGACGAGCTGATAGCCTCGGGGAAGATTGATGCCTCAGGGTACAATTTTGAACTACTGGTTCCGCCCGATGTCGAGGAACTTCCTGATTACAGAGCCGTATCGGTACGCTCGGTCGGCCGGTTAACCGGGCATTACTGGGAACAGTTTGAACTGCCTTTTCACTCTCGGGATGGCGTACTGGTAAGCCTGACAAATGCGGCGCCGCTATTCAAACGAAATCAGGTTGTTACTATCCACGATGCTGCGGTTTTTGCTTTCCCTGAAGCCTATTCGTTCTTTTTCCGCCTCTGGTATCGAGTGCTGATGAAACTCTTGGGAAGAATTGCCCGGATGATAATTACTGTTTCCAATTTCTCCTGCAATGAATTAATAACCTATTGCAGTATTAATACTGAAAAGATCCGGGTCATCTATGAGGGGAAAGAGCATATTACCGCCACTCCTGCCGATGAACACATTCTGAAGCAGTATAATCTTGCATCCAGGAAATATGTATTGGCTTCCGGCAGCACCAATCCCAACAAGAACATTCAGTCTGTAATTGCTGCCGTCAAACTTCTGGGGCATACGGATATCAAGGTGGTTGTCGCGGGTGGTGCGAACCCGAAAGTGTTCAAATTGTCTCAAGCCCATGAAGCAGACAATATCGTAAATGTTGGGTATGTGAACGATGGTGAGTTGCGTGCACTCTACGAACATGCGCTCTGTCTGGTCTATCCTTCATTTTATGAAGGATTCGGTCTTCCCCCTCTCGAAGCGCAGGCCTGTGGGTGCCCAGTGATTGTATCTAGTGCTGCGTCGCTTCCTGAAGTGTGTCAAGGGGCCGCCTTATTCTGCAATCCGTATGACGCGACCGATATTGTAGCCAGTATCAGACGGCTGATCTTTGAGCCGGGGCTGCGCGAGGAAATGAGGCGAAATGGCCTGGAAAAGGCTGAAAGGTTATCATGGACTGCGTGTGCTTCATCAATATTTGACGCCTTAGGTGAAATTGGCTGATAGCTGTTGCGGATGCCTATTGTTAATGCCAAAATATATGAACTCACTCAATATTGGAGTTTTTGTGGCATTTCAGCAAATTGACTTATCTCTGGGAAATACATGAAAGTTGCAATAATTCACTATTGGCTCGTTACCATGCGCGGTGGTGAGAAGGTTGTAGAAGCCTTGTGCGAGCTGTTCCCTCAAGCTGTTATATACACGCACGTCTACGATCCGGAATCCGTGTCGCCAACAATCAGGCAGCACAAGGTAGTCACAACATATATCCAGAAGCTCCCTAATGCGCGGAAGAAATACCAGAGCTACCTGCCGCTGATGCCTCTGGCTCTGGAACAACTCGATTTACGTGAATATGATCTGGTAATCAGCAGCGAGTCCGGTCCGGCAAAGGGGGTGCTAACCAGGCCGGATGCCGTTCATATCTGTTACTGCCATACACCGATGCGCTACGTATGGGACATGTATTTTGATTACCGGGCAAAAGCCGGCATGGTCACTAAGCTGTTCATGCTCCCTCTTATCCACTATCTTAAAATGTGGGATTATGTCTCCGCTGGCCGGGTTGATCATTTTATCGCGAACTCTCATTTTGTTGCCAGGCGCATTGAAAAACACTATCGGCGTCGAGCGGATGTCATCCATCCCCCCGTAACCACCTCGGATTTCTCGGTAGCGCCGGAGCATGAGGACTATTATCTTGCTCTGGGGCAACTGGTTGGTTACAAGCGTTTTGACTTGGCCGTGGAAGCATTCAATGCCCTTGGCAAACGGCTGGTAATTATCGGCGAAGGAGAAGCCCTGGCAGATGTGAAGAGGTTGGCGCGAGGCAACGTACAAGTGCTTGGCCGTCAGCCGTTTGCTGTGATAAAGGAACATTTACGGAAATGCCGGGCCTTGATTTTCCCAGGGATAGAGGATTTCGGCATAGTGCCGGTGGAAGCGATGGCTTGCGGCAAGCCGGTAATATCCTTCAAGGCAGGCGGTGCGCTTGAAACGGTGCTGGACGGGGTTACCGGGCTCTTTTTCGAAGAGCAGACGGTCAACTCCCTAGTTGCTGCAGTCAGACGATTTGAGTCTGTATCAGGAAGCTTCGATTCTCACCGTATCGCCGAACATGCTCGTAACTTTGATCGTGAAATATTCAAGGAGAAAATATCAGGCTACATTCTGCAGAAGATGCGTGAGGGGAAATAATATACAAATATTAACATGTTCTGCCCCTAATCATCTTTATCCCGCCATCATTGATTCTGGGTATGGTTCTGTGCTATATGAAGACGCCTGGATTTTTCCTGAATATCGAATAAGCCCTAAAGGATTGAACAAGATGAGATACAAGAATTCCAATGGCTTCACCCTTATCGAACTGCTGGTAGTCATCGTCATCATCGGTCTACTCGCTTCTCTGGTCACGCCCAAGCTGTTCAGCAAACTCGGCACGGCCAAGGAAAAGACCGCCAAGGCGCAGGTGGAGATGATCGTTACGGCGCTGGACGCCTTCAAGCTGGATGTCAACAGATATCCAACTACCGATGAAAAGCTGGAAGTGCTCTGGAAAGATCCCGGCACGATCAAGAGCTGGAAAGGGCCCTATCTCCCCAAGCCGGTTACAGCCGATCCCTGGGACAACCCGTATTTCTATAAGTCCCCTGGAGACAACAACAAACCTTTTGACCTGAAGTCGCTTGGAGCGGACGGCAAGGAAGGCGGCGAGGGGGAGAACAAGGACATAAGCGCTTGGGAGTAGCTGTCATGACTAAGCAGTTGTTCGGCGAACTGTTGCTGAAGAATTCGTGGTGTGACGAAGATTCCATCAAGCGGGCTCTCGATATTCAGAAGGGGTACGGCGGCCGGATCGGCTCGATTCTCCTCAACATGGGGGTAATTACCGAAGATCAGTTACTGGAGACACTTTCCCAGCAGCTGGCGATTCCGTACCTGCGTTCCGTAGAAGGCATTGCCCACCTGCATCTGCCGCTGGATCCGCGTTTTTTGCGCGAGCAGCAGATCTTTCCGTTTGCCGAAGACGATTCTTCTCTGCATATCCTTACTACCAATCCACTCAATATAACAACGTATTCATTGCTTGAAAGCATCACCGGCAAGCGGGTGCAGCCGTCACTGGTCAGGGAAGAAGCGCTAAAACAGCTGCTGGTCTCGCTGGACGAGGAGTTGGTGACATCCGGCGAATACGTCAATGCCGATGATGAGATCGACAAGCTCAAGGAACTGGCATCGGAAGCCCCGGTAATCAAGCTGGTCAACAGCCTGTTGACCAAGGCGATGGAACTGAATGCATCCGATATTCATTTTGAGTCCCTGCGGGGCGCTATGAAAGTGCGTCTGAGGGTTGACGGCATCCTGACCACGGTTGAAATCGTGGCCCAGAGTCTCAAATTGGCGGTAATTACCAGGCTGAAACTAATTTCGGGGATGAACATTGCCGAACACCGCATCCCCCAGGATGGCCGCATCTCCATGCGCATCGCCGGCAAGGAGATCGACATCCGGGTCTCCTCGGTGCCGACCCAGTTTGGCGAGAGCCTCGTAATGAGGCTTCTGGGCAAGGAAGATATCGATTACTCCCTGGAAAGCCTTGGGTTCTTTCCGGATCATATCGAACTCATCAATGAAGTTACCCGTAAAACCAGCGGCGTGTTTCTTACTACCGGTCCCACCGGCTCAGGCAAGACCACAACCCTCTACGCGGTGCTATCGCGATTGAATTCCGACCGGGTCAAGATCATCACGGCAGAAAACCCGGTAGAGTATGAGTTCAAGGGGATCAGCCAGATCAACATCCGGCCGGAGATCGACTATACCTTTGCCAGCGCCCTGCGCAGCATCCTGCGCCAGGACCCGGATATCATCATGGTGGGCGAGATCCGCGATGCCGAAACTGCGGAAATTGCCATGCAGGCGGCACTCACCGGTCACCTGGTTGTCTCCACCCTGCATACCAACAGTGCCCTTGCCTCCATTACCAGGCTTTTGGACATGGGTTGCGAGATGTTCCTACTCAAATCAACGATTGTCGGCATCATGGCGCAGCGTCTGGTGAGGCGGCTCTGCCCGGCGTGTTCCCAGCCGGCGCCCTTTCCGGAAGAATATGCCGTTCGCTACGGGCTCGACGCCCTTTTACAAAATATGCCGGATTTTGTTAAGTCCCCCAAGCGTGCAGTCGGATGCGAGATCTGTAGCGGCAGCGGTTATCGGGGGCGAATGGTCATTGCCGAAATTGCTCCGTTCACTTCGGAACTGCAGGACAGGTTCGATCATGACAAGAGTTTTGACGACATGAACCGGATCGGGCACCGCACCATACTGCAGGATGGCCTGCTCAAGGTACTGGCCGGCTTGACAACTGTCGAGGAAGTCTTGAGGGTCGCTCATTGAACCGATACAGCTATGAGGGTCTGAACAAAAACGGGGACAAGGTCTCCGGAACCATGTTCGGCATCAAAGAAGATCTGGTTAATGAAATCCGCGACAAGGGGATCATCCTCACCTCCATCAAAGAAGACCGCAAATCAATGCGGCGCGGTCGATACACCCTCAAGGATTTCAAGAACAATAGCGAAGAGCTGTATCACCTGGTTTCGGCCGGCATCAAGCTGGACCAGGCGATCGCGACCCTGATCAAGAATACGCGCAAGCAGTCGGTTCACGATTTCTGGGAAGGCACCCTGGCCCGCATTAAAGAAGGTCATCAGTTTTCCGCGGCGCTGCGTAGCGGCTTCGATCAGCACGGTTTCGGGGGCGGCGAGCTGTATATCAATATCCTGGCGGTGGGCGAAGAGATCGGCGACCTGAAGAATGCTTTCAAGAATCTGCTGGAATACCTGGAATTCAAGTTCTCGCTGATCAAGGAGATCAAATCGGCAATTTCCTACCCCCTGTTCCTGGTCGCCATGAGCATGGTAACGGTGGTTATTGTCTGCGGATTCATTCTCCCCAGGTTCGCCAAGATCTTTACCGCTGCCGAACTGGCCAAACTGCCGGCCATCTCGAAGCTGACCATTGGCTACGGCAAGTTCCTGAATGCCCATTTCCCGCTGATTACCCTGGTCGGCGTAGCGGTCATCGGCGTCATTATCTGGCTGGCCTCAACGCCGGCATTTGTAAAGCGTTTCAAAAAATGGGCCTATACCCTGCCGCTGGTGGGTGATTATATGCTGCTCTCCGATCTGGCAAACCTCTTTTCATCACTCGGTTCCATGCTCGGTGGTGGGGTGGATGTAAGCCGCGCCCTCAAGCTCTCGGCTGCGGTGGTCGGCAGCGAAAAACTGATAAACCTTCTGTCAGAAACCAATGACGAAGTCCGGAAAGGGCATCGCATCAGCCAGGTCTGGAGCAGCAACGACATGATGCCGGAAGATGCCGTTTCGCTGGTGGTGGTTGGCGAGAACTCGGCCCGCATGGGAGAGATCTTCGAAACACTCGGCAAACGTTATCTGGACAACTTCAAGACCGGCATTGCCAGGGCCCTCGGCCTGCTCGAACCGCTTATAATAGTATTCGTCGGATTTTTTATTGCATTGGTCGTCATCTCCATCATGTTGTCGGTGGTCAGCCTGGGCGATGTGGCGCTGTGATGCCTCGTCATACCAGGACTAAAGGGTTTACCCTGGTAGAGATGCTGGTGGTCCTGGTACTGATCTCCATCAGCGTGGCGCTGGTTTATCCCAGCCTGTTCGGCATACGGGACAAGTTCGATGCTCAGCTTGAAAAAGCTTCATCAGACCGGTCCATAAAGAAAGAATCCTTTGCACGGTTTATCTCTGATGGCCTTCCCCAAAAACAATATTCGTCGGCTGACAAAAAGTAGTGCCGGCTTTACCCTGGTGGAGGTGCTGATTGCCACTCTGATCATGGTGATATCCATCGTAACTGTTACGGCGGCGGTACGGCAGTTTGCCCTTCAGCGGGAGAAACTGACCCATTATGAACAGCTTTACACCACAGTTCTCTCTCTACGTGACAGGATCATGAACGAGCGCCTGAATGAAGGCATGCCGGTCAAGGGAGCTCTCAACGGGCTCAACTACCAGTACAACTGCCGGAAGGTGGAGAGTGCCAACAATTATGTTTTCGGAGAAGAAGAGGGGCAGAGCGGCAATAAGGGCGTTTTTCTGATTACGCTGTTCAGTATCCATCTGGATGTGGAAGGCAGGGAGTTTGAATTTTACAAGACCCAGTATGAAAAGCGCTTTGAAGCCTCGAAAGACTAAACCTAACGGCTTTACTCTTGTGGAACTGTTGGTGGCAATCACCATCTTTTCGCTGGTGGTCGGCATGGCCATGTTCTCGCTCCGCTTTTCTTTCGGGATTTTCCGCCATCTCAACGCCCCTTTTGCCGAAGAAACCCGATTAAACTCCACCTTACGCGACTGTATCGCGTCCACCAACGTCTATCTTGCAGAACGGCATGACATGTTCAACCGGGACAAGAAGTTCTATATCTATTATTACGGCGAGCCGGAACAACTCACGTTCGTATCGTCGAAACCGATTTCCGGGTCCGATTATGCATTATGCAGGATCGCACTGCGTAACGGCGCTGTGGTGATAGACGAAATCCCCTTGTATGCTGACGATTCCGACTATCTCTCACCATCGATGGCAACCGGGAAGAAATCGACAACCGTTATATTCCCTGAGGCAAAGGGTATGAGGCTGGAGTATGTCGCCGAAAGCAAGCCTCAAGCCACCATGAAGGAAACGCTTCCTTCACTGGTGAAAATGTCCGTGACCAGGGAGAGGGGCACTCAGGAGTTCTATTATCGGATACCGGCAGATTTTTCGGACAAGCACCAGATTGTACGAGGGCTGAATGAGCCGCTCTAACCATCAGGAAGGTTCGGTTCTCATCATCGTCCTGGTGCTGATGATGGTGGCAGTTTCATTGGCCCTTTATGCGGTGTCGGTCTCCCGCGAAATACTGTCCACCTCTCAGCAGTTGATGGACAAACTGCAGGCACGCCTCGAATCCGGCTCCCAGTTGGAGAAGCTTAAATATATCGGCAGCACCGGCAGGTTCACCTCATGGAATCTGGAGAATCTGAGCGGCCAGAAAGAGTTACCGCTGCTGCTCAGTCTGCGAGGGGACCCCATTATGGCGAGTAACAGCGAAATCAGGCTTCAGGACAGCGCCGGCAGGCTTGGGATCTGGCCGCCTATCAGCACGTATCTGCAGCGGATGTTGCGTTCAGGTGGCCTGGGAGCGCCGGACGTCGCTATTGCGGTCGACTCTCTCCTGGACTGGGGCGATGAGGATGATCTGAAACGACTGAACGGAGCGGAAGTGTACTATTACCGTTCCGAAAGCTCCAAAACATACCAGTCGCGAAACAACCGCTTCATCCAGACTATTGGCGAACTGGAACTCGTCAAGGGGTGGCGCGGTCCGGTCTATAACCTGGTGAGAAACGAAATGCTCGAAACGGCTGGTGGCAGAATCAATCTCAATACCGCTGATGCCACGCTGATTGCGTCAGTCCTGAATATTGATCTGGATATTGCCAAGAGACTCGTGATGTTGCGGGGGAAAACCGGCGTGTTGACCCATGCTGATCTTCTCGCCGCATCAGCAAATACTTTGACTTTTGATGATGAATATATTACAAATTTTCCTTCTCTTACCGTGGCAATCGACATTCGTACCCGGATCAGCGCTGCCGGTGATGCGGTCAAGGCCCTCATACGATTCAAGCCGGGACAAGACAGGCCTTATACCGTAGAAAAGTATGACGAATGACCGGCATTCTCTCCAGAACTGCCGGAGGAACACCATGAGTATATATTCCATAATCCCACTTGAAGATACCTATCTCAGAATCTTCGAAAAGCCGAAAAAGGCCCGTCTTACCAGGCAGGTCATCGATCTCAATTACGGGCATCAGTCTCCTTACAGGAACAGCAGTCATCTTTCGTGGCAGACCGACACAAAGATTTATATCTGGTATTACGATAAATCGGCTTCAACTACAAACGGGATTCTTATCCCCGAAGCCTATCTCTTGTACCGCTTTTTCAGGGATCGCCAGAACGCGCTTGTGCTTCTGCCGCGAAACGGTATCACCCATATGACCGGAATCGCGCATGGAGAACTCCAGGTGCAGGCCCTCCTCAGAGGAACATCAGGCCTGGACGCTTCGCTAGAACTCCTCAAAAGGGAATATTCGCTCGGCCAGGCGGAGCTGATCCGACTTGAGCCGACAGCCCGGTTCAGTGTCAAGCCGTCGGACATCATCCAGTTTGTTGATTTTCAGTTCAATCCCATAAATGTCCTTGAAAAGGTGGTCTCCATTGTCAAGGCGCCCTTGATAGCAGTACTGCTGGTAACAGCTGGATTCACTTTCTACGAGGCTCAACGGATGGAGGCCCTAGTTGGCGAAAAAAACCGCCAGCTAGCGCAGCTCAAACGGGAGAATTCATCGGTTCATTCCTCACTGGAACAGGTGAGAGGGCAGGGGGCCTACTGGAATGACTTTATTTCCAGAGAACAAAGATATCCTGATTTTTACCAGGCCCTGTCCGTACTTGCCAGTGTCATACAGCGTCATGCCGGATATCTGAACTCGGTCGAGTTCAGTGACAACCGGCTTACGGTCTGGACCGGCCTGAAAACGTCTGAAGCTGCTATCATCAAGGAGTTGCTGGCAACAGGGGTATTCGAGGAGGCCAAGCTCCTTTCGTCCATCAAAGACAGTAAAATGCCGGAGTTCAATTTCTACAACCTGTCAATCACGCTTCGGCCGCTTGCGGCAGGAGGGCAGGGGGCATGAAGGACCGTTGGCTGCTGTTGTTGCTGCTAGTGACTGCTGTTTTCATCTTATTTGTCAAGCCGGCACGGGAAAGTATAGAGCTGATGCAGACCCGGCTCACCGTTGTCGAAAGCCAGATAGCCGCCCAAAAAGCCCTGAAGGCCGGAAGATCAGAGATCGAGCGGCGCATCAGTTCGGCCGGAACGGTTGCTGAGGCGAATGAAAGGTATCTATATCCTATAACGACCAGTTCAAGTATGGCGCTGGTCGATCTGCAGGACACTGTCAGAACAGCGGCAACCCAGACCCGTATGGAGATCGTGACTTCGACCTGGGGCGAGCCGGTCACCGACCCAGTAAGCGGATTGACCAGGATACCGATGAGCTTTGTACTTAAAGGAGGGCCGGCCGAAATTGATCCATTCCTCCGCAAGCTGCAAAATGGCAGCCGTTTTGTCAAAGTTGAACGGGCATCGGTGACTAAATTCCAGGATCAGTATCTGACACTCAATCTCGCGCTGGTGGCCTTTAAGCGGGGCAATGCGCCATGAGCCGCCGATCTGTCGTTATTGTGACCATCCTGTCGGCCCTCGGTTCGGCGATCTATAATTTACAGCAGATGAGCACGTCCACTCCGGGGATTAATGTGGCGGCATCACCCCCTGCGCTTGAAGTAGCCACGCGACTGCGCGTGGCTCCAGCCTCCAAAGGGGTGCTTGCCTCTCCTGACCTATGGAACCTGAAGCCTTCTGGGGCGATGGGGGCGTTGCCGAGTCTGAAGGAGATGTTCAAGCCGTTCTACACCATGAATAGTAACGGACGTTTCGAATCATTGCGCCGATCGGACCGGCCCAACGAGCGCTGGGAGTTCCAGGGAGTGCTGACCCGCGGGGAGAGCCGCAGGGCAATCTTTTACAACACCGGATTGAAAAAACTCAAAATACTCGGCCAAGGCGACCAGGTTGACGAAGAGCTGTATGTCCGCGCCATTACCCCAGCCAGTGTTAGGCTCGAGGCGCGAACCGAAAAGAAACCGATCACTTTTGATCTGCGCATCTTATATGCAAACAGGGACCAATATGCCGGCAAGAAAAAGATTAAATAACATTCTGATGCTGATATTTGGCAGCTCTCTCATTCTGGGGGGGTGTGCCGGCCAAAAGCCGACACCGCCTTATTTCAAGGAGTTCTTCGAAGCCTCCGGGGACTCCGAAGCTCCGGAAGCACGGATAGATGAGAAATCTGCTGACACAGTTGCAGCACCTAAGGCAGCACAGCAAAAACCTGTAGTAAAAATAATAACCATACCCAATCCGCTTCAAAAAGAGGCTGTCGCAGCGCCATCGGAACCGGTTGCCTCGCGAAGGGTCGAAAACGTAGACTCTTCGGAGGAAGAGCCGCAAAAACCCTTAGAGTTGACCGCGCAGGCTGCAGCGGGAGATGTGCAGATAGTCGTCGAAAACATGCCACTTTACGATTTTGTCAATTTGGCCTTCGGTGAAGTTCTCAAGCTTAATTACACCATCTCGCAGGATGTGCAGTCTGCCCGCGAAAAAATAAACCTCAACATGAACAGCAAGATGCCCGGCAAGGCCTTTTTCCCGTTTGCCGTCGACTTGCTCCGCAAGAACAAGCTGAGCATCAAGGAAGAAAACCAGATGCTCTTCGTAGGGAAAGAAGGAGGGGCGCAGGAAAAGGTTGCGGCATCACCGGATATCTACGTGGGGAACACGGTCCCCCAACTCTCCCCCCAGAAGCGGATCACCCTGGTCCTGACTCCCAGTTATGTATCGAGCAACCAGATTATGCAGATTGTCAAACAGCTGCAGTTTGGGAGCGATGTCCGGATTGAGGCATTAACCGCCAGTCAGGCCATTGCCGTTTCCGGCAGCGTGGCCTCGCTGCGAAAAATTGTCGCACTGTTCAATCAGCTCGACCGGGTCACGTTTTCCCAGCGGAGCATCAGCCTGCTCTATTTCGATTATGTGAATGCTTTGGATTTCGACAAGAAGATGCGTGAAGTCCTCCCTACCATGGGGATTCCTGTTGGCAAGAGCCCGAACGATCCCGGACTGTTGACAGTCCCATTTGAGAAGATCAATGCCTTGCTGCTGGTTTCGCAGAACAAGGAGTGGCTCGATGCGGTCCTTACCTGGAAGGAGAAGTTGGACACTGTTGAGTCTCTGGGTGATGAGCTGCAGCTGTTCGTGTACCATCCGAAAAATCGTCCGGCAGAGGAGCTGGTCGACGTGTTGAAATCCCTTTCCGGTGGGGTGGGCGCTCCCAGCCAAACCGGTCAGCCACTTTCAGCCTCACCGGCAACTGCAGCCAAGCCCGCCCCCCCATCGGCCGGTTCAACTGCCATACCCAACAAAAGCTTTTCCGCTATTCTTGACAAGGGGCGCAACGCAGTCGTCGTTTCGGCAAGCCCACCGAATTACAAGCTGGTGCGCAACATCCTCCAGCAGCTCGACACCCCGCCCCGCCAGGTGCTCATTGAGGCGACCATTATGGAGGTCACTCTCACCGACAATCTTCAGTATGGGGTGGAATGGCTCATCAAGAACCGGATAAACAAAGGGGGCGATGTCTTCAGCGGCATTATGGGCACCATGGGTGGACTGGCTCTCGGAACCAGCGGGTTCAGCTACGCGGTTACGCAACAAGGCGGAGACTTAACCGCCAAGCTGAACGCCTTTGCCAAGGACAGCCGGATCAACATCGTCTCCACACCGCACATCGCCACCCTTGACGGAAAAGAGGCGTCCATCACAGTCGGAACAGAGGTTCCGATTGTCACCTCCGAGGCCAGCGCCGCCGATCTTACCGGCAGCACCGGAGGAACAGGGACGACTACCGCCCCCAGTGTCCTGCGCAGCATCCAGTACCGGAATACCGGCGTCATCCTCCGGGTCAAGCCTACGATCACCTCCGAAGGCTCTCTGACCATCGATATCGGTCAGGAGTTGAGCGAGGCCCAGAACAACAGTGTCTCCAACATCGATTCGCCCATGATCCTTAATCGCAGCATCAAGACCACGCTCGCAGTTAAAAGCGGCGAAACGGTACTGCTGGGCGGACTTATCAGCAGCAACAAGAGCAATGGCGACCAGAAAATCCCGATCCTGGGGGACATACCGCTGCTGGGGAATCTGTTCAAGACAACTTCGAAGGGTGAAACCAAGACCGAGTTGATTGTCCAGATCACCCCATATATTCTCAACGACACAGACCAGCTCGAAGATATCACCAGTAAATTTAAGGATAGCTTGTTTCGGGATTAGATGTATGAGTGGCGCGCAGTACCAATATTTTGCTAAAGTTTTTTGCGCATCTGCCGAAAATCGGGATAAATGCACCGAACCCTTGACAAAGCAACATCCGTGGGTATACTACGTTGCGAAACCGTATTCGTAAAGGAGTCTCGAGATTCAAATCTTTGATGACTCAGGTATCAGCGGACCTGACGCGTGACGGCACCCTATGTTGTTACTAATTTAAATATTGACATTTGGACTGAATTTGTATAATTGAATCCAAATCCTATTTGCCTGTGTGGATGGGCTGGCGGCAAATAGAATTTAGCACAGTAGGAAAGGCGTTGTTACACGTACCGCAAGTAAAGAATATGCTGCTGAAAAAGCAGGAGGTTTTGTCGGATCGCCTGAATTAACGGACAAAGATTTCATTTCAAGGAGGTGCCTCACATCATATATATTAAGCTGAATCAAAACCACAGGTTTTCAGCTTTTCATCAACAAATTGCAGGTAGAATTCACCAACAAAACAGGAGGAAAACATGCAGAAAAAAATGATTACATTGTTAGCAGTCGCAGCATTTGCAGTAATGGGCGGTACGGCGTTCGCAGCTCTCCCGAACTTGGATGCCGGTAACACCACCATGGCTACCGAGCTCGTTCACCCAACCGATGATACTGCTGCGCCAGCTGCTTACATCGCCTACCAGGTGAACGGTGCCGTCGCCCCGACCACCGTGCTGAAACTGACCCTGACCAACGGCACCTTTGCCAATCCCATGAACATCTGCTTCCTTAACGGCGCTGTGCCCACAAAAGCAACAATCAACTCTGCTCTTAATGCCGCCGGAACCGTCAACACGCTCGAAATTGACCCGGCTACCACCGGTCTCGGTGTTGGTACCATCTACTACATCCAGGACGATAACTGTGTTGCTGTCCCTGCTGCCAACGCCAGCATTAACGTTGCCGGCGGCACCACTGCTGGTAGCGTGTCGATGGAAGTAAACAGCGTCACGATCCCTGACGATGCCAAAATTAAGGCATCTGCCACGGTCGTTACTCTGAAGAACCAGTTCTCTGCCCAGCTGGTAAACGCTGAGTCGATTATCGATTTCGGTTCCCTCCGTACAACTCTCAAGGCTGATACCTGCACTGCCGGCGAGCCTCCCTGCACTGACGTGGCAGGCACAGTGTCCAGCTCACGCGCCAAGCTGCTCCTTTTCAGCGATGAAACCATCAACAGCAGGGTTGCTGCTGCAGTTGCACCCGATGCCAACTGCGCAGGTACTTACCTTGCTGCCAACGAAGTTACGGTTAAGGTAACCGGCGACCTGACCGGTATCGATGCCATCACTTATGGCGATCTGTTCACCAATAACGGGCCTGTTACCACTGCTGTGGGAGCGGCTGACGTGACCGCAGGCTTCAAGACCCTTACCATTCCGTTGAACAACGTAGACGTTTGCCTTGGCAGCGCTTCCCCTGCAGCCGGCAAGAAAACCGACCTTACCCTTGCTGTTGACACAGCCGCTGGTTCTCCGGCCGCACCGACCCTGGTTGCTGGTAACCGTACCGTAGAAGTGAAGCTTGTTGGCGGTTCCGCACTTGTTGCCGGTGCCTGCCCTGCTGGAGAAGTATGCGTCGGCAGCCGTGTTCTGCTCGCAGCTGGCAGTCTCAGCCACAAGTGGGTCTTCGACGGAACCCAGTACTATGCACCGTTCGTCAAGTTCCGTACTGACGACAACGGCACAACCCAGACCTACTTCAAGGTTCTTTCCAAGAACACCACAACCGGTGCTAACGGCGTGACCGCAACTGTCGTATGTGACGATGGGACAACCAGTGATGTCATTCTCGCTGATCTCGAAGCCGGTAAAACCTCTACTTTCACTGCCGGCCAGATCATGGCAGGGCTGCCCGGTACTTGCACGGTTGACGGCGCAAGAGGCACTGGCATTATCCTGACCGTCAATGCTCCTGAAGAAGACGTGTTTGCCTATGCGACAATCACCGATGTCAACGGCCACAAGCGTCTCCCGCTCAAGGCTGTTAACGGTCAAATCGTTGAGTAATCAAAGTTGAAGTAGAGAACAATTGCGGGGCTCTCAGGAGCCCCGGTTTTTTTTCGTATATAATTTGTCAACGTATATACCGATACTTACTGGAGTTATTGCTATGAACAAGTTTATTGCTTTCATTTTAGCATCATACTTCGCCCTTGCTCTCAACGGCTGTGCGCATACTGCAACTGTAACGAGCACTAGTAATCCTTTGGATAATATTTCCAGGCAGATAGAAGCTGATAGCAAGAACCCGGATTTGTATGTCAAACGCGGCACCTTACAGTACGAGGCCCGCAACTATATAAAAGCTATTGAGGATTACACAAAGGCACTGGCAATAAAAGATACCGATCAGACTATCTACCTTCTCAGAGGTAAAGCATTTTTCGACAATGGCAATTATGTCCTAGCCAATGAAGACCTTAAAAAGGCTATTGCACTGAATGACAAATGTGGTGAATGTTATTTTTATGCGGGTAAAGCGTATGCTGAACGGAATCAAAACAAACTGGCATTTGAGAGCCTGACAAAGGCGATAGAATTCAAAATCAACACGCTGGAATGTTATGACTTGAGAGGCAAGGTTGCCATCAAACTTGGGCTGATTCAGAATGCAATCGATGACTATTCCCAAATTCTTAAAGCGGACCCGTCAAGAAAAGATATTCTGTACCGCAGAGCAGTGGCGTACTATGCGCTTGCCAAGAATGAAGATTCATTAGCGGATCTTGACCAACTCATCAAGAGTGGGGACAAATTTGAATATTTCTATTACCGTGGGCTGGTAAACCATAACAGCAAGAAGTATCAACAGGCGATAGCCGATTTTTCGCACGCTCTTGAAATCAATCCGAAGTCGGCGCAGGCATATTTCAGTAGAGCCGAGACATATCAAGATATGAATCAAAATGATAAATCAATTTCTGATTTGAAAAAATCTTGTGAACTGGGCAACCTCATTGTCTGTGACGAACTAAAAAAGCTGGACAGTAAGAAATAGAACGTGTCGGAATGCATTCAGCGAGCTTTCGCACGAAGCTTAAATCAGGCGCGTTGTGGAGTTTGACCGGTTCACTTGCAGTCCGATGTTCATCAATCATAATAACAGTCGTAATTGCCAGATTACTCTCGGTTGAAAACTTCGGAAAGCTCGCGATTATAACCAGCACGGTCGCCATGCTCTCCAGTTTTGCAGGGCTTGGATTAGCCGTTACCTGCACTCGTTACGTAGCCCAGTTACGCTACATCGACCCAGCGCGAGCCGGACGTATTGTCAGGCTCGCGTTCTTCATAGGCTTATTTTCGGGCTGCTTTATGGCTTTTGTGGCATTTGCCGCAGCCCCATTCATTGCAGGCCGGCTTCTTTCTGCGCCAGACCTAATCAATGTTTTGCGTATTGCATCTTTCCTGCTGCTGACCGATACGTTGCTGAGTTTGCAGATCGCCGTGCTATCTGGATTCCAGGCTTTTCCCCAAATTACGCGCATAACCATTTATCAGGGCCTTCTAGCTCTACCGCTAACCGTGACAGCAGTCTGGTTATGGGGCATTACCGGAGCGGTTGCAGCAACTTTTGTGATCAGTGCCTGTGGCCTTTTCCTATCGCATCTGTTTTCCCGTGCACTGATTCGTGGTCTCATCAGCGAGATTGACGAAATGTCAATCTGGTCTGAATTCCGGATTATTCGCAAACTGGCTCTGCCTGCTTCGCTTGCCGGTATCGTGGTGACGCCTGCAATCTGGATGGGCAACGCTGTACTCTCCCAATCTGCCGGCGGATTCGAGCAGGTAGGAATTTTCAATGCAGCCAATCAGTGGCGCATGTTGTTGGCATTTTTGCCGTCAGTGCTTGGTAATGTACTTTTGCCGCTGATCAGTACGCCGGAGCATCAATCAAGCGCTAAACTCAAGGCAGTTAATTTTCTCTCCGGTTGGATTCTTGTATCTGCCCCGGCGTTCATCCTTATTTTCTTTCCAGAGATAACCGGAATGATACTCGGGAGCAAATACGATACCTCGTCGTATCGCTATTCTTTGATAATCCTTATGCTGGTGGCATGTATTAGTGCTTACAAGGAGGGTATAGCCAGACGGATAATAACTGATGACCTGATGTGGTGGGGGGTATGCAGCAATCTCATCTGGGGAGGGATGCTGGCGGGATTGCTCGTTACATGGCCTGCCACTACATCTTCAACACTGGTCAATTATTATCTTCTCTGTTATGGTGTGAGTACGATTGTTTTTGTTCCGTTTTATCTGAAAAAGGGGATCATGCCTGCTGCTATGTTGTACTCAAAAGAATCGTTGCTCGTATGGTTTACCCTGCTTACCGGGTTCTACTGTCACCTTCAGCAGACATCCCTTTTGACCAGGATCATTGTTTCCCCCTTTCTGGCGGCATTGATGGTGTGGTCTTTCATCGGGCTGTGGCATAAAATGGCTCAACTGCTGAAGGGGGCTGAAGAGAGAATCCAGGAATGAGCGTGGTGGAAGAAGTCGTACATCACGACCTCTGTGTCGGATGTGGTGCTTGCGCAGGTGTCTGCCCACGCGGATTGCTCCGGATGGAGTGGAGCCTCTCCGGGGAACTTGTCCCTACACAGAATGATGGATGTCCCGAAAGCTGTGAGGTTTGTCTTTCTGTGTGCCCATTTTGTTATTCTGTCCTAGACCAGGATTCAGTGGCAAAAAGTTGTTTCGGTGGTGCGTCTGAAGTTGAATATGATGAAACGATCGGCTATTACCGCTCATGCCTCTGTGGATACTCTGCAGTGTCCGGACAACGAGAGAAGGGTGCAAGCGGAGGAATGGCAACCTGGTTTCTTGCATCGCTGCTCGAACAGGGCAAGGTCGATCGGGTTATTGCTGTTGGGAGGGGGGAGTCACCGGGTCGTATGTTTTCATGCCAGGTAGCCGAGACGGTCGAACAGGTACTCGACTGTTCCGGATCTGCCTATTATCCGGTCGAATTCTCCGGCGTACTGAAATCGATTGCCAACGATGCCGCACCATTGCGATATGCCGTGGTTGCTCTCCCATGCGTGGCGTTTTCCCTTCGCCGGGCCATGGCAATTTCCCCTTTACTGAGAGAAAAGATCATTTTGGTTGCATCTCTGGTCTGCGGGCAACTTCAGAACCGTTTTTGCAGCGAGTATTTGGCACTGGAAGCAGATGTATCGCTTGCTGACCTTGAAACTATAGAGTTTCGTCGCAAAACGCCTGGCCAGGATCCGGCGAATTTCGCCCATGTCGCTCGAGGCCGAACTCACGGCGAAGGCAGGCCATTGCCATATCAGAACATTCCGATTCATCTCTGGAAGTACCGGTATTTCACTCATAATGCCTGCAATTACTGTGATGACATTTTTGGCGAAACCGCAGATGTTGTCTTTATGGACGCTTGGCTTTCACAGTTTAGCACGGAGTGGCGCGGCACATCGTTGGTTATCGCCCGTTCGCAATTGGCGGAGCAGTTGCTTGCCGAAGGAGCGGCAACTGGTGAGTGCAAGTGCGAAAGCGTTTCAGTTGAAACAGTGAAACGGAGCCAGCAGGGGGTGATCTACCGCAAGAGAAACTTGCTGGCCGCCAGGTTGTATGCAGACGAGCGGGAAGGGATCACTCATCCACGCACCAGAGTAACTCCGTCGCGTAAAGAATACCAACACCATTTCCGGTTCCTGGCATTGACACGGGCGATTCAGAAAACGAGCAAGAGCCTCTGGCCCCGCTTCCGTGACAACGATGATATCTCTGGTTTTAAACGTGCAATGGTGCCACTTGAAAGAAAAATTACTGCTTACGAGCGGCGCGAAAACCTGAAGTTGTTTGTGAAAAGTTTACTGGGGCCGGTGAAGAGGTGGCTATGGCACCGGTAGTGGGGCTGTATGGCATTGGGGGGACCTATAATTACGGCTGTGAAGCAATTGTGCGCGGGACTGCGCATATTCTGCGCGCTGTCTTGCCGGATGTCCGGATCATCTACGTTTCACCCATGCCTGAGTATGACCGGCAGATGCTGTTTGACCTGGATCTGACCATCATGCCGAGGACGCAGCACCCCAAGCTTTCACGCCCCCGCCTCGCAGCCGCCGTTTTTCGCCGGACCGGCATTCCACGGCGATATCAACCGTACTATGAGGATATACACTGGATTGATCTCTGTGACATGGTATTTTCGATCGGCGGAGATATGTACACACTGTCAATGGCGTATCACCTCGCCCATCTTGCTGAAATTGTTCGCCGGAAAAAGAAGAAATTTGTTATATGGGGGGGGTCGATCGGACCTTTGCCCACTGGAGACCGGCAGGTCTTGTTGCGGCATTTTCGATCAGTCGATCTGATTACCAGCAGGGAACCTGAAACGACCAGGTTTCTTGCTGATCACCACATTGTTGATAATGTCATCGAGGTTGCTGACCCCGCGTTTGCGGTTTCATCAGGCCGACTCGGTGACCGTTATCAGAAGGGACGGCTGTTAATTGGGGTCAATCTGAGTCCTCTTGTGCAAGCGGATATCGCCAAGGGGGATACAAAGGGAACGCTCCGTGGCCAGGCAGATTTCATTGTTCAACTGGTGGAACGTTACAAGGCTGAAGTCATCCTTGTTCCTCATGTGGTATCTGACGATTGCGTTCAGGATGATGATCTTAGGCATCTCCAGGCGGTGTTCAACCTGCTTCCCGAAGTAATCGCCACCGCAGTTACTGTGGCCGATACAACAGGAGGGTACAGGGCAGCTAAAAAGATTCTTGGTGGTTGCGACCTTGTCATTGCCTCGCGTATGCATTGTGCAATCAATGCCGCATCAGAAGGTGTTCCGGTCCTTTTTGTCGCATATAGTCAAAAAGCATATGGTATGTGTGAATACCTGTATGGTAACAGAGAATGGGTTATTGCCTCCGAATGTCTTCTCTCGGGCAAGGGGATAGGAGCGGTCGCCAGTATGATTGATAATCTGGGCATCATTACAAAGCTGTTGAAACAGAGAATGGAAGCGATTCGCAGTGATGTGTTCCCGGCCCGTGATCGTTTGCTGCAGCTGAGATAGAGTGCAATGAATAGTTCTTTCGCCCTGTTCTATTTTTCAAGCATCCCTTACAGGTATCTGTTGCAGCGACCGCAGCAGCTGTTTCATGCGTTTCAGAAATTGTATCCGGAGTTGGACGTATATTACGTGGAGCCTCCCTGCGGAATACGATCGTACCTAAAGAGGAAGAAACAAGCTGCCCCCGGAGTTTTGAACAGAGTCATAAATATTCCGTCAAATTATTGTTTACCTGGAGCTCTTCGTTTCAATCGGTGGTCTCTCGAACATGTGATATCTTCACGGGCATTGAATGGTAAAAAGCTTGTGGCTATGGCGTGTGCAAGCTTTTGGGAACCGTTGCTGTCACATGAGTTTTTCGATCTTATAATTTATGATTGCCTTGATGCCATCGATGTCCATGCCGCTGACGGCAATTATGATGAACTGGCACACAAGCACGCATTACTGGTAAACAAAGCCAATATTGTCTTTGCCACTGCGGCGAAGCTGCGTGAGGACATCCTGTGGACATCGCCAGAGAAGCCTGTTGTTGTGGTATCAAACGGGGTGGATGGCAATTTTTTTGCTGAACGGTGCTGCAAGAAGATCCGATTTCCTGTAGTATCCGGTAAGGTCGTAGGATATGTCGGTGCTGTTCGTGATTGGATAGATATCGATCTTCTTGCAGAAACAGCGAGAATGATGTCCCATATTACCTTTGTCATTGTCGGTCCGATCGAGATAAAGTGCCAAGACATTATTAAGAGCTGTCCGGACAACATTGTGTTCGTCGGAGAGCAGCCTTATGATGATGTGCCGGCATGGATAGCCCGGTTTGATGTGGCACTGATACCTTTCAGGAACTCAGCCATTGCAGAGGCAACCAACCCTGTCAAACTCTATGAATATTTCCAGCTCGGCAAGCCGGTCGTTGCCACTCCAATGAGGGAACTCTCCCAATATTGTGATGATGGGTTGTTGTATTTTGCTGATAATGCCAAGGGCTTTGCTGAGGCGATAACCCTGGCGCTGGACAGTGGGGTGGTTGAATCTGAGCATCGAAAAAATATTGCCGGAATGAATTCATGGCAGTCAAAGGCCAGAATGATGATGGAACAAATAATCAACTTGACTGCTGATTGCAGATCGACCACATGAAACTTGCTTTTATCCTTGCTATAAATTGTGCATTATGTCTGCTTCTCGTAGCGATAACCCTGCAGGTAATGCATGAATATCTGTTGCTGTTTGCTGCACTCTTCTTGAGTCCTAGCCCAGCAAAGGTGCTTTACCATAAGAAGCACAGATTTCTAGTACTGGTGCCCGCCCATAACGAGCAGCGCGTGATCGGATATCTTGTTGATAGCCTGCAGCGCTGCGATTACCCGCCCGATCTGATTAAAATATGCGTAATTGCAGACAATTGCACCGATGACACAGCTAATGTCGCCTGTATGGCAGGTGCAACAGTTCTGGAACGTCAAGACCTTGAAAACTGCGGGAAGTCATGTGCATTATTATGGGCACTGAGCCAGCCAATTGCAGATTCTTCGTATGATTCAGTTGTGATATTCGATGCCGATAATCTGGTGCATGCTGATTTTTTTAATCATGCTAATAATGCTCTTAACCGTGGGATTCAGGCATTCCAGGCTGTCGTCGAAACCAAAAACAGGCTTGATTCATGGGTGACAGCTGGCAACTATGTCATGTTTTCCATCTTGAACCGCATTACTCAGGCAGGACGCAGTAAGCTTGGACTTGGTGCTCATCTCTTTGGCACAGGAATGGGATTTTCTCGCGATTTGCTCGAAAAGGTACCATGGACCACTGAATCCATTACCGAGGATAAAGAGTATACCTACAGATTGCTGCTTTCGGGAATTAAAGTTGAATGGCTGGGAAAAGCAATCGTCTATGACGAAAAGACTACCACGGCAAAAGAGTCTTTTCATCAGCAGAAAAGGTGGTTGTCCGGTTACTATAGTGATTTCAGAAAGTATGCCCCTTTAATGGTAAGAGCGCTTAAATGCAGATTCGACTGGTCTCTTCTGGATGCACTTTACCATATGGTCCAGCCACTTATCCCTGGGAAAAATATCAGTGCTTTCATCCTGTTGATATTGCTTCACAATAATGCTTTGTGGATATGGTGGTTCTGCTTGTTCCTGGCTTCGTTTGTTATGCAACTTGCGGGTCTTGCGTTAAATCAAACAAAGATTTCAGAATATCGGTTCCTTTGTTTTTATATCCTTATAAATTATTGTCATTCATAGTCTCGATCAGTGCTATGTTTTCAGGACCTGACAAAAAATGGCGCCATACCAAACATTCCAGCGAGATCGGCATTGAAAAGATTACATGATTGCAGAAGTCAGATTATGGTTAAAAGGAGAGATGCGCCATCTCGCGCCGTTTCGTGTGAGAAATAGAAAAAGGAGTTTAACCAATGAAACATCTGCTGTTGATCTTGCTGTTGCTTGTCGCTTATCCCGGGGTTGTCCGCGCTTTTGGAACCGGCGAACTGGGGTGCAGCGGCGATTGCACATCCTGTCACAAGGTGACGCTCAAAGAGGCCCAGGATATCATCAGAAAGATTGATCCTAGCATGGGCGTGGAAAAGATCACCACTTCCCAAGTGCCAGGTCTTTATCAGGTAGTTCTTACCAAGGCGAATACCAATGGCAAAGGAATTGCCTATCTGGATTTCTCCAAGCGTTACCTGATTCAGGGGACAGTGCTGGATACCGGCAACAAGGTGGACATTACCGGCAAGAGCATGAGGGAGCTACTGGAATCACAGGTTATCGACGTTTCCCGCATCAAGCTGAATAACGCCTTGCTTCTGGGCAATCCAAAAGGGACCAAACATCTTTATCTGTTCAGCGACCCGGATTGTCCCTATTGCGCAAAGGTACATGACGAACTGACAAAGCTGGTAAAAAAGATGCCTGACCTGGCAGTTCATATTCTGCTCTATCCGCTGGATATGCATCCGGATGCGGCCTGGAAGACCAATGCGATTGTCGCTGCATCCAAAAAGGATATGAAGCGTGCCTTGGCCATGTTGGAGGCAAGTTACGATAAAAAGGCTGTTAAGAAGAACAGTTCTGCCAGCAACTATGCTAACGAGCTGAAGAAAATGGGGCAGGATCTGGGCATTACCTCAACCCCGGTCTTGGTGTATGCCAATGGCAGTATCGGCTTGGGCGCAAAGACCCAGGACGAGATCAAGGCCGGAATACTCAAAAATGTGAAAACGGCAAAGTAGAACTGAATTGAATTGATAGATACCGGGTGGTCGATAAAGATCGGTCACGGAGAAGAGGAGAGGGGCTGCTGCCGGCTATCCTGGCGCTGGTTAAAGGCAAGGTCGCCGGTTTTTGCTTCGATGATCTTCTCAATCGGGGTTGAACGTCGTTTTTCCAGGATCCGGGAGAGGCGCGAAAATATCTTTCGGGCATAAGCGTCCTGCCGCCAGCTGGTTGGCGAGTGGTAGCGCCCGACTGCTTGCCAGGTGAGACCATGATCCTTGATGGCCATGGCCAGAATGCGGGCACCGAAATCTATGCAAAAACAGGGATCAAGCCCCTTGTTGTAAGGTTCGCCGTATTTCTCAAACCACCAGCGGTTGACCTGCATGATGCCGACATCAAAGGTGGCGCTTTGAGATCCAAACAAACCCACCGCCTGTTCGGCCTGCTCTTTGGTACGAGGTAGAATGGCGGTGCCGGCGCGGTTGATGGCAAGGGGTTTGAGGCCACTTTCGACTTCTGCTATTGAAACCAGAAGCTCGACCGGGATGTTGTGCCGATCGGCAGCAGTGCTGAAGCACGCTGCCACCTCTTCGGGGGGAGTTCCTGCAGTTGACGGCATGGCGCAGGCCAGCTTGCAGGACAGTAACATGGTTGTCGTGATCATGAGGCAGCGTTGTGTCAGTGGCACATTTCCCTCGTGTGCGGAACCCCGGATTATTTGTTTACTTACATAACAGATGCCGGAACGGCATGTCAAGATCCCCTTTCCAAGATTAAATTCACATATGCATATAGTAATCCGCACGTTGTGATCAATGTGATCACCTTTTCATCTCGTTGTATAAACCCCCTTATAATTAGTTAATGGGATATGGAATGTTTTTGCAGGGCGTTGACCATATTCATAGCGAATAGTTCTGGAATTTGGACTTAAACTAATTTATAAAACTAGCTTCAGCAATTCCAGAGGTGGCGTATTTCATGATTAGGCAGTATCAAAAATTATTCAATTCGATTCAAGTCCTTCTAGATGCGGTTATAATCGCTTATTCGTATCTCGTTGCAGGGAATCTGAGTATTGATGGGCAGTTTAAGCAACAATACGGTCTCAATTTTTACAGTGTACTGCTCTGGCTGATTCCGATGTTGCTTTGCGTGTATGCCTATCGTGGCCTGTACTCACCTATGCGTAACCGCTTGTTTCGCAAGGAGGCCATACTTTTGATCAGAGCCCATCTACTTGGGACGATCTTGATCTTCAGCATATTCTACTTAGTGGAACTGACCTTATTCAGCCCGAGATTTCGCTTTTTGTTCTGTTTCGTAAGTTTGGTGCTTTTACTTGCCGAGCGGGCTGTTGTTCGCAGAACTCTAAATTATCTCCGAAAGCGTGGATATAACCAGAAACATATGCTCATAATCGGAGCTGGTTCAGTTGGCGAGAAATTTGCCGCTAAAATCAGATCGCACCGTGCTTTTGGCTATACGCTTATCGGATTTCTTGATGACGATGTGTCCAAGATCGGGGAAAAAATAGCTGGATCGAAAGTGATCGGCGGATGCGATCTGCTGACGGATACCATACAGAGTACCCTCGTGGATGAGGTAATTGTCGCTTTGCCTTTAAGCGCATATGGGAGGTATGCCTATATTATAGACTGTTGTGAGCGAGAAGGAATAAGGCTGAGGATTCTTTTCGATTATTTTGATCTGATTCCGGGGTATCCAAAAATAGAAAATTTTGACGGTACCCCTCTTCTCAATATACGTCATGTCCCGCTTGACGATCCGCTCAACAGGCTATTGAAGAGAGTATTTGATCTTGTGGTCGCCTCATTTGCGATAATCATTACTTCTCCATTGATGATTGTGATCGCGGTATTAATAAAAGCATCGTCGAGTGGGCCAGTTTTTTTCAGTCAGGAGCGAATCGGGCTGAACAACAGACCATTTCAGATGCTGAAATTCCGCAGCATGAAGGTTATGGAAGAAAGCGTTACTAACACCCGGTGGACTACGGAAAATGACCCTCGAAAAACCAGAATAGGGTCGATTCTTCGCCGGACTAGCCTTGATGAACTGCCACAGTTTTTTAACGTTTTTGTAGGAAGTATGAGCGTAGTGGGGCCTCGCCCGGAGCGGCCTTTTTTCGTCGAGCAGTTTAAGAATCAGGTCCCCAAGTATATGGTCAAGCATCAGGTGAAACCGGGGATAACCGGTTGGGCCCAAGTTAATGGTTGGCGGGGGGATACCTCGATCGAGAAGCGGATTGAGTGTGACATATACTATATCGAAAATTGGGATATTTTCTTTGATCTAAAGATCATGCTCATGACCTTTTTTAGAGGGCTGATCAACAATAATGCCTATTAGGCCATTTCTCTATTACATGAAATTGATATTGGCAGTCATGGCATTGACGCTTGGTCTCATTGGCCAGACAGTCTTTGCTTCTTCCTGCATTGCTGCCTCATCGCCCAATATCCCATTGGACAGCCCGCTGTACCTTTACCTGGAAAAACTCGCCGGGTTTGGCCTGATTACCTCTGATGTCAAAGGGCTCAAGCCTTTCAGCCGTGCCGAGGCGGCGCGACTTTTGCTCGAAGCCGAGAGCCGGTTGCCCGGATCATCCAATGCCCCTGTTATGGTCGCTGATCTGATAAGACGGGTTCGGGAGCTGGTGCCGCGCGAGATTTTTTTGTTTGGCAACCCTCAGAATAGACCGGCGCTTTTCGACTACGATCCGATGGCAGGTCTGCGCCTGCGCATGGTATCCCTTGACGGCCTGCCTCGTGATTATAACAGGGTCACTTGGGATAAAGCCCATCAGTCGGCTTTTGGTTTTATCGGCGGGGATCTCCGCCCTCTTGGCAATGGGGCTCCGGTGCGAACTACCGGGACCGAAGGGACACCGTTGCTGGAGAACAACGAAGGTGTGGTCTTCAGGGATGGCAGTAACCTTAGCGTCAACTGGTCAGCGGTAGGCTACCTATCGGACGTTGCGGTCCTGAATCTGGAGCCGTTAGCCCTGCATACCCCTGATAGCGACTCCCTCCGGATTGCCAAGGGATACCTGAAAATTGGCGGCGGGGGGATTGAGCTGGAGGTTGGCCGGGATGCGAACTGGTTCGGCCCGGGATATCGGGGGGCATTGACCCTGACTAATAATGCCAAAAACTTTGATATGGTAAAAATCTCAAGCCCCGAACCGGTCGATGTCGATTGGGTGAAAAAATATCTGGGGGCATTGAAATATGCATTTATCGTGTCACGCTTTGACGAGACCGGCAGCGGTCAGGATTACCGGCGTCCCTGGTTTTTCGGACTGAAGGTTGCCCTGAAGCCTGCTGACTGGCTTGAGATTGGCGCCAACATGGTCAGACAGGAAGGCGGGCCGGGGTTTTCAGGCTCGGTGTCACTGAAAGATATGATCATTGGCGGTGGAGACAATGATCATATCAATGCTATTGCCGGTCTCGATCTCCGGGTTCGCATCCCGCGGCTGCGTAATGCCGAGCTGTACGGCGAGTTTAGCGGTGAAGATTCAGCAGGCCCATGGCCAATTGTTGAGAGCTATGTTGCCGGACTGTTCCTCCCCGATCTTTTCGGCAATGGCCGCGATGATTTTCGGTTCGAGTATTACTGGGCAAGTGTTATTGCTTATGGTGATTGGCAGTTCCCGCAGGGTTATGTATATAACAACATGACCCCAGGCCACTCGCAAGGCGGCGGGAGCGCCCAGGAGTTCTTTTTCCGTTATTCTCATTGGTTTTCAGTGCGTAATACCCTGGCAGTGGAATATTTTCATACCCAGCGGGGTATTGTCGGCAAGATGCCCGGCCAGGTCGAAGAGCAGAAGAATGCCTTCCGGGCCTTCTGGCGCCTGCCATTGTATGGGGAATGGGATGCCGGCTTGATGTATGGCTGGGAACGGATTAACAACCTGAATCTCGTTTCCGGGGCAAGGCGATCAAATCAGCTGTTCGGGCTCGATTTAAGCTACAGGTATTGAGTGGGCTTAGGCTAGAAGTTTCGCACGAAAGAAATTTATGCGGCGGGTTTACCCCCAATCTGAACCAAGTTACATTATGAAAAGGAACATGCAATGAAAAATGTCCTGGTTACAGGTGGTTGCGGTTACATTGGCAGCCATGTTGTTCGTCAACTCTCCGAGGCTGGATACAAGGTAACGGTTTATGACAACCTCTCTACAGGATTCCCTGATGCCTTGATCCACGGAGAAAACCTTGTGCAGGGAGATCTGGGGGACACCGGGCGGCTGGATGAGCTGTTCAGCCTGAACCGGTTCCGGACCGTTTTGCATTTCGCCGCGGCAATAGTGGCGCCGGAGTCAGTGTCCGATCCATTGAAATATTATGCCAACAACACGAGAAATACGCTGAACCTGCTGCAGGCCTGCGTGAAGCATGGCGTCGAGCGATTCGTGTTTTCAAGCACCGCAGCGGTTTACGGGATGCCGGAGAACGGGGTTGCGTCGGAGGAAAGCCTGACCGCACCGATCAATCCTTATGGGACTTCCAAGCTGATGAGTGAATGGATGCTGCGCGATACCGCGGCAGCCCATCCGATGCGGTATGTGGCCCTGCGTTACTTCAACGTTGCCGGAGCCGATCCGCAGGCCAGAATGGGGCAGCGGACTCCTGAGGCGACCCACCTGATAAAGGTGAGCTGCCAGGCTGCCCTCGGGATGAGGGACAAGGTCTGCATCTATGGCACGGATTACCCGACCCCGGACGGGACCGGCATCAGGGATTATATTCATATCGAGGACCTTGCTTCGGCCCATCTTTTTGCCCTCGACTACCTGGAAAAAGGTGGCGGATCGACCCGGATAAATGTCGGCTATGGCTGCGGGGCTTCTGTTCGGGAAGTCGTTGCGATGGTCCGGAGGGTAAGCGGGGTGGATTTTACCGTGGTCGAGTCCGAGCGCCGCCCCGGCGATCCCGCAATGCTTGTAGCCAAGGCTGACAATATCAGGCAGCTGTTGGGGTGGTCGCCCAGGTATGCCGACCTGGAGACGATAGTACGGGATGCCTGGCGCTGGGAAAGCAAGCTGCAAGGCAGGTGAGTGGTAAAATGCGAACAGTGAAAGGTTTCTTGATATGATCAGAAGCATGACTGGATACGGTAAGGCTGAGCGTGAAATTTCGGCTGGAAAAATTACGGTGGAGATAAGAACCGTCAATCATCGGTACGGGGAAGTTGCCGTCAAAATGCCGCGGTCGTTTCTTGCCCTGGAGCATGAGGTGCGCAGGCAGGTTTCCTCCCGGATCAAGAGGGGGAAGATCGAGGTATTTGTCAAATACGAGATGACCGGCGCCATCGGGACCCAACCGCTTCTCAATATCCAGCTGGCCAAGGCGTATCATAAGTCGTTTGTTTCCCTGAAAGAGGCGTTGGGATTAGGAGATCCGATTACACTCTCTCTAATAGCGTCGCAGAAAGATGTGCTGGCAGGTGGGGACGAGGGGCTTCAGGTCGAGGAACTGGCCGGCGATCTGTTGGGTGTTGTCAAATGTGCTGCTGACGCCCTTGATCTGATGCGGGAAAGGGAGGGTACGGCGCTGCTTGATGATATAACGCAACGGGTATCGACCCTGGAATCCTGTATGGCAATTGTTGCCGAGCGGGCGCCGGCAGTAGTGGCGGAAAATGCCGCACGGCTAAAGGAGAGGGTTGCCCAGCTTCTGGCCGGTCAGGCTCTGGACGATAACCGTATTGCCCAGGAGATTGCCATCATGGCGGATCGTTGCGACATCACCGAAGAGCTGGTAAGATTCAAAAGTCATCTCGAACAGTTCCGCTGCGCTCTTGATTCCGGTGAACCTGTCGGTCGCAAGCTCGATTTCCTGCTGCAGGAGCTGAACCGGGAGGTGAATACCATCGGTTCCAAGGCGAATGATGCCGGGATGGCAGCTCAGGTCGTGGTTCTCAAGGCTGAACTTGAGAAGATTCGCGAGCAGGTTCAGAATATCGAATGAAACTGGTGGAATATCGAATGAAACTGGTGAATTGTGAATAGTGGACGGCGACAAATACCGGGATTCCACTGACAATTCGCAGGAGAAATAATGAAACGCGAAGGTATTCTGTTCATCATATCGGCACCGTCAGGCGCCGGCAAAACCACGCTCTGCAAGGAAGTAATTGACATTTTCCCGGGGGTGCGGCATTCTGTCAGCTACACTACGCGGCAGGCCCGTCCCGGCGAGGTACATGGCCGGGATTATTATTTTGTCAGCAGCGAAAAGTTCCGCAGTATGGTTAACGACGGGGAGTTTGCCGAGTGGGCCGAAGTCCACGGCAACCTCTACGGTACTGCTATCAGCACCCTGGAGGAGTACAGGGAAAGCAACATCGATGTGATCCTGGATATTGATTGCCAGGGGGCGCATCAGCTGAAGCAACGGTATTCCGGAGGGGTGTTTATTTTCATCCTCCCCCCCAGTTTTCATGAGCTCAGAAGACGACTGGACCGGCGGAATTCAGATTCCGAGGCGGTCATCGAGCGTCGGATAATGAATGCGGCTGCTGAAATTCGGGAGTCGCGCTGGTATGACTACATTATCGTCAATGACGATTTCAGCCAGGCACTTAATGAGTTGCAGGCAGTCATTCTTGCGGAACGAAGCCGGACCATAAGGGTTCTGGAGTCGATCAGCGAGAAATTTGATATATGATGGCGGCTTTTTCCTGCGATCTTGACGTTCTTGGTTAATAAAGAGAATTAAAATAGATAGGAGAAGAACATATGGCTAGGGTTACGGTGGAAGATTGTCTGGAAAGGGTAGACAACCGGTTTCTTCTGGTGATGCTTGCAGCAAAGAGGGTAAAGCAGCTGTACAAAGGGGCCAGGCCATTGATAGAGAATAAGAGCGGCAATAAGAACGTGGTTTTGTCGCTGCGGGAGATTGCGTCCGGAAGGGTGAGATACGAGCTGCAGACCCGCCGGAGCCGTTAGTTCCCCGTTTACCGAGGGCGGAGACCGAAAGGTGCCGCCCTCTTTTTGTATCTGCCGATTTCATCAACCAAATATTAAGACACTGCAAAAAGCTCCAGATGCAAGGCGTAGCGTATTCCGAGGAGTGAGTCGTAGCCGGAGGCTACGTCGCAACGACGAGGGCCGAGCGCAACGCAGCAGATGGACTTTTTAGCGACTGCTCACCGATAAATCCTGAGGATTTATCGGCGAAGTCCCGACACCAATGATCAGACTGAACGACATCCTCGACAAGGTTTTGGCTTATAATCCGTCTGCAGATCTGGACGTGATCCGCAAGGCCTATGTTTACTGCGCCAAGGTTCACCAGGGCCAGACCAGGCTTTCCGGCGAGCCTTATCTTATCCATCCCATGGAAGTGGCTGCCATCCTGGCAGATTTGAAGCTCGATGCTCCCACGGTTGTCACCGGACTCCTGCACGATACCGTTGAAGATACGCTTACTACGCTCGACAACTTGAAGGATATGTTCGGAGAAGAGGTGGCGAACCTGGTTGACGGTGTCACCAAGATCGGGAAGATCCATTTCAAGACCAAGGAAGAAAGCCAGGCCGAGAACTTCCGGAAGATGCTTCTGGCCATGGCCATCGATATCCGGGTAATACTGGTGAAGCTGGCCGACCGTCTCCACAACATGCGGACGCTGCAGCATCAGCCGGAGCCGAAACAGCGCTCCATCGCAAAAGAGACGCTCGATATTTATGCCCCCATTGCCAATCGTCTCGGCATTTCCTGGATCAAGAGCGAACTGGAGGATCTGTCGTTCCGGTATCTCAATGCCCAGATCTATTACGATCTTGCCTCCAAGGTGGCCAAAAAGAAACAGGAGCGCGAGTCCGATGTCGAGAAGGCCAGATCCGTAATCGCTTCGAAACTGGCAGAACACGGCATAAAGGGTGAGGTCTCCGGTCGCAGCAAACATCTCTATTCCATCTATCGAAAAATGGAGCACCGCAGCGTCGATATTGATGAAATATACGATCTGATCGCGATGCGCGTGTTGGTGGACGATATCCGCGAATGCTACGAGGTGCTCGGGATCATCCATTCGACCTGGAAGCCGGTGCCCGGTCGCTTCAAGGACTATATCGCCATGCCCAAGGGTAACATGTACCAGTCGCTCCATACGACGGTCATAGGCCCGTTTGGCGAGCGGATGGAGGTGCAGATACGCACTTTCGAGATGCACCGCGTTGCCGAGGCCGGCATTGCCGCCCACTGGAAGTACAAGGAGGGTAAAGGGTACGACGAGAAGGAGGTCAAGCGGTTTGCCTGGCTGCGGCAGCTGCTGGAATGGCAACAGGAGCTTCAAGACTCGCGCGAGTTCATGGATACCGTCAAGGTTGAGCTCTTCCCGGAAGAGGTCTATGTCTTTACCCCCAAAGGAGACGTCAAGAGTTTTCCCAAGGGGTCAACGCCGATTGATTTCGCCTATAGCGTGCACACCGATGTCGGGCACCGTTGCGTCGGGGCAAAGGTCAACGGCAAGCTGGTCCCTCTCAAGCATGAACTGAAGACCGGCGACATCGTCGAGGTCGTAACGTCTCCCCACCATACGCCGAGCAAGGACTGGCTCAAGGTTGTCCGTAGTTCCCGGGCGCGGAACAAGATCCGCGCCTGGATCAAGACCGAGGAGCGCAAGCGGAGCATAACGCTCGGCCGTGAGATCTGCGACAAGGAGTTCCGCCGGTATTCACTTAATTTCTCGAAATTGCAGAAGACCGGGGAGATCAAAAAACTCGCCGTCGATTTCGGCCTGGTCGCCGATGACGATCTGATGGCAGCAGTCGGTTACGGCAAGCTGTCGAGCCACCAGCTGATCGGCAAGCTCATCCCGGCGGAAAAGCTTGAGCAGCAACAGGAGCGCAAGGAGAGCCGTGTCGGCAAGGTAATCGAAAAGCTGACGCGCAAGTCTTCCAGCGCCATACAGATCAATGGCGTTGACGATGTCCTGGTCCGGTTCGGCAAGTGCTGCAATCCGGTTCCCGGCGATGATATTATCGGGTTCATCACCCGCGGCCGCGGCGTTACGGTCCATACTTCCGACTGTCCACTTGCCAGGGAGAGTGATCCGGAAAGGCGGATAGACGTTGCCTGGAACAGGGACAAGCGCGCCGCTCTTCCGGTCAAGATCAGGGTGTTCTGCCACGACGAAAAAGGTATTCTGGCCAATATTTCCCTGGCAATTACCAACTGCGAGGCCAATATCTCCAGCGCCACCATTCAGAGTACGGTGGACAAGCGGGGTATCAACAACTTCGAGATAGAGGTGACCGATGTCGATCACCTGAACCGGGTGATCAAGAGCATAATGCAGATCAAAGGCGTGATTAAGGTGGACAGACTCAAGAGCTAGGGGAGGACGGCACTGTTTCCGTTCTTACCACCATTGGAGGGATTCGTCATGAAAACGATAATCGCAACCGATAACGCTCCGAAAGCCATCGGGCCGTACTCTCAAGGAGTAAGGGCCGGTGGCTTTGTCTTTTTTTCCGGGCAGATCCCTCTTGACCCGGTTACCGGTGAGATCAACGGGACGACCTCGGCAGAGCAGACCAGCCAGGTAATGAGGAATATCGCCGCGGTGCTGGCTGCTGCCGGTCTCGGTTTCGGCAATATTGTCAAAACAACGATATTTCTCACCGATCTGGCGGATTTTGCTTCGGTAAATGAGGTATACGGAAGCTGTTTTTCCGGCGAACCGCCGGCCAGATCAACGGTGCAGGTTGCTGCGCTCCCCAGGGGGGCTAAAGTAGAGATTGAAATTGTTGCCGTGGAGTCTGATTAAAGATTGAAACGAAAAAAGCCGCCTGTGCAGACGCACAGCGGCTAATTGAACTTCTAGGGGCTATCCGGTTCAGAGAGCTTTTACGACTTTGTTGGACCGGATGCAGCGGGTGCAGACCTTGATGCTCTTTATAGACCCATCCTGGACTGCTTTTACCTTCTGCAGGTTTGGGTGCCACATACGGCGGGTCTTGTTGTTTGCATGGCTGACGTTATTCCCGAAACTGGGGCCTTTGCCGCAGATTTCGCATACCTTGGACATGATGAAACCTCCTCTTGGAAACTAAGCTTCACTTTTTAACAGATTGCATGGCGAAGTTCAAGCATTTTCTGCAATTCTACAAACTGAAAAATCTTGGGAATAGCGATGAAACGGGTGCAGTCAATAATTAGAGGACTCGGATTTCTGCTGATCGTGCTGGCAATCGTAGCCGCGATCCTGTTCGTTGATTTCTCTTATAAGACCTTTTCCCTGAAGAGCCGGGACATTAATACCGACGCAATAGTCGTTTTAACCGGAGGTCGTGGCCGGGTCGATGAAGGGGTAAAACTTTACCGTGCCGGCAAGGCCGATTGGCTGTTTCTGGTCGGTGTCGATCCTTCGGTGCGGAAATCGGACCTCTATCGGGACAACCCCGGAGACCGGAGATCCGAAAGGGTTGTTTTGGAGAAAAACTCCAGGAATACCCTTGAAAATGCCCTGTATTCCCGTGAACTGATCCTTGGAAACCGGATTACTTCAGTTACGTTGATTACCTCACGCTATCACATGAAGCGGGCAACGCTCTTTTTCCGTGCCGTCCTGCCACGGGATGTGGCAATCTATCCGCATCCAGTTGACAGCCGGAACCTGGTCCCCGACTGGTGGGGTCATAGCGGCAGTATCCGTCTCCTGTTCAGTGAGTTCTACAAATATACGATGTTCAGGATATTCTTCCTGATTGCACCTTCTGAACTCAGGCCCTCTCCGCTGACCGGCGATTAATCTACCCTTCTTTGGTTTCAATCCTGGGGAACAACGGCTCGGCCTTGGTAATCGCTGTGCCAGGCAGCAGTTTCCCCCAGGCCAGCCCTGCTTCGTCTATTCCGCCATTCCATCCCAGGAACTGCAACGCCTTTGCGGAACTGGCCGGCATGAACGGGCTCAGCAGGAAATGCACTATCCGCTGCGCTTCGGCGAGGTTGTACATGACCGTTGCCAACCGGTCTCCGGTAGCCGGGTCTTTTGCAAGCGCCCAGGGCGCGGTTTCGTCGATGTATTTGTTCCCGGCCGAGATCACTTCCCATATTGTTACCAGGGCCTTGCTGAAAGCCAGTTCTTCCAGGTGGTCGTCGACCTGTCGAATGGCTGATTCGGCGCGGTTGCGGAAGGTCGCATCTATTTCCAGATACTCTCCGGAAGCAGGGAGGGTGCCGTCGAAATACTTGACGATCATGGCGGTCGTCCGGTTCAGCAGGTTGCCGAGGTCGTTGGCCAGATCGGAATTGATCCTGAGCACCAGGGCTGAGTGGGAGAAATCGCCGTCCAGCCCGAACGGCACTTCGCGCAACAGGAAATAACGTATTGCATCCACGCCGTAACGGTCCACCAACAGGTTCGGTTCCACGACGTTCTGAAGGGATTTGCTCATCTTTTGCCCTTCGACGGTCCACCATCCATGGGCAAAAACCTTTTTCGGGAGCGGCAGCCCCGCTGCCATCAGGAAAGTTGGCCAGTAAACGGCATGGAATCTCAGGATATCCTTGCCGATCAGGTGCACGTCGATCGGCCAGTATTTGCCGAAATTACCCGATTCGTCAGGATACCCCAGAGCAGTGATGTAGTTAGTAAGGGCGTCAAACCAGACATATATTACATGCCGCTCGTTTCCCGGTACCGGGATCCCCCAGCTGAAGCTGGTCCGGGAGACCGAAAGGTCCCGCAGACCTTCCTTGACGAAAGAAATGATCTCGTTGCGCTTTGATCGCGGCTGGATGAAGTCCGGATTTGCCTCTATGTGCGCCAGGAGCTGCTCCTGGTATTTGCTCATCCTGAAGAAATATGATTCCTCTTTCAGCTTTTCCACCGGACGGTTGCAATCCGGGCAGTTGCTGTCGATAAGTTGGGTTTCAGTCCAGAATGTCTCGCAGGGGGTGCAGTACCAGTCTTCATATTCGCTGAGGTAGATATCTCCCTGCGCCATGATCTTGCTGAATATCTGGCTGACGCCATGTTTATGCCGTTCCTGGGTTGTCCTGATGAAATCGGAGTATTCGATCCCAAGTTTGTCCCAGAGGGCCTGAAACCTCTTTACCACCCGATCAGCCAGCTCCAGCGGCGTTTCCCCTGATGAGGTGGCCGCTTTTTCCACTTTCTGCCCATGTTCGTCGCTGCCGGTAAGAAAAAAGACGTCGAACCCCTTAAGCTTCTTGTATCTGGAAATGACGTCGGCTGCCAGGGTGGTGTAGGCGTGACCGATATGCGGAACGTCATTGACATAGTATATTGGCGTGCTGACGTAATAGGTCGGTTTCATTATTTCTCCCCGGTTTTTTCTTTGCTTTTGTCGCGACCCTTATCCCGGTCTTTCCGTTTCTCTTTGCGCGGTTTGGCATTAGCCGGCGCAGACTCGGTTTTATGTTCGTTCTTTGCCTTATCTCCGCCTGCCGGTTTTTTCGGACGCTCAATTATCGAATCAGCTGTCAGCTCATCCTTGCAGACCTCGAGCTGGCGTTCATCATCGGTTTTGATAGTAAGGCAACCGCGCAGAATGTCAACCTTGATGACTTCCCCTTCGTTGCCGCCGCACTGGATTCTTTTGCCGCACTTGGGAAGCCCTTGCCGCAGACTGCAGTATGTCTCGAATTCGTACCCCAGGCAACAGAGCAGCCGCCCGCACTGGCCGGATATCTTGGTGGGGTTCAGGGCAAGGTTTTGCTCTTTGGCCATTTTTACCGATACCGGTGCGAAGTCGCGCAGAAATGTGGAGCAGCAGAGTTCACGACCGCAGATTCCGATTCCTCCGACCATTTTGGCTTCGTCGCGGACCCCGATCTGACGCATCTCGATCCTGGTGTGAAACTGATGCGCCAGGTCTTTGACCAGTTCCCGGAAATCGATCCGGCCATCCGCGGTGAAGAAGAAGATCGCTTTGCTGCCGTCGAAGAGATACTCAACCTTGACCAGTTTCATTTCCATCGATCGTTCGGAAATCTTGGCCTGGCAAAAGGTGAATGCCTCGGCCTCCTTGGCCCGGATCCGCTCCAGTGCGGCAAGATCCTCGTCATGAGCCATTCTCATGACCTTCTTTATTCCTTCTGGGAGCTCGGAGTCGTTATACTCGATCGGAGGGACGACAACTACTGCGATGCTGCGCCCACGTTCGGTTTCCACTATCACCTGGTCGCCTGCTTTTATCTGAAGGTCGCCGGCATTGAAATCATAAAGCTTGCCGGCGTGACTGAACTGAACTTTTACTATTCGCAAAAATAGACTCCTTTGTAGTTAGTTCCCATCCGGAACTACGGATAGAAACCGATGGATACCAGTTATGCAGCCAGGCGCATCAAAAGCAGATCCATTGCCAGCCTGGCATTTACATTGCGTTGCAGCGCCTTACGGGTCTCGATTACATGCTCTATCATCTGCATAACTTGCTCGGTATTGCGCACTGCCGCTTCACGCAGTGCCATCTCCTCCAGATCCCGGTTCACCAGTTCACTACTCCCCGACTGAATATGCAGAAGGTCCCGGAGAAAGGTCATCAGCAGGTCCAATAACTCCGGAAGGTTCTCCTTGTCGGCAGCCAGCCGTTCAGAGCGCGTAAACAGCTGCGAGATGTCGCCACCGGACAGGGAGAGTATCTGTTCAAGCAGTTCGTGTCGCCCGCTCAACACCTCGTCGTTAGAAAAGGCGTGAGCACGTCCCGGGCTCCCTCCCGACAGAGATGCCGCCAGGCGGGCCGTTTCCTGTCCAACCCCCTGCTGGACAAGAATCCGGGCAACCGACTCCTCTGACAGAGTCTGGAAATTCAGCAGTTGGCATCTTGAGCGGATGGTTTGGAGCACTGCATCCGGATTCGCGGTGAGCAGGATCATCAGCGCATTGCCGGGCGGCTCTTCAAGGGTCTTGAGCAGCGCGTTGCCGGCAGCCGGATGAAACCGGTCGGCAGCTTCTATGATGCAGCTTTTGAACGGTGCCTCATAAGGCCGGAGCGAAAGCTCCCTTTGCAGTTGCCGCACCTGGTCGATTTTTATGAAAGCGCCATCCGGTTCGAGAATGTGGAGATCGGGGTGCTGGAGCAATGCCACCCTGCGGCAAGCCGCGCATTTGCCGCAACCGCAGGAGTCCTTGCAGTACATGGCCTCGACCAGAGCGACGGCAGTCTTGCGTTTGCCGCACCCTTCCGGACCGACAAACAGGTATGCGTGCGCAATTCTCCTGGCAGCCACGGCTCGTTGCAGGATGCCGGTAATCCTGTCATGTCCGATTATGTCGTCGAACGGCATTACCGATCCTCTTGGATGCGCGCCATGACCGCCGCGAACACATCATCGGCAACCGCTTGCACCTGTCGGTCGGCGGGAATTATTATGATGCGGTCCGGGGCTTGCCCGGCAATTCCGATATATCCATCTCTGACACGTTGGTGAAAGGCCAGGGATTCCTTCTCAAACCGGTCTTCCCTGACTCCCTGGCTGTCCAGAGGCGAAATCGCCCTTGAAAGCCCGATTTCAACCGGGCAGTCGAAGAGGAATGTCATGTGCGGCCGGATACTGAAACTGGCAAGCTGATTAAGATTCTCGATCAATGCCTTGTCGAGGCCACGGGCAAACCCTTGATAGGCAAGGGTGGCATCCGTGAATCGATCGCAAAGGACTATTTTGTCAGCTTCGAGGGCAGGGGAGATTACTTCGGATACATGTTGCGCACGGGCGGCAGCATAAAGCAGCAGTTCTGCAAGGGGCTCCATCGCATTGTTATTGCCATTGAGAAGGATACTGCGAATCTGATCGGAGATCGGACATCCGCCCGGTTCCCGGGTAACAACCGTTTCATATCCCAGTTCGTTCAGCCTGATCGCCAGTAAGTTTATCTGGGTGGTTTTTCCGCACCCTTCTATACCTTCAAATGTAATGAAACAGCCCATTCAGTCCCCTGTATGAAAGAATATGGCATTATAGGAGAGGGGGAGTCATTAATCAAGCCCGAATTAGGCACAACCTGTCATATGTATTGATAAAATTTGATTATTTGCTATGATGGCTCTGCCTGAAGCCCATCTGCTGCGTTATGCAAACCCCACGTCACTGCTACGTAGTTCCCAACTACGTCTCATTCCTCAGGAAATGCCGCGCCTTGCATCTGGACTTTTTTGCGCCACATTTTCTATTTCGAGCGGGTCATGGATCTCTTTTCGGAAAACATTTCAAGGTTCGAGGAGCTGATTGGGTATCGTTTTCTCAATCGTCGGCTTCTCGAAGAGGCTCTTACGCACCGCTCTTATCTGAACGAAACCAGCGAAAAAGGTCTGTCCGACAATGAACGGCTGGAGTTCTTCGGGGATTCGGTTTTGTCTCTGATGGTGACTTACCGACTTTTCATGGGATTTCCCGAAAAGCACGAAGGGGAGCTGACCAGGATGCGCGCAGCGCTTGTGGATGAGGCCGCTCTTGCCCGCAGTGCCGTAGCGCTTGATATCGGGGGCTTGATCCGATTGGGCCGGGGAGAGGAGCGGACCGGCGGCCGGGCGAAAAAGTCGATACTTGCCGATGCCTATGAGGCGTTGCTGGGCGCTCTCTATCTTGATGGCGGCGAGAAGGCGGCGGCGCCTCTTATTGAGGCCCATTTCACGGCAGCCACCAAGCTGTTGCCCGGACGTGACAGCAAGAGTGAATTCCAGGAAGTTGCCCAGGCAGCCATGGGGGTGACGCCGGTTTACCGGACCATCGACGCCAGCGGCCCTGATCATGCGAGGGTTTTCACGGTAGCGGCGTATTTGGGCGACGAGCTGGTGGGGGAAGGGTCGGGGACGAGCAAAAAGGAGGCGGAGCAGGCAGCCGCCCGCCGGGGGCTGGAAAGACTGGCCGGGGGCTGCGGCTCGGGCAGGCCTTGAGCGGATGATAGTGCCGTTTTTCATATCCCATTACGGCTGCCCTCATCAATGCATTTTTTGCGACCAGCGCAGCATAACCGGACAGTCTCAGCCTCTACCGTTGCCGGAAGAGATCCGGTCGACCATTTCGAGCTACCGGGCCGTTTCGCCCGGCATTCCCGCAGAGGTCGCATTTTTCGGCGGTACCTTTACGATGCTTCCCCTGGCCGACCAGGAAATGCTTCTTGCGCCTTTGCAGCCGCTACTGGCTTCCGGAGAGGTTTCTTCGGTCAGGATCTCCACCAGGCCTGATGCCATTACGCCTGACCAGGCCGCTTTCCTTGTTGCTCGCGGAGTTACAACCGTTGAACTTGGTGTTCAGTCTCTCGACGATCATGTCCTGACGATAGCAGAACGCGGCCACTGCGCGAAAGATGTCGGCTACGCGGTAAATGTCCTCCGGGCGTCGGGTCTGCGGGTTGGCATCCAACTGATGCCGGGATTGCCGTTGTCATCAGCCGGAAAAGATATCGCCTCGCTCCGGGCAGCCATTGACCTTTGCCCTGATTTCCTAAGGATTTACCCGGCTCTGGTCCTTGCCGGTACCAAGCTTGCCGGGCTTTACGAAAATGGCAGCTACCAACCGCTCACCCTGGAAGGGGCGGTCAGTCTCTGTGCGGCCCTGCTCCATCGCTGCATGAAGGCGGAATTGCCGGTGATCCGCATCGGTCTGCAGGCAAGCGATTCTCTTGCCGAACCCGGGAAAATAATCGCCGGTCCTTATCATCCGGCTTTCCGGCAGCTGGTGGAGTCGAAGTTATGCTATTATCTCCTGTGCCTAATGGCCGATGGCTTTGCCGGCCGGGATAAATGCACTGTCAGGTGCGCTCCGTCCCGTGTTTCGGACATTGCCGGGCAACGGCGGATAAATCTGGAAAGTTTGGCTGGTAAAGGTATTGTTATCGAAAGAATAGAATCCGATCGATCGCTCTCTCCGCAGGAATTTGTTCTCTATGACGCTTCTGACGAGCGGCGCGGGAATTTGCTGACCGATATCGAGTTCAATAATGAAGGGGAACTATATGTCTGACCATTTCCGATCCGGCTTTGTGGCGATAATCGGACGCCCGAATGTCGGGAAATCGACTCTTCTCAACTGCATTCTCGGTGAAAAGCTGGTGATTACATCAGACAAGCCGCAGACGACCCGCAACCGGATCCAGGGGATCCACAACGTCGAGGGGGGGCAGATCGTATTTATCGATACCCCCGGTATCCACAAAGGGCGGTCCAGGCTCAACCGCTATATGGTTGATGAGGCAGGAGCCGCGCTTGAAGGGGTCGATGTCGTGCTCTTTCTCGTGGATGCCACCGCTAAGCCTGCCCAGCAGTTTGAGCTTCTGCAGGAGCGCCTCGGGCGGATCGATGCCCCGGTAATCCTGATCGTCAACAAGATCGACCTGATAAGTCGAGAGCAGCTGATCCTGAAGCTCGCTGAATATGGGAAGCTCCACAATTTCCGCGAGATAGTGCCACTTTCGGCAGCCAAGGGCGAAGGAGTGGACCGGCTTGACAACCTGATCCTCCCGCTTCTCCCGGAAGGTCCGGCCTATTTCCCGGACGATATCCTGACCGATGCCCCGGAGCGGTTTGTTGTTGCCGAGATCATCAGGGAAAAGGTCTTTCGTCACACCGGCGACGAGATTCCGTATGCCGTGGCAGTGAATGTGGAAGAGTTTGACGAGGGTGAAGACAACGGTCTGATTCGGATATCTGCGGTCATCTCGGTTGAACGTGAAACCCAGAAGGGGATTGTTATCGGCAAGCAGGGTGCGATGCTGAAGAAGGTCGGGACGCTGGCGCGCAAGGAGATCGAGCAGCTTCTCGGCGCCAGGGTGTTTCTGGAGCTGTTTGTAAGGGTGCGCAAAGACTGGACCGGGAACAAAAATATGATGAAGGAACTGGGGTACGAATGAAACCGATAGTAGCAATAGTTGGCCGTCCCAACGTAGGCAAATCGACACTTTTCAACCGGCTCGTCGGTCAGAGGCGGGCAATTGTAGACGATATGCCCGGAGTAACCAGGGACAGGAATTATGCCACGGTGACCCGCTATGAAGTGCCGTTCATTCTGGTTGACACCGGCGGATTTGAACCGGTTACTGAAGACCGCCTCCTGCAGCAGATGCGGGAGCAATCGCAGTTGGCAATAGAGGAGGCCGATGTAATCCTTTTCGTCATGGACGGCAGGGGAGGACTGACTCCGGCTGACCGGGAGGTTGCGGGGATGCTCCGCAAGGTGAACAAGCCGGTCTTTTACCTGGTGAACAAAATCGACGGTGAGAAACTGGAAATTGCATCGTCGGATTTCTATTCCCTGGGGATCGACTCGATGCACACCATTTCAGCCGAGCACAATCGCGGCATCAATGATCTGATTGAAGAGTTGATGGGGATTCTCCCCCATTCCGTAAATGAAGAAGATAAGGACGAAATAACGAAAATAGCAGTGGTTGGCCGGCCAAATGTGGGGAAATCATCGCTGGTAAACAAGCTGCTCGGTTTTGAGCGCTCGGTGGCAAATCCTACGGCCGGGACAACACGGGACTCGATTGATACACACTTTACTTGCAATAAGAAGCGGTATCTGCTGATCGATACTGCCGGAATTAGGCGTAAAGGGAAGACCACCGAGAAGCTGGAAAAATACAGCGTGGTTGACTCGCTCCGGAGCATAGAAAGGGGGGATGTGGTCCTCATCGTCATTAGTGCTGAAGATGGGGTCACGGAGCAGGACTCCAAGATAGCCGGTTATGCTTACGAGGCCGGGAAGGCCTGTATTTTCGTCGTGAACAAATGGGACACCCTGCAGAAGGACAATGCATCTGTGGGCAAGTTCGTTGACCGGATCAGAACAGAATTCAAGTATCTGCCGTTCGCTCCGATTATCTTTGTATCTGCTGTAACCGGGCAGAGGGTCCCCAAGATAATCCCGGAAGTAGACAAGGTGATGGACCAGTTTGCACGCAGGGTAACTACCTCTGACCTGAACCGGGTCTTCACCGAGGCTACCGAGGCCAAGCATGCGCCATTGGCGAGCGGCAGGCGGGTAAAGTTTTATTTTGCAACCCAGGTCGGCACCAAGCCGCCCACCTTTGTGATCTTCACCAACCAGCCGGAGGGGATTCATTTCTCATATGAGCGATACCTGGCTAATCGATTCAGGGAGGCGTTCGGTTTCGAAGGAACGCCGATCAGGCTGCTTTTCCGGGGAAGGGAACGCAATAAGAGCTGATAGCATGCAATTCCGAATTGTTGAACCCGGCGCGGTTAGGGTTATGGGCAGACCGTGGGATAATTCGTCAATCCGTTGTTGTCGACATTTGGAGTGCAGCGCATGAGCCTTGTGGGGAACCTCAAAGACCTGGGTTTGGCCGAAATACTCCAGATTGTCAGCCTGAGCCGAAAATCCGGGGTCCTGGGAATCAAGAGCGATGACCGGGACGCAAACATAGTTTTTCGGCAGGGTCAGGTCGTAAAGGCCACCTCGACCAGTTATCCGGTCGATCTTGCCGGTACCCTGGTGGCAAGGGGTATGGTGGACAGCGTCGCACTGGAGCGGGCAAAATCCCGTCAGCAGGAGGAGGGGGGACGCCGCAGGCTCGGTGATATTCTGGTCCAGGAGAGCATTGTCGAGCCATCCGTTCTGGAAGAGCTCGTGCACGGGCTGGTGGAGCAAACCGTCTACTCGCTCTTTGAATGGGAAGAAGGAACATTCGATTTCGATCTGCAGGACAATCTCGATACTGTTGACGACATCTGCACCGATCCTTTGCAGTTCATGCTTGAAAAGGGGCTGAATGCCCAGTTCCTGGCAATGGAGGGGTCGCGCATGCAGGATGAGCAGCGGCACGCGTCATCCGGGGGAGAGGTTCGCAAATCCGGCACTCAAGCCGATGAGAATGTCGATTTTGCCTTTGATCTGCTTAAGGAATCCTGCCCTGCACCGGCCGGGGAAGAATTTGCGGATGTGCCGCAAATTCCCCTCAAGACCGGGTTGTTGTTGATAGATGACGATGAGGTCATCAGGACTGCCCTTGCCGAAATCCTGGAAGCAAACGGCTATTCGGTCAATTGTTTTGCCAAAGGGGAGGATGCGTTGATTGCGATCGACTCCCTGCATAACGAAGGGGGCACCCCTCTTGTCCTTCTGGATCTCATCATGCCCAGAATGGATGGTTCCGGTTTACTTGGGGGGCTCGAACTCCTGGAACTGCTTCATTCGAATTTCCCGACATTAAAAATATTGGTCATGACTGATCGTCATGATGCCGCTGCGGAACGAAAGCTTGCCGCAATGGGATATCCGCTGATCATGAAGCCGTTGCTGAACAACGGGTCGGCAGATGCGGCAATCCAACGTTTTGGCGAACGGCTCTTGGCCGATCTATCCGTCCTGAGCTCCGGAGAGCAAAGGCCGGCTTCGGAAACCTTCAATATCGGGGATGAACTCAGAAGGGAGATGGGAGAAGATTCTCCCCCCCCGGTTTCTCCGAACCAAAGCACCGGGATATCACTGTTGCGCGGCATGTTGGAGGAGTTGAACGATCCAGCGCTAGGTGGCGGGATTATTCTTCTTGTGCTCAGGTTTGCGTCCGAGTTCATGGCCAGGGCAGTCATCTTCATCGTCAAGGAGGATGAGATTGTCGGGCTAGGCCAGTTCGGCATCGATAGCGGCGAGCAATCCGGTGATGCCAGGGTGAGGGCCATGCGAGTGCCTTTAGGCGAGGAAACCGTATTCAGTGAGGTTGTTGAATCGCAACTTCCTGTTAAACTGCAAATGGATGATAGCCGGTGGTGCCGGTATCTGCTTGACTATCTCGGCGGCAGCCCGAAAGAGGCGTTCCTTGGCCCGATAGTGAGTGAGGGGAAGGTGGTTGCCATTCTTTACGGAGATAACGGTCATGATCCCCGGCCGATCGGGGATACCGATTCTTTGGAAATCTTTCTTTCCCAGGCCGGGATCGCCATGGAGAAGGCGTTGCTGCAGAGAAAACTGAAAGAAAAGCGTTTGGAGGGGATGTGAAAAAGATACTTATTGCCGAAGATTCGCCTGCAATGCGTTCACTGGTAATCTCCACCATAGAGGTCATGGATGGTTACGAGATCGTCGAGGCAGCCAACGGTTTTGAGGCTCTGCGTCTTTTACCGCGGGAAAATGTCGATCTGGTAATAACGGACATAAATATGCCGGACATAAATGGCCTCGAATTAATACGCTACATACGCAATAACGAGAATTACGGATCAATTCCGCTTTTTATAATTTCCACCGAGAGCAGTGAAAAGGATCTTGCCAAGGGGTTGGCCCTCGGAGCCAATGAATACCTGATCAAACCTTTTGACCCGTCACAGTTGCAGAGTCTGTTGAAAAAATACCTGGGCTGAGCCCATTCCAAGGGAGTGACATACAGAAAATGTCAGGTGCAGGCGACACCATAGGCAAGGCGGTCAAAGATTTCCTCGCAGAGGCGGAAGAGATTGTCGACCAGCTGAATAACGATCTGGTCAACCTGGGGGATTGCGCCGATACCGGCGACTGCAACCCGGATCTTCTCAATTCGATCTTTCGGGGAGCCCATTCACTTAAAGGGCTGGCAGGTATTTTCGGTTTCGGCGAAATCGGGGAGTTGGCCCACAACATGGAGAACCTGCTGGACTCGCTCCGTCTGGGTAAAATCAATCTGAACCCGTCAATCATGAATGTCCTGTTTGACGCCATGGATCTCCTGGGGAACCTGGTCCGTGGCGCAGGCGACGGCCATCTCGATACCAGCGGGATTCCGGCAATGGTAGCCAGGATTAATACCTGCGCCAATACCTCCCGTAACAATGCCGATGATTCCCCGCTTGCCTCACTTGGGCTATCCGAATCGGTGCTCAACGCCCTTACGGAATACGAAGAACACCGGCTGATCGAGAATGTGAAGAAAGGTAAATCAATCTTCTCCATCATCGCTTCTTTCAGTTTGACAACCTTTGACCAGGAGCTTGGCGATCTGACCGATGTGCTGAAAAAGGAAGGGGAGGTCATCAGCACTCTCCCGAGTGTCGGCAGCGGCAACAGCGGCGGCATTGATTTCGAGATCCTGTTCGGATCGGCCCGGAGTTGCGACGAAATAGCCGCCATAATTGACCGGCCCGGAGTTACCATAAGCCAGTTGGGGGGAGCTTCTTCCGTTTCCATGCCGGTTGCAACGGCACCAGTTCACTTCGAAGAGCCGCAGTCCGAGCCTGTACCGGTCCAGCAGAGTGCCGAGGCAGGAATGACCGCCAAGAGCATGAGCCGGATGGTCAGGGTCGATATCCTGAAACTGGACGAGCTTATGAACATTGTCGGCGAACTGGTGCTCTCCCATTCGACAATTAATGAACTTGTAGGGAAGGTGCGCGGCAGCGGCTATTCCACTCTGGCCATCGAGTTAGGCAAGGCGGCAAAAGGGTTGCAGCGCAAGTTGAACGAACTGCAAAAGGGGGTCATGGAAATCCGGATGATCCCGGTCGGACAGCTTTATGAGAAGATGTCCCGCATTGTGCGCAAGATTGCCAGGGAACAGGGGAAAAAGATCGATCTGCGCCTGTTCGGGGCGGACACTGAACTGGATAAACTGATCATCGAGGACATCTCCGACCCGATGATGCACATCATCAGGAATTCCATCGATCACGGCATCGAACCTCCGACTGAGAGGGTTCGTCTCGGTAAGGATGAAAAAGGGGCTATCAGGCTTTCGTCATTTCAGAAAGGAAATCACGTTGTTATTGAGGTCGAGGATGATGGCCGCGGTATCGATATCGACCGGGTCAAGAATAAGGCCATTGAGAAAGGTCTGATCCAGAAAGGTGACATCCTTTCCGAGCGGGAGGCTTTGGAACTCATATTCCTGCCCGGGTTTTCGACCAGCGAGAAGGTGACAGATGTTTCGGGCCGGGGCGTTGGCATGGATGTGGTGCGGAACAACATCGCGGCGGTTTCGGGCATGGTTGACATAGAAACCCGACCCGGACTCGGGAGCAAGGTGATTATCACCTTGCCGATAACTCTCGCCATTATCAAGGCGCTAATCATCAGTGTTGCCGGCCGCACGTACGCAATGCCGATTACTTCCGTGCTGGAAACCATCCTGGTCGAGAGCAGGGAAATTCTCACGGTGGAACGGCGGGAGGTCATACAGCTTCGTGACATGACTCTGCCGCTGGTTCGACTGGCCGATATCTTTGAGCTCAACGACATAGCTGCCTCTCCCGAGCTCTTTTACGTGGTTGTGGTCGGAGTGGCGGAGAAACGGTTGGGGATCGTAGTCGATGATCTTATCGGCCAGCAGGATATTGTCATAAAGTCCATCGGAGAAACCTTCAAGGGTTTCAGGGGAATATCCGGCGCCGCGGATCTGGGCGACCAGAGAACCATTCTGGTTCTGGATGTCGGCGGCATTATCGCGGAATCTACCCGGGGAAGCATTTGAGGATAATGTTTAATGTATAGGGATTTTTACGGATTCACTGAAAAGCCGTTCAGCAAGACCCCTGATCCTCGCTATCTGTATTTGAGCAGAGGGCATCGGGAGGCTCTCGCCCGCCTGAAATATGTTCTGGAGGAAAAAGAGTTTGCGCTGCTCACCGGAGAAATAGGGTGCGGTAAGACGACCATTTCGCGGGCTCTCATGGACACCATGGGAGAGTCCTACCGCTTCTGTTTTGTGCTCAATCCCCGGCTGACGCCAATGGAGTTTTTGCGGACCGTTGCCCGAAGCCTCTGTTCGGACGTCCCGGCTACGAGTAAGGAAGACCTGCTTCAGGAGATGACGGATTCCCTTTACCGCTTTCACTGTGAAGGGATCAGCCCGGTCCTGGTGATCGACGAGGCCCAGTTGATTCCCGACCGGGAGGTGTACGACGAGATCCGGCTGCTCACCAATTTCCAACTGGATGACAGGAACCTGCTCAGCGTTATCCTTATGGGCCAGCCGGAACTGCGCACCATTCTCTCTGCACCTCAATATGAGCCATTCCGTCAGCGGATTGCTATCAAGTATCACTTAAAACCGCTGACCCTGGAAGAGACCCAGGAATACCTGGATTTCCGCATGGAGGTCGCCGGTGGGTATCCGGGGCTGTTCACTCCGGATGCGGTGCAGAAAATCTTTGAACTGTCCGGCGGTGTGCCGCGGATGATCAACCTTGTGGCCACAAATGCGCTGCTGGAGGGGTTCGGCAGGGAACAGTCGTTTATAGATGCAGAACTGGTGGAGTCTCTTCGGGGCGAATTGACACATTCATAGATTATAGTAATTCGGGTAGATCACCATGAACCTTGCAGAAATACGAAAAAAAGCCAATCGCGATCGTGACGAAGCAGCGGCAACGCCTGCTAAAGGCCAACCTGTTGTTTCGGCACCGCCGGAGTTGAAAAACGAGTGTTATGAGGAACAGGAGCCGATCCGGATTGATCTGGGTATTGAGGATGAACCTGAGCCTGAGCCGGTTTCGGAGTCCCCTGAGAATGCTGCGATAGAGGACGTACCCTTTGAAGTGCCTGAGAAGGTGGCTGAGCCCGCCATACCGGAACCCCCCCAGCCGATCAAGGCCCCTGCAATACCGGCATCGACAGCAATGGAATATTCAGCTTCCCTTAACCTACCCCCGGGCGAATTTGCCAAACCCGATCTGTCCGTAGCCGCTCCGGAACCGGAGGAGGAGCCACAGGAAGCGCAGGAAAGGCATTTCGACCCGCTGGCAATACTCCTGTCAGGCCGTGCTTCATCGGGTTTCGGCGATGAACAGCTGGCCTTGTCCGATGAGCATTCTGAGGCAGAAGTCGCGGATTACCAGGAATTTCTCTGTTTCCGGGTCTGTAACGAGCAATACGCGATCAATATCATGGAGATCAAGGAGATTATCAAGCCCAGGGAGATCACTGAGGTACCGCGGGTTCCGGAGTTCATCACCGGCGTGCTTTCCCTTAGGGGGATCATCATCCCTGTTTTCAACATGGGCAAGCGGTTGCATCTCGAACCTGTGGCCCCTAGTTCCAAGGAACGGATCATTGTAGTCAGTAAAGGGGAGGAGCTTTTCGGTATCCAGGTGGATGAGGTGCTCCAAGTGGTCAGGATCCCGGAAGGAGGCATTGAACAGCCGCCCGCAGTCCTCGAAGGAATTGACCGCGATTTTGTTCAGGGGATTGGGCGCCATCCCAGCGGCATGTTGATTCTCTTGAATCTGGAAAGCATCCTGGATGTATCTCTGTTCTGAAAGGGAGTTAAGATGACCGTAAAGCGGAACAGGATTCTGATTGTGGAGGATGAGGAGAGCCTTCTCAAATTGGAGAGCATACTGCTTTCCTCCAAGGGATATCGGGTAGTCGGCGTTGCCGATGGGGTTGCCGCCATTGATGAGTTATCCAGAAATTGCCCCGATCTCGTCATACTGGATGTAATGCTGCCGGGAATTGACGGTTTCGAGGTGTGTCGCAGGATCAAGACCGATCCTGTCACCTGTAAAGTGCCGGTGATAATACTTACGGCCCGCAAGAACACGCAGGATATGGACCGCGGGAAGGATGCCGGGGCAGACGCATATATTACCAAGCCGTTCAAGTCGGCCCAGTTGATAGGGACAATAGAGCGTATTCTTTCTTCTGTGCCGGAGTAGGGGATTAAATGTACCGTGAAATTCAGGAAATACAGGTAGCCTGTTTTCGCCTCGGAGCTGATCTCTATGCTATCGATATCATGCGGATAAAAGAGATCATTCGTCCTCTCAAGCTTACCTGCCTTCCCCGATTCCCTGATTTTGTGGAGGGGATAATCAATCTGAGAGGCATTGTGATGCCGGTGGTTGATCTCCGGAAGCGCTTTGGCCTTCCCGAGAATGAGACTACCTCCAACACCCGTCTCCTGATCGTAAATCTGACCGGGCAGGTCCTTGCCCTGGTTGTGGACGAGGTGACCGAGGTGGTTACTGTAGCGGTCAAGGATATCAAGCCTCCTCCTGCTCTCGGAGAAGGGATCGATACCGAGTATCTGCTGGGGGTTTGCCTGGTCAGGCAGGATATGATCATGCTGCTGAATATTGACCGGCTGCTCTCAACACACGAAGCAAGGGAACTCGGTAAAATAAATGGCGGTCTCAAGGAGGCGTGAGCGGATATGCAGATCGTTTGCCCACAATGTAAATCACGTTTCAGCTTTGATGAGACCAGAATCGAATCCTCGGGAGTAAAGCTCCGCTGCGGGAAGTGTAAAGCCGTTTTCAAAGTTGTGCGCAAGCCGGGGGATACCCGGGTTTCCGCCGAAACGCCTTCTGCAACGGAAGTCACGAAACCCAAGTTGTTTGTTGCCAATGAAAGTCCGGCGTTTTGTTCCGCAGTTCAAAAAGTCCTTGCCGGAGAACCGGTTGAAGTAATTTCTTTCAATGACGGGCTTGAGACAATGCGCGCGATCGAGTGCCAAAAACCCGCAGTGGTTCTTCTGGATGTCGCGTTGCCGTCCATGTACGGGTTTGAGATTTGTGAGTCGGTAAGACATAACCCAGACCTTGATAATGTAAAACTGATACTGGTGGCTTCTATTTACGACAAAACCAAATATAAGCGCACCCCATCGTCGCTGTACGGTGCCGATGCTTACATTGAAAAACACCACATTCCGGATTCACTGGCTCCCCTGGTAAAGAAATTGATCAGAGGTGAGAACGAAGATCGTCAAATTTCCGAGGAGCAGGTGGAGACCGTCGCTTCGATCACCGCGGCGGCCGAAGCAGACGACTTGGGAGTTCCGGCCGGTGACGAGTCGGCGAGAGACGAGATCAGGCGGGATGAAGAACTGGCGACAACCGTGCCTTCCTCGTCGGCAGCACACATGCCTCTGGAGGAATTTTCCGAAGCAACCGTTAAGGCAAGAAGGTTGGCCCGCATAATTGTTTCGGACATCCTTCTCTACAATCAGGAAAAGGTCCTGGAAGGGATAAAAAGCGGATCTTTCTACGAATTGCTGCGAGAAGAAATAAAGGAAGGTAAAGCGCTTTATGCCCGTCGGGTTTCTCCTGAGGTAGCAAATGGGACGGCTTTTCTGGACGATGCCTTTGAGCAGTTGATCTCTGTCAAGCGGAATGAATTGGGGCTTTAGCGGCTGGAGTTGCCTATGAAAAATGGAATTGATACAGTGCATTCTCTGAGACAGCTGTTCAGCTCTTCGGAAGAAGAGCAACGGCGCATTGCGGTTGCTTCGCTCATCAAGCTCTCATTTTCCGATATCAGGGAGATGCTTTACGAGGCTATGGGTGATGAGAGCTGGAGGGTGCGCAAGGAGGCGCTGGAGGTCCTTTATCGCTATCCGATCGAAGACCGGGTTATCGAGGATATGGTCGGACTCCTAAGGGCGAGTGACAATGCCGGTCTGCGTAATTCGGCTTGCGAGGCTCTGGAAAAATTCGGCGAAAAGTCGGTCCCGGTGCTGAGCCGCTATATCGATGATGAAGATCATGATGTAAGGAAATTCGTTATCGATGTGCTTGGCAACATCGGCTCTCAGGAACCGGTGCCGCTCTTGATCCGTGCCCTCAGGGACGAAGACCCGAATGTCTCTTCCGCTGCAGCGGAAAATCTCGGGAAGATCGGAGATCCCCGTGCTGTTCCGGAACTGGTGGCAGTATTGGACCGAGGCAATATCTCACTCTGTTACACGGTACTTGAGGCGTTGGGGCGGATAGGCAAGCCGGTACCCGTTGAAACCGTAATAGCTCTCGCCGACGAATCGCTGCTGAAGAAACCTCTGATTGACTGCCTGGGAGCAATCGGTGATGTCGAAGTGGTGCCGTTTCTTATCGATGGCTTGCGGGAGAAAGCAAAACATGTCAGGGCCGCGGCAGCGTCGTCGCTGCTCATGATCCGGGAGGGGCTTTCTAGAGAATTGGCCCATGAAAAGATCGACGCACAGTTAAGGGGATTTGCCGGCACGGATTTCGCGCGTGAGTTCATATCTGCAATTACTGAAACGGAAAAACATCTTTCCGAACCGCTGATCAGAATTCTGGGGCTATTGGGTGATCCGGCAGCTGCCATGCTGTTGCTGGAAGGGTGCCGTGACGACAGGCTCAGAGGTGGCTGCCTCAACTCTTTCAGGGAAATCGGCGCCGAAGGTCTGCACGCACTCATACGGGCGTATCCGGAGTCGGACGATGAGCAAAAATGCTACATAACCTATATTTGCGGTGAATTGGGGTGTCCGGAGAGCGCCAATATTCTGAGGGAGGGGATGAAGAGCAGATCCCACATGCTCAGGCGTGTTGCGGTCATTGCCGCGGGGAACATCGGCTCTGCTGAAATTATCCCTGATATCGAACCCCTTCTCGACGATGATGAACTGGATGTGAGGGTTGGGGCGGTTGAAGCGCTCGGCCGGCTGGTTGACAAGGATCGCATCGCCGTGGAAAGGATTGCCGCTGACCTGTCCACATCACCGGTTCCCGAAAAGCGGCGCAGCTCGACCTCGCTGTACGCGGCTTTGAGGTCGACGGAGCGACTGGCCCGGCTGATAAAGGATGAGGACGCCAATGTTCGCACCGCAGCGGTTTTCTCGCTGGCAGAACTGAAAGATCCGGCTAGCGTCAACCATCTGGTTATGGCTCTGGTGGATGAAGAACCTAATGTGCGGATGGCGGTGGCCGGGGCTTTGGGCGAGTTTGGCGGTGATTTTGTCGTCCAACCGCTGATGCTGGCTTTAAAGGACCAGAACCAGTGGGTTAAATGCGCTGCCCTCCGAAGCCTTGGCGCGTTGCGCGTGGCAGATGCAGAGCCGGCTATTTCCGAACTTGTCGCTAACTCGGAAGGCATTGTTCTGATCGCTGCTCTCAAGACCATGCTCGAAATCAACGGCGAATCGGCAAAACGGCTCTGCATCAAAGCCCTTGAGCACGGCGACAGTGAGATTGTGAAGGCCGCGGTCGAGATTCTCATTCATATCGATGACAGCTGGCTCGACGACCAGTCGGACCGGCTGCTGTTTCATGACCAATGGGATATCCGCAGTATTTTCATCAAGGCACTCGCAGAATATCGGGGAGCTAAAGCGCTCCCGCTACTGAAGGCCGCTCTTGAAAGAGAGACCGACGATCTTGTCAGGCGGCAATTAACGGATCTTCTGGGCGAGTTTACATGATTTTTGGCGCTGATCCAGAATTCCAGATGTCCGATGAAGAATTCCGGTTGATTCGGGATCTGGTATATAACCACTGCGGGATGTTCTTTGCTTCTGACGCAAAGTACCTGCTGGAAAAGCGCCTGTCTTCCCGGCTGGCCTATCACAACCTGGCAAGCTACAAGGATTATTATCTTCTCCTGAAGTACGACATCAGGAAAGAGCAGGAAATGTCCGACTTGATGGACGTGCTTACCACCAATGAGACCTATTTCTTCAGAGAGGCGTTTCAACTGAAGGCGTTTACGGACGAGATCGTCCCGGAGATCGTTGCGGCCAAGTCGAAAAAGGGGGACCGTTCTTTAAGAATATGGAGTGCCGGCTGTTCAACAGGAGAAGAGCCGTACACGATTGCGATGCTGCTTCTTGAAAATCCCCTTCTCAAAGATTGGCGGATCGAGATAATCGGTACGGACATCAGTCATAGAGTTCTTCTGCAAGCCAGGAAGGGGGTCTACGGCAAGGGCTCCTTCCGGGCCACCGACGCCGCTTATGTCGAGCACTACTTCAGGGAACAGGAGGGGGGAAGCTACAAGATCGCCGACCAGGTGCGCGAACTGGTCACCATCAGCCAGCTTAATCTGTTCGACCATAACCGCCTTGCGCTGCTGGGAAGGATGGATATCATTTTCTGTAGGAATGTGATCATTTATTTTGACCAGCCGGCCAAGAAAAAGGTGGTGGAGATGTTCTGCCAGGCGCTTTACCCCGGCGGATTCCTACTCCTGGGGCATTCGGAGTCTTTGATGAACATAACCACCCTGTTCACCCTGAGACATCTGAAAAACGACATGGTCTATCAGAAGCCGTTGACCGTCTCCGGAGGTGTCTTGTGAGGCTGATCAGGGTTGTGGTTATCGATGACTCAGCCTACAACCGCCGGACTATTACAAAAATGCTTGAGGAGATTGAGGCCGTGGAGGTGGTCGGCTATGCCGCCAATGGGGAAGAGGGACTGAAACGAGTCATTGACTTGCGCCCCGATCTTATCACTCTTGACCTGGAAATGCCGCGGATGGACGGCTTTACGATGCTGAGGATCATGATGAACTCATGCCCGACACCGACAATCGTAATCAGTGCAAATAGTGAGGATGAACGGGTATTCAAGGCGCTTGAACTCGGCGCTGCGGATTTTATTGCCAAGCCGACCAGTACCATCTCCGAAGAGATTATTAAGATCAAGGAGGATCTTTTTGCCAAGGTTCGTAACGTTTTTAACCTGAATGTATCCAGGCTCAGACGTCACGACGAGATTCAATCCGCTGATGATCGGACCGTCCGGGGAGTGGATCTGCACATGCCCCTGAAGCCGGAACTGGTATCACGTTTCGAAATGCTGGCAATCGGCTCTTCAACCGGAGGGCCGCCGGCCTTGCAGGCGGTGTTCGCATCTTTGCCGGCAGAACTCCCTTATGGAGTTGCCGTTTCCCAGCACATGCCCCCGGGGTTTACCAGGGCTTTTGCCGAGAGGTTGAACCGGACACTCCCTTATGAGGTTATTGAAGCGGAAGATGGCGACTATGTCAGGCCAAACAGAGTTCTTATCGCCCCTGGCGGGAAAAACCTGGTTTTTCAGAAGGTGCCGGACGGGGTGGTTGCCCGGACCGTCCAACCCAGTTCGAGCGACAGGTATATACCTTCAGTTGATGCGATGTTTTCATCGTTGGCAACCATTTTTGGACCCAGACTCCTCTCAGTGGTACTGACCGGGATGGGGAACGACGGCAGCAAGGGGGTAATGGCTGTGAAGGCTGCCGGTGGTGAAGTGATGGCAGAGGCCGAGGATTCGGCGGTGGTTTTCGGAATGCCGCGCGAGGCGATCGCTACCGGTGTGGTAACTGCGATTGCTCCGATTGAGTTAATGGGAAGAGAGATTGCACTTCATAGCGGATTGCTGAAATATTCCGCCTGATATTTATCATCTAACATAGGAGTGTTGACATGCCACTGGATGACGATAAAGGTTTCCTCAACAGGGCTGATGAATTCATGCAGGTTTTCAAGAAAGGCGCCGAATTCACTCAAGAACTCCTGAGGGAAAATGAGAGGCTTCGCTTTCGTATTCTGGAAATGGAAAACGTCAATAATGCAGTACCTGCCAACATAAACAATCAGGGGGAAAACCTTCGGCTCTTGCAGCGGATCGCGGAGCTTGAGAGCGAAAAGGCGGATATCGTTGAGAGGATCAGGCAGGTTGAGGAGGAGAACAAGGACTTTGCCAACCGTTATGTCGAAATAGAGTCCGAGAACAACAATCTGGCCAATCTTTATATTGCCAGCTATCAGCTGCATTCAACTCTGGACTTTCCGGAGGTGTTGCAGATCATAATAGAAATAGTGATTAATCTTATCGGCGCCGAGAATTTTGCCATAATGCTTCTTGATGAAAAGACCAGGATGCTGGAGGCCGTGGCGTCTGAAGGTATTGATCGGGAAATGGTTCCCAAGGTTTCCATGGGTGGAGGGGTGATCGGGGAAGTGGCAAAAACAGGAGAGAACTATTTTGTCCCGGATCTTGATAGTTACGAAATGGACATGAACAGTCCGATGGTCTGCATCCCGCTCAAAATCAAGGAACAGTGCATAGGCGTTCTGGTGATATACAAGCTGCTGATGCAGAAGAAATCATTCGCCGACGTTGATTTCGAGCTGTTTACCCTGTTGGCTGGTCATGCGGCGACGGCAATATTCAGTTCCAGGCTTTATTCGGATTCAGAGCGGAAGCTGAACACAATTCAGGGATTTCTTGATTTACTGACAAAATAAAGGTATATACAGTTCTTCTGAGGGGGCAGACATGCAGGAATTCAAGGTGCTGATCGTAGAAGATTCGCCCACCATGCGCCAGTTGATCTCCTTTGCTTTGAAACGTTTGCGCGGTATAAGGATTGTTGAGGCGAATGACGGGGTCGACGGGCTAAAAAAGTTGTCTTCCGAAAACTTTGATCTGATCTTTACCGACATCAACATGCCGGTCATGGATGGCCTGAAATTGGTCAGCCTGGTACGGAACGATCCGAACAATAAGAATATACCAATCGTGATAATAACCACAGAGGGTGCCCAGGAAGACAGAGAACGTGCCCTTGCTCTCGGAGCAAACGACTACATCACCAAGCCGATCCAGCCGAATCGGATTCTGGACGTGACACGTAGTCTACTGCACATTCCTTAACCCTCCGCTCGCCTAAACCAGCGAGTCGTCTTTTCCCATCGCTCCATCGCGAGGAGTCTGTCTTGAAACGCTTCTTCGTGTCGGCGCTGTTGTTGCTGGCAGCGCCGTTACTCCTGTTTGCCAAGGACTACAAGAAGGTAACCTTCAGTACGGAGAATGCCGGCAAGGTTATCTTTGACCATGACGTCCACCTGAAAAAGCTGGCAAACGATTGTACGGTTTGTCACAGCTCCCTCTACCAGATCGGCAAGAAAAACCCGGTTGTTACCATGGCTGAGATGGAGAAAGGGAAGTCGTGCGGTCATTGCCACAACAAGTCCCGCGCTTTCCACGTGTCGGAGTGCGTAAGGTGCCACGTTGTCGACAAGGTGCCGATAGTAATCCCTGATTTCGGGACCATCCTTTTTGACCATAAATTCCATCTTGGTCTATATACCTGTGCCGATTGCCACAACAAGTATTTCTTCGCCCAGTCGGGTAAGAATCCTCACGTTACCATGAAGCAGATGGAAGGGGGTAAGTCCTGCGGTGCCTGCCATGACGGCAAGACCGGTTTTTCCGTAAAGGGTGATTGCGTCCGCTGCCATATTGTCAAGGATATCCCCTTTGCTGCGGCAGATCCTTTCAGCCACTCCTATCATCTGAAAATGTTCGGCTGCTACGATTGCCACAGCAAGCTCTTTATTGCCGGCCCCAATGCCAAAAGGCATACCATGAAAGAGATGGAGAGCGGCAGTTCCTGCGGTGGTTGTCATGATGCCAAGACCGCATTTTCCGTCAAGGGGGACTGCAACCGTTGCCATAAGTCGGTCGGTGATGTGAATTTCAAGGCATCCCAGGCCCTGTTCCCGCATTCATTCCATCTCAAGATTTACCGTTGCGGAGATTGCCACAGCGGTATCTATACAGCTGGCCCCCTCCGTACCGCATACACCATGGCCGACATGGAGAAAAAAATCGGCCGTTCCTGCGGTGCCTGCCATGAGGGGGATATGGCATTCTCGGCCTGGGGAAACTGCAACCGTTGCCACACCGGGACAAAAGAACTGGAATGGAAGATCCCCGGAGCAGGCAAGGCAGTTTTCAGCCACACCTTTCACATGGGGAAAAAGTTCAGTTGCGATGACTGTCACTTCAAGCTTTTTACCACCGGGACCATGGCCAAGCGTTTCACCATGAAACAGATGGAGAAGGGTGAATCCTGCGGCGGGTGCCATAACGGCAAAGCAGCCTTCAGTGTGTCGGCAAACTGCGGTCGCTGTCATCCGGTGAAGGATATTGATTTTGTCCTAAGCGCCAGGTTCAGTCACACCTATCATTACGCCCTGTACTCCTGTACCGCCTGTCACAACAAACTGTTCAAGGACGGGGTTGGCAACAAGAGCAGGACCATGCCGGATATGGAGAAAGGCCTTTCCTGCGGTGCCTGCCATCTGAGCGGCAGGGATGCCTTTTCGGTTGCCGGGAGTTGTAACCGGTGCCATCAGGGGGCACCCGAACTGCAGATAAACTCCATGGGGGCAGGGCCTACCCCGTTCAGCCACAAATTCCATACATCGGTTTACAAGTGCGATGATTGTCATAACAAGCTGTTTACCACCGGTGTTGCGGCAAAAAGATATACCATGGCACAGATGGAGGCAGGCAAGTCTTGCGGTGGCTGCCACAACGACAAGGATGCATTTACTGCGGCCGCAAATTGTACCCGCTGTCATCCGGTCAAAGATATTCCTTTCAAGGCTTCGGGCGGGTTGTTCAAACACTCGGCTCATATCACGCTCTATCGCTGCAACCGGTGCCATGACAGCATCTTTATCGCTGGCCCGGGGAGACGTTCCTTCACGATGCCCGACATGGAATCCGGTAAATCGTGCGGGACCTGTCATGATGGCAAAGAAGCCTTTTCCGTCAAGAAGGATTGCAACAAGTGCCATCCGCATACCAAGGCGATCAAGTATGAATTCCCCGACAAAAAGACGAGCAGTGCTTTTTTCAGCCACAAGGCGCATAAGGAAAAGGGATACAAATGCGTCGATTGTCATTACAAGATATTTGCCACCGGTGTGAACCGCAGGTCATATACGATGGCGGAAATGCAGTCCGGTAAATCGTGCGGTGCCTGCCATGCGTATAATATTACCGGAAGCCCTAATTGTGCCAGATGCCATAAAGGCGATAACGAAGTTATGTAATCAATGATTCGGAGGAGAGCGTGGAGGAGAAATACCAGCCAGCGGTTGTCGAAGAAAAATGGCAAAAACATTGGGAAGAGAACAAGAGTTTCAAGGTTTCCCATGATACTGCCAGATCCAAATACTATCTGCTCGAGATGTTTCCGTACCCGTCGGGACGTATCCATATGGGACATGTTAGGAATTATTCCATTGGCGATGTAATCGCCAGGTTTAAGCGGATGAACGGTTTCAATGTTCTCCATCCGATGGGGTGGGATGCCTTCGGGATGCCGGCGGAAAATGCGGCCATCCAGCACAAGAGCCACCCGGCTGTCTGGACGTATGACAATATCGCCTACATGCGCGGCCAGCTGAAAAAGATGGGGCTCTCGTACGATTGGGATCGCGAGCTTGCCACCTGCGATCTTGATTATTACAAGTGGGAGCAGAAGCTGTTCCTGCTGATGTACGACAAGGGGCTTGCTTACAAGCGCAATGCTGCGGTCAACTGGTGCCCGAAGTGTGAGACGGTTCTTGCCAACGAGCAGGTTGAAGATGGCTGTTGCTGGAGATGCGACAGCGAGGTCATGCAGAAGGAACTTGATCAGTGGTTTTTCCGGATTACCGATTATGCCGAAGAACTGCTCGACTGGACAAACAGGCTCCCCGGCTGGCCGGAGCGGGTACTGGTCATGCAGCGCAACTGGATCGGGAAGAGTTTCGGCTGCGAGATCGACTTTGCCATCGAAGGCAGGGACGATGCAATCAGGGTATTTACTACCCGCCAGGACACGCTCTTCGGTGCAACCTTCATGTCTCTGGCTCCCGAGCACCCGCTGGCACTGGACCTGACGACTGCCGACCGCCGCAGTGAGGTAGAGGCGTTCATCGACAGGGTCAGAAAGACCGAGAAGGCCAGGAGGACTGCCGAAGACCTGGAAAAGGAGGGGGTATTCACCGGGTCGTACTGCATCAACCCGGTGACCGGACGGCGGATGCCGGTCTATCTTGCGAATTTTGTCCTTCTCGACTATGGCACTGGAGCGGTTATGGCCGTACCGACTCATGATCAGAGGGATTTCGAATTTGCCCAGAAATACGATCTGCCGCTACAGGTGGTTATCCAGCCGCCCGGGGATCTGCTCGATGCGACAACCATGAAATCCGCCTACACGGAACCCGGCATCATGGCCAATTCGGGTGATTTCAACGGCATGAACAGCAATGACGCCAAGGAAAAGATTGCCGACTACCTCGAGTCAAAAGGGCTCGGTACCAAGACGGTCAATTTCCGGTTGCGCGACTGGTTGATATCGAGACAGCGTTACTGGGGGAATCCGATCCCGGTCATTTACTGCGACTGCTGCGGAGTAGTACCGGTTCCGGAACAGGATCTGCCGGTAATTCTCCCCAAGGATGTGGCATTCACCGGTGAGGGCGGGAATCCTCTTGCCAAGGTCGAATCTTTCGTGAAGGTCCCCTGTCCGAAGTGCGGCAAGCCGGCACGCCGGGAAACCGATACCATGGACACTTTCGTGCAGTCCTCCTGGTACTTCCTGCGCTACTGTTGTCCGAGTTTCGATTCCGGGCCGATTGACAAGGGCGAGACCGAATACTGGATGTCGGTGGACCAGTATATCGGCGGCATCGAGCATGCGGTCCTGCATCTGCTCTACGCCAGATTTTTCACCAAGGTCCTGCGGGATCTCGGTTACGTTGACATAGACGAACCGTTCACCAATCTTCTGACCCAGGGGATGGTAATCAAGGACGGGGCAAAGATGAGCAAGTCCAAAGGAAACGTGGTCGATCCTGATGCGCTCATCCGGAAATACGGGGCAGACACGGCGCGTCTTTTTTCACTCTTTGCCGCGCCACCGGAGAAGGATCTCGACTGGAGCGACAACGGGGTGGACGGAAGTTTCCGGTTTCTCAACCGGGTATGGAAACTTGTCTTTGAGTTGAAGCCTCTGCTTGAAGGAGCCGGGCCGCTTGATCTCGATAAGCTGGGAGACGAGGGAAAGGCGCTACGCCGGGTTCTGCATAAGACCATTCGCAAGGTCACGGAAGATGTCGGAGAGAGGTTTCACTTCAACACCGCGATTTCCGCCATCATGGAGCTAGTCAATGCGGTATTTTCCTTTGAGGCCAGGAATGACTCCGCCAATAGAGCGGTGCTCAAGGAGACAGTAGAAGCCATGGTGCTCTTGCTGGCGCCGTTCGTGCCTCATTTTGCCGAGGAATTATGGCGTGTCCTGGGGCATGAAGGTGGCGTGGAGGTGCAAGGCTGGCCGAGATACGACGCCTCTGCAGCAGTGGATGAGGAACTCCTGGTTGTTCTTCAGGTAAACGGCAAGCTCAGGGGTAAGGTCACGGTTCCTGCGGATGCTACCCAGGAGTCGGTCCAGCAGGCGGCGCTGGCTGATCCGAAAATCCAGATGCATCTTGAGGGGAAGGCGATCCGCAAGGTCATTTACGTACCGGGCAAGTTGTTGAATATTGTGGTCGGCTGATCCCTCCTTTTGGGTGAAGACATTGCGACCCTGCAGGCAACGCTTGCGGGGTCGTCGACTATGGAGGATAGCCGTTGTACGGATTTATCAAAGTGTTAATTCTTATTGCATTTGCCGTCTTGACCGGCTGCGGTTACGGTTTGGTGAAGCGGGATGTTTCCCGCAACCAGACGATTGCCATCCCTTTGTTCGGCAATAAGACGTTCCGGCCAAACCTGGAATCATGCGTCACCGAGAGGCTGGTAGACCTCTTTGCCCGGACCGGCGGTGGAAGGGTAGTGAGCCCTGCCAATGCCGACCTTGAGCTCACAGGGGACATTCTTGACTACAGCGAGTCTGTAAGCGGATATAACGCCAGTGACAAGGTTGCGGTCTACCGGGTGGTGATGACTGTCGAGGCATCATTACGGGAACGCAAGAGCGGCAATGTCCTATGGAAAGGGGTCTTGCGAGCGGGACAGGACTATCCCACCAGCAGCGACCTTGCTTTAAAGCTTAATGCCGAGGATGCGGCGCGACGCGAGCTGTGCCGGAAACTGGCCGAAGATATCGAGAGAGAAAGCGGAAACAGCTTTTAGACGCTGGCGTTTCGTTGTTTGCAATTACAGCTTGAGGGACCGGAAGTGAAACCAGAAGAACTTGACGCAGCAATCGGCAGGGGAGAGATCGCGCCAATTTATTATTTCCATGGCGATGAGCCTTATCTCATGGAACGGGGGATCAACAGGCTTCTGGAACGTCTCGTAGATCCGGCAAGCCGCGACTTTAATCTCAATGTGTACTACGGAGCCGAGTGCAAGGGTGAAGAGGTGGCCGACACCGCCCAGACGATGCCGATGTTTGCCGACTGGCGGGTGGTCCTGGTAAAGCGCGGGGAGGCCCTCTCTTCGGCAGCTTTGGATCAGCTCTCGATCTATCTCCAGAACCCTTCCCCTTCCACCTGCCTGATAATCCAGGGAGAAAAAATCGACCAGCGGAAAAAATTCTTCACAGAACTTAAAAAGCACGGCGTTCTGGTGGAATGCAAAAGGCCTTACGAGAACCAGCTCGGCGGATTCATCAGGGCCGAGGCCGGAGGGTACGGCAAGAAGATCAATCCGGCGGCCGCGGAGATGCTGGTGCATCTTGTCGGGAACAATCTGCAGGAACTGGCTTCCCAGATCGAAAAGGTCGCGACGTACGCAGGTCAACGCCCGACAATAGAGCTGTCGGATGTTCGCAGCATTGTTTCCGATACCAAGGTGGACAATGTTTTTGAACTAACCAATGCCCTTGGGGACAGGAACCTCGCTGCTGCGATGAGGAAGCTTCAGACCATTCTTCGGGACGGCGAGGCGCCTTTGATGCTCCTTGCGATGATCACCCGTCATTTTCGACAGATCTGGCAGGTACGGGAGTTGATTGACCGCAGTGCCGGCGAACAGGAAATCGCCAAGAAGACCGGGATCAATCCGTATTTCCTGAAAGGGATGCTCAAACAGGCGCGAAATTTTACCACGACGGACTGCCGGCTGCTCTTTGAGCTGTTTTTCTCGGCAGATCTGGCGATGAAAAGCGGGGGCAGGTCTACAATCGTAATCGGAGAGCTGGTAGCGAAGATTTGCGGCGGGAACCTTAACTAATGCAAAAGGGCGTGCTGAGCACGCCCTTTGAAATCATGCAATACCGGTGCGCTAGTTAAGCGTATTCACCAGTTTGGTCAGCCTTGATACGCTTCGCGATGCGTTTGAGGGGTGGATAACCCCTTTGGAAGCCGCCTTGTCAATGACCGGAATGGCAGCAGCAAGTGCTTCCCGGGCAGCATCCTGGTTGTTGCCTGCCACCGCCTCACGTACATTCTTCACGAAAGTGCGAAGGGTGGAGCGGACATGACGGTTGCGAAGCCGCTTCTTTTCGTTCTGCTTGATTCTCTTGAGTGCTGATTTGTGATGAGCCAAACTACACCTCCATATATCGATGCAAATGTTTATGATGTCAGAAAGAAAATCTCTTTTAGCATCACGGCCATTCAGGTGTCAAGTAAATTCTTGTAGTTCATGGGTTGGATTAAAATTGATCCTTGCATCAATGGGTTGAATCTGTTACGATTCCGAACTTTCCGGAAAATCTTTTAATCTGATTCGCTACATCAAGGAGCTTACAATAAATGTTGAAGATATTTGATTATCTTTTCGGGATGTTCTCCAACGATCTCGCCATAGACCTTGGAACCGCTAATACCCTTGTCTATCTGAAGGGCAAAGGTATTGTCATGCGTGAACCGTCTGTAGTTGCAGTGCAGAAAATGAATAACGGTCAGCAGAAGGTTCTCGCCGTGGGCATGGAGGCCAAGAAGATGCTGGGCCGCACTCCGGGGAGTATCACGGCGATCAGGCCGATGAAGGACGGGGTCATAGCCGACTTCGACATTACCGAGGAGATGCTCCGGTATTTTATTCATCGCGTGCACAACAGGAAAACCCTGGTTCGGCCCAGAATAGTGATCTGCGTTCCTTCCGGGATTACCCAGGTGGAGAAGCGCGCCGTTAAGGAATCGGCCGAGTCTGCAGGAGCGAGGGAGGTCTATCTCATTGAAGAGCCGATGGCTGCGGCAATAGGGGCCGGGCTTCCGATTACCGAGGCTTCTGGTAACATGATCGTGGATATCGGCGGCGGCACGACCGAGGTGGCGGTAATCTCACTGGCGGGAATCGTTTATACTAAGTCGGTAAGGGTTGGCGGCGACAAGATGGATGAGGCGATCGTCCAGTATATCAAGAGAAAGTACAATCTTCTGATCGGCGACCGGACCGCTGAAATCATCAAGATCGAGATCGGCGAGGCCTATTCTGCCGGAGACCTGCACACTATCGAGGTAAAAGGGCGCGATCTGGTTTCCGGGATTCCCAAGACAGTGGAGATAAACTCCGACGAAATCAGGGAAGCTCTCTCAGAGCCGGTCAATGCCATTGTCGAAGCGGTCAAGATCTGCCTGGAGAGAACTCCGCCGGAACTTGCCGCTGACATAGTCGATAAAGGGATAGTGCTTGCCGGCGGTGGAGCGCTGCTGAGAAACCTGGACCTCCTGCTGCGCGAGGAGACGGGGCTCCCTGTGGTCACGGCCGAAGATCCCCTCTCCTGCGTTGTGCTCGGCTCCGGAAAGGTGCTTGACGAACTGAACCTCCTCAGGAGTGTGGCAATCACTTCTTAGCGTTACCATTTGCAGTTTATGAATGTTTGATCGAAACGCAACGGAGCAAGTGCCCGGAGACCCTCAGTCAACCTGACTCTCTATGCTCGCTTGAGATGTTGCGTTTTTTGTTTCCCGGGCGGTACCGACATAATTCTTCTATGAGCCATGAATCCGTTGACATAATTGTCCCAATCTGGAACCGTCCGGTTGAGACCCGCGCCTGTCTGGTGAGCCTGGTACAAAACACTGCCGATACCCGCTTGATCCTTGTGGACAACAGCAGCGACCGGGAAACCGAGCGGATGCTTGAGGAGTTTGCCGAAGCGCTCGATGTCAGGGTGTTGTTTTTGAAAAACCTTGTCAATGAGGGGTTTGTAAAGGCCGTTAACAGGGGGTTGAGCCGTGCGGAGTCAAAATATGTAGCGATAGTGCGTCAGAATTCCATTGTCCGGCCGGGCTGGTTTGAGCCGTTGTATGATTTCCTGCATCAGACCCCGGATTGCGGCGTTGTTGTCCCGAAATATATAGAAAAAGACGGAAAACGGTCCAGCAGTCGCAATGGGGCACTTTCTCGCGGTATGGAACTTTCTTCGGCAGATTTTGCGGCGCTCCTGATGCGGCGGTCGCTTTATGATACCGCCGGAAATTTCGACGAGCAGATGGATGGGGCGGCATGGTGCCTCAAGGAGTATTCCCGCAGGTGCTGGCGAGAAGGGTATCGAACGTGTATTGTTCCTGATAGCCTGGTAGAGAAGTCTGAAGAGGCAACACTCGGGTCAGCGGCCCGCAGAGTTGAGCATGAGCAGAGAATTCGGGCCATCTTCTCGGAGTCATGGGGGGAGGAGATGGCGTTTTGCCTTCACGTTCCGAAAGGTTCTGAGGTTACGCTGGCCAAGGAACGCTATGCAATTTTAGCCACTGCTGCCCGTCAGGGGCACAGGATAATAATCATTACGCATCCCACTAATACATCGGAGCTGGCCAGTGCCGGGCTCGACCGTTGTCACGAATATATCACGATTCATACCCTCTCGCGATTGCTGCCGGATCGCAGTATCAAAAGAGCGGTTGCGGCCGCATCCGCGTATGGCCTGCCGGTTAGGCATCTGAGTTGGGATGACCGGCCCGGTTTTGAATGTGGTGCTGAGCCGGCCGCATTTTCAGAATTTGCGCAGATTGTCACTAATAATCAGCGCGACCATTATCAGAAAAATATTTCCACCTGGAATCCCGGAGGGGAAAGTGAAAAGTGAGATAACTCGGCAGCTTGAGGAAAACCGGCGGGTGATTTCCGGTATTGCCTCATCCCTGGCAAATGAAATTGAGCGTTTTGTGGAGCTGTTATCCGAAGCGCTTGATGGCGGCAATAAGCTGATCATAATGGGAAACGGCGGTTCGGCTGCCGATGCCCAGCATTTTGCCGCGGAAATAGTCGGCAGGTTCAAGATGGAACGGAGGGCGCTTCCGGCCATAGCCCTTACCACCGATTCCTCGATACTTACCGCAATCGGCAACGATTATGGTTTTGACCGGGTCTTCGCCCGTCAGGTCGAGGCGTTTGCCCGGCCGGGGGATGTTGTGGTCGGCATATCGACCAGCGGTAGCTCCGAAAATGTCGTGATCGCACTGGAAGCAGCTAAGGGGTTCGGTTGCCGGACCGTTGGACTGCTTGGCAGAGACGGCGGATCCATCGCAGCCATGGTAGATCTCGGCCTTGTAGTGCCGAGTGACAATACCCCGCGCATCCAGGAAGGACATATCACCATTATCCATATTGTCTGCGATCTGCTGGAAAAACGGCTCTTTACGTGAGTGTGGACTCTGGGGCCAGTGATCGGCATACAGCAGTCGGTAAACGGCGGGCAGTGTTCATCGACCGTGACGGCACCATCAATGTGGAAAAGGAGTATCTCCATCGTCCGGAGGAGTTCGAGTTCATCCCCGGAGCGGCCGAGGCGATACGGATCCTGGGTGAGGCCGGGTTCATAGTCGTTGTGGTGACCAACCAGTCCGGCGTTGCCAGAGGTTTTTACACGGAAGATGACGTCCGGAGCCTGCATCGCTATATGGATCATCTCCTCGTGCAGGTTGGAGCCAGGGTCGATGCCTATTACTTCTGCCCTCATCACCCTGATAATGGGATCGGGAAGTACCGGATCGCATGCAATTGCCGGAAGCCGCTCCCCGGGATGTTGCAGCAGGCCGCAGGCGAGCTGGGTATCGATCTTCGCAGCTCCTGGATGATCGGGGACAAGCTGGCCGATCTGGAAGCCGGGAACTCGGCCGGTTGCCGGTCTGCTCTGGTGCTCACCGGATACGGGGCAACAGAGCAATTGTCTCTGCCGGCCGCAACTGCTGTTTTCAGCGATTTGCTTGCTGCAGCAGAGGCGATCTTGTCGGAAACCGTCTGATTTATCGTTTGACGCATTTGGCGGCGCTGTGATAATAACAACAGTTCATAATCATTTTTCCGGAGTAATTACATGTCGATAACCAAGGGGATAGTTTTGGCGGGTGGTGCCGGCAGCAGGCTTTACCCTCTTACCCTTGTCGCCAGCAAGCAGCTTCAGCCTGTCTACGACAAGCCGATGATATACTACCCGCTGGCGACCATGATGATGGCCGGCGTCAAAGATATCCTCATCATATCAACACCGCATGATACCCCGAGGTTCCAGACGCTCCTGGGGGACGGTTCCCGTTGGGGCATAAAGCTGACGTACCGGGTGCAACCCGAGCCGAAAGGGATTGCCCAGGCGTTTTTGGTCGGGGAAGAGTTTATTGCCGGTGATCCGGTGATGCTGATCCTCGGGGATAACATCTTCTACGGCAAGATGGGGTTGGATCGCCTGGCGCGTGAGTTCTCCGAAGGATCGCTGGTGTTCGGGTATTATGTCAACGACCCGGAACGTTACGGCGTGGTGGAGTTCGACGCCGGCGGCAAGGCGATCGGCATCGAGGAAAAGCCGGCCAGGCCCAAGACCCATTATGCAGTTCCAGGTTTGTACCTTTACGATGACAAGGTCGTGGAAATAACTAAATCCCTCAAGCCCTCACCCAGGGGAGAACTTGAAATTACCGATGTCAATCTGGAGTATCTGCGCCGCGGAGAACTGAGGGTGGAAAAGCTCGGTCGCGGCATTGCATGGCTTGATACCGGAACCCACCAAAGCCTTCTTGAAGCCAGCCATTTCATCGGCACCCTGGAAGCACGGCAGGGGTTAAAGATTGCTTGCCTGGAAGAAATTGCCCTGAGGATGGGGTTTATTGACTGCCGCAGAATGGCCGAGGTCATTGAAGAGACCCCGAAATCATCCTATCGAGAGTATCTGCAACGGGTTTACAACGAAACCGATCTTTGTGGCGCCGGAGGCGGGAATGTCTGAGCAGTTTCGTAAAGGTAAGATTCATGATGTTGTTGTCCGGCCCTTGACCAAGTTTCTGGATGAACGCGGCTGGCTTGCGGAACTGTTCCGGTCCGACGAACTCGATAGCGGCCTCATGCCGGTAATGGCATACCTTTCCATGACTCAACCGGGAGTTGCGCGGGGACCTCACGAGCATGTGGATCAGACCGACTATTTCTGTTTTATCGGTCCATCCAATTTCAAGGTTTACCTTTGGGACTCAAGGGGCGATTCCCCGACTTTCGGCGTGCGCCAGGTGATTTATGCCGGTCTGGATGCACCGGTAATGCTTATCGTTCCCCCCGGGGTCATTCATGCCTATAAAAACATCGGTCAGGAAAACGGCATTGTCTTTAATGCCCCCAACCGCCTTTATGCCGGAGAAGGGAAGCGTTCGCCGGTTGACGAGATCCGCCATGAAGAGGCCGCTGAGATGCTTTACCTCCTGGACTAACATTGAGCCGTCCATTCCGGACCAGTTGAAAATTGTTTGACTAGAAGGGGGGACTACTGTCTCCCCTTCACCTTTTGGGACTGAATTCATGTGGGAATTGATTAAAAAATACCGGAAAGGTTTCATTATCGGGCTAGTTTTGCTTGCTGCCTTCCTGGTTTTTGCCAGTAATCTCAAGAACAGAGAAGACGCCAATATTTTTGAGCGCGGCCTGCTTACCATGTTTTCTCCTCTGTTCAGCCTCGGCGCCAAGGTTTCTGCCGGAGCTGAAACCTTATGGAACGACTATTCAGCCCTGGTAAACGTTCGCAAACAGAACAGGGAACTACTTGAACAGCTCAGGCTTATGAATGGACGGCTGATCGGCGAGCAGGACGCGCTGCTCGAAAACGAACGGCTGAAAAAGCTTCTGACATTGAAAGGGACAGTGCCCATTCCGGCAGTAGCCGCTTCAATCATCGGAGAAGACGGTGCCCCATGGTTCAAGACGATGCTGATAGATCGCGGTGGGAACGATGGTTTTCAGGAAGGGATGCCGGTGGTTGCTTCCGACGGTGTTGTCGGGCAGTTAATAAAGGTCTCCGGCAACAGCAGCAGGGTTCTGTTGATTACCGACCATTCAAGCGGTATTGCTGCGGTTGTGCAGCGTTCACGCGCGCGCGGGGTGGTGCGGGGCGCGGGTAGCGGCAGGCTTGTACTGGAATTCGCAATCAGGGAAGAGGACGTGAAGGTTGGCGATCAGGTTGTCACCTCAGGGATTGGCGGTATCTTCCCCAAGGGTTTGCCGATAGGCGAGGTTACCATGGTCAAAAAAGGGGAATACGGGATTTTCCAAACCATTGAGGTCCGGCCTTCGGTGATGATCTCAAGGCTGGAAGAGGTGCTTGTCCTCTTGAAGAGACGTAATGACTAATATCGTTCGTACTGCCATAGCATTCTTCGTTGCGTTTGTTTTTCAGATAACCATTTTCCCCGCTGTGCTGGCCGATCCATTCAAACCGAATCTGTTGCTGGTTGCAGTTGTCTGGATCGGGTTGACGGTTTCAAGTCTGTGGGGCGCCGCACTGGTATATCTCTTCGGGTTGATTCAGGATACGGTAAGCGGATTGTACCTCGGCCTGAACGGCATCTCCTATTTGATCACCTTTATCGTCCTGCACAATATCGCCCATCGTCTGTATGCCGACAGCCGTTACCTGATGACGCTCTCGGTTTTTATTACAACCCTGGCCTGTGGCATAACCCAACTGATTCTGCTGGCCCTGTTTTCTTCGGCAGGGGGGATAATCGGAACCCTGCTGTATTCGCTCATCCCTCAAGGACTGGTTAACGCCCTGGCCGCATCCCTCTGTTTTTCTCTTATCGGCAAACAGGATAAGGAGGAGCTGGGGTGAGCGGGCAACAGTATCTCCGCGGCAACCGGGACCGGAGTCAGCGAGTTCTCTGGGGGGCGGCAATTGTCGGATTCTTTTTTCTGATCCTGGCGGCCCGGCTCTGGTATCTGCAGGTCATTGACTCAGACCGGCTCAAAGAACTCTCTGAAATCAACAGATTGCGTTTCGTTCCCGTGGCCGCTTCAAGAGGGAACATCCTCGACCGAAACGGTAAGGTTCTGGTCAGAAACACGCCATCATTCAGCGTTGCCATTGTGCCCCAGGAGGTTAAAGACAAGGATACGTTGTTGTCCGCCCTCTCCCGCTACCTCGGCCTTGACCGGGACGAACTGCTGCAGCGTTGGGAAAAAGGGAAGGGGCGCGCAAAGTATTTTCCGATTGTCATTGCCTCAGGCATCAGCCGGGACCAGCTGGAATTCCTGGAAGAGAACCAGCTCTGGCTTCCGGGGATAGACATCGAGATGAAGCCGATACGAGAGTACCCCTCGGGAATCCTTGCCGCGCATCTTCTTGGCTATCTCGGGGAAATAACCGAGCAGGATCTTGAGAAGGAGGAGTTCAGCGAATACAACCAGGGTGATTATGTCGGCAAAAACGGCTTAGAGCGAAGCTGGGAAAAGTTCCTTCACGGAATCAACGGCGGCAGGCAGATCGAAGTCGACGCCCGCGGCCGATATCTCAGGACATTAAGTGAGACCAGGCCGACAGTGGGGAACAGCCTGGTGCTGACCATAGATCATGCGGTCCAGCAGGCGGCGGAAAAGGCCTTCGGGGATAGGGCCGGCGCAGCGGTCGTCATGGAGGTCGATACCGGAGAAATTCTTGCCTTTGTGAGCAGCCCCGGGTTTGACCCTTCTCTGTTCGCGGGTAAAATGCCTCAAGACGTATGGAAATCCTATCTTGAAGACAAGCGGCACCCGCTGGAAAACAAGGCGCTCAAGGGGCAATACCCTCCGGGCTCCACCTTCAAGATTATTACGGCGCTTGCCGGTCTTGAAAGCGGCATGATCGACGAGCATACCACTGTGACCTGTAAAGGGTCCTATGACGTCGGCAAGGATACCTTCAAATGCTGGGACAAAAAGGGGCATGGCACAGTCGATCTGAAGAGGGCATTGCGCGAGTCGTGCGATGTCTATTTTTATCAGCTTTCGGAAAAGGTCGGGGTTGACCGGATTGCCGAGATGGCAAGGCGGTTCGGGCTTGGCAGCGCTTTAGGGGTGGGATTGGAGAACGAAAAAAGCGGTCTGATTCCCACCACGGAATGGAAAGAGAAGAAGTACGGCAAAAAGTGGTTTCGCGGCGAGACGCTGCCGGTATCGATAGGCCAGGGATATACCCTGATGACGCCGATACAGCTTGCTTCAATGACCGCAGCGCTTGCCAATGAGGGGACGGTATACCGCCCGCATCTCGTTAAACGCGTGGTTGATCCAGATGGCCGCGTCCTGAAGGAGTACAAGCCGGAGGTATTATACCGTCCCGCAGTCAAGCCGCAGAATTTTCGCCTCGTCAAGGAGGGGCTTCTTGCAGTGGTGAACGAGCCGCACGGAACCGGCGGAGCGGCCCGGCTCTATGAGGTAAAGGTTGCCGGCAAGACCGGGACGTCGCAGGTGGTCAAGCAGCGCGACGCAAAAATGCGGGAAGTTGCTTATCAGTATCGGGATCATGCCCTTTTTGTCGCCTTTGCACCGTTTGAAAAACCGGAAGTGGCGGTTTCGGTGGTAATCGAGCATGGCGAGCATGGCGGAGCAGCAGCCGCACCGATTGCTGGCACGATTTTACGGGCGTATTTCGAACAGAAGGGCGTTATCAAGAAACCAGCGGCAAAGGTCGATGAGAGCGACGAAGCAGAAGATGCCGCTGACAGAGATGAGCAGAAAGAGGGAGACCGTTAGTGATTGATCGACGGCTGTTCACAAACTTTGACTGGGTATTCTTCTTCCTGGTGATGCTTCTCATCGGCGCCGGCATCATGAATATCTACAGCGCATCCGCATCATATCGTGCCACAGGCCTGCCGTTCTGTATCAAGCAGCTTTACTGGACCGGTGGCGGACTGCTCCTGATGGTGCTCGTCTGCAGCATTGACTATCATATCTTTGAAGATCTTTCCTACTGGTTTTATGGCGCTGTGCTGGTGCTGCTGGTATTGGTGATGCTGGTCGGAAAAACGACCATGGGCGCAACCCGCTGGCTGAATCTGGGTATAATGAACGTGCAGCCGTCTGAACCGATGAAGATTGTAATAATCATGACCTTTGCCAGATATTTCAGCAAAAACTACGCGGTTGACGGCATCAGCTTCCGCGAGATCGCCTACCCGCTGATGCTCCTGGGTGCGCCTGCCCTGATGATCATGAAGCAGCCCGATCTCGGCACCGCCATACTGGTCATACTCGTTGCATGTTCTATAATGGTCTTTGTCGGTATCCGCTGGAAGCTGCTGGTCTCAGCGCTGTTGGCTCTGGCGCCGGCAATATACCTGGGCTGGCACTTCTATTTGCGGGAATATCAGAAAAACCGGATACTAAACTTCCTCAATCCCGAACGGGACCCGCTCGGAAGCGGCTACCATCTTATCCAGAGCAAGATCGCCGTCGGCTCCGGGGGGATTCTGGGCAAGGGGTATATGAAGGGAACACAATCCCAGCTCCGATTTCTCCCCGAGCAGCATACCGATTTCGCATTTTCCGTCTTTGCCGAAGAGTGGGGGCTGCTGGGGTGTATACTCCTGTTGATGCTTTATCTGTTTCTGGTGCTTTGGGGGCTCCAGATTGCCGGCCGCTGCAATGACCAGTTCGGCCGTCTCCTGGCCGTGGGGGTGACCGCCATGATCTTCTGGCATATAGTCATCAATATCGGGATGGTTGTCGGACTGTTTCCGGTTGTCGGGGTGCCGCTTCCGTTCCTCTCCTATGGCGGGACTTCGCTGATAACCTCCATGATGGGAGTGGCGATTTTGCTCAATATCAGCATGAGGCGTTTCATGTTCTAAAAGGGATGGCTTCATACCTTTAGGGAGGTGGGCATGCAAGAAGCACTTTGCTACGAAAGAGTCGATGACGATGCGGTCCGTTGCCATCTCTGCCGTCATCTCTGCCGCATTGCTGCCGGGAAACGCGGGATCTGCGGAGTCAGGGAGAATCGTGACGGGACTCTCGTTACGCTTGTCTACGGAAAAGTCGTTGCCGAGAGCATCGACCCGGTTGAGAAAAAGCCGTTGTTTCACTTCCAGCCGGGAAGCAGCACCTATTCCATTGCAACAGCCGGGTGCAACTTCAGGTGCCGCCATTGCCAAAATTACACCATATCGCAGGTGCCGCCGGGGACTACGCAGATCCCGGGGGTACTCCGGACTCCCGAGGAGGTTGTAAGCAGCGCAATCGCTTCGGGATGCCGGTCAATATCGTATACCTATACCGAACCGACAATCTTTTTTGAATTTGCCCTGGATACGGCTCGATTGGCCCGCAAGGCCGGGCTGGCCAATGTTTTCGTCACCAACGGGTATATTACCCCTGATGCCCTTGATCTCATTGCGCCTGTTCTTGATGCCGCCAATATCGACCTCAAGGGGTTCAGCGACAGCTTTTACCGCGAGATTGCCGGCGCCGGGCTGGACGGGGTTCTGGACACGATCCGGGATTATTGCCGCCGCGGCATCTGGGTTGAACTGACGACTCTGCTGATCACCGGGCTTAATGATAGCGATGAGGAGCTGGAAGGATTGACCCGTTTCATCGCCGACGAACTCGGAGTGGATGTGCCGTGGCATATCAGCAGATTCTTCCCCACATACCTGATGACCGACCGGCCGCCGACGCCTGTGGCAACCCTGCATCGTGCCGCTGAAATCGGGAAGAAGGCGGGACTTAGGTATATATATCAGGGGAATGCCGTCGAAACGGGGCGCGAAGATACGGTCTGTCCGGGTTGCAAGACCCCCCTGGTCTGCCGGACCGGTTTCCGCGTGACCGGAGTAAGGATAACGGCTGACGTCTGCCCTGCCTGCAGCATGGTAATTGCCGGGCGTTGGGCGCGATATCCCTCCCTTCCGGGGAGCTGAATAGATGAATCGTTAGCAGGAGAATATGCCGGAATTCAAGAAATCACACATTATTCTTATTGCTCTTTGCTGCATTGTCCTGTTCTGGGGAGCCGATGCCTTTATCGACTCAATACTTTTCGACGGCGGGGAACTGGCTCAACAGCTATTCAGTCCGACTACGAAGGAGTTGTGGTACCGGACTTCCTTCGCGCTCTTTCTCTCGCTGTTCACCGCATTTGTCTGCGTCGTAATCCACCAGCGCGACCGGCTCGATCACCAGCTAAAGACGGCCCTGGAAGAGGCTGCCGCAGAGCGTGCCAAGAGCGAAGCGATTGTGGCCGCAATCGGCGACGGTATAAGTATTCAGGATACCGGGCTCAACGTCCTGTATCAGAACGATGTGCATCGGCAGATGTCAGGCGGGAATTTCATCGGGATGCAATGTTACAGCTCATACGGAGGGGGGGATGCCCCATGCCCGGATTGCCCGATAATAGCCGCATTTAACGACGGCGGGATTCACAAGCTGGTCAAGCAGACACCAGCCGGTTCAGCCACGACGCATATCGAGATCATTGCTTCGCCGTTGCGGGATGGAAACGGCAATATCGTTGCCGGCATCGAGGTAGTCAGGGACATCTCTTCCCATATGCAGTCGGAAGCGAGGCTTAAGAGAAAGGCCGCTGCTCTCGAATCCCTTAACCGGGAGCTGGAGTCCTTTGCCCACTCGGTTTCCCACGATCTCAGGAAGCCGCTTACAGTGATCTACACGGCCGCCCACTATCTGAAGGAAAACAGCGATCCCGGCGGAGCAGACCCTTCGGCCTATTTCATCAACACGATCTGCGATGCCAGCCAGAGAATGGAAGAGCTGATCGATTCTCTCCAGATGCTGGCCAACATCTCGCACAGACAGATCAATCTGACTTCTTTGGATCTCTCTGAACTGGCCCTGGTAATCGCTGCCGATCTCGGGCTCATCTACCCGGAGCGCACTGTCTCGTGCCACATTGCTCCGGGGCTCACAGCTTACGGCGATTGCGGGTTGATCCGGATCCTGCTCGAAAACCTTCTGGGCAATGCCTGGAAATACACTGCCGATACCCCTTCGGCATCGATAATATTCGACCGGTGCGACACTGTTAGGGGGAAAGGGTTTTTTATCCGGGACAACGGCGCCGGGTTCGATATGGCGTTTGCCGACAACCTCTTCAAACCGTTTTCCCGGCTTCATGACAGCAAACGGTTTCCCGGCACCGGGATCGGCCTGGCCACGGTAAAAAGGGTTGTGGAGCGCCACGGCGGCCAGGTCTGGGCCGAGGGGCGAGTAGGGGAAGGCGCCACGTTTTATTTCATACTTCCGGAGGGCAATGGATGAAGGTCTCTTTCGCCAGGCGCTTGTGGGTCACTTTTTCCGCGAATGTGATCGGCCTGTATGCGTCGTTTCTGAACGATTTCCGCACCAAGGGAGCGGCTAATATCCCGGAGTCGGGCGGGGTACTGCTTGCCGCCAACCATATTTCGGCTTATGAGACGATCTTCCTGCCTTGGGCGGTTATCCGCAGCTTCCCGCTGAGTATGCTCTGGGCGCCCGCCAAGGAAGAGCTGTTCGCCAAGACCTTTACCCGCTGGCTTTACAGCTCCTGGGGCGCATTCCCGGTCAGGCGCGGCAGGGACGTCCGCGCCGGGAAAACAATTAATGAGCTGCTTGCTGACCAGCGGGTAATGCTCTACCCGGAGGGGACCCGGCACAAGGATGGCCGGCTGGGGAAAGGGAACCGGGGCGTGGGGAAGATTATCTACGATGTGCGGCCGGCCGTGGTTCCGACCGCCCTGATCGGACTGAACCGCTGGAAATTCCCCGGTTTCGGCCAGAAGGGGATGGTTGTATTCGGCAAGCCGATCGATTTCAGCGATCTTTTCGAGCGGGATGATTGCAAGGAAACCCACCAGCTGATCGTGGATCGGGTCATGGATGGGATTGAGAACCTGCTCAGGGAAGAGGGTACCTATGTCGGACGCTGTTGAAATCTTCTGCGACGGTGCCTGCAGCGGCAATCCGGGGCCGGGCGGCTGGGGGACGATCCTCCGGTTCAATGGCACCGAGAAGGAGCTCTCCGGCGGCGAACCTGCCACCACCAACAACCGGATGGAGCTGACTGCGGCAATTGCCGGGCTCTCTGCCCTGAAGCGCCCCTGCAAGGTCGTAATCACAACCGATTCGCAGTATCTGGTCAAGGGGATGACGGAATGGCTTCCCGGCTGGATCCGGAAGGGGTGGATCAACAGCAAGCGGGAGCCGGTAGTTAACCGCGACTTATGGGAACGTTTGGTGGAGCTTACGAAGATCCACAATGTCGAATGGCGCTGGGTGCGCGGTCACGACGGCCATAGCGAGAACGAACGGTGCGACGAACTGGCGCGCAGCGCCATCACAGGGCTCTGACGGTTCGCTCCAGCTGAGAGAGATTAGCGCTGTCATTATTTAATAATGATATCGCTCACCGTTAGATCGCCGTACATCACTGTCAATTGAGGTATGGATGTAAAGTCGGCGCGGTTGGTGAATTCAACATCATACCCACCCTCAAGACTTAATGAGACAGACTGCGTAGTCACAAGACTCTGATAAATAACCCCTCCCCTGGCCTTGATCGTACTGCCACTTGACGCATTGGATAAAGCCGATTGAATATATTGAAAACAACTGGATGAGACCATTGAGCCGCAGCCATAGAAAATAGCCCCGACGCCTTGATCCTGGTTCATGGTAACCATGCAGGCATTATTGGTCCCGGAGCCGCTGCAGGCGCCGGTCCAGCCACCGAAATAGGAAACAGGGCCAGGTGAGGCGGTTAGGGTGGCGTTTGTTCCAAGGTCATACCACTGGGTACAGGTACCGGTGGTGCAGTCAATATCCGGAAGGGGAGATGAATGGACAGTACCCCTGCTGAGAATAATTGAGACTGAGAGCAGCGAACTCGTCTTCGTGAAGATTGCAGTGGCACTTTTTGCTTGGTCCATCGGAACAGTGCACGTATCGGTGCCGCTGCAGTCCCCAGTCCAGCCGCTAAAGACAAAACCGGCTGATGGAACTACCGAGAGTGTCACTGCAGAGCCGACCATGTAGGATACCGTGCAGGTGCCGGATGAGCAGTTGATATCTGGCGATGGGGATGAATGAACCGTACCGCTGCCTGAGACGGTAACGGAGAGTGTGCGGTGATTGGGGTTTATGAACGATGCGGTAACCGCCGTGGCGGCGTCCATGGTAACCGTGCAGTCACCGGTGCCACCGCACGCCCCGGACCAGCCAGTGAACAGATAATCGGTCGATGGCGAGGCAGTTAGCGTCACCACGGAACCGCTCGGGTAGGTTTTACTGCAGGTGCCTGATGAACAGCTGATGTCCGTAGACGGGGATGAATGAACCGTACCGCTGCCTGAAACTGTGACGTTGAGTGGATAGGTAGGAATGAATGTTGCGGTGATGCTTTGGTCCTGGTTCATCGTCACCATGCACGTTTCCATACCACTGCAGTCGCCGGACCAGCCACTGAAGACAAACCCGGGAGCGGGGGTTGCGGTGAGGGTCACCACCGAAACATTAGCGTATGATTGACGGCAAGATGAAGATGAGCAGTTGACGTCCGGCGCCGGAGACGAATGGACCGTGCCACTACCGGACAGTTTTACTTCAAGTAAATACGAAGGTGCAAAAGTGGCTGTGACTATACGAGGTTGGTTCATCGTCAGAGCGCACGGTGCAATTCCGCTGCAAGCGCCGGACCATCCGCTGAAGGCATAGCCGGGACCAGGTGTGGCGGTAAGTACGATATTGGTGCCATCGGAATAGTCCTGGCTGCAGCTAGCGCTGGAGCAGTTCAGTCCAGCCCCTTGCGAGGAATTCACCGTCCCGTCTCCGGCGATTGTTACAGCGAGCGGTTTCAGCGGACTACTCGGATCATATGCCAGAAAAGTGGCAGACTGCATACTGTTCCACGTCTCTTCCTTCCGTCCGCTAAAATCCCTTGCGAGGAAGGATACCGTGTAGACACCTGGCTGTGTCGGCGTCCATTGCAGTGTGCCTGTCCCGTTTCCATTATCGGTGAAGGTTGCACCAGAAGGGAGGGAAGTTGTAGCATCGGGCCAGATCCCTCCCACTGCATCAAGATCTACCTTGTCCTGCTCTGAATCAGCGGCAGTTATCGGTAAAGTGAATGTTGCATTAATGGCAACAGCCTGGTTCCCCACTGATCCCAGAACCGGCACCTCATTGCTGACCATGATCAAGGGGGTCGCTGACCATTGTATGTGCTTCGTGCCAAAACTCGGCCACATGTTGTTTGCTGCGAGTTTCAGATGGTTCGTGGCATAAAACGATTTTGCCCCAGTGGCGATGTTGTAAGAGTAGAGGTTGGTTTTTAGCTCTCCGGACTCCGTACCGAATTTGGTGTAGAGAATGGACTTCCCATCGGTTGCAAATGAGTAGGGATGTGATTCATCCACAAACCTAATCGCCTTGGTAGTTTTGTCAAAGCACCAAAGATGGTCCCCATCAGTTAGAGAAAGCCTTTCGGTCCAAACTACGACACCAGGGCCATTGATCGCCCCCTGCACGCTACTGTCACCGGTAACCGTTCTGACAACCTCATTATACCCAGTTGGCAGGTCGGTCAGATTTACAGTCACGTCATCGTTGATGCCGCCTGGGTACCACATGTTCGTTACCACGCTGTCTCCCAGAACCGACGGCCAGAACTGGGAATAGTCCCCGGGGGGCAAGCGATATTCCGGAGAAAGGGTATTTGTGGTCAGATCAAACAGGTAGACTGTTTGTCCGGTTGGAATCGTATTCTCACCCTGGTTCATCAGAATTTTGTTCTGACCAGCAGAGAACAGTTCATTAGGGAATACGGTTTCGACAATCATATCCCCGGCTGGGTTTAGAGACGCAATGCCGATTTTGCCGTAACTGTAGTTGGTTTCATACCAAATGATCTTGTTCGCGTTGAGGAAAATCTTGTCAACCCACGCCCCCTCCCTCCCTTCCTCAGGGTAGATGGTATACATCCTGTTTGTCACACCATCGTACACCTTGCCGACGTAACGATTCGTACCCTGCGGTTCAGTTTCCCGCCAAGCAAACCTGTCACCTTCCGAACATGGGGTACTATTTACTTCACCGGTTGTCAGAACATTAAAGCGGGGATCTTCCTTGTAAAATTGAATCTCCTTGATATCACTGAACACTTTATCATCAGTCGTTGTTACCTCCAGTTTCAGAAGATAGCTCCAGCCTAGCGGGAACAGGCTGTTGCTTGCCTCTGCCAGAACGCCATCGATCACGCTCTGGGTCGATTCTGACACCAGCGTCTTCCAGGTGCCGACAACAGGAGAGAACTGACCCTGGCTGTCAACACTGTTCACAGGAGCGTATGACAACCGGTATTTGGCAAAATTTGCGCCGTAGGCATCGCCTTTGATCGTAACCGTGCGGGCTCCGTTGGTTATGAATACATAATTCAACGGGGAGGTAATCCTCACTCTAGGCACTGCGGTAATGTTAACCGCACGCTGCGCGTTTACCCTCCCGGCTCCGGAGCTCAGGTCGAATCCCGGTGTATCGATATCGTCCGCCGATGCGCGAAGGGCCTGAGAAACGTCGCCAGGTGTGAACGACGGATGGCTGGCAACAACCAGAGCGGCTACCCCGGACACATGCGGGGCGGCCATGGAGGTTCCCCTGGCCCGGTAGTAACCCACCCCGACGGTGCAGAGGCCGTCAGCATATAAGTCGGTACTGCCGGCCCGCAAAGACAGGATGTTGCGGCCTACCCGGTTGCTGCTGGTCCCATCGTCGCCGCCTCCGGGCGCCGACACGTCGATGGCGCTGCCGAAATTGCTGAAGTCGCTCTTTGTGTCCAACTCAGAGCTGGACGCCACAGTGATGACCTCGTTGGCCTGGTTGCCCGGTGAATACTGGTTAACGTCGCCATTGCTGTTGCCAGCTGCAAAGACCACCACCGCACCCAGTTCGTGGGCATATCTTACTGCATCCTCTGCCACCGGGTTGGATGGACAGGCACTGCTACACCCCCAGCTGTTATTGATGACATCAGCACCGTTATCCGCAGCGTACCTAATGGCCCTGGCCAGACCGTAGGAACTGCCGCTACCCCCATCATCAAGCCCTTTCAACGGCATGATCTTGGCGGCCGGGGCCACGCCGACGATACCTTCGCCGTTGTTACCCACAGCTGCAATGGTGCCTGAGACATGTGTCCCGTGGCCATGCCCGTCATAAGGGTCGTTGTCGTTGGTGACGAAATCCCACCCCCGCACGTCATCGATGAAGCCGTTACCGTCGTCATCAATGCCGTTGCCGGGGATCTCCCCGGTATTGGTCCAGATGTTAGAGGCCAAGTCGATATGGTTATAATCCACGCCGGTGTCCACCACAGCTACCACTACACCTTCGCCCTTGGACACGTCCCAGGCTGCCTCAATCTGCAGTTTTCTGAGCCCCCAAAGGTCGTCATACCCCTGGCCCCAGCTCCCGAAGGAGGCGTAGTAGGGGTCGTTTGGAATCCACTGCGCCTCCATCTTGAAATCTGGCTGGCAGTAGGCAATGTTCGGATCGCTGGTGTAATCGCGACAGGCACCGTCGATGAAGGTCTTTGGGTCCACCTCCAGCCGGTACACCGAGTCCAGATAGGGGGGCGTCTTTTCTCCCGGGATATTCTTCTTCGACAGACCCTTAGTGGCGTGACGCTTCTCGCGGATGCCGGCGACATGCATGAGTTGCTTGTCGCGCTGTTCTTTGTGGCGTTGCGTTGCCGTGACCCGATCAATGGGGCCTGACGGTTCTCCAGCAGGAACCGGAGCAAAAACCCGGTGCATCGCCTTCACTTTGTATTTGGCGTTCAATCTGTCCAGGTGATCGTTGCCGGTTACCTCCCGGAACGATTGACCGGTGCGCACCAGTTCCCCTGCAACGGCGCCAATGATCGCCTCGTCCCTGAATTTGATGATTAGCGCGCCGGGGTGATACTCGGCACGCCGAACTTGAACCGGGTCGCCCGACTGAGTTTGGGCTGCTGGCGGTACTGTCTGAGCCTCCGAAAGAAACGCCAATGTCTTCTCCGGCAGGGTAAGAGTGCTGACAGTGAGAGTCACGGCAAGCAGGATTTTCAACTGGAGACCATCGATATGCCACATAAATCCGACTCCGTAGCGTCAGGTATTTAAATACGGGTTACGTTAAAGGTTTTTATAGGTCACATACGTTAAGGTTAAAAATAATTACTGTCAATGACACTAATGTTAATATCTGTACATTATTGTTGCACATAATCAGCCAGTTTCCTCGGGCCTGAGTTGAGGTGAAAAAAATCTTTGACATTGTCCGACCAATAAGGTAAAGAATAAAACATATCGTTTGCCGGCACGTTTTTGCGGCTGATACCGACAACTAAATAAGTACCACGTTTCTTATCAAGAGCGACCGAGGGACAGGCCCTGTGACGTCGCGGCAACCTCCCGCAAGGGAAGGTGCCAATTCCTGCGGAACCGACAGGTTCCGGGAGATAAGGGAGCGCGGACGATCTTCGTGATAGTCCCCTTCCGCACCCCGGAAGGGGATTTTCATTTTGGAGGTCATATCATGAACATCGCATCGCAGGCAGCACAGATCGGACTCGATTGGGATACCCGCACCGGCGCGGTCACGGTCCCGATTTATCAGACCGCCACATTTCGGCATCCGGGGCTCGGCCAGAGTACCGGCTACGATTACTCCCGCTCCGGAAATCCCACCCGCCAAGCGCTCGAAGACGGAATCGCCCGCCTGGACAACGGCTGTCGCGGGTTTGCCTATTCGTCGGGGATGGCGGCAATTACCAGCCTCCTGTTCCTGTTCAGCCGTGGGGACCATATCATTGTTACCGAGGACCTTTACGGTGGCACCTACCGGCTGTTTGAAAAGATCTTCAACCAGTACGGCCTGGAGTTCAGTTATGTGGATACCAGCGACGTCGATGCCGTCAAAAACGCCATCCTCCCGAACACCAGGGCGCTGTTCGTCGAGTCCCTGACCAATCCGCTGCTGAAGGTGGCCGACATTGCGGCACTCTCCGCGCTCTGCCGCGAACAGGGGTTGCTCTGCATAGTCGACAATACGTTCCTGACCCCGTATCTGCTCCGGCCGCTGGACCTTGGCGCGGACATCACCGTCTACAGCGCTACCAAGTACCTTGCCGGCCATAACGACACGGTCTGCGGACTGGTCGTGGTCAAGGACCCGGAACTGGCGGAAAAGGTGTACTTCCACCAGAACGGCGCCGGTGCAGTGCTCGGTCCGCAGGATTCGTGGCTGACCATCAGGGGGATGAAGACACTCTCCGTAAGGCTCGACCGGCAACAGGAGAATGCCCAGGCGATTGCCGAATGGCTGGAGCAACATCCCCTGGTCAGGAAGGTGCATTATCCGGGACTGCCAGGGCATCCTGGCCATGAGCTGCTGAAGCGCCAGGGGAGAGGGTTCGGGGCGATGATCGCCTTTGAGGTTGTTGACACCTCGCTGGTAGAACCGTTGCTGTTGAGGACGGATCTGATATCATTTGCCGAGAGCCTGGGCGGGGTCGAGACCCTGATCACCTTTCCGGAAGTACAGACCCATGCCGATATCGAGCCGGAAAAGCGGGAGAAGCTGGGGATCAACAAGGTTCTGCTGAGGCTTTCGGTGGGGATCGAGGATGTTCACGACCTGATCGCCGATCTGGACCACGCATTTGCCCTTGAGGAGGCAGCATGAAATTCGAGACCAGGCTCATCCATGGGAGCCATTCAATAGACCCGGCAACCGGAGCCCTGAGCATACCGGTATACCAGACCTCTACCTTTGCCCAGAAGTCGGTCGACCATTTCGGCAAGTACGATTATGCCCGCTCTGGCAACCCGACCCGCGAGGCCCTTGAAGAGGCGATCGCCGCACTTGAGAATGGGACGCACGCCTTTGCCTTCGGCTCCGGGATGGCAGCCATATCATCCACGCTCCTCCTGTTTCAGCCCGGAGATCATCTGGTGGTCTGCGAAGACGTATACGGCGGCGCTTTCCGGGTTCTGACCAAACTGTTCAGCCGCTGGGGGCTGACCGTCACGTTCGTGGATGCCACGAGCCTCGACGCCATTGCAGGGGCCATCAGACCTGAGACCAAGGGTATTTACCTGGAGTCCCCGTCAAATCCGCTGCTAAAGATCACCGACCTGGCCGGCGCCGCAGAGCTGGCCAGGTCAAAAGGGCTCATCACCCTGGTGGACAACACCTTCATGACCCCATATCTGCAGCGCCCACTCGATCTCGGCTGCGACATTGTCATTCACAGCGGCACCAAGTTTCTTAACGGTCACAGCGACGTTGTCTGCGGCTTCAGCGTGACAAAGGACCGGGAACTGGCCAAACGGATCGGGTTCATCCAGAACGGCTTCGGCGCTATCCTCGGCCCCCAGGACTGCTGGCTGACCTTGCGGGGGCTGAAGACCCTTAAAGTGCGGCTGGAGGAGAGCCAGAGTTCCGCCATCCGGATCGCGAACTGGCTTGCGGCGCAACCGCAGGTGAAAAAGGTCCACTATCCCGGGCTGGCCGAGCATCCAGGTTTTGCGGTTCATAATCGCCAGTCGTCCGGGCCGGGCGCGGTCCTGTCGTTCGAGCTGGAATCGTTTGAACTGACCAAGCGGCTTCTGGAAGGGGTTGAGCTGGCGGCATTCGCGGTGAGCCTCGGCGGGGTGGAGAGTATTCTCTCTTATCCGGCAAAGATGTCCCATGCGGCGATGCCTCCGGAGGAGCGGGCTGCAAGGGGGATCAGCGACACATTGGTGAGGTTTTCCGTTGGACTGGAAGCGCCGGAGGACCTGATCAGCGACCTTGGCCGCTTTATTGCGGCTTAAACAGGTCTGCAGCATTCAAATTTACATATATTGACAAGCTGTAGTGCTCACGGTAGAGTTGATCCTTACAAAAACATACAACAGGAGGGACAGCATATGAAAAAATGGCGCTGCATAATCTGTGATTACATTCATGAAGGGCCGGAGCCGCCCGAAGTATGCCCTGAGTGTGGGGCGGGCAAAGAGAGCTTTGAAGAGGTCTAGCATTGTCTGAAATTGATAGCTTGGAGGTGTTGCATGGGGTTTGTCACCCTTGAGGAGATCATAAAATTTGCCGTGCAGCGGGAGGAAGATGCCGTGCAGCTCTACACCAGGGCAGCGGAGATGACTGCCAGCATCGCGGCCCGCAAGATGTTCGAGGAGTTCGTTGCCGAGGAGACAGGGCACAAGAAGGTGTTCAGTCAGATGGATCTGGCAAAGGCCGAGCAGTACAAGGCGAACAAGGTGCCGGATATGGGAATCAGCAAGTATCTCGTCCACCTCGAACTGAAGCCGGACATGAGCTACCCCCAGATCCTGCAGTTTGCCATCAAGACCGAAGAGAACGCCTACCAGCTCTACAAGGCCGCTGCGGAGGCTGTGGACGATCCGCAGCTGAAGAAGACCCTGGAAGTCTTTGCCGATGTCGAGCTCGGCCACAAGAAACGGATCGAGGCGATTTACGACGAAAAGGTTCTGACGGAGAACTGATTGTTTGCCGCACAGACTTGAAAGCCGTTACGGGGTTCCGTAACGGCTTTTTTTGTCCGGAGTCAAATGATCAGCAAGGATTTACGGAGGTGGAGCAGCGGATCAGGCGATGAGGTCACCGGTGGCGATCACTGTCTGGGGTTCACTCTGTTCGATCTCCTCACACTCGAACTCTTCGCTATCTACATATGGAACTGCCCGTCTTCCCAGGGCGGCAACCAACTTGCCGGTGACCAGGCCGGAGCAGGCGGCGATGACAACGGTCACCAGGATGCCGGTCAACTGGGCGCCGAAATTGATGCCGCTGACGACAAAGAGGGCGGCAATGCCGCCGAAGAGCCCGGGAAGGCCGTGGAGATAGAGCACCCCGCAGGTATCCACGGTTTTGGCCGCATCCGTCAACCGGGCCTGGATGATGGCAAAGCCGAAGGTGGAGACCACGCCGGCCAGAATGCCGATGGTAAATGCCGCTGCCGGGAGGGCCAGATCGCAGGTGGAGCCGATCGCCACCCCTCCTGCCAGGGTTGCATTGGCAATATCGGCCGCCGAGATCTTTCCGCGCAGCCGGACTGACGCAAAATAGGTGGCCAGGGTCGATCCGCACAGCGCGAGGATGACGTTGACCGCGGTTTTGGGGACATCTGCCGGGGCTACCAAGGCCGCGCAGAAGCTGGGCCAGAAGACCCAGAGAACCATGCTCCCGAGCAGGGAATAACGGTCGCTGGTTTCATCGCATTCGACCGGGGTGGCATATTCCTGTTCAGTGGTCATGGTGGCAGCAACGGCAATGCCGAAGATGGCGCCGAAGGCATGGATGACGATCGACCCGCCGGTATCGACCACCTTTCCGGTAATGAGCCCCAATCCGCCGTTGAGGACGATCCACTCGTTCAGGGTGTAAAACGGCACGAAGAACAGCCCCAGCAGCAGGTACTGGTGCATTTTCAGGCGCCCCAGCACGGCTCCGGCGCAGATCAGCAGGCTGGCAGCGGCAAATTCGGCCAGGATCAGCTTGTCGATGACCCCTGCCGAGCTGCCGGCGCCATGGTAGCTTTCCTTCAGAAAATAGAGGGGGAGCGCAACACTGACCAGCAGGTAGGTCGCGGTGAGCGCCGAGCGGCCATACCTCTTGACAAAGACCATCAGGAAACCGAAACCGACTAGGAGCATGGCCATGATATGGATGGCACGCTCGTATTTCTGGACATCGCTGAGCCCAGCGAGAGTGGTGCCAGGTAATTCATCAGCAACTGCTGTTCCGCAGGCAGTAAGCGTGAGGATGACTAACAATAGAGCATTTTTCAGGTACTGATTCATTGTTTCCCTCCTGATGGCAAATGATAACCGGTCCGGTCATGACAGCGCGCAATACCTGATAATCAGGTATATGTGGCTTTGGCGCGCTCCAATTTGATTGCTCGAAATTTGTGCACATTGCACGCCAAAAAATGAGCGTTGCTTAAATCAAGGGCGTCAGTGCCGATGTTTCGGGCAGTTGATGGATTGGGGCACGACAGGGGGGGAGAATTATGATCGGGGAGCGGTGTTGTTTGTGTACAACTCCGGAGTCGGCAGAGTTGAATATCTACTCATCAAACTGGCTTTTGACTCTGACCTGTGCCGGGATATAATTTACCCAGGTAGAGGAGGTGCATTATGTTCGATATCTTCAATTTCTTTCCGACGATCCTTTTTATCATCGCCCTGATTGCCTTTCTGGGCAATGCCATCAAGATTCTGCCCGAATACGAGCGGGGGGTGTTGTTCCGTCTGGGCCGGTTGAAGGCGACCCGTGGCCCGGGACTGGTCTTTATCATTCCCGGCATCGACCGTCTGGTGCGGGTTTCGCTCCGGATCGTCGCGCTGGATGTTCCGCCCCAGGATGTCATCAGCCGGGACAATGTGACCGTTAAGGTCTCGGCAGTTATCTACTTTCGGGTAACCGAAGCCGAGAAGGCGATCGTCCAGGTGGAGAACTACCTTTACGCCACCAGCCAGCTGGCCCAGACCACTCTGCGCAGCGTGCTCGGCCAGGTGGAGCTGGACGAACTGCTAGCCAACCGGGAGAAGATCAACAAGGAGCTGCAGGAGATCCTGGAAAGTCACATCGACCCATGGGGGGTAAAGGTGACTGCGGTGGAGGTGAAGAACATCGATCTGCCGCTTGAGATGCAGCGCGCAATCGCCAAGCAGGCCGAGGCCGAGCGGGAACGGCGGGCCAAGATCATCCATGCGGAAGGGGAACTGCAGGCCTCTGAAAAACTGGCCCAGGCTGCTAAAATGCTCGCCTCTGAGCCGTCTTCCATGCAGCTTCGCTATTTGCAGACCCTTACCGAGATCGCTGCCGAGAAAAATTCGACCACGATATTCCCGGTTCCGATCGACCTGATTACCCAGTTTCTGGACAGAAAAAACGAGCGAATAATTTCGGCTCATTTCAAGGAGGATTTCCATGCTGAGCAAAAAACTGCTACACCGCCCTGAACAAGCATATGAACACCGAACTTTACTCCGCCTACCTCTACCTGAACATGTCGGCGGCAGCGAACTCCCTGGGGTTCAAAGGTGCAGCCAACTGGTTCAATATCCAGTACCAGGAGGAGATGATCCACTTCCAGAAGTTCTACGATTACATAAACAGTCAGGGAGAGCAGGCGGTGATCGGCCAGATGGCAGCGCCGGCCAGCAAGTTCAAATCACTTATGCAGCTCTTCGAGGAGACCCTCAAGCACGAGCTCTTCATCACGAAGTGCATAAACGAACTGACCGAGCTGGCGATGGTCGAGAAGGATCATGCCACCAGGGTATACCTGCAATGGTTTATAACGGAGCAGATCGAGGAGGAGGAGAACGACCGCGATATCATCGGCAAGTTGAAACTGATCGGCGACAACGGCTATGGTCTGCTGATGCTGGACAACGAACTGGGGACCCGGGTCTTCACTCTGCCGGCAAATCCGGCAGTCTGAGATCGGCATGAAAAAAGGCCCGGAGAATCATTCTTCGGGCCTTTTTTGCGATTGTACACAAAGATGGATCAGATCAGTTTTTCCACCTTGATCTTTCCCTTGAGCTCTTTAAGGTAATCCTGTACCTTTGCTTGCACTTTCTGTCCCTTTAGATACTCGGTTATCTTCGGTTTTACCTCTTCGAGAGGTGCGGTCTGCGCTTCCTGCTTGTCGGTCAGCTTGATGATGTGGTAGCCGAACTGGGTCTCAACAACGTCGCTGACCTCACCCGTTTTCAAGGCAAAGGCGGCGTCCTCGAAAGGTTTTACCATCTGGCCCTTGCCGAACGTCCCGAGGTCGCCACCCTTGGCGCTGCTGGGGCAGGTGGAGTTGGCCTTGGCCAGCTCGGCAAAGTCCTTGCCCGCCTTTACCTCTTTCAGGATGTTGTCTATCTTTTCCTTTGCCTTTTTCCTGGTCTCGGCATCGGCCTTTGGATCGACTCCGATAAGGATGTGACTTGCTTTGACCTGTGCCGGCTTGCTGAAATACTTGGTCAGGTTTTCGTCGTAAAATTTCTTGATCTCGTCATCAGTCACCTTAACCTGGGGAACTATCTCCTTTTCCACATAGTTGTTGACGATAATCTCTTTCCTGGTGTATTCGCGCAGGAGTTTTTCATCGAGATTCTGCTCCTTGAGGGCCTTTTCAAAATCTGCGGGTGAAGGGAACCGTGCTTTTCCCTGGCTCATCTTGTCGTCGATCTGTTTATCCAGGTCTTTAATTTCGACTTTGAGTCCTGCCTGGTAGAGGAGTTCGGCAGAAGTAAGCTGTTCGATCAGGTAATCATTCACCTGTTGCTGTTGACCAGGTGTGAGTGGCTGCTGCGGAGGGTTCTGTTTCATCAGGATCGCCTCGGCCCTGTTCAGTTCAGAGCGTAAAATAGGCGTATTCCCTACTTTGGCAACAACATCGGTCGGCGAACCCTTTGCCGGCTCCTGCGCCTTCTGGTCGGCAGGTTTGGCTGGTGCGGCAGCGGCCTTTGTTTCAGCCGGCTTTGTCTCGGCGCTGAATGCCGGGCGGAGAGGCTGCATCGCTATGGCAAAGGCAGCGCAAGTCGCTGTAATCACTAATTTCTTTAAAAGATTCATCGCACTTCTCCTTTTTAATATGCTTTGTGACAGCAGATACTACCATGTTTTTCCGGGCTGGCAAAGTGAAACCTGTGGCGGGTAAATATGTTCTATTCTGTATAACGGCTGTTTGTTGTTGACAATAGCGGCATATTCTGATTTATTGGCAATGATTGGGTTAAGGGTTATAACTATACAAAATAACACGAAAAAAAATTGATCAAGCAAAAGTTTTAACTATACTTTAACCGTTTTATTTTGAATAAACAATATTTGCCGGAGGTGTCAAGTGGCAGCAAGAAAATTTCGCAAGGTGATGGCGGCCAACCGTGGGGAGATTGCCATACGGATTTTTCGCGCCTGCACGGAGCTCGGAATAAGCACGGTGGCAATATACTCCGAGGAGGACAAGCTCTCCCTGCACCGCTACAAGGCAGATGAGGCCTATCTGGTCGGGAAAGGGAAGAGCCCGATCGACGCCTATCTGGGCATAGACGAACTCATCGCCCTGGCCATCAAGGCTGATGTCGACGCCATCCATCCCGGCTACGGTTTTCTGGCCGAGAATGCCGAGTTTGCCGAGAAGTGCGAGGCGGCCGGAATCGTTTTCATCGGCCCTACGGCTGGAATGCAGCAGGCTTTGGGTGATAAGGTTGCCGGTCGTAAAGCTGCTGTGGCTGCCGGTGTGCAGGTTGTGCCCGGTACCGAGGAGCCGATCGCCAAGGAAGAAGAGGCCCTTAAATTCGCCAAAGAGTGTGGTTACCCGATCATAATCAAGGCCTCGGCCGGCGGCGGCGGACGCGGGATGCGGGTTGCCCGCAACAAGAAGGAGCTGCTGGAGGGGTTGGTGGCTGCCAGTAGCGAGGCCAAGGCATCATTCGGCAATGCCGCGGTCTTTCTGGAGCGTTACATAGAGAACCCCAAACATATAGAAGTGCAGGTGCTTGGCGACAACTACGGCAACCTGGTGCACTTTTTCGACCGTGACTGTTCTGTGCAGCGCCGCCACCAGAAGGTGGTGGAGTTCGCTCCGGCGCTCTGCCTCACCCAGACCCAGCGCGAGGAGCTCTGCACCGCGGCCCTCAAGATCGCGGGCCAGGTCAAGTACCGCAATGCCGGTACCGTGGAGTTCCTGGTGGACCATGAGGGTAACCACTATTTCATCGAGATGAACCCGCGGATCCAGGTTGAGCATACCGTAACCGAGATGATCACCGGCCGAAACCTGGTCCAGTATCAGATCCTGGTCGCCGCAGGTCACAAGCTGTCCGACCCGGAGATAAACATCCCCAGCCAGTCGGCCATCGACATGCGCGGCTATGCCATCCAGTGCCGGATCACCACCGAAGATCCGGCGAACAACTTTGCCCCTGACTTCGGCACCCTGACCACCTACCGCTCGGCAGCCGGGGCCGGCATCAGGCTTGACGCCGGCAACGCCTTTACCGGCGCCAAAATCACCCCGCACTATGATTCCCTGCTGGTCAAGGTCAGCTCCTGGGGGTTGACCTTCAAGGATGCCGCCCATATCATGAACCGCGCCCTGCAGGAGTTCCGGGTCCGCGGGGTCAAGACCAACATCGGCTTTCTCGAAAACGTGGTTACCCATCCGGTGTTCATCAAGGGGAATTGCGATACCTCCTTTATTGAGAAGCATCCCGAGCTGCTCCAGGTCCGCGAGAAAAAGGACCGGGCCAGCAAGGTGCTGTCATTCCTCGGTGATGTCATTGTCAACGGCTCACCCGGCGTGGCCAAGCCGCTCAAGTCGGCGGAACTTCTGGAGGCCCGGATTCCGGAGATCGATTACACCAAGCCCCGGCCGGCGGGGAGCCGCGACCTGTTCATGCAACTGGGCGCAGAAGGGCTCTCCAAGTGGATACTTGAGCAGAAAAAGCTGCTGCTGACCGATACGACCATGCGCGACGCCCACCAGTCCAACCTGGCGACCCGGGTCCGCACCTATGACCTGCTGAAGATCGCCGAACCGACCTCTTACCTGGGGGCCGACCTCTTCTCCATTGAATGCTGGGGGGGGGCCACCTTTGACGTCTCCATGCGCTTTCTCAAGGAAGACCCCTGGCAAAGGCTGCACAAGCTTTCGGAATTGATACCAAATATCCTGTTCCAGATGCTGCTTAGGGGCTCCAATGCCGTTGGTTACACCAATTACCCGGACAACGTGGTGCAGAAATTTGTCGAAGAGGCTGCGAATTCCGGTGTGGATATCTTCCGGGTATTCGACTCCCTGAACTGGACCACCGGCATGCAGGTGGCGATGGAGGCGGTCAGGAAGAGCGGCAAGATCTGCGAAGCAGCCATCTGCTACACCGGCGACATTACCGATCCGAAGCGGGACAAGTATCCGCTTGAATACTATGTGAACATGGCCAAGGAACTGGAGAAGATGGGGGCTCATATCCTGGCGATCAAGGATATGGCCGGACTGCTCAAGCCTATGGCCGGTTACAAGCTGGTCAAGGCCCTGAAGGAGAACATCGGCATTCCGGTTCATCTGCATACCCATGACACCTCCAGCAATGCCGGAGCCATGCTGCTGATGGCGAGCCAGGCCGGGGTGGATATCGTTGACGCGGCGCTGTCGTCTCTCTCCGGTCTTACGGCCCAGCCGAACCTGAACGCTCTGGTAGCGGCTCTGGAAGGCTCCGAGCGTGATCCGCAGATGAATGCGGAAGGGCTGCAGCAGCTGGCCAACTACTGGGAGACGGTACGCGACTATTACGCCCCGTTCGAGTCCGGGTTGAAGAGCGGCACTGCCGAGGTCTACCACCACGAAATCCCCGGCGGCCAGTACTCGAACTATAAGCCGCAGGTGGCCGGGCTCGGCCTGCTGGATCGCTGGGAAGAGTGCAAGGAGATGTACCACAAGGTCAACCTGCTCTTCGGCGACATCGTCAAGGTCACGCCATCGTCCAAGGTTGTGGGGGACATGGCCATGTTCCTGGTCAAGAACAACCTGCAGCCCGAAGATGTGTTCACCAAAGCCGACGAACTGACATTCCCGGAGTCTGTGGTCGGAATGTTCAAGGGGATGCTCGGCCAGCCTTACAAGGGGTGGCCGCAGGAACTGCAGAAGATCGTGCTGAAAGGCGAGCAGCCGATCACCTGCCGCCCAGGCGAGCTCCTGGAACCGGTTGACTTCGAAGAGGAGCGGCTCAAGCTGGAAGAGCGGCTGGGTCACCGTATTGACGACCGGGCGCTGGTATCAAACATCCTCTACCCGCACGTCTTCCCCGAGTACGACCGCCATCGCCAGGACTACTCGGACACCTCGGTCATCCCGACCCCGATCTTCTTTTACGGGCTGGAGCCGGGGCAGGAGACTTCGATCGACATCGAGCCGGGCAAGACCTTGATCATAAAATTGAATGCTATCGGCAGGGTGCAGTCCGACGGTACCCGCCAGGTCTACTTCGAGCTGAACGGCAATGCCCGTTCCGTTACGGTGCGCGACCAGTCAGTGCAGTCCGATGAGGCAGTCAGCGAGAAGGCCGACAAGGGGAATCCCAAGCATATCGGCGCGCCGATGCCGGGCAAGGTTCTGAAGCTGAACGTCAAGGCCGGGGACGAGATCAAGGCTGGAGACGTCCTGATGGTCACCGAGGCGATGAAGATGGAGACCAATATCAAGGCCAAGGAAGACGGGACAATTGCCGAGGTCAAATGCAAAGAGGGTGGCAAGGTGGAGAAGGACGACCTGGTCATCCTGCTCGGATAGTCCCCTCTCCGGATCGTATAATGGCGCCCCGCTCCTTTTCAGGAGGCGGGGCGTTTTTGTCTGTCCCTGGCACGATGATTTTTGTTGCCCCGAGCCGCTGCTCTGTTATACTTCGCCGCAAATCCCCGTGGGAAGGGCACTGATGCACGAAGAAAAGCTGCGCGAACTTGAAAACTGGCTCAAGGATTACTGGCGCAGTTTCGCCGGTGACGATGCGGAAGCCGGGAGGAATTACGCCCTCAAGGAGCTGCACACCACGAAAGTAAGAGACAATATCCGGCTGCTGGCCGAATCGACAGGGCTTTCCGGAGACCGGCTCGCGCTGGCGGAGATTATCGGCCTGCTGCATGATGTGGGGCGATTCGAGCAGTACCGCCGTCACCGCACCTTTTACGACAGCAAATCGGAAAACCATGCGGCGCTCGGGGTGAGGGTAATTCGCGAATCACGGCTCCTGGAGGGGTTGACAAACGAAGAGGCCGATATCATTTTACAGGCAGTCGGCCTGCATAATGTCTTCCGGATTCCGGCATCGGTTTCCGGCACACACCGGCTTTACCTGAATCTGATCCGCGATGCGGACAAACTCGACATCTGGAGGGTGTTTGTCGATCAGTCGCTGCTTCCGGATACTGAACAGGCCTCTGCGGCAAATCTCGACTTTCCGGACCTCCCCGAATGCTCAGCAGGGGTGCTGGAGTGCATCGGCCGCCGTGAGATGGTAAACCTGTCGCTGCTGCGGACGGTCAACGATTTCAGGCTCCTGCAGCTCTCCTGGGTGTTTGATCTTCATTTCCCGGTCTCATTCAAGCTGGCCAGGGAGCGGGGAGACCTTGCCAGGCTTGGCGCGATGCTTCCTTTCTCTCCTGAGGTCGAGCGCAGCCTGCGGACGGTCTGGGAGTTCCTCGGATCACGATGCAGTTAATTCAGCAGTTGCAGTTTTTTCCGGAAAGAGCCGGAAATGATGATACAATTCAGTTTATTGACCAAGCACGTCACGTCACAAAGGAGGATCATAAATGAAACGATATGCAGCACAGATTTTCATCACGCTCTTGAGTATTTTTGTCGTAACCGCCGTTTTCATGGAGAGCGAGGCCCAGGCGCGTGCCGGCGGCAGCCGCTCCATGGGGAGCCGGGGGACAAGGAGCTATTCCAGGCCGGTGAGCCCGAGCCAGACATCTCCGTATCAGCAGGCGACTCCTGCCCGGCCCGTATCGCCCTCTCCCTTCCAGCAAGCATCTCCGGGGGGCGGATTCCTGCGCAGCATGGCGGGCGGGATGGTCGGCGGCATGCTCGGTGGCATGCTGTTCCGGGGGTATGGGTTTTGGTGGCGGCATGGGTGGTGGCTATGGCGGCCCAGGGCTGTTCGATATCCTGCTCCTGGCCGGAATCGGCTATATGATCTACCGCTTCGTGAAGAAGCGTCGCGAAGGCCAGGCCGCCTATCAGGCGTACGGCCAGCCCGATTATCAGCAGCCGCAGGCTTACTCGTACGGCAGCCCCACCCCTGCCTATGACCAGCCGCAGCCGCATGACGACACCGCGGCCGGATTGTCGTACATCAGGCAGATGGATTACAGTTTTGACGAAAGCCGGTTCAAGGACACGGTAATGGACCTGTTCTTCAAGGTGCAGGGAGCATGGATGAACCGGGACCTCTCGTCTGCCGCTGGTGTTATGACCGACGAGATGCGCGGCGTCCTGCAGCAGGATGTGCAGCGGCTGCTGCAGGAAAAGCGGATCAACCGGCTGGAAAACATCGCAGTCCGCAGCGTGGAGATCACCGAGGCCTGGCAGGAAAGCGGCCAGGATTTCATCACCACCCTTGTTTATGCCAACCTGCTCGACTACACCACCGATGAGTCCGGCACTGTCCTGGAAGGGAGCAAAACCGATCCGGTCAAGTTCGAGGAGTACTGGACCTTTACCCGGCCGGTGGGGCCGAATCAGTGGAAGCTGTCGGCCATCCAGCAGGTATAGCTGGGCAACGCCATATTTGAGCCCTCACGGCGTTGGCTCATCGTCGGCCTCCTCGACGTACTGTTTGTACGCCTCCGGGGCTTCCTCCTCGCCGCCTTGTGATCATCTCAAATCTGACGTTGCTGAGACATAGATTATACTGGGCCGGGATGACCTCCCGGCCGTTTTTATTAAGGAACCGATCTATGGAATTTTTTGCAACCTGCGCCCGGGGGGTGGAGGAGATCCTTGCCGGAGAGCTGGCGACAATAGGGGTGGCCGGAATTGCGGCCGAGCGCGGCGGGGTCCGGTTTTCCGGAGAGCTGGCAGACTGCCGCAAGGCCAATCTCTGGCTTCGGACTGCCAATCGGGTCATGGTGCCTCTGGCCGGTTTTCCGTGCGATTCGCCGCAGTCATTGTACGACGGAGTGCGAGGCATCCCCTGGAACGACTATCTGACCCCGGAAATGACCCTGGCCGTTGACTGCTCCCTCAGGGATTCGGCGATGACCCATTCCCACAACACGGCACTCAAGGCCAAGGATGCGATAGTGGATACCATCCGCGACCGCACCGGCTCCCGCCCCAGCATCGATACGAAGGAGCCGGGTCTGAGGGTCAATATCCATCTGCTCAAGAACCGCTGCACAGTGAGCCTCGATTCGTCCGGGGCGCCGCTCGACCGGCGCGGCTATCGGACAGAGCGGAACGAGGCGCCGCTGCGCGAGACACTTGCGGCGGCGATAGTCCTTTCTACCGGCTGGGACGGCACGGTACCGCTGTCCGACCCGCTCTGCGGTTCCGGCACGATCCTGATAGAGGCGGCAATGATGGCTTCAAAGCGGGCGCCCGGTCTGGGACGCAGCTTCGGGTTCGAGGGGTGGCCGGGATTCGATGCCACTTTGTGGAAGAAGGAACTTGCGGAAGCCCGCAGCCGTGCGCTTGACAAGCTAGCTGCACCGATATTCGGCAGCGACAGCGACGGCAGGACAATAGCTACTGCGCGTCGTAACGCCGAGCGGGCCGGGGTCAGAGACCTGATCGCCCTGACCCGGCATGATATGGCCGATTTCAACCCGCCGCCCGGTAACGGGGTGATCATCTGCAACCCGCCGTACGGCGAGCGGATGGGAGAGATGGAGGCGCTGAAGCCTTTCTACCGGCAGATCGGCGACCTGTTCAAGCAGCGCTGCAAGGGTAACACCGCCTGGATCTTCACCGGCAGCCAGGAACTCTCGAAGAATGTGGGGTTGAAGGCGACCAGGCGGATTCCACTCTGGAATGGGCCGCTGGAGTGCCGGTTGCTGAAGTACGAGTTGTATTGAGAGCACTGTCACCAGACCCTGATACTCAAAATGTTTTTGAAGGCAAACTCCGGGAACTGAGGCGCATCGGGTCAATTACTCAGGAATATTTGCTGTTTCAGTATAGCAACTTTTGTAAGGTTATAATCAAAGGGTCGGATGCGCGGAATATTGTATATCGGCTTAATTTGCTTTTTAAGCTCAGCTACCAGTGTCGTTGGCAAGAGAAAATGGTTCAGGATAACCTTGACCGGAGCGGCAATTATCTTATTGTCACGGATCTCCAAACGGAGCGCAGCATAACCTTCGAGCCGCTTATTCCTGATGAACTTTTCAACCAGTTTTCTATCCTTGAGCGGAATTGCGCCGGCCGGTATGTCAAACTCCAATTCGATGTAGGGTGGGGTGAATTTGATGGAGAATTTGTTGTATTGAAAGTTTAACCTCCTTGCAGACTTAACAAATTCATTCTTTACCGTTTGTTCAGAGACCAGCATACCGATTTTGAAATTAGAGTAGGAATTGACTTTAAAGTTGTTGGATTTTCTTAGAGCAGTCATATCAAGGTTAGGATTGGCGTATTGCACGGTTACATAGTCAGCAGGGAAGATCTGTTTCGCCATCGCCACTAGTTTGATTAACAAAGAGCTCAGTTTCCCGGTCTTATTGTCGGCATTTTTAGTCTTAACTTCTATTTTTTCACATTTCACGACCTTTCTTAAGGCTTTCCCAATATCACTATCAAGTGAGTCCTGCGAATATGAGAGTGATGCAGTAAATAAAAGTAAGATTACCGACGACAAGACCACCGTCAAGTGTGCAGGAAAGCGATGCGAAACAAATCTATTTTTGGAAGAGCTTGCCATCTTCAATATATAATTCCTTTGCATTATAGAGTTTGGGGTCAGGCACGCTGATCCGATATCGACCGATACCTCCGGTTTCGTCCAGGTTATACAGATACGTTTTGCCGCTCAAAGGATCGTTTCCGACGCGATCAATGAACTCTGGTATGAGAAGTTCCAATTTCTGAGGGTACTCCATATTTTTTATGAAATAGGCATCCACTGCCTGCGAAAGGTTCTGCAGATCTGATTGAACCCGTTCTTGCGGAGAAACGGCAGGCTGTTTCGGCGGCTCATAATTGCTTGCCCCCCCTTGCCAGTAAAGGACAGAGACATAACCGATCACGCCAACCGCGATTACGATCAGGATATAAAAAAGCAGGAGGAGCTTATGTTTTCGCATAATGGGTTCTTTCCTGGAAAATCAGGCAGGTTCTGGCTCATCCAATCCCGTGGAAGTCAATGACTATCGCAGAGCAGTCATCATCAGGCAGCTCGTTTACGCCAAAATCCAGGTGGGCCTCGAAAAGCAGTCCGAGGAACTCCTGGTAATCAGCTGTTGCCGTGCTCTTCAGCAGATTCTTCAGCCGTTCGAGTCCGAACAGCTCACCGGCGGCATTGGTAGTTTCGATGATGCCATCGGTATAAAGCAGCAGACGATCGTTTTTTGCCAGGCTGAACGTCTGCAGGTGCATCTCCGGAGTCTCGAAAAAGCCAACCGGCGGCCCAGTCGAGGGAAGTTCCGTAACGATTCCGTCCCGGAGCACCAGACCCGGCACTTGACCGGCATTTACATAGTGCATGTTGAAGGTTTTCGGACTGATGATGCTGTAGAACAACGAAGAAGAAAAATACTGGTCAATGGTTTGTGAGCGGCGGGAAAAATCGATGAGAAAACGATTGAGCTGCTGCGTCAGTTCCAGCGGATTGCAGTCGCCCATCGCCGCCCGATGGATAAAGCCGTAGATGAGTGACATGACCACCGAGGCGTGCAGACCGTGACCGGTCACATCGCCTATGAAAAGTGACTGGCACTCATCGGGCATGCTGATGAAATCGAAATAGTCGCCGCCGAGTCCTGCCGCCATCCTGTTCTTGACGCCGATGCAGCACCAGGTGCAGACTGGCGAACTCTTTGGCAGCAGGAGTTGCTGGATTTTTTCGGCCAGGTCAAGGTCTGTACTGTCAATCAAGAAATTCCCCGAAATCCGGTTATTGCCGGAAACGGATGCCAGATTCGAGGATACTTTCATCATGTCATCAGTGGATTTCATTGCGCTCACCTCGACTGCCTGCACCGTTCACATATCCTTCGTCTTCCAGGATATCGATTCTGTAAAAATGTTTGTTCTCTATTTGTTAGCTGTTGAGTCCTTATGCATTATTACATGTAACGGCGTGGGAGGACACGGCGGTTTTAGGCCGGCGCTTCTGCCTTGTTGGTAAATCCCTCTTTCAGCTGTGCTTATAAAATGGGTTCACCTTCATTCTCCTCATTACTTGCGCTTGATTCCAAGATCTTTCTTTGCAGACTTAATGTAGCGGCCAAATGCCTTATCCTTATTTCGTTTTTCAAGATACGACAGATCATTAAACTCTGATTCACTCCTGAGTTTGATAAAATTCTTGTAGTGTTCCCGATGGAGATTTCCTTCCTCAATAGCACTCAGAACTGCACAGCCTGGTTCATTAGAGTGAGAGCAATCACCATACTTGCATTTCGATGCTAACTTATAGATGTCAGCAAAGCTGCTGCCAATCCCTTCCTCAGCCCCCAAAATGCCGAACTCACGCATTCCCGGGTTATCTATAAGCATTGCACCGTTATTCAATACGATGAGTTCACGCCGCACCGTGGTATGTCGTCCCTCTCCAGTTCCACTCACCATCTTTGTCTCAAGTATTTGACGGCCAATCAACTGGTTTATCAACGTGCTCTTGCCAACCCCTGATGATCCCAAGAGGCAGTAGGTCTTTCCGGATTGCAGTATTTCGCGCACATTGTTGACTCCTTCTCCGGTGACATTACTAAGCGCGATCACTTCCGTAGTTATTCCAGCATTTCTAATATCATCAGTCAGTTCTTGAAGCGTTTCAGGACTGACCAGGTCAGTTTTAGTGAGTAAAATGACAGGATGTACTTGCCCATTTCTGACCATTACCAGGTAGCGTTCAAGCCTGTTAACGTTGAAGTCGAACTGACAGGACTGGACTATTAAGGCTACGTCAATATTCGACGCAATCATCTGATATTCAATGGTATCACCTGCAGACTTACGACGAAGAAATGACTTTCTCGGAACGACGTCATGGATTATTCCAAAATCGTCAGAGCCGCTGTATTGAATGGATACCCAGTCTCCAACACATGGGAAATCACTTGGTTGCTCAGTAGTATACAGAAAACGGCCGGCAAGCTTTGCGCGATATTCACCAGATTCATCTATTACAATAAGTTGTTCACGATCCACTGCAACAACACGTGCAAGACGTTGTCCTGCCAAGATCTTTTCTTGCGCATTTGCTTCAAACCATTCGTCCCATCCAAATTGATTTAATTGTTCAGAAGCAGAGTTCATTTGAAATACCTCAAAATGTACAGATTTGTTTCCTCATTACTTTAACGCCAACGTCGTGGAGCTTGACCTGACTGGTAGCTTTATCGCCCGTTCATGGTCTAAGCGTCTGGTTGGCTGTTCTCTTTCTTTTTGAGATAGTAAGAAGCAGCGACCACACCAAGTCCACCTACCAAGCTTCCTACAAAACTTTCAATAACGAGAGCAATCGGCCACATTGAAGCGCCCCCGCCTCGATAAGGAAGAATAAATGCATCAAACAATACAAAAATAGGGATGACGAGCGAGGATAGAAGCCACGCCAAGGGCTGTGACTTCCCTTTAAGGCGAACCATCAATCCTGCGGTGAAAGTAAGTATGAGAGCTATGATCAGCGGCATATGGCCCTTTATGTTTTTTGCTCTTGGGTTCTATTGGTCTTGATGGTTCTGACTTTTTATTGTTTCAATTTTTTTCTGCCAACTCGTACTGAATCGCAGGTAAAAGATCCCAAAAAGTAGCTATTATTCAGGCTTAAACGACCATTTTCAGGGTCAAAAACGGTTCAATGCAAAGGCCGAACGGTTCGGAAAATCAACTGTTCCTACAGGAGTTCCATCCCGAGTTTTTTCAAGCCGGATTTGAATCTTTCGTCAAAGGTGACGATCGTTGCTCCTTTTGCCGCTTTGCCGGTCGCGGCGATCAAGGCGTCTCCGAAATCGGCAATATGTGACGGCCAGAGAGAGAGGAGCACGCTGAAGTCGGTTTGCTGGTGCACCTCTACGCCCGGCATGGCGATAATGGTGATCCGGTTTACTCAAGCCTCCCCACCTGCCTGAGCGCCTCGTAGAGCACGATCCCGGCTGCGGTGGAGAGGTTCAGGCTCCGCACCTTGCCGAAGATCGGGATCCGGATGCTGGTGTCCTGGTTGACTTCGATCAGTTCATCCGGCAGCCCTTTGGTCTCCTTGCCGAAGACAATGAAATCACCTTCTTTGAACCGAAAGGTGGCATGGCTGGTCGCGGCCTTCTTGCTCGTGTAGACGAAACGGGCATCGGGATTGGCGGCCCACAGGGACGCCAGATCGGGCCAGGTGATGACCTCGACCTCGCTCCAGTAGTCCAGGCCGGCCCGTTTCAGGTAGCGGTCATCCAGGGAGAAGCCAAGCTTTCCCACCAAGTGCAGCGGTGTGCCGGTCGCACCGCATAAACGGGCGATATTGCCGGTGTTGGGGGGGATTTCCGGTTCGATCAGAACGATATTGAATGGGATAACTGGTTGCATCGGAATTGTATACCATGAAAATTTCCCGGCGGTCTTGCATTTTTTACTTGTCGGGGCTATAGTCTGCAATTCATAAATGACCCAAAATCTATTAAGTTGTATGGCACAGCAATAAGTTCCAGATGCAAGGCTTGCGAAAACCTGAGGAATGAGTCGTAGCCAGAGGCTACGTCGCAGTGACAAAGGTTGAGCGTAACGCAGCAGATGGACTTTTAGCGAAGCCATCAAGGAGATTGATATGAAAATTATAGTAACCGATGAAGTTGCCAGCGAAGGACTGGCCCTGTTGAAACAAGACCCCAGGGTGGAGATGGATGTCCGCCTCGGGCTCAAAAAAGATGAGCTCCTCAAGGTCATCGGCGACTACGAGGTCATTATAACCCGAAGCGGCACCACGGTTGACCGGGATGTGCTGGATGCGGGCAAGAAGCTCAAGATGGTGGCGCGCGCCGGGGTCGGAATCGACAACGTCGATGTCGAGTACGCCAGCTCACGCGGCGTCATCGTCGTCAATGCCCCGTTCGGCAACACCAACAGCGCTGCCGAACATACCATGGCGCTCTTGCTGTCGGCATGCCGGAATGTCACCATTGCCAACGCCTCGCTCAAGGGTGGAGAATGGAAGCGGGCGCCGTTTACCGGCATCGAGCTGAAAGGGAAGACCGCAGGCGTGATCGGCCTCGGCAAGGTCGGGGGGAGGGTGGCCACCCGGCTCAAGGCGTTCGAGTGCGAGGTCCTGGCCTGCGACCCGTATATTGCGGTGAAAAGGGCGCATGATCTGGGGGTCAAGCTGGTATCTCACGACGAGATCTATAAGAACTGCGACATCATCACGGTCCATACCCCTCTGAATGAGGAGACCCTGGGGATGATCGGCGAGCGCGAGTTTTCCCTTATGAAGAGCGGGGTGATCGTTCTCAACGTTGCCCGCGGCGGGGTGATAGAGGAGGCGTCGCTCTTGGCCAATCTCAAGAGCGGCAAGGTTGCCTTGGCGGCAGTGGATGTCTGGAGCGAGGAGCCGCCCAAGACCGATCTGCTCAAGGAACTGATCGGCCAGGATAAACTGGTGGTTACCCCGCATCTCGGCGCCAATACCTTCGAGGCCCAGGTGAACGTTGCGGTGGATGTATCCCGGGAGGTGCTGAACTACCTTGACGAGCAGCCTTTGGAGAATGCCGTGAACATTCCTCGTTTCGATCTGGCATTGATGGACCAGATGCGGCCGTTCCTGAATCTGATGAGCACCATGAGCGATTTCTGCATTCAGCTGGTCGATACCAACATCTCCAAGGTTTCCTTCGGATTCTCCGGCAACATCGCGCACTACGACTGTACCCCGATCACGGTCTGCGGACTGGCGGCGCTTTTGAACAAGGTGGTCGAGCAGGACGTCAACATGGTCAATGCCTCGCTCATCGCCGAACAGATGGGGATCACGGTCGAGGAGAGCAAGTCCACCCAGACCGACGCCTTTTCCAACCTGATCACACTGGTACTGGAAGGGGAGGGTGGCAAGAGGCGGCTGATTTGCGGAACCCTGTTCGAGGGGATGCCGCGCATTGTCCGGCTGCGCGACTATACCATGGACTTCACCCCGGAAGAGCATATGCTGCTGATGCACTACGCGGACCGGCCCGGCATGATCGGTAAGATCGGCACGATCATGGGGCAGCATGAGATCAACATTGCCTCCATGAACCTCGGCCGGAGCGAGAAAAAAGGTGAGGCGATGGTGATCCTGTCGCTTGATTCGGCCGTGCCACAGGTTGTCGTTGACGAGATAAAGAAGGCGACCGAGGCCACTTTCATCAAGGCCTTGCATATGCCTACCGCCAAATGCAATCGCTGCAGCAGCTGCGGGATTTGACGCCTGCTGCAATGAAATCGGCCCGCTGTTCCAAGTTCCCCGATCTCGCCATGTTTCTGGCGGTACTGGCCGTTGTTTCGGCGGTAATTGCCGCCTATTTCGGGCCGTTCATCGATAATTTCTTTACTTACGATGATTTCGGGGTCATCGAGCATGTCCTGTCCGGGCCGAAAGCGGTACTGCTCGGCTACAACTATATCCTCCGGATTGTCGCCAACGGTGTCTGGGTGCCGCTCCATTACTTCTCCGGACTCGATCCGCGCGGCTACAACCTGTTCAGCATTACGCTCCATCTATTGAATGCCCTGCTGGTCTATTTGATGGTGACCAGGCTTTTCAGCGACCGGATGCTGGCAGCCGTCACCGCCGCGTTCTTTGCCGCCACTGCCGTCGGCGTCGATGCCATCCTCTGGCGGGCCGCAAACTCGACCCCGCTGAATCTCTTTTTCTACCTGCTGACCCTGACCGTCTATGTGGAATACCGCAGGAACGGGAATCGCGGCTATTATTTTGCAGCGATCGCCCTGTTTGTTTTTGCCGTACTGAGCAAGGAGGAGTCGGCTTCCCTGCCGCTCGTGGCCGCCTTGTTCGAGGTCCTGTTTTTCGGCGGATTCAGCGACTTCAAGGGGATTGTGCGGCGTCTTCTCCCGTTTGTCGCGATCGTCATCGCGAATGTCGTTGCCAATTATATAATCATCTATCAGATCCTGCATGTTGACTCCGAACTGGTCAGGCACTCCTCATTCCGACCGCTGCATTCGCTTTTTTCCGGCTGGGCGGTGTTTTTTCTCCAGCCAGACGGCCGCCTGAAGATGAACGACCCCAGAATCTACGCCACGGCGGTCATCCTGCCGATATTGCTCTTTTGGGTAAAGGACCGCCGGCTGATGCTGTTCGGGCTCGGCTGGATCTTCCTGTCGTTTCTACCCCAGAGCCTGAGCAGTCTTTCGCAGTTCGAGCCCAAATACATATTCAATTCGGTCAGCCGCCATATGTATCTACCCTCGGTCGGCGCCGCATTCTGCTATGCGGTGGTTCTGAAGGACGTCTGGACCCGCTGGGGCAGGTTGGTCGGCACGATCAGCGTTGCTATTGTTTTCAGCCTGTTCGTCTGGCACAACCATGGAATGATGATGACCCGGGGCACGGCCTGGGCCGCGGACGGCGAGCCGGTGAGGACTTTTCTGGCGGCGCTGAAGACAAAGGTCACCCAGTTCCCACCGAATACCTGGTTCTTTGCGGTCAACGGTCCGACCGGCCGGGCTTACATGCAGCAGTCGCTGCGGGCCTTCTACGGCAACCCGACCATTACCTGGATCGTCGATCCGATGAAATACGTGCAGCAGCCGGGTCAGACAGCCATACTGATGGATGTGACCTGGCTGGAGACGGACAGGATCGACCACATCGACATTGTTCCGTTTTCGCTGGAAGAGCTTATGCGCCGAGCGCGCTGATACCGGACGCAAAAAGGCCCGCTGATAGAAGTCAGCGGGCCTTTATTTTTTGCCTGAGTCCGGATTAGATCAGATCTTTCTGCCGCCGCAGGCTTTCAACCTTGCATGGGCCTCGCGAAGCACCTTTTCCGTCGTTGCCCAGCCGATGCACTTGTCGGTAATGGATACCCCGTATTTCATATCTTTCGGAGTCTTTGGCATCGGCTGGTTGCCGTCTTCAAGATAGCTCTCGATCATTACCCCGGAGATGGAGCGGTTGCCGGTCTCGATCTGCCTGACGACTTCCGCCAGGACCTTGGGCTGATTCTCGTGGTTCTTTTCGGAGTTGCCGTGGCTGCAGTCGACCATGATGGTCGGGAAGAGCCCTGCCTTGGTCAGCATCTCCTCGGTTTTTACTATATCCTCGGGAGAATAGTTCGGCTTTTTGCCGCCGCGCAGGACCATATGAACGTCGGGGTTGCCGGTAGTCTGCACGATCGAGGTCAGGCCGTCCCGGTTGATGCCGAGGAAGTGATGCGGGTGCTGTGCGGCAATCATGGCGTCAATGGCAATCTGCAGATTGCCGTCGGTTCCGTTTTTGAAACCGATCGGGAAAGACAAGCCGCTGGCCAGTTCGCGGTGAGTCTGGGATTCAGTTGTTCTTGCGCCGATCGCACCCCAGGAGAGATGGTCGGCGAGGTATTCCGGGGTGATCGGGTCGAGCATCTCCGTGGCAATCGGCAGCCTGTGGGCAGTGACCTTGGAGAGCAGGCTGCGGGCCACGCCCAGCCCCTTTGATATCTGATGGGTTTCGTTCATGTCCGGGTCGTTGATCAACCCTTTCCAGCCGACCGTGGTGCGCGGTTTCTCGAAATAGACCCGCATGATCAGAAACAGCTGATCCGAGACCTCGGTCGAGAGCTTTGCCAGCCGGTGGGCATACTCATGAGCCCCCTGCGGATCGTGGATCGAACAGGGGCCGATGACGACCATCAGCCGCGGATCTTTGCCGAGCAGAATCTCCTTGATGGTGGAACGGCTGGCGGAAACGAACTCGCTTGCCTCCTCCGACAGCGGGAAGACCTGGCGCAGGTCGGCCGGGGCAATAATCGGGGTGATGCTCTTGATTTTAAGGTTATTGGTCTTTACCAGCATATGCTCTCGTCCTTCCGCAGAAGTTTACTGAAGACGCCACAATCTAGCGGATTTGAGAGCTCAAGTCAAAGGTTTATTCAGGATTATTCAAGAAGATTCAAGACTTCGGCGAAGTGTGCCCCGCTGGATTCCATTTCTGCGAGTGCCTTTGCGGAATCGCCCGGGTTCAGGTCAACCCCTCTGACGGCATCGGTAAACACCGTAATATCAATATGATGCCTGGCCGCTTCCAGCACGGTCTCCTTGACGCAGTAGTCGGTGGCCAGGCCGCAGATGTAAAGCCGCGATACCCCTAAGGAGGAGAGGATTTCCGCAAGCCTGCGCCCCTGACTGTCCCTGGCATGGAACGCCGAATAGTCGTCATGGGTCTCGTCGGTCCCTTTTGAAACCACGATAACATTTTCCGGGAGCCTGAGTTCCGGATGAAACTCCGCCCCATCGGTCCCCCGGATGCAGTGCGGCGGCCAGAGCCCGCCGAATTCCCGGAAATGGGTGGTTTTGGATGGATGCCAGTCCCTGCTGGCGATTACCGGCAGTCTCCGGCTTATGCAATGCGCGATGGCACGGTTGATGACCGCTACGATCTCGTCGCCGCCGGAAACGCCGAGTGCGCCGCCGGGGCAGAAGTCGTTCTGCAGGTCTACGATCAAGAGGGCGGATTTATCGTCCATGCAGTTGTCCATCCTGGATCTCCTGTACGAGCCGCTGCCTCAGTTCCTGCAGCCCCTTGCTTATGGATACCTTGTAACGGTGCGGATTCATGAACCGGAGGGTGCCCTGCGGCAATCGTTGCAGCTGGTCGGAAGCCCGGTCCGCCAGACGGTCAAGGCTTTCATGGGCTGGCGAAACGGGCTGTCCGCCTGCCATCACCACGGTTCTCAGGTCGACCAGGGTGGCATTCTCCGGGATCGGCTTGTGCTGCAGGGGATTGGCCGGGTCGAAAACGATGTCGCCGGGGGCAATGGTTTCCGTATCCAGGGTGATTATGTCCTGGATGAACGATTGGTCCGGGGCTATTGCCCGCAGCAGCCGCTTCCGGTCGGGCAGGGTCGCCTTTGCCAGGTCGCTGGTGACCTTCAGCCTGGGCAGGTCTCCGGAGCGGACCAGCTTGTATACCCCGCCGAGCGCGCCTCCTCCTTCACCCATGCAGGTAGCGAGCCGGGTGCCGACTCCGTAGATGTCCACCCGTCCCCCCTCATCGCGGATCGAGTCGATAACTAACTCGTCCAGTTCGTTGGAGGCAACGATCCTGACCTCGGGGAAACCGGCCTCGTCGAACATCCGGCGCGACTGTTTGGAAAGGTAGGCGAGGTCGCCGGAGTCGAGCCGAACCCCAACAAGGGCGTGCCCATGGCTGCGCAGCTCCCGGGCAACGGTGATGGCGTTCGGTATGCCGCTCTTCAGGGTGTCATAGGTGTCTACCAGGAGGATGGTCGAGTCCGGGAATACCTCCGCATATTTCCGGAACGCGGTCAGCTCGTCGGGAAAGGCCATGATCCAGCTGTGGGCATGGGTTCCCTTTACCGGCAGGTTGTGAACCATTCCGGCCAGTACGTTGCTGGTGCTCCTGACGCCGCCGATCGCCGCGGCACGGGCAACGGAGAGCCCGCCGTCCGGCCCCTGCGCCCGGCGGAGACCGAATTCGATGACAGTCCCATCTCCTGCTGCGGTGCAGATCCTGGCGGCCTTGGTGGCGACCAGGGTCTGGAAGTTGATGATATTGAGCAGCGCGGTCTCGACGAACTGGGCTTCGGCCAGGGTCCCTTCGACGGTCAGGAGCGGTTCGCTGCCGAAAACGACTGTCCCCTCGGCAGGAGCGGTCACCGTGCCGTGGAAACGGAATTCCCCGAGAAAATCGAGAAAATGGGATTTGAAGATCCCGAGCCCCTTGAGGTACGAGAGCTCCTCCTGGGTGAAGCGGAGGTTTTCCAGGTAGGCAAGGGCAGGGGTAAGTCCGGCAAAGACCGCGTACCCGCCGTTGAAGGGGTTATGCCGGAAAAACAGGTCGAAGACCGCCGGGGTCCCGGACATCTCTTCCTCCAGGTAACCGGCCAGCATGGTCAGTTCGTACAGATCGGTGATCAGCGGCGAGTAACGCATACATTACCTCCGGATTCTGGAAGTATAACAAAAAAGAGGGGGCTGCGTGCGCAGACCCCCATCTTTGGGATACCCGTTAAGTAGCTTCATGGCACAGCAAAAAGCTCCAGCTGCAAGGCTTGCGAGATCTGAGGAATGAGTCGTAGCCGGAGGCTACGTCGCAGTGACGTGTAATTGCGTAGCAATTACCGGCGCGTAAGCGAAGCGGACGCGCTAAAGACAAGCTGACCATTCAGCAGATGGACTTTTGGCGAAGCCATTACTTCTTGATGTTGTAGAACACCTCTTTGCCGCGGAAGATCGCGGTGGAATCGAGTTCGTCCTCGATCCTGAGCAACTGGTTGTATTTGCAGACCCGGTCGGTGCGGCAGAGGGAGCCGGTCTTGAGCTGGCCGGCATTCACTGCCACGGAAAGGTCGGCCAGGGTGGTGTCCTCGGTCTCGCCGGAACGGTGCGAAATGACGCAGGTGTAGCCGGCGCGCTTCGCCATTTCGATGGCGTCGAGCGTTTCAGTGAGTGTGCCGATCTGGTTGAGCTTTATCAGGATGGAGTTGGCAATCCCCTTCTGAATCCCTTCCTTCAGGATCTTCGGGTTGGTGACGAACAGGTCGTCGCCGACGATCTGGATCCTTTTGCCCAAACGGTCGGTGAGCAGTTTCCAGCCATCCCAGTCGTTTTCGGCCATGCCGTCCTCGATGGAGATGATCGGGTACTTGTTGACCAGGTTCTCATAGAAATCAACCATCTGAACCGGGGTCTTCTTCGACTCGGCCTCGTTTTCAAGGGTATAGATCCCGTCTGAGAACAGTTCGGACGAGGCGACGTCAAGGGCCAGCAGCACTTCCTCGCCCGGCTTGTAACCTGCCTTGACTATTGCCTCCATGATCACTTCCAGCGCTTCTTCGTTGGACTTGAGGTTAGGCGCGAACCCGCCTTCGTCACCAACGGCGGTGTTGTAACCCTTGCCTTTCAGGACCGCTTTCAGGGCATGGAAGATCTCGGCACCCATGCGCAGAGCCTCTTTGAAGCTCTTGGCGCCGGCAGGCATGATCATGAATTCCTGGATATCGACATTGTTGTCGGCATGGGCGCCGCCATTCAGGATGTTCATCATCGGCAGCGGCAACTCCTTGGCGTTGCACCCGCCGATGTACTGGTAAAGCGGGAGCCCGATCACTTCGGCTGCGGCCTTGGCTACGGCAAGGGATACGCCGAGGATCGCGTTGGCGCCGAGGTTGCTTTTGTACTCGGTGCCGTCGAGTTCCAGCATCTTCCGGTCGATGCCGACCTGGTCGGTAGCTTCCATGCCGATGATGGCATCGGCAATCTGGTTGTTGACGTTGTCAACCGCCTTCTGCACGCCCTTGCCGAGGTAGCGGGCCTTATCGCCGTCCCTCATCTCCAGAGCTTCGCGCTCTCCAGTGGATGCGCCGGAAGGCACTGCTGCGCGGCCCATTACACCTGAATCGAGAAACACCTCGACCTCCAGGGTCGGGTTGCCTCGGGAATCGATTATCTCTCTGGCATACACATCGGAAATCTGGCTCATGAACTCCCCCTTCATGCGGTAAAAATATATAACAGGCGTCTTTGCCCGCTGATTAAGGCCCTTTTATATCACAGAATCACAAAAATGGAAGGGGAATCATCCCCCGGCCCCCTGTCACAAGCAGCTGCAAGTTGACAGGACCTGCTTCAGGGGCTATAGTTAGCTGCATCAAAAGCGGTTTTATTGCGTCGCTGCAGTCAATGACTGCAGTCGAGCGCCTGGATTATGATGCCCGTAGACGGCAACGAACAACCTGACAAGGCCCGAAGCTCCCTGTCGATTCTGGGGGAGCGCCTCTTCAACTCGCTTCTGGAGCGTTTCTCCGCCCCGCAAAGCGTTAAGCGCAACCGGATCATCCTGTTTTTCCTCACGGTTACACTTCTCACCCTGCTGCTGATTCCGGGACAACAGTTTTCCCAGCCGGTTTTCAAAATCGGCGACATTGCCGGTTCCGATATCCGGGCGACTCAGGATTATCTTCTTGAAGACCGGCAACTTACGGAAAAAAAGCGCCTGGAAGCAGAGGCCGCATCCCCTTATGTTTATGACTTAAACGCCACCGCCCCGCTTGAGATAACCCAGAGATTTGAAAAGGCCCTGGCCGCGGTTTCAGCGGCGCGTTCTTCGAGTGCGCCGGTTGATAAGGCCGGTCTCAGAGCGACGCTCAATCAGATTCTCGGTATCCAGCTCAATGACCAGGAGTTTTTGCTGCTCACGAGGTTCCGTTCGGACCGGGCCCTGATCGGCGAGATAAACCGGGTCACCGGGTTGATCTTTGCCAACAAGGTCGTTACGGACAAGCGGCTGTTCACCAGCGATCTTGCCCATGGCATCCAGATGCAGGACAGCCGGACCTGCGAACTGCTGGCAACGCTTGACCGGTCTTATTCGGCCGTAGACCTTGCTGAAGCGCAGAAACGGGTTGCCGATATCCGTTTGAACCTCCCTGCCGAACCGAGGGAGATCGAGCTGATCAAGGGGATCGTTGCCAAGTCGCTGCTACCCAACCTTACCCTGAACCGCGTGGCTACGGATGAGCGCCGCAATGCCGCCCGAACAGCGGTTGCCCCGATCCTTTTTCAATTGAAGCGGGGCGAGATGATCGTTCGCTCCGGCGAACGGCTCAACGAGGACCAGGTCAGGAAGCTTGGGCAGATATATTCGGGCAGAGGCATGGTTGCCCGGCTGGCTATTACCGCCGGCACCTTCTGCCTGGTAATGATCCTGTGCTATTTCCCATATCGTTTTGCCCGCAAGAACGTCAGGAAGTTTTCGCCAGGCAACAAGGATCTGGTGCTGCTCGCCCTGGTGACCCTGTTCCACTTTTCACTGCTGAGGGTGGGTCTGATGTTTTCGACCGCCATGGGGGGCGCACTTCCCAGTGTGGGGGCGGCGAACTTCTATTATCTGCTGCCGTTTGCCTTTGCGCCGATGCTGGTCCGGATCATCCTGAACTCCGAGGTGGCGCTGGTCTATTGCGCCGTCTGCGCACCACTGGCAGGAGCCATGTTCGACGGCAGCATGCAGGTTGTCATTTACTCCCTGATGGGGGGTGTTGTCGGCGCCCACGGGGTAAGGCAGTGCAAGGACCGTGGCGTGATTTACAGCGCCGGAATGAAGGTAAGTGTCGTCAATGTCGCCATGGCCCTTTCTTTCCAGATTCTCGGGGAAGGCTTTTTCTCAGTCCAGACGGTCTATTGCGCCTTCTATGCCCTGATCGGCGGCATCGTCAACGCGACGCTGGTGACCGGTATCATCCCGGCAGTGGAGAGCCTGTTCCAGTACAGCACCGATATGAAACTCCTCGAATTCTCCAATCTGAGTTCTCCACTTCTTCATAACCTGATGGTTCGCGCTCCCGGCACCTACCACCATAGCGTGCTGGTGGGGAACCTGGTCGAGGCCGCAGCCGAGGCGATCCATGCCAATCCCTTGCTGGCAAAGGTCGCGGCTTATTATCACGACATCGGCAAGGTCTCCAAGCCGCTCTACTTCATTGAAAATGTCAGGGGCGGGGACAACAAGCACGACAAGCTCTCCCCCGAGCATGAGCGCCCTGATCCTGATCGCCCATGTCAAGGAAGGGGTGGAGCTGGCTCGCGAACACCGGCTCGGCTCGGTCATAATCGATATCATCCGCCAGTCGCACGGCTCCAGCCTGATCTCTTTTTTCTTTCAGAAGGCCAAGACCCAATCGCCTGATCCGGGTGCGATAAACGAACAGGATTTCCGTTACCCCGGTCCGAAGCCCCAGACGCGGGAGGCCGGCCTGGTACTGCTTGCCGACGCTGTCGAGGCGGCCAGCAGGACGCTTTCCGATCCCACCCCGGCCAGGATCCAGGGGCTGGTGCAAAAGATCATCAACAATATCTTCATCGACGGCCAGCTTGACGAATGCGAGCTGACGCTGAAAAACCTGCATGAAATAGCCAAGAGCTTCAATCGGGTCTTGAACGGAATTTATCACCACCGGATCGATTATCCGGAACCGGCCTTCAAGGAGAAGTCGGCCGGAGGGAGGAAACCTATTGAGAATAGGGATAGTGAACCGGCAGCGGCGGCACCGGATATCGATACCGCAGATCAGAAAAGTGGCGGAGAGGGTCTTAAGCGCCTTGGGAGCGGAAGGTAGCGAGCTGTCGCTTTCAATCGTGGGCGACCGGGCCATCAGGATCATCAACCGCGAGTATCTCGCCAAGGACCGTCCGACCAACGTCATATCCTTTTCCCTGCGCGAGGGCGAATTCGGGCATCTTAATCCCGAAATGCTGGGTGATGTGGTGATCTCGGCCGATACTGCTGCCAGGGAGGCCGATGATGCCGGGATTCCTTTTTACGAGCGGTTCTGCTTCCTGCTTCTGCATGGGATCCTGCACCTGTCGGGCTATGACCATGAACGGAGCGGTGAAAAAGAGGCTGCCAGGATGGAGGCCAAGGAGCAGGAACTGTTTCAACTGTTGAGGCAGGAGGGTTTGATTGGGTGATGCAGGCATGATCCGGGTAACGGGAAGGAGCCGGCAGCGATGAAGCCGACCCGTTTCATAGATTCCGTCAACTGTGCCATTGAAGGGATCATCCATACGGCCCGGACCCAGAAGCATATGCGCCGCCATTTCCTGGCCGCGCTGTTTCTGTTTCCGCTGATCCTGATGCTGGGGGTCACCGACACAGAATTTATCCTGATCTCCCTGTCCGTCTGTTTCGTCCTCTTTGCCGAACTGATGAATACCGCGATCGAGGCGGTGGTGGACCTCGTCACCACGGAGTATCACCCGCTCGCCAAGACGGCCAAGGACGTGGCCGCCGGCGCGGTGCTGATGGCTTCGATCGGCGCTGTGGTGATGGGTTATCTGATCCTGTCGAAATACATTTTTCCCATTTACAAGGAGGCGCTTGGCGTGGTAGGAAACCCTTCCGAGATGGGGACGCTGGTCTCTCTGCTGGTTGTTGTAATTGTGGTCGTAATTCTCAAGGCGATATCCGGCAAGGGTACCCCTCTTGAAGGCGGGCTCCCCAGTGGCCATGCAGCGGTTGCCTTTTCCGTTGCGACCGTGGTATCGCTTTCCACGCAGGATCCGCTGATTTCCGTACTCACTATCGGACTTGCCGTCATGGTTTCGCACTCGCGGCTCCTGCTGCATATCCACTCGATGCGCGAGGTGTTGCTCGGTGCGGTTACCGGCATAGTGCTGACGCTGTTTATTGTGCTTCTGTTTCGTTACTATCACTAAGGCGATCTGTTTCATAATTATTGACAGGAGATTCTTTTTTGGACGACGCAGGTAGTAGAAAGAAAAACGGTTTATGGGAAAACCTCAACAGGTTCCTGTCCGGCAGGAGAAAGGTTACCGAAGAAGAGATCCAGGAACTGATGGACGCCGGGGAAGAAGAAGGGATCATCAACGAAGAGGAAAACGCCATGATCCGTTCCATCTTTGCCCTCGGCGATACCGTTGTCAGGGAAGTGATGGTGCCGCGGACCGATATGGCATGCATCCCGATCGATGCCCCGGTTCGTGAGGCGCTGGATACCATAATCGCTTGCGGTCATTCACGAATACCGGTTTATGACGGGACCATGGACAATATCGTGGGGCTCCTGTATGCCAAGGACCTGCTCAAGCTCTGGGGGAAGGAAGACAACGATATCCATATCCGGTCGATAATGCGTTCTGCCATGTTTATCCCGGAATCCAAGAATCTGGAGGAGATGCTCCAGGAGTTTCGCAAGAAACGGATTCATCTGGCGATTGTTGTGGACGAATATGGCGGCACATCGGGGCTGCTGACGATCGAAGACCTGCTTGAGGAGATAGTGGGAGACATTCAGGACGAGTACGACACCGAAGAGGAGCGGCTCGTAGAGGACGAAGATGGCTCCGTGCTTGCCGATGCCCGGCTGCCGATCGAGGAGCTTGAGGAACATTTCGGGATCAGGATCGAGCGGGAAAAGTTCGACACCGTCGGCGGACTGGCCTTCCATCTCACCGGACGAATTCCGGAAAGCGGCGAAGTGGTGTCGGTGGACAATCTCAGGATAACCGTTCTGGAGGCGGATGAGCGCCGGGTGATCAAGGTGAGGGTGGAACGCGTTCCGGAGATAACCGGCGAGGACTGAATAGCTGATGTCAGATAATCCAAACTGTTCCGATCAGGAGCGGGTGTCGAAGAGCGCTTGTCTGTCAGCGGCGTTGTCCGGTCTGCTCCTGGCGTTTTCATTTCCGAAGCCCGGTCTCTCGCTGCTTGCCTGGTGCGCTTTTGTTCCGCTGCTCAAGTCGGTTGACAATCTGTCCGTGAAAAACGCCTTCAGGCTCGGGGCGATTACCGGTTTAACCGCCTATACCGGGATAGTCTACTGGCTGGTCATAGTCATGAACAGCTACGGCAGGCTCCCGATCGTGGTAAGCATACTGCTTATGCTTGTCATGGCCGCCTACCTCGCCTTTTATCTGGCGACGAGCATCGCGCTGGTAAGGGCCGGAGAGTTGGCGGGGATCGGCGCCGGTCTCTCGTTCCCGGTGGTCTGGGTGGGGATGGAGTATCTCCGTTCGTTTGCCTTGACCGGATTCCCCTGGGCCAGCCTGGGTTATTCCCAGTACAAGATACTGCCGCTGATACAGATTGCCGACATCTCGGGCGTTTACGGCGTGAGTTTTTTGATTGTGCTGGCAAATGTCGGCCTGTTCCGGGCATACCAGTTTTTTTCCGGCAACGGTACTCTGGGAAAACGGATCTGGACGATTGCCGCAGCAGTCGGGCTGATGATCGCCACGGTCGCCTACGGTTTTGTCCGGTTGACATCGCCTGAGGCCGGTACGCCCCTGAAAGTGGCGCTCATCCAGGGAAACATCTCCCAGGATGTCAAATGGGACCCAGCGTTCCAGGAAGAGACGGTCAGGATCTACGAGCGCCTGACCGAGTCGGTGGCGCCGTTCGGACCCGATCTGGTCGTATGGCCCGAGAGCGCCACCCCGTTTTTCTTCCAGAAAGAGACCGCGTATGCCGACCGGGTCAGAAAGCTGGCGGCCGGACTGCATGCCCCCCTGGTTTTCGGCAGTCCGGCGTATAAGGCCGAAGGCGGGTCCATCAGATTTCTCAACAGCGCTTTCCTGGTGAATGCTGACGGCGAAATCGGCGGCCGGAGCGACAAGATCCATCTGGTGCCGTTCGGCGAATACGTCCCGTTGAAGCGGCTTCTCCCTTTTGTCAACAAGCTGGTGGAGGGGATTGGAGACTTTGCGCCGGGAACGGCTGCCGTGCCGCTCGATATCGGCAAAACCAGGATCGGGGTGCTGGTCTGCTTTGAAGGGATCTTTCCGGAGCTGTCCCGGGCGTACGTCAATGCCGGAGCGCGGCTGCTGGTCAATATCTCCAACGACGCCTGGTACAAACGGTCGTCGGCACCGTACCAGCATCTATCCATGACCGTATTCCGGGCCGTGGAAAACCGGGTGCCGCTGGTGCGGGCCACCAATACCGGCATTACCGCAATAATCGACAGCAAAGGGCATTTCAACGGCATGACCCAGATATTCCGGGAGGCGGCGCTGACCGGTGAGGTCAGGCCCGGGACCGGCGGGACCCTCTACAACCGGTTCGGGGACTTTTTTGCCGTTGCCTGTCTCGCGCTGACCCTGCTGATCGGGGTAAAATCCGTTGCAAATAAAGAAAAAATATGGAATAGGAGCACCAGATGTTCAGAGAAGAAGTCGCACGCATAGAATCCCTTGCGGACCGTATCGCCAAGCTTCGGGGGTCTCTTTGACGTAGAAGCGAAACGGGAGACGATCCAGGAGATGGAGTCGCGCATTGCGGCGCCCGGGTTCTGGGACGACCAGGAGACTGCCCAGCAGGTGCTTAAGGAGCGGACCTCCCTCGAGAAGATAGTGGAAGGATGGGACCGGTGCAGCCGCCTGGCCGAGGATGTCCGGGTGATGATCGAACTCGGCCAGGAGGCCGAGGACCAGGAGGTGCTTGCCGAGGTCGCGGAGATGAATGACCGGCTGGAGCAGGAAGTGTCGCAGGCCGAGTTCCAGCGGATGCTGTCCGGCCCCCATGACCGCAGCAACTGTTTTTTCTCCATCAATGCCGGTGCCGGCGGGACCGAGTCGCAGGACTGGGCGGAAATGCTGCTCAGGATGTACCTCCGGTACTGCGAGCGGAAGGGGTGGAAGACCGATATCACCGATTATCAGGCCGGTGACGAAGCAGGCGTAAAGAGCGTGACCTTTGCAGTGACTGGCGAATACGCCTACGGCTACCTGAAGGCTGAAATCGGCATCCACCGGCTGGTGAGAATATCTCCTTTTGACAGCAATGCGCGCCGGCATACCTCGTTTGCCTCGGTTTTCGCCTTTCCGGAGATCGCCGACGATATCGACGTGAAGGTCGTCGAATCGGACCTCCGGGTGGATACCTACCGCTCCAGCGGCGCCGGCGGCCAGCATGTCAACACTACCGATTCCGCGGTCCGGATCACCCATATCCCCACCGGGATTGTGGTTGCCTGCCAGACCGAGCGGAGCCAGCATATGAACAAGGCCACTGCGATGCGGGTTCTCCGGGCCAAGCTCTATGAGAAGGAGCTTCAGGAACGTGAGGCCCAGGCCTCGGAGATCTCTGGAGAGAAGAAGGAAATCGGCTGGGGGAGTCAGATCCGCTCCTATGTGCTGCATCCGTACAAGATGGTCAAGGACCTTCGTACCGGGGTGGAGACCGGCAACCCTGACGCCGTGCTGGACGGGGAGCTGGAAGATTTTGTGGTCGCGTTTCTGATGGGCGTGCGCCGGAATGTCACCGATACCGATTGATAGTTTATGGCCCTTATGAGATTTTTTCGGATACAATTGATTGCAGCGGTAGTTGTCTTGCTGCTGGCTACTCCCGGGTGCGCGACCTCTCTGAAGAAGGGGCAATCCGGCCAACAGGGGATCAGCCGGATCGGTTTCACGATTCAGGTCGGCGCGTTTCGCGAGGTTAAGAACGCGGAGCGGCTCGCAGCGCGGCTACAGGAAAAAGGGGTCGAGGCGTTTTATTTTCGCAAAGAGGATGGGGTCTACGCGGTCCGTTTCGGTGATTTCCGTACCCGCAACGCGGCGCGGCAGGCTGCGGCAAAGCTGCAGCAGGAGAAGCTGCTCACCTCCTATTTTATCGCTTCACCCACGGAGCCGGTGCTGAAGAAAGGGTATCCGGCTGAAGTCAGAAAACCGGCGGAGCACGGGACCGTAAAACGGCACGCCTCCGCAGGTGGCGACATGGGCGGGATCGCGGCCCGGACCGCCGAACGGTTCGTGGGGATTCCGTATCGCTGGGGGGGCGACACGGTTGTCGAGGGGATGGATTGCAGCGGTTTCGTGCGTGCGGTCTACAACCTGTGCGGAATCAATATCCCGAGGACCTCGCGCGAGCAATACCGGGTCGGCGAGATTGTGGGGATCGACGATCTTAAAGATGGCGATCTGGTATTTTTCGGGGAATCCGAGGACCGGATCAACCATGTCGGTATTTATATCGGGGACCGTAAATTCGTCCATGCCCCGCGGCGCGGGGACGAGATCAAGGTATCGGCGCTCGATGAGGCGTATTTTTCCAAGCGGTTCATCGGCGCCAAGCGGTACTTTTAAATTGCTGCTCTAATAACGGAACGGATTGGATTCACAAGAGAGGGACCTATGGCAAAAATCAAGCCTTTCAGAGCAGTGCGGCCGGTCAAAAACCTGGCGAGCCGGGTTGCAGCTCCGCCTTACGATGTCATGGATGCCGCCGAGGCCAGGGAAATGGCTGCAGGCGAACCGGACAGCTTTCTGCATATTTCCCGGCCCGAGATCGACCTTGCTCCGGATATCGATCACTATAGCGAGGCGGTGTATGTCCGGGGGAGGGAAAACCTTGCGGAATTGATGAATCGAGGCGTACTGTTTCAGGACAAATCAGACTGCTACTATGTCTATCGCCAGCAGATGGGCGATGTCATTCAGACCGGACTGGTGACCTGCGCCTCGGTCGATGACTATGTCAGCGGCGTCATCAAAAAGCATGAACATACCCGGGCCGACAAGGAAGACGACCGGGTGCGCCACATCGACTATCTCGACGCTAACGATGAACCGGTTTTCTTTACCTACCATTTTGACAAAGGTATTGCCGACCTGGTCTCCCGGGCTGCTTCCGCTGCTCCGGAGTACGATTTTATTGCCAGCGACAATGTTCGCCACACCTTCTGGATCATAGACGATCCTGCGACCATCGAACGGCTCACCGCCATGTTCGCCGTGATCCCGAACATGTACGTAGCGGATGGCCACCATCGCAGCGCCGCAGCCGGCAGGGTTCGCGATCTCCGTGCCGCCGGCAACCCTGCGCACAGAGGGACCGAAGAGTACAATTATTTTCTGGCCGTTATTTTCCCGGACAATGAACTGAACATAATGCCCTACAACCGCGCCGTGCGCGATCTTAACAATCTTACGGTGGCTGAGTTCATGTCAAGGGTGGCGGAGAATTTCGATGTAACCCCGGTTTTATCTTCCGTGGCCCCTAAAGAGCGGCATCAGTTCGGGATGTACCTGGCGGGCAAGTGGTATGAACTGGTCGCCAGGGATGATTCTTTTGATGAAACCGACACGGTCAACCATCTCGATGTCTCCATCCTGCAGAATAATCTGCTCAACCCGGTGCTCGGTATCCGCAATCCCAGGACCGATCAGCGCATCCATTTCGTCGGCGGTATCAGGGGGGTGGAGGAACTGGTCCGGCTGGTGGACAGCGGCGACTATGCAGTGGCATTTTCCCTTTATCCAACTTCGATCGGGGAGCTGATCTCTCTTGCCGATGCCGACAAGATCATGCCGCCGAAATCCACCTGGTTTGAGCCGAAACTGAGGTCAGGGCTTTTTCTCCATCTGTTGAAATAGTTTTTTCCAGTGGTTTAATTTAAAAAAATAATGGAATCAAGAGGAGTTAACCAATGAGAACTGTTGAAAAAGTAATTGCCGTTCTGCTGCTTGTCGTTGCCATTGTCATACCGGCGTGCGCTCAGAAGGAGGCGCAGTCAGCAGGGACCGTCAAGTCCGCGATCCCCGAACTCAAGGCCAAGAGCGTGACCACACCGACCGGGCTTTCGTATCAGGATGCCAAGGTCGGCACCGGCGCCTCGCCAATAAAAGGAAAGCCGGTAAAGGTTCATTACACCGGATGGTTGGTGAACGGGACCAAGTTTGACAGCTCTGTGGACCGGAACGAGCCGTTTCAATTTGTTATCGGCGCCGGCCAGGTCATCCCGGGATGGGATGAAGGGGTTATGACGATGAAGGTCGGGGGCAAACGGCGTCTGACCATTCCGGCAAACCTCGGTTACGGCGCTCGCGGCGCAGGCGGGGTTATCCCTCCCAATGCCACACTGATATTTGATGTGGAACTGCTGGATGTTCAGAAATAGCATAATCTTCAAGGCCCTGCTGGGCCTGATTCTGCTGGGGGGCGCATCGCCAGCCGGTGCCCTGGCTGCTGGCGGCAAGACCGTAACCTGGTATCTCGACGGCGCCAAGGTTGAACAGGAACTCCCCGTGGAAAATTCTTACCGGGAATTGCTCCTTCCGCCTACGATGCGGCCCGGCTCATTCCGGGCCAGGCCGCTTGTCGGATGCCGGCTGGCCCGGGTGGAGCTGGAACCGGTAAAGCCGGGCAAGAGCGATGAAAAGGAGCTGGCCCGCCTGGATGAACGCCGGGAGGAGCTGCGGGACCGTCTCAAGGCGCTGGGGGTGAAAGAGGAGATATTCAAGGCCACAGCCAAGTCCCAGGGGAGCAAAGCGCCGAAACGCACCCGGACCAACCCGGAGCCGCTGACAGCGATCCGCCAGGGGACCGATTATGCGATCTCCCGCCTGGAAGAGGTCTATCGCGCCAGGCGCAAGGTGGAGCGTGACCTGAAAGAACTGGACCGGAAGGTCGTGGCCCTGAAAAAGAGTGAAAAGGTCTCCGGAACCGTTGCCCGGATCTGGATCGAGGGGCGGCGGGGCAAGGTCGGCATCTCCTACATTACGGGTGACCGGGGCTGGACCCCCTATTACGATGTCAGGATTGCCGGGGATGCGGCAGACGTTACCATGATGGCAAGGGTTCCGGATAGCGCCGGTGCCGACACCGTACAACTGGTTGCTGCCGGGATCTCCGGGGCCGGGAGCAGCGTACCGCTTGCGGTCAGGCCTGGCAATCCTGCCCGGGTTAATTCGGTGCGGTTGCCGGTGACGGCAGTGAAACCGATGCCGGACTTGCAGAAAAGTGTGGCAGTAACGATAACCAACAGTACCGACCGGTTTCTGCCGCCGGGAGATGCTGCCGGTTTCTGGCAGGAGGAGTTTCTCGGCCACAGTTCATTTGCCGGGCTCAAGCCGGGAGAATCGTGTTTGCTGACCTTCGGCGCAGTCGGGGAACCGCGGAGCGATATAAAACAATCGGAATGAATCCAAGAAAAGAGGACACCTATATGCATCGCTGGAAATCATGCCTGCTGCTTTTTGCCGGGGTTGCCGCATTAAGCGCCTGCGGCGGCGGTGGGGGGAATTCATCCGGGACCACCGCCTCGTCGGACCCGATCGTGTTTTATCCCCACATGGCAGTTTTACTGAACAATACCGAGCTTTATACCTGGGGCGGGAACGAATCCGGCCAGCTCGGCAACGGCAATACCAACAACAGCTCGTCTCCGGTGAAGGTGCCGTTGGGGTTTGCCGGTTACAGCGGCAACGGAGTCTCAGTCGGGTCCAACCATACGCTGGCGTTTCAGAAATACAGCACGGTCAGGGCCTGGGGGTTCAACCGGTACGGCCAGCTCGGCAACGGCCTGACAGCCGACAACCAGACCCCCAATAGTTCTGTCCCGGTTACGGTCAGGAAATACGGGACCACTGCATCTCTTTCAGGGATTACCGCGGTTGCCGCTGGAGGGTATTTCAGCCTTGCCCTGGACCGAAACGGCACGGTCTGGTCCTGGGGTAAGAACGACCATGGCCAGCTGGGACGGTTGTCAAACCAGAATACCTTCGGCAATTACAGCAGCCAGATGGCCGACAAAGTTGTCGTGGCCGCTGTTTCCAGCCCGCTGTCCGGGGTTACGGCGATTGCCGCCGGCGGCAGTCATGCCCTGGCGCTGAAGAGTGACGGTACGGTCTGGGGCTGGGGTTACAACCAGTGGGGCCAGGTGGGAGACGGCTTGCCCCGCGACAAGCCGAACCGGTTCTATCCGGCCCTGGTGCAGTTCCTTGACAATCCGGACCGCGCGGTAAATGTGGTAAAGATCGCCGCCGGCGGGAGCCACAGCCTGGCGCTCGACTCGGACGGCTATATCTGGGCCTGGGGTTACAACTACTTCGGCCAGCTCGGTAACGGCGTGCACGGGGAAAATATCTTTTCCGAAATCCCGGTCAAGATTACCATTCCAGGGCTGACCTCTGCGGCGCTTATTGCCGCCGGCGCCAGTCATTCGCTGGCCTACGACCCGGTCAGCGACGTGCTGTATGCCTGGGGGTATAATGTGTTCGGCCAGTTGGGGGACGGCACGACGGAAAACAGGTATACACCGGTGGCAATAGCCAATTTTCGCCTGAAAGCAGTGACCGGCATATTGCCGCCGACGATTTCGGCAGCCTGGGATCACAGCCATGCCAGAATGGCCGATGGTACCTTGTGGAGCTGGGGTGAGAATTCCAGCGGCCAGCTGGGGGTTGGTAACCAGACCAATCAGTTCAGGCCGGTCCAGGTGAAGGGAATTTAGGCAGGTATCAGATAACGGATTTTCCAGGGGGGCGTTCATGCCCCCCTTTTTTTATTTCTATCAGGAGCCGAGAGTGAAATAAAATGTTGCACCTTTGCCCGGTTCGCCCGTGGCCCAGATCCTGCCGCCGTGCCGGTCTATGATACGTTTTACGGTGGCAAGGCCAATGCCGGTGCCGTCGAATTCCTCGGATCGGTGCAGCCTCCCGAACGGTCTGAAGAGCGAATCCGCCATTGACATGTCAAAACCGGCGCCGTTGTCGGCAACATAATAGATCGCTTCCCCGTTATCTCTTGAACAATCGAATTTGATAGCACCGTCCTCTTTGTAGGAGGTGAATTTCCAGGCATTTCCGATCAGGTTTTCCAGCACCAGCTTGAGCAGCATGCCGTCTCCGCAGGCATGCAACTCTTTGCCGATCTCGACGTTTACCTTACGGCAGGGATGACGTTCCTGAATCTCGGCAACAACAAGACTGGCGATGAGGGTCAGATCCACCGGTTCGCAGCTGATTTCGTCCTCGGTCACCCGGGCAAGCTTCATAAGTGCACCGATAATTTCGGACATCTCTTCCGAGCTGGCGATAATCCTTTGCAGAGCCTCTTGGGTTTGCGGCTCAAGGGTGTCGGAGGCGGTCATCAGAAGAAGCTGACTATAACCGCTGATTGAAGAGAGTGGGGATCTCAGGTCGTGGCAGACCGATGAACTGAATAGCCGCAGGTCTTCATTAACCATGGCAAGCTGGGCGGTCCGTTCCGCCACTCTCTGTTCGAGGCCGGCATTTAGTTCGCGGAGGTCGGCATCGGTCCTTTGGAGGCTGTCGGTCATGCTGTTGAAAGATGAGGCGAGCTTCCCCAACTCGGTATTTGCCGGGATATCGATACGGTAGTCAAGATTACCGGCGGCAATGGCCGATGTCTCCCGTTCCAGCAGGGCAAAGGTTTTCAGTATCCCTCGCAATGATGCCAGCAGCGCAGCCAGCACCAGCATGGCGCCGACAGTGACAACCCCGATACCCTGCCACCCGACCGAGCTGCTCAACTCTTGAATCTCTCGGTTGCTTTCGTTGAGCGACTCTTTCAAGTTGGGGGTCAGACCTTCTTGCATGGCCTGTTCGACGACAATGTCGGCGAGTTGTGCCGCCTTGATGACATCGCCTGCCTGCCGGCTCGACATTGCCTGCTGGCAAAGGATGGTGAATTTGATGTACTGGTTTTCCAGCGTAGTGGCCTGGGACAGCAGCTTGCTGCTCTCGGGAAGGCCCAGTTCAACCAGTTTTCGCGCTGACCTCCGGAAATCGTTCAACGCAGTCTGTGTCTCATTGCCGGCCCAGCCAAACGGGCGGAGCGAGTTGACCGGCGACACCAGGTCATCCATTACTTCCTTCAGCTGCTTGCTTAAACCGGCATTTATCCTGCTCAGCGCAACTGCGGAATCAACGGTGGATTGTACCCGTTCCAGCTTGCGAAGCGCTTTATAGTTTGACCACGGGAGCCGGCCCAGAGCCATGACCAGCAGATGGAACTCGGTGACGACTTTGCTGTTGCCGTCCTCCAGTGCATTGTCAATGCCTTTGAGCAGGGCATTTTCTTGCACGAGATACGAGGTTTCCGACAGCACGGCTTTGGCGCGGCCGAATTCTTTCCTCTGGCAATACTCTATGACATTGACAGCCAGGCCGTGCCATTCCCGATAATTGTCCCTGATCTGGTTCAGGAGTTTCAACTCTTCATTGTCAGTAAAGTCGCTGCTGTCCCGTTTATCGCGAAGTGCTGATTCCCATCGGGAAAAATGCTCTTCAGTGGCCAATGAGATCTTATCGAATTCTGCTTGAGAGGTGGCGGATTTCGATACCATGCAATCCACGACCTCTTTCATCTGTCTTGTAATTCCTACCCTGGCGGATGCGATTGATTCCAGATGGACAACTGAGGGCATCAGCCGGTCCAGCTGATTGCTGATCCTGATCGTGCTCCACCCCATGTATCCTACGGTGGCAAGCAAGACCGAAACAACCAGCAATAGCGCGATCTGCATATTGGTTTTAATGCTCATGGTCCGGAAGATTAGCTTCTGTATGACTAAATTGCCAGAAAATTTTGCCCGGGATTTGCCTCATTAAAAAAACTCTCAAGTTTTCATTAGTGCGGCCGATATCTCTTCATGAATATCTATAGGAATTGGGGTTACCAGTTTTTTTCTATTTCAATGTGAGGGCAACTTATGAATTCGTGGCCGGTGCTTCTGGTGGAAGATCAGCCTGATGATCAGTTTTTGACCTTGAGAACCCTGAAAAAAATGAAAATCAGCAATGTCGCAGTTGCCAACGAAGGAGAAGAGGCCCTACGAGTTCTATGGGGGGGAATAGCATCTGATCAACGGGCTTCATCGTTGCCAGAGTTGATCATTCTCGACCTCAGAATGCCGAAGGTAGATGGTTTCCAGTTTCTGGAACGGATGAATACGGATGACCGGATGAAGCGCATCCCGGTAATCGTTCTCTCCTCATCGCCCCAGGAGAGCGATAAGGCCAGATGCCGCGCACTCGGGGTAAAGGCCTATCTGAATAAACCGCTTGAACCTGATGCGTTTAACCTGGTGCTGAAAAAGATTTCTCTCTCCTGACGCCAAATCAGCTGTCACCGATCCTACCCCCTCGGACCCTCCCCTGAGCCTTGTCCGATCTATGTCCGTAGTTCTGGAATCTTTCCGAACCAGGAAAATTACATCGAGCACTTGACTCTGCGCAAAAGCGAGGCGTAATTAAATTACAGGACAATGGACGGTGCTGAATATTTTTTGAAAGGAGGATCATATGCCGCATAATTTAATCCCATCCATTGAGCAGAGGCTCTCCGGGCTTGTCGAAGTAACCAGAAGGGTTCAGGGGGAAATATCTTCCAGCAAGCCGAAATTCAAGCCAACGGTGACCATTTCACGGGAATTCGGTTGCGAAGCCTATCCAATGGCGGAAAAATTGAAGTCATTGCTGGAGAAGAAGACCGGCAGTTCATGGGCGCTCATGGACAAGGCGCTACTCGAAGAGGTGGCAAAGAATCACAATGTGTCGGAAGAGATCCTGAAAAACCTCGGCACTAAACCGAGATTTCTGGACGACATCATCTCAACCTTTTCTCCTAACTGGAAAAGCGACAAGGATCACTACCGGATTCTCTGCCGTCACATTATATCGCTCGCCACAGCCGGAAATGTAATCATCGTTGGCCGGGGCGGGGCAGTTGTCACCAGGACACTGGAAAACTGCTATCATTTCAGGCTGGTCGCCCCCGGTGAATACAAGGTCGGATCAATAGCCAAACGGCTCGGGATTTCGCTTAACGAGGCTCAGGAGATGGTGTTGAGCCGCCAGCAGGTTCGGGACAAGTTCGTGAAGGACTTCCTGAACCGTTCGCTGGATGACCCGACCCTGTATCATATGGTCTTCAATAACGCCAGGAGTTCAACGGAAAAGATAGCGGATACCATCGTTCATTACATGTTTTAAGATAATGGGAGATGGATAAGATCAGCAGGCGGTTTTCTCGGGAAGACCGCCTGTTCTGTTACTGGATGACCGAGAAATATGCCCTGTTGCTGCCATTATTCGGGGCCTGAATCAGTGCCGCGTTAGCCTCTGAAATCAGTTTTTCCTCTGCTATGTCCCCTTTGCAGGTTACTACCCCAATGGTTACTGAAAGAGGAAATTTCCCCTCCGGATGTGGAAAGCTGATTTCATTAATTGTGTTGAAAACCCGGTCAACTATGGTGGGCATCTCGCTGCTGACTGTTTCCGGGAAGAGGATCAGAAATTCGTCGTCAGAGTAACGGCCGATGGAATCATAGGAGCGCACGGTCTTCTGGATTCGGTTCATGGCGTTGCAGAGAAATTCATCCAGATTCTTGGGGCCGATCTCTGCAAGCATATCAAAGTAATTGTCGATTTTTATTATGGCCAGGCTTTGTGTGCGCCCTTTCCGCTTTGACCGGTTGAGTTCAGCCTCAATGAGTGAAATTATCTTGGAGCGATTCCAGGTGCGGGTCCCCAGATCATTGGCAGAGCTAGATATGAGAGCCCTTTTGCTCTCGATCAGTTTTTCCTGCAATTCAACGATGCGTCTGCCGGCGTCAATCCTTACCTTGAGATCCTGGGGAATGAACGGTTTTATTATGTAATCGTCGGCGCCTGCGGCAATCCCGTTTACCATATCGTAAAGTGATGATCTGATAGTGAGGAGAATTATATAGGTATACCCATGCTCGCCTTCAGCGGATTTGCGCATCTCTTTGCATACATCAATCCCGTCCATTTTGGGCATCATCCAGTCAAGGATGGCGAGCTTTGGGGCATCAGGCTTTCTGAGCATCTCTAGAGCTGCGGCCCCATCGTATACAATCTCGGTTTCATAACCCCATTTGCCCAGGGACAGTTCCAGAAATCCCAGTGCAACCGGGTCATCTTCTGCTACGAGTATCTTCATTTATTACCTCTGAAACAGTATGTTGGGGCAAGTAAACCCCTTTCTGAACAATTATATCGGCTATGCCGACAAAATCCAGTGCGGTAATCGATTCATTTATTAAATTTTTCTATTTTGATTGATGCAAAATAAATAGGCAATTTGCGCTGCCGGCACCATATTCAAGCAGGGCTTCTCCTCTACTATTAGTTATTCTGTGATGCAACTATCTGATTAAGCAGTAAAAAACAGTAACGATGCTTTATGGCACACCCTGTGCTAATGTGAAGACAAATATCTGACCGCACAAGGTAGTGCGACAAGAATACACGGCAATGGCGCCATCTCACTCCAAGTGAGAGGCGCCATTTTTTTTGGGATATGATTGAAAGGGGGTAGCCAGGTAATTGATTCAAATTGTGATTGCATGACGGAAATCAATAGACATCAAAGGAGATTGGACATGAAAAAGACGATTTCAACGGTTGTAATGGCAGCAACAATAACGCTCTCGGCAGCCGGAGCGGCACTGGCAACACCTTCCACCCAGATATGGATTCCATCAACGGATGTGCAGGCATTTAAGACCCTACACTTGGGAATCGACAACTATTTCCGCGCCTCCGGTGTGCCCAAATCTCCCCCATCATCAGCATCCACCAGGGATGCCAATGTCATGGACATAGGTTTGACCGCTGGTGTGCTTCCGTATGAGAAGATTCAGATGGAAGTCGGAGTTGACTACTTAGCAATTGCCAATGATCCGAATGACAACCATCCTTTTAGCGGCAACTTCAAGCTAGGCACTCCTGAAGAATCTCTGTTTAAACATTCGCCGGCTCTGGCCATTGGTGGCTATAACCTTGGGTTCTCCCAGGACAAGGGTAACGCTCCTTGGGTTGTCTCCGGGCAGAATATATTATACGGCCTTGCTGCCACTACCCTTCCGGCAATAGGTCCGGTTCCTTCACTGGGCAGAATTTCAGCCGGTTACTACCATGGCAGCGAGCGGGCTCTTGTTGATGCAAACAATCCAACTAAAGGTGCTAACGACGGTGTCCTCCTCTCTTGGGACAGGACCATGAGCGAGATATCCGACAAGCTTTGGCTTGCAGTGGACTATATGGGTGGCAACAACGTGGACGGAGCTCTGAACGTCGGCTTCTCTTGGGCCTTTTCCAAGAACGTATCCGTAATTTTTGCCTATGACATTTACACGCAGAAGGCTCTGGCCGGAAACAACACTTTCACAACTCAGCTGGACATCAATTTCCCCTGAAACCTCCTTCATGGGGCTTGGGGGGGCTCACTCCCCCCCCATTTTTTCAACAAGCTGGGATAAGGGATGAAAGGGGTACGAAAATGAAACTGATCGAAGCGATAATCAAACCATTCAAGCTGGACGAAGTTAAGGACGCCCTGAACGAGATCGGTGTCGAAGGTATTACGGTCTGCGAGGTCAAAGGTTTCGGCAGACAGAAAGGCCACACGGAACTTTATCGCGGCGCCGAATATGTGGTTGATTTCATCCCGAAGGTGAAAGTGGAAATTGCAGTTGCCGACGAGCAGGTGGCAAAGGTAGTGGAGACGATCGAGCGGGCAGCCAAAACCGGACGTATCGGAGACGGCAAGATATTCATCCTTCCGCTGGACGACGCGGTGAGGATCAGGACAGGTGAAAAAGGTCTGGAAGCGATCTGACGGATCAAGGATTCAAGAAATGATTGGAGGTTTACCCATGAAAGCAAAACTATCGATTCTCTGGCTGTTCCTGGCCATCAGCCTGCTCACTGCCCCGATTGCTCTTTTCGCCGAAGAGGCAAAAACACCGGCAGCATCGGCTCAGGCAACGATTTCTTCCGCCAAGAGCGCGGTTGCAACCCCCGCAGTTGCTCCCGCGGCACCGGCAGAGGCTCCCAAACCGAAAAATGTCGATCCGGTGCTTAATACGGGCGACACCGCATGGATGCTGATTTCCTCTGCCCTGGTCCTCTTCATGATACCTGGCCTGGCCTTCTTTTACGGCGGCATGGTCCGCCAGAAGAACGTGCTCTCAACCATCATGCACTCTTTTGTCGCCATGGGGATCGTAGGGGTGCAGTGGGCGATCATCGGCTACTCCCTCTCCTTTGGCCCGGATGCCTTCATGGGGCTGATCGGCAATTCCAGCAAAGCGCTGCTGAACGGTCTGATTACATTCAAGGATGGCAATCCGGTCTTTGCCTTGTTTCAGAACGTGACCACTGAACCGGGCTCCATACCTGAGTATGTCTTTGCCATGTATCAGTGCATGTTTGCCATGATCACTGTGGCCCTTATCTCAGGTGCTTTGGCAGAGCGGATCAAGTTCTCGGCTTACTGTGTTTTTGTTCTGCTCTGGACCACCCTGGTCTATGACCCGCTGGCACACTGGGTCTGGATGACCGACGGCTGGCTCTTCAAGAAGGGCGCTCTTGACTTTGCCGGCGGTACCGTTGTTCATCTCTCTTCAGGTATCTCGGCTCTGGCCGCCTTGATCTTCCTCGGCAAGCGGCACGGGTTTCCGACTGAGCGGATGGCTCCCCACAGCCTTCCTCTTACCATGCTCGGTGTCGGCATGCTCTGGTTCGGCTGGTTCGGCTTTAACGCCGGTAGTGCGATTGTTGGCGTCAACTGTTCGGATGCTGCCGGTGGCCTTGCCGGTCTCGCCTTTGCCACCACGACCATCGCACCGGCTGCCGGCGGGTTGTCATGGATGATCGCCGAATGGGTTCATTCCGGCAAGCCTTCTGCCCTCGGTTTCGGTTCCGGTGTAGTTGCCGGTCTGGTCGTCATTACACCGGCAGCCGGTTTTGTTCAGCCTGGCGCTGCCATCATCCTCGGTCTCGTTGCCGGAGTGGTCTGCTATGGTGGTGTGCTCATGAAAGCAAAGCTGAAGTACGACGACTCCCTTGACGCCTTTGGCGTGCATGGTATCGGCGGCACTACCGGCGCCCTGCTGACCGGTGTCTTTGCCACCGTCGGGGCAACCGGCCTCACCTCCGGCAATGTCAAGCAGTTCATCATCCAGCTGATTGCCGTTGCGGCAGCCGGCGCCTATGCGTTCATCGTTACCCTGGTCATTTCGTTCATACTCGAAAAGACCATCGGTCTCAGGGTTGAGAAAGAGGATGAGATCATGGGGCTCGATCAGACACAGCATTCGGAAAGCGCATACAACTAAAGGCGCTTTGCCTTGCCTGAAAAAGGCCGCCCCTCTGGCGGCCTTTTTTTTGTGCATAATCCATGTTTTTGATGATGAAAAAATAAGCGGTGATGCGGCTCGGAATGTTTGTGCTGGCCGAAATAATGCATGAATTTAAGGGGTTAGTTTGATGGCACGGCTTGTGCGTCTCACTTGATGGTATAGTTTTTTATAGTGGAGCTGTTTCTGCGTTTTGGGTCGGATCTGCTTTTGTTATCCAGGTACGGGCACGGCTTATGTTACTAATTTCCTGGATATTTCTACGAATCAATCCTTGATGGCATTTGCTGCAGATGTCCAGAGGCCAAATGGAACCGAAGCTGATTAAAAATATCATAGAGAAAGACACGGCCATTGACAGCCGTTTTCTTAATCAGCTGGCTTACAACGAGAAGATGGCTGAACTCGGTCAGCTTGCCGTGGGGGTAATTCATGAGCTTAACACCCCGTTGTCGGTAATTGCTGCGGCCACCCAGTTGATCATGCGCGAGGAAAGGCTTCCGGAGCACGTATTTGAACTGCTTGAGCGTATCGGTACTGAAGCGCAGCGGTTATCGCAAATCAGCCGCAGCATCCTCACCTTTGGCCGGCTGGACAGCGGTGAGGGGTGCGAAGCAGATATAAACCTCGTTATCAGGGACGTGCTGCAACTCCTAGTCTATGAAATCCAGAAACGATCGGTGCAGATATCGCAACGCCTTGACCACGGCATCCCGATCCTGTCGCTTGATGCCGGCCGCCTGAAACAGATATTCATAAATCTCGTGATGAACGCCCTTCATGCAATGGAAGGGGGCGGAGCCATTACCATTACCAGCGCCAGATCCGGTGACGACATCTGCGAAATCCGGGTGTCCGATACCGGTCACGGAATTCCGCCGCAGGAGCTGGAAAACATCTTCGAGCCCTTTTATACTACCAAGAAGGCGGGCGAAGGGACCGGGCTGGGTCTGTTCGTGACCAGGGAGATCGTTACTGCCATGGGCGGGAGCATCGCTGTTGAAAGCCGCCAAGGTATCGGTACCTGCTTTATCCTTCGCTTCCCGCTATCCCTTCCATAACACCGGATTATCCACTCGTTGGTAAATATACGGCAGCAGTGTATAGTTTGTAGGCAGGCTGCCGTTTTTGCATCGCAGGTGGCGATTAATACATCGGAGCAGAGAGATGAATGAGTATCTCATGGTTGCGGAACAGGCGGCGAGAGCGGCCGGCAAACTCCAGCTGAAGCGCCTGGGGGGCGATTTCAAGGTCTCGCACAAAGGTGCGATCGATCTGGTGACCGAGGTGGACCGGGAAAGCGAATCATTGATAGTGAAGATGCTGCGCGCTGCCTTCCCTGGCAGCGATATCCTGGCCGAGGAAAACGACTATGGTGCCCGCCGGGGCAATGCGGCCTGGATAGTGGACCCGCTTGACGGAACGACGAACTTTGCCCACCGGCTGCCATGGTTCTGCGTGTCCATCGGACTGGAGATCGATGGCGAGATTAGCGTTGCTGCCCTTTATCACCCCTGTATGGACGAGATGTTCACGGCAATAAGGGGGGAAGGGGCGTTTCTGAACGGAAACAGGCTGGCGGTGTCGGCAATAACGGAGTTGAAGAGCAGCATCCTAGCGTCCGGATTTCCGTATGACCGGACCTGGGATAACGAGAACAACCTGGAGCTGTACGCCCGGTTCACCATGGCGACGCAAGGTGTGAGGCGATTCGGCGCGGCAGCGCTGGATCTTGCTTATGTCGCCGCCGGCCGGCTCGACGGTTTCTGGGAGTGCAAGCTGAAACCGTGGGATGTGGCAGCCGGAAAACTGCTTGTTCAAGAGGCCGGAGGGCGGGTCACAAACTATTCGGGTGACGCGTACTCGGTATACGACCACAGGATTGTTGCCAGCAACCGGCTGGTCCATGATGAAATGCTGGAGATCATCAGTTCCCGTCCCGGCAAACGTCGATAGTGAACGTGCCGGTGACTTTGTACTTGGCATTCTTTTCCGTGACCACTACTGTGCAACTGCCGTCGTAACGGGGGGAATAGGCGTATTTCCCTTCATACAGGAGCGGCATGAGCGGCAGCCTCTTCTCTTTTGCCTGTATGGCGACTTCGCGGGCGTATTGTTCCCGTTTGTCCTTTTCCTCTTCGGTTTGTTCGATGAATTCCGGATAACTGACCGCAATGACGGTTTCTTCCTCGAAGCTGTACAAGGTCCTCACCGTATTCTCATCTTTGTCCGACTTCTTCTCGTCCACGGCAACGATGGCAAACGGTGGATCTTCGGACATCAACCAGGCAAACAGCCCTCCGGATTTCTGTGAAGTTCCGCCGCTTTGCAACACCTTTGCCGCGAGCAGTTGCGCATCTCCGGAGGGAGCTCCCCGGTTCTGACTGACCCACTTGATCTGGGTTGATTCGCCAGGGGCCAAGTCCATATTCACGGCATTGTCGACTTCAAACGCACAACCCCCTATCAGCAGCGCCATTCCAAGAATGATATTGATCGTACGCAAGAGCAGACCCCCTGTCGTTGATTCGGAAAATAGATCTACTGAGAAAATTCTAGCGCGAAATGTCGCATCGGCAAGGTGAGATAATGCCGGTCATGGCCGCAACATCTTTTTGGCGGACTTTTGCAGCCGGTCAAAGTAATAGTACACAACCGGCGTGATGTACAGGGTGAGAAGCTGCGAGAGGAGCAGACCGCCGACGACCGCAAGCCCCAGCGGCCGTCTCGACTCGGCGCCGGCGCCGAATCCCAGTGCGATCGGCAGGGTACCCATGAGTGCGGCCATGGTAGTCATCATGATCGGACGGAAACGGACCAGAGCCCCCTGGTAGATGGCGTCCATCGGGGTCAGCCCCTGGCCGCGTTCCGCTTCCAGGGCAAAGTCGATCATCATGATGGCGTTCTTCTTGACGATACCGACCAGCATGATGATTCCGACGAAAGAGTACAGGTTGAGATCCTTGCCGAAGATCATCAGGGTTATGACCGCGCCGAGTCCGGCGGACGGCAGGCCGGAAAGGATCGTCACCGGGTGGATGTAGCTTTCGTAAAGGATGCCGAGCACGATATAGATGACGACAATTGCCAGTAGCAGCAGCAGCGCCAGCCCTTTGGTGGAAGCCTGGTAAACCTGGGCGGTTCCCTGGAATCCGGTGGTGATTGCGGCCGGCAGACCCTTTGCCTCTTTTTCTATGGCGGAAACGGCATCCCCCAGTGGTGTGCCGGGTTTGAGGTTGAAGGAGATCGTTACCGAGGTGATCTGGCCCAAATGGTTGACCGAAAGCGGCCCGAGCCCCTTTTCCAGGGAAACCACCGTCGACAGCGGCACGAGCTGGCCTGCAGAGGAGCGGATGTACAGCATGCCGAGCGCAGTGGGGTCCATCTGGTACTCCGGCTCCAGCTCCATGATCACCTTGTACTGGTTGGACGGTGAGTAGATCGTGGTCGTCTGCCGTGAACCATAGGCCGAATAGAGGGTGTTTTCGATCTGGTCGGCGGTGATCCCCAGGCTGGCGGCACGGTTTCGGTCGATTTGCAGATTTACCTGCGGGTTCTTCATCTGCAGGTCCGAGGTAACGTCCTGCAGCATCGCTAGGCCGCGGAGCTTCATCTCGAACTCGGTGGCAGCCTTATACAGCTCGGATGTCTCCGGACTCTGCAGGACAAACTGGTAGAGCGCCTTGCTCTGGGTCGTGTCAAGCTGGATCAGTGGCGGGTTCCGCATGAACATCATGATGCCCGGCACCCCCATCACCTTGGGCCTGAGCTTTTGAATGATCTGGTCGGCATTGAGCTTGCGCTCATCTCTGGGTTTCAGCTTCATGAACAGGAAACCGCTGTTACCGCCGACCCTGCTGCCGGTGGCGCCGACCGATGACATGAACGCTTCGACGTTCGGTTCCTGCAGTACTATGTCCACCAGCTTCTGCTGCTGGCGCTTCAACTCTTCGAACGAGATCCCCTGGGCGCCTTCGGTGGTGGCGAAAATCGCCCCGATATCGTCGGAAGGGAGCAGCCCCATCGGTATCTTCGTAAACAGCCAGACAGTCGCCACGGCCATCAGCAGGGTTATTACCACAGTCAGACGACGGAACTTCAGCACGCGGCTGAGGGTTCGTTCATAGAGGTGGAGCATGCCGTCAAAGAACCGCTCCATGAAGTTGTAAAGCCTGCCGTGACGCTCTTCCGCAGGCGGTTTAAGGAACCTGCTGCAGAGCATCGGCGTCAGCGTAAGCGACACGACCCCGGAGATCAGGATGGCAATGGTGATGGTGACCGCGAATTCGTGCAGCATCCTGCCGAGCATTCCGGCCATGAACAGGACCGGGATGAAGACCGCGATCAGAGATATGGTCATGGAGAGGATGGTGAAGCCGATCTCTTTTGACCCCTTGTATGCGGCTTCCAGCGGTGTTTCGCCATGTTCCATGTGCCGCACGATGTTCTCAAGCATGACAATGGCGTCGTCGACAACGAAACCGACCGACAGGGTCAGGGCCATCAGGGTGATGTTGTTGACCGAGAAGCCGAAGCCGTACATGGCCGCAAAGGTGCCGATGATGGAAAGGGGGAGGGCAAGGCTCGGGATAACGGTTGCCGAGATGTTGCGCAGGAACAGGAAGATCACCATGATGACCAGGCCGATGGTGAGCAGCAGGGTGAATTTGACATCGGCCACTGACTCGCGGATCGATATGGTACGGTCGAACAGGATGTTCAGATCGACCGTGCCGGGCAACTGGCTCCGGAATCCGGGAATCTGCCGCTTGATGCTGTCCACGACCTCGATCGTGTTGGTGCCGGGCTGACGCTGGACCGCAAGCACGATCGCGCGCGTCGATTTCCCTTTGGTGTTGTACCAGGCTGCGACCTTGTCGTTTTCGACGCTGTCGACAACTGTGGCTATGTCCCGGAGCCTGACCGGAGAACCGCCCCGGTAGGCAACGATCAGCGGCTTGTACGCCTCGGCATTGTAGAGCTGGCCCGAGGCCATGATGGTAAACGCCTGCCGGTTCCCCTGAAGATCGCCGGTCGGGATGTTCACGTTCCATTTTTCCAGGGCAGCGGAAACTTCATCCAGGCCGATCTTCCGGCTGGCCAGCGCCTTGGGATCGAGGTTCACCCGTACGGCATATTTCTGCGAGCCGTATACCATGACCTGTGCCACGCCGTTGATCATGGAGATGCGGGGGGCAATGATGGTGTCGGCAAACTCATTGATTTCCGAAAGCGGCATGGTGGGGGAACTGAGGGCGAGATAGAGCACCGGCTGGTCGGCCGGGTTGACCTTCTGGTACGACGGCGGGCTCGGCATGTCCTGGGGAAGCTGCCGGGCAGCCTTGGAAATGGCGGCCTGGACATCCTGCGCCGCCGCGTCGATGTTCTTCTCAAGGGTAAACTTCAGGACAATGATCGAAATCCCCTGGCCATTGGTGGAACTCATGGAATCGAGGCCGGCAATGGTCGAAAACTGGCGCTCCAGAGGGGTGGCAACCGCGGACGCCATGGTGTCGGGGTTGGCGCCGGGGAGGTCGGAACGCACCTGGATGGTGGGATAGTCGATATTCGGCAGGTCATTTACCGGCAGCAGGCGGTAGGCAAAGATACCGAAAATCATGACCGCCAGCATTATCAGGCTGGTCATTACCGGACGTTTAATGAAGATGTCGGAAATGTTCATGATTAATGTGCCGGTTGCCGGCTTTGCGCTGTTGCTGGTGCGGGCGGGCTTTGCCCGGGTTTTTCACCCTGCTTGCGAACCGTGACCTGTGCCCCTGGTATCAGGCGCATCTGGCCGTCTATGACCACCTGCTCCCCGGGATTTATCCCCTGTTCGACCACGGTCACGCCGTTATGGGCCGGACCTGCCTTCACCGGCCGGAGTTCGGCGGTATTGTCGGCCTTGACCACGAAGACGTATTGTCCCTGCTGCCCGGTCTGCATGGCCTGCGTCGGTACTACGGTCGCATTGGCAAGGGTGGCGAGCGTCATCCGCACCGTGGCGAACTGGCCGGGCCAGAGCCGCCGGTTGGCATTGCTGAAGGTCGCCTTGAGCTTGATGGTTCCGGTTGCGGGATCGACGGTATTGTCGAGAAACGTCACCCTGCCGGTCTCGGGTTTGCCCATGTCTCCTGACGGCAGGGCCGCAACGGTCATATTGCCGGATGCCAGCTGCGGCCGTACCCGGATCAGCTCCTTTTCCGGGATATTGAACGCGATGGTAATCGGGCTCATCTGGTTGATGGTCACAAGGGAGATCGAGTCGTTGGCCTTGACCACATTTCCTTCGTGTATCATCAGGTTGCCGGTCCGGCCCTGCAGCGGGGAGCGGATCGTACAGTAGGAGAGCTGGACCCTGAGGTTCTGAATCAGCGCTTCCTGGGCCGAGACGTCCGCGCTGAGAGAGTCGGCCTGGGTCCTATAGGTCTCGTACTGGTCCTGGGTCACAATCCCGTCTTTTACCAGCTTTGCGTAACGGTCCGCATCGGTCCTCGCTTTTACCAGCTGGGCCCTGGTCCTGGCTATGGCCGCCTCCGCCTGCCTGAGCGCTGCCTCCGGCTGTCGCGGGTCGATGGTGAACAGCAGCTGCCCCTTGGCGACATCCTGCCCCTCCTTGAAATGGACCCTGGTCACCTCGCCGTTTACCATCGACTTTACGGAAACGGTCGTAAGCGGTTCCACGTTGCCGATCGCCTCAAGTTGCACCGGCACGCTTTGTTTCGCCGCAAATGCCGTCAGCACCGGGGAGGGAGGGCGGCCTTTGGGCGCCTCTTTCTTCTTGGCGTCGCTGCAGGCTGAAACCGAAAGGGCCAGCAGAGCGGCAAGAATGATCCGTATTGACAGAGGCCATACCTTCCCGGCAAGACTGGAACGGTTGCGGCCGGAGCATATTGCTGCGGAATGCGGTTCAGGCATTGATGCTACCTCGTGCGGTCATATAAATTGTCTGCCTGGGCACTGCTCACTGTAATCCCCTCCCGATCCAGCAATTCGCCGGTTGACTTCAGGTACTGCGAAAGGGCGTTCGTATAGGCAACCTGGGCCTTGATCTGGTTGGTCCGGGCCGTAGACAGGTCGTTTTCGACATCAAGCACGTCCTTGGTCGTGGCCAGACCGACCTCGCTCTTTTTCAGGTAGGCATTGAGCCGCTCCTCGGCGTAAGCCTTGCCCCGATCGGCAACGTCAAGCTGCTTGTAACTGGATGTTACGGCACGGATTGCCGTTCGGACCTCGCTGGTCAGGGAAGAGTTGAGGGCTTCCAGTTGGGTGCGCAACTGTTCGGTCTTAAGCCGGTTCTTGAGATAGTCGTTTTGTGCCGCCTGATTTCCCAGAGGGTAATCGAGTTTGAGACCCACGCTCCAGACCGGGTACTGCGCCGAACCGGTCCGTTCCAGGTCGCGTCCGTAGGTCTGCCCGAGACCGGTGACCGCAACGCTTGAGGCAAGCGAGAGATCAGGCAGGGTCCGATCCCTTGCTACCTTGGTCTGGATCTCGCTCGATACAAGCTGGCTCTTCAGGTCATCCAGTTCGGGACGTCCCGAAATCGCCTTTTTGATCGCATCTTCCTCGGTTATCGCATATTCCCCCCGGCTCGGCAGATCTGTAGGGACGATATCCGCGGAACCGTCTAGTTGGAGGAGCACCCTCAAGATGTCCTCCTCATCCCGCACCGCTTTTTCGGCATCGATGAGATCTTTTTCCCGGGATGATACCCCGTACTGGGCATTCAGAATCTCCATGGCCGGAAGAACCCCTGCCTTCACGCGGGCTTCCGTTTCTTTCAGAATCCGTTGCGCCAGTTCCAGAGATGTCTTCTTTGAGACCAGATCTTCTCTGAGGCTGTGCAGCTGGTAGTATTCGGTTCTCACCTGGGCAACCACGTTCAGCAGCTTTGTTTTGAAACGCTTTACTGAGGCGTCTTTGCTTAGTTCCGCAACCCGGATGTTCAGCTCCGTGCTGTCCCTGCCGAAGTTCTTCAGCAACGGCTGGTTGAATGTGAGCGTCAGGTCCGATTGCCAGTAATCCTTAAGTGCGAACGATGACTGGGAATTACTGCTGGTATAGAGGTTGTCAAAGGTAAGCCCCACTGTTCCGCCGGTGGGAACGAGCCGGTAGATCCCCGGAGACAGCCTGAACTGCTGTTGTTCGTAGGATGAAACGCTTCCCGAGGCAACGGTGCTTGCCGGATAGGTGGTCGAGTCCTCATAGCTTGTGTCCAGCGTCAGATGGGTTTCGTATATCGCCCGGTTTTTCCGGATATCGGCCTCTGCCTGTGCCGGGTTATACAGTTCCGCCTTGACATCGAGGTTTTTTTCGACGGCAAACTTGACTGCCTCTTTAAGGGACAGTTTCAGCTGGTTTTCCTGGGCGTCTGCATTGCCTGTCAGCATAAGGGATACGGCAGCAGCCGTGATCATGTATTTCACTCTTTATTCCTCCTTGTGAGTGCTTTACGTCGGGAAATACAGAAGTTTGCACTTTACGGAATGTATAGTCAATAAGAAGCTTGGGATTTGAGGCAGAAACCTACCATAAGGGTTATAGCTCGCCGCGCGCCCGTTTCACCCTTGCCAGGGCCACCTGGTAATCATACAGCGCCTGGAAATGTTCGGTCCTGATCCGGGTCAGGAGGGTCTGGGCGTCAATGACGTCTGTGGCGGTTCCGACCTGCTCCAGGTAGCGGTCCTTGTTGATGCGGAGGTTTTCTTCGCCCTGCCTTATGGAGGCTTCGGTGACGGTTATCCGTTCTTGCGCAACCCTGGTGTCGTTGACCGCGGTCCGGTATTCCAGGGCAAGATCTGATTCCATCCGGCGGAGCCGCTCCTCGATCTGCATCCGGCTTTTGATCGCCTGGCGGTAGCGGGCCGTGGTCGCCTGGCCGTCAAAAAGATTGACCCTCAGTCCAACGGTGGCCGACATGATGGTTTGTTCCTTTATCCTGTTGTTTTGCACATAATCGAGCCCCAGCTTGGTGAAGAGTTCGGGATAAAAGCCGGTGCGCATCTCCCTGATCTCAAGTTCAGCGGCGTCGAGGAGTTTGCGTTGCGCCCGGATCTCCGGCCGCATGGCAATCGCCGTTGGCGCCGGTTTGTCGAGGTCGGCCAGCTCGATCCGCGTATCTTCGACCAGCACTGTGCGGGATTCCGGCGGCTCGCCGATCTGATCGTTAAGGTCGAGCCAGCCGTTTTCCAGTCGATTCGTGATTTCCAGGCGATGCTGCTTGCTGCTCGCGAGTTGCACTTCCGCCTGGAGCAGGTTGTTGCGGGTTACCGCTCCCTGCTCGTACAGGTTCTGCACGGTCCGCAGGTGGTCGGTCATCTGCGCAACCTCTTCATCGGCGACCTTGAGGAGTTTCTGTACCTGCAGAATACGGAAATATGAGGTCACGGTCTGGAGGAAGACGTTCTGTTCCTGGTTGTTGTAGGCGAAGCGGGTCACTTCGAGGTTTGCGCGGGCCTTGTCGTAGCGGGCGCCGGTTCGGCCGAAGTCGTACAGGATCTGGGTGATGCCGAGGTTCAGGAAACCGTAGTCCGCTTCTTGGGACTCGAACGAACCGAACGGCGTCTTGACCGCCTGGGGGGCCTGCTGGGCGGTGTACCCCGCCTGGAGGTCCACGCGCGGGAGGTAGCCGCTACGGTTGGCCTGCACGTTGTCACCGGCTATCTGCAGATCGTAATCCGCTATCTTCAGAGTCCGGCTTGCTGCAGCCCTCTTGACCAGGGCCTCTGCCAGGGTAAGCTGCACGGCATGGGCAGTGAGGGCTGTAGTGTAGAAGAGTAATAAGGTGATGAAGACGGTTCTCGTCATCTCTTTCTCCCGTCCTGCAGCGGATCTTGGTAGAGACCGGCGCTATTCTCGATGTCGATCATGGCAGATGCCTCCGGGACGTTATTATACAGATGGTCAGCATGCATGCAATAGGGGTTTTGGTGGTCCACTGACAAAAAGAAAGTGCTATTTTATAATTGTCAACGTGCTGATTTTGCAGCTGAAACCGGTTTCGTTATTTCACTGCGTCACGGTCGGACCCAAACTTCAAACGTCACCGGCTAAGATGGAGGTTTCAGCAATTGCCTTCATGGTGCTAAAATAGAGACAGAAGGAGATACGTGCCATGTCAGACAATATCATAGAAGATAGCAATAAGACAAAGCCAGTTCTCTGGGTCATGCTCCTCGCATGGCTCGCGATTGTCCTGATCCTCGGCGCAAACGAGACGTTTGCACGCGAACCTGGCATCCCACCCATACCACTGCTTATAGCGGTTGTGGCACCGATAATAGTGTTCCTCGCCGCGTACCGGTCCGTGGCTCAGTTCCGTGAGCTAGTATTGTCGACGGACCTTCAGTTCGCTGCCGGCATCCAGGCATGGAGGTTCGGTGGTCTTGGGTTCATTGCCCTTTATGCCTACGGGGTGCTGCCGGGCCTGTTTGCTTGGCCTGCCGGTCTTGGAGACATGGCCATCGGCATTACTGCGGCATGGGTCATACGCGCGCTCAGAGACCGGCCCGACTTCGTGAAAAGCAAAGCATACCGTGCATGGAACCTGCTGGGGATACTAGACCTCGTGACCGCGGTCAGTCTTGGGGCGCTCAGTGCGTACCTCGGTATCGGGATATCGGAGACGATCACCACATTCCCGATGGCGCGGCTTCCCCTAGTCCTGATTCCGGCATTCCTTGTGCCGCTCTTTATCATGCTGCACGTAACCTCGCTGATACAGTCGAGGAAGCTGGCCGCAACAGGTAAAAGCTGCGCTTGGGTCGGACAGCGGATACTGTGCGGAATGGAGGAGAGAACGACACACGCGTAATGAGCGCTTAACAGAGGGACGCCTGCCCTTTGCCTCTCCTGTCGTCTCTGGGGATTGCTTCAGAAATATGGGGGGCTCCTCATTTTTTAGTTTTTCTTATGGGATTCTCTCGGGAAGCCTGCTGCCCGAGCTGTTGGGCGAGCCCGATGAGAATTCCTTCGGGACCCCGGATGTAGCAGAGCCGATACATGTTTTCATAGCGGACCACTTTCCACTAATTTCCCCCCCCTGTCGGATTTTTTTCCAAGCCGCTAAATATTAGCCAGCTCAAAATCAAATAGTTCAACAATTTCAAGTAGATAAAATTAGGCACTGTGTTTGCAATACCTGCAAGACGAAGCTTTTATAAATGAGGGGGACAATCAATGTTTAAGAAAATAGCTCGCATAATCGCCGCCAGCAGTGCTGCACTGCTTATCTCGTCCACCGCTTTTGCAACATCCTGGATAGACTGGAATGGCAGTACCGGTACGGGAACTTTGACAATTGGCTCAGACATTATCAATGTATCGCTGGCAGGTATGGCCGGGGCTTATGTACAGGGCGATTATTATTACAATAACGGGTCAACCGGGGGCATATCTCCTTCCGGAACCTATGCAGGGTTGAAACCGTTTGACATGGTGCAGGAATGGGGAACCGGTTCAGTAACTCTTACATTTTCCAAAGCTATTGTAGACCCATATATTGCACTGGTCAGCGTGGGCCAAGGCGGACTCCCTGTTAGTTACGCCTTCACAAACAGCCAGGGGACCATTGATGTTATATCTTATGGCCCCAATTATTGGGGTTACACAGGCTATACCGTTAACGGCAATATATTCACCGGTCGGGAGTACAATGGCATCCTGCAACTGGATGGGGCATATACGAGTCTGTCATTCGATATCAGGCCGAATGAATTCTGGCATGGCTTCAATATAGGTTCCAATAGTACTTCCGCCCCGGTTCCGGAGCCGTCAACAATCATTCTTCTGGGCGCTGGCCTTGCCGGTCTCGGTCTGGCACGAAGGAAATTCCGGAAGTAATCGTCAACACGCTTGCATCAAAAAAGGCGGCTGGGGTAATCCCCGCCGCCTTTTTTATATACTAAGGCTCCCATCCGGTTCCCCGGTCGGCACCTCCATGCAGATTTCTCCACACTGTCCGAAAGATGCCACCGTAAAGAATACCGACAGGTATGTCGGGATATCTTACAAATAGGAGGAGGCCTTTTCTTTAAAATACCGCCTGTCCTTTTCGACATTCATAATCTTCTCTCTGCCTTCAACAGTTGGAACCGGTTGGGGGAAATTAGGGGCACTCCCAATTAATGAATGACTAATTTACTCCGACGTTGTCCATACGCATGACTGTCCTGATGTCTCCTTGGCGTCGTAAGGCCTGGTTATGTGATCTCGTTCCTTACATTGCGCTGACAGCTCGCCCGAATGAGTCAACCTGTTCCCAATCAGTGAACTCCACTATGGCCTTTGGGTCCGTTGGCCCCTTGGTTATCCACATGATCAGCCGGATCATCAAACGGTCAAAAAACCTGTAGCTGGGAAAATCAATTTTCCCTGCAAAAACGGCCAGCATGCGGGGTTTCCAGGATATTCGTTTGAGAAATTTCTGAAGATAGGGATTTTTTTCTGGTTTACTCTTCTCTGGTTTTCTAGCAACGACATTGACTGAAAAAAATGCGTTGGGTTTGTTTTCCAATAGGTTTCTGTTCTTCTCGATGAACTCAATAATACGCGGGCTGTGTTTTCCGTATCGGATACTGGCTCCAATGACAACTTTATCAAAGGATGCTAAGTCAACCTGGGCTTCATCCTGAATGGAAATAACTGTGGCTCTATGTGACTGCTGCTCTATAACTTCTCGCAGCCTGTCGCATATCTTTCTCGTTTGCCCGTCAGTGGTTGAGTATATGATGAGAATTTTCGCCATTTAGTTTATTCCTTCATAAATTTGTCTTGTCACATGACGGGCATGGCTTTGACCCAGTGGCGTAGCGTCAGCGAAGCCCGTCTGCCGCCGCCTTGTTGGGCGAATCTTATGGTTCATTATAGTCTTCAGGCTTGTCCGTACTTTTGAAGCCTTCGACGTTAATAAAATCGTATGACTTGCCGCCCAGCTTGACTGTGACTTTGTCTGTACCTTCGATCTTAATTTCAGAAACGCATTTCTCTTTGATGCAGTACCAGTCACTGACTGTTCCGTCCTTCAGTAGCTTGAAATCAAGTCCCCCTTCCTGCAGGTTACCTATATGAAAAACGAGCCACTCCTTCTCCTTTTCCAACATTAAGTCGGCGGGAAATGGTGGAGCATTCCACGCTTTCGCTATGGAGTAGGTCTTTTTCGAGCGGTTCACAAACTTAGGGATCAAATGGAAACCAAGCTTTGGCGTGATTCCTGGAGCGATTATTAGTTTGATGCGTTTTATGTTCTCGGTTTTGGCAAAGCCGGTTACTTCGCCTTGAAGTGTCCCTTGTTTGGTTTTCTTCGGCTTCTGTACCTGGACAGACGAGACCGTCATTCCGTACTTGTTGCCTCCGAAGTCAAATAGAGATTGATTTGGTTTGATCTTGACACCGTCCACAGCAGCCAATGGCTGCTCGACAACCCATGATATTTTTTGCCAATCCCCCTTTTTTTCAATAACGTTGACCATCTGTCTGTCTTGGATCGTGAAAATAACACTTCCGTTGGGGGCAGAATAGATATTTGTCGTACCATTTATGATTTCACTCATGCAGGGCTTATACAAAATCAGAGAGAAAAAGATGACAAGGGGGATAACTCTAATTATTCGGAATCTCACAAATCCTCCCTTAATTGCCCAACGGGCCTGGGTTTGACCCGCCTATCTTTTCGGCGGGTCGTAACCCTGGTTAGCATCTATACTTCAATGGCCTTTTGATTCATATGGAGCATGAAATAAATTTCGATGTCTTTTACCGCTGCATCAAATTCTCTCTGAAAGTTGTTATCATTGGGGGGCTCTCCATCTTGTTGAAGATCAGGCATGTTAAATTCATTTATTCCGTAGATGATATTGAAGTATTGGTCATGCTGAGCAGTGACCTTACCTCTGTACATGAGTTTGTGATAAACAGTAATAGCTGCATTGAGCTTGGATGCAACGGCTGTTAATGCCTCTGCCTTATGTTTTGCTTCAGCCCCAAATATCGCTTCAGCCTCAACTATTGCCGGATACCAAGCCTCAATGGCCTCGATTACTTTGTTAAATCTTCTGACGTAGGCAAAATAGCTCTCATCTGCATGACGTTGTTGATCTGATTCTCCCGGTACGGGTGTTCTTTCAGCCCACTCATTTGCCGACATAAACGCACTTTGGCAGCGTTTTATCGAATCACGGACTCTATAGGCACCAGCGACTACGCTCTTAGCAACCTCATATGTTTGTTTCCCGATCATTTGTGCGCGCCATGCATTTAAGCCGATGACGGCTACAGTGGCAGTAACTCCATAAAAGGCCATTTGCACTAGCTTGCTTACTTCATCTATTGTCATTCGTTCCTCATCTCGCTAACGTCTCAAGGCACCAGCGGCGGAGCGTTAGCGGAGACCGCTGTCGACGCTTGTTGGCCTTCAGCCTCTACAGCCTCTTTCTGCAATTTATAAAAATCATTCACCGACCCATTCCAGCCGTTACATCTTGCAAATAGATTTAAAGCCAAAGCTGAAACTCCGATATGTGCAACCAAATCCTGTGCATCTGATTGAAAGCCAGAGTTCTGCCAAAGTAGTTCAATAGATCTAAGATGATCCAACACTACGTCTAATTGTTCATGGTTTTCCAAATCTGACACCTGGTATAATTCTTCTAAGCTAGGACTAAACCACTCTGATTGTATCAGCCCACACTGAGATAGTTTCTTCTCACATTTGTCAGCAAAATAATTAATCAACTTAGCCTCAGCGCTTGTGAGTTTGGATAGGATATTTATGAACAGTAAATTTGATTCATCCTTACCAGTCATAGTGCATGATGAAGCCAGTAAACCAGCCCACATTTTCTGTATCTCAATTGAATCTGACCAGGAGCCTTCATCCATAATTTTCATAACCAAACGAGGATGAGCATGAATATTCTCACCGTAATCCTTCGCATCAGTTATTTCTTTAGCCATCAACGTGATATTCACGGCATTTTGTTTTCGCCAGTTGCTTACCTTGTCCTTAAGTAGCAAGCCAAATTCCTCAGAAGCCGGCAAACATATTCGACTTAAGAAAGCTCCTGCACCTTCCAACATCCCTTTAGCCAAGGTATTTAAGGCTTCTCCGTATGGTGCCAACCCAAGCACATCGGTGACTTCTTTTGTCTCTGGCATAAAATTTCCTTTGTGGCCAACTCGTAACGTAATTTGAAAAGTTTCAACATGAAGAACAATTCCACGGCTGCATTAACAAAAAAGCCGCTCCGTCAGCTCGAAGCTGACCCAAGCGGCCTTGTCCTAACTTGAATGGTCCCACCCGCGTGAAACCATTTTCCCCCCGTTATCCAGTCAAACAGCCTGGAAATGCATAGCAATATTTAGCAGCTAACCATCTCAAATTAATGGGAATTTATTACACTGTTACGCATATTGTGTCAATGGTTTTGCTGGTACGGAAATCATCATTACAACTCGCAGAAGCGGCGGCAGGTTTTCATCCAAACTCTTTCTGCACAGGCAAGACAATTATATTCACCCCGCAACCCGGAAATTAGCTCTTGTCAACCGAATCCGTATACAGGATAATCCGCCAATCATGCACCGATACCTTTTCAAATTCATGGACAACCTGAAGCTGCGCTGGAAGATGCTGATTGTCGTCATGCCGCAGGTGGTTATTCCGATATTCGTGGTCGGCAGTCTCGTCGGGCTGATCGCATCGCGCCAGGCTTACCAGGGGATCACCAAAACCAGCAAGGATGACCTGCAGCATATGGCGTCATTCAGTACCGACCTGCTCAACGCCCACCACCAGCAGTTCCAGGTCTACAAGAAGGACAAGCAGAGGACCATCAACCTCGAACTCGCCACCCTGGCCAATCTCTCATACAACCTGGTGGAGAGCCAAAACGACCAGGCACGAAAGGGGAGCATCGATCTCGCTACTGCCAAGGAGGAGGCGCGCAAGGCGCTCAAAAAGGTGAATGTCGGCGCCACCGGTTACATCTATGCGATGAATACCAAAGGGGACCTGATGGTCCACATCGCACGCGAAGGGGAGAACGTCTTTAACGAAAAAGACGAGAACGGCCGGTATTTTATCCGTGAAATCTGCGAATCGGCCAAAAAATCGAAGCCCGGCGAGATCCTTTACATAACCTACCCCTGGCGGAACGCGACTATCGGCGATCAGCACCCGAGAATAAAGGTAGTGGCTTACCGCTATTTTCGCGAGTGGGACTGGATCATTGCTGCCGGTAGCTATGCCGACGAGACTTATGAGGATGCCGCGTTTGAAAAAAGCGCCTTCGAAGAGTTGAGGAGTAGACTGAAGAGCAAGAAGGTCGGCGATACCGGCTATATCTTCTGCATGAACCGAAAGGGTACGCTGACCATTCATCCGGACAGCGAAGGTCTGAACATCTATGATGCCCGCGACCTGAGCGGTTCCTACTTTATTCGCGAGATGTGCACCAAGAAGAGCGGCTGGATCCGTTACCCCTGGAAGAACAAGGGGGACAAGGCGCCGCGGATGAAGATCGTGCGATACGAGTATTTCGAGCCCTGGGACTGGATCGTTGCGGTGGGGTCGTACGAGGACGAGTTTTATCGCGATGCCAACAAGATCAAAGGGACGATCCTCGGTGCCCTTATCCCGCTGGTGCTGGTTATGGGGGGGCTGGCGGCAGGGATGGTGACGCTCGCCGCAAAGGTCCTGACCGATCCGATCAACCATATGATCGAGGTCATCAGGAAGGTCAAGCGGGGGCGGCTCGATGAGCGGATGGCGGTCGAGAGTGGTGACGAACTCGGGGAACTGGCTTCCGCGTTCAACCGGATGACTGAGATGATTCGCAACAACAAGGAGATGGAAGCGACCCTGGCGCAGCAGGGGAAGATGGCATCGCTCGGTGTCCTTTCTTCCGGTGTTGCGCACGAGATCAACAACCCGCTCGGGGTTATTCTGGGGTATGCGAGCTATCTGGAAGGTAAGATGCCCCCGGAAGATCCGGGTTATAAATATATCCACGAGATCAAGAGAGAGAGCAAGAGGTGTAAAAAGATCGTCCAGGATCTGCTCTCGTACGCCCGCACTCCCAAGCCCGATATGGAGATGACCGATATCAACGGGCTTCTGGAACAGATTGTGACTTTTGCCGCCAACCACACCGATATGCACCATGTTACCGTGGCAAAGGAGTTGGGTGAGGGGATCCCGGAGATCGAGGTCGATGGCGACCAGCTGAGGCAGGTGGCGATAAACCTGATTCTCAATGCCGGAGCGGCCATGCCTAAGGGGGGGCAACTCGTTGTCAGCACGCATCTCAGCGATGACGGTTTTGTGGAGATCGCCTTTGCCGACACCGGCGCCGGCATTGCGGCGGAATATCTGGAAAAGATATTCGAGCCTTTCTTTACCACCAAGGAGAAGGGGACGGGGTTGGGGCTGGCCATAACCAAACAGATCATTGAGATGCATCACGGGACCGTGAAGATCCGGAGTGCGGTGGGTGAAGGGACCACCGTCACCATCCGGCTGCCGGTGGAACAGGAGCGGTTTTTGTAAGCAACAGAACAGTGCTGATATTGAAACCCCGGCGGCCACTACCGGGGTTTTCATTTTTTTATGGAATAATTCCTTCAAGTTGGGTAAGTTCTGGGAAATTGTATACAGGACGGGTCGAGGGCAATGGCGGACAAAAAACGAATCATGCTTATTGACAACGAAGAGGGGCTGTGCCGGATGATGGAGGCTGTTCTTGCGGACAGCGGCTATGAGGTAAAGGCATATGTCCGTTCTTTCGAGGCAGTGGAGGATTTTAAACCGGGTGACTGGGATCTGGTGGTCTCAGATATAAAGATGCCGGGCATGGACGGGCTTGAGGTCTTGCAGAAGATCAAGCAGAAAGAGCCCGGCATCCCGGTGATCATGATTACTGCCTATGCTACGGTCGAGATGTCGATACAGGCCCTGCGCAAAGGCGCCTACGATATGCTGACCAAGCCGTTCGAGCCTGAGGAACTGCTCTACCGGGTCAAAAATGCCCTGAAACACACCCAATTGCTGGCGGAAAACCGGGAACTGCGCGAAGAGCTGGTGGGCAAGTTCAGGTTTGACAATATCATCGGCGCTTCGGCCGCCCTGAAGGAGGTTCTCGACAAGGTTGAGAAGATCGCCATCAGGGACACTTCGGTGCTGATCACCGGAGAATCCGGCACCGGCAAAGAGCTGGTCGCCCAGGCAATCCATTACAACTCCCTCCGCAAGGACAAGAAGTTCCTTGCCATCAACTGCGGCGCGCTTCCAGAGACGCTGCTCGAATCGGAACTGTTCGGTTCGAAGAAAGGGGCGTTTACCGGCGCCAACAGCGACCGGCAAGGGCTTCTGGAAGCGGCTGACGGCGGCACGCTGTTCCTGGACGAGGTCGGGAACCTGCCGATGAATGTGCAGAAGACCCTGCTCAGATTCCTGCAGGAGCAGGAGTTCCACCGCATCGGCGACACGAAGACGGTCAAGGTCGATGTGAGGATCATCTCGGCCACCAATGCCGATCTCAAGGGGAGCGTCAAGGACGGTTCCTTCCGCGAGGATCTCTATTACCGGCTCAATGTCGTCAATCTGCACCTGCCGCCGCTGCGGGAGCGGACCGCCGACATATCGCTCCTGGCATCGCATTTCATAACCCAGCAGAACAAGAAATTCGGCATCCGGATCAAAGGGTTGGACCCGGACGCCCTTGAAGCGGTGCTGAATTACCCCTGGCCGGGCAATATCAGGCAGTTGAAGAACGTTATCGAGGCGTCGATGGCCCTGGAGTCCGGAGATTATATCTCCCTGAACTGCCTTTCCCAGTTTATCGAGGTCCACCCTGTGCAACAGGAAGACGGCTCAATGTCGGTGGTTGACGAGAGCGATTATTCAAAGGCGCTTTCGCGCTTTGAGATGGAATACCTGAAGGGGCTGCTCCGGAAAAACAAGGGGAACATCGAATCCGCAGCCAGGGAGGCCGGCATGAACATGGCCACCATTTATCGAAAGATCAAAAAGTATAATATCCGGAAAGAAGATTGTCAGTAACAGCGGATTTGCATATTTGCAAAAACCATCTTTATCATCCTCGCGCAGTTGCCACCTGAAGGGTGCTTTGTGGTAATAGCGTTGTAATACCCTGTAAATATTACTCTTATTGATGTTGTTAACACAGTAGTTCGTAATGAGCCCATTCAAATAATCCTTCCGTCCTATTTGCACTCCTGCAAAATTTTAATCTCCCGTAAAAAGATATGATCCGGTATTGCTGGTGTAATTAGTTGAATTGCAAAAGCTTTCTCCTCTTTATGTAAAAGCGGACTGTTTGGTATGACGGTTGCTCTATTGACATCAGTTACTCCTGACTTGGGAGAATGCAGGGTCGGTGACGACCGGCCCTGCTTCCCCTACCCGCAGGGGGAAAGAGTTGATACCAGACGGCGGAGATGAGGTTTCCATGAAGAAGGATAAATCGGTCTGCCCCTTCTACGGCAAAAGTGACGATTACTGTGATGTTGGTTGCGGATACATCTCACCGTATGACGTCAATCTGATAATCAAGTTTTGCAGTTGCAGATACAGGGAGTGTTTAAAATACCAGGAACTGGCGGAACGATTTCCCGGCGAACTTATAGAAATGGTGAAATGTTGATCCAAGGGGGAAGACAATGCTTTACATAACAACACTACATATTAGCGAATTTCCTCTGGCATTGGCATTGGCAACAGCGGTAGCTTTCGTTGTCTTCAGCATAGTAAAGGAGAAGTGCGATGAGCGAAAGAGAGCTTGAACTGCTGAACAGGATTGAGGAGCTTGAGCGGCATACCTGGCGCAACAGCGCCATTCTTAGAGCCGTGGCCATGGTCGCCTTCACCGCCCTGATCGGAATTGTCGTAGCTTCCGGGGTGGTCGGCGGCGGTCGCGGCAGCCATTGGTCCGGTCCGGCATGGAACACCATGTGGCTTTACGGCCTGTTTGCCGCCAATGCGGTATCGATGTTCTGGACAACGCATAAGGAATAACGGGAGCGGTGCTTCCGCAATTCCGATGCAGATCCGCAGGGTTCCCTGTCCGGAATACTGGATGAAGTACGCCCCCCCTGCACCCTCGATCGCCTCGGCCTTGCAAAAATACCGCACTCACTCAGGAGGGAATGGTTATGTCACAGCCAATGAGTATCAAGAACGCAATCCTGCTGCTGGTGGTGGTGGCGCTCTGTACAACCTTCTCGATGCGTATATTCCAAGGGCTCGACGAGATGATGGGGGCTCAGTACTGGGTGGTTGACACGAACCAGGGTGACCACGGCTGGTACTTTATCGGTCTCTTGCCGCATGTGAAGTTGATGCCCAAAGATGCGGTCAAGGCGGCAAACACCGATGACGATCCCGACAATAATTACATCATCTATTCCCAGGCCGGCGATTTTGCCGGAAACAACGTCTACGGCATCTGTTTCGGGATTCCGTTCATAATGTTCCTTATCTGGTTTGCCTTTATTCTCGGCTTCCCGGACAAGGTTGACCCTTATCTGCTGCCGCGGCGGATCTTCACTGTTACAGTAATCATGGTCTGTTCCATCGTGGCCAATCTCTTCCTGATGCGGATCGCTGCCGATTTTGCCCGCGATCCGATGGCCCGGATCGCAAATGTCGCCGGAAACCATGCCTCGCTGCTTTTTCACAATGCCGGCATCTGGTTTGCCATCCTTTTCTCGGCACTGGGAACGCACACCCATGCGGCGCGGGAGATAGCGGCCCCGGACAGCCGCTCCTGGCAGAGCCAGGCCGACGAGAAATTTTCCTGGATGTTTACGCTGTTGGCTGCGGTCACCGTGCTTGAAGTATTTCTGGTCAAGGGCCGGCTCGCGCTTCCGGATGCGGCAGTCGATTACTCCGTGTGGCTCATCTGGGTGGTGATTTTCATGCGGATGTTCGGTTTCTCCCCCAGGTACTGGGTCAAACGGACCCGCGGCATTGCGATAATGCTGGTCGGCACGGCGGCAACCCTGGCGTTTTTCTATATGCTTGAGCGGGTAACCGGTACGCTCGGTGCCGGTTTCGCCTCGCCGATCCTGGCAAAGGCGCTCGGTCCGGAAAACCAGAATATCGGCCTATCGGCCATGATCTCCATTTACCTGATCTTCTGGATGGAATTTGCCGCAGCAGTCAGGATGAACGGTCCGATCAGAAAGCAAGCTACACACCCAACTTTGAAGGCTTAACAAGAACTCAACATCATTACCTCCTGGGTGGCGCGAGCCGCCCTTTTTTTTAGCTTTTTGCCATATCCCGCGGTATCTTCTTCCCATGTTCCCATCTGACCGGAAATCCCTTCATCTCCAACTTTCTCACTGGCGAACCGGGTTAACGACGATCTTATCGCCAAGGTGTCGGAACTTCTTACTATTCTCAGAAACAGGTGTTTAACATGCAACAGGTTATACTTGGCAGAACCGGAATATCCGTCAGCCGGCTTGTGTACGGGACCCTCCCGATGGGACCTTTACAGGCCGCTCTCTCGCCTGAGGAAGGGGGGAGGCTCATACGGCACGCCCTTGAGCAGGGAATTACCATGCTGGACACGGCCGAGCTTTATGGTTCCTATCCCCACATCCGCGCCGGAGTTGAGGGTTACCGCGGCCAGCTTACCATTGTCAGCAAGACCCATGCACCTGATGCCGCAACGGCCAGGAGTCATGTTGAACGAGGATTGCGGGAGTTGGGTCGGGAGCGGATCGACATAGTCCACTGTCATGCGGCACGGGTGGCCGATCCCTTCGTGGACCGTTCAGAGGTGATCGAGGCGCTGCTGAAGATGAGGGACGAAGGAAAGATAGGCCATGTCGGGCTTTCCACTCATTACATTTCTGCTGTGCGCAAGGCAGCCCGGCATCCGGAGATCGAGGTCGTGCACCCTTTGATCAACCGCACCGGGATGGGTATCATCGACGGAACTGCAGAGGAAATGTCAGCGGCAATCTCGGATTGTGCCGCTTCCGGAACCGGCATTTACGCCATGAAGGCGCTCGCCGGCGGCAACCTGATCTCCTCCGCACGGGAGAGCATCGGTTACGTCCTGGGGCTCCCCGGTGTTCATGCCGTTGCCCTGGGTATGCTCTCGACAGAGGAGATCGAGGCGAATGTCCGGCTGTTCTCCACAGGTGGAATTGATCCGGATGTCTGGCAGCAGCTGGAATCGCGCACCCGCCATCTCCGGATAATGGAACGTTTCTGCAAGGGGTGCGGCCAGTGCGTGCCGGCATGCGTCAACGGCGCTCTTTCCCTGGTCAACGACAAGGCGACCGTTGACGAAGGCGTTTGTGTCCTTTGCGGCTATTGCGGGGCTGCGTGCCCGGAATTCATAATCAGAGTTGTCTGAAGCAACACTGCACCCGCAGATTAGGCTTTATACCGGCTGATAGCCTAACCTTTATCTCGTGCTCAGTCTGCGTGTATCGGCAACCCGCGGTTGAAATATTTTGACAATCGTATTTGTGAGGTCTGAATGGGTCTGAAAATACTTATGGCTGCTTCCGAATGTGTGCCTTTTGCCAAGGCGGGCGGCCTAGGCGATGTGGTCGGAGCGCTTCCCAAGTACCTGGAGAAACTCGGGCATGATGTCAGAATTGTCATGCCCCGTTATTATTGCATCGACAGGGAGAAGTACGGATTGAAACTGCTCCCCGGAGTGTTGGTCGTCCCAATGGGAGTGATGGGGGACCAGTATTGCGGAGTCTACGAAGGTCGCGTACCGGGAAGCAACGTTGCGGTCTATTTCCTGGAGCATGAAGGGTATTATGGCCGGGAAGGTCTTTACGAGGTCGATAATAAAGGTTTCCTGGATAATGACAACCGGTTTGTCTTCCTCTCCAAAGCGGCTTTGGAGATCTGCAAGATGCTTGATTTCCGGCCGGACGTCGTGCATGCTCACGACTGGCATACTGCAGCTATTCCCGTTCTTCTTAACACATCTTACCTCAGCGACCCCTACGTCGGCGGCAGACCGTCTCTTCTTACCGTGCACAACATGCAGTATCAGGGGAATTTCTATGAAGGGGTGATGGATGTCCTCGGTATTGGCTGGGAGTGGTTCAATTTTCTCAACCTGGAAAAAGATGGCGAAGTGAACCTGCTGAAAGGGGGGCTGTATCATGCCACCCTTATCAACACGGTGAGCGAGGGGTATGCCCGGGAGATGCATACCGCTGAATACGGGTGGGGGCTAGAAGGAGTGGTTCTCGAGCGTTCGGCAGATCTCTTCGGCATCCTTAACGGGGTTGATTACGACGAGTGGAGCCCTGAAAACGACCCATTTATACCGGCAACCTACTCAGCCCGGAACCTTTCCGGCAAGAAGGTCTGTAAACGGGAACTGCAGATGGAGATGGGGCTGCCGGTACGTGACGATGTCCCACTGTTCGGCATGGTATCCCGAATGGTCAAGCAGAAAGGGATTGACATCCTGGCCGAGGCGATCCCCCGGATACTCGCACTTGATGCCCAATTTGTCATGCTCGGCGGCGGGGAGCCCTGGGCGCATTTCTATTTCGGCGATGTAATGGCAGCGCATCCAGATAAGTTCAGGGTCAAGATTGGCTATGACAATTCTCTTGCCCACCGGATCGAAGCCGGTGCTGATTTCTTCGTCATGCCGTCTGCATTTGAACCATGCGGGCTAAATCAGATGTACTCCCTGAGATACGGGACCCTGCCGATAGTCAGGGCAACCGGAGGGCTTGATGACAGCGTTGAGAATTTTAGCGAGTCGGCTCTGACCGGAACAGGGTTCAAATTCTGGGACCTTACAGCCCAGGCCCTGTTCGATACCGTCGGGTGGGCCTTGCACACCTGGTACAACCGCAGAGACGCAATGAAGCGGCTTATCGCCAACGCCATGAAGCAGAGGTTCACCTGGGAAGACGCGACTAGCAAGTACGAAGCGCTTTACCGGCTCGCCATCGAGCGGAGGATCGGCGGGGAGAACCTCAAGGGCCGTCTGGCTTCGGTCCATCCACAGGACCGGAAGCCTGTTTCCGTAAGCCTGATCCGGCGGCGTGCTCCTGCAAGGAAGCGATGAAGTCGATATGGTGGTTGATGAAGGTCAGGTTGTAGCGGCTCTCGAACAGCAGGAGCGCGCTGGCAACGAACAGGAAGGCGCCGCCGGACAAGGCGAATAGTGTTGCCAGCCAGGCCAGGTGGCCGAGGGCCACGGAAAAGGCGACGGTAAGGCTTGCGGCAATGAACATCAGTGTGGCGCTGTAAAGTGAAGCAAGTGCCCGCTGGATAAGGACACCGCGGCGTCTCTGCAGCCGCAGCTGCTCATGCGCATAGACAATCCGCTCTTCAGGGAGGTTCAGTCTCCCTGCCATCACCCCTTCGAGTTCACCCTTTAACGTGTTCAGCCTGTCATATAGTCGGCCCAACCGGCCTGATGTTGAGAATATCAACGTCCCGCATGCGGATATCAGCACAACCGGCGTAATCATGGCTGTCAGCACCTGGGGACTGGCAAATATTTCGAGCAGGTTACGCACGGACATCAAAACCCTCCTAGTTCACATCGTTTATTAAGTATCATAATGCTGGTCTTGGCAAGTTGATTTATCCCCACTTTGACCGTTCGGAATATTCTGTTCAAACTTTGGGTTCTCTTCCAACATTGCGCAATGGGTAAACAGATATTCGGGTCATTTTTGCCGGATCTCTCCGGATAATTGTATGTAAACACTGTCATGTCAATATGTTGCGGCAAAGGTATCAGGATTGCATGTTAGGTGAGTAAGTGTGAGAATTTTGGGGTGACAATATGCCATACAAGAGACGATCAAGGAGACGGAAAAACCGTCAGGCATTTATAAAAGGGTTCGCCATTTCAGCGGTAATCGCTTTGGTTGTAGTGATTGCTTCCCTGTTTGTAACCGCGCTTTCAGCAAAGGATCATATCTTTACCAGGAATAAACCGATGCAGACTGCCCGGGCTGAAATCAATGAGCCGGATGTCAGCAGCGAAATGGACGGCAAATACTATGGCCTGTGCAAGAAGAACAGTATAAAGTCAGTAGAGGATTTCCGGAGAACTGTGGCACAGGATCCCGCGCTGTCCGCCTATTTTGCAGGGTTTAACTGGGAAAGCGCAAGACTCGGAAAGCTTGATAAAGAACTCTGGACCTACGTTGCCTACCGGAAAGGGGATACCATCAGACGGACCTCCAAGCCGATCAGGCTTCCAAAGGGGGATGGCTATATTTCGGATGGCGTTAGAACTGTCCGGACTTACTGTTGCAACGATTACGTTATTGCCCAACCTCCGGTCGAAATCAGCTTGTCGACGAAACCGGATGAATGTGTTGATGGACCACAAATAAGGATGGCCAAGAGTGCCGAGCGAGTGGATGGCCCGCCGCGTCAACATTCGGTCGGCGCACCTTCAGAAGAGTCGGTCGGTGCAGTTCCTGAAGCACTGGCAAAAGTTTCCTACTACGATCCGATATCCTATTCAAATTTTCACGAAACTACTTTCAGGGTGTACTCTTCGCCACAACACGAAACGATTGTTACCCCGGAGCCCGGCACCATGTATCTGATGGGCGGAGGAGCGGCTGTTATCGCCCTTCTACGGCTCCTGCGCAGAAAGAAGGAATAACCATCAATCCCGGAATCTCTTCACGATATCCCCGTATTCATCTATCCTCCTGTCTCTCAGGAAGGGCCAGATACGCCGGACTTCTTCGCTTCTAGTCATCTTTATCTCAACAATCAGGAGCTCTTCCCCGTTACTGCCGGCGCGAGCGAGTAGTTCTCCCTGCGGTCCGGCCGCAAAGCTGTTCCCCCAGAACTGGATTGCTCCCTTGTCGTCGGCAGAATGTTCCAGACCAACTCTGTTGGCACAGATTACAGGTATGCCGTTGGCAACGGCATGACCGCGCTGTACAGTTACCCATGCGTCGATCTGGCGGTTTTTTTCTTCCTGCGAATCAGCCGGGTCCCACCCTATAGCTGTGGGATAAATCAGCATTTCCGCGCCGGCCAGCGCCATAAGCCGTGCTGCTTCCGGGTACCACTGGTCCCAGCAGACCAGTACCCCCAAGGTACCGAGCGAAGTTTTTATCGGGGTGAATCCAAGATCTCCGGGAGTGAAGTAGAACTTCTCGTAAAAACCGGGGTCGTCCGGGATATGCATTTTACGATAAATACCGGCAATGGATCCGTCTTTATCGAGGACTACGGAGGTGTTGTGGTAGAGCCCTGCGGCACGACGCTCGAAAAGAGATGAAACTATGACTACCCGGAGTTCTTCGGCAATTTTCCCGAATTCAAAAGTGGCCGGACCGGGGATAGGTTCGGCAAGGTCGAATGCGGCTGTATCCTCTGTCTGGCAGAAATACGGCCCGCAGTGCAGCTCCTGCAGCACCACGAGCTCTGCCCCTTTTTCTGCCGCCTTTCGTATCGATTTGATGGTTTTATCGATGTTTTCCGATCGATTGCTGCTGCAACTCTGTTGTATCATTCCGACAACAAGTTTCTGGTTCATGTTAAATCTCCTCGCGTAGCGAAAACTGCAACCAGTTTGGCGCGCGGCCTGATCAGTTCTTGTTCAACGTACCTGCCGGCATCTGCATGGTGACGCAATGCAGCGACCCGTGCTGGCTTATGAGCGGCAGGCAGTCTATGCCGATGATTTTCCTGCCGGGGAATGCCTGTTGAATAACTGCAAGTGCCGATTCATCAGCCGCATCACGATAGGTAGGGACCAGCACAGCGCCATTAATTACCAGAAAATTTGCATATGTGGCGGGGAGCCGTCCTCCGTCCTCGTCATACTTCGGATCCGGCCAGGGGAGGGGTAACAGTCGGTAACGCCTGTCATCGCGTGTCCGGAAATGTTCCAATTCCCCCCGCATTGCGTTTAATGATTGGTAATGCTCGTCTTCAGGGTCGTCGCAGGCTATGTACAGTATCGTGTCTTCCGGTGCAAGCCGTGCCAGAGTGTCGATGTGTGAATCGGTATCGTCTCCGGAAAGGTAGCCGTTTTCCAGCCATAGAATCTTTTCTGCGCCGAGCAGATGCTTGAGTTCCTCCTCGATCTCTTGCCTGGAGAGATGGGGATTGCGGTTCTGGTTCAGCAGGCATTCGGCTGTCGTCAGTATTGTCCCTTTGCCATCGCTTTCGATGCTGCCACCCTCCAGAATCAGACCGACGGTTTCAAGCGGAAGATCGCTGAAAGCGCCCGCAGCGTACAGGTGGCTCGTAATGCAGTTGTCCAGGTATGCAGGAAACTTGAGCCCCCATCCGTTGAAGCCGAAATTGAGCAGGGTCGGCTCAAGTTGGTCCACTACCGTGATCGGGCCGTAATCACGGGTCCAGGTGTCATTAGTGTCGAATTCGAAGATCCGGACGTTGGCCATGTTGGCCCCTGCCGTGATTAGAAGGTCTTCGACACCTGACGACTCCGGCGACACGATAACGACTTTTTCTGCACGGCTTATCTCGGCTGCGATTTTAGTGTAAACCGGTGTGACTTCGGGTAGCAGTGGCTGCCAGTCCGTTCCGGCATGCGGCCAGGCTATCAGTACTCCATCCTGTGTTTCCCATTCTGCAGGCAGTCTGCGGATCATTTTTTCACTCCGGCAAAGTATTCTAAAGGATCAAATCCTATATAATTCGGCTCTGAAATGCAAACAGCTTGATGTCGTGAGATAATTATCCGTGCAAAAGCAAAATTTTAATCACTTGATTGACCTTAAGATAATTATAACATTTTTATGTATAGCCGGCTTTCGACGATAAGCCGCTTTTTCAACTTGTTGAACCAAATATAATAATCGGGAATTAGAGAAGGATTAATTTGTTTCAAGTAATTGCTCCTCTTTCCGATAATTATTATCTGAAGGTCAACCTAAGAACTAAGATCATCATAATTATTCTAGGTAGGAGGCGACTATGTTTGCACAAATGAAAATCAGTACCAGGTTGACACTCAGTGCGGTCCTCAGTCTTATCTTTCTCCTGATCGTAGGGGCAACCGGTTTCTGGGGCACGAATAAGGTCTTCGTTTATCTCGACAGAGTAGGCAACAAGGAGAGCAAGCTCGTGGAAAATGCCCAACGTTCCAGGGCCAATATAAACATGCTCCGCCGTTATGAAAAGGACATGTTCATAAACCTGGGGGATAGCGGCAAGGTCGAGGAATACGGCAAGATGTGGGATGAGGCGCACAAACTGTTTAATGAACGGCTCGACACGATTCTAAAGCTTTCCGACTCGGCAAAAGACAAGGAAGCCGTGGTAGAGATCAAGAAGAACATGGAAGAGTATCTGGGCGCATTCGGAATGACCCGCGACAGCATCAAGAGCGGCTCCATTAAGAACGTCGGCGATGCCTACAAGGAGATGGAGGTATCCAAGGCTGAGATGCACAAGGCCGAACAGTTGATTGTCACTTTGGCCGAATCGATCGACAAGCGGATGCAGGAAGATCTCAAGGATGCCGACGCTGCGGGAAAAGGGGTTAAAGGGGTGCTGGCCGGAATGGTGCTGATGGCGTTTCTGGTCTCGGTCATCCAGGTGTTTCTGATAATCCGGTCGATCAAGAAACCGCTTGGCGAGATCCAGTTTATGGTCAACGATATCGCCCAAGGCGAGGGTGATCTTACCAAACGGCTGAGTTACACCGGCAGGGACGAACTCGGCATGATCTGCAGCGGCTTCAACCAGTTCATCGAGCGTCTTCAAGAGATAATAACCAAGGTTGCGAGCAATACGAGCCAGGTTGCTTCAGCGTCCTCACAGCTGATGGCCACTGCCGAGAAGATTGCGACCGGTGCCGAAGAGGTGGCTGCCCAGGCCAGCACGGTGGCAACGGCTGCCGAAGAAATGTCCGCAACAAGCGGCGATATCGCCCAGAACTGTCAGATGGCTGCGGAAGGAGGGCAACGGGCCAGTTACACCGCTTCCTCCGGCGCAGAAGTGGTAGAAAAGACGGTACAGGTAATGAGCCGGATATCTGAGCGGGTTACCGACACCGCTCATTCGGTAGAAAGCCTCGGGTCACGTTCCGATCAGATTGGCGCGATTATCGGTACAATTCAGGATATTGCCGATCAGACCAACCTGTTGGCGCTGAATGCCGCAATTGAGGCGGCCCGTGCCGGCGAACAGGGGCGCGGTTTTGCGGTAGTGGCCGATGAAGTCCGGGCACTGGCCGAGCGCACCACGAAGGCGACCAGGGAGATCGGCGAGATGATCAAGGCGATCCAACAGGAGACCAAAGGGGCTGTTTCTGCAATGGAAGAAGGTGTTACCGAGGTGGAAAACGGCACTGCAGAGGCCTCCAAATCCGGCCAGGCTCTGCAGGAGATACTGGAGCAGATCAACGCCGTGACCATGCAGGTGAACCAGGTTGCGACCGCGGCCGAAGAGCAGACTGCAACTACCGCCGAAATCAGCAACAACATCCACCAGATCACCGAGGTCGTGCAGGAAACCGCCAGGGGAGCCCAGGAGTCGGCGTCGGCTGCCGGCCAACTCGCCCGCACTGCAGAGGAGTTGCAACGGCTGGTAGGTCAGTTCAGATTGTAAAATCGTCTCAAGTTTCTTGAATTTTCGCCGAAACAAGGCTTAATTAGAACACAGGCAATCAAAGTATCAACGGAGGCGAATCTATGGCATACGACGTTTCTACGCAGGTGGTTTCCAATGGCCGGGCAAGCAGCGAATCCCTTCACATGGTCGGGTTTACGGTGGGTTCGGAGGAGTTCTGCGTTGATATTCTCAAGGTTCAGGAGATCATCCGGATGGTTGAGATTACCGTAATGCCGAATTCCCCCGACTTCGTTGAAGGGGTTATTAATCTCCGGGGCAAGATCATTCCAATCATCGATTTCAGGAAAAGGATGCACCTGCCGTTCACCGAAAATCTCAATGAACAGAACCGGCGAATTGTTGTGGTATCTTTTGGCAAGGTCACGGTCGGGCTGGTGGTGGACAAGGTTTCTCATGTCATGAAGCTATCTCCTGACCAGATATCCCCGACCCCGGATGTCATCAAGGGGTTTGATTCCGAGTGCCTCATGGGAGTGGGACGTTCCGGGGACCGATTGTTGATATTGCTTGACCTGGAGAAGATGTTCAAAGAAGATGAATTCAATCAACTGGCCGATGCTGCCTGACATGGTCAGGCAAATCTTACATCCAAAAGGCGGCCTCTGGTCGCCTTTTCTTTTTGGAGAGTTCAATGCGTTATCCGGAAGCAGCAAATCTGCCTTTCAACAACAGCAGCATTGAGAACTGCTTTGTCAGGGGTGTACCTGGCGATCCCGTACCTGCGGGAAACCCCTGGTATGCTGTCATCAAAGGCAATTCTCTGGTTGTCGAACAGACTTCAGGCGGTATCTCTCTCCTCAGGGGGGTTCCCGATGGCTGGTATGATGGGGATATAAATGCCATGTTTCTGGGTAGATGGGATAGTGAACCGCTTTATGCCATCCGCATAAGTAACGATGTTGTTGTTGCCCCGCCGCATTTTGCCGAACCGTTCAATGCGGTGGACGAACGTCTGGACGAACGCCTCCTTACAATTGGCGGCCTCAGCCAACAGGTGTTGCACTGGGAAAGCACGAGCAGTCTCTGTGTGAAATGCGGCGGGAAAACAGCTAGGATTGCCGGCTCCTGGGGGAAGCGATGTCTGTCCTGTTCGCATGAGCGGTATCCGGCTATCCATCCTTGCGCAATAGTATTGGTAAGGCGGGGCAATGAGTTTCTGCTGATCCGGAAACCGGAATGGGGCGAGGGACGATTCAGCCTGGTAGCCGGTTTTCTCGACTTCGGCGAATCGCTGGAGGAGTGCGCAGCTCGGGAAGTCAAAGAGGAGACCGGCGTTGAAGTCTGCAATATCCGTTATGTCGGTAGTCAATGCTGGCCGTTTCCGAGTCAACTGATGGCTGGGTTCGTTGCCGATTATGCCGGCGGCGAGATTGTTGCGGATACCACAGAGATCGTCGAAGCGCGCTGGTTTTCCAGGGAGAATCTCCCTGGTTCATTCCCCCCCTTTCGCAGTATCGCAAGATGGATTATCGAGCGGTATGCATTGTCGGAGCGCTAGGTATTCAAATAACAAACCGTTAATTTGATACGGGTTGCGCTTCAATTTGGCTGCGGCTCTTTCTAAATCCTCCCGGCACAGCTATAATCTTAAGTATGGACAGCAACTTACTCCCGAAATTCCCAGACCGCAGGCCGATCGCACTGGACGACAAACCGTTGCTCGACCGGATCTTTGCCGATCTTCAGCCGGCTGTTTCCGAGCTGACTTTTGCCGGGCTTTATCTCTTCAGGCAGGCGCACGACTATCGTCTCTCTCTTGTCAACGATTCCCTGGTTGTGCTGGGCAAAGGGTATGACGGCGAGGATCGTTTTCTGCCGCCGCTTACCGGAGATATCCCCGGGGCGCTCCGGGTTCTGTTCGCTTCAGGGTTGACTCTTTACGGAGCAGACGATGACTTTGCCGAGCATTACCTTAACGATGAAAAGCTTACTGTGTTAGAGGACCGGGATGCCTTTGATTATCTCTACCTGAGAAGGGATCTTGCCGAACTGCCGGGCAATAGATATCACAAAAAGAAAAATCGGATCAACTACTTCTCCAGCCGCCATGATCATGCAGTGGAGCTGTTTGCCGAGAGGCACGCAACCGGTTGTCTCGATCTGCTGGAAGAGTGGCTGCGGGTCAGGGGAGGCGAGGTGCCGGCTTCTGCGCTCCTGGAGGTGGAGGCGACGGCCGAGGGGATAAAAATGGCGGCAAATTTGGGGCTTGAGGGTGTGGTGGTGCTGGTCGACGGGGCGGTAAGAGCGTTTGCCCTTGGGGAGCAGTTGAACGCAACAACCTCGGTCTGCCACTTTGAAAAGGGTGATCCCTTCATGGAAGGGGTGTCACCGCTAGTTGACCGGGAATTCAACCGGGTCCTGTTTACGGGGTGCAGCCATGTCAACCGCGAACAGGATCTCGGAGAGCCCGGTCTCAGAGGGGCGAAGCTTTCCTACCACCCTGTTGGATTTGTCAAGAAATACCGGGCATGTTTGGAGAATGTCTGCAAAATGCCTTAGTATTGACATTTAATGATATGTAAGTGATAGTTAATTTGCAAATTTTACAACCATTGCAAGGTTATCGACTCAGTAGTCGTTTGATTGTGACGTCCAAGAGGAGCTCAGCATGAAAACTCTCTGCTTGATGGTTTTGATAATGACGCTGATTTTTGTGGGTAACCCTTTCTGCATGGCGGCAGGGCCGGAGTATATTGGCATTGTCAAGTCATTGTCCGGAGATGTCGTGGTTTTGAGAAACAACTCCTCTGTCAGAGCAGAGGGGAACATGAAACTCCGGCAAGGCGATCATGTCAGGACCGGAGCCAACGGCAAGGCCGGCCTGATATTCGAGGACGACACGGTCATCGCAATCGGACCGAACAGCAGCATTGTCATTGACAGTTTCCTGTTTCAGCCGAACGAAAAGAAGCTGTCATTCATTGCCAGGATAATCCAGGGAACGGCATCATATCTGTCGGGACAGATAGCCAAACTGGCGCCGAACAATGTCCGTCTTGAGACTCCGCACGCGACTGTCGGCATGCGGGGAACGCACCTTCTTGTTAAAGTGGATTGATGGCGGTTGTAGCCCCTAATCGCGAAGAAATGAACAGAGTTACATGGAGGATATGCCTTATGCGTTACTGCATGCAGATTCCCCTGCTTGTCATCCTGATGCTTGTTATCGCCGGTTGCGCCAGTAATGGCACCATGGTGGTCCTGACGCCAGATCCGGACGGAAAGACCGGTTCGGCCATGATTTCGAATCAGGCCGGGAATGTGGAACTTACAGCTCCCAATCAGGCAACCACGGTAAGTGACAGTTCGAAATTACCGACCACTCCGGCACAAATGGACAAAGAAGCGATTGCCAGGCTGTTCGCTGATACCCTTTCGATCGAGCCTAAACCTCCGGTGCACTATCTGCTCTATTTTGAGAAAGACCTGACCCTTACATCAGACTCGTCAGGATTGCTCCCGGAGATCCTGCGGGTCATAGGTGAGCGCGCATCGACCGACATATCCGTTGTCGGCCATACGGATTCTGTCGGCAGCAGGGAGTACAATCTGACCCTTTCGAGAAGCAGGGCGAATTCTGTCAGGGATAAGCTGGTTGAAAATGGTGTTGATGCCAACCATATCAAGACAACATCTCATGGTAAGGAAAATCCCTTGATAAAGACCGGGGATAATGTTAACGAACCGAGGAATCGCAGGGTCGAAGTGGTAATAAGATAGCGAACTCAATGTGAATAAAAACCCCCACCTTAATTTCTCAAAAAAATTGACCAGGACAATACACCTTTACGGCTTTGTATTGACTCTGGTTGTGGTTACGGCCTACCTCATCCATCCCCGCTCTATCAGAAACATCAACAACAGAGCTACCGATGCTGTCATGACTTTCAGCAAGGCAAAGACAGTATCTGGTTCGGTCGTGATCGTCGATCTTGATGAAAAAAGCCTGGCACAATACGGTCAGTGGCCATGGCCCAGGTACCGCCTGGCGCAGCTGCTCAGCAAAATCAATGGCCTTGGTGCCGGCAGTGTCGGTCTCGACCTGATTCTTGCGGAACCGGACCGGACATCGCCTAAAAACTGGCAGGCGGCCGTTGGCCGTGAACTCGGTTATCAGGTCGATATTTCCGGGATTCCGGAACAAGTGGCGGACCATGACCGGTTTCTGGCCGAGACCCTGGCAAAGGGTCCATTTGTCCTGGGTTATGAGTTTTTGTTCAAAGAGGATGCACCGAAGGGGTTATCATGCTCACTGCATCCGGTAAATCCTGTCTGGGTAAACAGTGTTGAAGCAAGTCAATGGCAGTCAGGGTTTTTCAAGGCTCAAGGCATTGTCTGCAACCAAAAGCTCTTCTCGGATGTTGTAACCTTCTCCGGTTTTCTTAATGCAACACCCGATTCAGACGGCATTCTCCGGCGTATCCCATTATTGATAAGATACGAGGGCCGGCTGTACCCGTCACTGGCACTGGCAACACTCATGCAGTCGCGGAATGTCTCGCAACTCCATGTTTTGCAGAAGGAAAGCGGTTTCCTGAACCTTGTTGCCGGGGGCGCAGTTATACCGATCGACCGGCACGGGAATATGGTCGTCAATTTCGGCAGCGGCGGGGAGACTATACGGCATGTCTCAGCTGGTGATCTCCTTGGCAATGCTCTGCCAGCTGATAGTTTCAAGGGGAAAATTGTCCTGGTCGGATCTTCGGCTGCCGGATGGGCGCAGGTTTACCAGACACCGGCCAGACCGGTACACAATCATGTCGATGTACACGCCATGTTGCTTGAGAACCTCCTCACAGGCCAGATGGTTATCCGCTCCCAGGAGTTTCTGATCTGGGAGGCGCTGTTCGGATTTCTGGCTTCGGCCCTGCTTGCGGTCTGCATTGCAAAGATGGAGATCCTGGGGAGCGCGCTCCTGGGGACGGCGTCTCTGCTTGCCATCTGGTCCGGTGCCGGTTTGATTTTCCAGCGAACCGGGCTGTTATTTTCGCCATTATTGCCCAGCACGGTTATTCTGTTTAATTATGCCGCGTTGACAATAATTAAGACCTGGAAAAGCCAGCGGGCCGCAAAAGCAACTGCAGACGATACCCTGGTGCTTCTCAAGGCCAGTGAACATAATCTCAATTCCATCATTAAATCAGTCCCTGATATTATCTTCAGGCTTGATGCAACAGGCCGCATCACCTTTATCAGCCCGGCAATAACGAAATATACCGATTCTCCCGAACAGCTGATTGGCCACCCCATCTTCGATCTGGTGGCACCGGATGATCTTCCCAAGGCCCAGTATCGGCTGAATGAAAAACGCACCGGCGAAAGGGCCACCTATGGATTGGAGATCCGGCTGCTGCTGCCCCACAAGCATGACGGGAATGTTGAGGAGGCCGGATATTTCTCCGTCTCCGCTGAGGGAATATACCGGGGCGAAACCCCATGCTCGAAAGAGTTCATCGGCACCCAGGGGATCATAAGAGATATCACCGAGCAGAAACGGCTTGAAGAGCGGCTGCTCCATGCCCAGAAGATGGAGGCGGTCGGTAAACTGGCGGCTGGGGTGGCCCATGATCTGAACAATATTCTTGCCGGTCTGGTTACCTACCCGGATCTGTTATTGCTGGAGCTGCCGGGCGACAGCCCGATCAGAGACAAGGTGGCAATTATCCAGAGGTCCGGCCAGAAGGCGGCTGCAATCGTGCAGGACCTGCTGACGCTGGCCCGCCGAGGGGTCAAGGTTTCCGAACCGGTAAACCTGAACAGGATCATATCCGACTATCTCGCCTCTCCGGAATTCGGCGTTGCTTCAAGATACCACAGCAATATAACGATCGAGACGGATCTGGCCCCGGACCTGATGAACATCAAAGGGTCCCGGGTGCATCTCTCCAAGGCGATCATGAATGTCTTGAACAATGCTGCGGAGGCCATGCCTGCCGGAGGGACCATACTGCTCTCGTCCTGCAACAGGTATTTCGATGTCCCGCTGCATCTGTACGAAGAGATTCCGGCCGGGGAATATGTCTGCGTAAGTGTTGCCGACGAAGGGGTCGGCATCAGCGATGGGGATCTGAAAAAGATCTTCGAGCCGTTTTACAGTAAAAAATCGATGAGACGCAGTGGCTCCGGATTGGGGATGACCGTTATCTGGGCCACGGTAAAGGATCATGACGGCTATATCGACCTGCAAAGCATTGAAGGGGAGGGGACCAGGATTGTGATGTATTTCCCGGTAACCCGGGACAGGGAGGAACTCATACCACACCGGATCGCCCTGGAGGAATACCTGGGGACTGAGCATGTCCTGGTGGTTGACGATATGCCGGAACAGATCGAAATCGCATCCAAGATGCTGTCAAAACTTGGCTATCGGGTTGCAACCGCAGCCAGTGGCGAGGAGGCGGTTGTATACCTGCGCAGCAATAAGGTCGATCTGGTTGTGCTGGACATGATCATGCCGGGTGGCATGGATGGTCTTGAGACCTATAAGCGGATCAAGGAGATTCATCCCGGGCAGCGGGTCATTATTGCCAGCGGTTTCTCGGAATCCGAACGGGTCGTAATGCTTCAGAAGCTTGGCGCCGGGGAGTACGTTCAAAAACCATACACCCTTGAAAGGTTCGGTGTTGCCGTCAGGAAAGAGCTGGATCGGATGGAGAACCGGTAATTTATCCAGAACGTCAGGGTTTCGGGATATGGTGCTCCAACTGCCGTTCAAGCTCATCCGCCGCAGCTTCGAAATCCTCAAGTGACAGGGCAAAATCCTCGGTCCAATCCCGGGTCCGGTAATATGTCCGGTCGTAATACCGCTCCATCAGCCCCTGCATGAAATGCCCCATCTCCCAGCGCTCAAGATGGCCCAGAAGTTCCCGGTGGTTGTCGCCGCCGAGTTTTTTCTTGATCCGGTCGAGAGCCTCAGTCATGTCGTCCATGAATTCCGGCTTGCCGTACTCATTGATCAGCCGCTTGACACGGGTCTCCAGCGAGGCTGCGCACCAAACCTTGATGCTGTCGCGCATAACGTCATGGAGGTTTCCCGGCAGGAACAGCTTGCCGATCCGACGGCTCTCCCCCTCAAGAATTATCGCCCTGACCGGACCAACAGAACGGAACTCTTTCCAGAGAGCAGTTTCAAAGCTCTTCTGCGTCAGATGTGCCTGCGACAGGCCGAGAGCCCCGAATGCCGAACCGCGATGGCAGGCAATCCCCTCAAGATCGATAACGGCATGGCCACGCCCTTTTAAAAGCTCCAGAAAAGTAGTCTTGCCGATTCCGGTCATCCCGTGCAGGACGACCAGGGGGGCTGGCGGAGTAAAAGGATCGAAATACTCCACCACCTGCTGACGAAACGCCTTGTGGCCACCTGAAAGCTGGAAGGCATGGTATCCGGTCAGATCAAGGATCTCGGTAACGGTTCGGCTTCTCAGCCCGCCACGCCAACAGTAGACAAGTATTGGCCGCCCTGCTGCATTTGCCGCAATTTCGGCCACCATGGCCGGGAACTTTGCCGCGGTAAGCTCCAACCCCCTGATCCGGGCGATGTTCGGCCCCTGTTGCTTGTACAGGGTGCCGATTTCGACTCGCTCCTCATTGCTGAGCAGGGGTACATTGATTGCGCCGGGGAGATGATCTTCGGCATATTCCAGCGGTGTGCGGACATCTACGAGCAGATGGGTATCCAGCAGGCATTCTGTAAACGGTACGGTTTTCGGCATTCCTGATCTCCTGAAATCAGCGTGAGTATAGTGCAGGGCAGAAGTTTATGCAAGGAGGGTTGAAACTCGCGCGAGGGGTTGTATACTGACCAATGACCTTGAAGATTGATTTTTTCAGATTAATAATAGCTGTAAGTCTGAAAAACAGCAGGCCAATAAATAACTGTTTCTAATCGTAGGGAAAGGGAGGAATCATGAAAAAGAGAATCGTATCAATGGGGGCCGTATTGCTGCTTGCCGGTGCTGCAACCGCCGGGGCGGAAAACAGGGCGGAAACTTTTTCTTTGACGCCATTTGTCGGCGGATATACCTTTGATGGCAAACAGCATCTCGAAACCATGCCTGTTGTCGGAGTGCGCGCCGGGTATAACTTTACCGACCGGGTCGGCGCCGAGGCGGTCTTCGACTACGGCAGGACCGAAGGGACGCTGAACTCGAACAAGACCGATGTCTACAATTATCACCTTGATCTCCTTTACCACTTTTTCCCATCAGCCAAGGCGGTGCCGTTTCTTATGGCCGGATTTGGCGGGGTGGGGATTGAACCGGACAACGGCCCACGTTACAGCAGGGGCGCCTTCAACTACGGCGTCGGCCTCAAGTACGCGCTGAGCGAGTCGATAGATCTGCGTGGCGAAGTACGGCACCTGATGTACAAAACGTCCGAAACCCTTAATAACGTTGAATACGGCCTTGGCCTGGGATTCCTGTTCGGCGGCTCGAAACCTGCTCCTCCTGTAGTTGCTCCGGCGCCGCCGCCGCCACCCAAACCGGCACCGGTAGTCGAACAGCCAAAGGCCGCCCCTGCTCCTCCTGCCTCACCTTCCGCTTCTCTTTCGGCTTCTCCGGCAACGGTAGAGATGGGGACCCCGGCAACGCTTACCTGGGCATGCCAGAACGCGACAGCTGCTGAGATCGCTCCGGGTATCGGGTCTGTCCAGCTCCAGGGATCGAAGAGCGTGACGCCTGCCGACTCTTCTGCCTATACCCTTACCTGCTCCGGTGCCGGCGGTGAGGCAAAAAGCTCGGCCAATGTCGCCGTAATCAAGGATTCTGACAACGACGGCGTGTTTGATAACAAGGATAAATGCCCTGACACTCCTGCAGGGGTCAAAGTCGATGCCAACGGTTGCCCGCCGGACAGTGATAGGGACGGCGTGCCGGATTATCTTGACAAATGTCAGAACACCCCGGCTGGAATGCCGGTAGACAAGGACGGGTGCAGCCCCGAGACCCTGACCATGAAGCTGAACGTGCAGTTCGATACCGCCAAGGCAGATATCAAGAAGAAATACCACGACGAGATCGGGCGGGTCGCAGCGTTCCTGAAGAAGTATCCGACCGTCAAGGGGACCATCGAAGGGCATACCGACGATGTCGGCGATGCTGATATGAATAAGAAGCTTTCTCAGCGCCGCGCTGACAGCGTCATGAAATATCTGGTCGACAAGTACGGGATCGAGAAGGACCGCCTGACAGCTATAGGGTATGGCGAGGAACGGCCGATAGCAGACAACAAGACCGCAGATGGACGGCAGAAGAACCGCCGGACAGTTGCAAATTTCGAGACGGTTATCAAAAAGTAGCAGTAATGTCTGAAGAATTACCAAGGGCCGCCCCGGAAATGGAGCGGCCCTTTTTAAACCTCATCTTTTTTGCAGCTACACAACTCCCCGGTTCAATCTTATTTGGCTGATCCGAATTTCTGGTAAAACTTCTTTGTCAGAAGGATTGACTTGCTTTCCAGAATCTGGATAACTTCTTCCTTTTCCAGCCGGTTCAAGACCCTGGTGACGGTTTCCCGCGCGACCGAGGCGAAGCTTGCGATTTGCTGATGAGTCAGTTTCACATTGATTATCGCACCCCGGTCGTCAAAAACGCCGTAAAGCTCCTGGAGCCTGTCAAGCACCGCCATTACCCGGTGTTCCGCATTGTCGAAGCTCAGGATCTTGATCATGGCCCAGGAATCGCGCAGACGGGAACAGAGAAGGTCAATGATCTTGCGCCTGATGGTCTCATGACTCAGCAGGTATCTCTCGAAATCCAACTTTGACAGGAGCCCGATGATGCAATCTTCATGGGCAATGACCGTTGCCGGCGAGGTCTTGCCGTCGAGCAGCGACATCTCCCCGAAGAAGTCATTTTTTTTATGGATGGATATGATCTGCTCCCGCCCTTCGTCATTCAGCTTTACGACCCGCACCTTGCCGGCATAAACGACGTACATGTAGTTGGCGGTATCTTCCTCGAACAGCACTATCTGGTCTTTGGAAAATCTTTTCCTGATGATGAGCCGGTCTACATGCTCGACTTCTTCGGGCGAAAGAGACGCAAAGAACGGGATGTTCTTGATCAGATTGCTTTCCGTCCGGGTTTTGGGCTCAATTTTCATCATCATTGCTCTTTCGGATCAAATTGGTGCAATAAAACGATATCATGTAACGACGGTAAAGCAACCGGCACGGCTCAGATTCCGCGTGACTTGCCGTGCATCTCCAGCCAGTAGATCCAGGCAAGTATTTCGGCAACTGCTCGATAAAGTTCCGGCGGAATGTCCCTGTCAATGTCGACCTGCAACAGCATTTCCACCAACTCCCGCGATTCGTGGACATAGACCCCGGACTCGCGGGCTATTTCGATTATTGCTTCCGCCTTGGCGCCTTTACCTTTGGCGATCACCCGAGGCGCATAGTCGCCTTTCTGATAGGAAAGCGCTGCGGCCTTCTTGTCTTCATGACGACGGTTCATGCTTTACCTCCATGCCTGCAAGCATTAGTCCGCCGCTTTCCATGCCGTCAGCAAGTCTTTGCCGGTGTTTTGTCATGACCTCCGCTGCGCCCGGGTCCGAAGCGATTATGGCCAGGCGGACCTGATTCCCGCTCAGGGTCACCGAGGCGGAGACCGCACCCAGTCCGGGGAGCTCCAGGCGGAGTTCCGTATCCCATGAGCCGCCACCCCTTGGCCTATTCCGTTTTTCATCCCTGCGTATAGCCCACTCCATCTTCTGGCCCTGCCATGCCTCCCCGAGCCATACAAATTGGCCGGAATGAAGGGTTTCCAGCTGTTGTCTGATCACCGGGAGCGTCTGACTGTCCGGCGGCTCAAATTGTTGGGCCGACTTGGCCGGGAGCGGTATCTCCCGTGGCTGATTCAACAAGCTATCGGGTTTTGGAATTTCCGGGGCAATAAGAGGCAGCGGCCTAATGGAATAAGGCTCGCCGGGTTGCCGCCGCATACCGGGTTGAGCAGCGGGGCCATCTCCGTTTTGTGCCGCTGGGCGGGGCGTCGGCTCTACCGGGGGATCCGTAAGCACGGGCTGCCTAAATTTAGCCGATTCACCGGAAGTAGCCGTATCTGGCAGGGCGGCATTCTGAAATGGTGCGAGCGGTCTTGGTGGCGCTGTTTCCGAATCTGTGGGTAATCCTTGAGTTGTCGTATTTGAATCCGCTGGAATGGTGATCTGGCTGCTTTTTGCCGCGGTCCTCCCTTGGGGTTCCGTTGGGCTGCCGGTTCCCTCTTTTTCTCTTGTGGTAGTTGAGCCCGGGCTTGTCTCGCGCCCCTCTGTTTCCCCCTTTTTAGCCGGTTCACCGGTGGCCGGCTCGTTGGGATTAGCGGCTGACGCTTTCTCCATTACCGGCGCTGCCGGGGATTCCTGCTCCGAATTCCCGGTCGCTGGTGGTACGACGGCGGCCGAATCCGGCATTTTGGCCCCCTGATCCAACTGCTGTTTCTCGGCAAGCGGTTCCTGTACAGCAGAATCGGCAGGAGAGGGGCGATTCGTTGACACGCCGGGCAGCATCGGTTGCTTGGCGGCCGAAGTGGTTTCTCCCCGTGGGGCTGAAGGCATGGCGGCAAACAGAGAGCGGGTTGTGGCGACCAGGCGCGGCGGTTCGCTCTCCGGCGCGCCATTTTCAACGCCCGCCGCGGTCGGAGAGTCGGCTGCGTCCTCTTGTTGTTGGCCGGTAACGCCAGCGGTTTGTCTTTGGCTGCTGCGGATTTCCGGAAGTTTTACGCTGACCTTCTCCAACTCCGGGGAGTCGCCGGATTCGGTCGTTGCCGTTTCGGCAGGAGGAGGGCTGTTGCCTGGGGCGGCTTTTGCCGTTACTGCAGGCGATTTGCCGGTGTCAGGCGCATTGGTTGCCGATCCCGCCGGCGCTTGCGGTTGTGCAGCCAACCGTGAGAGCTTTCCCTGCGGTTCCTTGAGCAGCTCCTCGATGGGGTAGCTGCCGTCGGCCCAGCGTTCGAGGTGAGATTCATAGAATACGCCGCTTCTTCTGACCTGCTCTTTCAGCTTTGCCGCGATTACACCCGTGTCCGCAGGAAGGGAGTCGAACATCCTGACGCTGCGCAGATTACCGCTGCCATCCGGGCTCGCAGATTCCGGGGCGCCGGTGACGAAACTGCCGAGCCAGCGGCTGGTGCTGCTGATGTTCACCTCCGAACCCTTGACCGGCTGAGCCAATACGGCAAAGGTCAAACGGGGCTGGTCGCCGATATAGGTCATTTTCAGGGTAATGCCGACTTTGGTGTCGCTTGGCAGGGCCATGTCCAGCAGCTCACCGTTGACCCGGACAATGAACCTGCCGTTTTGCTGTTTTGCCAGAACTTCTCCGGATACATCGGCGCCCGGTGTCAGCTTCAACCCTGGCGGCGCGCCTCCGGCGGCCTCAAGTATCGAGGCCGTACCTTCCTTTACGGCGGCAATGACTGCCTTCATGGCTTCGCGGGAAATCTCCATTATGCCCTTTGTCCTTCAGAAAGGATTTATTGTCCTAAGGTGAATCATAGCCGTATGGCTGCTTGATGGCAAGGGATGGAGTTAATGAACCGCTTGTATCCTGAAGGCGCTCCGGCTATACTCCGCCTATGTCCCAAAAAGTAACCGTCATCTCCGTAAACGGCAAGGTCGTGCAGTCTGAAGCCGAAGTCCCACATGAGCTGCCGCTCAAGTTGATCGTCAATGACGTTGTCCTGGCGACTCTCATCTGTTCCCCGCATGATCTTCGTTTTCTCGTTGCCGGTTTTCTCCTCCTGCAGGGGTACGTAAAGGGGGTCGAAGATTTCGAGATGCTCGCTGTCTGTGAGGATTTCGGGGTTGCGAACGTCCGGATAAAAGGGGACCTGCCGGCGAGGCAGGCACCGGTCCTGACCAGTGGTTGCGGCGGCGGGATAACCTTCTCCGTTCCGGGAGTGGAGGGGAGAGCGGTACGAAACAACCGCTGCTCAGCGCAAGTAATCTATGCTGCTTGTGAAGAGCAGAGCAAGATTGCCGGCCGCTATCGCCGCCACGGCGGCATCCATTCTGCCGCAATAGCCGATGATAGCGGCATTCTGGTTCATGCCGAGGATATCGGCAGGCACAATACCGTCGATCGTCTGGCCGGCGAAGCCTTGCTGAAAGGGTTAACTCTTGACGGAACCCTGATGGTCACTTCAGGACGAATTTCCAGTGAGATGGCTGCCAAGGCTGCGCAAATGGGGGTTACCGCCATTGCTTCCCGTACCTCTCCAACCGATATGGCGGTCAGGATATGCGAGGAAGCCGGAATTGCCCTCATTGGGTATGTTCGCGGTGGGAAATTTTCGGTGTATGCTCATCCGGAGAAGATTTTACTCCCCGAATCTTCGGAGTGACCTGAATATATGAAATTCCTACCGGTTGATCACTGCCAGAATTATGGCGACAAACACTCCAATACCGATCAACACCAGAGCTAGGCTTGGAAGTTCCGAGCGCTTCTTGTTGTCCGACTTTTTGGCCGCTTTCTTTCGATTCATGGCAGTTTCCTCCCCGATAATCTTACCACTTTCTTCCCGATATAGAATATGCACCATTTGATGGGTTGGGGAACATCCAGCCGGTTTGGTTAGATGTGACCGGTCTGCCGCCCATTGTAATACCTCTCGTTTCTTACAATTTATCACCTATACCTACAATCAAAAAACGTGGCACAGCAGCTGCTCTGTACTATAGCCATAAAGTGCCTGTAATTACGGTATACTTAATACTTAAGTCGTAGGAGTAGCATACATGACTACTTGTGATCTAATCACCACCTGCAGTTTCATCAACAACAAAATTTCAACCATGCCAGCAACGGCTAAACTTATAACGAGTTCATATTGCACTAAGAATCCGGCAGAGTGTGCTCGAAACAGAGTAGCAGATATAATCGGTCTCGATATGATACCTGCTGACCTGTCCCCGAGTGACTATGAAATGGCAGACAAGTTACTGGCGGAAGCATAAAAGCCATATGAACTGGCCATTAGATGAGCTTCTAGCGTGAAAAGACAGGTAGCTGGTTGTTATTTAAGGTTCAACAAGAATGCCGGAAGCGGGTAACTGGGGCTTGCCAAAACTGATTCTATGGGCTATATCTGTTGACACAAATCCGATGCGCCCGTAGCTCAGCTGGATAGAGTACCTGGCTTCGAACCAGGGTGTCGGGAGTTCGAATCTCTCCGGGCGCGCCAAACTTCATTGAATCCGATAACCCCTTGCGGGGTTGTCGGATTCTTTTTTTCAGCCGCAAACTTGATGGCGCCTACCAGGACGCGGCTGTCGCCGCTGATCGTGATTTGATTCCCGTTGACTCCAATCTTGTTGATCAACAGTTTCAGATACTCCTTGGAAAAACCGCTTGACTGGTCAAGCAATTTTCCCCGCAGCAGGGCAGACCACCGCTTCACCTCATCCATTTTCACTTGTTCAAGCATTGCCCGTGGCGATTTGTCATAGGATTCGATCTTTGCCGCAATTTCAGCCCTTTTATGCTTAAACCCGTCCATTCTTGACTTTGTGTCTTCATCGTTCTCAACAATGCCGTTGATAATCGCATCATACAACCGGTCAATCTTGTTGTTGACAATAGCCAGTTGCTTTTCAAGCGATTTCTGATCGTCGCCACTCCCACCGCACATCTGTTTTTTCATTTCTCGCAGAATTGCAGTCACACGTTCATTGGTGAACACCTGATCGGCAAGTGCCCCCAGTATCATATTGTCGAATTTTTCCATCGATACTGGGCGGGATGAGCACAGATGCTTGTGTTTCTTTGTTTTGGTCGTGCAGCGATAGTAATAGTATGTGCCGCCCTTTTTACCAGTGCCGGTTGCCATTGTCATAGCCGCGCCGCACACCTCACACCGCAGCAGCCCCGTGAGCAGGTGCGGGGAAGAGAGCACACGAGGGTGTGAACATTTGGGGCTACGCTTCTTGCGTTTGTGCTTGGCAAGTTCAAAGGTATCCTGGCTGACAATCGCCGGAACAGCCATTTTGACGACTTCCCCATTTTCTTTGGCGGTTTTGGTTTTCCAGGTTTTCTGGTTAAACAATTTTTCGCCGTGATACATTGTGTTTTTCAAGATCAGGTTGACAGTGCTTGTACTCCAGGGCACCCCACGGCGAAAAATGTTTCTCTCGTTGAGGTGCGAGGCGACCGCCTTAAACCCAAGGTTACGCTCAATATACAAATCAAATATCTGCCTGACAATCTTCGCCTCTTCCTCATCGATAATCAGGATTTTTTTACGGCCAGTTCGTGCTGGTTCATCAGTTTCCTTGATTTGAAATCCGAACGGCA
>NZ_BAZF01000003.1 GCF_000813145.1 Geobacter sp. OR-1 | reverse complement strand
CCAAGGACCAATGCACCGAAGCCCGTGAAATCATAGAAGAAGCGGCGGCTGCCGGCGACACCGAAAAGGCCGCTGCCGAAAGCAGGGCCATGCAGGCCTGCCCCGATGGTGCGGCCAGCCACTATGTCAAGGGGCGGAGGCTCGAAACCGCCGGCAATCGGGACGCAGCAATCAATGAATATCGTGAAGCGCTCAGGATTGACTCGTCATTCGCCCCTGCGAGCGGCAACCTGGGCCTGCTTTATCTCGACAAGGGGATGCTGGACGAAGCAGCCGTTGAGCTGACCCAGGCGGTGAAGACCAACCCGTTGCCGCAGTATCAAAAAGGGCTGGGCAGGATCTTCAGCGAACGCAAGATCTACTCGCTGGCCCAATATCATTTTGCCGAGGCGCTCAAGTCAGCCCCGGGCGATTATCAGATCCACATCGACCTGGCAAAGGTTTACGCCCGCCAGGGACAGCTCGAAAACGCCGAGACCGAGTACAAGAGAGCACTGTTCACTGCCCCGGCGGCAGAATCGGCCCGGCTGGGTCTTGCCGAAATAGAGATTGCCCGCAACAGATCGGATAAGGCGCTGGAAGAGCTCAAAAAGGCTTCTGCCGCCAACCCGAAGAACAAGGATATCCACAAGCGGCTGGGCGAGCTTTACGAGCGGCTCGGCGACAAAAAATCTGCTGACTTCGAGTATCTGCTCGCCGGAATTACCCCCAAGCCCTCCCCTGACCTTTATCTTGATTACATTAAAAAGGGTGACGCCTTTATGGCGGAACGGAGATTTGAAAAGGCCCTGGCCGAATACCAGGCAGCTATCAAACTGAATCCCGACTGGCCCGAATCCCACCAGAAGCTTGGCGAAGCCCTGGCAGCGAGCGAACGGACCGACGAGGCCATTGCGGCATTCCGGGAGGTAATCCGCTTGAAGGGCGGCTCTGCCCCTCTATATTTCAATATCGGGCAGATCTACGAAAAAAAGGGGCTGGTCGACGAGGCCGTGGTCGAGTACCGCAAGGCGGCCAAGCTGTCGCCGGACCATGCCGAATCCCGTTACCGGCTGGCCGAGATCTATGCCAATCGAGGCAGTGCGAATCAGGCCGTGGAGCAGTATCGGGAACTGCTGAAGTTACGAACCGACGATACGCAGATCTACCTCCGCCTCGCCCGAATCCTGAGCAGCGCCAAGGATCCGAAGGATGCGATCGCCGCCTACTCTGAAGCAATAAGGCTGCAACCCGAGAATATTGACGCGCACCGTGAGCTGGCGCAGCTTTACCGGAAGCACAACATGGCGGATGAGTCCGAAAAGCAGCTCAAGGAACTCATCAAGCTCAAGAAAGACGACACCGAGGCCCGCAATGCCCTGACAGCGATCTATGTCAAGAACAAGAATTATGACGAACTGATCAGTTTGCTCAAGGAAAACGTCGAGATGGCCCCCAATGACGCCAACAGTCATTACAAACTGGGGCTGGTGTATGAATTCAAGAAAAACTACGAAGACGCGATCGCCTCCTACAAGGCTGCACTGGTGATCAAAGCTGATCATGCCAAAGCGCTCAACGCCCTGGGGCGTGCCCATATGAAGACCGGCAATATCAAGGAAGCAAAAGAGGCGTTGGAAGCGGCAAAAATGGCCGATCCCGCCCTGGAGGAACCGACCGTCCTGTTGAGCAACATCAGGGACGAACTTTCCACGGAACCGAAAAAGTACAAGAAGGGGAAGAAAGCCAAGAAGGGCAAAAAGGCGAAGAGCAGCAAAAAATCCAAGGGTAAATCAAAGTCAAAGACGCAGAAGAAGGCCAAGAAGCAGCAATAACCCCCCTCAATACCCCCTTAGATAAGGGGGGGAAGCGAACAGAGTGAGCAGGGGGGTTAGATCCTCTGTATTTATAGGCGAAGCCGTGTAAAGAAGATGCGAAAAGGCCGGGGATTGCTCCCCGGCCTTTCCTTTTTCGCCCTGTAATTTTTTGTTTTGCTCGCTACCCGGCCTCTTCTTCAAGCTGGATAATCTGAACCTTGACGAGCCCCTTGCCGAGGATGCCGATCTTACCGGCAGCGCTCCTCGAAAGGTCAATATGCGGTTTCTTTCGAGATTTGCAGCGATCATTCACGGTAACTACCACCTCTTTACCGTTGGCAGGGTTGACCACCCGTACCTTTGTCCCGAATGGAAGCGTTGAATGAGCTGCTGTCAGTTTTTCGGGGCGGTAGCGCACCCCTGATGTCGTCCGTCTGCCGTTGTACCGCTTTGCATAGTAAGTAGCGTAACCTTCTACTCCACTGCTTGACGGTTGTGCCTGTTCGGCACTCTGCGCTTGACCATTGGCTACTTCTACAGGTTCGGCCTGCACAGGAAGTGTGTGGAGCGGCAGGAACAGCTGGCCGGCAATGAGCGCGGCAACAAGACTGCCCCGCAGGTTCACTGGCGCCATGCGCACCTCCTTTTGGGCGAGGCTGTCTTATATCACGCGGCCGGGAGGGGGTCAAGAAAAACCGTCCCTTTGCGTCATAACATGCCGGCATTGCTGCTATTTTTTTCAGTAAACCATGTGCGATGGGGAACAAGCCCCGAGAACCGGGGCTGGCAAGTCATAACAGCAAGCGGCATCGAACAGGACGCAATTTGGCGATAAGCCAATCGCTACCGTCGAGGCCCGGGCAGCGCAGTCTGCCCTTCCGGGCATTACCTCTGTTCCTTTGCCTCCAACTCCCGGACCGCCTGTTCAAGCTGGGCAGAGATCTGTTTCAACTCGGTGGCGTCGTGAATGGTAATGACCGTGCCGGAGAGATCGGGCAACTCCGGGTCATCGAAGGGGTAAGGGTTTAGAACGAACCAGCGGCCGGTCGGTTCATGGTACAGTTCGATACTCTGCAGGTAGATCATGCCGGTTATTAGGTCATACTGGTGCAAAAGCTCCACCCAGTCCGAACCGAGGATCTCGGTATACGGAAGCCCAACGAACTGCTGCAGAGCGCGGTTGCACCGCTTGATCTTGCCGTTCCGGTCCGCAAGGATGACCATGTCGCCGACATGATCCATGGTCATCTCCCACTCTTTCTTCACTGTTTCAACCTGATCGAAGATGCGCGACAACTCCTCATGCTTACTCTGCAGTTTGGCCTTGCTCTCAATGAGGTCCCTTTCCAGCTTCCGCTGCTCGGTGACGTCCCTGGCCACGGCAATCAGATACGCTTCCCCGTTGAACTCGATCACCTCGGCCGACCAGACCATGAACCTGACGTCGCCGGACTTGATGCGGAACGCCACGTCGAGATTGCGGACCTTCCCCTTCTCATCCAGCAGTTTCAGCATCTTGACCCGCTCACGCGGGTCCACCCAGATTCCGAGCTCGATGGCGGTGCGGCCGATAACCTCGTCACGGTCATAACCGGTGATCTGCAAAAAGGCATCGTTGACCTCTACATATCTGCCATCCGCAACCCTCGTCATCACCCCCCAGTCCGGGCTCGAATGAAAGGCCTTGGAGTACTTCTCTTCCATGAGGCGAAGGGCATCCTCGGAATGGCGGCGGTCGGTAATGTCCTGAACCGTCCCCATCATCCGCAGCGGCGCGCCGGAATCGTCGTAAGTTACTTCGCCCTGCTGGTGAACGATCCGCTCCCCCCCGGACGGGATGATCAATCGGTGCTCAAAGCTGTACCCCTGCCGGTCATATAGCGATTCATTCACCTTGCGGTTTACCAGGGCCCGGTCGTCCGGGTGCACGATCCGGAGAAATGCCTCGTAGGAAGCCTCGAAAGCCTGCGGATAAAGGCCGAAGATCCGGTAGATCTCGTCCGACCAGGTCATCTCGTTGGACCGGACGTTCCACTCCCAGTTCCCGATATGGGCAATCATCTGAGCCTTGGCCAGACCTGATGCGATCTTTCGGAGCGACTCCTCGGCCTGGCTCCTCTGCAAGGCATAGCGGATGGAACGCTCCAGGTTGCCGCGGGTCAACTCACTCTTGACGAGGAAATCAACCGCGCCCGCCTGCATGGCCTCAATATCTATTTCCCGGTTATCGATCCCGGTAAACACCACCATGGGACCGGTGCACCCCGATCTGCGCGCTTCACGGATCAGGTCGAGCCCATTCCGCCCCCGCAGATTGTAATCAAGAAGATAGATATCATGCCGGTTAGAGAGCATCGCCTCAAGACCTGCCCCGTATGAGGAGACCCAATTCAGCTCGAATTTCCCCCAACGGCTTGAGGCCAGCAACTCCCTGGTCATGACGTAATCATCCTCGTCATCTTCGACAAGCAGCACTTTTATCGGCAATTCGCTTTCCATGGCCACATGGCCCCCTTCCGGATCAAACAAACATTTAATCCGTAAAAATCCCCTTACCGGCCCGCGGTATCACGCCTGCAGCTTCGGCGCGCGCCATCAGGCACTCGACCGCCCGCTGCCCGTCAACGCCGATATCAACGGAAAAATCATTCACATACACACCGATATGGGCGGCGCACACCTCGTCGCTCATCTCCTGGGCATGGCTGCGGATATACTCCTTCGCTACGCCGGGATTTGCCAAGGCATGGGTCACACTGGCAGCCACGGCACTGTCAAGCTGGGAGATCACCTCTCTACCCAGGGAGCGCCGGGCGACTATCCCGCCGAGCGGAATGGGAAAACCGGTCGTCTCCTCCCACCACTCGCCCAGATCCAGCAGCTTCACCAACCCGGATTCCTGATAGGTGAATCTCGATTCGTGGATGATCACGCCGGCAGCAAACTCTCCGGAAGCCACCTTGGGCATGATCTCGTGAAAAGGGAGGAATTTCAGCCTGCTGAACCCGGCATCGAACAGCCGGAGCAGCAGACAGGCGGTCGTAAACTCGCCGGGCACGGCAATCGGGAGGTTCCTGAGACCCGATAATTGCATATTTCCGGCTGCCACTAGCAGCGGGCCGCACCCCCTGCCGAGCGCCCCGCCGGAGCGAAGCAGGCAGTAACTGTCGCGGACATGGCCGAAAAGATGATAGGAAACCTTGCTCAGGTCCAGGGAGCCGGCCAACACCAGCCTATTGAGGGTCTCAACGTCCTCCAGTCTCTCGACGAAGCGAAACGGCGTTGAAATCAGCCCTTTTACCAGGGCATGAAAGATGAATGTATCGTTCGGGCAGGTGGAAAACCCCAGAGACAGTGTCGGAGTCGAAGCGTCAGCCCCGGATACTTTGGAGGTAGAGGCAATTGTCATCGGATCAGTAGCTTTCAAGATACTTGAGGATAAAGCGTTGCGCCTGCTCTACGGCAAGCGGGATATCCCATCGGGACAGATCGCGGTCTTCCACCATGTTGCTTATCCCTCTCACTTCGAGACAGTCGACCCCGTACTGCATGGCAACCAGCGCAACCGCCGCACCTTCCATGTTCTCGCATACCGGCGCAAAGCGGTCGTAGAGTTCGCGCCCCCGGAGCACAGTACCGCTGCAGGCGGAAACCGTCAGGAACCGCCCCCGCCTCAGAGTAATGTCAAGGGCCGAGGCCAGCTGTCCCGCCTTTTCCGCGGCGGCAAACGACAGCGGAATTTCGTTGAAGTACCGCTCACCCTTGATTTCGTGCACGGGAATGCCGATGAATTCCAGCCCCTGCCATCCTTCCGGAGTGATTACTCCGTCATCGCCGAAGATTTCGCTGACGGCAAGGGCCAGATCCCCCACCTTGAGTCCGCCTTCCGGGTAGGCCCCGGCACAGCCGATATTTATGACCAGTTCCGGCTGCCATTGAAAAATCAGCGCCGAGGCAACGCTCGCGGCATTCACCTTGCCGATGCCGGCGGCCGCGATAACAACAGGCCGCTGGTCGGTCGGGCTGACATAGGCCACGGGAAAACCCCGGTCCCTGACCCGTTCGCACCGCAGGCTGCGGACAAGATAGGAAACCTCCTGCTCAACGGCTGATATTATCAGAACTGGCTGCAATGTTGCCCCTGGACCGCAGATTTTGTTGGCAAATCATATCATACCGCCCCACCTCCGGCAACTCCGTTCTGATCCAGGCTTCCGGCCTCTTTTCCCTTGCATAACCAGACCGCTTCAACTATCATTCAGCAGTTTTATCAGCCATGCACAAGGTTTTCCTATGGAGAAATGGATAACGCCGGTCAACAGCTGCCTGGCGCTTCTGATCATAATGGCTCTGGCCATGATTTCTGCCGACCTGGTCGCGCGCCGCATCGCCGGAATCACACCGCCATCGTCCGGACTGCTCCGGAAAGCCCCCCAGCAAACTTCCGCCAGCCAGCAAAACGAAGAACTCTCATCTTTCGCTCCGATCCTCGAACAGGGGCTTTTCGGGCCCGCCTCCCGGGGGAAGCTCGCCCCCGTAACTGCTGCCGCAACGAATCAGAACCAGAGTGCGCCGGTCCTCGCGCAGGGAGATTTGATGCTGCTCGGTAGCGTCCTCGGATCGTTCCGGGAAACTTTCGCTTTGATCCAGAAGACCGGGACCAAGGAAGAGCGGGTTTTCCGGCTTGGCGACCGGGTATTCGATGCCGGAGAACTGGTATCGGTCCGGAAGGAGTATGCCGAGGTCCTCGTCAACGGCAACCGCATCAAGATCCTCTCGCCGACCGCTCCGGGAACTGTGCCTACCGGTCCGGGCGGCTCCTCGCCCCCCCTGCAGGGCAACCTGGCGGTCCAGGTGGGGAGCGGCAGCTATGTCATCGATCAACGCGCACTGAACGCCGCTTTGGACAACATCGGCCAGGCAATGACCGATGCCAGGCTGCTTCCAAGCGCCAAGGACGGGAAGGTAGAAGGTTTCAGGGTCTCCGAAGTTAAGCCGACCGGGATTTTCGCCACCATCGGGATCCGGAACGGCGACGTCCTCCTGAGGATCAATGACTTCCCGATCGACTCACCGGAAAAGGCGATTCAGTCGTTTGCGTCCCTGAAGGGGCAGAGCAGAATCAAGCTGGACATGATCCGCGACGGCCAGCCATCAACATTCAATTACGACATTCGGTAGCGGGGGTTGCCTTGCATAAACGACTCAGCCATCTCATCATAATTCTCATCCTGATCTCCCTCCCGGTGCAGGCCTATGCCAAGGGGGTCATCCTCAACTTCAACGACGTCGACATCTCGACCATGGTCAAGTTCATCAGCGACCTGACCGGCCGCAACTTCATCATGGATGAGCGGGTCAAGGGGAAGATCTCGGTCTACTCCCCGACGAAACTCTCCAATGATGAGGCTTTCAACGTCTTCACTTCGGTGCTTGAGCTGAAAGGGTTTACCGTCGTCCCTTCAGGCAAGGTCAACAAGATCGTCCCGATCTCATCCGCGAAGCAATCAGGGATGAAGGTTCTCGAAGAAGGGGACCGGCTGCCGGTCAACGACTCCTATGTGGCCCGGGTCATTTCCCTGGAGAATATCACTGCTGCCGAGGCTGTGCCGTTTCTGCAGCCGGTGGTCTCCAAGGACGGCTACATCTCGGCCTTCGGTCCCGGCAACCTCCTGCTGGTGGTCGATTCGGCGCTCAATATCCAGAAGATCGTCGGCCTCGTTGACAAGATCGATGCCGAGCAGCAACGCGAAGGCGCGGAACTCATCTTCCTCAAGAATGCTTCTGCCGAAAGCGTTGCCAATGTTGTCAAGGACTGGATCGGCAGCAAGGACAAAGGCGGCGCCAAGCCGGCAGGCCAAACCGGCAACATGGTCCTGGCGGACACACGGCTGAACGCCCTGGTGGTGTTTGGCAGCGACACCCTCAAGGAGGACGTCAAACGCCTGGTCAAGGTGATCGACATCGCCCCCCCTGAAGCGAGCAGCAAGGCCAACGTCTACTACCTGGAAAACACCGACGCCACCGAGATGGCCAAGGTCCTTGACGGCGTGGTCAAGGGGATCAGCGTACAGGCAACTACCCAGCCCGGCGCCGCGACCCCCCAGGTATCACCGTTTGAAAGCGGCAAGATCACCATCACCCCGGACAAGGCATCCAACTCCCTGGTGATCATGGCGTCTCCCAACGACTACAACAACCTGGTTCAGGTGATTAAAAAGCTGGACCGCCGCAGCAAGCAGGTGTTCGTGCAGGTTTTCATTGCCGAGGTTTCGCTGGACAAGTCCAGAGAATTGGGGATGCAGAGCGGGGTCATCGGCGGGGCAGCCCTGGACAAGTATCTGGCCGTGGCAGGCATCTACGACCCGCTCGGCACGTTGGCTTCGGTTCTCGGGAGCGCGAGCAGTACAACGGCAGTACCAAACCTGCAGGCTCTGCTGAGCAACTTCGAGGCGCGGCCGGCCAATGTGACCGCGGTACTCAAGGCACTGGACAAAAACGGCCTGGTGAATATTCTCTCCACCCCCAATATCCTGACCACGGACAATAAAGAGGCCGAGATCAATGTCGGCGAAAATGTGCCGTTTCAGGGTTCATCCACTGTTACGACCGGATTTCAGACGACATCGGTCGAACGCAAGGACATCGGCATCAACCTGAAGATCAAGCCCCAGATCAGCGAAGGTGACTATATCCGGATGGATATCAACCAGGAGATCTCGGCGGTAAAGGACAGCAAGGGCCAGGCGATCGACCTGGTCACCACCAAGCGTTCGGCCAAGACCAGCATCATTGTCAAGGACAAGGAAACGATCGTCATCGGCGGCCTGATCCAGGATTCGGAAAACGAGGTCGTCACCAAGATTCCGCTCCTGGGGGATATCCCCGGACTGGGGTGGCTGTTCAAGACCAAGACCAAGACGCGGCAGAAAACCAACCTGATGATCATGCTCACCCCGCATATCGTCAGGGATGCCGCCGACCTCGCCGCAACCACGCAGGCGCAGAGAAACAGTTTCGGCGATGCCCTCAGCAAGGACACCTCGGTCAACGTCCGGGAAGAGTTGAAAATCAAGCCATGACCAATCTTGACCCCGCATCGCTGGCAGCCCGCCTGGACCTCCCTTTTCAGGCCGAGATCGACGACGGCCAGGTCGATACCGCACTGCTGAACAAGCTGCCGCTGACCTTTGCCCGGAGCAGGCAGGTGCTGCCGCTACGGCTGGATGACGGGGCGCTGCTGGTGGCAATGGGTGACCCGACCGATCTTCCGGCACTGGACGAGCTGGGCGACCTGTATGCTGCCTCGGCTCAAGGGGTTGTGGTCCCGGCCAAAGAGGTCCTGGATGCAGTAAACCGGCTCTATTCGAGAATGGCGGGCTCGGCCCAGGAAGTTGTCGAGGAACTCGAAGGGGAAGAGCTTTCGACCATTGCGACGGAGCTGTCGCACCCGAAAGACCTCCTTGACCTCACCGACGAAGCCCCGGTAATCAGGCTGCTCAACTCCATCCTCTTTCAGGCAGTCAAGGAGCGCGCCAGCGATATCCATATCGAGCCGTTCGAGCGGGAACTGGAGGTCCGGTTCCGGATCGACGGCGTTCTCTACCGGATGCTGACGCCCCCCAAGGTCGTGCAGGAAGCGCTGATTTCCAGGGTCAAGATCATGTCGTCCCTGAACATCGCCGAGAAACGGCTCCCGCAGGACGGCCGCCTCCGAGTGATCGTGGCCGGCAGGGATGTGGACATCAGGGTCTCGATTGTCCCCACCTTTTTCGGTGAACGGGTCGTGCTCCGGCTGCTGGACAAGCAGAAAGGGGTAATCTCCCTCAGCCATATCGGGCTTGGTGAAAAGCAGGTCTCGCTCATGGAACGGCTGCTGGCAAGATCCAACGGCATCATCCTCGTGACCGGGCCGACCGGCAGCGGTAAAACGACCACACTGTATGCGGCCCTCACCCGGCTCAACTCCCCGGACAAGAATATCATCACCATCGAAGACCCGGTTGAGTACCAGCTGAAAGGGGTCGGACAGATCCAGGTCAACGCCAAGATCGACCTCACCTTTGCCAATGGGCTCAGATCGGTGCTGCGCCAGGACCCGGACATCATCATGGTCGGCGAGATCAGGGATGCCGAAACCGCCGAAATCGCCATGCAGGCAAGCCTTACCGGCCACCTGGTCCTCTCTACCCTCCACACTAACGATGCCGCCACCGCCGTGACCCGGCTGGTCGACATGGGGATCGAGCCTTTCATGGTGGCCTCAACCCTATCCGCAGTAATTGCCCAGCGGCTGGTGAGGGTCATCTGCCCGCACTGCCGCGAGGAGTACACCCCTGACCGCGAGTATCCCGGCCTGACCCTCCCCCCCCGGATATTCCGGGGTAAGGGGTGCGACAAATGCTACAACCTCGGCACCATAGGGAGGGTGGGCATTTACGAGATGCTGCTGATCGACAGCGAGATTTGCAGCATGATCATGCAGCGGAAACCGGCCGGGCTCATCAAGGAGTATGCCGCGGCGCAAGGGATGGCCACCTTGCGGGAAGACGGCCTGGCAAAGGTTGCCAGCGGCATCACCACCATCGAGGAGCTGCTCAGGGTAACCCAGGACGATTATGCCGATCTACCGGTATAATGCATATAAGGCCGGAGGTGCCGCCAAGGCCGGGACCATTGAGGCCGACACCCCCCGCGAGGCGCGCCTCCGTCTGAAAAACGAGGGGCTGTTCGCCAAAGAGATCGTCCCGGTGGAAGATATCCCTGCCGGCAGCTCCCGCTGGCGGGCCCGCAAAGGGGTGCCCCAGCCGGAACTGGCGCTGGCGACCCGCAGACTGGCCACACTCCTGGCCTCATCGGTTCCTGTTTACGAGGCAATTGCGGCGCTCCACGAACAGGAGCGGCCAGGGCCGCTGCGCGACATCTTCGGCCGCTTGAAAGAGCGGATCAAGGAAGGGAGCGGTCTGGCAAAGGCGCTGGGAGCCGAATCCCATGTGTTCAGCGACAGCTATATCGCCATGGTTGCGGCAGGCGAGGCGAGCGGCGCACTGGAAAAGGTCCTGGACCGGCTGGCCGACTTCCTTGAGGATCAAGCCACGATCAGAAGCCGGGTGGCGACTGCCCTTGCCTACCCGATGCTCATGACCGTAGTGGGAAGCGGGGTGATGCTCTTCCTGCTCGCCTTTGTCGTGCCGAAAATAGTCATGGTCTTTGAACAAAACCGGGCCACCCTGCCGCTGATCACAATCATTCTGCTCGTGGTAAGCCATTTCATGCAGAAATGGTGGTGGACCCTGGTCATTGCCGCCTGTGCCGCGGCAATCGGATTCGACCGGATGCGGGGGAAACCCGGTTTCAGGAGATGGCTCGATCATTTCTGGCTGAAACTGCCGCTGGTCGGTTCCCTGCTCCGCAAGCTGGCCCTGGCCAGATTCGGCCGGGTGCTGTCCCTGTTGCTTTCCAGCGGCGTCCCGGTCATCAGGGCCCTGGAGATCGCCGGCGAAGTGGTAGCCAACCGCGCTTTCCGCGAGGCGTTGGACAAGGTCAAGGCTGATATCATCGAGGGGGGGTCGCCTTTCTTCTTCTCTGGCGCAAAGCCCGCTGTTCCCCCCGCTCCTGATCCACATGATCGCCGTCGGCGAGCGCGGGGGCGAGCTGGAGCAGATGCTGAACCGGGCCGGCAGCGCCTTTGAAAAGGAGTTCGAGACCTCGGTCACCCGCGGCATGGCCCTGCTGGAGCCGCTGCTCGTACTTGGGATGGGGCTCGCGGTCGGCACCGTCGTTGTGGCGGTGTTGCTGCCGATATTCCAGCTCAACCAGCTCATAAAGTAGATATCTTCGCCATGAATTCAGTAACGGAACCGAAACAGGAGGATCATCATATGCGGAATCGCAGCCTTAACAATCGCGGCTTCACCCTGATCGAAATAATGGTGGTCATCGTTATCCTGGCGCTCTTGGCAGCACTGGTTGGCCCCAAGCTTATCGGCAGAACCGATGACGCCAAGATCACCGATACCAAGGTCCAGATCAAGAACATGGAAACCGCGCTCAAGCTCTACAAGATGGATACCGGCTCCTACCCCTCTACTGAGCAGGGACTCAACGCCCTTGTTGCCCTCCCGACCACCGGCGTTGTCCCCAAGAACTACAAGGAAGGGGGATACCTGGAGAGCAAAAAGGTGCCCAAGGATCCATGGGGGAACGAATATGTCTACCTCTCCCCCGGTGAGCACGGCGACTACGATATCTGTTCCTTTGGCGGCGACGGTGTCAAAGGGGGCGAAGGGAAGAACAGCGACATCTGCAACTGGAACCTCCAGTAGGAATGTCCCTTTTGCACGATATCTGCGTAACACTTTATCATCCCTGGTGCGGCGCAGTTTCCGGTTCGCTGCCACGGAGTGGATCGATTGCCTCGATCTCCGGCAAAAGGTTCATTCCTGAACCATACGGTTGCCTTTTGTCATGAAGCACGGTCAAGGCGGCTTCACCCTGATCGAGATGGCAGTTGTGCTGGTAATCATCGCCATGACCGTACTCCTGGTGCTGCCAAGACTGCCCGACACCAGCGGCGCGGCGCTTAAGAAATCCGCCCGCACACTGGCTTCAACCATTCGCTATGTCAGAGACCAGGTAACGGTCAACCGGATCGCGCACCGCCTCCGCTTTTTCCCGGGCGAGGGTAAGATCACCATAACCACCCTCCCTCCCGGCGGCACCGAGACCAGTCCGAAAGACCCGTTCCTGAACAAGCAGATACTCGCCGACCGGGTCACTGTCACCGATGTCGAAGTTCCCAGGCTCGGGAAAGTCAACAGCGGTGAGGTGGCTGTCGATATCGGCGCGGCCGGCGTTGCCGAAATTACGACCATCCATCTTAAAGAGTCCGGGGGAAAGCAGATGACCGTCATCGCCTTTCCGTACGGCGGCCGGGTCACGGTGGAGGAAGGGTACCGGGAGGTCACTCCTTGAGGGGGTTCTCTCTTCTTGAGGTCATGGTGGCCCTGGCAATAATTGCCGGAGTGCTCGTGACCGTCATCTCCTCGTTCGGCTACCACCTGGACATTGCCAACCGTGATCGAGAAGAGACCGTCGCCATGCTCCTGGCAAGGAGCAAGATCGACGAGAGCCGGTTGCGCAACGAAAAGGCCGGTCAGGGAACCTTTGCCCCGGCCTGGCCCGAGATCGAATGGGAGTTGGCCACCGAGCCATCCCCCTGGCCCGAAGTGGAGAGCCTGAACCTGACCGTTTTCTGGAATAAGCGCAAGAACAGTCTCAAACTGACGCACTACCGGGGAAAGGTCTAATGACGGCGCTGCGCAAGATCCATCGCCAGAGCTGTCACGAACCGGACAGGACCAGCGGCGGTTTCACCCTGCTCGAAGTGCTGATTGCCCTGGCCCTGCTGGCAGTGATCGCTGCGGCGCTCTATGGGAGTTACTTCACGCTGTTACGGGGTAAAGAGACCACTATTGCGGGAATGGACCAGCGCCGCGAGATCCGCGAGACCCTCGATCTCCTGAGACGGGAGCTATCCGCAAGCTGGTACCGGGCCGGCGACCCGGCGACACCCTTCGTCGTCGAGGATCGCGACCAGTTCGGCAAACCGGCCTCGCGGCTGGTCTTTGCAACCATCGCAGCGCCGATCGCCGGAGGGGTGCCGGTTTCGGATCAGCTCGCCGTAGAATACACCACTGTGGCCAAAGGTGAGGAGCTCTCTCTGAACCGTTCCGCTCTGGACCTGTACAAAAGCTCGAAACCGGTGCCGTACCCGCAGATCGAAAAGATCGAAGGGTTCCTGGTGGAATGTTCCACCGACGGGTCCAAATGGGTCAAGAGCTGGGATACCGCCATTAACGGCAAGCTACCCACCGCGGTCCGCGTGACGCTCCGGGTGCGGGAAGGTTCCCGGACCGTAGATTATTCGACCATAGCATCGCTGCGTATGGCTGCGCCATGAGGGGTGAAAAGGGGTTCGCCCTCGTCATTACCCTGCTGGTCACTGCGCTGCTGGTGGCGCTGACTGCGGAGTTCACTGCCGAGATCTTTATGGACACATCGTCCCGGCACTCCTTTGTGGCCGGTCAACAGGCGAGCCTGTTGGCGGAATCCGGGATCACCGGCGGAGTGACGCTGCTCCAGCTGACCCTCCGCAATCAGCAATACAGCTCGCTTAGCGACCCGTGGGCGACACCGCAGAAACTTTCCGATGAGCGGGGGGAATTGCGGCTTGTCATCGAGGATGAAAGCGGCAAGGTGAATATCAATTACGTGGCCCCGCCCAACGGAGAGCTGGAGGGACGATTCATGGCCGGGGTGGCAGAACGCCTCATCCGTTCCCTCAAGATCGATGGTAGCGGGGACCTGATCGATTCCCTGGCCGACTGGATCGACCTGAATGACTACCCGCATCCGGGCGGGGCGGAAAGCCCATATTACGGCGCGCTACCAACACCGTACGCCGTAAAGAACAGGCCTCTGGACACGGTTGAAGAACTGGCGCTGGTGAAAGGTTTTGCCGGAAAGCCCCTGGAGGCGCTCAGACCATACATAACGGTCTATCCGGAGAACCCCAGCGCTCCGGCAGCGCCGATCAACATCAACACTGCCTCCAAAGAGGTCATTGCGGCCCTGAGCGAGCAAATAACCGCGGATCTGGCCGGTCGCGTGCTGGAATACCGCTCCTCTACCCCGTTCAAGAATCCTGCTGACCTGGCTAAGGTATCAGGGTTCGAGGCCATTGCCACCGGGCTGCTGACCAACATCAGCGTCAAAGGTTACGTGTACCGGATCCGCTCCGAAGGGCGAGTCCAGGATGTCAGCCGTACGATCGAGGCGGTAGTCAGGCTTGTCGGTGTAACACCTCAATTTCTCTACTGGCGGGAATATTAATGACTTATCTTATTATTCATCTTACCGGGGCAGATGTTGTCGCAGCCCGGTTCTCGGCAAAGCGCAAATCCCTCGCTTTTCTCCAGGGGGTCCGGCGGACACTTTCGGAGTCCGGAGGCTACCGGGAACTGCTCAGCGGGCTCGATCATTCTGACGGGGGAGAAAAGGTAATCCTTTCCATACCTCCGGCACTGGTCCACTCCCGCCTGCTCTCGCTCCCGATCACGGACCGCCGGAATCTCAGAGAGATCCTGCCGCTGGAACTTGCCGGGGAGATGGCGGTCCAGTCAGAAGAGATGGCCTTCGACGGCCTGCCGCTGGGAGGGGATTCGCTGCTGGCCGCCTGGTGCCGCACAAGCGGCGTTGCCTCGCTGATCGAGGAACTGGCCGTTGCCGGGATCGAGCCGGAGATTGTGACTTGCTCGGCGCTCCACTGGAACTATCTCCTCCCGGCCGGCACCGAAGCTCCTTCAGCGGTCACCGACGGCAATGCCCTTATGATCGGGACTACTGCCGGCCCCCAACTGGTCAGGGCTCTTCCTGCCGGGCACGGAGAACGGGAATTTGCCCGAACAATCTCGGCCTTTGAGCTGTCGCGTAACGAAACCGTCGCCGCTATCGTCCGGATCGGAGCGGCATCGAAGCCGGGCGATATTCCGGCAGCCGAGATCATGGATGCCTTTGGCAATGATACTGCGGCCGCCGGCGACATTGCCGGGGCTTATGCAGTGGCAAAGGCATGCGTCGAGGGAACGGTCGTGAATTTCCGGAGCGGCTCCCTGGCCTATACCGCCGGCCAGGAAAAAAATCTTCGCCGGCTTCGCCTAACCGCCATCCTGGCAGCGGTTCTGCTGCTGCTGATCTTTAGCGAAACCGGATTGAGGTATTTCCTGGTACGCCGTGACATCGCTTCGCTTGACGCCTCCATAGGCGCCATATACCGCGAGATTTTCCCCGCCAGGCAAAAGCCGCGGGATGCCGTCGGCGAGGTGCGCTCAGAGATCAAGCGCCTGTCCGGAACCGGATCTTCCCAGCGGGTGCTCCCCATCCTCAGGAAACTCGCAGAACTCAAAGGAGACGATGTTTCCGGGTTCTATGAGACTGAGATCGAAGGGGCGAACATCCGTCTCAAGGGGGACGCGAAATCGGGCAACGACTTCAAGAGCCGCGCCGCCAAAGTGCTTGCGACAGCGGAGATATCGGAAATCAAATCGAAGAGCGACGGTTCGGTGTCGTTCGTATTCCGCGGCAGCGTGAAGGAGGGGAACTGATGAACGTTATCAAGCATCTCGTTGCCCGCTTCAACGAACTCGATCCCCGGACCCGGCTCCGCATCGGAATCGGCCTGGCCATCCTCCTGGCAATTGCCCTGCTCTATTCGTTTGCCAGGGATCAAATCACTAAGATGGAGCGGCAGAGAAGCGCCAAGGAGGCGGATATCGCTGACCTGATCGTCCTCAGGCAGCGGTATCGGGAAGCGGCCTCGGCTGCCCAGCGGTCCGCCAACCTTCAGGCGTCCCTGCGTCCCGACGATTCGCCCGCCAAACTGGTCGAAGATATCGGTATCAAAGGGAAGGCCCTCCAGGTCAAACCTTTGAAATCAGAGGAGCGGGCCGGGGTTCAGGAAGAGATTGCGGAGATCAGGATCGATGCGCTAACGCCGAACGAGGCGGTCAACCTTCTTTACCGGCTTGAATACGGCGGCAAGCCGGTCGCGGTGAGAAGGGCGCTGATCAAGACCAGGTTCGACGACCCGGCGCGGCTTGATCTCGCCTTGACGGTCGCCCTAAGGAAGGGTCCGGCGCAGAAATGAGGCGACTCCCCTGCTGGCTCAAGATCGTTGCGGCAACCGGCGCCGGCCTTGTGCTCTTTCTGTACCTGACCGTCATGTTCGTGCCCAGCACCGAACTGCAGCGGCTGGCGAACCGCGTCATGGCTCCGCACGGGCTGAAGCTCTCTGCAACCTCCTTCGGCAAGGCGTTTCCGCTCGGGGTCAGCGCCAAGGGGGTGTCGCTGGCAAGCCAGTCCGGCGAGGTCCTCACCTTCGACCGGTTCACCCTGCGGCTCCGGCTGCTGCCGCTGTTCGGAGCACGGATGGTCTTTTCCTGCACCGGGACAATCGGCAAGGGGACCATCGAGATGGAGACGGAACTGACCCGGAAAAGGCGCACCGACTTCTCCTGTCGAAACATCCGGCTGGAAGATATCCCGTTTTTCCGTACTGTTGCCGGCGCGCAGGCCAAGGGGGAGCTGCGGATAAAGGGGGATCTGCAGGGTAAAGGACAGAACGCCAAGGGCTCTTTGCAGCTTGAAGCCAGCAATCTCGACCTGAAGGGGGTGAGCATTAGCGGGACTCCGCTCCCGGATGCGTCATACCGGACCCTGCAGGGGATGCTCCGGATCAGCGGTGGCAAGACTCTGCTCGAAAGCGTTACCCTCCAGGGAGAAGGGCTCTATGTCCGTTTGAGCGGCAGCATGCCGGCAAGCGGCTCCCTCGCCGACACCCCCATCGACCTGAAACTGGAACTGATGCCCAAACCCGCGTTCCTGGAAAGTCAGAAGTTCATCTTCCTCCTGCTCGCAAAATACACCGTATCCCCCGGGAATTACCTGCTGCCGATCCGCGGCACCCTCGGCTCACCGCTGCTTCAATAGTTTATTTACAATCCGTTATCGATGGTCGAGGAAGTTTTCAACGCTAATGACGCCGCCTGATAAGGGGTGCGGCGACTGGCGACCAGTGCCAGAGAAAAAGAGGGGAGTTCGAAGACCGTGTTATGTCTGAGCCCGGCCTTCTGCAGCATGTCCTTGATTTCGTCAATGCTGTAACTGCGGCCGTTCCAGGTATTGACCAGCATGTGTAGGTCGTACAGCGCGCCGAAACTGTTGGCGTCCCGATAGAAGTCGTGAACAATCAGCAACCCGTCATCCGCCAGCAACGCAGTGGCCTGCTCCAGGAGAGCCGCATTTTCGGCAGCGCTGTAACAGTGGCAGATATTGGAGAACAGGAGGATATCGGCTTTGGCCCGATACCCGGAGACAAACGCGGACAGCTCCTCCAGGTCGATGATGTTGCAGGGATAATAGCTCAGGTTATCCGGGATACAACCGGATGCAGCGCGGCTGCAGACGTCGGCGAGGTCACAGGCGATCCCCTGCCACAGCGGGTTGCGGCCTAGGAACTCGCGCAGATAGGTGCCTTCCCCGGCGCCGATATCGATGATGGTGCCGCTTTCCGGGAGCCGGGTTACTGCATCCCACAACTCACGGGAACGAACCACGGCAGCCTCGGTCATGGCCTGCTGAAAGAGCTGCAGCCGCTCCCGGCATTCATCCGGCGGATGCTCCCGGATCAGCGCCCCCTGCCCCTCATGAAGAACAGTCCCAAGCCTGTGCCAGTTTTCCATCAACAGCGGCTCGAACACCAGCACCTGACGCTGGCTGGTGGCGCTCGACCGGCTGAGAAAGGTCCGGCTGAACAGCGAAAGGTGCAGCAGTCCGTCGCACTGTTCCAGAAGCCCGGTACTCACCAGCAGGGCGATAAAACGCTCTCCCTCCTCAGGCTGCAAGTTAGTCGCGGCCAGCAGTTCCAAGGATGTAGCGCTTCCTTCTTCCAACCGGTCGATGATCCCCAAGCGAACTGCCTCAGCCACGACGCAGAACATCCGGTAACCGCTGGTCAGCTCACAGAAGGTACGGTACGAGTTGTCGGAAGGGAGAATTTTCATGGCTGGTGTTAAATCTCGGGAAATAATTGTGCCGCGGAACTACCCCAGCTGTTCCATGATTATCGATTTGAATGCGGTAAACAGAAGGGTGGAGAAACATTTATGGGTCTCATCGTTAATAATCGCCAATGCCTCTTCCGGAGTGGACGCTTTGCGGGTTGGCCGGTCGACAACAAGCGTACAGTACATATCCGCCAAGCCTACCACCTGGGTGGTGATCCTGATTTCGTCCCCTTTCAGCCCGCCAGGGTATCCGCCGCCAAAATATCTCTCATGGTGATGGCGCACCGCATCCAGCACTAGATCGCTGTACTGGCCGTGTTTCCTCAAAAAAACATAGCCCTCAATTGGGTGACGCTTGATTTCATCGACTGAGGGTGTGGTCCAGTAGTCTTTCTCCTCCGACAGATTGGGCATTATAAGGCACATGCCGATATCGTGCAGCATGCTGGCGACACCGACATCCACCAGCAAATCATACTGTTCCGGAAAGAGCTTCGACCATGCCAGCATCGATATGGCTGCGACCTGCATCGAGTGTTTGACGGCAAAAGGGGAGGAGATGCTCATTTTCTCGAACAGGCTTGCGATGCTCTTATTTTCCGAGATGTGTTTGGCCAGATGTCCTGTCAGCTTTTGGCAGCGCGCCGCATCCTGCGATTTTTCCGGGTCCGAGAAGATATCGTTCAGATATGACGAACTGGTTTGACAGAGGGCATCACATTTCGACTCATGATCCACATCCTCTCTCTGGAGAATCTGAGACAGGTTCTCCTCCGCGAAGCGGGAAACCACATCAAAGTCCCCGGTTCTGACATACATGGTGGAGATATTGTTGTTAAGCAGCCGGTCGCTGTCCTCATCGGTAAAAGGGCGTGTCTCGTCCTTGTACAAGACATAATTGCCACGCGATTCCGTATACAAGGCAACCTGCGGGAAGATGCCGGGTATAACGCATGCGATCGATATCGGTGCATAAAGGGCAAGACTCACTATCAACCTCCGGTGCGGGACATGTCTGCGTGACAATGCCAATCTTATCAGCGTGCTATTGTTTGGCAAGCTGATTCGCTTGATGGCGGCAATCTGAAATGAATAAAAGAAAGAAGGGGCCTCCTGAAAGGTGACACAGTGCTGTTCTTTTGGCAGGCAATGGTAAATTAAACTTTCCTTAGCTGGCAAATTCCGTCATCTACGGTAGATTTTCTCTTGAGCTTGAACTTCTCCAAGGAGTGACCGACCATGACCCCTCAAGGGACCGCTCTGCTGCCCGCTTCCAGCCGCTCTGCCAACCGCGCCTGGCTCAAGGCCGAGATGAATCCGTATTTTTTCGTCTCAATGAAGGACGAGCCCGAAGCGCTGGTAATCCTGGAGCGGGAGTTGGGGACCCTGTGCCGCAACCGCCGCCTGATCCTGGCCGACCGCGACAAGATACTGATCCAGGCAATCGCCAACTTCCCCGGTTCGCTGTATGAAACGCTCCAGACCATCCGCGAAAGCGAAATCTCCTATGCCATGTTTTCCCATTCCGAAGGGGCAATGCCCGGGACGGGCCAGACCCTGGAGATCCAGCGATTCGAGTTCGACCGGAAGAGCAACGAAGAGATCTGCGCCGCAGCCCCCCCCGACATCCCCGCAGCAATCAGGCGCAAAGCGATACGGGAACTGAAGCGGCTCTACCCGGGGTTCGACATGGTCGATTTCGACCGTCTGCTCCGGCTGATCTGGCTCAACAACGAGAATTACGTGCGCACCTCGTCGCCGATACGGGTGGCCCAGGTCCTCCACCTGCTGCAGAAAGGGAACCGGAACAACGGCCTGTACCTCGATGTGGAGCTGATGGGGGACGGGAGCGAGTCACGGGTCCATTTTGCCGTCGGCAACCCACCCCAGACCGATTTCCTCACCCAGGTGATGGAGGTGTTCAACCGCCTCAATCTCGGCGTCAACCGGGCCTACTGCCTGACCATCTCCAACGGCGTCCACCCCTATTTCCTTGGAACCTTCTACGTGCGCCGCCGCGACAGCTCCCCCCTGGAACGGGGATCGGCGCAGTTCACCGAACTCCGCCAGGAACTCTACAATTCGCAGATCCTGGCCACCAAATCGTACTGCTACCGCGAATGCGTCACCACCGGCCTGTTGTCCGGCGAGGACGCCTCTCTGGTGAATGCCCTGATCGCCTTCTGCCATACCAACCTGGCCCATAGCCAGCCGGACCGTTTCGGTGTGGAAGACGTGCAGAGCGCCTTCCACTCCCACCCCGAGATCGCCCTGCAGTTGGTGAAACTCTTCAAGACCCGCTTCGACCCCGACAACAACAACCGGGAGCAGGATTTCGACCTGCTGCTGGCCGAGACCAGGAGAGAGTTGGCAGGGTACAACACCGGCCACCGGTACCTGGACGAGATCCGGCGTGACATCTTCGGCTGCGCCCTGGTTTTCATCCGCAATACATTGAAGACGAACTTCTTTGTCCCGGAAAAGCAGGCGCTCGCCTTTCGTCTCGACCCGGCCTACCTTGACGAACTCCCCCGGCAGTCGACCGAGGACCTGCCGCAGGCCAAGCCGTTCCGTATCACCTTCTTTTTCAGCCGCTCGGGGTTCGGCTTCCACATCGGCTTCTCCGACATTGCCCGGGGAGGATGGCGCACTGTCATCGCCCGCAATCCGGACGACTTCATCACCAGTGCCAACACCCTGTTCCGAGAGAACTTCGTCCTGGCCCACACCCAGCACCTGAAAAACAAGGACATCTACGAAGGCGGCTCGAAAATGGTGCTGCTCCTCGACGCTGCCGACCTGATGCGGAAGCGGGAGCGGGAGCTGGAGACCTGGCGGCTCTACAAGCTGCAGTACGGGGTTATCAACGCCTTTCTCGATATCTTCATCACCAGGGGGGGAGTGGCCGCCAACCCGCTGGTAATTGATTATTACCGCCAGGATGAGCCGATCGAGCTCGGCCCGGACGAGAACATGCACGACTCGATGATCGAGACGATCGCCGGACTCTCGAAGAAACGGGGGTACATCCTCGGTATCGGCGTGATCTCCAGCAAGGAGGTCGGGATCAATCACAAGGAGTACGGCGTCACCTCCACCGGTGTTGTCAAGTTCGTCGAGATCACCATGCGGGAGCTGGGGATCGATATCCGTAAGGACAGCTTCAGCGTCAAGTTTACCGGCGGGACGAACGGCGATGTGGCCGGCAACGCCATTCGGATCATGCTGGAGCGGTGCCCGAAGGTTGCCATCCGCCTGATCCTGGACGGCACTGCTGCCCTGTACGACCCGGAAGGGGCGGACCACGTGGAACTGCAGCGGATCGTGCTGCGCTGCGATCTGGACGGATTCGATCCGGCGCGGCTCCACGACGGCGGCTTCATGCTGTTCCGGAGCGGCGCGAAAAGAGACGGGGTACGGGAACTTTACCGGAGAGTGACGAAAGCAGAAGGGAAGCTCAGCGAAGAATGGCTCTCCATCGACGATTTCTCCCGCCTTTACGGCGAACTCCCGTTCACGGTTACCGCCGACCTGTTCATCCCGGCCGGAGGCCGGCCGGAGACGATCGACGCTGCCAACTGGCAGGGGTATCTGCAGGCGGACGGCACCCCGTCAGCCAGGGTCATTGTGGAGGGAGCCAACTCCTTTATCACCCCTGAGGCCAGGGTGAAGCTGCAACGGAGCGGGGTCATCATCATGCGCGACTCCTCTGCCAACAAGTGCGGCGTGATCTCCTCATCCTACGAGATCATCGCAAACCTCCTGCTGTCGGAGTCAGAGTTCCTGGCCCTGAAAGAGCGGTATGTCGCGGATGTCCTGAAGATCCTGGAAAAACGGGCTGAAGACGAGGCCAGGATAATCCTGAAACGATGGCGCGAGGAGCCGGGAGCGCTCTGCACCGAGATATCGTTCAGCCTCAGCAGCGAAATCAACGCCCTGTATGCCAGGTTGTTCGGATTTTTCCGGGACCGCCCGGAACTCTGCCGCCAACCGCTCTTCAGGCGCGCCATACTGGCTCATCTCCCCGGCATCTTCCGTGAACAGCAGTACCGCCGCCGCGTTTCCAGGTTGCCCGAGAAATACCTCTATGCCATACTGGCAGCGGAAATAGGATCATCCATGGTGTACAATACCGACCGCCAGGCTGCATTCGAAGACTCAATCCGCCGCCACCTGGCGCGCATCCCAAGGGACACTGATGGCTAGCAAGCAAACCGGAGCAAAGACACCGTCGCCCGAACAGTTCGCCTATGTCAGGAGCATCAGCGACATCTTTTCGCTGTACATCCTGATTTCAGCAATCATCCTGGCAGCCGGGGCCTGGTATCTCACCACCAGGGAGATCCGGACCGCCCTGCAGAAGGGGGCGGTGAGTGAAGCGGAGCGGACGGCATTTGCCATCCTGGGCGCCACCCGCAGCCACATGCTGAAAAATGACCAGATTCTCGTGCATCAGGTGATCGAGGAGATCGGCCTTCAGGGGAGCGGCGGTCCGGTGCGAATTCTGGCCAAGAACGGCCGGGTCATCTCCAGCAGCGTCTCGGACGGGGAAAACAATACCATCCGCGCCGCTGAGTGCGCCCTCTGCCACGAAAAGGGGTCCAGCATCGTTAAAGACGCCGGCTACCGGATCGAGAAGAGCGGCAAGGAACGGCTCCTGACCTATGCCCGGATCATCCCGAACTCTCCGCAATGCACCGAGGCCTGCCATTACCACAAGAAGGAACAACGGGCACTCGGAATCCTTACCACCCAGATACCGCTGGTGGCCATGGATGCCGTTTATGCGAATCTGGTGGATAATGTCTGGATGCTCGCCTTTATCTGGGGTTCGCTCTCCTGCGGCATCACTTTCTGGGCACTGCGACGATTCGTTACCGGCCCCCTGACCTCGCTCTCGGAAAAGGCCAGGGCAATGGCTGCCGGAAGCCTCGAAGAACGGGTCGGCATCACCAGGATTCGCGAATTCGATGCCGCTGGATATGAGTTCAATCAGATGGCGGCAGCGCTCCAGGAATCGCAGCAAACCTTGCAGGACATGAACGTATCGCTGGAAAGCGAGGTCGAGAAACGGACCGGCGAACTCCTGGCCGCAAGGGTGCTGCTGGAACGTTCGGAGCGCCTTGCCTCCCTGGGAACCCTGGCAGCGGGGATTGCCCACGAGATCAACAATCCGCTCACCGGGATCATGCTTCATACCTCGCTGGCAATGGGCGAGACGAGCGAACAAGGCAAAGCCGACCTGGCAAGGGTTTCCAGCGAGGCGCAGCGCTGCGCCACAATTGCCCGGCGGCTGCTGGAGTTTTCCCGGTCCGACGAACCGAGAACTGCGCCGCTCAGCCTGGCCAAGGTGCTGTCCGAATCGGTTGAACTCGCCAGGGCCCATGAGGCGGTGAAACCGGTCAAGGTTGTTCTGCCGGAAGGCGATGCCACCATTGTTGCCGACCAGCAGCAGATGATCCAGGTCCTGGTCAATGTCCTGATCAATGCCGGCCAGGCAATGAAGGGGAACGGCACCATCAGCTGCGCCATATCCACTGAAGGGTCAACAGCAACCCTTCAGATCGCCGATGAAGGTAAGGGGATGACCGAAGAGGAGCTGGCGCGCGCCTTCGACCCGTTTTACACAACCAAAGAAGACGGAACCGGGCTGGGGCTGGCGGTCACCTACGGGATCATAGAGGGGCACGGCGGCGCGATCCGGCTTTCCAGCAAGCCGGGGGAAGGAACTGTTGTCAGCATTACCCTGCCAATGGCAAAGAGCGATGACCGGCTGTTCTGATTCATTATTGGCACGGGATACCCGGGGTTGCTGCAGGGGTGCCGAATGAGCAAACTGCAGGAGAACATGCCGCTCCGGTCAAGGCATGAAAACACGCTCACCGGCCTCCGGGAGATAAACGCCCTGCCCGCGCCTGAAAAAGAGCAGGTTTATGGCCGGATCATCCCGCCCCGCCTCTTCAACCTGCTGAACATTTCTCCGCTAACCTTTCTCGGCCCGGACCAGCGGAAAAGGGTCACCATCATTGCTCCGGAAGGGATGGCGCTGGCAAGGATAGAGGTGAGGCAAGAACCCGACGACGCCACTACTGTGTTTTTCCTCGATATTGCCGAGACCCATTATCACCAGATGGAACTCTCGTTCTGCATAATCAATGATCCCTCGGCACCGAGGTTTGCTGTCGATGTCGATGAAAACGGGCGGGACAACCTGTTTACCCGCCTGGGGCGCAATATCCCCGAAGAGATCAGGGCGATGCGGGCCGGGCTATTCCCGAACCAGACCAGCCGGGGACTCGGGATGTTCGGCGAGTTTTTCCACCTGTTCGAGCTCTTTGTCGATGCCCTCGGGATGGAAATCATCATGGCCGAACCGCTGACCTACGACAACGCCGTCAGGTATGAAAAATTCGGGTTCGACTACCTGACCGGCCGGCGCATGATGCTGACGATCGACCGGGAATTCAGGCCTGGCGGGGCGCTCTTCAAAAGGCTGGACGGTTCGACCCCGTTCCGGATGCCCGGGATGGAAAAGAGTGTTCACGGCAGGAGTTGGGCCATCCACGACGGTATCCTGAACGGCCCCTGGGGTGACCAGGAGGTGGGTGAAATCCTGAGCGAACCTTGGGACGAAATCAGGATCTATAAGACCATCGGCGTCAATGCCGGGATCAACACCTTTACTGCGGAAAACGGTCGGAGTTGAGCCGGGTAACATCGCAGGAATAGACCGGACGCGGGGCAACATGCTCGGGGATTCTGATGATCTTCGTTCCGGGAGGGGGTGAAAGCTCGGCGTAAAGCTCCTCGCTCCGGTCGAGGTAGGTCTTGGAGAGATGTATCGCTAGAAATAGCCGCGGCCGCAACCGGTCAAGCAGTTCGTTCAGGTCTTTGGTGCATAAATGCCTCGATGCCCTGGCCTTGTGCATATCGGCCTTAAGAAAGGCGCATTCGCACACCAGCAGCTCAACCCCCTGGAGAAACGACACCACTCCCTCGCGATTTTCCGGAGAGAACCCGATATCCGTGACGTAACCGATCCCGGCAGGGATTTCTGCGGCGCAGACCACAGCATAAAGTGCTTCGGCATCTGCGACCGGCTCTGCCACCCGGCAGCCTCCGGCCATTTTAGTAACCGAAATCGGCTCGTCCTGAGCCCATTCCCGGAAGTAGCGTTTTTTGAGCTCCCGCAGCCATTCTCCCTGCACCAAACCGTATTCCGCCAGTTTTCCGGCATCAATACCGAATATTTTCCTTTCATTCACCCGGAAAGCCAGGACCGGAATGCCGTGATCAAACAGCCGGGCCGAGACTTCGATATGGTTATGGCGATAGATCAGGTCTCCGGTCCGGTGCTGCTCGCCCGCCTCTTCGCACCGGAAGGCGGATGGCCCATGGAACTCGAACGAAACGGTCCGGTCGCTATGGATTTCCCTGACGATAAAGCTGCACCAGTATGGCTCGCACAGGTTCCAATCATACCCGTTCAAGCGGGCCGATACCCGGGCCGCGAATCCGGGCGGGCCGAACATTTCGATTGTTCTGGGGCTGGCGTGCACCTGCCGCACAAAGGCATCGAACCCCATGAAATGATCCATGTGGGCGTGGCTGACAAATATGGCCATTACCGGCTTCAGTTCGCGCTTTGCCAGGTGATGAAGCGAGCCGCAATCGATCATGATACTGCGATGAATGGGGCGGTCGCGAACAATCAGACACGGGTCTTCGATGAGACCGGAGAGATAGGCAGGTTCCAGGTAGCGAAACAGTCTGCTCATGGCGCCCTTTTCGACAAATAATGGCTTCAGCCGTAAAGCTGACCAGACACCTTTTGTTTCATTGTACCCAAAAGCGTTTGCGAAACAACAACAGAAAAGGCCGTCTCGGTGGAAACGGCCTTTTCGATCATTACCCTCCTGCTTGACCGCATTTAGTCAAGCAGATCCTTCCTTATATAGCCTTGATACAGCTTGGTGGCGTATTTTTCATAAATATCTTCATGGCGCATCAGAAAATCGGTCGCGACCTGGTGCCATCCGGGGGGATAAAACCCGTCCATATCCTGAAGTACAATGAGGCCCGGAGGGTTGCGCTCAAGGGCATTATTGAAAGTTTCCGGCGCAAATGTCCGTTTCATCGGGTCATTCTCCTTGAAAGCGCCAGCAAGGCTGGGCCGGTCATCGAATATCTGGAAGGTAAGATCCCGGCGGAACAACGGATGAAAAGGCCAGGGAGCTACCACTGTCTCGTTCCTGGGGATGATCCCCAATATATCATCATATTCGTTCAGGATGTTGAGACCGGTGGGCGCCATGGTTACCTCGCCGATAATCTTGTTGGTCGTAGGCGTGTTGCCGCGGGCATTATACGGCGTCAGTTTAAATTCGTCGGCAACCCCGTCGAGCCGCACGGCAAGAATACAAAAGGCAATAATGACATACAGGTGCCGCACCAATCTTATTGTTTTGGGGCCGGCAACCATTTCGGAATAGGCAAACGGCACAAACAGGGCCATACAGAGCAATATCGGCGTCAGGTACTGTTCACAATAGACGGCTTCAAAAAATGAGGAGACGATGCAACCCAGCAGGATGCCGCCACCACCCCAGATATGCGGGTCAGGTGTTCTCCACCCGGCTTTCGCATATCTCAGCCAGGCAAATATGCCGATTATGAATGAAACTGACAGGAGCGGGTGATGGCGCAAAAAACTCAGCACATAGACAATGATCGGGGAAAACCTCGGCAGATCGCCGATCTGTTCTTCCAATACCGAGGTAAATCTAAAATTGAAAAGGTATGCATATTTAATGTTATTTGTGATCGAGCCCTGGTTTAATAGAAATATGACGAAAATCATTGCCAGCGCTGAAATCGCCCCGACAATCGGCCCCAATATCGCTAGAGACGGTTTTTTTGTCTTTGCGTAATAAACCCCGATATAACCGAGTAAACCGAAAACAGGGGAAAATGGTATTTGGGCATTATGAAAAGAGAGGTCAGGCTGAGCATGGTGCATAGCACCAGCCTTAAGAAACCGGGTTCGGACATTACGAGAGACATGGCCAGGATTGCCGCCAGTGCCGCAAGATGATCGATACTGTACTCGGAAAAAAAGACGCCGATGCTCCGATCAGTGCTGATCAGGAGAAAGGGCAACAGCGCCAGGACCCAATCCCGGGAGATTCTTCGACCGTGGCAATAATAGGTGAGGCCGATAAGCGCTATGGTTGTTGCGGCGAACAAACGGAGTGCCAGTAGAACAAAAGCCGATTCGGGGAACAGCTTGAAATAGGGGAGCGTAATAAAATACCCGAGTGTCGGATAAAAGCAGAAGAAATCTACATTGGCGCGATATCCGGCAGATAACAACCAGAGGTAGCGGATATGGATAGAACCATCAAAGAAAGGGAAATGAGTAACGATATGTAATAGATATATGATTACTGAAATAAAGATGGCGGCGACGAATAAAACATTTATGGCTTTATCGGTAAGGGTGTCGAAATCCTGCTTAAATATTCTATTCAATTATTTTGTCTCCATCACTATTCAATTGCCTTACCTCCCAAACATGCGAGCGCTGCTAGTCGCCGGTGATGCTCCCCGAGTCGCCGCCCCCTTCGATAACGTCCACAATCCGCTTCCCGACAAGCGGGGCCACCGCTGCGGAGAACGTCCCGTTGGGATGGGAATCTCCTGAGCTCGCCGCATTTTCGAGCGTCAGGTACAGCCCGCCGCCGGTCTCCAGCGTCCAGAAGTCCCAGACAAAGATATTGTCCCCGGTTTCATCCCAGCTGTTTCTCACCCAGCTGAAAAACTGCCGGGCACGTTCCGCGTTTTCCGGCATGGTTGCTGCTTCGGTAAGTGCAGCCCCGGTCCAGACGATGAATTTCTTGTCCGGGAACTGGCGCAGCCGTGTCTTCAGGGCATTGTACTGCAGCTGGTAATTCTCCAGCGACTTCCTGCTGGAGGCGATGTCCGGAGCACCGGTATCCGCTTCGATGTCGCTCACCGGAAAACAATGCTTGAATACGATGACGTCGTAGTTGGCTGCCAGGGTGTCCAGAGTATCCTGTTCCAGGTAACCGGTTTCGCCCGTGGTATCGACCCAGAGCTTCCAGTAGTCGTACGGGTAGTTCTCCCACGGGTACGGACTGTCCGGGTAGGCGCGCTCGGTTATCTGGAAATTGGCGCCAGTGGAGCTGTTGTAGGACGAGATGAATTCCGGGACACCGCCGTACCAGACATTGTTGCCGGTGCTGTGATGCAGGTAGATGATCCTGACCGGGTCGGCAGGTGCGGAGGTGATGGCAATGCGGTCCAGCTCTAAAGACCCGTAAGATACCGAGAGCTCCCCTTCGATCGCAGTCATACCGACAGTGCCGGCGTAACTGCCATTATAGCCACCCTTGAGCTTAACGGTCACGGAGCGGTCGATATCCAGGTTCCCCCGGAAGGTCCCTGCCTGTGCGGCAATTACCGGGGTGTCACCGGTAATGCTGTTGAAGGCGGCAGCGATGGTCTGGTGAAATGTGGTGTTCCCTCCGTCCGTGAGCCTGGTAATGGCTGCCCCGGCACTGCCGGTATCAAGCGCAACAGCCGTTGTCAGTAGTGCAGCGGCAATGCCAACTCTCTTCAGGTTCAACCGACAGCCTCCCTGTACACCCATTGCCATCTCCTTTTCGGATCATCCCGACAACCTTAGAATGCGCCAACCTACATCTAACCAGTTGTTATGTCAATGCTAATTGCATAAAGCTTCTGGAATTTGAAATTGCGGAAAGTTGTACATGGGCAAAAAGAAAAAAGGCCGCTTCTCCGAAGAAAAGCGACCTTTTTGAGATTTGGCGTCCCCTGCCGGATTTGAACCGGCGTCGCCGCCGTGAAAGGGCGGTGTCCTGGGCCGGGCTAGACGAAGGGGACGTTGGTGTTGCTGTCATGCGCGGCAATCTGCGTTTTTACATGAGTCGTCGGCTCAAGTCAAGGAAAAGAATTGCCATGTCAAAATTTTATATGGGCGGATTGGAAATAATGTCCCTGACGGACAGCAACCGCTCGCGCAGGTTTTCACCGTTTTTTACTACCTGGCGGGCGCGCCACTCGCTCCTGACATAGGGCGAAAGCCGGGACAATGCCTCGTCGATCTTCCTGCTGACAATGACCCGCTCTTTGTAATCGAGCAGAGTGCCCGACTCCAACTGGCTCCTGATCGCCTCGAACTCTTCATCAAAATAATTGATTACCCGGTCAGCCATGTTTGCATCATCAGACATGGATACGAACCCCTGCATAATAATTTGCATTAAATTTACTCACCTAGAATGGATTTCGGCTCTTCGGCAGGATACTTTAATTTATCGATGAGAATATATTGGTTAACTGCGGGAAAATTCAAAGGTGTAAGGGGGGGGCGCAATGAACTGCACCATGCGCCGCCGGAAGGCCCAAAGGGAACAACTAGCTTAAATTATAGGGGAAATGACCCTAAGCAGTTCTTAGCCAGGCCACGCCTGCACCTCGGCGAGCCGGCTTTTTGATCTCCATGGTCTTGGAGGTATAGATGTAGGTCATATTCTTGCCGTTTTTCTTGGCCCGATACAAAGCCTGATCGGCACGACTGACAAGCTGTTCAACTGCACCACTGCTCCCCTGGGAAGCCTGAGCAATGCCGATGCTGGCGGTCAGCTTAACGGTTTTTCCCGAAAAAACAAAGACCGTGCTGGCAATTCTCGTTCTCAGCCGTTGCGCAATTTCGAAAGCCACCGAAGAGGGCGTTGAGGGGAGCATCACGGCGAATTCCTCCCCGCCATATCTGGCAACCAGGTCAGACCCCCGGCACCCTTCCTTCAGTATCTTCCCCACCGCCGCCAGGACCTCATCTCCGGCCGGGTGGCCAAAGCTGTCGTTGATCCTTTTGAAATCGTCGAGGTCGATCAGAAGCAGAGAAATGGGTTTAAGCTCCTTGCGATTCATTTCAACGGAAAGGAGTTCATCAAAAACCCGCCGGTTGAATAGACCGGTAAGGCCATCCTTGGTGGCAAGCTCCTTGACCTTTTCATGAGTAAGCGCATTCTTGAGCGTTCGGGAAAAATGGCCATTAATTTCGGCAAAGACTGCAGATGGATAATCACTCTTGGAGTTGTCAAATACGACCCTTATCTTCCCCATTTTTTCCGGGAGGACCATATCTACCCCTTTTTGACCGGAATCCGAAGTAATGAAAATAACTCCGCGGACCCGCTCGTCAATCTGGAACTCCCGGAATCGCTCCGAAGATATCTCCTTTGAAAGGGTACAAGCGCGACCGTCCCTGTTGCCGGGCGAAAACACAAGAGGCTCGACATCAAATTCCGGAGCCAATGCGAAAACAATGCTGGCATACGGGATAAAATCATATAGGCTTCTTGCCGCAATGGCGCAGATATCCTGCGGCACCAGGCTTGAGCTTGTCGCTGCCATGAAACGGCTCAAAAACATCATTTCCCGGAGCCGCTTTTCCAGATCGGCAACTTCATTCACACAACCGACGGAATCAGCCATATCATCAGACATGTGACTGTTGCTCATACTCTCAGACGTATATGAATGCATCATCCCCTCCCCAGCATTTTCTCCGCTGCCAACAAGGAACGCCCAGCACCAGGATGCTTGCAATTAAAGTGCCATCCACTTAACGCCTTGTCCGACAAGAGACAACAGCCCTTGATCCCCGTGGATCCCTGGCAATATGGGCCATTGGCAATTAATGGGCCGTGATTGACTCAAAAGTCAAATATCTGACAAAAGGGCTCAAAAATGTCATTAATTTATTATTATTGGGCAGGAAGCTACGAGAAGTTATTCGGAGAGGAGTTTTTGCAGAATCTGATCAAGACGTTTTTCAACTTCGTCGTTGTATCCCGAGAATTTTTCCGCAACAAGCCCTTTTTTGCTGATTACATACAGAGTGGGGACTGACCTGAGGGCATAATCGGCCTTAAAGCTCTCACCAACAATTGCAACCGGGTAATTTACCTTGTTTGAATTGATGAATTCGCGCACAACGCTGACACTATCGTCGTCGTCAAGGCTCAGACCGAGGATCTGAAGCCCCTGCTTGCCGTACTTCCGGTTAAGCAGCACCAAATGCCCAACCGACTCGCGGCAGGGAGAACACCATGTGGCAAAGAAATCCATCAGGAGCACTTTGCCCCGGTAATTATTCAAGGTTATCTGCTGTCCGGAAACACTGGTAACCCTAAAAGGGGGAGCAGCCTCCCCCTTCTGCGGGACTGCCAGGGCAAGCTGGGCAACAGAAACAAGCAACGCAACTGTAAGGCCACAAATGCGGGAATAATTCATTGTGACGAACTAAAGCGCCTTCTTAATCAAGGCCTCTAACTGGGACTTGGGAACAGCGCCTACTACCTGGTCAACAACCTTCCCCTCCTTGAAGAGGATGATCGTCGGGATACCCCTGACCCCGTATTTGGATGGCGTTGCCGGATTATCGTCCACGTTTACCTTGCCGACCTTGACCTTACCCTCGTACTCCTGGGCTATGGTATCGATCAGCGGTGCAATCGCCTTGCAGGGGGCACACCATGTTGCCCAGAAATCTACTATTACCGGCAGATTGCTCTGCAGAACTTCAGCCTCAAAATTAGCGTCAGTAAAAGCTGAAACCATTTCACTTGCCATAATCGCTCCTTACTTTGATGTTTTTATGCAGAAAACTATATCTTACTATCAGGAAAAATCAAGATCATTTGCCCCCCCTGCCTCCAGGCATTATTCAAACCAAACGTGAATCGTGGCAAATCTCGTCACACATGATATATTATCAACTTCGTGTATGACATATCGACCGGAAAGACCTTTCAGATGCCTCAGCTGACCATATCTCTCGACCTGCACGGCAAACCGGCGGTAGTCGTGGGCGGAGGCAGAGTTGCGGCACGAAAGTGCCTTACTCTGATACGCTGCGGAGCAGATGTAACCGTTATTTCGCCATTGCCGGCAACTGGCGTGCAACGGCTGGTAAGGCTTGCACTGATCAATCATTTACCGAGAAATTATTCCGAAGGCGACCTCAAGGGAGCGGTAATTGTTTTTGCGGCTACAGACCAGCCGGAGATCAACCGCCGGGTTGCATCAGAAGCAGCCATGCACGGCGTTCCGGTAAATGTTGCCGATTCACGGGAATTCAGCTCCTTCAGCTCACCCGCCACCCTGAGACGCGGAGAGCTGTCAATTGCCGTTACAACCGGCGGCAGCGCGCCGGCCTTGTCCCGCAGAATCAGGAAGCAACTCGCTGTAATCTATGGCAGGGAATATGCCGATACCGTGGCCCTGCTGGGGAAAATCAGAGAAAAGCTATTGACTCAAAATGACAACCGCAGATACAATAAGCGGATTTTAAGCGACCTGGCAAACAGTCCGATCCCGGAACTACTTAAAAATGGGATGCCCAGAGAAGTAGAACATCTCATCCTGGAACTCTGCGGCCCGGGCTTTACCCTGGATGAGCTTGGAATGCGGAAAGAGACCACTAAATGAACGCCATGCTCTATTTTTTCACATTAGGTTTATACCTTGCAGCCACAATTACCTATCTGGTCTATCTGGTCAAGCCGCAACCATCCCTGGCAAAGACCTCCCGCTGGATAATATACGGTGGCTTCCTGATCCACGCCCTTTTTACGCTCGGCCGCTACTTCGAGGGAGGCCGAACCCCGATAACCAACCTGCATGAATCCCTCTCATTTTTCAGCCTGGCGATTGTCGGGGTTTTTATTGTATTCGAGCGCCGCTACAAGGTGACGATCCTCGGATCTTTCGTGATTCCGATTGCCCTGGTACTGATGTCGATCTCGATGCTGTTCCCAATGGGGATTGCCCCGCTCAACCCGGCCCTCAAGAGCAAATGGCTGGTTGTGCATACCGTCGTCGCCTTTCTTGGCTATGCCAGCTTCACTGTCGCCTTTGGCGCCGGGATCATGTACCTGATCCAGGAGCGGTTCCTCAAACAGAAAAAACTGGGAGCAATGTACCAGAAGCTCCCGTCACTCGACAAACTGGACGACATCAATTACCGCTGCCTGACCTTCGGCTTCCCGCTGCTCACCCTGGCGATAATCTCCGGAGCCATCTGGGCCGAAACTGCCTGGGGCACCTACTGGAGCTGGGACCCGAAAGAGACCTGGTCCCTGATCACCTGGTTTGTCTATGCCGCCCTTCTGCACGGGCGACTCACGACTGGTTGGCGCGGCCGCAAGGCGGCGATCCTGGCGATTGCCGGGTTTTTCGTGCTCCTTTTCACCTTTTTAGGAGTCAATCTCTTACTGTCCGGACTGCACAGCTACAAGTAAAGCGGGGACTTTCAGCAGATGAATATCATAGTAGTGGGGCTGTCACACAAAACCGCCTCTGTTGACATAAGGGAAAAAGTGGCTTTCGCGCCGACCAACATGGAAAAGCCGTTGCGGGCACTTGTTGATATCCCTGACATAACTGAGGCGATTATTGTTTCCACCTGCAACCGGGTTGAGGTTTATGTAACCACGCACGATATCGCCGGCGGCATTGCCCGCGTAAAGCGCTTCCTTGCCGACTACCATAACCTTTCCCTTGAAAACCTCGATCCGCACCTTTATGCCCATCACGGCGAGGAAGCGATCCGGCACGTCTTCAGGGTTGCCTCAAGCCTTGATTCCATGGTCGTGGGCGAACCGCAGATCCTCGGGCAGATAAAGACCTCTTACGGCTATGCCGCAGAATTCAAATCGTCCGGCATCATCCTCAACCGCTTCCTGCATAAGGCATTTTCCGTAGCCAAAAGAGTACGCACTGAAACCAAAATCGCCTCATCGGCGGTTTCCGTCGCCTTTGCCGCAGTAGAACTGTCCAGGAAGATATTCGACGAACTGAGCGACAAGACCGTCATGCTGATCGGCGCCGGCGAGATGTGTGAACTGGCTGCCAAGCATTTCCTGAACAACGGCGTCCGGGGGGTCATGGTAACTAACCGGACCTTCGAGAGAGCTGAGCGGTTGGCAGACGAGTTCGGCGGCAGGGCGGTCAAGTTCGACGACCTGTTCGACTACCTGCACAAGGCTGACATCATCCTCTCGTCTACCGGAGCGCCACACTGCATCATCGGTCCGAAAGACCTTGATGAGGTCATGCGGAAACGCAAGCAAAAGCCGATGTTCTTCATCGACATCGCTGTGCCGCGCGACATTGATCCCAAGGTCAATGATGTCGAGAACGTCTACCTCTACACGGTTGACGACCTCCAGGAAGTGGTCCAGGCCAACCTGGCCCAAAGGGCCGAAGAGGCGAAAAAGGCGGAAGATATCGTCAACCAGGAGATCGGCCAGTTCTTCAAGTGGCTGTCATCCCTTGAAGTCACCCCGACTATCGTTGCCCTCCGGGCCAGATTCGACGAAATCCGCCGCACCGAACTGGAAAAGACCCTGGCAAACTGGAAGGATCTCCCCCCGGACGGCCAGAAACGATTGGAAGCGTTGACAAACGCGATCATGAACAAACTGCTTCATCCGCCGACCAGCCTGCTCAAAAAGGCCGGCCAGGGGGGACGGACAGATCTGTATGTTGACGCCCTGCGGGCACTATTCGAGCTTCAGACCGCCGACGAAGGGGAGCAGGAGCTCGGAGAGCTGGAAGAATAATACAATAGGCTACTGGCCGGCACCGGGTTAACCTGGCGCCGGTTTCAGTAGCGTAACAAGGAGATAGACAGATGGCATTGAAGCAGCTACGCATAGGCACCCGGGCCAGCCAACTCGCACTATGGCAGGCAAACTGGGTCAAGTCGGAACTTGAAAAACGCTATCCGGACATGGAAGTGACCCTGACCAAAATTAAGACCATTGGGGACAAGATTCTCGATGTCCCGCTGGCGCAAGTCGGCGGCAAAGGGCTCTTCGTAAAAGAGATAGAAGAGGCGATGCTTCGCGGCGAGATCGATATCGCCGTGCACAGCATGAAGGATGTCCCGACCGATTTTCCTGAAGGGCTCGGGCTTTACTGCATCACCGAACGCGAAGACCCGCGCGATGCCGTCATATCCAAAGGGGTAAAATTCGCGGATCTGCCGAAAGGAGCGAAGGTCGGGACCAGTGCCCTGCGGCGGCAGGCTCAACTGCTCAAGGTCCGGCCAGACCTGCAGATGGTCGTGATTCGCGGCAATGTCGAAACCCGGATGAAAAAGCTCGATACCGAAGGGCTCGACGCGGTCATTCTGGCTGCGGCCGGGCTCAACCGCCTGGGCTATACCGAAAACGTCACCGAACTCCTCCCCACCGACCTGTCGCTGCCGGCCATCGGCCAGGGAGCACTGGGGATCGAGTGTTCCTTGAGCAACGAACCGGTAAAGGAGGCGATCGCCTTCTTCAACCATCCTGCCACCAGTTATGCAGTACGGGCCGAGCGGGCGCTGCTCAAGCGCTGCGAAGGCGGGTGCCAGGTTCCGATTGCCGCGTTCGGCGAGGTGAGCGGCGATCAGATGACCCTGACCGGTTTCATCGCCTCGGTTGACGGCACCCGGACCCTCAAAGAGAGCATCAATGGCCCGGTCGACTCCTGTGAGCACCTCGGTTGCGAGCTTGCCGAGCGACTCCTGCGCAACGGCGGCAAAGAGATCCTCGAAGAGGTTTATCAGCGGGAGATCGGCCGAGTGGACGAAAACGTTTAACTAGCAACCGCACTGACGCCATAACCTAAACGCCGCCGCTTCGGCGGCGTTTTTCTTTGGATACCACCTATGACCAGCAATAACGGCTATGTCTACCTGATCGGCGCCGGACCCGGCGACCCCGGCCTGATAACGGTCCGGGGTCTAAACTGCCTGGCCAGAGCCGATGTGGTCGTTTACGACTACCTTGCCAACGACTCCCTTCTTTCCCATGCGGCCCCAAATGCCGAACTGATCTATGCGGGCAAGGTTGGCGGCGCGCATAACCGTGAGCAGACGCAGATCAATGACCTGTTGGTGCAAAAGGCGCTGGACGGCAAGGTGGTTGCGCGGCTCAAAGGTGGCGACCCGTTTGTGTTCGGCCGGGGGGGGAAGAGTGCGAGGCATTAAGGGCCGCCGGGATCGCTTTTGAGATCGTTCCCGGCGTAACCGCAGCGCTGGGCGCCGCTGCCTATGCCGGCATCCCGCTCACCCATCGCGACATAACCACCTCGGTCGCCCTGGTCACCGGACACGAGCACCCTGGCAAGGAGAGTTCCGAAATCGATTGGGAGAGGCTCTCCCTGGGCAGCGGCACCGTCGTCTTCTACATGGGGGTCAAAAACCTGCAGCAGATCACAGAGAAAATGATCGACCACGGCCGCGCCCCTGATACCCCGGTTGCTCTCGTCCGCTGGGGCACCAGACCCGAGCAGGAGGTCCTGACCGGCACCCTGGAAGAGATAGCGGCTAAAGCCAAAAAGGCCGGGTTCAAGGCACCGGCCATAACCATTGTCGGCGAGGTGGTCCGGATGCGGGAAAAACTCCGCTGGTTCGACACCCGACCCCTGTTCGGCAAAGGGATACTGGTCACCCGCGCGGCCGACCAGGCCGGGGAATTCTCCGCCATGCTGGAGGAACTCGGCGCAACCGTCTGGGAGTGCCCGACCATACAAATCGTTGATCCGGAATCCACAGACGCCATTGATAAGGCGATAACTGAGCTGTCCTCTTTTTCCTGGATCATCTTCACCTCAATCAACACGGTGCAGCACGTTTTTGCGCGGTTGAACGCTCTCGGGCTGGACAGCCGGGCCTTCGGCTCCGGCAAGGTCTGCGCGGTCGGCCCCAAGACAGCTGCGGCCATTGCCAAACACGGTATAACACCGGATATGGTCCCGCCAAACTACAAGGCAGAAGGGGTGATAGAGGCGTTCCGCTCAATGGAGCTCTCAGGCAAGCGGATCTTGTACCCCAAGGCCGACCGTGCCAGAGACCTGATCCCCAAGGCGATGGCAGAGATGGGCGCTGAGGTTGTTGACCCGGTCGCATATCGTAACATCCTACCTGAAGCTGTACCCCCTCCGATACTGCAGGCGCTCGAAGAGCGCAAAATCCACTGCGTTACCTTCACCTCCTCATCGACCGTGGACAACCTGGCAAAGCTTCTCGGCGAAAACCGCTTTCTGCACCTGCTCGACGGAGTGGCGGTTGCCGCCATCGGACCGATCACCGGCCGAACCTGCCGGGACCTGGGACTGAAGGTGACCATCGAGCCGACTCAATATACTATTGCGTCCATGAAGGATGAAATAGTAAGATATTTCAATTCACTCCATTCAAAAGAGGAGAAATAGGCATGTTCTACCCGACTTTCCGCGCCCGCCGCATCCGCGGCAAAGAAGCTTTCCGCAAAATGGTCCGCGAGACCACCCTTACTGCCAATGACCTGATCTATCCGATGTTTTCCGCCTTCGGCAAAGGGATAAAGAAGGAAATCTCTTCCATGCCCGGCATTTACCAGCAGTCGATCGAAAATATCGTCGAGGAGGCGCAGGAGGTCCATGCCCTCGGCGTTCCGGCAGTCATTCTCTTCGGCATCCCGGAGACCAAGGATGCCGTCGGGAGCGATGCCTATGCCGACCACGGCATCATCCAGGAAACGATCCGCGCCCTAAAGAAGCAGGTCCCCGGTCTGGTGGTGATCACGGACGTCTGCATGTGCGAGTATACGGACCACGGCCACTGCGGCATCATCAAGGACGGCGACGTGGACAACGACTCGACCCTGGAACTGCTGGCCAAGGAGGCGCTTTCCCATGCCCAGGCCGGCGCTGACATGGTCGCGCCGTCGGATATGATGGACGGCCGCGTCATGGCGATCCGCGAAGCGCTCGACAATAACGGCTTCAACCATCTCCCACTCATGAGTTATGCGGTGAAATATGCCTCCGGTTATTACGGTCCGTTCCGGGAGGCAGCAGAGTCGACACCGCAGTTCGGCGACCGCCGCTCGTACCAGATGGACCCGGCCAACCGCCTGGAGGCGATCCGCGAGGCCCAGATGGATATCGAGGAAGGCGCCGATATCGTTATGGTGAAACCGGGACTGCCATATCTCGACATCATCCGCGAACTGCGCAACTACACCAATCTCCCGGTCGCCGCCTATAACGTGTCCGGTGAATACAGCATGATCAAGGCTGCCGGGAAGATGGGATGGATCGACGAAGAGCGGGTCATCATGGAGACCATGATCTCGTTCAAGCGGGCCGGTGCCGACCTGATCCTCACCTATCACGCCAAGGAAGTGGCCGCGCTTTTGAAGAAAGGGATGTAGCAAAGCAAGGAAACGTACAAGCGCAAGGAAATCAGCAGCACAATGAGGGCCTGCCGAAACGGCGGGCCCTCTTGTTTTTAACCGTTCTTTCTGGTAAATATGACCAATTTAATCGACGGGAGACAATAAATGCTCAGCACATCCGACTTCAAACGCGGCCTTATCATCCAACTGGACGGGGCGCCATGCCTGATAATCGATGTCCATTACCAGTCACCGTCAGCGCGCGGTGCCAGCACCATGGTCAAGACCAAGTACCGCAACCTGCTCACGGCACAGGTACTGGAAAAGACCTTCCGCTCCGGCGACAAGGTGGATGAGGCCGATTTCGAACGCCACAAGGGGCAGTTCCTTTATACCGACGGCGACCGCGGGGTTTTCATGGACCTGGAAACCTATGAGCAGTTCGAAATGGAGGCCGAGGCGTTCAGCCTGATATCCCCTTACCTTCTCGAAGGGACCGAAGTGGTTCTGGGACTGTTCCAGGGCCGGATGGTGAGCGCCGACCCGCCGCAATCCGTGGAACTGATCGTCACCGAAACTGCACCGGTATTGAAAAACTCCACTGCCACCGCCCAGACCAAAGAAGCAATCCTTGAGACCGGTCTCAGACTCCAGGTTCCGCCTTATCTCGAATCAGGAGAAAAAACTTAAGGTCGATACCCGGGAAGGGCGCTTTCTCTCCAGGGCCTGACAGAGATTCCAACCCAAATCCGAAATTATTAACCCATTTATTCTGTTGACATTTCAACAGAATTCCTATTATATTTTTTCGTTTTTGGCGGCCCATAGCACCAACGCCTTTTACTAACAGGCAAACAATAAAGAGAAGGAGTTTAGTCAAATGGAACAGTACGCAGTATATTTCGCCCTGGCATGCGCCGCAGCAGCGGTCGTCTACGGCCTGCTCTCGGCAAACTGGATTCTGTCGCTCCCGCAGGGGAATGACAGGATGAAGCAGATCGCAGCCGCAATCCAGGAAGGCGCAGGCGCCTACATGAAGCGCCAGTACACCATCATTGCCGTTGTCGGAGCTGTCATGTTCGTTGCTCTCTTTGCAACCCTCGGCGCCAAGACAGCGGTTGGATTCGCCATAGGAGCACTCTTCTCCGGTCTTACCGGCTTCATCGGCATGTTTGTTTCGGTCCGGGCCAACGTGCGGACCACCGAAGCAGCAAAGTCAGGCATACATAAAGCTCTCAATGTCGCCTTCAAGGGTGGCGCCATCACCGGCATGCTGGTTGTCGGACTGGGACTTCTCGGCGTTGCCGGTTACTACCTGGCCCTGCAGCAGCTCATGCCGGGCGCACCGGTAAAAGACATAGTCAGCCAGCTGGTCGGGCTCGGCTTCGGCGGCTCGCTGATCTCGATCTTTGCCCGTCTCGGTGGCGGGATCTTCACCAAGGGCGCTGACGTCGGCGCTGACCTCGTCGGCAAGGTCGAAGCCGGCATCCCGGAAGACGACCCGCGCAACCCGGCAGTTATTGCCGACAACGTCGGCGACAACGTCGGTGACTGCGCCGGTATGGCCGCAGACCTCTTTGAAACCTATGCAGTTACCCTGATCGCCGCCATGCTGCTCGGCGCTATCGCCTTTGTCGGCAATTCCGCTGCTGTCAGCTACCCGCTGATCCTTGGCGGCATCTCCATCATCACCTCCATTATCGGCACCTTTTTCGTCAAGCTCGGCGCTAACCAGAAGATCATGCCGGCCCTGTACAAAGGACTGATCGCCTCGGCCGTCCTTGCCTGCATCGCATTCTATTTCGTCACCGCCCAGATGTTCCCCCAGGGATTGACCAACGCCAGCGGACAGACCTTTAGCGCCATGAACATCTTCGTCTCCGCCATCGTTGGCCTCGTTGTTACCGGTGCCATTTTCTGGATCACCGAATACTATACCGCCACCGAGTACGCTCCGGTGCGGCATATTGCCGAAGCCTCCACCACCGGTCACGGCACCAACGTCATTGCCGGTCTCGGCATTTCGATGAAATCAACGGCACTGCCGGTGATCGTCATCGCTGCCGGTATCATCGTTTCCTTCAACTCTGCCGGAGTTTACGGCATTGCCATTGCCGCGGTTTCCATGCTCTCTCTCACCGGTATCGTCGTTGCCATGGACGCCTACGGCCCGATTACCGACAACGCTGGCGGCATTGCCGAGATGGCCGAACTGGACAAGTCGGTCCGCGACGTCACCGATCCGCTCGACGCAGTCGGCAACACCACCAAGGCCGTCACCAAGGGATACGCCATCGGCTCTGCCGGTCTGGCGGCAGTCATCCTCTTCACCTCTTATGTCGATGAGCTGAAACTGGTCGGCAAGTCCATTTCCTTCGATCTGTCCGACCCATACATCATCGTCGGTCTGTTCATCGGCGGCATGCTTCCTTACTACTTTGCTGCGCTCTGCATGGAAGCGGTCGGCAAGGCAGGTGGAGCCGTTGTCGTCGAGGTCCGCCGCCAGTTCCGCGAGATCAAGGGGATCATGGAAGGTACCGGCAAGCCCGACTACGCCTCCTGCGTTGACATCGTCACCAAAACCGCCCTCAAGGAGATGGTTATCCCCGGCCTGATTCCGATCGCCGCACCGGTCATCGTCGGCTTCACCCTCGGTCCCAAGGCCCTGGGCGGCGTGATTGTCGGCACCATCGTTACCGGCATCTTTGTCGCCATCTCCATGACCACTGGCGGCGGCGCCTGGGATAACGCCAAAAAGTACATCGAGGACGGCCACTTCGGCGGCAAAGGCGGCGATGCCCACAAGGCCGCCGTTACCGGCGACACTGTCGGCGATCCGTACAAGGACACTGCCGGCCCGGCGGTCAACCCGATGATCAAGATCATCAACATCGTGTCGCTGCTGATCGTGCCGCTGCTCAGCAAGATGTAATCCCTGCTGAATCTGCGCTGTTATGAAAAAAACGGCCGTCCGGAACACCGGGCGGCCTTTTCGCATCAAGGGCAGCATTACGGCTACTCAGAAATGGCCCAGATTATGATTGCAAGGAATTTTGAATTGGAGTAGGCTATTTATTAGCTTTAATTAATATAAATCAAAAGCCAAACCCCGGATGACCGGGGGACGGAAAGCCACGGGACTTATGCTTCAGCAGGCTTCGCGCTGCTAAAGTTGGCCGGGTTGCCGGGGGCGCCATCCGAATGAGGCGCATCCGAGCATCCCGGCTTTTTTGATCCTACAATTAAATGTCAGGTGAATCCCGGAGAATGCGCCGAGGAAGACATCACAACCCGTTGCTGGTGATTTCTAACAAGGAGGTCACTATGAGAACGTGGGGACTTGATACGTCAACAGCGCTTCGTTGTAGCCATTACGCCAGTCATTATGTCCACCTGCGCCACCCGCTGCCCACCAGACTCGACCGTACCATTGCCGCAGTTTGCCCCCTTATCCTGGTAAGCATCCGAAAACGATCATCCTGGCTTCTGAAGATAGCAATGACAATACTGGTAACTCTGCTGCACACAGACGCACACGCCAGGACCGCAAGCCCCGGAAATGCCGTGCCAGATGCTGTTGGAACTGCAGAGATGGCTCACTTCTCAAGACATGAACTCAACAAACGAATGCTTCAGGACAACAACGAACTGATTATTAAGTTCAAGAGCAACGTACCACATGGTGCCATGAGCGCATTGCACGAATCTTTGGGCTCCAAGAAAACAAAAGCGATAAAGTCGTTGGCTTTACAGAGAGTGCAATTAAGAAAGGGATACTCGGTCAGGCAGGCCGCGGAAGATTATCGTAAGAGCCAGATTGTCGAATATGCGGAACCGAATTTTTTGGTTACCGCGACGCGAACACCGAATGACAGTGAATTCAACGGTCAATGGGGGCTCAAAAAGATTGATGCCCCAGCGGCATGGGATAGTTCCATCGGGAGTGACCAAGTTGTCGTTGGCGTCATTGACACCGGTATCGATTACAACCACCCCGATCTGGCTGACAATGTGTGGCGAAGGCCGGCAAGTGTACCTGATGGCTATAGTGATGATGAGAACAATTCGTATGCCAACATAGTGTATGGCATCAACACCAATAATGGCACTAGCAACCCAATGGATGACAATGGGCACGGGACACACGTTGCCGGTATCATAGGCGCCACAGGTAACAACTTCATCGGTGTGTCCGGCGCGAACTGGAGCATCAAGATACTCACCTGCAAATTTCTGGATGTCAACGGCTACGGGTACCTGTTTGATGCCTTGGCGTGTCTCGATTTCGTCCGCGAAATGAAAGAAAGAGGGGTAAATCTCGTAGCAACCAACAACAGTTGGGAGATAGAGGGGGGATTCGAGTCCAGCGCGTTGCTAGATGCCGTCGAGGCACAACGGGTCGCGGGTATCCTTTTCGTTGCGTCTGCGGGCAATGATTCTTCCGACAATGACCGGATAGCACGTTACCCTGCCACCATTGACAAACCCAACCTGATTTCTGTGGCAGCAATGGAGATATCGGACATTATGGCGCAGTTTTCTAACTATGGGAGAAGAACGGTCCACATAGGAGCGCCGGGGCAGTCAATAATAAGCAGCTATATCGGGGGAACATATGAGTACCTTTCCGGGACATCAATGGCTGCCCCCCACGTAACAGGGGTTGCGGCATTGCTCAAGGCACAGGATATGAGCCGTGACTGGGTTGCTCTGAAAAACCGTATCTTGTCTGGCGGGAAAGCGTTTCCTTCCCTGCACGACATGACTATTTCCGGCAGACTGGTAAACGCTTACGGATCAATGGCCTGCAGCAGCACGTTGCTCAATGCCCCGCTGTTGACAGTGCTGAAGTTTCCGACAGCACCGGTCGCGGGCACTGCATACCCGCTTGCAGCCCTGAGCATAAACTGCGACAGACCTTACGGCTTCGACAACGATGCCGAGGCCAGGGTCACCCTTTCCACAGGTGGCAGCATCACGCTGAAGGACGACGACAGGGACGGCATTTACACCGGGACCTGGACCCCTACGTCAGACCACCTGAGTGACGTCGTAAGGCTCACCTTCACGTCACCGGCAGGCTCGGAAACGGTCGCGACTCCTTCCGTAAAAGGCAAAGGGTTCTTCACGGCACCAACCGTAGTGACGAACGACTCATACATTTTTCTGAATCACCAGGCGTATGGCTCCGTTACCCTGTCTGCCACCGGAGGCGCCCCCCCCGTATACCTGGAGCTCACCGGACGATCTATCGGCAATCGGATTATCCCTCAGCCCGGAAGGTGTTTTGAGCGGCACCCCGTTATACGCTTTGGCAAAGGATGTCCGGGTCAAGGTTACGGACAGCCTGTCGATGTCAGATCTCGGCTATGTGAGGATTGTTGTCACGTCAGGGGCGATTGACGGCTGGCCACGGACTCTGGAGCAGAGAGGAACCAATGACAGCCAGGCGCTCTCGTCCAACCCAGTATTTTATGACATCAACAATGACGGGAAGGAGGAACTACTCGCACCTGACCTGAACGTACTGACGGTATTTTACGCCGACGGCACAGTAAGGAAGATATCCTTCCCCGGCCCGGTATCAACCCCGGCGCTTGCAGACCTGGATGGTGACCAAAGTATAGAACTTATCGTTTCGGTGAGTGGTCTCGGCACGTTGCCATATCTCTACCTCTTGGGGGGTGATCTGGCCGAACATCAGGGGTTCCCTGTTGCAGTTCACACCCAAGAAGCCAGCGCAAGCACGCCGGTGGTTGAGGACCTCAACAATGATGGCAATCTGGAGGTTATTGTCGTCTGCAGACCCAAAACCGCATCCACCGAGGCCGCTACCACCGACGACATGGTAATTCTCGACAACCAAGGGAACATGCTTCCGGGATGGCCAAAGAGTTTTGGGCCGCCATTCGACTCGAACACCGAACATCTCCCGGCGGTCGGGGATATCGACCTGGATGGGTCAAAGGAGATAGTATTCGCTGCAAATGACGGCTTTATGCGGATATTCCGCCTTGGAAGCGGGCTCCTCGGAGACTTGGCTACGCAATGGCCGTATCGGTATTTCGACGAATATACCCCGTTTTTCAGCCCGGTGCTGGTTGACATCGACAATGACGGGCGCCTGGAAATAACGACCAAATTCCTGTTCTGGAGCAGTTACATGGCGGTAAGGATATTTGAAGGGAACGGCTCAGAGCTCTGGAGCAGCTGGTACAGCCGGACCGCCACAGGATCTTATGACGGACTGATCGCCGGAGACATTGACGGCAACGGCATGCCTGAGATCATCTACAACGCACCTGGCACCTCATCCGACACCATGCACGTAATCGAGTTCAAGGACTCGGCCTTCACAGATATAATTTTCGCTAGTGACCTGTCCGGGAACCCGGTTGTCGGGGATATAAACGGAGATACTGCCAGGGAGATTCACTATGCGCTTCTGGATAACAGCCAGAATCTGTCCCAGGTTATCACGCTCAACTCCCTGCGTGCAACAATGCCCCCAGCAGCCTGTCTCCCGTCAGTCAGCGGCAACAACTTTTCGCCGGCACTCGGTGATTTCTTCGACGACGGCAGGATTGAGGCGGTCGCAAAAAGCGCAGGCGGCATCCTCTCCATGATCCAGGCAGGCACGTCGTCTCCGACCCATCTGCTCGAATGGCCGGTATACCGGCATGACGTCCAGCATACCGGCAAGCTCCCTGTACCACTGGTCACATTATCGATCCTGTCCCACGATTTTTCCAGGATAACGGTCGGGGCAACGTCTCCTGCCAGGGATGCAACCATCACCAATTCAGGATTATCTGAACTGACAATCCTTTCGCTCGGCATGTCCGGGAACGACCAGGCAATGTTCATACTGTCTCCGGGAACATGCGGACCGCTCCCGAAAACATTGAGCCTTGGCCAGAGCTGCACAGTCTCCGTGGCGTTCGCCCCGACAGCTGCCGGGACTAAAACGGCAGAGCTCGTCATCGGCACAAATGCCTCAGTTCTGTCATCACTCAAGGTTCCGTTCTCCGGAATTGGCCAGAACCCTTTCCAAACATTAGCCCTTTCTTTTGCCGGCACCGGACAGGGAACCGTATCGGTCCAGCAGCAAGGCTCAGACCCAGAAAATCCGGGCACCTATTTCGGGACCTGTTCAAGCAGCTGTAGCATGCAGATTGACATGGGTTCCCTGGTTCGTCTTTATGCCGGTCCGTACGAAAGCTCCCTCTTTGCGGAGTGGACCGGCTGCGATTCCATAAATGACTCCAGTTGCTCGATCACCATGGATACGAATCGAAGCGTGCAGGTTATGTTCGTCCTGAAGACATTTACGGTAACGGGAACTGTTGCGGGAGCAAACGGCAGCATATCCCCTGCGTCTTCCTCGGTAACCTACGGTGCAGGCTTTACAGCCATCATTTCGCCATTGCCCGGATTCTACGTTAAGACCCTGCATGATAACGGCGTATTGGTCTCGCCATTTTTTGATTCAGAGACCAATCAATATCGTTATTCGATTAATGAAATTAACTCCGATCATAACCTGATTGCCTCATTTGCCTCAGACCCTGTGCCAAAAGTCGCTCATATGAAGCATGCACGATGGATGCATACGGCAACCCTGCTCGACAATGGCAGGGTCCTCCTTGCCGGAGGATTGGGAGACGGTTTAAATACCGCCGAGATGTACGACCCGGCAGCCGGCGCATTCATTGATGCACGCACCATGACAGCCTACAGATATGCCCACACCGCCACTCTTCTCAACACCGGAGAAGTTCTGCTAACAGGCGGCCATTCATATGCTGCAGGCATCGTACAAACCTCTGCGGAACTGTACAACCCTGTTGCTGGCTCATTCACTGCCACCGGCCGGATGACAACACCCCGTTTCAGGCACACCGCCACCAGACTTACCAACGGCAGGGTTCTGATAACCGGCGGCATGAGAAAATACAATGAGCTTGAACCGAATGCGGTTACCGCAACTGCTGAGCTTTATGATCCGGGCACTCAAACATTTACGCCAACCGGCACCATGTCTGTCGGCCGTTATGCTCATAATGCCGTGCTCATTGCCGACGGCAGAGTACTGATAACCGGTGGGCAGACAGTTTTATCGGGGAGCGGAACCACTCTCAGCTCGGCTGAAATATATAACCCGGCAAACGGCCAATTCACTCTGATCAGCACTATGACACATGCACAGTCATGGCATTCCGCTACACTGCTTCAGAACGGCAAGGCATTGATCGGAACCGCTGACATATTCAATCCTGCGTCCGAAACATTCACCCCGGTAACGGGCGCCCAACCCTACTTCGAGTACCAACCAACCTCCACCGCAACAAAAGCCGGGACCGTATTGGTCGCCGGCGGGTCATTGGCGAACCCGACAATCGTGTATCTCCCCACTGACGGTAATTTTCATCCCAAAGAGAGTCTGCTGAGTGAAAGATCCTTTCACTCAGCCACCTTGCTGCAAGACGGCAGAATACTTCTTGCCGGCGGCATGTCGAGCTACAATCGAAGCAGCCTTACCAGTGCCGTCCTGCTCGATTTTGTTCCCGATCTTCGCATGTCGGTCATATCTACCCCGTCAGCCGCCAAAACGGGGGATCGCTTTTCAGTAAACAGCGCTGTGCTGGCCAGCCCGACAGGCGATCGTGCGTCCTCATTTTATATCGCGTTTTTGCTCGTCAATGCTGCCGGCAGCGAGATGTGGTTAGCTGACCAATATGTCGGTGGACTTGCAGCCGGGGGAATGAAAAACTCGGACACAACGATCGTCATACCAACCGGACTACCCAAAGGAAACTACAGCATTGTCGCCAAGGCAGACTGTCATAACTGGATTCAGGAAGAGGACGAAGAGAACAACATCATCACGAGCAGCCCAATTGTCATTGCCGGAAGCGATGTGATAATGAATTCCGTTATTCCCTTGCAGTCGGCTGCGCTCAGAGGAGAAACAGTAACGGTACGCAGCTCGGTTACAGGGAATCGACTCTACGGAGCAGCATCCGGGTTTTATATAACATTGTATATCCGTCAAGCGACCGGCGACAAGTGGCTGGCTGACCGCTACATTGGCGGACTTCTACCGGGGGAAACGAAAAGCTCGGACACAGCGATTGCCATACCGTCCGGACTGGCTAAAGGAAACTACATTATTGCCGCCAAAGCGGACAGTCATGACTGGATTCAGGAAGAAGACGAATGGAACAACTCTGTTTTCAGCGAACCGATATCAATAACCGGGCTGCAGCCCGAATACGATGCCGCTGAGGATCACAGTTCGATACGATTACGAAACTTCACGTTCACAGAAAACCTTTCTTGCAGCCAGGACAAGCGGGTTACACTGGAGGGGGGATATGATCCCAATTATTCGATACGTTCAGGGAACAGCCGCATCAAAGGGACAGTCACCATTACCAGCGGGATGATAGTTTTTGACCGCATAGAAATCATGTAGTTTACGACCTAGTCGTCAATTTCGAGGAAACCAGAAGTCGCAGGGATGCAGAATGTCAACGCAACAAAAGGCCGTCCGGATCGCTCCGGGCGGCCTTTTGTTGCGTTGACAACCTGAATTCGGTTCACGAAACCGGAGCCACCCCCCATTTCTCCAGCTCGGACAACACCAGACCGGCCAGGCCGCTCAGCGCCACCTCCACCTCCTCGGAAAGCTCCAGCCCCATCTCGATGCTGCCCGGCTGAACGCCTGCCAACACTATTTCTCCAGGCATGATCCCCTGCAGATCTGCCACTGCCAGCAGATCCTTCAACCCCATCTGGTGCGGGGAGAGCTTCGTGGCAAGCGCTACCGGCACCTCTTCTCCCTCAAGCCGCACCAGATCGCCCGGCGCCTTTCCGTTATCCACCGCATCCACGACCAGAAGCCGGTCAATCCCCTCCAGCCTCGGAAGGATGTCGAGCCCCAAGGTGCCGCCGTCAAGCAGTTCCACATTCTCGGGGAACCGGTACCACTCGGCTAGATGCGTCACTACCCTGACTCCGGCGCCGTCGTCTCCCATGACGAGATTGCCGAGTCCGAGCACCATGGTCCTGAGAGGACTACTCATTCCTCCTCCTTGTGCACCGTAAACCGGAATCCACTGAAAATACTGGAAATCTCGGCGCCGTGTTCCTTGATATCCATGAGCCAGGCGCTGTAGATATGGTTAATCACGAAACCGAAGATGCACCACATACTGAGATGATGAATCAACCGGAGCCCCTGATTTGAGACCAGAGTGGTCAGCCAGCCTAAGGCGGCATGCATGGCGCCAAAAGGGGCATGCTCGGAATAGAGGGCAAAACCGGTGAGAATCATGATTATGTAGAAACAGAACAGCAGCGAATAAGCGGTGGCGGCAAGCGGGTTGTGGCCGATGGTTTCCGGCACTTCTTTGTCGATCAGAAAATAATACCTGAGCATCTTGAAAAACTTCTGTCGCCCCTTGCCGGAAAAGAGGGGGAAGAATTCCATCCACCCGGCGTACTGGTTGCCGATAAACGACCAGACAATACGGGAGAGAACGCTGACGGTAAAGAGATAGGCGACCGAGAAATGGATGAACCGTATCCACCCCATCGTGAAATCCGATGCGGAATGGCCGAGGGAAATCGGATAGCCGATCAGGAAGCCGGTGACCGAAAGGGTGACAATGCTGAGGACATTGATCCAGTGGCACCAGCGGACGGGGAGCTCCCAGATATATCTTTTAAACTTGCACTGGCTGCTCATGTTCCCCCCCTTTCTAGGAAACCTTCACCCTGACCAGTTCGTTCCCAGTGGCATCGAGAACATGAACGGCGCAGGCCAGACACGGATCGAACGAATGAATGGTCCGCAGGATCTCGACCGGACGGTTGGGGTCCGCAATCGGGGTGCCGATCAACGCCTCTTCGTACGGACCTCTCTGCCCCTTGTGATCGCGCGGCGAGGCGTTCCAGGTAGAAGGGACAACCGCCTGATAATTCAGGATTTGGCCATCCTTGATTTTGATCCAGTGTCCGAGCGCACCACGCGGCGCCTCGTGCCAGCCGTACCCTGCCGCTTCCTTGGGCCAGGTGGACGGGTCCCACTTTTCCCCGGCATGGATACGGAGATCTCCCTTACCGATGCTCTCCACCAACTGGCCGTGCCAGACCGGCAGCTGCTGGGCGGTGACGAGGCAGTCGAGCCCTCGGGCGCCGGTCCTCCCAAGTGTCGAGAACAGCGCCTCGGGACCGACGTTGAGGTGTTTGAGCACCAGACCCACTGCAGCCTGGGTCTCCTTGTGGCCCGAGGCATAGGCGACCAGCAACTTGGCCAGCGGGCCGACCTCCATCGGCAGCTCTTCGTAACGGGGAGCCTTGACCCACGAGTACTTCCGGTCCGTATCCAGATACTGGTACGGCGGTTTCGGGCCGGTGTATTTCGGCTCGGTCTCCCCGTCCCAGGGATGCGCCCCCTTCCCCTGGCCCACGGAATACTCGAACCAGGAATGGTCCACATATTCGGCGATCTTCTTCTGATCTACAGGATGAACCTTGGTAAGGTCTTTCCCAAGGATAATCCCCGGAGGGAAAAACTGCTTGCCGGTCACCGGGTCCGGGAACTCGCCATAGGAGAGGTAGTTCCCCACGCCGCCACCGATCCCGGCCCAATCCTTGTAAAACGAGGCCACGGCCAACAGGTCGGGTATATAGACCTTCTCGACAAATTCTTTGGCCTTTTTCAGCAGGCCGCCGATTTCTGCCAGCTTGTCGGCATTGATCGCATTCTGGGAGTCAGGATCGAGCGGTATGGCCATACCGCCGACGAGGAAGGTCTGAGGATGCGGGTTTTTACTCCCGAGGTAGGCATGGACCTTGATCACGTCCTTCTGCCACTCAAGCGCCTCCAGGTAGTGGGCAGTAGCCATCAGGTTGGCCTCTGGCGGGAGCTTCATGGCCGAATGCCCCCAATAGGCGTTGGCAAACGGCCCCAGCCGTCCTTTTGCCACAAATGCCTTGAGCCGTTCCTGGATCCCTTTGAAATAGGTGGGAGAGTTGAGCGGCCAGTCGGAAATGGATGCCGCCAGGGAAGCGGTACGGGCCGGATCGGCCTTGAGGGCCGATGTAATATCCACCCAGTCCAGGGCATGAAGATGGTAAAAATGGATCACATGATCCTGGACATTCTGAATCCCCATGATGATGTTACGTACGATTTCGGCATTGGGCGGCACCTTGATCGCGAGGGCGTTTTCCACGGCCCGGATCGAGGCAATGGAGTGCACGGTGGTGCAGACTCCGCAGAACCGCTGCGTGTAATACCAGGCATCGCGCGGGTCACGCCCTTTCAGGATCTTCTCGATCCCGCGGAACATGGTGCTGCCGCTCCAGGCGTTGACAATCCGGCCATTGCTGATTTCCGCCTCTATCCGCAAATGCCCTTCGATACGTGTAATCGGGTCAACGACAATCTTCGCCATAGCAGTTATCCCTCCCTCGAACTGTCTTCAGGTTCTTTATCCTTGCGCATGGCGTTCAGAGCGCCGTGTATCCCGAAACCGACCGCCGCCGCACCGACCAGGCCGAGGCCGATCTTGTCGGCAGTAGCCTCGATGCCGAAACCGGCAACATTCGGCAGCCTCCGGTAGAGCGGCCCCATGTCGTCCCAGAAATTCGGCTGCGAGCAGCCGGCGCAACCGTGCCCTGCGGCAACCGGCCAGCTGGTATGCTCGTTGTATCGTTCCGAGGGGCAGTTATGAAATGTCTGGGGCCCCTTGCATCCCATCTTATAGAGACAATAGCCGTGCCGGTGACCTTGATCACCCCACGCCTCGACATACTGGCCGGCATCGAAGTGAGGACGCCGTTCGCAGTTGTCGTGAATCCTCTTGCCATAGGCAAAGAGCGGCCGGCCGAAACTGTCGGTGGCAGGAAGTTTTTTCAGGAGCAGGAAATGAACGATTGTCGCCGTGAGATTATCGGTGTTCACCGGGCAACCCGGCAGGTTGACAACCGTGGCGCTCGGGACGGCCTTTTTTATGCCGACTGCGCCGGTGGGGTTGGGTGATGCCGCCGGAATACCGCCGTATGATGCGCAGGTCCCTACGGCAATGGTGGCAAATGCGCCGCCGCATACCTCAGTCGCCCGGTCCACGGCGCTCCGTCCGCCGATGCAGCAGTAGACGCCATCATCCTTGAGCGGGATCGAGCCTTCGACCACGGCAATATATTTACCTTTTTCCCCTTTGATCACCTGGTCGAGATTGGCTTCGGCCAGATGTCCCGCCGCTGCCATGATGGTTTCGGCATAATCAATCGAGAGGATGTCGAGCACTATCTCTGCGACAGTCGGAGCGGACGCCCGCAGCAAGGCTTCGGTGTCACCGGTGCAGCTCTGGAATTCGAGCCAGACCAGCGTTGGCCGCTTGACTTCATCAAGGGCCTGGGCGATCTTCGGGCCGAATGCCGGCGGCAACGCCAGAGCAGCCGCCATTGTCGAACAGAACTTCATAAAGTCACGCCTGGAAACCCCACGCTGCTCCAGCAGTTCAGAAACCTTACCCTTGAACTCCACTCCCGCTTCTTCCGGACAACCCACATCATGGTCTTTTGCCATCGGCATTCTCCTTACCCCGCGCAATAAAGGAAAGCTGTTTTATTATTATATGGCAATCTCTTGACCTGTCAAGATTTGTTCTTTATTTTCAATAGGTAACGTCGTTTCATGAGAATATTTAATAAAAAAGAGAGGGGGCAGGCCAACGCCTACCCCCTCTCCATAATCATCTTCACTGAGTAATGTCAGCAGATTCGCGGCAACTGCTCCCCGGCTAGCATCTCTACCGACCTGATCCCGCCGACCGCGGTTTTCATCTGGACGCGTCCGCCCCCTGCAGCAGAGACCTCGCCGATAATGGCCGAATCTTTCCCCAGCGGCTGCTGCCTCATGATTTCCAAAAGCCCGGAAGCCGCATCCGGGGAGACGACAGCCAGCAGCTTCCCCTCATTGGCCACGTAAAGCGGATCGAGCCCCAGTATGGCGCAGACCCCACATACAGCCGGATCCACAGGCAACTGCGCCTCGTCAAGGGTAATCGTGACCCCGGACTGTAGCGCGATTTCCTTGATAGTAGTCGCAACACCGCCCCTGGTGGGGTCCCGCAAGACTCGAACCGCATCGCCTGCCGCGGAAAGCATCTCCCTGACGAGGCCGTTAAGGGCGGCGCAGTCGCTCTGGATCTCGGTTGCCAGCGAGAGCCCTTCGCGCGCCGCCATTACGGCAATGCCGTGGTCGCCGATGGTTCCGCTGACAATAACCTTATCCCCCGGCCTCGCATTGGCGCCGCTCAGCGACACCCTGCCGTCAAAGACGCCGATTCCCGCGGTATTGATAAAGATCCGGTCCGCCTTGCCGCGCGGCACCACCTTGGTATCGCCGGTAACAATCCGTACCCCGGCCTCATCCGCGGCCCGGCGCATGCTTGCCACGATCAGGGACAGATCCCTGCGGGAAAATCCCTCTTCGATGATCAGGCCGCAGCTGATAAAGAGCGGCGTTGCGCCGACCATGGACAGGTCATTCACCGTGCCGTTAACTGCCAGACAGCCGATGTCGCCGCCGGGGAAAAAGATCGGGTCAACCACGTAAGAGTCGGTGGTAAAGGCAAGTTGCCGGCCGTTGCATTCAATAACCGCGGCATCGTCCTGACCGGAAAGAGGCGTGCCGGACAGGGCCGGTATTATCAGGTCGGAGAGAAGCTTGTGGGAGAGCACCCCGCCGCTGCCATGGCCCAAAAGGATCAGATCGTCATTCACCATTTCACTCCTTAGAAACTTTTCCAGAAACGAGCAATTTTTTGTCAGATCAAGGCTGTCGAGGGGATTACGCGGAGGCGTAGCAGTGCTACGCCGCACAAGTAGCCCCGAAGACTTACGCAGATATGGCGAAAAAGGGCCGTTTCCTAACGCCCGTATTTGTAAGCTGCCGCACAGGTCCCTTCCGTGGATACCATGCATGCGCCTACCGGCGCCTCGGGGGTGCAGGCCGACGCAAACAGCGGGCAGTCAAAGGGAGAAATCTTCCCCTTCAGGACATCGCCGCACCGGCACCCGGCAGGCTCCCGGGAGTTCTCCGGTTCAAGCGCCAGCATCCGCTCGGCATCGAACGGCGCAAACTCTTCCCTTATAGCCAGGCCGCTGCCCGGTATCAAGCCAAGACCGCGCCATTCGGCATCGCACGGGACAAACACCTCGGCCAGTATCGCCCTGGCCCTGGGGTTTCCCTCCGGCTTGACCGCCCGTCGGTACTGGATCTCCACCCGGCTCTCCGCGGCAACCACCTGGGCGGCGAGCATCGCCACACCTTGCATGACGTCTGCCGGCTCGAACCCGGTAATAACGCAGGGCCGGTGGAAATCGTGCGCTAACGGCTGGTAGGCATCGGCGCCAATGATGGTGCTGACATGGGCGGGACAGATAAAACCGTCAATGGCGAGCTCCGGGTCGGAGGCCAGCGCCGCCATCGGGACCGGCATGGTCTTGTGCGAGGCGAGGACGAAGAAGTTTTTCAGCCCCAGCTGCCTGGCAGCCAGGATACTGCCGGCAATGGTCGGGGCCGTGGTCTCGAAGCCGACGCCGAGGAATACGACCTTCTGTCCGGGGTTTGCTGCGGCCAGCTTGACCGCGTCCAGCGGTGAATAGACGATCCGGACATCCGCCCCCTTGGCCCGCTCGGCCATCAGCGACGAGGTGGTGCCTGGGACCCGGAGCATATCGCCGAAAGTGGCCACGATGAGACCGGGAATCCGGCAACAGGCGATCGCCTTGTCGAGATAACTGTTGGGGGTCACGCAGACCGGGCAGCCGGGACCGGAGATGAGCCTGACCTGCGGCGGCAGGAGCCCGCGGAGCCCGTACTGGTAGATCGCCATGGTATGGGTGCCGCAGACCTCCATGAAGGTCATGGTACCGTGATATCCGGAGGCCAGGTCGCGGAGCCTGGCGGCAAGCCCCTGGACCAGCTCGCGGTCGCGGTATTCGTCCTGGTATTTCATAGCTACCCCCTCAAACGACAGCGATTTTTTTGCAAGATCAAGGCGTTCAAGGATCGACGCGGAGGCGTACAGTTGATGTACGCCGCACAAGGAGAACCGCAGAACAACACAGATATTGCGGAAAAGGCGCTGTCGGTCATGCCATGTCCTCGGGGTCGAACATCTCTCTCATCATGGCCAGGGTCTCCAGGGCCTCGGCTTCATCCAGTTTTGAGATGGCAAAACCGGCATGGACGATGACGTAATCGCCGATCACAACCTCTTCGTCAAGGAGCATCAGGCTCGCCTCGCGCCTTACCCCGTCGATCTCGGCGACCGCATCGGTCCCTTCGATACTCACAACCTGCATAGGCACACCAAGACACATAATCAGTTATCTCCATTTCCTTCCGGCTATCACTGCCTGGCCCAATGCCAATCCCCCGTCATTGGGGGGTACCAGGCGATGGGTAAACACCGCAAATCCGTTTGCACCGAGCAGAGTGGCCAGCTCCTCGGTCAACATCCGGTTCTGGAAGACCCCTCCGGAAAGGACCACTGCATTCTCCCCGGTCTCATCACGCAGGCGGCGGCAGACGGCAACCGACGCCTGTGCTATCGATGAGTGGAAGCGCCGCGCCATTATCCCCTGCGCTACGCCGGCAAAGATATCGGCAACAAGGGCGACAAACAGGGGGCGCCAATCGATCTCAAGCCGGTCGTCTGCCGTGGCGATTTCCCATGGATAGCCGTTGTCAGCCGCAACCCCCTCTGCCATTGCCTCCAGTTCAATTGCCGCCTGCCCCTCGTAAGAAACGGCGGAACGCAACCCGATCAGAGCGGACACAGCATCGAACAGGCGGCCGCAACTGGATGTCGGCGGAGAGTTGAAACGACGCTCGATCATCTGCCTGAGCAACGGCCTCTCCGGGGTATGCAGAAACGGAAACCGGTCTGCCGGCAGCTCGAACGCTGCAGAACCCCTTGCCTCATAAAGCCATGAGATCGCCATCCGGTACGGCTCGTTGACCGCCGCGTCGCCACCGGGGAGCAACGCCTGCCCGAAAGAGCCCATCCGGCGGAAACCGTCAGGACCGCCGACCAGGAACTCCCCTCCCCAAACCGTGCCGTCAGGCCCATAGCCGGTGCCGTCGAAGACCACACCGATCGCTTGTCCTGTCAGCCGGTTTTCCGCCATGCAGGACACCATGTGCCCATGGTGATGCTGCACGGGTACCAAAGGGAGCCCGGTCTGCTCCTGGGCAAAGCGGGTCGAAAGATAATCGGGGTGCAGGTCGTGCGCAACAGCCACCGGCCTGATCTCGAGCAGCCTCTGCAAGTGATCGGCCGTATCGGCCAGCGCGGCCACGGTCTCGACATTCCGCAGATCCCCTATGTGCTGGCTCATGAATGCCTGGTCTTCACGGGTCAGGCAGCAGGCCCCCTTCAACTCCGCCCCCACAGCCAATACCGGCGGCTGGGAAGCGGCCAGCCGGATCGCCCGCGGTGCATACCCGCGCGAACGCCTGATAAAGAGGGGGTTGCCGCGAAAGACCCGGATGACCGAATCGTCCACCCTTGTTTGGATGGCGCGATTGTTGGCCAGGAAATAATCGGCAATGCCGGAGAGGGCGTGAAATGCCTCGTCATCATCGAATGCCACCGGTTCGGAAGAGCGGTTGCCGCTGGTCATCACCAGCGGCGCGCCAAACCCGTCCAGCAGCAGATGCTGCAGCGGCGTGGCCGGAAGCATGATCCCCAGGTAGTTGCTTCCCGGCGCCACTTCAGGCGCAACACCGGATTCCCGACGCCTCACCAGGACTATCGGCCGCTCGGGCGCTGCCAGGAGGCGCTCTTCAAGCTGATCAAGCCGGGCCGCCTCCCGGGCTGACGCAATATCCCTAACCATGACCGCAAAAGGCTTGTCCGGCCGGCGCTTACGAAGACGCAGCTCCATCAGGGCCGCGCTGTTCCCGGCATCAACCGCCAGGTGATAGCCGCCGACACCCTTGATGGCAACGATCTTTCCCTGCTTCAGCAGGTTCACCGTGGCAGCAACCGGATCACCGGGTTCAGGCACTCCGGAGTTATCGACCAGGCTCAATGCCGGGCCGCAGACCGGACAGGCAACCGGCTGGGCATGAAACCGCCGGTCCAGCGGGTTTTCATATTCGGCCCGGCACGCCTGGCAAAGGGCGAAAGGGGCCATGGTTGTCAGCGGGCGATCGTAAGGGATGCCGGTTATGATGGAGTAGCGGGGACCGCAGTTGGTGCAGTTAATGAAAGGATAGCGGTACCTCCGGTCGGAGGGGTCGTACATCTCGGCCAGGCAGTCGGCGCAGACATTGCCGTCGGGCGCGATCTCGGCGGTCGCCCCCCCGGTACCGCTGGCCAGGATGAGAAACCCGTCTTCCCCAGAAACAAGCGGGATGGATTCAGTGGTTAATGACCCGATGACGGCCAGCGGCGGGGCCTCATGCTCCAGGGCCGAAAACAGGAGTTCCAGCCGTCCGGCCTCTCCCTGGGCCTCAATGGCCACCCCTGCCGGATCGTTCCGCACCCAGCCGGTCAGCCCCAGTCCACGGGCAACCCGGTAGACAAAGGGACGGAAACCCACCCCCTGCACTATTCCGGTTATTCTGACCGTAACGCGTTTCAGATTGTTACCCGCTTACCGGTTGGCAGCCTGTGCCGCGGCCACCCCTGCGGCCAGCCAGTCGTACCAGGCGGCCATCCCGTCGCCGGTCCTGGCCGACAGCTGCATCAGAATCCCGTCGGGCCTGACGCGCCGCGCCATCTCCACGCACCTCTCCACATTGAAATCCAGATGGGGCAGCAGATCGATCTTGTTCAGGAGCATGACATCGGCAGCATGAAACATCTGGGGGTACTTGAGCGGCTTGTCCTCCCCTTCGGTCACCGAGAGCACGACCACCTTGTGATGCTCGCCGAGATCGAACGATGCCGGGCAGACCAGGTTACCCACGTTTTCGATAAATATGATGTCCAGGCTGTCGAGATCGAAATGCTCCAGTGCGTGGCCGACCATGTGGGCATCCAGATGACACCCCGCGCCGGTGTTGATCTGCCGGGCAGGCACCCCGGTAGCGGCGATCCGCACCGCATCGTTATCGGTCTGCTGGTCGCCTTCGATCACTGCACAGCGAAACCGGCCGCCGATCTCCCTGAGAGTCCTCTCCAGCAAGGTGGTCTTGCCGGAACCGGGAGAACTGACCAGGTTGAGCACAAAGATCCCCTTTTGCGCAAACAGGGACCGATTCCCGCCGGCAAGGCGATTATTCCTGGCCAGAATATCCATCTCCACCTGGATAACGCTACGGGAAGCGGTCTTGGCGTCATGTTCGTGGTGATGGTCATCATGATGATGGTCATGCGGTGAGCAACCGCAGGTGGTACACATCGATCCAACCTCCGTTTTTCCGGATAACAGCCTCTGTTCTCAGAAAAGATGAGACTACCCCATCCGAATCTGAAGGTCAAACAGTTCTCCGTTACCATCCGGGGAGCAATAACCCGAATGCCGTATACACAAGATACTACCTTGCTACTAATCCGATAACCTATTGAATTATACATAAAAACAGTTAAAGTTCGCAAAAGCGGCTCCGATACATGAGTCATGCGTATACAATATAGCCATTAATTAAAGTGGGTTATCACATGGACGAGCTGTTAGATACCCGGGCATCACTCCAGGAGACCATGAAATTTTTGGGCGCCATCGCCAGCGGCATCGAAGAAGCGATCGGCGAATCGGCGAACAGTATCAGCTACCTGGCGGGAAAACGGCTGGGGATGAAGCTTTCGGAAAATGTCGCGCAAACAGACGACATCGAAAAGGCGCTCGGCGCTGTCAGCAAGGTCCTGGTTGACAACAGCTGCCTCTGGCATTTCGAAACCTTCATGCCTCACGACCGCAAAGAACTGATCCGGCATACGGAACAGGGTGAAGAACTGATGCTGGTCTTCCGCGACTGCATGATCAGGCAGTCTCTCTTTACCTTCGGCCACCACCAGAAAGGATCGTTGTGCAACATGATGTTCGGGTTTTTCTCCGGCGCACTGCAGAACATCATGGGGTGCGACTCCACACTGGAGATCGACCATGCCGGGGAAAACGCCTGTCTCAAACGGCTTACCCTGCATCGCAAGCCCGCAGAGCAGATTCCCGTCAAGAGAAAGGGACCCAAAAGATGAGCCGATCAGCTCCGCGGAAACAACCAGTCACCGTAAACACCGAATGGCTCAGCGACTGTTCGGGCTGCCATGTGGCCATAGTCGACCTGCACGAGAAGATCCTGACCGTTCTTGACGCTGTACAGATACAACGTTGTCCGGTCCTGACCGACATCAAGGATTATCCCAAGGCAACCGTGGGCCTTGTTTCCGGGGCCATCAGGAACGAGCATGACCGCCACGCAGCAGAGGAAATGCGCAAGAGCTGCGACCTGATCATCGCCTGGGGATCATGCGCCGTGCATGGCGGACCGGCAGGAGCAGGAAACATCCATACCCGGGAAGAGATCGTGGATTCGGTCTACATGAAGAACAAGACCACAACACCGCATCTCCCCCCGAGCAGAGAGGTTTCACCACTGGAACCGGCCGTAACCCCCCTGGACAGTGTTATTGATGTCGATCTCTACCTTCCCGGTTGCCCGCCTCATCCGGCATTCATATTCGACGCCCTGCTGGCCCTGGTTGAGGGGCGAACACCGAAAGCCACCAAGGAATCGGTCTGCGCCAAGTGCAAGAGGAAGATGGAAAAAACCGATACCGATGCCATTCGGGGGAACCTTGACGGCAGCCCCGATCCGGAGCAGTGCTTCTTGAGCCAGGGATATCTCTGCATGGGATCGGTGACGCTCGATCGCTGCCTCTCCCCCTGTCCGCTCAACGGCATTCCGTGCACCGGCTGTGCCGGGGCCACCATGCAGATCCTGACCGAACCCAACCGCGACATCCGAACCGAGATTGCCGACCGGATGTCGCGGCTGACAAAAATACCACGCGATGCAATTGTCCGGGAAATAGAGAACTCATCGAAATCGCTTTACTCTTACACAATGGCGACATCCATGATCGGCGAAAAACCGACCTTCCTGATCAAGAAGTGGATAGGAGACGCAGAGGCAGACTATGAGTAAATCAAACAAGACTATCAAGATCGACCCCATAACCAGGATCGAGGGGCATGCCAGGGTATTTCTGAATCTTTCGGACGATGGCAAAAATTTGGAATCGGCAGGCTTGGTAGTAAACGAGCTGCGCGGCTTCGAGAAGATCCTGGTCGGAATGGAAGCGGACCGGATGCCCCACATTACCGGCCGTATCTGCGGTGTCTGTCCGACGGCACACCACCTGGCGGCATCCAATGCCCTGGACAACGCTGCCGGCATCGAAGCTCCGGTTGCGGCAAAGCTTCTGCGAGAGCTGATGTACATGGGGCACCTGATCCACTCGCATGCCCTGTCGTTGTTCGTCCTGCAGGGACCGGACCTGGTGATGGGGCTCGATGCCGACCCGGCGGTCAGAAATGTCGTCGGCGTGGTGCAGGCTGCCCCTGATGTGGCCAAGAAGGCCCTGCTGCTCCGGACCATCGGCCAGAAGATCAACGAGATGGTCGGAGGCAGGGGGACGCACCCGGTGACCTCGGTTGCCGGCGGGATCACCTTTATCATCGACAAGGAAAAGACGACACAGCTCAAGGCGTGGCTGGACGAAGCCCTGTCGTTGCTGAAAGAGCTGGCGCCAGTGGTTAAACAGCTGCTCCTCAAGCAGGTTGAACTGCACCCGGCAATGCTGAAGGAATGGATCACCCCATCCTGGTCTCTGGGCACGGTGCGAAACGGCTCTGTTTCGATGGTGGAAGGGACCCTGAAGGCCATAGACGAGCAGGGGAATGTCCGGGCCGAATTTCCGATCCAGGATTATGACCGGCATCTGGTCGAGTCGGTGCTCGACTGGTCCTATATGAAGCCGGTAAGCATTCTCGACAATGGCGAACAGCACGAATACCGGGTCGGCTCGCTGGCACGAATCAACGTGGCCGGCAAGTACGGGACCGAACTTGCCGATGCGGAATATGCCGAGTTCAAGAAGCTCGGCGGCAGCCCGTGCCACATAACGGTAATGCAGGCATACGCCAAACTGATCGAGACGATCTGGGCAATCGAGCATGGCAGCGAAATCATCCGGGACAAGCGGATATTCGGGGAGACGCGCGTACCGGTGAAGTTCCCCGGCGGGCGGGGTGTCGGTCATGTCGAGGCCCCGCGCGGAACATTGATCCACGATTACGAAATCGATGAAAACGGGATTATACGGGCCGCCAACCTGATCGTCGCCACTCAGCAGAACTATTCCCTGATCAACAGGACAGTCCATCAGGCCGCAAACTCCCATGTCATAGGCTTGCCGGATGACAAAGCCCTGCTCAACGCCATTGAATTCGGCATCCGCTGCTATGACCCTTGTCTGTCGTGCGCAACGCATGCCCTGGGAGCAATGCCGCTTGAAGTCACCATAAACAGGGGCGGCAGAAGAGTCCGCACAATCCGGAGGTAGCCAAATGGTAGAGATCACAGTCCATGAACAGGCCTGTCGCGGCTGCGAAATCTGTGTGGACGTTTGCCCGACAAAGGTCTTCGAATTGGATTCGCAACAGCGGCTTTGCACCGTGAAGCATGCCGAAGACTGTATCGCCTGCCTGAGCTGCGCCTACCTCTGCCCCTCGGGAGCGCTGAGTCACAGCAACTATCACTCGGTCAGGAACTTTTACCGCGACCTGAAGTTTTGCGCCAAAATGGAGAAATTCCTATGAGCAGCGAAGCCGTGGCAATCGCAACCCTGGACGACCATAAAAAGGCGTTCAACGAGGTGGCCTTTCTCCTCGACATCTTCACCACCACGATCGACAATATCATGGGTGGGGCCACAGCTCCGGTCGGCCGGATAGCAGGACGGGAGATGGCCAGGAAACTGCCGGTGTATCTCCAGAACCCGTCACTCGAAGAGACCATCACCCTCCTTGCCGCCAGAATGAAATCAGGCTTCGACTTCTCCCTGGAAAAGCCGGAGCAGGGAGAAGAGCTGCTGTTTAAACGGTGCGTGCTCAGAGACGCGTGCGCTCTAAGGGGAATGCCGATGGGCGGGGCCACCTGCAGGCTCTTCCATTCGTACCTCGATGGAATAATGAACGAACTCGTCAGCCGCCCGGTAAAGTCGGAAATCGTCTCGTGCGGCGCAGAGTGCCGGACCAGGATCAAGACCCAATGACCCCTGCCCCGAAATCCGGCATCCTCGTGGTCTGCATCGGCAATGAACTGATCGCCGATGATGCCGTGGGGTACGAGATCTGGCACCTGCTGCAGGAGATCCCGCTGCCTGAGACGGTCAGGCTTGAATACGCAGGTGTAGGCGGAGTGGCGCTGCTCGACCGCCTTACCGGTAACGAGCGGTTGCTGATTGTCGTCGATGCCGTGCAGTTCAATGCCCCGGCCGGCACCATCCACCGCTTGAACTGGGATGACCTGCCGGCATGCCCCACCGGCGCAATATCGGCGCACGGAATCGGGCTGAGAGAAACCGTAGAGATAGGTAAACTCCTTTACCCCGAAAAGCTGCCGCAGGAGATCGTGCTTTACGGAATTGAGGGACGGTGCTTCAACATGACCAGGGAGGCGATGACCCCGGAGACCGAGGCTGTCCTGGGCGAAACGGCAGACCGCATAAAAAACGAGATCATGAGATTCAGCCAGGGGATTATGACATGAAGAAGGCCAATAGACCGGAACCTGCTCAGACTCATTCAGATTCAGCCCTCCACGATGAACTCAGCCGGCTTGCCGCGGCGATGATGGAGGGCCGCCTTGACGAGAGGGGCGACCCGTCAACCCATGCCGGAGCCGACGCCGAACTGATCGCCCTGGTCAACAGGATGTTGGACACCCTGGTCGCGCCGCTGCACCTTGCTGCCGGAGCAATCGACGAAATTGCCCACGGCCGCATCCCCCCATTCGTCATCGACGACTACAAGGGGGAGTTCAACAACATCAAGCTTAACCTGAACACGCTGCTGGCGACTTTATACGGCCTCAACAACGAGACCAGAAACCTGATCGGCGGCATCGAACAAGGAAAGCTGCGCACCCGGGGCAACGACTGGGATTACGAGGGGATCTGGCATGATCTCATCTCCGGCGTGAACAGGACCCTGGACGGGATCATCAATCCGGTGCACGAGGCGAGCGCGGTACTGGAAAGACTGGCCGGCTACGAATTGGGCGCCAGGATGAAAGGCAAGTATCGCGGCGAACATGCCGTAATTAAAAAGGCGATGAATGCAACGGCTGAATCGCTGCATTCGGCCATAGCCCAGGTTGCCGAATCGGTCGGAACCGTTACCGATGTCGGTAACAGGATCACCCAGATCAGCCATATCGTCTCTGAAGGAGCCGCGGAGCAGAAAAACCAGTTGTCCGAAACCTCCAAGAACCTGGCTCAGATCTCCGAAAGCTCGATCAAGAGTGCCCAGAATACGAACGATGCCCGCCAGAATTCCCAGCTTGCAGCGGAATCGATCGCAACCGCAAAAGAAGAGATGGAACGGATGCTCGACACCATGGGCGAAATCCGCGCTTCTTCCGACAACACCGCAGCCATCGTCCAGGAGATCGATGCCATTGCCAAGGAAACGGAAACTCTGTCCACCAGCGCGGCGGAAAAGGCAACCCGCGTCCGGTCATCGGCCGGGGGATTCGGCGTTGTGGCCAATGAAATCCGGAACCTCTCTGTGCGGTGTGAAAATGCGGTGAAACAGCTGGAAGATTTCCGCGGCGGGATCAGGTTCGACAACGGTTCGGGAGACCGGCAGGAGATGGAAAAACTGCAGAACGAATTTCAGTATCTAATTGACGATCTCAACAACATCGCGATGCTGTCGAACCTGCTTGGGGTCAATGCCGCCATCGAAGCGGCCCATGTCGAGGGCGCCGGTAACGATTTCGAGGGCCTTACGGAAGAGATCCGCCAACTGGCCAAGCGGTCGACCGATGCGTCAAAGCGTACCGATCTTTTCATCAGGAATTCGGTGGAGCTTTCGCACCGGGGAGAGTCACTGGCAAAGGAGATCGACGACCTCCTCGTCGGAGCGGTCCAGGGCGCCCATACCATCGGCACCCTCACCGACGAAATATCCATGGCCAGCCAGGAGCAGGCCAGTGGCCTGGATATGATATCCCGTGCCGTAAGCCAGATCAATGACGTTACCCATAAAAACGCCGAAGGCGCCTTCGAGTCGGCGGAAGCAGCCAGAAATCTTGAATCCGAGGTAAACAAGCTGGCAAGGATGGTGAGCAAATTCAGGCTCAGCGATGTGACGATCGCGGCAAATGCATGACCGGCCGCGCCGGGGATCGCGAGAACTATGGCCGTTCAGGCAGTATCGGTGCGAGGCGGTAGATCCTCAACCTCCAGATCCAGTACCCTGAGCTCTTCTCCGGAAAGTTGGCTGATCCGGTATCCTGCACAGCCTGGGCAGGGGTCGAACAGGGAGCCCCGCGGAAACTCCATGCCGCAATCAAGGCATTGGCCGATCCCCGGAATCCTGACTATATCCAGCCTGGCCCCTTCCAGAACCGTCCCGGCTGCGCAGGCGGCAAAACAGAACTCCACCGCTTCGGGCACAACCCCGGAAAGTTCACCGATCTCCATGGTAACGGCCAATACCCGTCTGCCGGCGGCATTTTCCCGGCAAATTTCAACGACGCTCTGCGTTATCGACATTTCGTGCATAACAAACGGGACTCTAACAGAATATCCCTGAACCGGGAAGGATTCTTTGCCGCGCTCCTCCTTGTTTAGGCTCAGCTGCTGGTGTATACTGCCGCAGTTGCATAACCAAATTAGTTTCCATCCGGAAACTCCGGATGAGAAACTATTGGTTTACGGATCGGAAAGGAGGGATTTTTTGTCTTGGCAAGGAAATCAAAGGATTGCGCGGAGGCGTACTACTGTACGTCGCACAAGCGATCCTGCAGATTGACACAGCCAGGGCGAAAAAGAACCCTTTCCGGACGGAAACTAATTAAAGAGACGCTATCGTGAAACTTAACACCAAACTCGTCCTGATCATGCTTACCCTGCTGGTAATCGCCCTGTTGACACTCTTTGTCATGAACCAGTACAGCCAGCACAAGCTTGTCGAAGAGATCCAGGACAGCTCCAGCGCCATTTCCGAAGTGCTGCAGAAAAGCGTTGAAGACCTGACTTCGGAAAGCGATGCCGAGGCGACGAAACTGTCCGAGTATGTGGAAGAGGCAAAGAAAAAAGGGATCGACGAGATCAACATCATCGACAACGAGGGTGAGATCATCGACTCATCCAATCCCGAAAAGATCGGCAAGCAGCGCGATCTGAAAAAACTGCAGAAAGGTTTCAAAGCCATTCCGGGCGCCAAGGGATCAAAAGGGGTCGCAGGCACGATTGTAAAACCGTACAAGCTGGTGGTTCCGGTGATCATCGGCGACGAGCAGCTGGGATTCGTTGAGATAAACCTGCTGCTGGACAATATTCAGGAAATCCAGCACGAAAATTTCATCCGCCGCCTGGTAGCCACCTTTCTGGTCTTCGTTCTCGGCACAGCAATCATCATCTTCCTGGCGCGGAGATACACGGACCCGATCCACCGCCTGGCCGCAGGGGTCAAGAAGGTATCAGCCGGAGACCTCAGCGTCATTTTTCCGGTTGAAAGCGGCGACGAAATAGGCGAACTGGCAGTCAACTTCAACGAGATGGTCGAGAAACTGCGCGAGCGCGAATCTCTTGAAAAAAGACTCTACGAAGCAGAGCACTTGTCACGGGTCGGACAGCTGGCATCAGGGATTGCCCACGAGATCAGAAACCCGCTCAATTACATCAGCCTGGCCACAGATCACCTCAAAAACGAGGTGAATGTTGCCTGCGAGGGCTCACGCCCCGATCTTGCCGACCTCCTGGATAAGATCAAGGAAGAGGTTCGGCGGGCCAATTATATGGTGTTGAATTTCATGAATTACGGCCGGCCATTGAAAATCCGGCCAACCGAAGTATCATATTCAGAGCTTGTCAGCAGAGCGCTCCCGGTATTGGCCGACAAACTGGACGATCAGCGGATACGGATAATTGCCGACATTGCCCGGGATCTGCCGCCAATGTGGGTTGATCCGGAACTGATGCGCAACTGCCTGTTCAACTTTATCACCAATGCTTCCCAGGCGATGCCGGACGGCGGCGCCATCACCCTCGGCGCCCGGTTCGATCAGGACAAGAACCTGTTCGTTCTCACGTTTGCCGACCAGGGAACCGGCATTGCTCCGGAAGAACTGGACAAAATATTCCAACCTTACTTTACGACCAAGGAGGCCGGAATCGGTCTCGGGCTTGCCATAACTGAGCGAATTATCCGGGAACATGGCGGGAATATTGCCGTGGCAAGCGAACCAGGCACAGGCACCGTATTCACAGTGACCCTCCCCGGCAAAGGGGAGCGGCCGCGACCGGCATAGCAGCAGTTAGAATCTGGAGCAGAAATGACAGGCAGCATTCTTATTGTCGATGATGAAAAAAGCCAGCGCGATATTCTTGAGGCGATCCTTAACCGTGAAGGGTATAAAACCTTGTCGGTGCCGGGAGGACGGGAGGCGTTGGCGCAACTCGAAGAGAACGAGTATGACCTGATCCTTACCGATCTAAAGATGCAGGGGATCTCCGGCATGGAACTCCTGGCAACGGTCCTGTTCCATAACCCGGAGCAGTCGGTGATCATGATGACTGCGCACGGCAGCGTGGATTCGGCTGTGGAGGCAATGGCCAAAGGGGCGTTCTCCTACCTGGAAAAACCGCTCGACCGGGACAAGCTGCTGATAACCATCTCCAAGGCCTTTGACCAGATAAACCTGCAGCACGAAAACAAGATCCTGCACAAGAAACTTCAGGACACCATCACCCTGCCGCAGATAATCGGCGACCATCCGAAGATCAAAGAGGTTTACCGGATCGTCAACAAGATTGCGCCGACCGCATCCACTGTGCTGATTTATGGGGAATCGGGCACCGGCAAGGAGTTGGTAGCCAGGGCCATACACGAACTTTCCCCCCGCAAAAACGCCCCGTTTCTCGCCATAAACTGTGCCGCCATCCCCGACAACCTGATCGAAAGCGAACTGTTCGGCCATGAAAAAGGTTCGTTCACCGGGGCTATCGCTCGCGAAACCGGCATTTTCGAGGCCGCTACCGGAGGCACGGTCTTTCTCGACGAAATCGGCGAGATGAATGTTTCCATGCAGGCCAAACTGCTGCGGGCGATCCAGGAGCGGGAGATCCGCCGGGTTGGGGGAAAGGTCAACCTGCCGATCGACGTCAGGATCATCTCCGCTACCAACAAGGACCTCGAAACTGAAATCAAGCGGGGAGGGTTCAGGGAAGACCTATATTACCGTCTCAACGTAATCAGGATCAGCCTCCCTTCACTCAGGGAGCGGGGCAATGACATCGTGGCGCTGGCCGATTTCTTTGTCAGGAAATACAATGCCGCTTCGGGCTTGGCAGTAAAGGGAATAGCAAAGCCGGCATTGAAACAGCTGATGAACTACACCTGGCCGGGCAATGTCCGGCAACTGGAGTCTGTTATCGAGCGCGGTGTCCTGATGGCGGAAGGGGACATGATCCAGCCGGAGGATCTGCCGACAGAAGTTACCCAGAGCAGTACACCGGCCGGAGCGATCCGGTTCGACCTTCCTCCCGAAGGGGTTTCCCTGGAAAAGCTCGAACGTGAACTTATTATCAAGGCCATGGACCGGGCCGGGTGGGTAATCGCAAAAGCCGCCCCGCTTCTGGACATGAGCTACAAGACCTTGCAGTACCGGCTGGAGAAATTCGGGATAGAAAAGCCTTAAGCTTATTGCTGAGCGGTTCTCTCCCATTTTATTTCACATCAACTCAAGGAGCCCCTATGGAGTTCAATACCATGCTGCACCGATTTACGGTCATACCGTCTCTTGCCCCCGAACTTTCCAGGCTGCAAAGGATTGCCAAGAACCTCTGGTGGACCTGGGAGCCAGAAGCACGGGAGCTCTTCAAGCGGATTGACCTGGAATTATGGCATGCGGTCCGTCACAACCCCATCGAGATGCTCGGCACCCTCCAGCAGGCAACCCTGGACAGCCTGGCCGCGGACGAGGGGTTCATGTCCACGCTCGAACAGGTGGACGAAAAACTGCAGTCATACCTTTCAGGGGCCACCTGGTTTGAAAAAATGCACGGCAAGGACCATCAGCTCACCATTGCCTATTTTTCCATGGAGTTCGGTTTCCATGAATCGTTACCGATCTACTCGGGAGGGTTGGGGATACTCTCCGGCGACCACCTGAAATCTGCGAGCGATCTCGGCATCCCCCTGGTGGGGGTCGGTCTGCTCTACCGCCAGGGGTATTTCCGGCAGTACCTGAACATAGAAGGCTGGCAGCAGGAGTACTACCCGGAAAACGATTTCTACAACCTCCCCCTGCATCTGGAGCGCGACGAAAACCGGGTGCCGCTGAGCGTTGAAGTCGATCTCCCCGGACGCAAGTTGAAGGCCCATATCTGGCGGGTTCAGGTCGGCAGGGTGCCGCTCTACCTCCTTGACACCAACCTGGAGGAAAACTCTCCCGAGGACCGCGAGATTACGGCCCAGCTCTACGGCGGAGATCACGAGATGCGGATCCGCCAGGAGATCCTGCTCGGCATAGGGGGAATCCGCGCGCTCAGGATGCTCGGCATTATCCCGAACGTCTGCCACATGAACGAAGGGCATTCGGCCTTCCTCGGACTGGAGCGGATCAGGTTGATGATGGCGAAATACAAGGTCTCCTTCAACGAGGCGCTGGAAGCGGTGCGGGCCGGTACGGTCTTTACCACGCACACCCCGGTGGAGGCGGGAATCGATCATTTCCACCCCAACCTGCTGGAAAAATACCTGGGGAAATATTACCGGAGCATCGGCATGTCCAAGGATGAATTCCTGGGGCTTGGGCGGCAAAATCCGATGAACCACCATGAATCGTTCTGCATGGCGGTACTCGCGCTGAAGCTGGCAGCGCATTCCAATGGGGTCAGTGAGCTGCACGGCGAGGTCTCAAGGCAGATGTGGAAAAACCTCTGGCCCGAACTCCCCGAGGAGCACCTGCCGCTCTCGTCCATCACCAACGGGGTTCACGCCAAGACCTGGCTCTCATACGATATGGCCGGTATCCTGACCAGATATCTCGGCACCCGCTGGCTTGAGGAACCGACCAATCATGCCGTGTGGCGCCGGATGTCGCGCATCCCCGATGCCGAGCTCTGGAGAATCCACGAGCGCTGCCGGGAGCGACTGGTCGGCTTTGCCCGCGAGCGGCTGAAAGCCCAGCTGGCCCAAGTGGGCGCCACTCCGAAAGAGATCGAAGCGGCCGACGAGGTCCTCGATCCCGAGACACTGACCATCGGCTTTGCCCGTCGTTTCGCAACATACAAAAGAGGCACCCTGCTCCTCCGGGATCCCGAACGGCTGGCGCGGATACTCAACAACAGCGAACGGCCGGTGCAGATAATCTTTGCCGGCAAGGCGCATCCGCACGACACCGAAGGCAAGGAACTCATCCGCCAGATCGTCCAGTTCTCCAAGCAGGAGCCGTTCCGGCACAAGATCGTGTTCATCGAGGATTACGACATGTCGGTTGCCCGCCACCTGGTCCAGGGTGTCGATGTCTGGCTCAATACGCCGCGCCGGCCGCTCGAAGCCAGCGGTACCAGCGGCATGAAGGTCGCCTTCAACGGCGGCCTGAACATGAGCATCCTCGACGGCTGGTGGTGCGAGGGCTATCAGGGGAACAACGGCTGGGGCATCGGCAAGGGCGAGGTATACAGCGACATCGAGTTCCAGAACGAGGTGGAAGGGCGCGCCATCTACGACCTGCTGGAAAAGGAGGTCGTGCCGCTGTTCTATGACCGCGGGAACGACAGCATGCCGCGCGGCTGGATCTCATGGATGAAAAACTCCATGATGTCTCTCTGCCCGTTCTTCAGCACCGACCGGATGCTGCAGGAATACACCGATCGATTCTACACCCACTCCTACGCCCACTGGAAACAGCTGGCCGAAAGCGATCTCAGACTGGCAATCGATCTTTCCAAATGGAAAGCGCGGCTCAAATCAATCTGGCACAAAGTAAGGATCGATGGCGTTGAATCCAATGGTACCGATGAGGTGGCCAGCGGCTCGAAAATCGCGGCTTCGGCCCGGGTCTTTCTCGGCGACCTTTCTTTGCAGGAGGTTTCCGTCCATGCCTACTTCGGCGTCCTCGATTCCAGGGGGAATATTATCGGCGGAGAATTGGTGCCGCTCTCAGACTCCGAAGAGCTGGGCGGAGGGAACTACAGGTTCCAGGGAGAGCTGGAGTGCCGGTTCTGCGGCCGGCACGGCTTTCTCGTCAGAGTCATGCCCAGCCACCCCGAACTGGGTCAGATATACGAGCCGGGTCTCCTCCGCTGGGGATGACGCTGTTCCGGGTTGTGAAATTTTTCGTAGTAGGTTATCTTGTGGGGCCGAAAATATCGGCCCCATTCCATTTTATTAGTTGACGCCTGATGAAATTTTTCAGACTGACAATCGCCCTGCTGTCGCTGACCGCATCCGCATGCACTTCAATAGTTCCCAAGGAGCAGCTCCCCTTCCCGCTTACCAATAGCGATTCCCCGCAGCAGGTAAAGGTCGTCAGCATCCCGCTGCCGGTCATTGCTTCCAGCCCGAATGAAGGGATAACCGGCGGCGCCCTGACCGCTTTCCTGATCCATAACGCCAAAGACGAGATCAATACCCTGGTAGCGCCGCAAGTCAACTACAACGAGAACTTCGGGGTCACGACCTCTCTCTATGGCGCATTCTACCCGACTCCTACCAGGAACTGGGAAGCCAATCTCTCGCAGTCCACCAATATCAACAACGATTACGAACTGCGGATCACGGACAAGAGTTTCCTTGATGGCAAACTGGAACTCAATGCCTTCGGGTTCCATCTGACCGACGGCTCATCCCGCTTTTTCGGCTTCCAATCCGACAGCAGCAAGGACAACGAAACCAACTATGCCAACAGGGAAACCGGTTTCACCTTTTCCGCCTCCTACAACTTCTGGCGGCATGTCAGCTTTTTTGCCGGGGAGCGGTTAAGGGTCGTCACTATCCACAAGGGGGCGGTAAAGGGTGTGCCGTTCTTGCTGGATGTCTTCAATCCTGCTGAGGTTCCGGGGAGCGACGGCTTTACTGCCCATGCGCAGAGATTCGGGCTCAGCTACAGTACCCTGGACAGCATGATCGCCCCGACGTTTGGCGGGTACGCCCGGGTTTCGGTGGAGATAAGCGCGGAAAATCTCGGCAGCAGCGCCAACTACCAGCATTACGAAGCAGAGGCGAAAGGATTCCTGCCTCTGGACGGCACCCGTTACATCACGGCCTTTCGCGTGGCATACAACCAGACTCTCGGCAACGCGGTGCCGTTCCTGGAACGGAGTATCCTCGGGGGAGAATCGACCCTGCGCGGCTACGGCCGCAACCGGTTCATCGACTCCAGCTATTTCCTGTGCAATCTTGAGGAGAGAATCCGTCTGTTCCGGTGGGAAATCTTCGACGTCACTGCGGACTGGGAGCTGGCGCCGTTTGTTGATCTCGGCGCTGTTATCGAAAAGCTGGACAAGGCCAATTCCCGCAACTTCGAATTCAACCCCGGGGTCGGTTTTCGGGCGGTGGTCCGGCCGAATATCGTCGGACGGGTGGATCTGGGGTTTGGGAAGGATGGGCCAGCGGTATTCGTCGGCCTCGGCCACCCCTTCTAGCAGAGAAACGCGGATTTTCCGCAATCTCTGCGTTGCTCTTCGTCGCTGAACGCTCAACGTACCTTCCGGTACGCCTCGCGCCCAGCTCCTCGTGCGCCTTGACCTTGCGAAAACTTCGCGTTCCGTTTTTATCTGCGAGTACTGCTCCGCCGGCGCCTACATCTAGGCATTTTTGAGCGCAATCGTCCCCTCGTGTCCGGGTCCTTGTGCGTCCTTTCGAAAACATCACGTTCCAGTCAATGACGCAACAATAAGCTTCCCTGTCGGGTGCCGCGGCGCTCGAATTCCCGGTCTATGGCATTGAGCAGATCGAACTTGGCTGTTCCCCATTTGGGGGCAACCAGATTGAGGCCGCCGTCACCGACAAGCCGCATGACCAGCACCCGCGGGTCAAGCCGCTCCAGGAAGTCGCAGACCAGCCCAATATACTCGTCCCGCTCCATCAGCTTAATCTCACCTCGCTGGCAGCGCTCCTCCAGCTCGGTACCTTTCATGACATGTAAATGGTGCAGCTTGATGCCGCCTATCCCGAGCCCATTAACAAGCGCCGCGGTCTGCAGCATCTCTTCGCGCGTCTCCCCCGGAAGACCGAAAATCAGATGGGCGCAAACATTGATTCCTCTTCCCACACAGCGCTCTGCCGCTTCAGTAAAACAAGCGCTGTCGTGACCACGGTTGATCTCGGTCAGGATCCGGTCTGAAGACGACTGCAGCCCCAGCTCCAGCCAGAGGTAGGTTTCCCGGGAATATTCCGTCAGCAGGTCGAGTACGTCGCCGGGGAGGCAATCGGGACGGGTGCCGATGATCAATCCGGCAACATCGGGAACTGCCAGAGCCTCATCGTAAAGGTTGCGCAGATGCGCCGCCGGCGCATAGGTGTTGGAATAGGGCTGAAAATAGGCCAGGAATTTCCGGGCGCCGTATTTTCTGACCATCACCCCTTTGCCGTGCTCCAGCTGCGCCGACACGGAAATGCCCCGGACAATCCCCTTAGCCCCGGAACCGTTGCCACCGCAGAAGATGCAGCCTCCCGAGCCAATACTGCCGTCGCGGTTCGGACAGGTAAGCCCGGCATCGACCGATATCCGCTGCACCCGGCAGCCGAAAACCCGGCGCAGTTCGGCGGAGAAGGTATTGTATCGCTTTTCGGTCATGGCGTTACAATAGCCCAGGCTGAACGCGATGACAACCCCTTCGCGCCCCGGGCACTATTCAGTCTTGTCATTGTCGGGGAAGGTTCTTCCGGAAGGTCATGGCTTATGCGAAATGCGGCTCCGGCTCAGGTTCCAAACTCAACAGTGAATCCCTGAGATTCTCAGCCAGATTTTTGGGACGCATGCTGCTCGCCCGGTTCCGGCCGGTCTGCTTGGCCCGGTACATCTCCCGGTCGGCAATGGCGACCACATCACTCCAAGTGCTGCAGTTTTCACCCTTGACCGGAAACGATACAATGCCGCAGCTGAGCGTGACAATGCCGTAAGGGCTCTGGCTGTGTGGTATTGCCACCCCCCTGACCGCATTCAGGACCCGGTCGATCAGGATTTCCGCGCCGTCGAGTTCGGTCTCCGGCAGGAGCAGCAGCACCTCTTCACCTCCATAGCGGTAGACCCGGTCCGAAGCGCGGATACGGCCGGCAATGGTGCCGGCTACAGTCTTCAGGGCGTAATCTCCGGCAAGATGGCCGTAGGTGTCGTTGTAATTCTTGAAAAAATCGAAATCAAAAAGGGCCACGCTGTATGGGCGGCCGTATCGTGCCGCCTGGGCATGGGAGTGGTCCAGATCCACTTCCATCGCCCGCCGATTGCCGATTCCCATCAACGCATCCACAAAAGAGAGCGCCTTGAGCTTGTCGTTGGCTTCCACCAGCTCACGAGTCCGGGAAGTTATCGACTGCTCGATGATCTCGCGCTGCTTTTCAAAGGTGTGAAAATGGGCCTGAGCCAGATCGACGAGCGTGACAATCCCTTTGATCTTACCATCCGAGTCGACAACCGGAAGGTGGCGAAATTTCCGTGCCGTCGTAATAACAAGGGCGTCAAACAACGACGTATTTTCCGTTATGGTAACAACCGGCCGGGACATGATCCCCGAGACCCGAATCGCGGCAAACACCTCTCGTGCCCCCTTGCTTGCCAGCAGGCGGATAAAATCGAACTCGGTCACGATCCCCACCGGGATGTCGTTCTCAGTGACCACCACGCACGAGCAGCGGTTGTCCCGCATCAAGGTGGTGACATCCTGAAGAGTTGCATCCAAAGATGTGCTAACTACCGTTTCCGACATGATACTGTCGACGAATATGTCTTGCATTTTCGCTCTCCAGACTGCACATGTGCTAATTTACAACGTCACAGATTACAGAAATCTTCGGACCGGAAAGGGGGAGTGGGGCGGCGAATGCGTATCGGGCAGGGCAAGCAAAAGCAATCGCGTCTGCTGGTTGAACTCTTATCGGAGAGCAAAATCAAAGCTTTAACCGATTTTCACAACAATCGCATTAGCCACTGTTAACCAGTCCAAAACTGCTTTGCTGCTTCATGTTCCGGTGTTCCGGTCCGGCAAAACTTATTACCGCTCAATTCTCGCTTGCCTGCACCAGCGGACTCGATTATTCTCCAGGCCATGATCCCGAATGAACCGATACCCGGCCGCAGGATTGCGCTGGCAGTGCTACTGGCCGTCAACCTGCTGAACTACATCGACCGGCAGGTGTTGTACGCGGTATTCCCGCTGGTGAAGAGCGACCTGCACCTGTCCGACACCTCCCTCGGCCTTCTGGGGAGCGCCTTCATGCTGTCGTACATGATTGCGGCACCGTTGTTCGGCTGGCTCGGCGACCGGAATAACCGGGTCCACCTTGCGGCAGGTGGGCTTGTTGCCTGGAGCCTTGCGACCGCAGGGGGCGGCATTGCCCGGAGTTATGCCGCGCTACTGACCGCGCGGAGCGCTGTGGGGATCGGCGAGGCGAGCTTCGGCACGGTATCGCCGGGGCTGATCTCGGATTATTTCCCCCAGGAGCGCCGTGGCCGGGCACTGGCATACTTCTATCTGGCGATCCCGGTGGGAAGCGCGCTTGGATACCTGTTCGGCGGCATCGTGGGACAGCGCTACGGCTGGCAGAACGCCTTTCTCCTGGCTGGCCTGCCTGGCCTGCTGCTGGCAATCCCCCTCTGGCGGCTCAAGGACCCGGTTCGCGGCAAAACCAGAGACGGCTCACCACTCACAGCCGGCATTTACCGCGAGTTCCTGCGCAACCGCTCCTTTATCACCGCAACGCTGGCCATGGCCGCCATGACCTTTGCCCTCGGCGGCCTGGCCCAATGGGCACCCTCTTTTCTCCACCGGATGCACGGACTTGATGTAGCAAAAGGCAACACGATCTTCGGCGGGTTAACTGTGGTATCCGGCATTGTCGGGACACTTACCGGCGGCTGGCTGGGAGACCGGGCACAGGCACGGTCGGCCAGCGGCTATCTACTGGTTTCCGGCTGGGGCTTTGTGCTCGGCACCCCTGTCCTGGCCCTGGCCATCGCCTCCTTTAATCTGCCAACCTGCCTGGCGGCAATCTTCGTGGCCGAAACACTGCTGTTTCTGAACACCGGACCGCTGAACACGGTCATAGTGAATGTCTCGCCACCCGCATCCCGCGCCATGGCCTTTGCCATAAACATCTTTGCTATCCATGCCCTGGGCGACGCTGTTTCCCCGGCCATTATCGGTGTGCTCTCAGACAACTTCGGCCTCCGGAACGCCATGCTGATCACTCCGAGCGCTATTGCCGCAGCAGCCTTTTTCTGTTTTCTCTGTTGCCGCTGGATCGCCGGAGACGCCGCCCGCGCCGAAAAACCGGACAAGTGAACCCCTGCATTTGCACAACTGCTCCCGCCGGATATACTCATCTGAGAAACTCATTCGGGAGGGGGCCATGAACCACGCCGAGTTAAAGGAAAGCATTACCAGGAACAGGAAGCCCGGGCATTGTATCGTGAAATGGTGGGGAGAAGATGAGGCGCTGGTTGACTATGAACTGCTCGATCGCTTCCTGGCCAATATCGATTCGCTTGACGGCCTGAAAGGGGTTGAACTGATTGACATGGAAGGGATCTGGAAGGTTCTGAAGGAACTGGACCCCGACCCGCTGAGCCGAGAGCAATCGGGCGAAGGGGAGATTATCCGCTGGACATGGAAAGACCAGAGCGGCAAAGAGCATGTGACCAGTTTTCCATTCACTCCGGAAGGGGTAATGGACCTGATGGAGAGCGAATTTTTCGACTAAATCAGGCCGGTGCCGGCTACAACTCCCTTACCACCCTGAAGCCGAGATAAACATACCTGTCGGTCGGCTTGCCACGGCCGCGGGCCGATGACCTGACATAGCGCGGCTTGCTGCCGAATGATCCGCCGCGCTCGACGCGGCGCTGATCGTCACCCGCTTCCCAGGCGGTCCCGTCTGCAGGCGCTCCTTCGTAACTTTCGTGCCACCGGTCCTGGCACCACTCCCAGACATTACCGGCAGTATCGAACAAACCGAACCGGTTCGCCGGAAACGTCCCTACCGGAGCGGTTTTCTTGCCATCAAATTTGCTGCCGCACCCCTTGCAGTTGGCCCGGTTCTCACCGACATTGAACCCCCACCAGTAACGGTCTTCGCTCCCCGACTTGGCGGCATATTCCCACTCGGCCTCGCTCGGCAGGCGATAAGTCCGGCCGGTCTGTTCGGAAAGCCAGCGCGTATACGCTACGGCATCATCCCACGTTACATTGATTGCCGGCCGTCTCTCTCTCCCCCAGTTTGAGAACGGAAACCACCGGCGCCCATCCTTCGGCTTCTCACGTCCGGTTGCAGCGCAGAAGAGGTCGTACTCGGCAAAGGTCACCTCGTACCGGCCTATGGCAAACGGCCTGGCAATGGTAATCAGGTGCACCGGCTTTTCGTCGCTGTCGCCTCCGCCATGAACGGCTCCCATCCGGAAGCTGCCGGCAGGGATGACCAGCAATTCGGGGCCGTTGTTCCCCTGCTTCAGCCGGTCCCGAAAAAGAACGCCGGGTTTTTCCGCGGCCATGGCCGCAAGAGGGAGGAGCGCTATTAAAAATGTGAGGAAAATACGGTTGGTCCTGCGCATAATTCACTAACCCTCAACATAATAAAGGGGAGGCGGTTATCGCGCCTCCCCTTGTGCAATCTCTCCGCCATGCCGTCGACTCAGGGGCCTCTCAGCGAGTTCCCTTAAAAGTGGGCTCCTTTGTGCCGCTTCAGGCAATTCCCGCAAGGGGCAGCACACCGCGACCGCAAAAGTATCCCGTGATATGAGCATTCCGCCTGGGCTTTATAAGTCTAACGAACATGACAGAGAGAGCGTTAATCTGGACTCATTCTACTCGCCGTACCGCGGAAAAATCAAGATGCTTTTTCACCCCAGCCAAGGAAAGCGGTAAGCTTGGTAATTTCGTCCATCAGCCGGTCGAATCCGGCAAAGGTCAAAGATTGCGGGCCGTCGGAAAGCGCCTTTTCCGGCTCAGGATGCACCTCGACTAGTACGCCGTGCGCTCCTCCGACCAGAGCAGCCTTCGACATCGGCGGCACCAGGCTCCGCTTGCCGGTGGCATGCGAAGGGTCAACCATTATCGGCAGATGCGACAGCTCCTTTATCAACGGAACGATCGCCAGATCGAGCGTATTGCGGGTGGCGGTTTCAAAAGTCCGGATCCCCCGTTCGCAGAGGATTACGTTGTGATTCCCCTCGGCGAGTATGTATTCGGCTGCTGCCAGAAATTCTTCCACCGTCGCGCTCATCCCCCGCTTGAGCAGCACCGGCTTGCGGATCTTACCGAGTTCACGAAGAAGATCGAAATTCTGCATGTTACGGGCGCCGACTTGAAGCAGATCGGCATGCTCGGCCACCAGCCCCACATTATCAGGGCTCATCACCTCGGTAACGATAGGGAGGCCGACTGCCTTGCCGGCCTTTTCCAGCAGCAGCAATCCCTCTTCCCGCATCCCCTGAAAGGTGTGCGGCCCGGTCCTCGGTTTGAAGGCGCCGCCGCGCAGCAGCATGGCCCCCGCCTTTTTCACCGCCCGGGCAGTCTTCATGATCTGCTCCTCGCTCTCGACCGCGCAAGGTCCGGCTGCGACGACCGGAGGGCGCCCCTCCCCGATCTCGACACTGCCGACCTTGACGATGGTGTTTCGGGGGTGGAAGTCGCGCGAGACCAGTTTGTAAGGTTTTGAGACGTGGATTACCTCCTGCACGCCGGGAAGATTGCGGATGGTGGTGTCATCGACATACCCCTTGTTCCCCAGCACCCCGATGGCGGTCCGCTCACTACCCGGAATGGGGGCAGCGGTCAGCCCCAACGCCTTGATCGCCTCTTTGACGGCTTCGATCTGCTTTTCTCCAGCCTTGTGGTTCATAACAATAAGCATATTGATCCTCCTGACAAGTCCGGAAAACAGCCGGCAGAATCGGAATCCGGATAAACTTACAGTTTCTGGCACGAATTCACGGGGAACCCGGTATGCCTGCTGCACGCAGGCGGCAACACCGCAGATCGGCCCGCAATAGTTTTGCGAAACAGCCCAACAATAACAGGGGCAATCGTGACGGTCAATCCCTTTACACTTTTATTTTGCTTCGCACATGATACAATTATTCGATATTTTTCGGCAGGATGATCCAATGGACTCAGTTGAACTGAAACGATTACTTGAAGGGGTGGCAACGGGAAGCATCTCGGTGGAGAATACCCTGGAGAGACTGAAGCACCTCCCCTTTGAAGATCTCGGGTTTGCCAATGTAGACCATCACCGGAAGCTGCGGCAAGGGCATCCCGAGGTGATCTTCGGCCAGGGGAAGAGCATCGGCCAGATCGAAAAGATCATGATCGCCCTCCTCGACAAAGGAAACAATGTCCTTGTCACCAGGCTTTCGGAAGAAAAGGGAGTGAAGTTGTGCGCCCACTTCCCCGATGCCTGCCACCACAAGGATGCCGGGTGCATTACCGTCGAACGGCAGCCGGTCGAGATAATCGGGCGCGGCACGATCCTGGTGATATCAGCCGGGACTTCAGATATCCCGGTGGCCGCGGAGGCCGTTGTCACGGCAAAGATAATGGGGAACCGGGTGGAACAGCTGTTCGATGTGGGAGTGGCTGGAATTCACCGCCTTCTTGCGCGCAGAGAACTGCTGCAGACCGCCACGGTTCTGGTGGTAGTGGCCGGGATGGAAGGGGCTCTCCCGTCAGTGGTCGGCGGACTGGTTGACCGGCCGGTGATTGCGGTTCCAACTTCGGTCGGTTACGGCGCCTCCTTCGGCGGCATAGCAGCCCTCCTGGGAATGCTGAACTCGTGCGCGTCAGGGGTTACGGTAGTGAATATCGACAACGGGTTCGGTGCCGGCTATGCCGCATCCCTGATCAACAAGGCATCATGAAAACTCTATTCCTCGACTGTGCTGCCGGCATATCGGGAGACATGACCATCGGCGCGCTGCTGGACCTGGGCGTACCGATGGAGGTTTTGCAGACAGGGCTTGCGCAACTGTCCCTCCCTCCGGGTTCATTCCGCATTTCAGCGGCAAAAACGACCCGGCTCGGCATCGCAGCGACCCATTTCATGGTTGAGGCCCCGGAGCAGCACCACCACCGCTGTTACAGCGACATCAAAGAGCTGATCTCCGTCAGCGGGCTGAATGAAACGGTCCGGTCGCTGTCCCAAAAGATATTTCTCAGAGTGGCCGAAGCTGAAGCCGCGGTACACGGGGTTTCGCTTGACAAGGTCCATTTCCACGAAGTCGGTGCTGTCGATTCAATCGTCGACATTGTCGGCACTGCCATCGGACTCGATTACCTGGGGATGGCAACAATCGCCAGCTCCCCCCTGCCGTTCGGTTCGGGCTGGGTAGAGACGGCCCACGGCCGGCTGCCGGTACCGGCACCGGCTACGGCGGAACTGTTCAAAGGGCTGCGGGTTACGCCGGACAATGTGCCGGGAGAATGGGTGACCCCGACCGGTGCGGCAATTATTGCGGCGCTCTCGACTGCCCAAGGTCCGGCGCCGGAAATGACCATCACGGCTATCGGCTACGGAGCGGGAACGAAAGAGTGCCAACAGCGGCCAAACCTGCTGCGCGCCTTTCTGGGAGATGTGTCGCCACGGGAGAGTATCCTGGTCATGGAAACCCACCTGGATGATATCAACCCGGAAATCATGGGGTTCCTCATGGACCGCCTGTTCGAGGCCGGGGCACTGGATGTGGCATTCTCCCCTCTGCAGATGAAAAAAAACCGCCCCGGATTCAGGCTGACGGTCATAACGGACAAAGCGCACCTCGACGGCCTGGCAAACCTGGTGTTCACCGAATCCACTGCCATCGGCACCCGCTATTATCCGGTCGAAAGAAGGGTGCTCGAACGTAATACGGCGTCGCTTGACACCGCTCTCGGTCCGGTGAATGTCAAAAAAGTCCGGCTGCCCGACGGCAGTTTCCGGACCTATCCGGAATTCGAGGAATGCCGGCGGCTGGCAATCGAACTGGGGATGCCGCTTCCGGATGTTTATCGTTTGATCGAGAAAACTGCTGCGGAAGAGCCATGAATACCGCACCCCTGAAGAATCCCGCCCTGTCCGCATCTTCCGGCGACAGCGGCGAATCCATACAGGCCCTGGCATCGCTGTTGAAGAACAGGGGGTTGACGATCTCGGTTGCCGAATCCTGCACTGGCGGACTGCTGGCCTCGATGCTGACCGAACTGGCCGGGAGTTCGGCATATTTCGTTGCCGGAGTTGTGGCTTATGCCAATCCGGCCAAAACCGCTTTCCTAGGGGTGCCCCCTGACCTCATCGAACGCAACGGCGCGGTGAGCGCTGAAGTTGCCGCAGCCATGGCAGAGGGGATTCTCCGCAAGACCGGCAGCGACCTGGCACTCTCGATAACTGGCATTGCGGGCCCGGACGGCGGCACCACAGAAAAACCGGTCGGAACCGTCTACCTGGGACTCGCTGACTGCAACGGCTCCAGTGCCAAGCTCCTGCAACTTTCCGGCAGCAGGAATAATATCCGCATCCTCTCAGCCACAAGCGCAATGGAATGGGCAATACACCACCTCGCCACCGCCCCCAACAAGTTGAAAAGGTAGCATATGAGCCCCAAGAAAATGGATCAGCTCTCGCAACTCCTTTGCATCGGGATCGGTCTCCTTTGCGGACTGCTGCTGTCAGCCAAATTCAGCACCTGGAAGGCGGCGGAGTATCTTTCCTGGCCAACGCTCATGTTGATTACGGTGTTCCTCCTGGTCCACCAGATCATGCTGAGAAAAGGCCGGGCCGCCCTTGAAAAGAAGGAAGCGGACGCTCTGGAGCGGCTGGTTGACATGAAACGGGAAGTGGACAAGACGGCCCGTCGCTATAAGTGCCTGCTGGAAGGGGCAGGCAATGCGGTATTCGTCTTCAATGCCAGGACCAATCAGCTGCAGGAGGTTAACAGGAAAGGGACCGAGCTATTCGGCTACAGCAAGGATGAGATGCTCACTCTTGCCGGGAAAGACCTGACACCCGCTGCCGAACGGCGGCGCTTCAGCGACCTGGCCAGGCGGGTCAAACGCCGCGGCCGGGGCCGGGTCGATTCCCTGACATTCCGGGGAAAGGACAACGAGGAGTTCCTGGGCGAAGTCGAGGCGAGGCTCATAGACCTGGATGACGAAGAGGTGGTCCATGTTACGGTGCGCGACATCACCTACCGGAGCCGGGTGGAAAAGGAGATCAAGCAGCGCAACCGGGAACTGTCGATACTCAACAGCATTATCGCCAAGGCCAACCAGAGCCTGCAGATGGACAAGGTCCTGGAGGTGATTCTGACCGAGACAATGGAAGCGTTCGGGGCCGAGGCCGGGATGATGCACCTGCTGGACGGGTCCACCAACAAGATGCCGCTGGCGATCCAGCGGAATCTTTCCGAAGATATGGTTCTGCTGATCGGGCAATGCGTCTGCCCGGCACATGAACGGCACTGCTGCTATTCCCTCCCTTCGGCTCAACAAAAGCCATGTCAGGTCGTGCAGGCTGCCGGAGACCACAGCTGGAAGGCATTGGCCGGTGTCCCGCTATTTGCCAACCAGAAGGCGGTCGGCATTCTGCACATCTTTTCCGAAACGCCCCGCTCCTGCAGCCAGGAGGATATCCGTTTCCTGCACACCGTTGGCAACCAGATCGGTATGGTGATCGAGCATGCCCGAGTGTTTGCGGAACTCACCTGGAAAACCGAAGAACTGCTCCGCTCTTACACCCTGCTGGAAAAGAACAGCCACCAGCTGGCGCTCTCCCAGAAGCGGCTCAAGATGAACCTTGCCCTCGTCGAACGGGCCAACAAGGATCTGGAACGGCTGGACCGGATGAAGACCCATTTCCTCGGGATCGTCTCGCACGAATTCAAGACCCCTTTGACGAGCATCATTGGCGGAACCCAGTTCCTGCAGGCAAGCAGCGCCTCGCGATCACCCGAAGAGCAGCGGCTCATATCGATCATCAACGAAGGCGGGACCAGGCTCAACGATATAGTGACCAACCTCCTTAAGGTGGCCCGTCTTGAATCCAAGAGCTTTGCCATTTCCAGGGCGCCGATCGATCTGCAGGAACTCCTGACCGGTATGAACGAGCATTTTGTGCCGGTATTGGAAGAGCGCAGCCAAAGACTCGTTATCGGCCATATTGAAACCATTCCGTCCTTCTTTGCCGACCGGGAATACCTGGAGGAGGTATTTTCCCAATTGCTCGAAAACGCCATCAAGTTTTCCTCCGACGGAGGCGAGATCTTCATCTCCGCCCACATAATCGACAGATCTTTTCTGGAGTCAAAGCGGGAGACCCTCTCGCTCTTCAATCCCGGCTTTCTCGATACTGCCGGCACCGCAAGCTTTATTCTCGTCGAGATCAGGGACAGCGGCATCGGTATCAACAAAGATGACCACCTGCACATTTTCGACAAATTCTACGGCGCCGGCGACATCCGCCATCATTCGAGCGGCAGGACCAAATTCCAGGGCAAAGGACCGGGCTTGGGCCTTTCCATAGTAAAAGGGATGATCGAGGCGCATGGCGGGATGGTATGGGTGGAAAGCCCCCGTCAGGACCCGGACAAGTCGCCGGGCAGCTCTTTCTTCGTGCTTCTCCCGACCGAGGAGGCGGAGTTGCAGCCGGCGCTCCCGTTCCTGCAGGGGAATCAGGATGCCGAGCAAACCGAGGAGGCAAATCCGCCCCTGTTGAACTGACAGACGGAGCTCTCCCCAAAGAGGAGTTGAAAATCCGGGCTATTATATGCTATCACCCTCACTGTTGCCTTAATTTACTGTTGTTAAGACCATGATATCGGAGATTCATCCATGAGCGATCGGGAAAAGGCCATTGAGCTTGCATTGACACAGATTGAAAAGCAGTTCGGCAAGGGCGCCATCATGCGCCTCGGCAATGAAGAGGCGCTGCCCGACGTCGCCGCCATATCCACCGGGGCACTCTCCCTGGATATGGCCCTGGGGGTGGGAGGCGTCCCCCGCGGCCGCGTGGTGGAGGTGTTCGGGCCAGAGTCATCGGGCAAAACGACCCTGGCACTGCATATTGTTGCCGAGGCCCAGAAGCTGGGGGGCATTGCGGCATTTGTCGATGCCGAACACGCCCTGGACATCGGTTATGCCCGCAAACTCGGGGTAAAAACCGACGACCTGCTGGTCTCGCAGCCGGACACCGGCGAGCAGGCCCTGGAAATAGCCGAAATGCTGGTTCGTAGCGGCGCCATCGACGTGCTGGTTATCGACTCCGTTGCCGCCCTGGTCCCAAAAGCCGAAATCGAAGGCGAAATGGGAGATTCCCACATGGGTCTCCAGGCGCGACTCATGTCCCAGGCGCTGCGCAAGCTGACCGGGATTATCAGCAAATCCAACTGCTGTGTCATCTTCATCAACCAGATCCGGATGAAGATCGGCGTGATGTTCGGCAACCCGGAAACAACAACAGGCGGAAATGCCCTCAAGTTCTACGCCTCGGTAAGAATGGATATCAGGAAGATCGCCTCGCTCAAGAAGGGGGACGAAGTAATCGGCTCGCGCACCAGGGTCAAGGTGGTAAAGAACAAGGTGGCGCCGCCGTTCAAAGAGGTCGAATTCGACATCCTGTACGGCGAAGGGATCTCCAGGGAGGGTGATGTGCTCGACCTGGCGGTTGATCGCAACATCGTGGAAAAAAGCGGGGCCTGGTATTCATACGGCAAAGAGCGGATCGGACAGGGCCGCGAAAACGCCAGGGTTTTCCTTAAAGATCGTCCGGAAACCCTGGCCGAAATAGAGGCAAAACTGAGGGAAGAAGCAGCACGCTGACAGTTCGCGGTTCCGCATTCGCCGGATCAAGGCATTTGCCACAGGAGACCCTATGAACCTTAATGAAATCCTCACCCTAGCGGTCAAGGCACGAGGTTCCGACATCCATTTCAAGAGCGGGCAGCCTCCTATTGTCAGGATCGACGGCAAGCTCCATCCGATGCCCAACGTTCCGCGGCTTACGCCCGACATCATCAGCGAACTCGCCAACAGCATAATGAACGAACGCCAGAAGACGCAGTTCGCCCAGCATTACGAAACCGACCTTGCCCATGGGATTCCAGGGCTCGGCCGCTTCCGCGTCAGTGTCTACAGCCAGCGAGGCTCTACAGCCATGGTGTTTCGCTCGATCCCGTTTGCCATCCCGACCCTGGATGCACTCAATCTCCCGCCGGTCCTAAAGAAAATTGCCGCCGAAGAGCGCGGCATGATCCTGGTCACCGGGACTACCGGCAGCGGCAAGTCATCCACCCTGGCCGCCATGATTGAATATATCAACGAAACCCGCACCACCAATGTCATTACCATCGAGGACCCGGTGGAATTCCTCCACCGCGACAAGAAAAGCATCATCAGCCAGCGCGAGGTCGGTTTCGACACGTTGAATTACGCCTCGGCACTGAAAAGCGCCCTCCGCCAGGACCCGGACGTGATACTGGTCGGTGAGATGCGTGACCTGGAAACCATCGAAACGGCAATGTCCGCGGCCGAGACCGGCCACCTGGTCATGTCGACCCTGCATACCCTGGATGCCCCGGAAACCGTCAACAGGATCATCTCGGTATTCCCGCCGTACCATCAGCGCCAGGTGAGGACTCAGCTCTCTTCGGTCATCAAGGGGGTAATTTCCCAGCGGCTGGTGCCCCGGGCCGACGGCAAGGGGCGAGTGCCGGCAGTTGAGGTCCTGCTGGGCACGGCGCGGATCCGCGAATGCATTGACGACGAAATGAAGACCAAGCAGATACCGGAGGCGATATCCCAGGGGGTTATCTCATACGGCATGCAGACATTCGACCAGTCCCTGATGAAGCTGTACACCAGCAAGCTGATCTCCTATGAAGAGGCGCTGCGGCAGTCATCCAACCCCGACGACTTTGCCCTCAAGGTCTCGGGCATTTCCTCCACTTCCAATGCCTCCTGGGACCAGTTCACCAAAGAGGAAAAGCATGATGACGGAGTCGGAGAAGACGGGAAGATCGACATCGAGAAATTCTGATGACGGACGAGGCAAAAGCCCGCGAATCGGCCATCCGCATTCTTGCCCGCCGGGACCACAGTAAGGCCGAGATGAAACGGAAATTGATCCGCAACGGCTTTTCCCCGGAGGTTGCCGAAGCGACGATCTCGTCTCTGCAGGAAAAAGGTTATCTCGATGACCGGCGGTATGCGGAACGATGGGCGGCAGCCGCCCTGGAAGGGGGACGGTGCTACGGTCCCCGCCTCCGGGCAGAGCTGCGGCAGAGGGGGATTGACCAGGCGACGGCGTCCGAAGTGATTAGCGAGCTGACATCGGGCTCGGATGAAACTGAGACCTTGCGGATGCTGTTACGCCGCCGGTTCCCGGAATTTGATCCCTTTACGGCGGACGATCGCGAGAAGCGCCGGATCTTCGGCTTTCTGCAACGGCGGGGCTTTTCCACCGGCGCGATCATGACCGTCTTCAAAACGGTTTCAACAGAATTTGAATAATATTTTATTAACTGGTTTCCAGTTTTATCCATTTCAATCAGAGGTTTAACAATGACCGGCAAAGAACTCAGGGCAAAATTTCTTACTTTTTTCATGGAGCGCGGCCATACCATCGTACAGAGCTCGGGCCTGGTTCCGCACAACGATCCGACGCTCCTGTTCACCAATGCAGGGATGAACCAGTTCAAAGACTGTTTTCTCGGCATGGAAAAGCGGGATTATGTCCGGGCGGCCAGTTCCCAGAAATGCGTCCGGGCCGGCGGGAAGCATAACGATCTGGAAAATGTCGGGCGCACTGCCCGCCACCATACCTTCTTCGAGATGCTGGGCAACTTTTCTTTCGGCGACTACTTCAAGAAAGAAGCGATTGCCTTTGCCTGGGAATTCCTGACCAAAGAGCTGAAGCTGGACAAGAGCCGTCTTTATGTAACGGTGTACACCGACGACGACGAAGCTGCCGATATCTGGCACAAGCAGGAAGGGGTGCCCAGAGACCGGATCTACCGTTTCGGCGAAAAAGACAATTTCTGGTCCATGGGCGACACCGGCCCCTGCGGCCCATGCACCGAGATCTTCTGGGACAACGGCCCGGAGGTTGGGTGCGGCAGCCCGGATTGCGCCGTGGGCTGCGACTGCGACCGTTACATGGAGATCTGGAACAATGTCTTCATGCAGTTTAACCGCTCTGCGGACGGTACTCTGACGCCGCTCCCGAAGCCGGCGGTAGATACCGGCATGGGGCTGGAGCGGATCTGCACCGTGATGCAGGGGGTGAAATCCAACTATGACACCGATCTCATCCAGGGGATCATCAAGCATATCGAGAAACTTTCCGGCAAAAAATACCGGACCAATGACAGAGACGATGTCTCCATGCGGGTCATTGCCGACCACTCCCGCGCCGTGACCTTCCTGATCTGCGACGGCGTGCTCCCCTCAAACGAAGGGCGCGGCTACGTGCTCCGCCGCATCATGCGCCGTGCGGCCCGCCATGCCAAGATGCTCGGCTTTGCCGAGCCGGTCCTGTACCGGGCAGTGGATGCAGTGAACGGAATCATGGGAGACGCGTTCCCGGAGCTGCTGGAGCGGGAAGAATACGTAAAAAAGGTGATAAAGGCCGAGGAGGAGCGGTTTGCGGAGACCCTCGACCGCGGGCTCGCCATTCTTAACGACGAAGTGGCCTCGCTTAAGAAATCGGGCGGCAAGGTGATACCGGGCGAGACGATATTCAAGCTGTACGACACCTATGGCTTCCCCATCGATCTTACCGCGGATATCGTTGCCGCAGAAGGCTTCGTCCTCGATGAAGCCGGCTTCGAGGCCTGCATGAAGCGCCAGCGTGAACAGGCCCGGGAAAACTGGAAAGGATCGGGCGAAGAGGGCATTGCCACCATTTTCAAGAGCCTGCACAACGCCGGTGTCAGGACCAAATTCGTCGGCTATGGCGAGCGCTGCTCCTACGGCACGGTTACCGCACTGGTAAAGGGGGGCAAGGAAGCCGACGAAGCAGGTACCGGTGAAGAGATCGAGATAGTAACTGACTCATCGCCGTTCTACGGAGAATCCGGCGGCCAGGCGGGCGATGTCGGAACCATCTCCACAGGCGCGGCCCATCTGACCGTTACGCACACCAGCAGGCCGTTTCCCGATCTGATTATCCATCATGCGCAGGTGAATGAAGGGACGGTCCGCAAGGGAGACGCCGCCGACCTGAAGATATCGTCCAAGGACCGGGCCGCGACCGCCAGGAACCATACCGCGACGCATCTCCTGCAGTCCGCCCTGCGCCAGGTGCTGGGCGACCATGTAAAGCAGGCCGGATCACTGGTCAACCCTGAGAGGCTGAGATTCGACTTTACACATTTCGCGGCGATGTCCGATGAAGAGATCACCAGAGCCGAGGAGATCGTCAATAGTTACATAATGGAAAATTCCGATGTCACGGCAACCGAGATGAACGTTGCCGAAGCAATGGATAGCGGCGCCACAGCCCTTTTCGGGGAGAAATACGGTGAGCGCGTCCGCGTGGTGCGGGTCGGCGAATTCAGCATGGAACTGTGCGGCGGTACGCATGTCCATGCCGCCGGGGAGATCGGGCTGTTCAAAATCGTTTCCGAAGCCGGCATAGCAGCGGGTGTGCGCAGGATCGAGGCGCTTACCGGCGCCGGGGCGCTGCGCCATGTGCAGGCGCTGGAGGACGAAAAACGCCGTATCAGCGCCATGCTCAAAGCCGAAGGTTCCGATCCGGTCGACAAGCTTGAGAAGCTGATTGCCCGGCAGAAAGAGATGCAGCGCGAGCTGGAGTCACTGCAGGGGAAACTGAACTCTGCCCACTCTTCGGACCTTCTTGCCGGGGTGCAGGAGATCAACGGTATCAAGCTTCTTGCCGTACAGATCGGCGATGCCAACCCGAAAGGGCTCCGGGAGCTGTCGGATACACTGAAGGACCGGCTCGGTTCGGGAATCATCGTCATCGGCGCCGTCTCCGAGGGGAAGGCGCATCTGCTGGTTGCAGTGACCAAAGAGCTGACCGCCAGGTTCAAGGCCGGGGATCTCATCAGGCAACTGGCCCCGATCATCGGCGGCAGCGGCGGGGGCAAACCCGACCTGGCACAGGCAGGGGGGAGTCAGCCGGAGAAACTCAAGGACGCACTGGAGAAGGCGGCCGAACTGATCGCCTGACGCAAACAGGCAACAGAGATTCGCGAATCTGATTTATCAACAAGGGATATCATGATCCTCTCCCAAACCCATAGCAACGATCCGGCAACCGGAGAGTGCAACAAGACCATCCTGATTGTCGATGATGAGGCAATCATTCGCGATCTCTGCAGCCGGGCGCTGAAGGGGTACAGCGTCCTTGAGGCGTGCGACGGAACCGATGCGCTTTCTCTTTTTGAACAGGGAGGAGTCGACGTCATCCTGACCGACGTGATGATGCCGAAAATGAACGGGCTCGATCTCCTGAAAAAGGTCAAGGAGATCGACCCGACCTCGGTTGTCATTATCATGACCGGGTTTGCCGAGAAGGATATCATCCTGAACGCCCTGAAAGACGATGCCGACGACTTTATCGCGAAGCCGCTCAACCTCCTGCAGCTTAAAACCGCGGTAGATAAGGCACTGGTAAAGAAAGAGCTCAAGGAAGAACTGGCGAGCCTGAAAAACCTGGACCGGCTGAAGACGAATTTCCTGTCCCTCATCTCGCATAAGTTCCGGACCCCGATTACCGCCATCTCCCTGTTTCTCCAGAATCTCGCCACCGGGCTCTTCGACCCGGAAGACGAGATTTACAAGCAGAACGTAAAAATGATCTACAATGAAGCCTGCTATCTCGAACGGATGATTGCAGAACTGCTCACCTTCAGCAGGGTCATGGTAAACGGGGAATCTCTGCGTCTCGAACGGTGCGACCTGTCGACCCTGATCATGCAATCGATAGCGGAATCAAAGGAAGTATTGAGCAAAAGCGGTCTGCAGTCGGTCCTCGATATCGACCCCCTCCCCCCGATCTCTGCTGACCGGGAAAAACTCGGCTTTGCCATCCGCCAGATCATTGAAAACGCCTACAAGTTCTCCGGAGATACCGGGCAGGTCTCCATCTCGTTAAAGAGTTCGGAAGACCGGGCAGTCCTGCAGGTTCGCGATACCGGAGCAGGAATATCCAGGGAAGAGCTTCCCAAGATCTTTGAGAAGTTCTACCAGGTAGACCCCGCCAACACCGGCCAGGTAAGGGGTTTCGGACTGGGGCTGTATTACTCCAGGGAGTTTGTTCGTCTCCATGGCGGCACGATAAGCATCGAAAGCGAAGCAGGCAAAGGCTCCTGCGCCACCATTGTCCTACCCATGCAAGAATTGGAAATTCCCGCCTGATTACCCGCTAAAAACCCTGATATTCGCTTCTTTCGGGTTGATAAATCCAACTTTTCTGCTATAGTTACCCATTCTTCATTATCCGGCATTTCAGCCCGTTTGCGGAGAGTTTATGCAGCATCTGATCGACAAGGCCAACACCCTGATGGAGGCCCTGCCATATATCCGCCGGTTCTCCGGCAAGACCATCGTCATCAAGTACGGCGGCCATGCCATGTCTGACGAGAAACTCAAAGAATCGTTCGCCCTGGATGTCATTCTCCTCAAATCGCTCGGGATCAATACGGTCATCGTGCACGGCGGCGGGCCGCAGATCAACGACACCCTGAAACGGTACGGCATTGTCTCGGAATTTGTCCGCGGCATGCGGGTGACCGATAGCGAAACCATGAAGGTGGTGGAGATGGTGCTGACCGGCCAGGTCAACAAAGAGGTCGTTGGGTATCTTAACCAGCATGGCGGACGTGCCGTCGGGCTGTCCGGCAAGGACGGCACCCTGCTCCTGTGCGAGAAGATGCTTCAAGAGATCAAGGGGGATGACGGGTCGGCCGAAATGGTCGATATCGGCTACGTCGGCAACGTGGTCAAGGTCAACCAGGAGCTGATCCAGACCCTGGAACACGGCAAGTTCATCCCGGTCATCGCCCCGGTAGGGGTCGGGGCCAATGGCGAAAGTTACAATGTCAATGCCGACCTGGTTGCCGGGCGGGTCGCCGGCGCGCTGCACGCCGAGAAACTGATGCTCCTGACCGATGTGGAAGGGGTTAAGGATAAGTCAGGGGCACTGATCCCGAGCATTCAGCTCGCCGACGTGCCGCGCCTGATCAATGACGCCACCATCTCGGGCGGCATGATTCCGAAGGTCGAATGCTGCGTGGATGCGCTTAAGGAAGGGGCCCGGAAGGCGCACATCATCGACGGCCGGGTCCGGCATGCCGTGCTGCTGGAGATATTCACCGATGTCGGCGTAGGAACGGAGATCGCATAATGAAACGTGCTCTTCCCGTCATCTTGGCGCCGTCCTCGAATCTCCTCTTGTGCGGCGTAGCGCTGCTACGCCTCCGCGGGAGCTTCTGCGGAAGCACCAATCTGACACAAATATCACGTTTCTTGGGGAACCTACGATGAACTCTGCTCAATGGATAGAAAAATCGGACCAGTACATCATGAAGACCTACGGCCGGTACCCGATCGTGCCGGTACGTGGCGAAGGATGCCGCGTCTGGGACGCGGACGACAAGGAGTATCTCGACTTTCTGGCCGGCGTGGCGGTAAACAACCTCGGCCACTGCCACCCCAAGGTGGTGAAGGCGATCCAGGATCAGGCCGCAACCATGATCCACTGCTCCAACTACTACCAGATCCCGCAACAGATAGAACTGGCAGAACTCCTCTGCACCAACTCGTTCGCAGACAAGGCATTCTTCTGCAACTCCGGCGCCGAGGCCAACGAGGCCGCCATCAAGCTGGCACGGAAACACAGCCGGGAGACCCACGCCAACCCGGAACGGTACGAGATAATCACTGCCCTCGCCTCGTTCCACGGCCGGACCATGGCGACCGTCTCGGCCACCGGACAGGAGAAGGTGCAGAAATTCTTCGACCCCCTGCTGCATGGCTTCCGGTATGTCCCGTTCAACGATGCCCCTGCCCTTGAAGCCGCCATCACCCCCCAGACCTGCGCGATCATGCTGGAGCCGATCCAGGGCGAAGGCGGTGTAGTGGTGCCGTCAGCAGATTATTTCCAGGCAGTCCGGGAGATCTGCAATCGCCACAAACTGCTGCTCATCTTCGATGAGGTCCAGGTCGGGATCGGCAGGACCGGCAAGCTGTTCGCCTATGAGCATTTCGGAGTCGAGCCGGACATCATGACCCTGGCCAAGGCCTTGGCCGGCGGGGCGCCGATCGGCACCATGCTGGCCAGAAACGAAGTCGCGGCTTCCTTTGGTCCCGGCACCCACGGCTCCACTTTTGGCGGCAATCCGCTGGTTACAGCCGCTGCCATAGCCGCTGTCAGGTGCATCCTGGAAGACGGCATCCTGAACCGGGCCGAAGAGATGGGTGAATATCTCCTGGGCGAACTGGAAGCCCTGGGCAAGAAATTCCCATTTGTCACCGATGTCCGCGGAATCGGGCTGATGATCGGGATGGAGCTGTCCATTCCTGCCGGAGACATCGTCAAGAAGGGGCACGAGCGGGGAGTCCTGCTCAATGTCGCCCAGGACAAGGTCCTGCGCTTTGTCCCGCCGCTCATCGTTTCAAAGCAGGATGTGAACAAGATGGTAGCGATTTTAACCGATATTTTCCGGGAACTTTGACCGCAATGAACCGTAAGGGTGTTCAATGACAATCAACCGTAATGATCCTTGCAGTTGCGGGAGCGGGCTTAAGTTCAAAAAATGCTGCTATGGCTCTTCATCCGCATCTGCTAACAATCGTCTTACGGATCTGAAGGCGGCAATGGCCCGGGCAACCGATGCCCATAAGTCAGGCAGGCTGGCAGAGGCATCAACCGTCTATCGGACAATACTCGTTCAGCAGCCCAAAAACGGTGACGCTCTCCACCTGCTGGGGGTATCTGAATTTCAACAGGGGAACAACGCTGAAGCAATCGAACTGATCCAAAAGGCAATACCCCTGATGCCCGGGTGCGCCGAGGCCTACATAAACCTCGGCACTGTTTACCACCATGCGGCACGCCTGGACGAAGCAATTTCCTGTTTCCGGAAGGCCCTGGAAATTGCGCCTAACAATTCCGTCACGTTGCTGAACCTTGGCAATACCTACAAAGATCAGATGGCGCTTGACCAGGCCTTAAGCTGTTACCGGCAGGCCCTGGCGATCCGCCCTGACTTTCTGGTGGCACATTCGAACATCCTGATGATCCTCCAGTACGATCCGCTCCAGACGCCGGCTACCCTTGCGGATGCCCACCAGCAATGGGACATTCAGCACGGACATCCGCTCCAGCCCTATACGCAGTACAAAAACTCACAAACACTGGATCGGCCGATCAGGGTTGGCTATCTGTCCCCTGATTTCTGCAACCACCCGGTCGGCTATTTTATGCTCCCTGTGGTTAAAACCCATGACCGCAGCAGAGTGACAACCTATTGCTATTACAACAAACAGACCATTGATAACTGTACGGAACAGCTGCAGAATGCGGCTGACGTATGGCACTTCGTGAAACAGATGAGCGACCAGGAGCTGGCCAGGCTCATTCGAACCGACGAGATCGACATACTCGTGGATCTTGCCGGCCATACGGCAAACAACCGGCTTCCGGTTTTCGCCCTGAAACCGGCACCGGTTCAGGTGAGTTGGCTTGGCTATCCCTGCAGCACTGGCCTGAAAGCCATTGATTATCGATTGACCGACAGGATTGCCGACCCGACGGATGAAGACGACAGGCATGCCAGCGAAACCTTGCTGCGCCTGCCCGACAGCTTTTTATGCTATGAACCGCCGGCAACATCGCCGGATGTTGCGCCGCTGCCCGCCAGGGGAAGCAACCGGATCACTTTCGGTTCCTTTAACAATCTGGCCAAGGTCAACGACCGGGTCATCGCCCTTTGGGCGTCCATACTCAGCCAACTGCCCGGCTCCAGACTTGTCCTGAAAAGCAAGGCCTTTGCAGACCCCATGCTGGGATCTCGCCTGCTGGAACGATTCCGTAACCATGGACTCGAAAGCAGCCGCATTGAGTTACGCTCCTTTACCGCATCGATCGAGGACCATTATCGCTCCTACAACGAAATTGACATCGCCCTTGATACCTTCCCCTATAATGGCACTACCACCACCTTCGATGCCCTCTGGATGGGGGTTCCGGTAATAACCCTGCGGGGCGCACGCCACGCGGCCAGGGTTGGAGCAAGCATCCTGACGCACGCCGGATTAGAGGATCTCATTGCCGATTCTGAAGATGCCTATGTTGCATCTGCAGTCCGGCTGGCAAACGATCTCAACAAGCTGGAAGCTTTGCGCCAGACTGTCCGAAACCGGGTTGCCGGTTCAAGGCTCTGCGATGTACCGGCATTTACCGCTTCGCTTGAAGAGGCGTATCACGAGATGATGAGCACCTGGATATTTCAACAAAAAGAACAACGAGAGGTTAAGCAATGACCCGTCATTTCCTGGCGCTGAGCCAGTACAGCAAATCGGAACTGGATGCGCTTTTCAAGCTGACCGGCGAATTGAAGGCCAAGCAGAAGAACGGCACGGAGCATCACCTCCTCAAAGGTAAGAGCGTCGCCCTGATCTTCGAAAAATCATCCACCCGGACCCGTATCTCGTTCGAGGTCGGCGTTTATCAGCTGGGTGCCCAGCCGCTGTTCATTTCGTCGGCGACATCCCAGATGGGACGCGGCGAGCCGATCAAGGACACGGCCAGGGTCATGGCTCGTTACTGCGACGGCGTCATGATCCGCACCTACGGCCAGGAGATCGTAGACGAGTTCGCCCGCTACTCTGATGTGCCGGTCATCAACGGCCTTACCGACAAGTTCCACCCCTGCCAGATCATGGCCGACATCTTCACCGTCATCGAGCACAAAGGCAGATATGACGGCCTCACCTACGCCTGGGTCGGCGACGGCAACAACATGGCCAACACCTGGATCGAGGCTGCCGCCATTTTCGGCTTTGAACTCCGGCTCGCCTGCCCCAAGGGGTACGAACCGGATGCCGGGGTGCTCGCCTGGGCCAGAGACAAGGGGGCAAAGCTGATCCTGACCACTGATCCGCGCGAGGCGGTTAGCGGAGCCGACGTGCTGAACACCGATGTCTGGGCCAGCATGGGGCAGGAAGCGGAACAGAAGGTGCGCGAGAAGGCGTTTGTCGGCTACTGCCTCGATGACACCCTGGTCAGCCTGGCGAAGGCGGACTGCCTGGTCCTCCATTGCCTGCCGGCCCACCGCGGCGAGGAGATCAGCGACTCGGTCATCGAAGGGCCGCGCTCCGTGGTCTGGGACGAGGCAGAAAACCGGTTGCATGTGCAGAAGGCCATTATGGCCACATTAATAAAATAATCTGACCAATATCCGATAAAGGAGACCACAAATGGCAAAACCGAAGACCGACGTGAAAAAGATCGTGCTCGCATATTCCGGCGGGCTGGACACCTCCATCATCCTCAAGTGGCTGAAGAACGAATACGGCTGTGAAGTGATCGCCTTTTCCGCCGACCTGGGCCAGGGCGACGAGCTCGATCCGGTCCGGGAAAAGGCATTTGCCACCGGCGCCAGCAAGGTCTATATCGATGACCTGAAAGAAGAGTTTGTCAGGGATTTCGTCTATCCGATGTTCCGTGCCAACGCCATCTACGAGGGGCATTACCTGCTCGGCACCTCAATTGCCCGGCCGCTGATCGCCAAGCGCCAGATGGAGATCGCCAGGATCGAAGGGGCCGACGCCGTCTCTCACGGCGCCACCGGCAAGGGGAACGACCAGGTCCGGTTCGAGCTGGCCTACTATCACTTCGACCCGTCGATCACCGTGGTTGCCCCGTGGCGAGACTGGAAACTGAACAGCCGTGCCGCCCTGGTCAGCTATGCCAAGAAGAACGGCATCCCGATCCCGGTCACCAAGAAGCGGCCCTGGTCCAGCGACCGCAACATGCTGCATATCTCCTTTGAAGGCGGCATCCTGGAGGATACCTGGGCCGAGCCCCCCGAAAACATGTACGTGCTGACCAAGGCGCCGGAAAAGGCCCCGAACAAGCCGCAGTTCATCGAGATCGAGTTCAAGAACGGCAATGCAGTGGCAGTGGACGGCGTTGCCATGACCCCGGCCCAGCTCCTGGCGCACCTGAACTACATCGGCGGCGAGCACGGCATCGGCCGGGTGGACCTGCTGGAGAACCGCTCGGTCGGGATGAAGTCGCGCGGCGTCTACGAGACCCCGGGCGGAACCATCCTGCGCGAGGCCCACTCCGCGGTGGAGCAGATCACCATGGACCGCGAAGTGATGCGGATCCGCGACTCGCTCATCCCGCAGTACGCCTGGCAGATCTATGCCGGTTACTGGTTCTCTCCGGAGCGCCAGATGCTGCAGACCCTGATCGACGACTCCCAGAAGACCGTCAACGGCGTTGCCCGCCTGAAGCTGTACAAGGGCCACTGCCGTACCGTGGGGCGCAAATCCGAGACCGACTCCCTCTTCAACCTCGACTTCGCCACCTTCGAGAAGGACCAGGTCTATAACCAGGCCGACGCCACCGGGTTCATCAAGATCAACTCCCTGCGGCTCCGAATCCAATCGCTGATGAAAGCCAACAGGAAGAAGTAACTCCTGGCATTCCGGGGGAGCCGGTCACACGGTTCCCCCTTATTCTTTCCGGACATGACCAAACCGAAATTCAAAAAGGACCATATCGTTACCTCGGTTGTTGCCGTGATCCTGAACGGAGACAATGAAGTCCTCCTGACCAGGAGGAACATTCAGCCGTTCCATGGGGAATGGGTGATGCCCGGCGGCAAGATCGACCTCGGTGAGCCGATTGTCGCTGCGCTGGAGCGTGAGGTCATGGAGGAGGTGGGGTTGCGGATCGAGGTGGAAGACCTGCTGGATGTCTTCGAGCATGTGACCCCCGGAGAGGACAACTACCACTTCATCATCCTCTATTATCTCTGCCGCCCACTCTACTGCGACATTGCCCATAATCCCGATGAGATTGACGAAGCACGCTGGGTGAGCCAGTCGGAGCTTGACGGGTACAAGATGCCGCTTGGGACCCAGTTCATTCTCAGGAAGATCTTCCCGGCCCTGGAGCGCAGGACGCTAAAGGCTGCCGAGCTCCCTAAAGCCGTTGCCAAGGAATAATGCCGTGGATATGCCGCTCGCCCTCTCTCCTGCGGCAGAGATCCCGTTTGCACTGGGGTGCGAGTAGCCGATAAACATTCATTCGAGCCGGCGGTTGCCTGACACATGATCAAGATAATCGACAAAAAACTTAATCTCGAATTCCCTCTCGGACACCACCTGCACTGCCTGATCGCCCAGATTCCGAACCGGCTCCGCAGGGCGCCCGAAGGATATCTGCTGACAGACCCTGACGATAAATGGCGCCAGATGGAATCGATCCTGGAGCTGATTACAGCCGGGGAAGGAAACCTGAAAAAGCTGCATTTCCTGATGCTACCGGAAACCAGCATCCCCTACCGTAATTTTGACGACATGCTGGCAGCCATTGACCGCAGTTTTCGACCCAATACGGTCACCATGTTCGGGATCGAGCATGTTTCCCTGCGCAGCTACCGGGAGATGCTCGAACGTTTCCGGGACGATAATCAGGAAGCCATAGAGCTGGTCGACAGAGACATAGATTCCGGGGATGTCCTGGAGATGCCGGTAAACTGGTGCTGTATAGCGGCCAAAGAGGCCGATGGGAAGCTGCGGGTATTTCTTGAGGCCAAGAGCCACCCTTTCCATGGTGAAGAGTTCCTGGACAAGGGCCACGACCTTTACCGGGGACGGCATGCCTATTTCTTCCGCTCCAGGCCGTCCTGCTTCAATTTTATGGTTTTGATCTGCCTGGACTACCTATATCGAGATCTTTACTCTTCAAACATAAAGCAGATTATCGACTACGCCAACCAGCTGTTTTTCACTACCAGGCAGGGACTTGACACACTTTTCGTCATCCAGTGCAATCCGAAGCCGGAACATCAGAGCTACCGCGATGTCATAAGCGGATTTTACGGCGAATACCTGGAGGATTTCCCCGGCGTCAGGGAGACTGTTACCGTATTCGGCAACAGTTCCTGCGAGACCGCCCTGGAAGGTTCGGCGACCACAGAGACATACGGCCATTCCAGCGTAGTCATAAACCGCCGTCACAAGCTGGCCCAGATGCAGCAGAAGGAGTTTTCCACCGACGACTTCGGCGGTTTGCCGGTATGCCGCCTCAGGTTCGGGGCCGAAACCAGGCTCATTTATTTCAATCTGCCGTTGCACCACGACCTTGACCCCCGGACCTCAAGGGTGCCGCTCAAGGTCCACAATATCATGCGCTATGTTTCGGGCGACAAATGGGAAAAGATCCCGGAGATGTAAGTCGTTCCACTCTGGAAATGAGCAAATATGCCTATTGATAAAATCAGCATAACCAACCTGGCAAATAAGTTATTACATTATTTTGGCGCCATGCCGGATACTTATTCAACCATACTTATTTCCGCGATCATATTGCTGACATTTATTGCAGTAATTCCTGTTGCATACCCAAAACTGGCAAATAATAAGTATTACGTATCACTGTTTATAACCATCATAATAATCGCTATTCTTTTCGGGCGCTTTCCGTTATTGGCACTGGAGCTCACAAATCCTGACGAGAGCCTCGAAATTGCCTCGGCAATGACACTGACACAGGATCCAGTATTTTGGAGATCTGTTGACCTAGGCACACACGGACCCCTGACTACATACCCGCTTATTGCTCCTCTGCTTTTCAATATTCAGATCGATTATGGCTCGGCTAAGCTCATTGCCGTACTGATGCAGTTATTGTCAACCATATTGCTTTTTTTAACGATCAGGGCTTTTACATCCAGCAAAGTTGCCATGCTGTCGGTTGTGCCGCTGGTCATTTTTGTCAGTCTGACATATTTTATCGATTTCATATCATATAATGCCGAGCATCCGGTTAACCTGCTAATCGCAGCGGCGTTGTACTTTCTTGCCAAATTCTGGCAGGCAAACGGCAATCGCAGATTGCCGCTCATTTTTACCGCCGGTTTACTGCTGGGATGCGCGCCGTATGCAAAGATCCAGAGTATTCCAATTGCAGCCGCCGTGTTTTTGTTCGGATGCATGGCAATATACGCCAAGCGATCGGAAGAGAATAAAGTTGCTCCGATGCTGTCGACGTACATAATAGGCGGCACTGCCGCTACAGTAATCATCATCTGTTACGTCTGGTTCTTTGGGCTATACAAGGACTTTATGATCAGATATATATTCGGCCAATTCAATTACGCCGGATCGAACAAATTCAGCGGCCAATCGTTTGCCGCATTTGGCAGTGCCTTTAGTAAAGTTAATGCCGACAATGGCAAATTCTTTTCTTTAATGGCCATATCGTCACTCCTGATTGTCATCATTTATTTGGTTTATCGCAAATATAAGCCTCATATAACAACTAATCCACAACCGGTTGATTCAGGACGACGTATTAGCAATCTGACTTATTATGTCTTGGCATTATTATTACTGCTGATAATGAGTGTAATCGCAGTTTACTTGCCGGGCAGAGCATTTCATCACTATTTTCTGCTGATATCATTGCCGCTTGCCCTGTTGTCCGCAATAGTAGTTGTCGTAATTTATGATAAAACAACCATCAAGTCCGTTCGGATTTTGACAATTCTGCTTTATTTATCCATACCTATTGCCGGCCAGTTATACAATAGGCCGTATTTGCTGAATTTTGACGGGCTGTTCAAACAACTACTCAGCATTGACAGCAGATTTGATCAATATATCACAGCATTAATCAGGCAATACAGCAAGCCCGGAGAGAAAATGGCCATCTGGGGATGGGCCGATACTTACTATGTGAGGTCCGGCCTCACAATTGCGTGCAAGACCGGTTTGACCCAGATCTCGGGTGACTTCGGCAACAAGGATTACTATCTGAATTCATATCTTGCCGAATTAACAACCGCAAAGCCTCCGGTTTTTCTCGATGCGGTTGCCCCCGGTCAGTTTGCCTTCACGGATAAGAAAATATACGGCATGGAACGATATGATCGGGTTGCAAGGTACATTCAGAGCAATTACACCATGGTTGCCGATGTAAACGGTGTAAGGATATATATTCGCAAGGAACGCCTCGGCGCTGCCTGAATCAAACAGGACCAGAGTCAGGTAATAGGCCATACTCACATGATGAAACTACTCATTACCGGCATCTGCGGTTTTGTGGGGAGCACACTCGCCAGGTCCTTGCTGGCGGCGCAACCCGGCATCACCATTTACGGGATTGACAACTTCAGCCGGCCTGGAAGCGAAAGCAACCGCATAGAGCTGCAGAACCTCGGCATCAAACTGTATCATGGCGACATCCGCGCCCAGGCCGATTTCGAGCCCCTGCCAAAGGTGGACTGGGTCATCGACGCCGCTGCCAACCCGAGCGTCCTCGCCGGAATCGATGGCCGGACCAGCAGCCGGCAACTGGTGGAACACAACCTGCTTGGAACGATAAATATTTTGGAGTACTGCAAGCGCTGCGCAGCAGGTTTCATTTTGATCAGCACCAGCCGGGTCTATTCCATCGCCCCTCTGGCCAAAGCAGCTGTCGAACCTTGCGGAGAGGCGTTCCGTCTTGTTCCGGGGCAACCGCTGCCGGCCGGTCTTAGCAGCAACGGGGTCAGCGAACTGTTCAGCACCACACCGCCGGTGTCGCTCTACGGCAGTACCAAAATCGCCTCGGAGCTTCTGGCGCTCGAATACGGCGAGAGCTTCAGCTTCCCGGTCTGGATCAACCGGTGCGGGGTCCTGGCCGGAGCGGGGCAGTTCGGACGGCCGGATCAGGGGATTTTTGCTTTCTGGATCAATTCCTGGCTCCGGCGCAAGCCGCTCGCCTACATCGGGTTCGGCGGCAACGGCTACCAGGTACGCGACGCCCTGCACCCGAGAGATCTGGTGCCATTACTGATCAAGCAGACATCAGCAGGAACGGGCGACGCAACCAGGATTGTCAACCTCGGCGGCGGTGCGGCCAATGCCATGTCGCTCGCCGAACTGAGCAGCTGGTGCCGGGAACGTTCCGGGTCGCATCAGGTCAGCAGCACCCCGGAGAGCCGGAGGTTCGACATCCCCTGGCTGGTCATGGACTGTTCCCTGGCCAAAGAAATATGGGGATGGGAACCGCAGACCGGTATCAGTGCGATCCTCGAAGAAATTGCCAGCCATGCCGAAGCGAATCCGGCCTGGCTGGAGCTTTCCGGGATTGGCTGAACAGCCTTTCTGTTCAAGCAAGCTCCTCGCGCAAGTTTTAACGATAGTCAAGATTTTACTTCTTACAGGAGATTTACCATGTCCAAAGACAAGCTCTGGGGCGGCCGCTTCACCCAGCCGACCGACAAATTCGTGGAAGAGTTCACCGCTTCGATCGATTTCGACAAGCGGCTTTATCACCAGGATATCCGGGGCTCCATCGCCCATGCCCGGATGCTCGGCAAGCAGGGGATCATCCCGGTGGAAGACGTCCTGGCCATTGAAAAAGGGCTCAACGAGATTCTCCAGCAGATCGAGTCAGGAACATTCGACTTTTCGATCTCGCTCGAAGATATCCACATGAACATCGAGGCACGGCTGTCGGCAAAGATCGGCGAAGCCGGGAAACGGCTGCACACCGGCCGCTCCCGCAACGACCAGGTGGCCCTGGACATCCGCCTCTATCTCCGTGACGAGATCGTCGAGATCAGCGCCTATCTCGACATGCTTATCGACTCCCTGATAAATCAGGCAGAATCGAACCTCGGGGTGATAATGCCGGGCTACACCCACCTCCAGACCGCCCAGCCGATCCTGTTCTCGCACCACATGCTTGCCTACGTGGAGATGTGCAAACGGGACAAGGCCAGGATGGAGGACTGCCTGAAGCGGGTCAATGTGCTCCCTCTCGGCGCCGGCGCCCTGGCAGGGACCACCTTCCCGATCGACCGGGAACATGTGGCCGAGATCCTGGATTTCCCCGCTGTGACTCGCAACTCGCTTGATTCCGTATCCGACCGTGACTTTGCCATCGAGTTCATTGCCGCCGCTTCCATCCTGATGATGCACCTCTCCCGCTTCTCCGAAGAGCTCATCCTCTGGTCCACCAGCGAGTTCAAGTTCGTGGAGCTTTCGGACTCCTTCTGCACCGGCTCCTCAATCATGCCCCAGAAGAAAAATCCCGATGTGCCCGAACTGGTGCGCGGCAAGACCGGCCGGGTCTACGGCAACCTGATGGCGCTGCTCACCGTTATGAAAGGGCTGCCGCTCGCCTACAACAAGGATATGCAGGAAGACAAGGAGCCGCTGTTCGATACCATCGACACGGTCAAGGGGAGCCTCAAGATCTTTAGCGACATGGTCCGGGAGATGCGGATCAATGCATCAACCATGCGGGCCGCGGCGGCCAAGGGTTTCTCAACTGCCACAGATGTCGCGGATTACCTGGTCCGCAAGGGGTTGCCGTTCCGCGATGCCCATGAAGTTGTCGGCAGAGCGGTGCATTACTGCATTGAAAACGAGATGGAGCTGAAGGAGCTGTCCGTTGCCGAATGGCAGCTGTTTTCCGGCAAGATCGACACCGACATCTTTGACTGCATCACCCTGGAGGCCAGCGTCAATGCGCGGGCAGCCACCGGTGGGACTGCGGAAGAGCGGGTCAGGATGGAGATCGAGCGGCTGAAGGCAGGAAAATGATCAGGTATTCCGGGATTATTCTGCTGCTGTTCTGCCTGACCGGCTGCGGCCGGAAAGGGGCGCTCATAAGGCCGGAAGCGCTGGTGCCTGCCAAGACCAAGGATTTCACTGTGGTCCAGAAGGGGGACGTCCTGCAGCTCGCCTGGTCTCTGCCCAAGCGGCTTGAGAGCGGCGGCAGACTTACCGGCCTTAGCGGATTCAAACTCTTTGTGATGGATATGTCGCCAGGCGCCGGATGTCCGGATTGCCCGGAATCATGGCGGCTGCTCAAGCAGTTTGATCTTGAATACCTGAAAGGGGCAACACGTCTGGGGGACCGGCTGTTTTACAACGATTCGGAGGCAAAGCAGGGGACCAGCTACAACTACCGGCTGATCGCCTTCACCAAAAGTGCTGCGGAAAGCGCTCCTGCGGATGCCCGGTTCACCAAGCAGGCGCCGCTACCGGCGCCGGTCCTGAAAACGACGGCGACTACCGGCTCAGTCACCCTGGAATGCATTGCCGTAACCCTGCCCGCAGGATATGTTCCGACAGGATGCGCCATTTACCGGGCAAAACAGGGGGAACCGGAACCGCTGGCTCCGTATGCGGCGCTCCCTAACTTCGGAAAATATGAGGACACCCTGCTGGAACAAGGGGTGACCTACCAATATCAGGCCACCCAGACCGCAACAATCAATGGCCAGTCCATCGAAGGAGTCCCGGCAAAAGCCACGGCCAAGCTGGCGGAACCGGATTGATCGGTCGATAAACTAGATCAGCAGTCGCGGAACGCTGCCGGCCGTTTTTCCAGAAAAGCGGCCATACCCTCTTTCTGGTCAGCAGTGGCGAAACTGTTGGCGAACAGCTCCGCCTCGTATGCGCACCCCCTGGCAATATCCATCTCAAGACCGTTAATGACCGCCTGCTTGCAGAGTTGCAGGGCCGGCAGCCCCTTGGCGGCAATCTTACCGGCCAGCAGCCGCGTCTCGTCCAGCAACTCTCCCGGAGCCACAATCCGGTTTACCAGGCCGATGCGCAGCGCCTCCCGGGCGTCGATCATTTCTCCGGTGAGGATCAGTTCCAGTGCCCGCCCCTTCCCGATCAGCCGGGGTAAACGCTGGGTACCGCCAAAGCCGGGCAGGATGCCGAGGTTGACCTCTGGCTGGCCGAATTTGGCGGTCTCGGCTGCCATCCGGATATCGCAGGCCATGGCCAGTTCGCAGCCGCCGCCAAGGGCATAACCATTCACCGCGGCGATAAACGGTTTGGCAGACCGTTCGATCCCGGCAAAAATGCGGTGCGCGCGAAGCGCCATTTCCCGGGCCTCCATCGGCGACATATCCCGCATCGTGGCGATATCCGCCCCGGCAACGAACGCCTTTGTCCCGCTGCCGGTGATAATCGCCACCCGGATCTCTGGATTGCGGCCAATCTCCCCGACTAGGTCTTCAAGCTCCGCCAGGGTCGCCAGGTTCAAAGCATTAAGGGCTCCGGGGCGATTCACCGTCACGGTCGCCACCCCTTCGACAATCTCCAGCAGCAGATTTTCCAAATTCATAGCTACTCCTTGTTCATGCAGAATATCCGGTGGGCCTCGGTTGGCAAATAATAACATATGAGGCAGCAACATGCGTTGCCCATATATGACAAAACGCCGGAACCATTATTGGCTACGGCGTTATTGTTTGTAACTATAAGCTTATTACGTCCCAGAAGGGTTATTTGAACCTTCATACCGTCCCCACCCCTCAATTCCGTTTGAGATTAAATGAGGAAGATACCCTGACACTGTTTTCTCTCATTTTTCGCGACAGATTTGACCCACTATTAAAGTTCGTTAAAATTATAGAGGTTCATTCCCAACATGAATGCCCCGTAACAGGAGGCGAAATATGCTCAAAATTTTATTTACATTGTGTCTAACGATATTAGCATCGCCGGTCTATGCCGAAACGATCAAGATCGGCGGCTCCGGCAGCATGATTCCGATGCTTACCGATTTGGCCAAAGGCTACATGGAAGAGAACCCCGACGACAATGTGGAGGTTAATCAAAAGTCTTTGGGGCAAAACGGAGGGATAAAGGCTCTCAGTGACGGCTCTATAGATATAGCTATGTCTGCTGTCAGGCTGACTGATGACCAAAATAGGCTCCCGATAAAGGCGTATGAAATTGCTAAGGTTGCCGGGGTAATTGTTGTCACTAATGATGTCCCCGTAACGAATATTTCAACTCAGCAATTATGCGACATATACTCCGGGAAGATAAAAACCTGGGAACAGTTCGGCGGCAGTGACTCGGCTATACAAGTTCTTACTCGTCCTGAAAGTGACAGCACCAAATTCAGGTTGAGAAAGTCGTTTGCCTGCATGGAGAATTTGAAAGAATCTCCAGACGCCGTGAATCTGCCGAAATCACAGGAGATGTACAATGCTCTTGTTTCCAGGAGCAATGCTATAGGCATTGTGGATGCGATAGCTATGGCTGAAGGCATAGGCAAATTCAAGGCAATCAAAGTTGACGGAAACAGCTATTTAATGTATGAAAGCGGCCAATGGCCTTACGGCTACAGGAATCATCTCGTAGTAAGAAACACAGTGACAAATAAAGCGGTAAAAAAGTTCCTGGAATTTGTGAAGTCTTCCGAAGGCCAATACTTAATTAATATGAACAAAGCCATACCGGTTGATTTCAGCCTGTAATAAAAGAATATCCCTCGTCTTTTGTTCGAATTATAGACCTGTTAAAGTATTTTTTTCATATCGTCAAAAACAAAAAAAGCCCCGCAATGCGGGGCTTGGGCGGTTGTATTTCTGAATGTATTAAATGAAAGGTCTGACTAAAACGGTATATCGTCATCAGGGTTGAAGGACGGCTCTTCGTAGGCCGGAGCAGAGTTGTAGCCACCCTCGGTTGCCGGGCGTCCGCCACCCTGGCGGCCTCCCGAACCACCTTCGCCCTTGCCGCCGAGCATCTGCATCCGGTCGCCGACGATCTCGGTGGTGTAACGGTCCCTGCCGTCCTTGTCCTGCCATTTCCTGGTCTGGAGCCGCCCCTCAATGAAAACCGTGCGCCCTTTTGCCAGATACTCGCCGGCAATTTCCGCCTGCCGCCCCCAGAGGACGACGTTGTGCCACTCGGTCCGCTCCTCCATCTCGCCGTTCCTGTTTTTGAACTTTTCGCTGGTGGCCACGGAAAAGCTCGCCACTGCCTGGCCCGACGTGGTGTAGCGGACCTCCGGATCCTTCCCAAGGTTCCCTATAAGCATCACCTTGTTTAAACTGGCCATGGCGCCACTCCTTCCTTCACGGATGTCAATTAATGATGGCGGATCATACACCAATTTGACACGTAACTCAATTTGAGATTATCTCTCAGTCGGAGAATGGCGGGATATACTTTTGCCCTGCTGCAACACTCTGTTGACTCTGCAAGTAAAAACAAGTAAATTTGTTCGGATTAACTGTGCGGGTACCGACCAAATGCTTCGTGCCTATCTTTTCCTCATGTTCTTCATCCCGCTGACCTTTGCCTTCGCGGCAATCGCATTGGTCTGCACCCTTTTTGATGGCACGGGCAGCGCATATCACCTGATTGCCTGTGCATGGAGCAGCGTCAGCCTCAGGATGGGTGGAGTCTCGGTAGAAGTTGCGGGCCGGGAAAATGTTCCGGAGAATGTGCCGGTCATATACATGAGCAACCACCAGAGCAATTTCGACATCCTGGCCCTTTATCAGGCCATCCCGAGGAAATTCTCCTGGATAGCCAAGGAAGAGTTGTTCTCGTACCCCATCTTCGGCCACTCCATGCGCAGAGCCGGATATATACCGCTCGACCGGAGCGATGGCCGCAAGTCGCTCCGCAGCATGGTTGCTGCGGCGGCAAGGATCAATCAAGGGGTCAGTGTCGTGATCTTTCCGGAAGGGACCCGTTCCGAAGACGGACAGCTCATCCCCTTCAAGCAAGGGGCGTTCCTGCTGGCGGAAAAGGCAAAAGTACCCATAGTTCCGGTCTCGATCAGCGGCAGCGGGGCGATTAATCCCGCCAAACAGCTTTGGCTCAAGCCCGGAACCATACATATACGGTTTGCCGAGCCGATATCCGAGATTGCCCAAACCGGCCGCAAGCGCGCCGACCTGATGAATCAGGTGCGGGCGGCAATCGAAGCAAACCTGGAGACCTATAGATGATATTGGCCATTGCCCTCATTTTATGCGGCCTTGCCGGCGTTGTATGGGGCCTTCCCGCCATGCACCGCCTCCGCAGGCCTTTCGACATCCTGGCGTCGCTTATCGTCCTGGCGGGAGTAGTCGCCTCTCTTATCGGCGCCCTGATTCTCACCGTACCCGGCTTTTTCAAAGGATAGCGTTATATGAGTAAAGCCCGCACCATAGCGGAACACGTTACTGTGGCTGCTGTCATATCGATCCTCCTGATCTGGGGGAATACCCAGTACCGTCAATGGTACCAGTACTCCAAGGGTGAGGAGGCCATGGCCAAAGGGGACGCGATCGCCGCCATAGCGGCCTACGAAGCCTCCCTGCATATGTACACCCCGTTGAGCCCACTGATTGGCCGCTCGGCGGAACGGCTCTGGAATCTGGGACAGGAACTGGAACAAAGAGATCCGCGCAAGGCCTTGCTGGCATACCGGGCGCTGAGGAGCTCATTCTATGCAGTCCGCAGCCTCTATTCACCCGGCACCGAATGGATCAAACGGTGTGATGACAGGATTGCCCTGCTGGTCAATACCACCCCTGCCGGAAGGTAGGCACCAATGGACACTTTGACAAAGGACAACTCGGGCCTCAAGATCATTCCGCTCGGCGGTCTCGGGGAGATCGGTCTGAACATGGCCCTGTTCGAGTACGGCGACGAAATCATCGTGGTCGACTGCGGGCTGATGTTTCCCGACGCCTCGATGCTCGGCATCGACCTGGTGGTGCCGGACATAACCTACCTGCGCGACCGGGTCGAGCGGATCCGCGGGATCTTCCTTACCCATGGTCACGAAGACCATATCGGCGCGCTTCCATACGTACTGCCGGAAATCAACCCGCCGATCTTCGGCACTGCCCTGACCCTGGGGCTGGTCAAGGCCAAGCTCAAAGAGTTCCACCTGGACGAAAAAGTCGACCTGCGGGTGGTAAAGCCGCGCGAATCGGTTACGGCCGGCTGCTTTACCGTCGAGTTCATCCGCGTCACCCATTCCATTGTCGATGGTTGCGGCCTGGCCATCCGGACCCCCGAAGGAACGGTCATCCATACCGGCGACTTCAAGATCGACCAGACGCCGGTGGACGGCGAGTTGACCGACCTGGCCTCGTTCGCGCGCTACGGCGAGGAAGGTGTCCTGGCGCTGATGTCCGACTCCACCAACGTCAAGCGCGAGGGGTACACCATCTCCGAGCGGGCGGTCGGCGAGGCGTTTCACGAGCTGTTCCCCAAATGTCCGGGCAGAATAATCGTCGCGGCCTTTTCCAGCAATATTCACCGTGTCCAGCAGGTCGTGGAGGCTGCGCTCAGCTGCGGCCGCAAAGTGCTGCTCAACGGGAGATCCATGGTCGCCAACGTCCAGATAGCAAGGGAACTCGGCTATCTCCGGGTTCCGGACGGTCTCCTCATCGATTTGAAAGAGCTTCCCCATCTCCCCCGGGAAGAGGTCTGCATCATCAGCACCGGTTCCCAGGGGGAACCGATGAGCGCCCTGACCCGGATTGCCATGGACGACCACAAGCAGATCAAGCTGGCGCCCGGAGATACGGTGATCCTCTCCTCCCGTGTCATCCCGGGCAACGAGAAGACCATCACCGACATGATCAACCACCTCTATCGCCGCGGCGCCGAGGTTTTCCACGAGCAGGTCTCGGAAGTCCATGTATCCGGCCACGCCAGCCAGGAAGAGCTGAAACTGATCCTCAACCTCACCCGGCCGGACTGGTTCATCCCGGTCCATGGCGAGTACCGCCACCTGGTGTGCCATGCCAGGCTGGCCCAGCGTGTGGGGATACCGGCCGAACGGTGCATTGTGGCCAACAACGGCGACGTCATCGCCTTTGCCGAAGGGGAAGGGTGCATCATCGACCAGGTCGAGAACGGCAGGGTCTTTGTGGACGGCAAGGGGATTGGCGATGTGGGGGAGATCGTCCTGAAGGATCGCAAACACCTCTCCGAAGACGGCATGGTGATCGTGATCATCGGGATTGCCATGTACAACGGCCAGATTATCTACGGTCCGGACATTGTCTCGCGCGGGTTTGTCTTTGAAGACGAGAGCCAGGATTATCTGGACGCTACGCGCCGGGTGGTGACCGACAGGCTCTCGGAACTCAGCCCCGAGGTCATGGGCGACCTCAATGAAGTCAAGCAGGAGGTTCGGGCTGCACTCCGGCGGTTCTTCAAGAAGAGCATCGAACGGCGGCCGGTGATCCTCCCCCTGATCCTGGAGATGTAAGCAATGATCGCGCTCGCCACGCTCTTCCGCTACCGGCTGCTCGTCCCCCTGGCGCTGATCCTCGGCCCGGCGCCCTATTTCAGCGAACCCCACCTTGCCGAAAAGCTCCGGATGCTGATGAACGGCACACTCCACAGGCCGCTGGACATTTTCGACCTCTGCCTCCACGCCGCCCCTCTGCTGCTCCTGGGGTTCAAGGTGGGTGCCGATATCGGCCGGAAGATCCTCGCAAGAAAAACTCCTGTATAGAGCCTCCCTAATGAAAGACGACCATTACTGGATGGGTGAGGCAATCAAGGCGGCCCGCAAGGCCGGGGCCAGGAACGAGGTTCCGATCGGCGCCGTGATCGTGCGCGACGGCAGGGTATTAGGCTCCGGCTACAACCTCAGAGAGACGCGGCAGGACCCGGCAGCCCATGCGGAGCTGATCGCCATCCGCCGTGCCGCCCAACGCGCCGGCAACTGGCGGCTCTCCGGCGCCACCCTGTATGTGACCCTGGAACCATGCATCATGTGCATGGGAGCCGCAATCCTGGCCAGGATCGACCGATTGGTCTTCGGCTGCTTCGATCCGAAAGGGGGGGCCGCCGGCTCACTCTACGACCTCTCCTGCGACAGCCGCCTGAATCACCGCTTTGACGTTACCAGCGGCGTGCGCGGCGAGGAGTGCGCAGAGCTGCTCAGCAGCTTTTTCCGGCAGCTGCGGAAACAAAAAAAGGGCATTACTGAAGAGTGATGCAACAGATTGATTGAAATTCTTTCTCAGATGAGATATATAGAAACCCTTCTGGAGAGGTGTCCGAGTGGTCGATGGTGCCTGACTCGAAATCAGGTGTGGGGAAACTCACCCGGGGTTCGAATCCCTGCCTCTCCGCCAGTTAAAGCAAGGGGTCGCGGTTATATCCGCGACCCCTTGTTCTGTTTGAATTATAGTAAGTATGAAGTACGGCAGGTGTAATGCTTGTCAGTCTTGAGTTGGCCAAAGATTTTACAAGGTAATTTTTTTATATAGATTACTGTGTGTGATTAAATCCGGGTCTTTGGCAATTTAGTTTTGGATTAAGGAAGTGAGCATCTTTTTCAAAGATTTTAGCCCGGTTTTGATTGTGTCACTCTTTTTATTTATTCCCGCTACCCTTATTTCATTGAGTATTGTTTTTATTCCCTCAACCTTTTGCCGCTTGGCGGCCTTGTTATCCAAGTAATTCTCAACAAAACCAAAAATAGTGATTATTTCATCCAGTTCGCTCACCACTCTATGGTAATTTTTTATATTATTGGCTTCTTCTGCTTCTGCTATATATTTGCCAATAACGATAAATATCGGCCGGGTTTTATATTCATAATTACTTGACAACGTAAAAATAAACCTATGCAACTCAATGAAATTTCTTTGGGTAGCCACAGAGCTCTTTTCATTCAAAGACTTCTTAATATTATTGCTGATTTCATTGTATGTTTTTTCCGGATTGGTTTTGAGGTCCTTTTTTAGTTGGGGCAACATCCGGTTGAATGTCATATCAATCTTGCCGGTTGCACTCAGTGCTCCATCCCAGTTGCCAGACTTGAATGCGGTTTCAAGTTCCGCAAAGTCGTTGAATATCGATGTCAACTCAGGTGGCGGTGATGCAATCCGGGCGTGAGACAAAGCCGGAAGAAAAAAAATGAACAGGGCAACAATTAATAAACCGGCACATTTTAAGCTAATTTTCATAACGCCTCGCTGATTTGGTATGCAAAAATTACGCTCTTTTTACCGTGAAAATTACCACTCTGCAAGTCCAATATGCAATTCGTGTTACATCCTTAGTACATCAACACCCCCGGAATCCCTTGACAAACTGTGGTTTCACGGTATGTTAAGGGGGTGTACCGATCTATACTAAATTTTCCGAGGCGATCAAGATGACAAGGACCGGCAAAAGGCGCGGCAACAGACTCTCAGTGCTAAAGGGAGCGATCTATGCCATACCGCTGCTCGCCTTGGCCCTGCCGGCTGCAGCACAGAGCCATGGGAAGATCAGAAGCGACGATCTGGCGCTTGCCACCCGGGAAGAGCTGCAGCTCTTCTGGGAGGAAAAGGACCTGATTGTGGAGTCCGCCACCCGGACCGATAAGCCGCTCTCCCAGACCGCGGAAAACATGATCGTAATTACGGCTGGAGAAATCGAAAAGATGAACGCCCACACCGTGGACGAGGTGCTGAGCCGGGTGCCGGGGCTGTTCGTCGATTTTGGTATTCCCGATTTCGTTACCCATTCGGGTCTTCATATCCAAGGGTCCAAACCGACCCATGTGGCGGTCAAAATCGACGGCGTGCCGCTCAACCTCCTCTCCGGCGAGGTCTCCATGTCCTTCATGGTGCCGCTGCAGATCATCGAACGGATCGAGATCGTCAAGGGGGCGGCATCCTCTGCCTGGGGCTCGGCCCTGGGAGGGGTGATCAACATCATTACCAAGGATACCGGCGATACACTCCTACCGCACGGCAGTCTGTACGGCTCCATTGGCGAGGCCAAATCGCTGGACTACGGTGGTGAACTGTCCGGCAAGGCCGGGCCGGTGGAATACTACCTCCATGCCGGCCGACAGGAATCGCAGGGACTACGGGTCGTCCATCTGCTCAAGAACTCCCTGTTCGGTAAACTCACTGTCTCCCCGACCAGCGACCTGACCCTGACGGTCAGCTCCGGCTACATGGACCCGGCCGAAACCTATGCCCCGCCGAAGGCGATCCGGTTTGGTCAACAGCTTGAGGGGCATTTTGATGCCAGTACCTTCTTCGTCAACGGCGAGGCCGCCTACCGCTTCACCGACGACCTTAGCCTGCATGTGAACCTCCATTCCGTCAGGATCAAAGACGATACTTTTTCTATCCTGCGCCCATCGGGGGATCTCTACAACGGCTTAAATGACGTCGACAAGACTATCGGCGGCGGCATCCGCCTGACCTACAGCAGCGGCATGCACAACGCGGTGCTGGGAGGCGAAGGGAGCTACGGCGATGTCGAAGCAACCACCAAATTCGGCCCGATCCTGTCGACGGCGCTCAGTCTTCCGGCCAGCAGCACCGTCTACCCGGATATCACCCGCTGGGCGCTCTATGCCAACGACACCGTGACCCTGGGACCGGTAAGCGTTACCCCTGGTATCCGCTATGACCATAACAACATTGCCGGCGGCTTTGTCTCCCCGAGTCTGGGGATCGCCTGGCAGCTGGCGGATCGCACTGTGGCCAGGGCCTCGGTTGCCCGGGGGTTCACTACTCCGGTGCTGACCAACATGCAGGGGGGCGGGCCGATGCTCAAGCCGAACCCGGACCTCAAACCAGAGCAGGTCTGGTCGTTCCAGGCCGGGATAGAATCCGGGGTGTGCGATTACCTGAACCTGTCGGCCGTCCTGTTCCGCCACGATATGAAGGACGAGCTGACCCAGACCGCGCTGTCGCCAGTCATGTTTTATACCGTCAACAACGGGAATGTAACCCGGCAGGGGTACGAACTGGGGGCAGAGACCGTGCCGTTTTATGATCTGTCATTAAAGGCGGCATTCAGCTATGTGCGGATAAGCCCTGATTCCGCAGCTCCGGGGCAGGACAATTACTTGACCCAGCTCCGCTTCCGCTATGACGACCGGAAATCGCTGAATGTTGATCTCTACGGCCAGCAGACCTGGTGGAACCTGGATGCCTCACAAGGGGCGAAATACAACAACTTCATCTGGGACCTGACCGCTACCAAACGGTTTCAGCTCACCGATACCACGTCAGCGGAACTGTTCGGCACGGTCCACAACCTGTTCAGCGGCTCGTCGTACACCTACTCCCTTTTTCCAAACCCCCAGCGCTGGGTTGAAGGCGGGTTGCGATTCAAGTTCTGACCTTATCCCCCAAGCGAGCACAGTGGAGCGTTTATTGCCCGCCCCTCTTCCGTATATCTCCGAACAGACACGGGATGATGCGGATAAGCGGCCATTTCCGCAAATCACCTTGACTTTTCACGCTGTTACGCGTATTCGTAGTGGCAGCGTCGGAATTAATGAGAATGGAACACCCCGAATAATGTCCAGCTATACGATACCCTGTTTTCGCCTTGTCCTCGCTCTGTTGTTCATAACTGTCATCTCCGGTAATGCCGGCGCCGCCGAGGTCGTTCTGGTCGGCGATACGCAGCTTAAACCAGCGCTGGATATCATTGCCGGCGTCAAAAAAACCCCTCTCTGCCTCGATCAAAATCTACACCCCGACCGAGGTCAAGGGGCGGCTCAAGAGCATAGTTGAGCGCGAAGAGGCGAAAGTGGTCATTGCGCTCGGCAAGGAGTCGCTGGCCGAAGCAATAACGCTCCCCCCGTCGATATCGGTTATCTTCGACCTGGTAGTGACGCCGCCGCAGGTGAAGCGACAAAACATGACCGGCTTTTATCTCGCTACCCCGGTCCGCCCCTATGCCGAGCTTTTGAAGAACAATCTCCAGTCGATCAGAAGAATCGCCGTGGTCGGAAGCCGCGAACAGTTAAGCCTCCTGGCCCGCGAGCAGATCCCCCTGTTCAACTCCTACAGCGTCAGATCGCCATACGAACTGGTCGATACGGTGCGCCAGCTCGATGAGGCGGATGCGATCCTGCTGCTTCCGGACACCTCGCTGCTGACAACCGCGGCAATGGATGAGGCGTACCTGCTCTCGTTCCGGCGCGGCATCCCGCTGTTGGGAATTTCGGAACGGCATGTCAAGCAGGGGGCGCTCCTGGCCCTGGTAGTGGACATGGTAGGCGTCGGCAGAACCATCGGCGAATATGCCACCAAGGCGCTGCACGGAGTCAATATCGGCCAGTTCCCCCCCGCACCGGGCAAACGGTTCGAACTGTATCTGAACACGGAAACCGCACGGCGGATGAAGATCAGCCTCCCTGAACAGCTCGTCAGGACCGCCAAAAGGGTCTTTCCATGAGGATGTCCTTCAGAACTAAGGCTCTGTTGTTCATGATCCCGGTTCTGGCGCTGGTCTCTCTCAGTTACACCTACGAATCGGTCCGGACTGAAAAACGGATCGTCCGGAGCGAAATCCTGAAACGCGCCGAGACGATCACCACCCTTGCTACCAAAACCGGCGAACTCCCCCTATTGTCGCGCAACCCCGAGCAGATCAAACATGCCGTTGCCTTTCTCAGGGCCAATTCCGAGGTCTCTTCGGTCACCTTTTACGATTCCGGCCTGGAGATAATGGTTCACGACGGGGTACCGGCAGCATCCAAAACCCCGATTCTCCGGCGCGACAGATCCATCTCCATGGTTGAATGGGACGACTATTTCCTGTTCTTTGCGCCGATCAATGCCATCCAGGCCAGTGACGAACTGGATTTCATCGGCAGCAGCGACAGTGCGGCAAAGGTGCAGCAGAATATCGGCTGGATCAGGCTCGGATTCTCGAAAAAATCGATGCGGGATACCGAGCGGAAGCTGGTCTTGCAGGGGCTCGGCCTGGCGGCATTCTTTACGCTGTTGAGTTCGATTCTGGCGTATATGCTTATAACCATGGCAACCAGGCCTTTTGCCCGGATCGTCGCCGTTGCCAACGATATCGCCCACGGTGACCTGAGCCGCAATATCGAGATCGAGCGGACCGACGAGCTGGGTGCACTGGCGCTTGCCTTTTCCAGCATGAAAAATACGATCCGCCAGGTACTGCGTGAAACAGAGACGATCATCAGCGGGGTGCAGGCCGGCAACCTGGCAGTCCGGAGCAATGCAACGCAGTTTAAAGGCGAATGGCGCGACCTGATCGAGGGGGTCAATCACCTGACCGATGCCTTTGCCACGGCCAACAACGAGCTGCAATCAACCAACGCGGAGATGCAGCTGGCCAAAGAACAGGCCGAGACCGCCAACCGGGCCAAAAGCGATTTCCTCTCCAGCATGAGCCACGAACTCCGGACACCGCTGAACGCCATCCTCGGTTATGCCCAGATACTGAAGCGCCAGAGAAACATGACCGAGTCCCAGCGCCAGCAGCTGGAGATAATGCAAAGCAGCGGCGAGCATCTACTCACCCTGATCAACGACATCCTGGATGTGGGGAAAATCGAAGCGGACAAGATGGAGATTGAAGATGTCACCTTTGACCTCCCCGCCCTGCTCCGCCAGGTTTATAACCTCACCAAGCTGAATGCCGAGGAAAAAGAGCTCCGTTTTGAGTATCAGGCCGTAACCCCCTTACCGCCGTACGTCCGCGGGGATGAGCGCAAACTCCGGCAGATTCTGCTGAATCTGCTCTCCAACGCGGTCAAGTATACCCAACGCGGCAGCATTAAAATGCAAGTAAGCTATGGGACGACAGGCGAGGAGCAGTTCAGTTGCGAAGTGGTCGATACCGGTATCGGCATCCGGGCCGACAAGCTGGATACGATCTTCGAGCCGTTCACCCAGTTGGCGACCAACCGGAAAGCCCGGGAAGGGACCGGCCTGGGGCTGAACATTACCAAGCGACTGCTGGGGCTGATGAATGGCCATATCAGCGTGGAAAGCGAACCGGGGCGTGGGAGCAGATTCCTGATTGAGTTGCAGCTGCCGTCCATAATGGCCGGCGATGCCCCCCTGGAAGCTGTTGAGTACCATGTCACCGGCTACCGCGGGGAATCGAAACGGATCCTGGTCGTTGACGACAATATCAGCAATGCCGCACTGTTTGTTTCGCTGCTGGAGCCGCTCGGATTCGAAGTCGATACCGCCAGAAACGGCAAGGAAGCGTTGCAACGGAGCGCCGAGTATAGGCCGGACCTGGTACTGATGGATCTGGTCATGCCGGAAATGGACGGGCTGGCTGCCGCCCTGGAAATGAGACGACGGCCGGAACTGGACCGGACCAGGATCATCGGCGCTTCGGCAACCTTAACGAAAAGCATCGACAAGGATGCTTTTGTGGCTGCCTGTGACGACTTCCTCCCCAAGCCGATCCGGATCGACCTCCTTCTGGACAAGATCGGGGCACTGCTGGGGATCGAGTGGGATATGACCGCCCCGGAACCGGCTCAACAGGGTGAGGTGAGCGGCCCGGTCAGGGAAGATTCGGTCTTTGCCGCCCCCTCGCCGGTTGAACTGGACGAATTGTATGATCTGGCCATGAGGGGCGACATGTCGAAAATTGAGGCCTGGGCTGCGGCACTGGAACAGAAAGAGACGGCCTTTGCATCTTTTGCCGCTAAACTGCGTGAACTGGCCGGAGGGTTCCGGACCAAGGCTATTCTGGCGATGGTTGAACAGTATCGAGGTGTTGACAGATGAGTGCGGCCATAGGAAACGATCCGCTGAAACCGGTTATCCTGGCGGTTGATGACGATCCCAACAACCTGGCCGTTGTCCGGGATTGCCTGCAGGAATGCAACTATACCGTTCTCGTGGCCGAGGATGGCGAAAGCGCCGTCACCAGGGCAGATTATGCCCTGCCGGACCTGATTCTGCTCGACGTCATGATGCCCGGCATCGACGGGTTCGAGACCTGTCGCACCCTGAAGGCCCGGGAAAGCACCCGCCATATACCGGTGATCTTCATGACAGCTCTGGCGGAAACCGGGCACAAGGTAAAAGGGCTCGAAGCGGGGGGCGTGGACTATATCACCAAACCATTTCAGCGCGAGGAGCTGCTGGCCCGGATTGCCGTCCACCTGCAGCTCCGGGATCTGACCTCCCGCTTGCAGGAAGCCAAGGAGACGTTGGAGAAAAAGGTGGCAGAGCGGACCCTGGATCTGGCCATTGCCAACCGCGAGCTGGAGGACGAAATCGCCGTACGCCAGGCGGCCCAGGAGCAGCTTCAGGCAAAGGCCGTTATCCTGGAGGAAAAGCTGGCCGAGTTGCAGCAGACTCAGAATGCGCTCGGAAAAAGCGAGCGGAAGTTTCGCGCCATCTTCGATCAGACCTTCGAATTAATGGGGCTCCTGACCCCGGACGGATTGCTTCTGGATGCCAATCAGGCAGCATTGAATTACTGTGGTGCCAAGGAATCAGCGGTTATCGGCAAGCCGTTCTGGGAGACTCCATGGTGGTCATACTCCGAAGCGCAGCGGGGAAATGTGCGTGAGGCCGTTGCCATGGCCGCAGCAGGGGGGATTGTACGTTTTGAAGCCAAATACCGGGATGCCGACAACAAAATCCATTATATCGACTTTTCCATAAAACCTTTGATGGACGATGACGGTAACGTCCTGATGCTTATCTCGGAAGGTCGCGACATAACCACGAGCAAAAAACTTGAACAGGAGCTCCGCCAGGCCCAGAAAATGGAAGCCATCGGCACCCTGGCAGCCGGCATTGCCCATGACTTCAACAACATCCTCACCTCCATTGTCGGCAACACCGAGATGGCGCTCAGCAATATTCCGGCCGGAGAACCGGTGCGGCGCAATATCGAGCGGGTACTCGAATCCGGCTCCCGCGCCACTGACCTTGTCAAGCAGATCCTGACCTTCAGCAGACAGTCGGAGCAGGAACTGAAACCGGTACTGCTGGCAGCGATCATCAATGAGGTGGTAAACCTGCTGCGTTCAACGTTGCCGTCAACCATCGATATCCGGACCGCTATCGATATCCCTCCTGAAGATGCCTTGGTAATGGCCGATCCGATCCAGCTTCATCAAGTGCTGATGAACCTCTGCACCAACGCGGCCCATGCCATGCGGTCCGATGGCGGAGTCCTGGCAATTACCCTGAACGAAGTCATGGCTGATGACTCTCTTATCTCCCGCCATCCCAGCCTGAAGCCTGGTCCGCACGTCATACTCACCGTAAGCGACACCGGGCATGGCATGGACAGTTCGACAGTGGGGAGAATTTTCGACCCCTATTTCACCACGAAAAAACCTGGCGAGGGTACCGGCCTGGGGCTATCGGTGACTCTCGGGATCGTTCAGAGCCAGGGAGGAACAATTTCAGTTTATAGCGAACCAGGACAGGGCACGAGCTTTCAGATCTATCTCCCCAAGACCGACGCGAAAATTGCCCATTCCGCCAACAAGGCGGAAGATCCGCTTCCCACCGGAAAGGAACGCATTCTGTTCGTCGACGACGAGCAGCTTCTGGTTGAAATGGCCCAGGAGATGCTCAATGCCCTCGGCTATCATGTTGTTGCCGTAACCAGCAGCCTCGAAACCCTGGAGAGGTTTCAAGCCCAACCGTTCGCTTATGACCTCCTCATCACTGACATGACCATGCCCGGACTGACCGGCAGGGAGTTGTCCCGGTCGATCCGCGCCATCCGCCCGGATATGCCGATCATCATGTGTTCGGGATTTACCGAATTCATCAATGCAGCAGAGGCCAAGGAAGCCGGAATCAGCGAATTCCTCATGAAACCTTATTCCACGGCCAGTCTCGCCAAAGCGGTTCGTAAGGCGCTGGATGAGGTCTTTGGCCAGCCGGAATAGTCAGCAACGTTATTAAACCTTTATTTCCCCTGCCCCCGCTTCATACTCGTATCTTCCCGATCGTTTGACTGCCTCTTGTCAGCCGACTCCAAATGGAAGCATCCTTGACATGGCCCTTATTGGAGAGAGAATTTTATGGTACTTCAATAAGTGCGCTATTGGATCGCCATGCTCAAGGAATTCAAAAATCTCAGATTGAGCATCAAAATCGCCCTGCTTGGCGCTGGCAGCGTTGTGATCACCGCGGCAGCCCTGGTAACTCTGGCAATGTGGCAGAGCAGCCAGTACAACGCGCTTGCAAAAGCCGAAGTGGACAGGTTGATCGAATCGGATCTCAATCATGTCACCGAAGGGGTATACAATCTCGTCAGCAACGAATATGAAGCCGCCCGGTACAGACTCGCTGTCAGCCGTAAGGCAGCCGGACAAATACCGGATCGATCCGCCAGGACCGTGGAGCCCGGAGCGGCGTCAATCCTGCTCCCGGCCATGGCAAACGAGCAGGAGATCGTGGCAAACATTCGCAAGGTGATCACGGCCATTAAACTGGGACAGTCAGGTTATGTCTATATTCTGCGGGGAAAGGGGGCGAACAGGGGACAATACGTAATATCCCAGCGAGGGGTGAGAGACGGCGAAGACATCTGGGAAACCAGAGATTCGGATGGCAACCCGATAATCAAGATCATCGTTGCCAAGGCAACAGTCTTGCCCAGGGGAGCGCTTGCAACCGAGCGTTACCGCTGGCAAAACCGGGGCGAACGGTTGCCGCGCTGGAAAGTGGCGCGACTCGCCTATTTCGAGCCGCTGGACTGGGTGATCGGCGTAAGTGTCTATGAAGATGAGCTGCAGATGTACCGGGAGGTTCTTAACGGCGGCCAAAAGCGGATGATGACAATCCTGAGCATTGCCGGAGCTATTATCTCCTGCCTTATCGGCATGCTCGGCGTTGCACTCGCCCTGACCATCGCCCGTCCTTTAAAGCAGCTCCAGAAGGGTGTCGAAACCATCATCGCCGGCGATCTGGATCAGGAATTGCCGTTGCAGGCCGATGACGAGACCGGCGACCTGACCAGGTCCTTCAACATCATGACCAATCGGCTCAAAGAGACCAACGAAGAGATCCGGCAGATGGTCGTGGGAATTGTCGAGAGCGAAGAACTGCTGCGGATGGCCGAAGAGATATCCCATGTCGGCTCCTGGTCGCTCGATCTCACCTCAAACCGGCTCTCCTGGTCCGACGAGGTCTATCGGATTTTCGGGCACGAACCGCAGGCGTTCGAACCGACCTATGAAGATTTCCTCGAAATGGTCCACCCGGAAGATCGCGAACTGGTCAAAAAAGCATACTCTGAATCGATAGACGCAGGAAATGCCCGGTACGAGATCGAACACCGGATAATCCGGGAAAAGACCGGGGAAGTCCGGATGGTTTTTGAAAGTTGTTTCCATATCCGCAATGAAGAAGGGCACATCATCAGGTCAACCGGCATGGTGCGTGACATTACCGAGCAAAAACAGGCTGAGGAGGCATTGGAAAAACGGATTCTGTCGTTGACCCGGCCTCTGGATGACAACTGGAGCATCGATTTTGAAGACCTGTTCAACCTGAACGATATCCAGCGTCTGCAGGATGAGTTTGCCCAGGCCACCGGGGTTGCCTCAATAATTACATACCCTGATGGCACACCGATCACGCAACCGAGCAACTTCTGCCGGCTGTGCTTCGATATTATCCGCAAAACCGAAAAGGGGCTGGCAAACTGTTACAAATCCGACGCAATACTGGGGCGTCTTTCCCACAGAGGACCGGCAATTCAGCCCTGCATGAGTGGCGGCTTATGGGATGCGGGCGCCGGTATTTCGGTTGGCGGACGGCATATTGCCAATTGGCTCATCGGCCAGGTGCGCGACGAGACTCAGACTGAGGAGAGGATGCGCGAGTATGCCCGGGAGATTGGCGCCGATGAACAGGAGTTGCTGGCGGCGTTCCGCGAAGTACCCTCCATGTCGCACGAAAAATTCGAGGCTGTTGCCAGAGCCCTCTTCACCCTAGCCAACCAGCTCTCCGCAACGGCCTACCAGAATATTCAACAGGCGCGTTTCATCTCCGAACGAAAGCAAATGGAAGCTGAGCTGCACCTTCTGAATTCAGAGCTGGAGAACCGCGTGGCAATACGAACCGCTGAACTCGAGCGGATGAACAGCGAACTGGAAAGCTTCTGTTACTCGATTTCCCATGAAATACGCGCCCCGATCGCCCGGCTTGAAGGGTTCAGCAGTACCATAAAAGAGGTCGCCGGCAATCCGGACTCTGATCTTCTTGTTTACTGTGCCGAACGGATAGAAACTGCCAGCAACCGCCTCAAAACGGTCATAGACAGCCTCCTGACACTGAATCGTCTGTCACGCGCCGAGATGGCACTGATGCCGGTCAACCTTTCCGGCATTGCGACACAGGTAATGAACGAACTCGTCGAGGATAGCGGCGGCCGCAGCATTAAGGCCATCATACCCCCGGAGATCGTTGTCCAGGGAGACCCGGACATGCTGGAGATCTGCATGCGAAACCTCCTGGGCAATGCCGTCAAATTCACGGAAAAGACCATCAGAGCAGTCGTTGAATTCGGGCAGACGGAGAGGGATGGCGAAATCGTTTATTTCGTCCGCGATAACGGGGCAGGGTTCGACATGGAGTATACCAAGAATCTCTTTGTCCCGTTTTGCCGGCTGCATTCCGAGACCGAGTTCGAAGGGATCGGCTTCGGGCTGGCAACCGTTCAGCGGGTCATCGAAAAACATGGGGGAAAAATCTGGGCAGAGGCGGCGCCGGACAAAGGCGCAACCTTTTATTTCACCCTTAGCGCCGTGGGGGCTAACGGTAACTCTTCCTCCGGAAAAGACCGGTTTTGATGGAAGCGATCCGGTCCAGAAACAGCATCCCGTCCAGATGATCGATTTCATGCTGCATGGCGACTGCCTCGAAACCGGTTGCCTCAACCTCCCGCGTCGTTCCCCAGATGTCCAGATAACGCACGACAATCCGCGTTGCGCGCACCACGTCGCCGGTGTAATCCGGCACGCTCATGCACCCTTCTCTCATTACCGCCTCGCCGTCGCGCTCGACAATCTCGGGATTCACCAGCGCCAGCAAGCCATGGTTATTGTCCCTGCCGAGCTTGCTGTTGGAGACGTCCACCACGCAGACCCGCAGCGAAACCCCGATCTGGGGCGCGGCAACCCCTACGGAACCGGGGCCTTCACGCATGGTGTCGATCAGGTCTTCGATCAGCCCCCGGATTTCGCCATCAACGACATCCACTTGGTGAGCCAATTTTTTGAGAATCGGATGAGGATATAGCAGTATCTTCTGACTCGGCATCGTATCAGAGGGAGACCGGGGTGATGCTTCGCACCGTGATCTCCACCTTCAGCTCCTTCCGCAGATTTTCCAGCAGGCTGGAGATATCATCGATGCTGACGCCCGCCGGCAGGGTCGCCTCCAGCATCAGCACATAGACCGGCTCCTCGACAGTGCCGATCAGCTTGGTGTTGAGGTCGGCGATGTTCACCTTCAGATCGGCAAGCACCCTGGTAACCCGGTACACGATCCCGGGCTGATCAGAACCGTAAACCGAGATCAGGCAGAGTTCGCCCTCCTCCTTCACCGGGCAGATCTCCGCTTCCGACAGGGTCCGGACATAGGTGACCAGGCCGGTACGTTCGTTCAGCCCCTTGAATTCGTCCACCAGTTTGGACTTTGTGAACGGCTTTTCGTGGGACACGATCAGGATCATGGCAAAATCCCCGCCCAGCATGGTGCAGCTGGAGTCCTCGATATTGCACCCCAGCCTGAACAGCACCTCGGTCACGTCGGCCACGATACCGGGCCGGTCCTTGCTGATGATGGTCACGGCAAAGTGAACCAGATTTTCCTTGCGACAATGGGTCATATAATCTCTCCCTGCGGCCTCATTCTACAGCTTGTTGATGAACACTTCCCGCGGCTTGCTGGTGCCGTCGGAGGGGCCGACGATCCCTTCCTGTTCCATCTTCTCGATGATCCGGGCCGCCCGGTTGTAGCCGATCCGCAGGCGGCGCTGGATCATGGATATGGAGGCCTGCTTGGCTTCGGCCACCAGGGCCACGGCATCGTCGTACCGCTCGTCCATCTCTTCGTCGTCGCTGCCGCTCTTGTCGTCGCCGACCTTGACTTCCAGGATCGACTTGTCGTAGACCGGCTTCCCCTGCTTCTTGAGGAAATCGACCACCCGCTGCACCTCGGCATCGGAGACGAAGGCGCCGTGGCTTCGCTGCAGCTTTGAGGTGCCGGGCGGCAGGAACAGCATGTCGCCCGCTCCCAGCAGCGATTCCGCGCCGTTGCAGTCGAGGATGGTGCGGGAGTCGATCTTGCTCGACACCTGGAACGAGACTCGCGCCGGGAAGTTGGCCTTGATCAGGCCGGTGATGACATCCACGGACGGCCGCTGGGTGGCGAGGATCAGGTGGATACCGGCGGCGCGAGCCATCTGGGCCAGCCGCGCGATCGACTCTTCGATTTCCCGGCCAGCCACCATCATCAGGTCGGCCAGCTCGTCGACAATGACGACGATGTACGGCAGGTGGCCGTGCTCCAGCGCCTCTTCCTTGTCGAGAAAGGCCTGGATGGCCGCATCGTCGGTCTCAGGCTCCACGACCTCGTCAACGAGCAGAATATCCTGGGACTTGAGCTCCTCGATCTCCTTTTCCTGCTTTTCCAGCGCCCGGTTGTAGGAGTCGATGTTCCTGACCCCCTTATCGGCCATCAGACGATAGCGCCGCCCCATCTCCTCTACTGCCCAGCGGAGCGAGATGGACGCTTTTTCGGGTTGGTCACCACCGGCAGCAGCAGATGGGGGATGCCGTCATAGACCGACAGCTCCAGCATCTTGGGGTCGACCATGATGATCCGGACATCTTTCGGCGTGTGGGTGTACAGAAGCGACAGGATCATGGTGTTGATCGAGACCGACTTGCCCGAGCCGGTGGCACCGGCCACCAGCAGGTGCGGCATCTTGGCCAGGTCGGTCACCAGCGGCAGGCCGGCGATATCCTTTCCCAGAGCCAGCGGCAGTTTGTATTTCCCCTTCTGGAACTCCTCGCTGGTGAAGATCTCCTTGAGCGAGACCATCTCCCGGTCGCGGTTGGGGAGCTCGATACCGACCACCCCTTTCCCGGGAATCGGGGCAACGATCCGGATCGACAAGGCCTGGAGCGCCATGGAGAGATCGTCGGCCAGCCCGGCGATTTTGCTGACCTTGATCCCGGGGCCGGGAGCGAATTCATACATGGTGACCACCGGGCCGGGACAGATCTCCACCACTTCGCCGTCCACGCCGAAATCACGCAGCTTCTTCTCCAGCAGCCGCGCATTCATGGTGAGCACTTCCTTGTCAACCTTGCGGCTGCTTGCCGGCGGGGGATCGAGCAGCGACAGCGGCGGGGTGCGGAAACCGTCTTCGTTCTTGGCAAAGTCGAACAGCTCCTGCTGGGGCTTGAGCTTCTCGGCCTCCTGCTTTTCCTTTTTCATCGATTTCGGCGGAGCCGGGATATTCACCGGGACCGGCTTGATCAGCGGTTCGGGCTTGTCGCTCTCCCTGGGCTTGGCGTCCTTCATGATCTCCCGGTTCAACGCCTGCTTCTCCCGGTAACGTGCCCACCGGTCTCCCATGGAGTTGATCCACCAGTCGGCAAACAGGACAAAGGAGAACCGGGACATGATCGTAATCGATGCCGCCAGAACCGGCAGCAGCAGAAGCAGCGCCCCGGCAACACCGAGCAGACCCTTGAGCATGGTGACGGTCTTGTACCCGATGGCCCCGCCGGTGGGGATCCGCTGGCCGAACAGGGCCGTGAACTCGATATTGAAGGCGAACAGGGCGGAGAGAGATACCATCAGCCCGAAAAAGGCGATCACCTTGTAGACCGTTATCTTCAGCTCCTTGAACCGGAGCAGCCGGTACGAGGTATAGAGCATGGCACCGGCAACGACGTACGCAGCAACGCCGAAGAACTGCAGAAGCAGGTCGGCCACCTGCGCCCCGAGCCTGCCGCCGAAGTTATGTACCCCCGCTTCCGTGGAAAAGGTATTGAACGAGAGATCGTCAGCGTTGAACGAAACCAGCGCCACCAGCACGAACAAACCGGCGGCGCCAAGCAGCATCCCCTTGATTTCGCTGGTCAGCTTCTCTTTTTTCGGTGCTTGATCGTCCATGAAAATCCCTATAAATCGGGCAACGCCAGTAGTTTTGACAATCCGTAGATTAGTATCACAAAAGGATGTCACACACAATCATCTCTATACCGGCATCGTCTGGCGCAATACCGCCCGGAATTTCTCCGCCGCCGGAGAGAGGGATCGCCCCCGGCGCCAGACCAGGGAAAACAAACGCTTTTGCGTGATCCCCCCCAGATCTATGGCAATCAGATCACCGGCGGCCAATTCGCCGGCAACAGCGACCTCCGACAGGAAAGCCGGTCCGCATCCGGCTATTACCGCCTGCTTGACCGCCTCGCTGGTCGAAAATACCGCGCCGATCTTGAGTTCGCGGCCATCAATCCCAGCTTGGCGCAACAGTTCGGCAACTGCCCGGCCGGTTCCCGAACCCTGCTCCCGCGCAACCAGGACCTCGGACTTCAGTTCGCAGACATCGATCCTGCCGGCCTCTCCCCAGGGGTGGCCCCGTTTCACGACCAGCCGCACAGTATCGTTCCCGACGACTTCCGACTCAAACGCCGAATCTTCGGAAGGCGCACCAACAACTGCCAGTTCCACAGTCTCGTCACGGAGGAGCGCCAGCGCTTCGCGGCTGTCCCGGATATCCGCGATGACCTTGATCCCCGGAGCCTGTCTGCGCAAAAGCGCTACCGCCTCCGGGATCAGGTAGGTCCCCGGAATGCTGCTGCCGGCAACCCGCAGTTCGACATCCTCAGCGCAGCTGAAACGGCGGATCGCCTGCTCCGCGCCCCGCAACGCCGCCAGAACCTTTCTGGAACTATGCAGCAGGGTCTTGCCCGCCTGGGTGGGGACAGCGCCCCGCCCGGTTCTGTCGAGCAGCCGGACCCCAGCTGCCTGCTCCAGGGCCGCAATATGCTGGCTGGCCGTGGATTGCGTCAGGCAGACCGCTTCCGCTCCCTTGGAGAAACTGCCGCTCTCAACAATTGCCACAAACACCTCAAGTTGCTTAATATTCATGCCCACCGCCTATCGCTAAAATCAGTTAACTCTATCGCTTTTGTTGAAGATCTCAATATCGTTTTTTCGGCTGGCTGGTTACCATTCGGAAGCGATGAAAAGCAGCCGAGGCTTTCGTTGCCCGGATCGGAACCGGCTGCTTGACCTTTTTCCGGCGCTCTGTTAAAAGGGCGTTGGTTTCCGGGGGCCGAACGGTTCTCCCTGGAATCGGGGGTATTTCATGTGCAGTGCCGAAAGGACGACCGGAGCTCCGCTCATCCGCCTCGACGGAGCTGGTTGGGGATTTGCTGGTCCGGTCGGGTTTGACGGCCATCAGGCAGCCCTGACGGCCTGGCATCCCGGCGAGGTGGCGAATGCCATCGCCGCAGCCGAGGCAGCCGCCGCTGCGGGGCTCCACCTGGTCGGCTTTATCTCCTATGAAGCGGCAAGCGCCATAAATCCGATCCTGCCAGCCAAGGCCCCGCTCCCCGGTCTGCCGCTCGCCTGGTTTGCCTCGTTCCGGGAAGTTGCCGCAATCCCCTGCGCAAGCGATACCTGCCCTCCCCTGCCGTTGAGCCCGGCGCAGACTTTGACCGAATACCGGCGTGATGCTCGCAAGGTTCTCGATTACATCTCCGCAGGCGACTGCTACCAGATCAATCTGACCTTCCCCCTTACCGGGCAAACGGCAAGCCCACCTCTGTCGCTCTACTGCGGGATGATAAAGTCGCAACCCCCACCTTATGCCGCCTATATTGATACCGGTGAGTTCGCAATACTGTCCCTTTCTCCGGAACTTTTTTTCCGCCGGCACCAGGAGGAGATCGAGACGCGCCCCATGAAAGGGACCGCACTCAGAGGACGATTCCCTGCAGAGGACCGGTTGCTGGCCGACAGGCTCAAAGAGAGCCCGAAAGAGCGGGCAGAGAACCTGATGATCGTCGATCTGCTGCGCAACGACCTCGGCATGGTGGCAGAGATCGGGACGGTCCGGGTGCCGGAACTGTTCACCCTGGAAAGCTATCCCACCGTTCACCAGATGACCTCGACCATCAGCGCAGGAGTGAAGCCGGAGCGGTCTCTGGCCGAGCTACTGGCTGCTCTGTTCCCCTGCGGCTCCGTAACCGGCGCGCCGAAGCGTCGCTCGATGGAGATCATCGCCGAACTGGAGAACCGGCCCCGCGGGGTCTACTGCGGAGCAATCGGATATCTTGCCCCTGGCGGCAAGACGACCTTTAGCGTTGCCATCCGGACGCTCTTGGCCGACCATGTGAAGCAGCAGACGATACTGGGGGTCGGCAGTGGCATAACCGCCGACAGCAGCCATGCAGATGAGTACCGGGAATGCCTGGCAAAAGGGGCCTTTGCCTCAACGCCCCTGCCTGCCGTCGGGCTGATCGAATCGCTCCGGCTGGAGAACGGCACCTATCCACGCCGGGAACGGCATCTGCACCGCCTGACCTGGTCTGCCGGTCGCCTGGGTATGCCGTGCGACCGTGGCGAAGCCGAACGTCTTCTCGATACGGAGTCCCGGAAACCGGGCATCCGCAAGGTCCGCCTTCATCTTGACCGGACTGGGACCCTGTCCGTGGGCTCGGCACCGTTGCAGGACGAGCCGTCCCCCCTGCTGCTGGCGCTGGACAATGACCACCCTGCTGAGCCTGACGATCTGCTGCTCTTCCTCAAGACTGATTGCCGCGAGCGGTACGAGGCGGCGCGCGCCCGGCACCCGGATGTCGACGAGGTCCTGCTGCTGAACAGCCGGGGGGAACTGACCGAAGGGAGCTACAATTCGCTGGTTTTGAAGATCAATGGCGAGATGATCACCCCGCCGCTGGCAAGCGGACTGCTGCCCGGCATATTGCGCGAAGAGCTGCTGGAACGGGGGGAGCTGGCCGAAAGGGTTCTCTACCCGGCCGACCTGTGGCAGGCGGAGGAGATCTGGCTGATCAACTCCGTCAGGGGAAGGCGACGGGGTAAAATGACCGGAGGCTACCCCTGTTGACCCGTTACTCCCGGATCTCCTGACCAGGGCTGACGAATGAAATCCCCTGCCCGCCGGTGGCGCCGATCATCACGCACTCGATCACCGGCGCATTGATGACCCGGTCCGCAGACCACCTGACGATGAAATTGGCACCGAAACCGCCCCGGCTGTCTTTCTCCTCCACGTAAACATGCGTGGTCCCGAGCGGCCCGAGGAGTAGCGGCCGGTCGAGGTGCCTCTTTATCAGCCTGCCGTCGTTATCGTAATAATCAATCGCAGTGACCCGAAACGTTCCCGTCATGTCCGTATTCCTGATGCTGAGCAAGGCGGCGAGCTGAAACGGATTTTTCCGCGGCCCGCTGTACACGTTGGAGTACACCGGGACATACACGGTCTGCCCCTTTGACAGGCGGACCTCGGCCGGCGATCCCCAGCTGCACACCGGCATGATTGCAGGGGCAAGAAGCATTACGACGAAGATCAATTTGGTTACAGACCTGAAGATCATGGTGAACTCCTGAGATTGCGGTATTATTTGATGGATAACACACCCGATGAGGCTTGACAAGCGGGCCTCCTCAATTCAACGCGACCGGATGCTACTATGGCTGTCCTGTTTGACCTGGAAATACTTTTCGGCCTGGCCATTCTGACCGTCCTGCTCGTGCGGAGGCTGGCGCTCCCCTCGATCATAGGGTTCCTGGCCGCCGGCATGATCGCCGGCCCCCATGCCCTGGCTCTGGTAAAAAGCAGCCATCAGGTTGAACAGATGGCTGAGATCGGGGTCGTGCTCCTCCTGTTCACCATCGGCATCGAGTTTTCGCTCAAGGAACTGATGCGGATCCGGCAGATGGTATTTCTCGGCGGCGGGCTGCAAACAGCCCTGACCATCGCCGCCATTGCCGCCATCGGAGCGGCCTGCGGCTATTCCATCGAACAGGCGATATTTTTCGGCTTTCTTGCCGCACTTTCCAGCACGGCCATCATCATGAAACTCTTGCTTGATGGCGGGGAGATGGATACCCCGCACGGCAAGACCACGCTCGGCATATTGATATTCCAGGACCTTTGCGTAGTGCCGTTGATGCTGCTCACCCCCCTTTTGGGGGGGAGCGGCAAGGGTGGCGCCGACATCCTGCTGATGATGCTCAAAGCGGCGGCAGTGGTAGTGGCCGCTCACTATGGCGCCCGCTACCTGATCCCCTGGATCCTGCGCCAGGTAGTAAGCGCCCGCAGCCGGGAACTGTTCATTCTGACCGTCATCTTCATCGGTTTCGGCACCGCATGGCTTACTGCCGAGGCAGGGTTGTCGCTGGCGCTCGGGGCATTCATCGCCGGGCTGGCGATCTCGGAATCCGAATACAGCCAGCAGGTGCTGGGCGACATCATCCCGTTCCGCGACGCCTTCATGAGCCTGTTCTTCCTCTCCGTGGGAATGCTGCTGGACCCGGCGGTACTGCTGAAATACCCCCTGCTCGTTGCCGGCACAGTTGTGACGATCATCCTGGTAAAGGTCCTGGTGGCCGTCTCTGCGGCCCGGGCCATCGGTCTCCCCTTGCGCGTCGCCATCCTTTCGGGCCTTGCCCTGGCCCAGATCGGCGAATTCTCCTTTGTCCTCTCCCAGACCGGCCTCAAATACGGGCTCATGTCACCCGACCTTTACCAGCTTTTCCTGGCCGCATCCATAGCGACCATGGCACTGACCCCGCTCTGCCTTCGCCTTGCCAACCCCCTGGCAACGTTTGCAATCAGGCGGCTTCCTTCCTGGCTGACCAGAGGCAATAACGCGCTGGCCGGACGGGAAAGACGGAGCCGGCTGTCCGGCCATGTCCTCATTGCCGGGTACGGCCTGAATGGCCGCAACCTGGCCAAGGTGCTCAAAAACCTGGAAATTCCCCACCTCATCGTCGACACCAACCCATTCACCATCAGCAGCGAACGGAAACGGGGGGAGAAAATAATTTTCGGCGATGCCTCGCAGCCGGAGGTGCTGGAGCACGGCCGGATCGCCCAGGCCAAGATGCTGGTCATTGCCATCTCCGATGCCGCTGCCAGCCGCCGCATTGCGGCCCAGGCAAGGCAGATGAATCCGAGCATCCATATAATCGCCCGGACCCGATATCTGCTGGAAGTTGAGCCACTCTACCGTCTGGGGGTTAATGAGGTGATCCCGGAAGAGTTCGAGACCTCTGTGGAGATCCTCTCCAGGGTGCTCCGGACCCTTCTCGTGCCCCAGGACGAGATCGAACAGCACATCTCGGAGGTTCGCCGCGACGGCTACGGCATGCTCCGGAGCGTCAGCCGGCGTCACAGTCATGCGGTGGGGATCAGCGGTTACCTGGCCGGGGCGGAGATCGCCACATTCAAGGTCGGCCATGGATCGCTGCTGGCAGGCGAGAGCCTCAGCAAGGGGACGATCAGAAGCATGTCCGGAGCCACGGTCCTGGTCATAAAGAGAAAAAGCGAGGTGATCCCGAACCCCGATCCGGTCTGGGAACTAAAACCCGACGATATCGTGCTGCTCCTGGGATCCCCGGAACAGCTGGCCGCTGCCGGAAGGTTGTTCACCCGGCCGGCCTGACTTTCCAGGCCGGCCGTTACCCGTCAGTTGCCGGATCAGGCCGGCTCGAACAGCTCTTTCCCTACTCCGCATACCGGACAGACCCACCCTTCCGGCAGATCCTCGAAAGATGTTCCCGGAGCCACACCGCTGCCGGGATCGCCAACAGCAGGGTCGTAGATGTACTGGCAAATGGTGCACACGTATTTCTGCATATTTGATCTCCTTTACCTTGTGATTACCCGATCAATCATAACGTAATTATCACCGGCCGCAATCGAACCGTGCCATCGCCTGACACCCTTGACATTCAACAGGTCGATACTTATCTATTGCTCAGAGAGAACAAACGAAAGGAGGTAATCCATATGGCAAGCTGGGATGTATTCAAGGAACTGGACAATCTGAGGAAAGAGATCGATGAAGCTTTTCGCGGTGCTGGGCACAATCGACCGTTTGGACCAACGTTCCTTTCGCCGGTAACAAGCCGCCGTTTTCCTCAGGTAAACTTCAGCGAGGACGAAGGGCAGGTCTACATCGAGGCGCTGGCTCCGGGAGTCGACCCAAAGGAGATCGATCTCTCGGTTATGCGGAACACCGTAACCATCAGCGGCGAGCGCAAACCTTTTGTCGAAATGGACGGACAGATAGTGCACCGGTCCGAGCTCGGCTCCGGGAAGTTTTCCCGAACGCTGGAACTCCCGGTTGACATCGATCCGAACAAGATCAGCGCCCAGTGCAAAGACGGCCTTATGCTGATTACGCTGGCCAAGGCCGAACATGCCAAGCCCCGGAAGATCGAGATCAAACCAGCCTGAGCGGAGTGATCGTCAATAATCTTGACAGCAACGGAAAGGAGGTCATCAACATGGCAGCGAACGGCATTACCGAAAGAAACGAGGACAGAGCGGTCCAGACCCGTGAAGAAACCAGGTCCAATGAAAAATATATCCGTCCGGCAGTCAATATCATCGAGACCGAGGAAGGACTGACCCTTACGGCCGACCTTCCGGGCGCCAACAAGGGGGCGCTGGACGTGAATGTGGAAAAGGGGATTCTGACCATCAGCGCGCCGGTCGATCACAGCATGCCGGGGCGTCCGGCCTATACGGAGTTTGAACTGGCTCCCTATTATCGCCAGTTCACCATTCCTGAGAGCCTCGACCATGAAAAGGCCAAAGCAGAATACATCAACGGGATCCTGACTCTGCGGATACCGAAGGCGGAAGTGGCCAAGCCGCGGAAAATCGAGGTTACGGTCGGGTAAGCCCGGCAATACCGGTAATCGAAACAGCAATGGCCGCCAGTGGCGGCCATTGCTGTTTCCAGGGAGTTCAGTCGCAACTATGGCAATCAGCTTCAAAGATGCTATAATTAGTTTCTACACATCAATTCCATGCCGACCGAGGAGGATACAATGTCAGACTGTACTGTCACCTGTCCGTCCTGCGGCACGGCAAACCGGATTCCCATCGACAAGGAAGGCAAAAATGGGCGGTGCGGAAACTGCCAAAGTCCCCTGCCCCCCAGCTACTGTCACCCGCAACAGCTGACCGATAAAGATTTCCATGAATTCCTCGCAAACTATCCCGGCCCGGTGCTTGCCGAGTTCTGGGCACCTTGGTGACCGCACTGCGTCTCATTCGCACCGGCGGTGCGAACGATAGCGGCCAGGCTGGCGGGTAAGGCGGCAGTTGTCCAGATCAATACCGAAGAGAACCGGATTCTCCCCGCAAGGTTCGGCGTCAGAGGGATTCCGCTCCTGGTGCTGGTGCGCAACGGCAAGCCGGTGGCGGAACTTGGCGGTGCCCAAACAGTTGAGGCTGTTCTTGCCTGGTTCATGCAACATCAGCCTGAAAGTGGTTGAAGCGTTGCCTAAAATAGCGCAGAATTGGGCCGATTCAAATTTTCCGGACAAATCAAGGAAAGCGCAGTGGATACAATATTAATAATTGACGACGAATTTGCTGTTTTATGCAGCTTTGCCGCATTTTTCGAAGATTGCGGCTTCCGGGTCCTGAAGGCGACGAACGGCTGTGACGGACTGGATATCTTCAGAACTCATCGACCGGACATTGTTTTTACCGACCTCCGGATGCCCGGGCTCGACGGATTTGCGCTGCTTTCGACAGTGAAGCAGGAAAGCCCGGAAACGCCGGTAGTGGTAATTTCCGGAATAGGCGTGATTGCCGATGCCATCAAAGCCGTGAAGATGGGGGCTTTTGACTTCGTATCCAAGCCGGTGAGAGAACTCCCGGAACTGGAGATCATCGCCAAAAAGGCTCTGGAAACCAGGGAACTCCGTAGTGAGGTCGCAGCCCTCAGAGATCGAATCCTGGACGGAAGACTCCTCCATCAGGACGCCTTCAGTGCCATCATTACCAAAGATGCAGGCATGACCAGGATATTCCAGTATATCGAAGCGATAGCCCCGAGCAGTCAGCCGATTTTGATCAGCGGTCAAACCGGAACCGGCAAGGAGTTGATCGCAGGAGCCATCCACAAGGCGAGCGACAGGAAGGGTCAGTTCGTTGCCCTGAACCTGGGCGGACTGGATGACCAGATGTTCTCGGATACCCTGTTCGGTCATCTCAAAGGGGCCTTCACCGGCGCCGACCGGCCGCGGGAAGGGATGATCGTCCAGGCAACGAACGGCACCCTCTTCCTCGACGAAATCGGCGAACTGACCGAGACATCACAGGTCAGGTTGTTGCGGCTCCTCCAGGAGCAGGAATATTTCCCCCTCGGTTCCGACACCCCTCGAAAGAGCAGCGCCCGGATTATTGCCGCCACCAACCGGGAACTGTCTGCCATGGTCAAGGAAGGGCGTTTTCGCCAGGACCTTTACTACCGGCTCTGCACGCACCATGTCCAGATACCCCCGCTCGCCAGCCGCAAGGGGGATATCCCGTTTCTGCTCGAGAATTTTGTCGCAGATGCAGCAGCAGCCATGGACAAACCGAATCCCTCCATACCTCCGGAGCTCTACCGGTACTTGAATACCTATGATTTCCCAGGCAATGTCCGCGAACTCAAGTCAATGGCATACGATGCCGTAGCCAGGCACAAGCACGGCCCGCTCCCCAAGGACAATTTCATCAGTGCGATGGGAGCAGAGCAAGGGTCGGAACTTATCAATCCGGATGAGACTATCGCCTTGATCCCGGCATCGAGTGACCGCATGCCGACACTCAAGGAGGCCGAAGAGGCGCTGATTTGCAAGGCCCTGCAACTGGCTGACGGCAATCAGGGTGTTGCTGCCCGCTACCTGGGGATAACACGTCAGGGGCTGAACAAGATTCTCAACCGTAAAAAAACCAGCTGACCTTTCCTGCCAACCTCTCCTGTCAACATTGTTGCTCAGGCAACTCTGTTGCGCCCCGCAATTTTTCTTAACCCCTTAACATTATTAGAATGCCTATATTTGCCCGCTGTAACAGCAACAACGTTGACAGGGGAGGCAGTTTACCCCACAGTAGATATCTACCTTATTTCACTACACATTTTACCATTTTAAAGACAGGCACCATCTGTGCTGAACATTCTTTTGGATAAACCAAGACATTAACCAATGTTTCCGACCTCGGGTCTCATCAATTAATCAAAACAATATCAGCAAGCAACGGAGGAAGAAAAAATGAAAAAGTGGAGCGATTTTCAGGTCAGAACCAAGCTTATGGTCCTTGTTGTCTCTGCCTGCCTGGCTCTGGCGGTAGTAGGAGCAGTGGGGCTATTGGGGATGCGCAGCGCCAATCAGAGCCTGGCCGAGTCCAATAACAGCATGGAGCAGACTGCGCTTCTGGGGCAGATGAAGAGTGATTTCCTGACAATGCGGCTGGATCTGGTCTACATGATGGCGCTTAAGGATGAGGTAAAGCTCAGGGAGAAATGGACCGACTTTACCGCCAAGACCTCTGCGGTCCGGGATTCACTGAAAAAATTCCAGAGCCACAAGCTAACCACCCATGAAAAAGACGGAATGACTGTCTTTAAGGATGGGTTCGAACAGTATGTAACCACCGGGACCAAGCTCGGGGAGATGCTCCTGGCCGCCCATGCGGCGAATAATGCCAATGCACTTGCCGAAGCCATCAAATACGGGACAGGGGTTGTTGACCCCCCTGTACAACCAGCCGGCCGAGACCGTCTCCAAACTTGTTGCCGAAAATATCAAGAATGGGGCTGAGATGTACAATGCCTACACCGCAGCATATAAGCGCTCTCTGGCCACCATGATAGCCATTATTGCCGTTTCTCTCTTCGGTGCCTGCCTGCTCGGTTTTTTCATTGCAAGATCAGTTGCCGGTCCGCTGCATGTAGTGTTTGAGGCCATGAAAGACCTGGCCGCGGGAAACCTGAGTACTCGCTGCAACATCAATACCCGCGATGAAATGGGGCTTCTGGCTGCCGAAGTCAATATCATGGCTGAGAAACTGAACCAGACCATTGCGCTTGTCGCACAAAGCGGTATTGACGTCGCCTCTGCAGCCAATCAACTCCATTCCACGTCTGAACAGATCGCCACCGGCACCGAGCAGGTTGCCGCACAGACCCAGACCGTGGCAACAGCAAGTGACGAAATGGCGGCCACAACCTCTGATATCGCCCGCAACTGCCATGTTGCGGCAGACAACGCCGGGAAGGTCAACCAGGCCGCCCTGACCAGTTCGGAGATCGTGCAGCACACCATTTCGGTCATGAGCCTGATTTCCGATCGAGTCAAGGATTCCGCTCAGAAAGTGGAGGCGCTCGGCGCCCGCTCGGAAGAAATCGGCGAGATAGTCGGAACCATCGAGGATATCGCGGACCAGACCAATCTGCTGGCCCTGAACGCCGCCATAGAAGCGGCCCGGGCAGGTGAACAGGGGAGAGGATTCGCAGTGGTTGCCGATGAAGTCAGGGCTCTTGCCGAAAGAACCACCAGCGCTACCAAGCAGATTGCCCAAACAATCAAAACCATCCAGCAAGAGACAAAGGGAGCGGTTCTGGCCATGGTCGAAGGTGTCAAAGAGGTGGAGACCGGCACCTCTGAAGCAGCACGGTCCGGAGAGGCGCTGCAGAATATCCTTGACCAGATTGGCTCGCTCTCCATGCAGGTGAACCAGATTGCAACCGCCGCAGAAGAGCAAACCGCAACTACCGGCGAAATCACCAACAATATTCAGCAAATCGCATCAGTTGTCCAATTGACCGCCAATGGTTCTCAGGAATCATCAGCTGCAGCGGCCGAACTGGCCCGCTTGGCCGAAGAGCTCCGTTCGCAGGTGGAACAGTTCAAGCTGGCGGCATGACAGGGCTTTCCAGTCAGGGTTATTCCAGCGTTAATCCATGACTCTAAGACGGGATGAACCTTTGAAATCCTCGGCAGTGGAGTTTGAGTTCATCCCCTTGCCGCTTTCTTAAAAAGGAATGCCGATGAAGTTGCCCTGCAGAATAATAATCATGACTGTTTTGGCTGTTGCAGCCACGGCCATGTTTGCTGCAATCTTTTCCCTTCAGCAAATATACCGGGAAGCCGAGATCCAATCCCGGCTAGAAATGGAACGCTGCATCAAGACGTTCTGGGAGTTTCTGCGGCAAAAAGGGACACCGGTCAGATTAGCGGATGGGAAAATGTATGCCGGCGACTACCTGATCAACGGCAATTATGAACTGCCGGACAAAATACAACAGATCTTCGGTGGTACGGCCACAATATTCATGGGAGATATCCGGGTTTCCACTAATGTCCTCAAAGACAATGGAACTCGCGCTGTCGGTACCAGATTGGTCGGTGATGCCTACGACGCCATTTTCAAGAACGCTAAACCATATCGTGGTGAGGCAACCATACTCGGCAAACCGTATTTTACCGCCTACGACCCCATAGTAAATCCTGAAGGGAAAACTATCGGGGTATTGTATGTGGGGGTAAAAAAGGACATCTTCCTTGCCCATTATGACGAACTCCGCAGAAACGTTGCCGGAGCAATGTTAGCCGTCGTAACGATCTGCTCCATACTGTATTTTCTGATCATCCTGTCGGGCAGACGTACCGCTGCGGTTCAGAAACGGGCATTGGATTTCCTGCAGGAACTGATCGATTCCATGCCGAACCCTGTCTTTTACAAGGATCTTGATGGCAGATACCTCGGCTGCAACAAGGCATTTGAAACGTATCTCGGCATATCCAGGGACGCTCTGGTGGGCAAGACCGTTTACGATGTTGCCCCGCCCGAGATAGCAGATCAATACAGGGTGAGCGACAATAAGCTATTCAACTCCCCGCCCGGCACAATCCAACAATATGAATCCAGGATGATGGACGCGGATGGAGCCATCCGTGATGTGATATTTTACAAATCGAGATTTTCCGACCGGTACGGCTCGGAAGGGCTTGTGGGGTCCATTCTCGACATTACCGAAAAAAAACATAGCGAGACCCGCGAACGCTCACGATCCGAAATCCTTGAGCATATCGCCAAAGGCAGACCGCTTGCGGACATTCTCGACGTTATCACAATGGCAGTGGAGCGCGAAAAACAAGGGGCATTATGTTCCATACTGCTGGCCAACAAAGAAGGGACCAGACTGTTTCATGGTTCGGCCCCAAGCCTTCCCGACGAATACATCAAAGCGGTTAACGGAACCCGCATCGGCAAAGGGATCGGCTCCTGCGGAACCTCTGCCTTTCTGCTCGAACGGGTGTTAGTTGATGATATCGACACACACCCTTACTGGCGGAACTTCCTCCCCGCACGCGAAGCCGGCCTCAGATCCTGCTGGTCCGAGCCTATTCTCTCATCCACCGGTAAGCTGCTCGGAACCTTTGCCATCTATCATCGCGAACAGCGGTCACCCGGCCCTGATGAGATTAACCTCATCGAGTCAGCCGCCCATTTTGCCAGCATTGCCATTGAACAGACCGAAACCGAACTGGCCCTGAAGCAAAGCGAGAGAAAATACCGGGAACTGGTGGAAAACGTCAACAGCATCATCCTCAGAATGGATACCAATGGCCGAGTCACATATTTCAACGAGTTTGCCCAGCGGTTTTTCGGCTATACGGGAGATGAGCTCATCGGTCGCTATGTGGTCGGGACCATTGTCCCCGATGAAGATACCGCCGGCCAAAGCTTGGCAGAGATGATCAACGGTATCTGCACCAATCCGGAAAAATATGCGCTGAATGAAAATGACAATATCAAAAAAGGGGGGGAAAGAGTCCGTATTTCCTGGGCCAACAAAGCCTCTTTGGACGAACACGGGACCCTCAGAGAAATACTCTGCGTCGGGCAGGATATTACCGAACGCAAGCGTCTTCAGGAGATGATGGTACAGACGGAGAAGATGATGACTGTCGGCGGCCTTGCCGCAGGGACAGCACATGAACTGAACAATCCGCTCGGCGCGATCCTTCAGAATGCCCAGAATATCATCCGCAGGGTATCCCCCGGCCTGCATGCGAACGAAATGGCCGCCGCCGATATCGGGATTGAATTTCTGAAGGTCCGGGAATATATGGACCGCCGCGGGATTATCGAGATGATTCAGCACATCGATTCTTCAGTGAACAAGGCGGCCGACATTGTTGCCAATCTGCTCACCTTTAGCCAGAAAAGCCCCTCCATAGCGGAGATGTCCACACTGTCGGAAATCGCAGACAAAGCCATTTCCCTGGCTGCCGCCGATTATACCCTCAAAAAGAAATATAATTTCCCCAACATCGATATTGCCCGTGATTATGCCGAGCTCCCTAAAGTACCTGCCAACTCGCAAGAGATTGAACAGGTGATTTTCAACCTGATGAAAAATGCCGCACAGGCAGTAGCGGATAACTATCCAGACAGAACACCAAGGATCGTTATTCGTACAAGAATACAGAATCGCTATGCCCTGCTAGAGATAGAAGACAACGGCTCAGGGATAAAAGGTGAGCTCATTCCGCGTATATTTGAACCATTTTTTACTACGCGAGGGGTAGGAAACGGAGCCGGCCTGGGTCTTTCGGTTGCCTACTCACTCGTAGTAAACAACCATAATGGCCAGATATCGGTGGAAACAGCTCCTGGCGAAGGGAGCTGTTTCAAGGTGCTGTTACCTCTTGAGCGGGAAAAGTAAAGGTACGATTATGAACTTGGGAATTCAGGAACGAAAAAACGGGCTGACCCTGCTTACCATCGAAGACGAGACCGGGCTCAGGAAAAGCATAGCTGATTATTTCGAAGACAGCGGCTTTACTGTTATTGAAGCATCTGACGGTCATGAGGGGCTGGAGGCATTTCGCAACCACAAGCCCGACATTGTCTTTGCCGATCTCTGCATGCCTAAAGTTCACGGTCTGGAAATCATCCCGGTGATGCATCAGGAGAGTCCGTACACGCCGGTCATAGTAGTATCCGGAGCCGGGATGCTTCAGGATGCGGTTGAGTCGATGAAGCGCGGCGCATGGGACTATGTGTCAAAACCGATTCGGGAACTCGGCGCTCTCGAACAGCTGGCATTCAAGATGCTGGCCAGGTCGGAGGAACTCAAACGGGAGTCGGAGTACAACAGCAACCTGCAGCAAGAGCTTAGCAACCATCAAGACCGGGATTCTTTGACCGGTCTCCCCAACAGGAAGCTGTTCAAGGATCATTGCGGCCAGATACTAGATCAGGGAGCTGCCGGCTGCCTGGGATTGATAGACCTCGACAATTTCAAGGCGATCAAGGAATCGTTTGATCACGAATCCGGGGACCAGCTGCTCATGGAGGTTGCCGAACGGTTGGGAGCTAAGTTTACCGGCAGCAGCGTGCTGGCACGTCTCGGCGGCGATGAATTCGCCTTTTTAACAACCTATAGCGCGCAACCGTCATCAGAAAACCAGGAAGAGGTGGTTAAAAGCATAAGATCGGCCTTTGCCGCACCGTTCGACATTAAAGGAGAGGAGCTTCTTATTACCGCCAGTATGGGGCTCTCCTGCTGGCCGGCCGATGGCAACACAATCGACGAACTTCTGAAAAAGGCCGATATCGCCATGTCAAGGGCCAAGGAACAGGGCCAAAACAGCTGCAGGATTTACAGTTCCGAAATTACCGCCAGATCAACTGACTGGATAACACTCCAGACCAGATTGCGCCGCGCTTTGGAGAAAAACGAATTCATTCTGCACTATCAGCCGCAGATGGATATCGGTACGACAGAGATAAAGGGGGTTGAAGCGCTCATCCGGTGGCAACCGGAAGGCGAGCCGCTGGTACCGCCCGGAGCATTCATACCGGCCCTGGAAGAGTCCGGCCTTATTATACAGGTTGGCGAGTGGGCACTACGAACAGCCTGCAACCAGCTACGCCAGTGGAACAGGTCCGGCCACCCACCCTTCATGATGTCCGTGAACGTAACGGCATTGCAATTTCATTCCCCAGGTTTTGCGGAAAAAGTGGCCGACATTATTGCGGAAACGGAAATCGATCCGGAATATCTCTGCCTGGAACTGACTGAGAGTATCGTCATGAAAGATGTCGCCGATACCATCGACACCTTGACCAAGCTCCGGAAACTCGGCATCGCACTCTCTCTCGACGATTTCGGCACCGGCTACTCGTCGCTCTGCTATCTCCGCAAGATGCCGATCAGCGAGCTGAAAATCGATCGGTCTTTCATCGCCACCCTGCCGGAAGACCAGAACAACGCCATGATTGTAAGCACCATCATCAGCATGGCTAACTGCCTCAACATGCGGGTAGTGGCAGAGGGCGTCGAAACCAGTGACCAATTGGAATACCTGCGCGCCAATCATTGCCATATCGCCCAAGGGTATCTGTTCAGCAGGCCAATACCGGCTGAAGATTTCCACATATGACTTCCTGACTTCGGGAATACAGACCAGTAGTTCTCCTCAGAGATTTCACTCCCCAGCGGATCCCTATCCGTCCTATTGTCGCGACATATAGCCGAATAAATGTTCAAGTCGCCGCGCTGCATGCCGATAAAGCTAGATAACTTTATCCGCCATTCCTGCACAATCCGGGCGGATTCCTTCCCCTCGGATTGCATGCGACCTGTCGGGTCAAAGCCACGCATTTTTATCAGAGGCCTTATGAAGATAAAAACCAAGCTCATCCTCAACATGGTCATCGGGGCAGTGGCAGTCTGGACCATTGTCATCACCAGTGTCTTCGGCATGAACTTCATCAAAGGGAAACTCTCCTATCTGACCCAGAAGAGCACCCCTTACCAGATGCGCACGGTCGAGTTCCAGAAAGAGCTTCAGGGGGCCACCACTGATCTGGTCAAGGTTAATGCCGCCCGCACCATGCAGGAGTATCAGACATTCCGGGCCGAAGCGGAAAAATCTCTGAACAGTGTCAAAAACGCAGAACTGTCGTTGGAGGAGATGTCCGGCAACAAACTGGAAACACACAAAGAACTGAACAAGATTGCCCAGGAACTATTTACCGTAGTTGCCAACAAGCTTGCCTCGGAAACTGCCGCCAATAACGCGAGCCTGAAAGTGGCCCAGCGCCTTAAAGAATCATCGAGCCGCCTGAAGGAACTGGACCAGAGGATTCGCATTCTCCAGACCGGCCGGACCAACTCTTTTGCTGCCGCACTACGGGATACCGGGCAGTTTTCCGGCAAGTTGCGAAGCGTAGAGGAGTTGCGTAACCTGGTAAAAGATCTGCAGCTGGTCCTCCTGGAGATACAGAACGCCCAGAGAAACACTGTCGTGCTGATTGCCAAGGGGAAACTGAATGCCGCCAACCTGAAGATCTCAAAAAACGAATACCTGCAGGAAAACGACACAATAGCTGCAGACTGTAAAGCGATTTCGGCCAAGATTGAAGAGGTTGCAAAGCTGCAAAGCGCGGCCCTGTCGCAAAAGACCGATGAGGCCAGAGGAAAGGCAACGGCTGCAGGAAAAGAAACATTCGAGAAGGTCAATACCCTCTTTCTCACTCTCGATCAGGAAGCTTCCCTGGCCAATGAAAAGTTCGGAATCGAATCGAAAAAGCAGGGGACGATATTCACTCAGTCAAATGTCGCCAACAGCATCCTGATGAACAATTCCGAACTGGTCTCTCTCGGGATGTCCCTTGAAGGGCTGACCACCAAGCTCTTCACCCTGGAAAGCGTCGCCGACATCGACAAGCTGGCGCCGGAGATAACTGCTGTCTTTGGCAAGGCCGAAAAACTTACCAAAAATCTTGACGATTCAATGAAAAAGATCGGTGTTTCGCAAGAGCTGAAGATCCTACGGGGTGTACAAGGGACCCTGACCGGTATCCGCAGTGAGCTTTTTGCCGCAAACGGGATCATTGCCACACTCAAGACGCACCTTAACGCCGAAGATCAGGCCGTAAAAATTGGCGACAAACTTCGTGAAATTGTTGTCAAACAGGGCGAAAAAGGAAAAGAAACGGTAACTGCAGCCAAAGGCGACCAGGAAAAAGCGATCGCATCCGTAAACAAGATGGTAGCGACCAGCATCACCCTGCTTATTGTGATCGGCTCTGTGGCAGCAATCATCGGCACATTCTTCGGGATCTGGGGATTCCGCTCCGTAATCCGGCCGCTCACAACGCTGGTAACGGTTGCGGACAGTGTTGCCGATGGGAACCTGCATATCAGCGACATCAAGAAAGGAAACGATGAGTTTGGCCAGGTACAGGCGGCCATGGACAAAATGGTCCACAATCTGCGGCAAATGGTAACCAAAATCAGCGACTCTACCGCAACCGTGGCCAGCAGTTCCGAGGAACTCTCGGCTACGGCCAACGAACTGGAGAAAAACTCGCACGTCCAGACCAGCGGCATCGAAACCACAGTCACTGCCATGACCGAGATGGTCCAGACCATTCAGGATGTCTCAGGCAATGCCATGAACACAGCCGATTCGGCCGGCAAAATGAAGCAGATCGCCCAGGCAGGACAGAAGGCGTTGGACAGCACTTCGAAAGAGCTGTTTGCCTTTGCCGATGTCGTCCGGCAATCAGCGGAAAAGACCGAAGCTTTGGGGGTCAAGTCGGAAGCGATCGACGAGATCGTGGAGATGATCAAAGACATTGCCGACCAGACCAATCTGCTGGCCCTGAACGCCTCAATAGAAGCCGCTCGGGCCGGAGATATGGGACGCGGTTTTGCCGTTGTCGCCGACAGCGTCCGTCAGCTTGCGCACCGCACTATAGATTCCTCCGAAGAGATCGGCCGTACCGTGAAAGAAATGCGGGAAGAGGTGCAGTCTTCGGTTACCGTAATGAAGAAAGAGCGGGAGTCCATTGACGGCATTATCCAGCACATCGACAACACCCTGCAGTCAATGGGCCAGATTGTAACCCATGTAGAGCAGGTCTTTGACATGGTCCAGACCATAGCTACCGCCACTGAAGAACAGTCTGCCACTGCCGACGGGGTCAACCGAACCATGGTCGGGATCAATGATATCACGCGCCAGCTGACCGTATCGGTCACCGAGATCAAGGGAACATCCGACAATTTCGCCCGCCTTGCTGCAGACCTGCAGCAGATGGTCGGCTGGTTCAAGCTGTAGAACGTACGCATCCGAAGAGAAAGGAGCTTAACCCATGCTTAACAAAATCGTTCTTTGCTGCGTTTCTATGTTGTTCATTTCCTCGCCCTTACTGGCGGAAGAGTTGAAAATAGGTGCCGGAGCCGCACCCACGGAAAACGTTCTCAAACCGTCTAAATCCGCCTTTGAGAAAGCAACGGGAATCAATCTCACAATCCTTGCCAGCGGCCCCAAACAGGCGTTCATTGATCTGGACCGCGGGAGTGTTGACGCTGCAGCTGCCGGGCTCTCCATGGACGACTGGCTGGCGCTCCTGAAAAAGGAGGGGGTGACAATATCGGATCCAACGACATACCAGGCGGTGGTCATCGGCAAGGATCGCGTGATTGTCATCGTGCATAAGGACAATCCGGTGACAAAGCTCAGCAAGGAACAGTTGACGGACATCTTTTCCGGCAAGATCAACAACTGGAAAGATGTCGGGGGTAAGGATGCGCCAATTCTGGTTGTCTGGGGTGGACTCACCCAGGGCACCAATTCCATGTTCGTCAAGCATATAATGGCCGGCGCCAAGCCGACAACCGACGTGATTACGGCAACTACTGCCGAGGATATCCGCCAGAACATCGCAGCCAATCCCGAAGCGATCGGCATCGGACCCCAGGCAATCGTTAATGCGACCGTGCGCTCCCCGGAAACACCAGAAGTTGCCCGGCCGATCACCCTCATTACCAAGGGGGCACCATCACCCAAGGTCAAGAAGCTGCTCGATTTTCTGCAGGCCCGGAAATAACACCATAAGCCAAAGGAGTTTTTAATGCGTAGAATTCTTCCCCTGTTAACCGCCGTATCAGTACTGCTTTCCGCATCACTGGCCTTTTCAGCCGAAATCAAGCTCGGTGGCGGCGGTGCTTCCATCGCCACGGTCTTTGCGCCAATCAAAGACGCATTTGAAAAGTCAACCGGCCACAATCTGATCCTCCTGCAGAGCACCCCGAAAGACGGACTAAAGCAGCTTTGGAGCGGACAGGTTGAAGTGGCGGTAACAGCAGTCGGCCTTGACGGCATGATTGCCGGAGCAGGAAAAGACGGGGTCAAGATTGACAAGGCAGCATTACAGCCTGTTGAGGTCGGCACGAACAAGACCGTTGTGCTGGTAAACCCGGCCAACAAGGTAGCCAATCTGAATAAAGATCAGATGAAGGGGCTCTTCACCGGCAAGATCACCAACTGGAAAGAGGTGGGCGGAAACGACGAGCCGGTGCTGGTGATCTGGGGCAAGAACTCTCCCGGCCAAAACGCCCTCTTTACCAAGGTGATCCTGGACAATGAAAAGATCACCTCAGAACATCTGGAGACAACAGATTACAAGGGGATCAAAGAAAGTGTAACCAGCAACCCCGGAGCAATAGGAATAGATCCGCTCGGCATGGTGGATGACACAGTAAAAGGGATCAAGCCGTCACCTGAAGCCAACAGCCCGATTCTGCTGATTACCAAGGGAGCTCCGTCAGCGCCCGTCAAGCAGTTGCTCGACTTTATCAAGGGCGAAGGTAAGAAGTACATCAAGGAGTAGAGCGTACGTAACAGTCAACACAAAGAGGCCGGGACCAACCAGTCACCGGCCTCTTTGTGTTGCGTCTCCCCTAAGCTGGAGCATGCCTTAGGCTAAAACAGTCAGTGACCGTAACTGCTGCCGATAGCGGAAAAGGGGAGTTCCAGCCCCAGCTCCGGCACCTGCCGCCCCACCCAGGCAATGAAGGTATTACTGTTCGGCCCCGGAAACGCCTCATAGGTCGTGGGCCATGGATAGGCCCGAGCTGCCTTGTCGACCTCCGCGATCAACCGGTCAACCCCTGCTCCCCGGTGTTCCTTGAGCAACCGCGGTCGCTCGCCGTACCAGTAACGGTCGGGAAGGTCCTTCTCGATCCGCACCACCGGCTGCCCACGTCGCAACCGCCAGCCAATCACCTCGTAGACAGTATAGAACTCTTCATCGCTGTGCTTGGCGGCAATCCAGGTATGAATGGCAAACCAACCACGCCACCCCCAGGTAGAAGCGCCGTAGACCTGCAATACCGCCTCTTTAGTAACCTGTGGGTCAGGGGCAATGCCGGCGGACTCGCGGCTGGCACTGCGCCAATCCCTGCCCGAGGAACAACCGGCAGCGATCAGCATTGTCATGATGATCAGAATAACCCTCTTCAACTTTTCCTCCTTAGTTACCAATGGCATTATTGCCCGTTCTGCTGAATCTCAGAGCATAACCATGGCATCTATATTTTAACGCTCCATAGGGTCAGAGCCAAGCCTTATTCAAGAACCTGACTCATTGCTGTTACTGGTTTTGACTGCCATTTTTCTTCTGGATTTCCCTCATGAAGCGTAAAATTATATCAGGAGCCGATAACAACGAGGAATTCGGATTCCTGAAGGAATCGGTGTGGAGTGCCGGTTCCGGAGCATCGATGCGAAGAGGAGGTGCGTTATGCGCATTATTCTGATAGGCGGTACGGGTACTATAGGTCGGGAGGTAGCCAAGGCCCTCCGGGTCAACCATGAGGTGGTGATTGCCGGCCGCAGCAGCGGCGAATTGCTGGTCGACATCGCAATACCGGAGAGCATCGAGACCATGTATAAAGAAGCGGGGAGCTTCGATGCCGTGGTTTCGGCAGCCGGGAGCGCACGCTTCGGCCCGTTGGACGATCTGGAATATGACGACTTCCTGTTCAGCTTCAGAAACAAGCTGATGGGACAGGTCAACCTGGTCAAGATCGGTCGCACCTTTATCAACGACAACGGTTCATTCACCCTCACCAGCGGGGTGCTGGCCAGGGAACCGATGCCGGGGAGCAGTGCCGTCAGCATGGTAAACGCCGGATTGGAGGGGTTTGTCCGGGCGGCGCAGCTGGAGATGGATCGGGGTGTGCGAGTGAACGCGGTGAGTCCGGTCTGGGTGCAGGAAACCCTGCTGGCCATGGGGAGGAAAACCTCGGAAGGAATGCCCGCCGCCCTGGTGGCCCGGGCATATCTGGCCAGCGTCACCGGCACCATGAAGGGGACAGTTCTGGACGTGAACGACTATGTCTGAACCGGCAATCGCGTGAAATGGGTGCATGTGCAGGAACCGGGCTTCGAGTTTTTCAGTGAGAGCGGTGGGAAGCGCCCGATCATGGATCGCTCCAACCAGTTAATTGCCAGCATAACTCCTGCAAATAAGTACATAACGGGAGAATACCCTGAGCACCATACAGGCCGCGAACCTGGATGAGGAGAGAGGCAAAAGCCAGGAAATTGGCCACACCCAGCATCTTGGGGAACAGCCATGGTAGCGTATACGAAGGGTTCATCGGGACGCTTTGGCCCTGCCGAGGCTGCAGGTCCCGTCCGGGCAGGCCCCATGGCTCTTCGGCAGCAATTTCCTCATCCCGGCTATCGTGCGGTAAACGAGCCGGGCAAGGAAATGGATGCCGGGGAGGCTGACCAAGGTACCGAGTAATCCGTACCACAACGAAGAGGGCAAGGCCTGCCAGATCACCCGGAAGGCATCAACGCCACGGTAAACCTCTCCCCAGCGATCGATGGCATGCATCTCGTACATGAATGCGGCCAATGGCATATCGTAAAGGGTCGCATCGAACGAGGGGGCGCTTATGTCTACGAAGACAAGACGCCCCTTTTTCTCTTTCTCCCGGTAGAACGCCATCTTTGCCGTACACAGGGAACAGGATCCATCATAGAAAACCTGTACCGGATATTCCGTGATCTCCTGCATCACACGCTCCCTCTCGCTTCGCGCCTCATGCATCCGGCAGTGTGTTCCGCCAGACGGCTCTCCACTCCCATATATTAATTTTACCACCATTGCCCGATACAGCGTCTGCATTTTACCGTTCAGAGTAGTTCTTCGGCCTTGGCAAAGGCCGCTTCCATGTCCGGCAGATGGGTCAGTTCCGGAACGACCTGGATGTAGCGGACTATGCCAGCCTTATCCACCAGAATCACTCCCCTGGCGAGCAGCATGCTATCCGCCTGCAGCAGGCCGGTGGCACGACCGAACGACCCGTCCCGATAGTCGGAAAGATAGGTGATATCGGTAAGCTTGGCCTCCTGTGCAAAACGCTTCTGTGCGAACGGCGTGTCACGGCTGATGGTGATCCGCACAATCCCTTTCCCGAGTTTGGCGCCCGCCTCACCCAGGTAATGCGTCTGGGCGTCGCACACTTTGGTATCCAGAGAAGGTACGATGTTGAGGAACAGTACGCTTCCTTTCATCTGTGCAAGGTCGGTTTTCTTCATGGTATTGGCATCGATCAAGGCAGTCGCCGGAAGCGGTGCCCCGATCGTTAGAGGCGTTCCGGAGAGCTGCAGCGTTTCCCCTCTGAGGGTAACAGTGGTACCGGGTAGAGATGAGGTTTTGTCCACCGGAATCCTGGTTCCGCTTGTCAAGCCGCAGCCGGTCGCGAGTAGGAACAGAAAACCGAAAATCAATGTCGAGAATCTTGCAATTTTCATGATCCACCTCCGTTTCTATACGTCAAGTATAGCACACGGGACCGGTCCCTTGGATGCACCCAGTTGCAGCAATAAATATTGCATAAGCAACAAATATTCAATTCCATCACATTAAGCAACCACTTAACCATTTCCATTTCCCCTGTCCAGATAACCCGCAAAAATTGTTGCACGTTCATCCGGCCCGCAAAGAGATTCAGGCGCCATCTGACTGATATTACTATACTTTACAACGACAGCATGCGGTATGGATATTGCGATACCAGTTTTTACGGCTTCAGAACGCCAACCAAGGAGACAAATGATGAAAATTTTGACCGGTCTTACCATCGCAACTCTTTTTGTTGTGGCACCCACCCTGTCCGGAGCCGCGGATTACAATACCGACAGCCACCCCTCGGCAGAAGTGGCGCCCGGCATCTATGGGAAGATGTTCTCCACGGTGACGAGCAAGTTCAACCTCGCCATCGGCGGCTACCTGAAACTTGACTACGCCTACAACTCCACCAATCTCGGCAGCAACGGCGTCATTACCCCCATTTCCGGGGCAATCCCTTCGAAGTCAATCAATGGTACAGGCCCCAACTCGGCAACATTTGCCAACCAGGACCAGTCAGTCTTCTCCATGAAGCAGTCGCGCATCTGGTTCAAGATTGACGGTCCCCCCCTGGTCGGGGCCAAGACCGGCGGCTTCCTGGAGGTCGACTTCTACGGCGACAATTCTGGAGCCGCGGAAAGCCCGATGCCGAGGCTCCGCCACGCATACGGCACCATCGACTGGCCTCAGACCCAGGTATTGTTCGGCCAGTACTGGGATATGTTCGCCCCGATGATCGCTTCTACCGAGGACTTCAGGACCGCTGCCCCCCAGGGAGCACCCTACGGTCCGCGCATCCCGCAGATCAGGCTCACCCAGAAGGTTGACTTCACCGCCGACCACCAGTTGAAGCTGGTCTTTGCCGTCCAGGACCCGAACCAGACCGGTGACAATCAGAGCAGTGTGACCGGACAGTACGGACCGAGCGTGAACTATGCCGGCCAGATCTTCTACGTCAACAAAGGGCTGGGAACCGCCCCCGGCTACATGAGCCTTTCCATGAACCCTCTTACCGTGGGGGTTTTCGGACTATACGGAACGGAAAAGGCTCTGAGCAATGCCAATAACAGCCTCTCCTCCTGGGGGTATGGGCTTTACACGTTCGCACCCCTGCTCAGGTCAAAGGACGGGGTAAACCGGGCAATGACCCTGGCATTCGAGGGACAGGCGTACGAGGCCGGCAATCTTGCCTACAGCGGCGCTACCGCAATATCAGTAGTCGGCACGACGCCTGCTGGAGGCACTCAGGGAAGCACTTCCAACACGTTCGATGCCGCCGGCAATCAGAAACCGGCCCGAAACTGGGCCTTCATCGGCCAGCTCAAGTTTTTCCCGATTCAGGACCTGGGTTTCACCGCCGGCTTCGGCAGCCGCTATGCGCTTAACAACGGCGACTATGCCAACATCACCAATTACCAGCGACAGTCGCGGCAGATCTACGCCAACGTCACCTATGACCTCAACGCCGCGATCAGGCTGGCCACGGAATATCAGAACATCGAGACCAAGTACGGCAATGTCAACGGTGTCAGCGGTGCCAAGGCGAGCGGCGTGGACAACACCGTCCGGCTGTGCGCCTACTATTTTTTCTGATGCTGCCGAAATAAACAGGAACATTTTTAACAATTCATCCGAACCAGGGAGGCATGAAATGAAAGTGACGCGAAGGACGTTTTTCAAGGTCTGCGCAGGCGGGCTGGGGGGTTCTACAGTGGCAATGCTCGGCTTTTCGCCAGACAAAGCCCTGGCAGAAGTGCGGCCGTTCAAGCTGGCCCGCAGCAGCGAGACCCGCAACACCTGCCCTTACTGCTCGGTGAGTTGCGGCTTGATCATGCACAGCCTCGGGGACAAGGCGAAAAACGCCGAGGCTTCCATTTTCCATATCGAGGGGGACCCTGACCATCCGGTAAACCGCGGCACCCTCTGCCCCAAGGGGGCCGGACTGGTGGACTTCATCCATAGCCCCAACCGGCTCAAATACCCGGAATACCGCGCACCCGGCACCAAGGAGTGGCGGCGTATCTCCTGGGACGAGGCATTTACGCGGGTGGCCCGGCTGATGAAGGACGACCGGGACCGGAACTTCATCCCGAAGAACGATGCCGGGACTACGGTCAACCGCTGGCTGACCACCGGTTTCCTGGCGGCATCAGCATCCAGTAACGAATCGGGCTATATCACCCACAAGGCGATCCGCAGCACCGGCATCCTGGCCTTCGACAACCAGGCCCGGGTCTGACACGGCCCCACGGTGGCCAGTTTGGCCCCTACATTCGGTCGCGGCGCAATGACCAACCACTGGGTGGATATCAAGAACGCCAACGTCATCATCGTCATGGGCGGCAACGCCGCCGAGGCGCACCCGTGCGGCTTCAAATGGGTAACCGAGGCCAAGGCCCACAACCACGCGCAATTCATCGTGGTGGACCCCCGCTTTACCCGCTCGGCAGCTGTGGCTGACCTTTATGCCCCGCTGCGCACCGGTACGGACATCGCCTTCCTCGGCGGGGTGATCAACTACCTGCTTTCCCACGACAAGATCCAGCACGAATACGTCAAGGCCTACACCAACGCCCCATTCATCGTGGCCGAAGGTTACAAGTTCGATGACGGCCTGTTCTCGGGCTACGACGAAGCGGGCCGCAAGTACGACAAAGCCACCTGGGCCTATGAGCTCGGTCCGGACGGCTATGCCAGGATCGACGAGACCCTGCAGCACCCCCGCTGCGTGCTGCAGCAGCTAAAAACACACTATGCCCGCTACACGCCGGAAATGGTGAGCAGTATCTGCGGCACGCCCAAGGATACCTTCCTCAAGGTGTGCGAGATCGTTGCCACCACCTCGGCACCTGACCACACCCTGACCTTCATGTACGCCCTCGGCTGGACCCAGCACTCGGTCGGATCGCAGATGATCCGGACCGCGGCCATGGTGCAGCTGTTGCTGGGCAACATGGGGATGGCAGGCGGAGGAATGAACGCTTTGCGGGGCCACTCCAACATCCAGGGGCTCACCGACCTGGGACTCTTGTCCGACCTCCTGCCGGGCTACCTCACCATGCCCAGAGAAGCGGAGACCGACTACCAGGCTTATATCGACAAACGTGCCCTCAAGCCGCTGCGCCCCGGCCAGATGTCCTATTGGCAGAACTACGCCAAGTTCCATGTCAGCCTGATGAAAAGCTGGTTCGGCGATAGCGCAACCAAGGAAAACAACTGGTGCTTCGACTGGCTCCCCAAGCTGGACAAGGTCTACGACGTGCTCCAGGTGTTCGAACTGATGCACCAGGGGAAACTGAACGGCTATTTCTGCCAGGGATTCAACCCGCTGGCCGCCTTCCCCAACAAGGCCAAGATCGGCGTGGCCCTGGCCAAGCTCAAATACCTGGTGGTGATAGACCCGCTGGCTACGGAAACCTCCTGCTTCTGGGAAAACCACGGCGAACACAACGATGTGAACCCGACCAAGATCCTGACCGAGGTCATCCGCCTTCCTTCCACCTGTTTCGCCGAAGAGAACGGGTCACTCACCAACTCCGGCCGCTGGCTGCAGTGGCACTTCAAGGGTGCCGAGCCGCCGGGTGAGGCCAAGCCTGATGCCGATATCATCGCCGGCATCTTCCTCAAACTGCGGGAACTGTACCGCAAAGAAGGGGGCGTCTTCCCCGACCCGATCCTAAACCTCACCTGGAACTATAAGCGTCCCCACGCCCCGTCGGCGGAAGAACTGGCCATGGAGTACAGCGGCAAGGCTTTGGCCGATCTCCCCGATCCCAAGGACCCGGCCAAGACCATGCTGATGAAAGGCCAACAGCTGGACGGCTTTGCCCAGCTCAGGGACGACGGAACGACGGCCTGCGGCTGCTGGATCTATTCCGGGGCCTGGACGGAAAAGGGGAATATGATGGCCAGGCGAGACAACTCCGACCCCTCGGGCCTGGGCAACACCATTAACTGGGCCTTTGCCTGGCCGGCCAACCGGCGCATCCTGTACAACCGCGCCTCCTGTGACCCGGCAGGCAAACCATGGGACCCGAAGCGCAAGCTGATCGGCTGGGACGGGGCCAAATGGAGCGGTGCCGACATACCGGACTTCAAGCCGGATGTCGCGCCAAACGATGCCATGAACCCCTTCATCATGCTGCCGGAAGGTGTCGGCAGGCTGTTTGCCCTAGACAAGATGGCGGAAGGGCCATTCCCCGAGCATTACGAGCCGTTCGAAACCCCCATCGACACCAATCCTCTGCATCCGAAGGTGATCAGCAATCCGGCGGCCCGGGTCTTCAAGGGGGATCTGGAGGCCTTCGGCAAGGGTAAGGAGTATCCCTACGCCGCCACCACCTATCGCCTCACCGAGCACTTCCACTTCTGGACCAAGCACACCAGGCTGTCGTCCATCATGCAACCGGAGCAGTTCGTGGAAATAAGCCCGGAACTGGCCCGGGAAAAGGGAATCAAGGATGGCGACCGGGTCAAGGTCTGGTCCAGCCGGGGTTTCATCAGGGCGGTGGCAATGGTGACCAAGCGGATCAAGCCGCTCCAGGTCAACGGCAGGACCGTCCACACCGTGGGGATACCGCTTCACTGGGGTTTCAAGGGGCTTGCCAGGCGCGGTTACCTGGCCAACATCCTGACCCCGTTCGTGGGGGATGCGAACACCCAGACCCCGGAGTTCAAGTCGTTCCTCGTCAACATCGAGAAGGCATAGGAGATGGATCATGGCATTGCAATCACTTGATATCATCCGACGTTCCGCCACCACCACCCCTTCGCCCGGACAGCGCCAAACCCCGGAGGTGGCCAAGCTGATCGACATCTCCAAATGCATCGGCTGCAAGGCCTGTCAGGTGGCGTGCATGGAGTGGAACGACACCCGCGACGACATCGGCACCAATCATGGCGTGCTCGACAATCCGCTGGACCTGACCGAAAACTCCTGGACCGTGATGCGCTACGCCGAGGTGGAGACAGAGCGTGGTCTGGAATGGCTGATCCGCAAGGACGGCTGCATGCACTGCGCGAATCCGGGCTGCCTCAAGGCATGCCCGGCGCCGGGGGCAGTCGTCCAGTACTCTAACGGCATCGTGGATTTCCACGAGGAGAACTGCATCGGCTGCGGCTACTGCATCACCGGCTGCCCGTTCAACATCCCCCGGCTGTCGAAAAAGGACAGCAAAGTCTACAAGTGCACCCTCTGCTCCGACCGGGTGGCCGTGGGGCTGGAACCGGCCTGCGTCAAGACCTGCCCCACCGGCGCCATCGTGTTCGGCACCAAGGAGGATATGATCCGCCACGCCGAGGAGCGTGTTCGGGAGCTGACTGAGCGTGGTTTTGCCAAGGCCGGGATCTATGACCCGCAAGGGGTCGGCGGCACGCATGTGATCTACGTGCTGCAGCATGCCGACAAGCCCGAGGCGTACTGCGGCCTACCCCGGAATCCTTCAATCGGCCCGATGGTGGATCTGTGGAAGGGGGCGGCCAAGCCGGTGGCCACACTGGGCCTGGCCATGGTAGCCGTAGGCGCCTTTTGCCATTACGTAACCAAGGGTCCCAACGAGGTCTCGGAAGAGATCGAGAAGGAGTTCGAAGATGAAAAATGACCCGAAAAAAATACTCCGGTATACGCCATTCGAGCGGGCCAACCATTGGCTGTCGGCCATCACCTTCATCCTCCTGGCGATCTCCGGGCTCGCCTTCTTTCATCCCGCCTTCTACCCCCTGACCCAGCTGTTCGGCGGCGGCGTCTGGACCCGCATCCTGCATCCGTTCATCGGGGCAGCGATGGCCATCTCCTTTGGCGTGATGTTTTTCAGTTACCGGAAGCTGAATGTCATAACCCCGACCGACAAGGAGTGGCTGAAACATGTGCGCGAAGTGGTGGACGGCGATGACCGGAACATGCCGGAAGCAGAGAAGTTCAACGGCGGCCAGAAGCTCATGTTCTGGCTGCTGGTCGGCTGCATGGCGCTGCTCATCCTGTCCGGCATCGTTATCTGGCGCGCCTATTTCGCCTTCCTCTTTCCGGCCGCAGTGATCCGTCTCGCTTCCGTGGTCCACGCCGTGGCGGCAACCATCATGATCGCCCTGATCATCTTCCATATCTATGCCGCCATCTGGACCAAGGAGAGTATCGACGCCATGCTGTACGGCTGGGTCAGGCGGCCCTGGGCCAAGCAGCATCACCCGGCCTGGTTCCGACAGATGATGGGAGGCGACAAATGACCAGCGAACTCGGCATTCTCGCACATGAGATCGAAGCCCCGGCCGGAGAGATCCGTCACACGATCCTCCCCGGACGAGACCTGTTCAGCCGCCGAGCCGAAAGGTTCCGTCATCTTGCCCCCGGTCATCCCCTGGAAGAGTATCTCGACTTTCTCGCTATTGTTGCGGATGCCCAGCAGGCGGCCCTGAACCGATTCCCCGCTCTGCCTCGGCCAGATCCCGGCGAACAGGCAAAATGCCGCACCCATGGCCTGCCGCTGCTCGACGTACACTCCTGGCCCCGGCACCCGGCCTGGCGGGATGGGCTGACTTCGATCCTGCAACAGCTGACAAATGCCGCGCTGCCGGATGCAACCCAAGAGACCATCACCGGTTTGCAGCAAAAGAGTGACGCAGAGTTGGAGCAGATGGCCGGCCGGATTCTGACCGGGGATCTGGCGGAGGTTTCGCCGCGGGAATTGCCGTTTGTCGCCGCCGCACTGCAGGTCTATTGGCTGCAGATGGCGACAGCCCTTGGCGAAGATGCGTTCGGCAGGCTGGAACAGGGCGGGTTATGCCCGGTATGCGGGTCATACCCGGGGAGCGGCATGGTCGGCAGTGCTACAGCAAACCCGGGATTACGCTACCTCTGCTGCTCCCTCTGCGCCTCGCAGTGGCACATGGTGCGGATCAAGTGCAGCTGCTGCGAATCCACCCGCGGGATCAACCATTACACCCTGGAAGGGTCGAACGCTGCGGTCAAGGCGGAGAGCTGCGACGACTGCAACTCCTACCTGAAGCTCCTGTACCTGGAACAGGACCGGGAGATGGATGCCATGGCCGACGACCTGGCCACCCTGTCCCTGGATATGCTCATGGACAAAGAGGGGAAGTCGCGGGGCGGGCCGAACCTGTTTTTTCATCCCGGCATGGCCTAATGGGGCTAATGCAGTTAAGCCGATGAAACGGCACCACAGACCAGGCAGGAGGCAAGCCATGAACGCACCTGAATTGCTGTTGCATAACGGGGCTATTACCACTCTCGATCCTGCCCATCCTCAGGTCTCGGCCGTAGCCATATCCGGTGGACGAATAGCGGGAACCGGGGGGGAGGAACTTCTTGCCACCGCAGATGAAAGGACAAAACGGATCGACCTGCAGGGGCGGCGGGTCATCCCCGGCCTTAACGACTCCCACATCCATGTGATCCGGGGTGGGCTCAACTTCAACATGGAACTCCGATGGGACGGTGTCCCGTCCCTGGCACTGGCCCTGGAGATGCTCCGTGAGCAGGCCCGGCGCACCCCGCCACCACAGTGGGTGCGGGTGATCGGCGGCTGGACCGAGTTCCAGTTCGTTGAGCAGCGGATGCCGACATTGGATGAGATCAATTCCGTTGCCCCTGATACCCCCGTTTTCGTCCTGCACCTGTACGACCGGGCCATGGTCAACAGGGCCGGACTGAGAGCGCTCGGCTACACGAAAGAGACTCCTGACCTCCCCGGTGGGGAAATCCAGCGGGACAAGGTCGGGAATCCTACCGGGCTTCTCATCGCCAAGCCCAATGCCCTGATTCTCTATGCAAGCCTGGCCAAGGGACCGAAGCTCGGATTCGACGACCAGGTCAATTCTACCCGCCACTTCATGCGGGAACTCAACCGACTCGGGATCACCAGCTGCATCGATGCCGGGGGCGGTTTTCAGAACTACCCCGATGATTACCGGGTCATCGAGCAGCTTGCGGAAAGGGATGAACTGACCCTGCGCATCGCCTACAACCTCTTTACCCAGAAGCCGAAGGAGGAATACGACGACTTCAGCCGCTGGATCGGCATGACCTCGCCCGGCAAAGGGAGCGATGTTTACAAGATGAACGGCGCCGGCGAAATGCTGGTCTTCTCCGCCGCCGATTTCGAGGACTTCCTGGAACCGCGCCCCAATCTCCAGCCGGTCATGGAGGCAGAGCTGAAAAAGGTAGTTGGGCTGCTGGCGGCGAAACGCTGGCCGTTCCGTCTGCATGCCACCTACGACGAGTCTATCTCCCGCTTCCTCAATATCTTCGAGGAGGTCGACCGGGAAGTGCCGTTTCAGGGGTTGCGCTGGTTTTTCGACCATGCCGAGACCATCTCGGAGCAAAACATGGAGCGTGTGAAGCGCCTGGGTGGCGGCATTGCCATTCAGGACCGGATGGCGTTTCAGGGGGAATATTTCGTAGCCCGCTATGGCGCCGAGGCGGCCAAGCGGACCCCGCCCATCGCCCGGATGCTGGAGATGGGGATACCGGTCGGTGCCGGGACTGACGCCACGAGGGTTTCGAGCTACAACCCGTGGGTATCCCTTTACTGGCTTGCCAGCGGCAGGACCGTGGGCGGCCTGCCGCTGTATGACGATAAAAACCGCCTCGACCGGACCGCAGCACTCAGGCTTTACACCGAGGGGAGCTCCTGGTTCTCGGGCGACGAGGAAAAGAAGGGGCGGATAGCAGTGGGACAGTTTGCCGACCTGGCGGTGCTGTCGGCTGACTACCTCATTGTCCCCGAAGAGGAGATCAAGGGGATCGAGGCAGTTCTGACCATCATGGATGGGAAGATTGTCCACGCCAGCGGCGATTTTGCTCCCCTCGCTCCCCCGCTTCCTCCGGTGAGCCCGGACTGGTCGCCGGTAGCCAGTTATGACGGGTATCACCGCGGCAGTGCGGCAGCCGGGCTGCATCGTCAAGGGTGTGCCTGCCACAGCCATCAAAAGGTCTGGTCTCCGCAAGAGGGCCGGTTCTGGGGAATCGGCTGCGACTGCTTCGCCTTTTGAGCCCGGAAACGATAACCTAGGAGGTTGTTGAAAAACCCAGGTTGTTCAAAAATAGTCAGATCGTCGCACCCACAGAAAGCCCCACGGAGGCGTAGCAGCGCTACGCCGCACACGGCGGCTTTCGAGGACGGCGGCGAGATGGCTGTTTTTCAACAACCTGCTCACAGGAGGAAATAATGGATTCGTTTCGCAAGATAAACAAAGTCTGGAAGAGCAAACCGACCATCGAGGGGGCCGGAGTCCATTTGAAACGGGCCTTCGGCAACAGCCAGGTTCCCCTGTTCGACCCCTTCCTCCTCCTGGACGACTTCCATTCCAATTACCCCCCCTTCTACCTGAAGGGTTTTCCGTGGCATCCGCACCGGGGGATCGAGACGATCACCTACGTTATCCATGGCCGGGTGGAACATGGCGACAGCATGGGGAACAAGGGGGTCATCGAGTCGGGGGACGTGCAGTGGATGACGGCCGGCAGCGGCATCATCCACCAGGAGATGCCGCGCGGCGACGATGAGGGACTCATGTGGGGATTCCAGCTCTGGGCGAACCTCCCCGCATCCCACAAAATGATGGACCCCCGCTATCGCGGCATCACCGCCAACGAGATCCCCGAGGCGGTCCTCAAAGGGGATGTGCGGGTGAAAGTCATCTGCGGCAGGGTGAACGGAGTGCAGGGGCCGGTGCAGGACGTGATCGTCGATCCGGAATATCTGGACGTGACGGTGCCTCCGGAAACCACGTTCACCCATCCGGTCAAGCGGGGCTACACCGCCTTTGCCTACGTGGTGGACGGTGAAGGGTACTTTGATCCGGAACGAAACGCCTTTGCTCACGAGGTGGTGGGGGTCAATTACTTCGACATGAAGCGGGAGTGCGCCTGCACTGCGGAAAGTCTCGTTCTCTATGGAGACGGCGATGCCGTGGTCATCACCACCCAGGATCGGCCGGTCCGTTTCATCCTGGTTTCGGGTCAACCGATCGGAGAACCGGTCGCCTGGTACGGGCCGATCGTCATGAACAGCCAGGAGGAGCTGGAAGTCGCTTTCGAGGAGTACCAGAAGGGAACGTTCATCAAGCACAAGTAGCGCCATTCTTGCGGGCCGCCCGCCTGATCCCATGCCGCTAGGTTGCTACAATACCGAGACGTGTGTGATTGAATTGCCGGAGCCAGCTCTGTGGCTGACTCCGGTGAAACGCGTCACAAAGCTTTTTTGCGAAGAATATACCCCGAAAACCGGATCACTTCATCGCCGGCGGCCCCGGCGATGCGGAGCGTTTCTCCCATGCCGCGGCCAAGGCCGTAGATGATCGCTTCATTGTCGCTCAGCGGCTTCAGGGCAAAGCTCAACGTGGCGGCGGAAAAGTGCGGCATGCCATACTCCACTACCAGCAGGCCGTTATCGTTTTTCAGCCTGATGTTGTCGATCAAGAGGACGTCGTCACCCTTGTTGACGATCTCGTACTCCCCTACCCGCGCCTGCCATGCCGCTGATACCGGCACCGGCCTGATCAGCTCCCCCACCAGAAGCTCCTGCCGATCCATACGAGCAGTAAGAATGTCATGGCCGTTGATGGTCGCCTTTGTAATGCCGACTCGATCCAGAGGGCCCAGGCTGATGGGAAAGAGCCCGAAGAGCCTGAACTTCAGGCCGAGCAGGCCATCCGCTCCCGGCACCAGGCGTAACGGCGCGCCATTGACCTCGGCCCGCAGATACCCGGATTCCTTGGTGACCGGAACCACGCCGGCAATAGTGGCGTATCGCCCTTCGTACGATGCGAGCTGCTGTTCCGGGATACTGTTTTCGTCATCGACACGCGCTATCGGTTCCGGCTGGGTTATGCCCGTTTTGGCTTCCAGCGCCAGTTTCAGGGTCTCGGCCGCCAGCTTGTTGACAACCTCGCCGCCGGTTGCCGAGTTGGCAAGCACCACCACGCCGAGCTTCTTATCCGGCAGCATGGCCAGCATGCTGCGGTGATACAGGGTGGCGCCAGAATGATGGGCAACAGGCCCGGCATTCTTGATGTCGATATCGCCCAATCCGCTCAGCATCCACCCCAGGCCGACGTGGAAGTTGAGATCAAGAGGAATGCCTGAGTTCTGCGGACGCAGCATCTCGCCAAGGCTTGCAGAGGAGATGATGCGCCGGCCGTTGCTCATTCCGTCGCTAAAAACCATCTGCATCAGGCGCGACAGGTCGAGCACGGTACTGTTCAAACCACCGGCCGGTAGATTGCGCAGCTCCGGCTCCTCGCCCAGATCGCCCTTCACGTATGCCTTGGCTGCGCCAGCCGATTTGTCCGGACCCTTGGCAAAGGACGACCGGGCCATCCCCAACGGCTCCAGCAACGATGTTTGCACAAAAGCGGCGAAATCTTGTCCAGCAACCCGCTCTTCAGCCAGGCCGAGCAGGGTGACGCCGAGATTGGAGTACGAGAAGATTGTATTGGGTGGCTGCACCGCGTACTCGTCCCGGACCGGCGTCAGGAGGGTCGCATACGGCTCGGCCCGTCTGGTCCACATCCCCTTGATGTAGTCGGACGGGAGTCCGGAATGATGGGTCATGAGGTTCCGGGGGGTAATGGGGGCGACATCCTCAAAGCGGCGCCTGATGGAAAAGTCGGGGAGATAGGTCTGCAAGGGCTTGTCGATATCGAACTTCCCCTGCTCGGCAAGCTGCATGGCAACGGTCGCGGTGAACAGCTTGGAGATGGAGCCGGCCCGGTATATGGTCTCGGGCGAGGCAGGGATCTTGTTCTCCTGGTCCGCCAATCCGAAACCCTCGGCCCAGACGATCCGCTGATCATCGACCAGCGCGATGGAAAGACCGGTAACGTCATGCTTCTTCATCTCAGTGCGGGCCAGCCACTGTATGTACTCCTTGGTGTAGCCGTAATCGCTACGGGCAATGGCAGCCGGTTTCACCGGCGCAGTGGAACAGCCGGCCACACCGAGAACAACTGCCGACAGAACAAAGAAGCGGGCTGCAAACTTCATCATTATAGGATTCGCCGTCACCCTATTCAGGATCCACCTCGCGCTTTCCGTACAAAATCTTCGAACAACAAGTCATCGTGAGTCTTGGCAAAAATCAAATCTTGAATCGCAGAGGGCGGGTCAGGCCGAACCGCAGGCATCGGATCCTCATCAAAATAAGTCGAATACGACGCAGCGGCTTGAGCATTCCGCCTTTTCTCATCATCAGGTGTCACCAGTTTACCGTACTGATTGCCTTCATACGTGGACGGCATTGGGTACTGACCAAAAATCTTGCGGTAGCAGTCCACGCACACGACAACGAGAGGAGAGGCGCTGATGACGGATACCCTAAGCCTTTGGTAGTTCAGCTCAACCCATTGACTCAGCGGCTGATTGCCCGATTGGCATTGGTATGCGATGCCGCTTACGAGAATCCCTCGCTTGTTCTCACCTTGCTTGCCGATACCATATGAGCATCGATAAACGTCGCATTTCATGATTGTCCTCCCTTCCGGCGCTTCTCCCAATAGATGACGGTGCGGGCAATTGATCACGGTGTTCTGGAATTTGCTGTGGTGTTAAAACATGTATATCTTATCGCCTTAATGTCAAGTGCCATATAATTGTAGGAAATTAGGGGAATAAGTAGGGGGGATTTCGGGGGAGAAACTAGGAACACTCGCCAGTTTTTTGCCGGTCCGACCGCTTGCTCGCACAAGCTATCAATACCACCGGAGGCTTCCACCTCAACTACTTATGCATTCAAACACTCTCCAGTTTTTCCCGATAAATACGGGGAGTGTCACTAATTTTCTATTTCACGCATAACGCCTTGGCGGGTCTGCTGTGAAAACAGCAGCACCCGTCTGGTTGGACATGCCTCACTCGAACCATGCCCTAATGGCAGCGGATAAAGTTCCAAGCTCTTTAGCGTTCCTCGTAACCCAAGAAATTCCTTTTTTAAGCAGTGCTTCTTTTTGGGGGCCTTTTGCCTCTGGAAGTTCGTCAAGTATTTCCTCAAGTTGGTTCCGCTCGGCCTGTGGCACTCCTCGGCGTTTTAGTTCCGGATGTAAACTGTTGTAATTACCGACTTGAAGATTCGAACTTGTGACATCACCAATAACTCCAGAAAATGTACCGATGTTGTATACCGTGCCCGATGCGAGTTTGACTTCGTCTGCTGAAAAAGTCATCCCTTCACCGAGAATCCCATTTTGCTCAAGTTCAAGACTCCACTCCAGCACCTTGTTTCTAACTGCCTGAACTATGCCAGCAACTTGGTTTCGTCCAACCAGTAACGTCGGTACCATGCCGAGTTGAAACGACTCAGAATTGCCGAAGACCTCCATCAGGATGTTATGAGGCAGTGGCACCTGAAGGTTTCCATCATTTTTATCTTTGATTAGATGCTCCAACTCGCTTATAGCCTGCCCAACAGCTCGCTGGGACAATAATTCTTGTGTCCGTACGTCTTCCATTATCACGGGTATCCATCCGTTGTAGGGATTATGAGCTTTCAGCTGACCATGCACTTTCCGGTAAGGTGGAATGGGTCGCTCACTATATCCATTCATCTCATCAGAACACCAATCTCGGAAGTCATGAAGGCGAAGCTTCGATGCAACGACCATAGCCTTTCTAAGGATAGCCGCAACTTCTTGGCTCTGATCCATGGCGGATTTTTGCAGTTCAAGCACCAATGATGTCATAGTTACCTCCTTCATGTTCAACTACTTAATCACCCGTTAGAGCCGAGTTTCTAAATGTACAATCTTTGACGGTTTATTGCCTCACCTCTCAGTTTCTATATCTATAAACCCGGCAGATCACAAAAATTATAGACTTTGCCCTGAATCGCCCTAACCAAGTCTCAAACACAACAACCCCTCCCTGAACTATCCCTTCAAAACGCAAAAAACCGCCCGGCCGTAAATTTTACGGCATGGGCGGTTCTCGTTTGGGACAGGGGCCGGTGCATGGCACGCTCTCAAGGGAGGGGTGACACGCCTCCCCGATTACAAGGCTGCAAATTACGTCATATTGATGAAACGTTTGTAACCCTGCCGAGCAGCCACTGTCAAGGGCAATCAAACGCCCCTTCTGATTTGCGACGCAGCGGCGATATTGTGCGCGCCGGCGCGGGCATGAGCCGGGTTCTACCCCGGCATCAACCGTACATACTCCTTCTCCGTCATCAGCTCCCGCGTGTCCTCCACCCGGTCAATGAAAACCATCCCCCGGACATGATCGAACTCGTGCTGGAACACGCGCGCCAGGAAACCGTCGTACTCCTCCTCCCGGAGCTCTCCCGAGCGGGTCAGGTAGCGCACGCCGATCCGCCGGTGCCTGGGCACCGGGCCGCGCAGGCCGGGGATACTGAGACACCCCTCCCACCCCTTCTCCTTCTCGTCAGACATCCAGACGATCTCCGGATTGATCATTGCAGTCGGCTCCATCTGCGGCGCATGCGGGTAGCGCGGGTTGGGATGCGAGGCAACGATGAAGAGGGAGAGCGGCTCGAACACCTGCGGCGCAGCGATCCCGACGCCGTTGGCATCCGCCACGGTTACCAGCATATCATCGATGAGCGCCTGAACCGCAGGGTCTGCCGGATCGGCGACCGCCGCCCCCACACCCCGCAACACCGGCTGCCCCAGTTGTGCTATCTGTCTCAGAATCGGCATCTTCCCTATTCTCCTGTTGCTCCAAGGCTTGACTTTACACATCGCAGTGTGTAAACATTTGTGTACGGAGGTTCCCATGGCAACTAATCTGGCAATTGACGACAACCTGCTCGAAGAGGCCCGGATTGTCGGCAAACATGCAACCAAAAAAGCGGTAGTCAATGAAGCGCTTGCAGAGTATGTTCAGCGCCGCAAGCAAGCGGAGATCATTAACCTTTTTAATTCCATAGAATATGATCCGGACTATGACTACAAAGCTCAGCGCAAGAAAAGATGAGAGTCCTGATTGACACATCAGTATGGTCCTTGGCGCTGCGACGCAATCAGCCCGCTGACAGCCCGGTGGTAGCAGAACTCATCGAGTTGATCAGAGAGGTGCGGGGCCAGATAATCGGCCCGGTCCGCCAGGAACTCCTCTCCGGAATCAAGAACCAGCCGCAGTTTCGGAAACTGCGCAATCACCTGCGGGCTTTCCCCGACCTTGAAGTAACAACCAGCGATTACGAGACTGCTGCCGATTTCTTCAATCTCTGCCGTGGCAAGGGGATTCAAGGATCAAATACCGACTTTCTCATTTGCGCCATAGCTGCGCGCCACAAGATTCCCATATTCACCACAGATCAAGATTTTACGCTGTATCAACCTCACCTGCCAATAATGCTCCACCGCCCCCGTACCTTAAAGAGCTGATTAAATCAACGGCGCTCTTTCCCCCTGGTCGTTAAGTTCCATGAAGCGGAGCGCCAGCCTGGGGCCCGTGGCCTCTTCTTCGTGCTTGAAAAAGACGAACGCCCGTTCCCATGGCTGCGCCTGAATCCGCTTGGCCCACTGCGCCAGGTCGGCCTCGGTGTAACCGGGACGACGCAGGCGCAGATACCCCCACTGCGCCGTGCTGACGATCTCCGCTGCCGGGGCCTCGTCAGTATCCGCGATGCAGAGGGAGTGGCCGCGCTCGCGCAACAGCTCGGCAACGCCGGCCTCCAGCCAGGTCGGGCTGCGAAACTCGAAGGCGCAGCGCACATGGGCGGGGATCAGGTCGAGAAAGGTCTCCAGCCGGGGGAGATTGGCCCGGAAGAATGCGGGAAACTGGCACAGGATTGCCCCGAGTTTCTCCCCCAGAAGCGAGACGGTCCTGAAGTAGTACTCCGCTTCCTCGTTCACCTCTTTCAGCCGCTTCACATGGGTGATCACCTGGGGCGCCTTGAGGACAAAGACAAAACCGTCCGCTACCTGCTCGGCCCAGGGGGTCAGAATCCGCTCGGTCGGCATGTGATAATAGGTGTAGTTGATCTCCACGGCGTTGAAACGTTCGCCGTAGAAATGAAGCATCTCCTTGGGGGAGATCTTTTCCGGATAGAAGATCCCTTTCCATTCCTTGTAGCCATAACCGCTCGTACCGACATGGAATTTCATGGTCGAACTCCTTCGCCGCTATCGCGCACCACCTCGCGGGCGGCCTTGTCCTCGCGCATCCGGAGGAAAACCGGATGCCTCATGACCGCGTCATCGGTCCAGCCAGAGAACGTCACTTCGCAGACCAGCTCGGGCCTTACCCAGGTGACCGGGGCGTTGGCCGGTGGCACGACCCTGAAGGGGCATGTCTCCTGGACCAGAGGCTGCAGCCGTTCGTGGATCAGCTTCAGTTCCTCTGCAGCGAAGCCGCCACCCGCATGACCGATGCAGATCAGCTCGTTGCCATCGTATTGACCCAGCACCAGGGTGCCGAAATGGCCTCTTCCCCCGCGGGGCGCCGTGAATCCGGCGATCACCCCTTCCTGGGTGAGCTGCCTCTTCACCTTGAGCCACTGCCGGCTCCTTTTCCCCACCTGGTACGTGCTCTGGCCATGTTTGGCAATGATCCCCTCAAGCCCCTTTTCCCGAACGACCTGGAAGAACAGGATTCCGTCGTTCACGACATGATCGCTGAACCGGATGCGCGGGCCGGACGGGAGAACCCTCTTCAGGATTTCCTTCCTCTTGAGCAGCGGCAGGCCGGTGAGATCGTGCCCCTGGAAATGGAGCAGATCGAAGACGTAATAGAGGAGATAACCGCTGCCGGAGCTCCCGTAATCCTGCAGCAGCTGGAAATCGGGACGGCCCCGCTCGTCCACGGCAACTACCTCGCCGTCCAGGACTGCCTCGAAGCGGCAGGCCTTGAGCGCCTCCACGATTGGGGCGAACTTCCGGTTCAACGAGAGCAGGTTGCGGGAGTAGAGCGCCGCCTCCGCCTCCCTGACCTCGGCGACGGCCCGGTAGCCGTCCCATTTCATCTCGAAGATCCAGTCCGGATGATCGAACGGCTCCAGGGCCGGGGTCGCGAGCATCGGCCGGACCGCGTGCGGCATCTCTGCCTCAGGCGCATCCTGCAGCCCTTCGCTCTCCTCGGTTTCCCGCAGCCGAATCCGGTCGATTTTCCGGTGACGTGTCGGGGTCTTTGACCCTGTTTCAAGCAGTTCCTCCAGGGTCCTGCCCGAAGCAACGGAACGGCTCTCGCCAAGGATTTCTCCGGAATGAACGAAGCGATCCTTTTTCTTCAGCAGCAGCCACGATCTGGCATCCCGCGTCCTCACCAGCGCGAATTCGCCCCGGAGCTTTTCCCCTTCGAGGATGAACTTCAGGTCCCCCTTGGCCAGGCCGGCCAGGAGCAGCTGCTCGTTTTCGGCCCGGTTCCGGCCGGCCGGGTGGCGGTAAAAGCCCCGGTCCCAGATGATGACGCTGCCGGCGCCGTAATTCCCCTCGGGAATGACCCCCTCGAACTCCCGGTAGCTGAACGGATGGTCTTCAACCATGACGGCCAGCCTTTTCACAGCCGGATCGAGCGATGGCCCCCGCGGCACGGCCCAGCTCTTCAGCACCCCATCCAGTTCGAGCCTCAAGTCATAGTGCAGAGCCCGGGCCGCATGCTTATGGACGACGAACACGAGCCGCTCTTCCCCGGCGCGTTCATCCGGCTCCGGTTCCGGAGTTTCCTTGAATCTCCGTTTGGCTGTGTATTCTTTAAGGCCCATTTCCCTCTAAGCCTCCCACTCCTCGCGCGTCACAGATGCGGCAATTTCTGCTCTTTCACCAGCAGCTCGCGAAACAGATCCCCATCCTTTTCCGCTCTCTCTACCGCCTCTCCGGGATTGATCCGGAATTTCCGCGCGTCCCCTCGGTTTGCCAGCGCCTCCAGTTCACCCCAGCCAAGGGGGAACGAAACGACCGGTTCTTCCCGGGCCCGCAGGGAATAGGCGCAGACTGTCGTCAATTTCGCATCGTTCTGCGACCAGTTGATGAAAATCCGCCCCGGCCGCTGGTCCTTTGCCATCTTTGCCGTCACCAGGTCCGGATAGTTCTTCTGCAGGATCACTGCCACGGCCCGGGAAAACTCCTTGGTATCCTCAAAGGTCGTTTCCGGCCGGTTCAACGGGACATAGAGATGGAGCCCCTTCTGGCCCGAGGTCTTGACAAAGGCGACAAGCCCCAACCGGGAGAGGAGATCCCGGATTGTCAACGCCAGACGGGCGCAATCGAGGATATCGGCCGGCACGCCCGGGTCCAGGTCGAAGACCATGGCATCGGGAGTATCCGGGGAACCGGTCCTTGCCATGGGCACATGGAGTTCCAGGGAGGCCAGGTTGGCCACCCAGAGGAGCGTGGCCTGGTCATTGACCAGGCAGACGTTCATCTGCTCGCCGTCGTCCCGGAGAACGTCCGCGGTCTGCACCCATGATGGATGGTGTGAAGGGCAGCGCTTTTCGAAAAAGAACCCCTTTTCCACTCCGTCGGGATACCGCTTCAGGGTCAATGCCCGGTCCCGCAGATGGGGGAGGATGAACGGCGCGATCCGGCGGTAGTATTCCAGGACCTGGGCCTTGGTGAAGCCGACTGCCGGGTAAAGCGCTTTTTCCAGGTTCGAGAGCGCAAGCCGGTTACCGGCGGTTTCGACGATATTACGATTCACCGGTTCTCCTTCAGATCACGAATGGCCTCCTCCAGCGCCGCCATCAGATCGGGCGGCCCTTCGGCTTCTTCAGCCGTCTGCGGGGCTGTAACCGGCCCGGTTTCCTCGGCCTTGGTCTTCAGGAGCGCCAGGATCTTTGCCCGCCGGCTATCCGCATACTTACCAGGATCGAACTCCGTCATCATCTTCTCGATACTCCCCTTGATCCGGTCTTTTCCGCCAGCCGCGCTTTCCCCTGCCACCGGCACGGCAACGGGCAGGACTTCCTCGCTGTAATGGAGCGTGATCAGGGTAAGCGCACCCTGGGTGCTCTTGACCGCCACCAGGTACTCCCGTTCGGCCAGCACGAACCTGGCAAGGCCGGCCCTGTTCGTCTGTCGCATCACCTCGGCCAGGAGCCGGTACGATTTTTCGCCCCCCTTCAACGGAACGAGATAATACGGGCGGTCATAATAGACCGGGTCGACTTCAGCCATGTCGATGAAGTCGATGATCTCGATAGTCCGGCTCCGTTCGGGGGATACCGACTCCAACTCCTCGTTCGTAATCGGCAGGTAGTGATCGGGGGCAAGCTCGTATCCCCTGATGATCTCCTCGGGCGGAACCAGTTCCTCCTGCTGCGGGCAGTACATCCTTCGGGCAAGGGGAGCGTAATCGGTGCTGTGAAGCAGGTGAAACGAGATGCGGCCGGGTGCCACGGCCCTGACCAGCTGAACCGGAATCGCAACCAGGCTGAAACTGATCGTCCCGCTCCATATCCCTTGCAGAGCCATTTCATCCTCCTGTATGACCGCGGCCCATGCTGCCGGGCCGGTCAGGCAACCTTCTTGAGGCTTTCCTCCAGCGCCTGCAGCAGTTCATCCGCTCCGGTCGGCTTCAGGACCTTCGGCCGCAACACCGCAACCTTCTCGCCGCGGGCCTTCTTGTCGATCAGCTGCCGCAGTTTCTTCTCGTGCTCGTTCTCGAACTTCTCCGGCTGGAAAGGCGCCGTCAGCTGGCTGATCAGGTCTCTCCCAATCTGCAGTTCCCTTTCCGATACCGGAATCTCCTGCAGGCCGAGAGCCGTCGCTGCGATCACTTCGTCGGCGTAATGCAGGGTTGTAAGGCGCAGAGCATTGCCACACGCCTGCACGGTCCCCAGATAGGAGCGCTTCCTCATACTCCAGGTGCAGATGCCGGCCGCGCCCATCTCCTGCAGGGCAACGACGAGTTCGTTATATTCCCCCAGCGGTGAATCCGGTTCCAGGTAGTAGACCCGGTCGAAGAAGATCGGATCGATCCGGGCGCTCTCAACGAATTCGTGGACCTCGATCAGTCGGCTGCTTTCCGGAGTGGTCTGTTCCAACTCCTCGGGATCGACGATGATGTACTTACCCTCCTCGACCTCGAACCCCTTGGTCTGGGCCTCCACCGCTACCGGCTTGTTTTCATAGGTGCAGATCATCATCTGGTGCAAACGCACCCGGTCGCGCCGGTGCAGGAGGTGGAACTGAATCCGCTCTTCCCTGACCGCGCTGTGCAGCTTCACCGGTACGTTCGTAGCCCCGAAATGGATAATCCCCTTCCAGATTGTGCCAGCCATAACTCCCCCGATTTCGCTTATCGTTTCGCGGTGTTATTGACTCCGCCTTTAATTAAATTATCGCACAAAACGGCCCGCTGTCCAAGGTAAGACACGAAACGTTACGGTCAGGCGATCGCCAATAAAAAAACGCCCACGGAACTGGCCGTGGGCTGATTGGGGAGACGCAATGCGGGTCGCTGTTATTTAAAAACGATAACCCACGCCAGTCCCTACGATGAAGGGATTCAAATCCAGGTCGTATGTGGTTCCGTTGATTCTTGCTTCTGTATCGACATTCAAATACTTGAGATCGAGGTTGAAGAACCAGTTGTTGCCAAGGGGGACATCGGCCCCTGCTTGGGCTGCCCATCCGAAGCTGCTGGAGATATGAAAGTCGGAAACATTGAGAACGCCGTCAGCCTTGTCATTGAACGGAATGACGTAGTTGACCCCGAAGCCGATATAGGGGCTGATTTTGGCTGCGGGGAGCGGGTGATATTTCAGGGTCAGGGTAGGCGGAAGCAGCCAGGTGGAGCCGAGGCTTCTACCCTGGGCAATCAGGTCATGCTTGGTGACTCCCAGAATCAATTCAGTCGAGATATTCCGGGTGAAAAAGTACTCCAGATCGAGTTCAGGAGCAACTGCCGTCTTTGCTTCGATTTCCAGGTTATCGAGGCGGCTGTCAACAGTTTGGTCCGGAATGACGACCAGCCCCCTGAGCCTGACACCGTAATGGTTGACCTCTTCGGCAAAAGCCGTTCCGGTCATCGCCAGCACTAACAGCGCCCCCAATAAGAATTTTAGCGGTTTTCCAAGCCACAAATCTCTCATCTTGTTCTCTCCTTTTCTACGTTTTCAAAATTGGTGTTACTCACCCGCATCTCCCGATTACACAACACGACCAACAAGACCATTTTTATCTTTTATTCTGACATAACAATTTCATTTTTAAATCTGCGGTCCATTCTGGTTTGCAGTCGATTGCACCACGAATCTCTGGCGCAAAACTGCCGATGAGAAATTTTACTTTTTTGAAACTGGCGGCGTCCTGGCGTTGCCTCCATATCAACAACACAAACGGAAGATTTTCTGGATGCCAAACGTTTACGGAGATATAAGACCTTTTATGTCTTTATAAGAATTCTTTACTAATGTCAACTTATTTTTCATCATCTGTGCGCAAGGCCCATTTTCCGGGCTATGACATAATATCGGTACTGGATTCTCGATTACTTTGCTGCCGGCGCAATTTGCCTCCACCAATAACGTCAGGTAAGCTTTATGGAAAGAGAAGACATTTTCCCGGGGAAAGAACAGCAGGGGCGTCTGTGGCGATAGTTGCAACCTTAAGCGGGATCGTCTTGATCGGTCTGGTTCTCTGGGAGGGGTTCGAGACCATTGTCCTGCCGCGCCGGGTGACCCGGCGGTTCCGGATGACCCGATTTTTCTATCGCCGGACCTGGATTCCATGGGTCAAGACGATCACAAAACTGGTGCCCCCCCAACGCCGGGAGACCTGGTTGAGCTATTTCGGCCCCTTGTCGCTGCTGCTTTTGCTCAGCATCTGGGCGGGCGGGCTGATCACCGGCTTTGCCCTCCTGCACTGGGGTTTAGGCTCGGCGGTCCTGAGCCATGTCGGAGATTCGGGATTTTTGGTCGATCTCTACCTAAGCGGCACAACCTTTTTTACCCTGGGGCTGGGCGACGCCGTTCCCCGGAACAGTGGAGCGCGGCTGCTGGTGGTACTCGAATCCGGGACCGGCTTTGCCTTTCTCGCCCTTGTCATCGGCTATCTCCCGGCGCTCAACCAGACCTTTGCCAACCGCGAAGTCAGCATCTCGCTCCTTGATGCCCGTGCCGGCTCACCGCCGACCGCTTCAGAGATGCTTCGCCGCCACGGGCACGAGCGGGGGATGGAGGCTCTCCGACAACTTCTCCACGAATGGGAGCGCTGGTCGGCGGAGTTCCTGGAGGGGCACCTCTCCTACCCGGTCCTGGCCTACTTCCGCTCCCAGCACGACAACCAGTCGTGGCTCGGAGCCCTGACAGCAATCCTCGACACCTGCGCCCTGCTGATTGCCGGGGTGGAAGGAACTTGCGAGCGCCAAGCGGAACTCACCTTTGCCATGGCCCGTCATGCCGTAGTCGACCTGTCCCTTGTTTTCGGTACCCAGCCACGGGAGCACAAACCGGCGCGCCTTTCAACCGAAAAACTGGCGGAACTGCGCGCGCTCCTGGCGGAAAGGGGGCTGAAACTGCGAGATGGGAAGGCGGTCGAACAGAAGCTGACCGAGCTGCGCTGGCAGTACGAACCGTATGTCCACGCCCTGGCCTCTTACTTTCGCGTCGCCGTTCCCCCCTGGATCGCCGCGGACAACCGGCTGGACAACTGGCAGGTCAGCGTCTGGGAACGGCGTTCCGCCAGCAGAACACCGACGGAAGGGGCCTCGGGAGAGCATTTCTAGAATACAACCGTCCGGCGTCGTTAATTCATGCCTCACCGTCCGCCTGCCACCAACCGTGATAGCTGAACGGCACATGATGCCGCAGCATCACCCGGGCCAACGGCCCATCCTCAAGGCGTTCGCCATTCAGTACCGCCAGGAAACTCTTTCTGGTCCGGCTGTCATAGACCTCGGTCAGCACCCAGCCGCTCTCCTCACCGGCACTGACCGATCGCGGGACAAAGACCGGCTCGGTGCAGTAGTACCCTGCCCCGAAATCATAACGGCCGTGCTGCCCGGTCTGCAGATCGTGCCGCTCTACTGCCGACCAGAAGAACTCGGCAGGATTGGCTGCGCAGAGGTAGACAAAGCGGTGCGCCCGGCACCGCTGCCGCTCGTCGATCCGCGGCCACTCGAAGTTCCCCGCGGCCAGAAGCTCCCGCTCCACCCGCCGTTGCAGCAGATCGATCCGGTAGCGCCAGAGCCGGCCAGGGGTGCGAAAGACCCCTTTCCGGCCGGTCATGACCGTCTGGGCAACCGCCGCCGGTCCCACAAGGTGGTCCGGGTTGGCATACCCCACGAAATCGGCCAGAAGCTCCCCCCCATGCTCATAGCTATTTACGCCGTGCCACATGAACGATGCCTCGGTCGTCAACAGGAGTGGCTCGCCGTTGAAGTCCCGTGGCAGAACCATGAGCAGATTTCCCTGCTCCGGCCGCCAGCGCAGCGAATCGAGGATGCTGCGGATGCCGAGCAGCGGCCCCCAGACCGCCACCTCCAGGGGATGGAGACTCAGCAGCACATGGCGGCTGGCAACGAACCAGTCGTGGATATAAACGTAGCGGGGAAGTTCGATAATCCGGTGACGGACCAGGGTGCCGTCGCCAGCAAAACAGGTGAGGTGCAGGGAAACCTGCCGGCCGTACTGGATGCCGAAATGGAGCCATTCGCCGGTCCGGGGGTCAAACTTGGGGTGCGCGGCAAAGATCAGCGGCATTTCCGGAGGCACCCCCAGCCGGGACTCTCCGATCGTTTCCAGGGTTATCGGGTCGAGGGAGAACGGCAGGGAGGATTCGTCGAAGGCGTACAGCCGTCCGCGCCACGGAAAGACCGTTACCCCTGCCTGGCTGCGGATGCGGCCCGGCCCCCAGAAATTGTTCCAGATCCCGCCGGGCGCAAGGGTGCTCCAGGTAGGAAAGAGGAAACTGCCCGCAGCCTCTTCTTCCTGAAACTTGGGGGTCCGCACGAAACGGCAGCGAAACCTGACCCCGTTGTCGTGAAAGTGAACGCGCTGGACCAGCCCGTCTCCGTCCAGCAGACTCCGTTTGCGCAATCCGCCCCGATCGAACAGCCCCGGACCGTTGCGATAGAGCACTCCCCGCAGCCCCGGGGGTACTGCACCCTCCACAGCCGCGTCATAGTCATACTCCTGCATCAGCGAGGTGGCCAAGCCCAGGTAGGGGTGGTCCGGATCGCCGAAATCGATGAAGCCGGACTTGGGCAGTGGTGGGCTGGCAACGCAGCCGGTGGTTGCGGCAAGCGCCACACTGCCGCCACAGGCAAGGAATTCGCGCCGGGTCAGCATATAAAAGAGTTTACCACATAACAGCCGTGGCAGCGGCCACGCTAATGATCGCCACTTTTTCCCGGTCGGCGTATAATTAAATCAAAGCAGGGGATCGCAGAGAGAAAGGAGAGTATGTCATGGCAAATCCGTTCGTTCATGTGGAACTTGCAACCACTGACCTTGACAAGGCCAAGGCTTTTTATACCGGGCTGTTCGATTGGCAGCTGGAAGAGATACCCGGGATGGACTATACGCTGATCAAGGTGGGAGAAGGGACCGGCGGCGGCATGATGAAAACCCCGGTGCCCGATGCGCCGTCGTTCTGGATCGCTTATGTGCTGGTGGACGATGCGGCGGTCGCCACTGAAAAGGCGAGGACCCTCGGGGCAACGGTCTGCAAGGAGGTTACCGAGATCCCGGGTATCGGCTGGTTCAGCATCATTACCGATCCCACGGGAGCGACCCTGGCCCTGTGGCAGATGAACCCGGCCGGCGAAAAACCCGCAGTATGATCCGCGGGTGAAGGACAGGCGGCCGCTCCGGCCGCCTGTTTCAATAAGTAAGCACCCGCTATTACTCACCCACGGACAATTTCAGTCCCTTCCTTGCCGGCTATTGCCGCGTTGATCCTGTCGATGGCGGTTATAACGGCACGCTTGCCGCCACCCTCCATAAACTGCACGGCCGCTTCCACCTTTGGCCCCATGGAGCCGGCCGGAAATTGTCCTGCCCCCAGAAAGTGCCGCGCTTCAGCCACCGACATCCGTTCCAGGGGACGCTCTGCAGGGGTGGCGTAGTCAAGGCTAACCCGCGCTACGTCGGTGGCAATGACGAATATGTCAACTCCAACCTCCGTGGCGAGGCAGGCGCTGGCCAGGTCTTTGTCGATGACGGCATCGACGCCGTGGAAGGCGCGCCCCTCGCGGATCACCGGGATACCACCGCCACCGCAGCAGATGACGATGAAATCCAGTTCAATCAGCGCCTTTATCTCGCTCTTTTCGACAATAGTGAGCGGTCGCGGTGAGGCAACCACCCGGCGATACCCCTTTGCGGTCTTGCGGAACGGCCAGGGCAGTCCTCTGGATTCTTCCTCGGAATAATAGGGACCGACCGGTTTCGATGGATTGAGGAATGCCGGGTCGTTTTCGGCAACCACCACATAACTGATCAGACTCACCATGTGACGGCCAGCGACCCCGGCGGCCGTCAGTTCGCCATCCAGGGTTGACTCGATCATGTAACCGATCTGCCCCTGGGTCTGGGCAACCAGGATTTCCAGGGGGAGCCGGGGCACTGTGCTACAGCACTCCTGCTGCAGCAGGAGATTTCCCACCTGGGGGCCGTTGCCGTGGGTGACTATGATCCGGTAACGCTCCGCCAGTCGGGCGATCTGACGCATCGGCACCCGCAGGTTCTCGAACTGTTCGGCAATGGTCCCGGCCTCGCCGGCACGAATCAGCGCATTGCCGCCAAGGGCGACCAGGAGGGTTTCTTTTCCATTATTCCCCATGATTCTTCTGTCGCCCTCCGAGTAGCGTCATGCCGCAGTTACCCCTTCAGCTCGAAAGCCACCTTGAGGACCACCTGGTATTCGGCGACCTTGCCATCCGGCCCGATATGGCCGCGGACATCCTGCACTTCAAACCAGGACAGCTTGTCCAGCGAGTTCTGCGCCTTGACCAAAGCCGTCTCGATTGCCGCTTCGATGCTTACGGCAGCAACCCCTATGATCTCGACTTTTTTATAAATCCTGTCTTTGCCGTACATGGAAAACCCCCTTTCAAACAGCGGTCAGCCTTATAAAATAAGGATATCAGAGTCTCTCCCGCCCGCAACAGACCGCTCTTCAGGAGAAACTCGCGGGCTACCATTAGATCAGGTTATCCGGTAGTTGCACGGCCGGAATTCTGCTATACTAAACTCAGGCGGAAGAGCTCATGCGGTGCAGGCTGACGGTGGCCGCTAATTTAGACAGCGGCAGGGAGGTTCATCATGAGAGCCAGCAGAAAGCGGATGGCAATGGGGATGTTTCACGAAGTAAGGGGTACGGTCAAAAAGTTTGTCGGCACATTGATCGCTAACAGGAAACTGGCGGCAAAGGGCAAAGTTGAGCGAATGGCCGGAAAACTTCACGGTAAAATCGGCAAGGCCCAGGCGATGTGCGGGTTTTAACGGCACGACCTCCCTGCCCGGCCATTGCGGCCGGGCAGGCGTTTATCTTCAGCAGTAATCCGGCATGAAAACCAAAGGCGGCCAATCGGCCGCCTTTGGAATAATCGAGTTATAGAATTTCACCCCGGCAAAGTTCAAGGAGCTATTGATGGCAGATATCGATGTCCCTGATTATGAAGAACTGGCGGAACAGGCAAAAAACAGGTTCGGCCGGCGGGTGGCGCTGGTCACGGCAGTTTATGCCGTGTTGCTGGCCATTACCTCACTGGGAGGGAACAATGCCGGCAAGGATATGATGCTGTCGCAGCAACAGGCCTCGAACCAATGGGCCTTTTACCAGTCAAAGGTGATGCGGGAGCATACCTACCGGATCGAGGCGATCAAAACAAGGGCGCTGCTTGCCGAACGAGGCGTAACGATTGCCCCTGAAGCCCGAAGACAGTATGCGGAGCTGCTGGCACTGGCGGAAAAGGAATCGGCACGTTATGCCGGCGAGAAGAAAGAGATCGAGGCCAACGCGAAACAACAGGAGCGATCCCGTGATGTCTCCATGAGAAAAGACCCGTACTTCGATTTTGCAGAGGCCTTCCTGCAGATTGCCATTGTGATGTCTTCCATCGCCATCCTGGCCAACTCCTTTGCGGTGTTCTGTATTTCCGCAGCATCCGCAGCCTGCGGGACCTTTCTTATGGTCAACGGCTTTACGCTGCTGTTTGCCTTGCCTTTTCTCGGTTGAAGCGGGCATGCGAAGAGCGTTGCCTTGCCACCGGATTGTACCGGACCAGATGATCGCTATTATTGCTTTAACACAAACAGGCACGTAACCCTGGAGTATCTGATCAGACGAGCAAGGAGTAAACCATGAGGCAAAGCCCATTCCCGCCCCATTACCGGCATGAACACGGACCGATAAAGAACGTTAACGAGGTTATCAAAGAACGCCTGACTATCGGCCAGAAAGCTGCGGACTGGATAGCAGCAAAGGTAGGCTCGTGGCATTTCATCATCGGTCAGTCTCTCCTGCTCACCTTGTGGGCGCTGCTCAATGTTACCGCCTGGGTGCGGCACTGGGACCCCTATCCCTTCATCCTGATGAATCTGGTGTTGTCGCTTCAGGCCGCATATACCGCGCCCATGATCATGATGAGCCAGAACCGCAAGGCAGAACACGACCGGATCGAGGCGCACATCGACTATGAAGTCAACCTGAAGGCGGAAACCGAAATCCAGGTCATCCTGGAGAACCTTGAAGCGCAAAACATGGTCATCGCCGAGATCCACAAAATGCTGGAGGAACTGCGTAGCGGTAGAGAAGGTAAGGCCTGAGCGGAGTCCGAAAACAAACAAGGCGGCCAATCGGCCGCCTTTGCTCAGCCAGTAAACTCACGACTCTGAATTATCTCTTCTTTTCAGCCTTTTTAATCTGTTTCTCCACCTTTTTTCCTTCGGGGTCTTGGTCGGGGCCTTTTTTACTTCCTTCTTGCTATCCACGCCTTTGCTCATGATTTTCTCCTTATCTGACACGGTTATCAACTGAACAGCCACCTATCCATACTATACCATTCATTGGCCCCCTTGGCGATCACGCCCATCCGTGCCACTCATTCCCTAAGCCCTGCCTGCCATAATGGACTGCTATTGATTTTTATCTAATTAGACTAAAATGGTCTTGTAGGATTGATAATGAAAAGGAGGTGGGATCATGAATTCATTCATGTCGAAATACCGTGACCACTGTTACGCCCTGATGCGGATCGTCGTCGGTTTCCTGTTCCTCTGGCACGGCGTCCAGAAGCTGTTCGGCTTTCCTAGCGGCATGCCGGGCAATGTCCCAGCATTCATCACCTACGTCGCCGGTCCGATCGAGCTTATTGGCGGCATCCTGGTAATGATCGGGCTGTTCACAAACTGGGCGGCCTTCATAACCAGCGGCCAGATGGCATTCGCTTACTGGATCGGGCATGGAACCAAGGCGTTGTTGCCGCTTCAGAACAATGGCGAGCTGGCAGTGCTGTACTGCTTTGCGTTTCTGTTTATTGCCGCATACGGTGGCGGGATCTGGAGTGTCGATGCCCTGATAAACCGGCAAAGGGCTCACGGATGAGCATGTCCCGGCAAGGAGGCGTCAGATGCAATGGTGCAACGAAGCCCCATCCGGTGCGATACTGCGGGCATTCGGCGAGTTCAATCGCGGCGACTGGTATGAATGCCACGAAACTCTCGAAGACCTCTGGATCGGTTCCGAGGATGAGCCCCGCTGGTTCTACCAGGGAATGCTGCAGATTGCCGTTGCCATCCTGCACTGGAGTAATGGCAATTATGGCGGTGCGGTCTCCCTGCTGACCAAGGGGACGGAATACCTGAAGCGTGTCAGCCCGGTCTGCCGCAGGATCGAGGTGGCAACGCTCGTTACCGATGCGGAGAGGTTCCGGACAGAGCTCATCAGGCTCGGACCGGAGCGGATGGCCGAACTCCCCGAAGCGCTGATTCCGAAAATGCGCCTGGCGCCGGCGTGAATTAGCGGGGAGACTTCTCCAGAAGCGGCTTGAGGAACTTTTCAAAGGTGGCCAGCTGCTTTGAAGAGAGGAGGTCTATGTTGCCTTCGTTATCGAGCAGGAAAGTGCCGACGCCGATGACGGTCCTTGCCAAGTAGCCGGTTCCTTCCACGCTTCGTTCAATCTCGTCCCTCTGTTTGCTGATCAGATTGCGCAGCCGGCGCAGATCGATTTCCATAGTGTGCTCTCCTGTTGTCATGATATCGCAATTAGCATCCCCGGAATTTTAACGCCATATCCTTTCGCAGTAAAGGGGGCTCCGTAAACACCCGGCGCAGATCGGTTTGCGCATAACTTTACAATCGTTGACCCTTGATCAGAGTTTCTCGGGAAAGGCGAAGCAGTTTTTCCGGAGCCTGTTCGGGATTTTCCGGTGAACGCGGTGTCCGTAATTTTCATGGACAGGCAGATTGCGTTCCACTGAGGATAATAGTAAACTCCTGGCCGGAGGATAGATCTGTGACCCTGCTCTACAGTCTCGACCTGCTCGGCACCGCCGCCTTCGCTGCTTCCGGCGCACTGGCCGGCATCCGCCGCGACATGGACCTCTTTGGCGTCCTGATGCTTGGGATGGTGACCGCAATCGGCGGCGGAACCCTGCGCGACCTGCTGCTGGGGGATACTCCGCCGTTTATCTTCAAGGACGAGACCTATTTCTACCTTTCAATCATCGTATCGCTCGCGGTTTTCCTGTTCCACAAAAGGATCGGGTTTATTGAGCACCCCCTGCTCTACCTAGACGCGCTTGGGCTGGGGACCTTCGTGGTAATCGGCACCGGCAAGGGGCTTGATTTCAATATCGGGTTCGTCGGTTCCGTCATGATGGGGGTTATGACCGCCACCGCAGGGGGCATGATGCGCGACATCCTCTCATCACGGGTGCCGCTGGTGCTGCAAAAGGAGGTCTATGCGTCGGCCTGCCTGGCTGGGGGAACCCTCCTCTATCTGCTGCACCAGACCACACTTCCTGCCCAGTGGGCGCTGGCGATCTCCGCCATTGCCACAACCCTGCTCAGACTCTGCGCCATCCACTTTAACTGGTCACTGCCAAAGGCGCACCACGCAGAAGCGCCAACTGACCATTCATCCTCCCGATAATAAAAAGGAGACCGATCGGCCCCCTTTGGATTGAATGCAGTGCAGCCGGAATCGCTAAACAAGCAGCAGTGAGACCGCGTGCAGCAAAAGGCCGATGACGCCGCCGACCAGAGTGCCGTTCATCCTGATGAACTGCAGGTCTGAACCGATGCTCAGCTCGATCTCGCTGATATAATCTTCGTTTTCCCACCTTTGCACCGTGCCGGAAATATGGCCGGCTATTGCGGTGCGCAGCGCATCCCCGTAGTGCAGGAGCAGCTTTTCCAGGTGTTCGTTCAGAGAATCCTTCAACCCGCTGTTTTGCGCCAAGTTATTGCCAAGCCCGCTGACCGCTGCCGAGATCTTTTCCTGCACCTTTGAATGGGGCTGATGCAGGTCATTGCTCAGCCAGTTCTTCAGGTCACCGGTGATATTCTGCACGTAATCGGCAATAACCCGGTCGTGGACGATTTCGAGCTTGATCGCCTCGATCTTGTGGCGCAGCACCGGGTCGGTCTTCAGCCTGACAATGAACTCCTTAACGGCATGATCGAACTTGTACCTGAGCTCATGGCAAGGGTCGGCATTAATTTCCTGAATCAGTGCGTTTATCCGTCGGGCCACCTTTTCGCCCGCCCCCTTGGCAAACTGGTCCCGGTTGGGAATGAAGACGCTTAGCAGCGGATACTCTTTGGTGCACATGTCATCGATGGAGCTGGCCAGTCTGGCCTGCGCCTCGGCGGTCGCCAGCCAGGCGGCAACCCGGTTCAGCAGGTCATCGAGCACGATCTGGTGGCGATTGTCTTTTTTGAGGGTATCGAGAAGCGCCCCGGCAGCGGACGAGAGATCGAGGTTTTCGATCCGGTCGGCCAGTGCGGTACGGAGCAACTGCTGCACCCGGTCGTCATCGATAAAATCCAGGGATTCGGCCAGTAACCGGGTCAACCCTTTGGCCAGGCCGGCGCTGTTATCCTTTGCCATCAGGTAGGCGCCAAGATGCTCGGCCGGGTTGTACTCGCGCAGCTTGGCGACCAAGGTCTCGCTGGCAAGAAACTTGTCCCGGATAAAGTCGGCAAGATTCGAGGCAATCACCTCTTTCTTGCTCGTAATGATGGCCGTATGCGGTATCGGCACCCCCAATGGGTGGCGAAACAGCGCCACAACGGCAAACCAGTCCGCCAGGGCGCCGACCATGGCTGCTTCAGCAAAAGCGGCCAGCCATTCCCAGGCACCATGCCCATTCTGCGAGCGGGCCACAACAAACAGTATGGCTGCGCCGATCATCAAGCCGGTGGCTATTGCCTTGTTTCTGATCAGTAGTCGTTTTCTGGGGTCCACAATCATTCTCCAGGTTTCTTTGCTCGTTCGTATCACACGCAAAAGCCGCTTCAGCAGGTAGAAGCGGCTTTCCCTCATACCATCAATTTTATGGCACGGATGCGCTGTTGTTGTCAACGCCTGGTGCTTTAATCCCCTGCTGCCGCACTGTCTACCTGTAGTGCCAGCCCGTGAGCAAGGTTGACCAGGCCGGTGGAATCTTCCAGTCCATCGATAAAGCGTTGCGGTATCCCGGTCAACCCAACCTGGGCGCCAACCAGGGCAGCGGTCAGCATGGCGCGGGCCTGGTTCTGGCCGCCGCCATTTATGGCATGCAGCAGGCCGGCTTCGAAATCGTCATGGAACCGCGCCGCCAGATAGTAGACCGCCGGCAACTGGTGGTAGATGGCGCAGGGCATGCCGTAGACAATGGAGACCTTCCAGGCCGGTTCGATGCGGATATCCGGATCGATGGCGGCGGCCGCCATGTAGGATGGGGTCAGCAGGGCATCGGGAGAGGCAAACAATCCGGCATTGGACGGGTCCGGGTCGCCCGGACGGGGCGGCTGCAGATTGTCACCGGTAATGTGGTGAAAAGGGAGTTCCCCCTTGTTAACCAGACGCATCAGCTTGCCCGACAGCTGCGGGTTCATGGCATGCCCATGCACAAGCATCCCGAGCACCGCGCCGTAGGCCACGGTCATGGAGACAATGGCCGGATCGTTCTGGGTCAGAAGCGTGTTGCTCTTGATGGTGGCGGCAAGTTTTCCGGGATCGAGGGCATAGCGCACTGCCAGGGCCAGGGTCCGTTCGATCGCTTCGGTATCGTCCGCCGGGCCGCCGGTCCGGCCCCATGGCACCCGCTGCTGTACCCGCTGGCGCCAGAGTTCGCGGATCGACTGGCTGGTATACCCTCCCGGACCGCTGATGGGGGTACCGTCAAGCAGTGGCAGGAGATCCTCATCCATACGGCGGCAGAAATCTGCTTCGTCATATTTGCCGCGGCTAACCAGCGAATCGAGTGTCAGCCTGAGGATGAAACCAGCCTGGGAGAGCTGGCCGGCCTTGAATCCGCTATGGTAGCGCCCCGGCTTGGGGTCGGTATAATCGGTGACCCAGTCGCCATAGTCGCGGCGCAGTTCGTCAAGATCGTAATACCAGTGCGGCCCCAGTCCCATGGCATCGCCGATGAAGGCACCCATGATGGCGCCGGCCGCACGGTCGTGAATGGTTCTTTCAGGCATGGTGGCCTCCTTTGCCGCAGTATCGCGACAATACGTCCCCAAGATTCAATAACTCACCCGCTATTACGGGCAACTATGAACAGCTCGATATCGATCCGGTCGTGAACCAGATGCATCCCCAGCTTTTCAAACAGCTTGCCGGAACCGTAGCAGATATTCCACTTGGTCCGGTCGATGTCAAAAGTGGCATGGGCCTTCAAGCTGCCGTCCTCCTGCGGTGCAACAGCGGCCGGGAAGGCTATCGGACGGGTAATCCCCTTGATGGTCAACTCTGCCTGCACGTAGTGATCCGGCGTTCCCGGTGTGGCGGCGGCGATCGGTTGCCAGCCGGTGATGGCAATGGCCGCGACCGGGTAACGGTCGACATTGAAGAAATCATCCGATTTCAGATGCCGGACGAGCATCTGCCGGTAGGCTTCGTCCTGCAGGTCCAGGTTGCTGATCCCGGTCATATCCAGACTCATTTCCCCCCGTAGAAGCTCCCCGTTGCTGATGACGATTTCGCCGCTCCTGAACGGGATCCGGCCGTAGTGGCGATTGTTGAAATTACGGCCGGTCCACTCCAGAACCGAAGCTGACGGGTCGAGCCGGTAGATACCGTCCCTGAGCACCGGTTCCTCTGGCAGTGGTTCTACCGTTTCCACCGGGTAGCCGCTGGCGGCCCAGCCGGACAGACCACCGGTCAGAACCCGCACAGACCGGTAACCGGCTGCCAGCAGCTTTTCCTGTGCCGTCGCGGCTGCCATGGTAGTACCGGAAGCATCGTAAAGCACGATCGGCTTCTCATGGTCGGGCGCCAGTTCGATAGCCCGGTTCAGGAATATCGTCTCATAGATGCAGGCGTTACAGGCTCCGGGAATGTGCCGGCCGGCATAAACCTCAGGTGGAAGGACATCGATGACAAGCGGTGAGTCGTTGCCGGCGAGCCGCTCGTGCAACTCTTGACAGGAAATGGTAGCGGTCATGATTGCTCCCCCCGTTTCACTCTATATGTATAGTTTAGCGCCGCAGCCCGTTGTTTGCCAGCTATATCAGGGATTAACACCCTGTTTGACAGGGGGTCAGACAGGGATAAACTTTAAGGATCGTTTGCATCGCCGTATTCCTGCCCGCAGTATTTGCAGGAAGTTGAATGGTTCTTTACGCTGGGGATTGCCAGAACTAGCGGTTATCGAAATGGAGGCAACAATGCGGGAACTTCGTTACGGAGTCATTGTGCTGTGGATGCTGCTCATCTGCGTGCCCTCAGCCTCGGCCGAGATAAGCATCGGAATCGGGTTACCCAACCTGCGCATCGGCATCAACCTGCCGGTGTTCCCGGAGCTCGTGCCGGTGCCGGGCTACCCGGTCTATTACGCCCCGCAGGTGGATAGCAACTATTTCTTTTACGACGGCATGTACTGGGTTTACCAGGACGATAGCTGGTACTCGAGTTACTGGTACGACGGCCCCTGGTACCTTATGGAGCGAACCGCCGTGCCGCTGTTCATCCTGCGTGTTCCGGTGCGCTATTACCGGCACCCCCCGGCATATTTCCGCAGCTGGCGGCCGGATGCGCCGCCCCGCTGGGGCCAGCACTGGGGCCGGGAGTGGGAGCAGCGTCACAGAGGATGGGACAAATGGAAGCGCGGCTCCGCCCCGGCGCGTGCCCCGCTCCCAGTCTATCAGCGGCAGTATTCCGGAGACCGGTATCCCCATCCGGAGCAGCAGCAGACAATACGCCGCGAGCATTATCGTTACCAGCCGCGCGACAAGGCGGTCCGCCAGCACTTTCAGCAACAGGGTGAACGGAAAGCTCCCGAGCCTGGCCGACGCGAAAAGCGGGAAGAACCCCGGGTGAGAGCCCCTGAGCATCAGGATATCCAGCGACCGGCGCCGCACCAGCCTCCTCAGCAGCGGGAACCGGCATACCGGGAGCAGAGAGAGCAGAGACAGCCAAGGCAGCAGCCAGGCGCTGTGCAGCAAGAGCGGCAGGCACCACGGCCGCACGGCCAGGAACAGCGCTTGGAGGATAAAGGAAGGTCTCACGAGCCAAGGGGTCAAGGCCAGGAGCAAGGTCAGAGGCGGGAAGAGGACCGAGGCCGGGATCGCCATAATTGAATCATCATTGCCCTCAACAACAAAAGGCGGCCGATTGGCCGCCTTTTGTATGGCTATCCCACCTAAGGACGCAACTAAAGATCCAGGTCGTAATGCCCATTGGCGAGGCGGTCCCGCTCCTCGGACACCTCGGCGCTTTCCAGATACTCCTCGAAGCTCATCACCCGGTCGATGATCCCGGCGGGAGCGAACTCCACGATCCGGTTGGCAACGGTGCTGACAAACTCATGGTCATGGGAGGCGAACAGCACCACCTCGCTGAAGGCGATCAGGCCGTTGTTCAGGGCGGTGATCGATTCCAGGTCCAGGTGGTTGGTCGGCTCATCCAGTATCAGGGCATTGGCGCCGGTGAGCATCATCCGGGCCAACATGCAGCGCACCCGCTCCCCGCCCGAGAGGACCGTGGTCTTCTTGGTCGCTTCATCCCCGGAAAAGAGCATGCGGCCGAGAAACCCTCGGGCAAAGGTCTCTCCCTCGGTCGGCGGCGAATACTGGCCCAGCCACTCGATCAGGTTCAGGTCATTGGCAAAATAGACCCCGTTTTCCTTAGGGAAATAGGCGCTGGTGATGGTCACCCCCCAGCGGAAGGAACCTGAGTCAGGCTCCAGCTCGCCGGCCAGGATCTGGAACAGGGTGGTCTTGGCCAGGCTGTTGCCACCCACAAAGGCGATCTTGTCCCCCTTGTTTACGGTAAGGGTCAGGTCCTTGAACACCTGTACGCCATCCACCTGTTTGGACAGGTCGTTGATCTCCAGGATGATATCGCCGCAGGGGCGCTCCGGCTTGAAGACCACGTAGGGGTATTTGCGGGACGAGACCGGCATCTCCTCGATGGTCAGCTTTTCCAGCAACCGTTTGCGTGAGGTGGCCTGCTTGGCCTTGGAGGCGTTGGAGCTGAACCTCTGGATAAACTCCTTCAGTTCGTTGGCCTTGTCGGTTATCTTACGGTTTTCGTCCTGCTTCTGTTTCAGGGTCAGCTGGCTGGCCTGGTACCAGAAATCGTAGTTCCCCACATAGACCTGAATCCGGCCGAAGTCGATATCCGCCACATGGGTGCAGACCTGGTTGAGGAAGTGCCGGTCGTGGGAGACCACGATCACCGTATTGTTGAAGCGGGACAGGAAATCCTCCAGCCAGGAGATCGATTTCAGGTCCAGGTGGTTGGTCGGCTCGTCCAGCAGCAGCACATCCGGGTTGCCGAACAGGGCCTGGGCCAGCAGCACCCGCACCTTGTCCCCCCCTTCCAGCTCCTTCATCTGCTTGTGGCGCAGCTCTTCCGGTATCCCCAGGCCGTTCAGGAGCACCGCGGCCTCTGACTCGGCCTCGTAGCCGTTCAGCTCGGCAAACTCCCCCTCCAGCTCGGCCGAACGGATGCCGTCCTCTTCCGAGAAATCGGGCTTGGCGTAGATCGCCTCCCGGGCGGTCATCACCTCGTACAGCCGGCTATGCCCCATGATGACGGTATTGAAGACCGTGTGCTCGTCAAAGGCAAACTGGTCCTGCTGCAGGAAGGCGATCCGCTCCCGCGGCCCGACCGAGACGCTGCCCGAGTCCGCTTCCGACCGACCGGCCAGGATTTTCAGAAAGGTCGATTTGCCGGCGCCGTTGGCGCCGATCAGGCCGTAGCAGTTACCTGCCACGAACTTGATGTTGACATCCTTGAAGATCACCCGCTTGCCATAGGCAAGGGAGATGTTATGTGCACTGATCACGTTGCCACTCTCTTTCTGCAGCCATAAAAAAACCACAGGGGGTCTCCCTGTGGTTCAGGCGCGGTTCAGATATAGCACATTACGCTGTTCGGAGCAATGGCTACCTGCACTAGCGCCAGAAACATGCGTATACATTGGCGCTCCGGCAACGCCGGCGGACCGGCCTCAGAAGTCGCAACAACCTGTCCGGGTCAGCTGCCGGATCGATTCCGTCGGTAGCATTTCCGCTAGAGCAACTCCAGAGGCGGTTCATCCAGGACAGCCAGCTGTTCGCGCAGCTCCAGGATATGTTCGCCCCAGTAGTGCATGGTATTGAACCAGGGGAAGGCAATCGGAAAGGCCGGGTCATCCCAGCGGCGGGCGAGCCAGGCGCTGTAATGCAGCATCCGCATAGTCCGCAAAGGCTCAATCAGCCGCAACTCATTCGGATCGAATTCGTAAAATTCGTTATACCCCTCCAGCAGGGCATCCAACTGGGCAATCTTGCGCGGCCGATCGCCGGACAGCATCATCCAAATATCCTGTACTGCCGGGGCCATGCGGCTGTCGTCGAAATCCACAAAATGGGGGGCATGGTCCCGCCAGAGGATATTGCCGCTGTGGCAGTCGCCATGCACCCGGATATAGCGGACCGGCCCGGCTGATTCCAGCAGCTGGTCGATTGCCTCCAGCAACTGGCCGGTCAGCGCGGTGTAGCTTTCGCAATACTCCGCCGGGATAAACCGTTCGCGGATCAGGGCAACGCTTTCGTGCCCGAAGCCGGGGCTGTCCAGGACCGGGCGATGCCGGAACGGCCTGACCGCTCCGATACCATGCATCCGACCCAGCATCCGGCCAAGGATCAGCAGGTTGTCCAGGTTGTCGAACTCCGGGGCATGCCCACCCTGCTTCGGGTAGAGCGCGAACCTGAAGTCATGGTATTTAAAGAGGCTCTCACCGCTTGCGTTCCGCCATGGGGCCACCACCGGCAGCTCGTGCCCGGCCAGCTCGATGCTGAACTGGTGCTCCTCGATGATCTGCCGGTCAGACCAGCGGCCGGCACGGTAGAACTTGGCGATCAGCGGCTTGCCGTCCTCGATGCCGACCTGATAAACGCGGTTCTCGTAGCTGTTCAGAGCCAGATTGCGGCAATCGCACCGAAAGCCCTGGCTCTCGACGGCGTCCATGATGAAGTCCGGGGTAAGTCTCTGAAAAGGGTGCTTGTGTGCTGTCATAGTGCAGTTCCTGTGCGGTCCGCCGAATTCACTCATTAACCCACCGGATTCCCGGTCACTTGATATTCCTGCTGGTGAAGAGAACCGCCTTGCCGCCAACGAAATTCACCGTGATATTCTTCTGCTCGTTACCCCAGACGCAGTTCCTTACAAACAGCGCTTCCGAGCAGTTATCGGGCTTGCCGAGAATCTTGACCACCTTGTCGTACTCGATCCCCACCTTTATTTTCGAGTAGTTCTCCATTGTCAGCTTGCTGCAGCCAAAGAGCATGGCCAGTGAAAACAGTACGATTGCCAAACGGCTTACCCGCATTTTAACTTCCCTTTCCGATTGTCACCGTGTCCGGCGCTTCTTGGCCTTTGGCCTGGCCGATGCGGCAACAGGCACGAATTCCGGTTCATATCCAACGCTGAAGCTGGTGGTGATCGTGTTGCGCATGCTAAGAAAGTGCGCGTTGTCTTTGTCGAACGGACAGATAGGCATACTGCAGGGCTCAAAACCGAATCGTTTGTAATAGCCGGGTTCACCCAGGACAAACAGGGTCTCGTTCTTGATCGCCTCCTGCCGCAAGGCAAACCGGAGCAGTTCCGATCCCACCCCCTGTTTCTGGAAATCGGGCGCCACGGCCATCGGCGCCAGGTGCAGGCCGCAAACCTCGTTGCCATGATAGGCGTTGGTAAAGGCAATATAGGCGATGACCTTGCCGACATGAATGCAGACCCATTCATGTATCGGCCGGCTATTTTCGTGGAGTTTCTTCACCAGAACGGTTTCGTAATCACTGCCGGGAAAGGCGCGCTGCAGGAGCGCGTAGGCCTTGGGGCGGGTCTCAATCGTCACTTTTTGTATTTTCATATTATCTCCCAAAACTCCCCAGGGACACTAAGCCGTCAACCCCTCGGCCAGCTCATCGAGAGTGGCCACCGCTAGATCGGCCAGTTCGGGCCAACGGAAGGCGCTGCTGCTGTCCACATGGATGGTGGCGGTGCCGGCGGCGCGCCCCACCTGAAGGTCGAACAGGTAGTCGCCCACCATCACCGCATCGTCCGGCCGGCTTCCCCAGGCGTCGAGAAGCATGGCGATCCCCTCAGGATGGGGTTTTGGCGCGGCCTCGTCTCGACCGAGGATCGCTTCCGGAGCAAAGAAATGTCTGAGACCAACCTGAGTCAGGGTATGGAGGGCAATCTCCCGCGTGTTGCGGGTGAGAATGCCGACCTGCGAACCACGGCGTGATAACAGGTCGAGCAGTCTTATGGCACCGGGCGCGGCTGCAGTCCGGGCAGCCAGCTCATACTCGATCTCTATCAACCGGCTATGCCTGGCCGCGGCCTCTGCCGCCGGCAGGGAGGCAAGGAACCGCAGGATATCGGGGTCGTTGTCCGTCATGCCGAGCGCCGCGCGGATGGCGGCGAAATCGTGCACCGCCAGGGTCAGCGTCCCGTCCAGGTCGAAGATCCAGCAACGTCGGCGGAGTATCTGCTGCTGATGAGTCATAGCAGCAGGATAACCTTTTTTGCTCAGTGCGGCAAATACGATTATTCAGGGCAGATGCTGATAAGGCGTGCCCACCTTTACCGGTTGTGCTATGATTCTCATGCAAACGAAAAACACTTACACAACAAGGAGTAAACAATGGCAAGAGCCACTGCCCGCCACATCCTGGTGGCAAGCAAGGAGGTCTGCGAAGACCTCAAGAAGCAGATCGAAACCGGCGCCGACTTTGCAGCCGTTGCCCAACAACATTCCCTCTGCCCATCGGGCAAGCAGGGTGGCGGTCTGGGTGAATTCGGCCCGGGCCAGATGGTGAAGGAGTTCGACCAGGCCGTTTTCACCGGCGAAGTGGGCAAGGTTCTCGGCCCGATCCAGACCCAGTTCGGCTACCACCTGCTGGAAGTCACCAGCCGCACCGAATAGGTCATATATCCATTGCCCAGGAAATAAGAAGGGGCCAAGCTGCTTGTGTTAACGCAGCCTGGCCCCATGACTTTCTGCAAAAGCGGAGACTGCCATGGCCAATAACGATATATTACGCAGCATCCGGTCGTGCAGCAGCAACAAATACCCATAAGAGCGAGGCAGAAATGGCGGACACGTCGCAGGGGTTATCGGATCTAGGGGATGTTGCCGTGAAGTTACAGGCAGCTGCAGCCGGTTCAGACCCGACCACCGGATTAGGGTCGCTGCTCGGTAATATGAGCATGACCGCGATCTGCATAAACATTCTTGCCGGACTCATCGGCACGGCCTATTTCATGTACGGCAGGAAAACCTGCAACATCAAGATAGTCTGCTGGGGCGTAGCGCTCTGTGTTGTGCCGTGCTTCATCGGCAACACAATACTTTTGACCATCGCCTGCATCGCAATGGCAGCCGCACCCTTTGTTATCTGATTACCAGACCTAACAGCCGGCTAATGCTTATATGTAGTCAGCCTGACCATCCTCAAGGCATCCGCCGAATAAAGAAGCAATCCCAGCCAGATGAAACCGAAACTTGTCAGGTTCGCAACAGTGAACGGTTCGCGATACAGTTTCACGGCAATCAGAAAATGCATGGTCGGAGTCAGATACTGCAGAAAACCGATGGTGGCCAGCCTGAGCCGGCGCGCCGCAGCGGCGAAAAGCAGGAGCGGCAGCGAAGTAACCAGCCCGGCGCAAACGAGCAGCGCATCAATCCCCGCACCTGAGTGCCAGAAACCGGCCATACCGTGCAACTCGGCATAAACAAGATAACCGGCAGCCGCCGGAGCCAGGATAAATGTCTCAACCGCCAGCCCGGCAAGGGCATCAACCCCGGCAACCTTGCGCAACAGTCCGTAGGTGCCGAAGGTGGCTGCCAAGGTCAGCGCCGCCCAGGGTAGCCCGGTCTGCTGCAAGGTGATCAACGCCACCCCAATCAAAGCTAGCACCAGGGCTGCCACCTGTAGCCGCCGCAGCCTCTCCTTTAACAGGACAACACCGAGAATTACCGAGACGAACGGGGTCATGAAGTAGCCAAGGCTCGACTGCAGCACGTTGGCATGGTCAACGGCAATAATGAAGATGAGCCAGTTGGTGGCGATGAGCAGGGCGGTGGTGGCCAAGAGCAGCAGAGTCCCGCGGCGGGAGAAGGCAGCGGCAACCTCTCCCCAGCCGCGGCGTAGCGTGATCACCATGGCCAGAAAGAGCGCCGACCAGACGATCCGGTGGGAGACAACCTGCAACGGGGGAACGCTGCCAAGCGCCCTGAAGTAGATCGGAAAAAATCCCCAGATAAGATAAGCGGAAATGCCGAATATCAGCCCGACCGATGGGGGGGTAGTAGTTGTTCCGGGAAGCTTATTCATGCCTGAGTCGATAAATAGAAGTAAAAAGCTATTTTCAGATTTGTAGCACAAGTTGCATTGACCAATACCAAAAATTTCGCGGATCCCGCACTTTCAAGAAGGAATGCCGGTGACTCACATTCCGCTTGCCTTATTATTAGATATGGCTAATAATATAACCATGGAAGCAGATCTTTGACAACTGTTCTGGGGTGATCGTAACAACTGATGTGGGGAACCTATCGACCAGTCTCGAATTCTGCCTGTCTTCAAGACGTGGTGAGCAAGCCGTTGATGACAAAGGGACGCCTGAAGCGTTGCAGCAGGCAATTGGTATTAAAAAAGGATGGACGCTCACACGATTCTACGGCATCCCGGAACATACGTGGAAATTGGCGCTGACCGAAATCACGTGGAAAGCGACATGTCTCATCCGCCAGGCGTGTGACACCGCTTGAAAAAGGGGATATCGGGTGGTTGACCGGTCGGCCCGCGAGGGTCGGCATGATCGACCTGCCGGTCTTCACCGACGGATCAGAATAAAGCATTTCGCTTCAGCGCCAACCACAATGCTAAAGGCGGCCGATTGGCCGCCTTTAGCATTACAGCTACTATTCAAATTCCAAGCAGAGTCACGCGCCGGTTATTCTCGTTGCTCACCGGAATCCTCGAAACTACCGGGGGAAGCCCCTCTATTTCTCCGTAATACCTGTACAGATTTCCTCAATCTGCTGCAACAAAGCCTGGATCTCCGGCTCTTGCACGATCTCACACTGTTCAGCCAGAATCGATGCCAGAATCTCGTTTGTCGTCAGTGGATTGGCCAACACGACGCGCAGGACAGTGAGCTCTTCATCATGGCGTATGCGTAGCCGTGTCCGGGAGACAAAGGTTTTTCCCGCTTCCCGCTGATGCTTCTGCAAAAGCATGCAGACCTGGTCGAGGAGGACATTGATAGCGGCGCACCGCTCAGCCGGCGCTGCAGCCAGGGCCTGTTGAACCTTAAGCGGGCAGTAGCGATAGGTAAGGATATTCAACTCCGGCTCGCTGGTCAGTTCGAAATCGGGATGCTGGCGGATCATGGCGGCGAAGGTCTTCGCCCGCTCGATCCCCATATCGATGAGGAGTTCGTACCCCTTGCGGCCGATGATGGATAAACCGGCATGAACCAGCATCGCCATCCCCGGCCGTGACCCTTCCAGGGTATGGCTCCCCAGATCCTTTGAGCCATGACGCAGGATATAGTTGGCGTGATGTTCGATCGCCGAAAGGGCTGTCGGATCCTTGAATACGACCATTCCCGCCCCCATGGGCACATAGAGCTGCTTGTGCGCATCGATGGTGACCGAGTCGGCCCGCTCGATGCCGCTGAGCAGGGAGCGGAACCGGTCGGAAAAGAGGGTCGGCCCGCCCCAGGCAGCATCGACATGGAAATGGCAGCCGAGTTCCGCCGCGAAATCGGCCAGCGCCTCCAGCGGGTCGACGTTGCCGGTTTCGGTGGTGCCGGCGATCCCCACCAAGGCGAGCGGGAGTATGTTCCTGTCCTGCAGGCGCCGGACCTCTTCCCGCAACAGCCTCAGGTCGATGCGGTTATGGGCATCGGTCTGCACCTTGATCAGGTTGTCCCGGCCCAGGCCCAGGAGGTCGGCGGCCTTGCCGAAAGAATAGTGGCCGCGCTCGGAGACGAGGACGGCAATGCCGTCAACACCGCGATGCTGCAGCGCCCGGAAAAGCCCTTCCTGGGCAATGCCGTCAAAATCAACACTTGGCGCAAAGAGCCGGTTGCGTGCCACCCATAGCGCCGTAACGTTGGCAATGGTACCGCCGGAACAGAAGGCGCCCAGGGCATGCTGACTGTTGTGAATCCAGGGAGGATAGAAATCGGGATCACGGCGATAGACCAGGTGATGGAGCATGGCGAGCACCTGGCGCTCCATTGGAGTAAAGGCTTTGGAAGTCTCCACCTTGACCAGATTCTGGTTGAGGGCTGTCATGAGGCGCGCCAGGGGGAGCATGAAATAAGGGATCGCCGAGGTCATGTGGCCGACAAAGCCCGGGGCAGCGGTATGGACCGAGTGGGCGACCAGGTTCTCCTTGACGAATTCGGTGTATTCGGAGACGTAGGTCGGTTCTTCCGGGATAACGGCGGAGGCGAAATCGGCCTCTATAGCTTCAAGGTCGCGTTCGATGGCAACGATATGGGTCTGCAAAAAGCCGGTGACATCTGCGGCAATCGCCTGATCGATAGCGCCAAGGGTCGAATCGGGCGCTTCCGGCACGGTGAAGATCCGGTATAGATTTTCCAGGTTGGCGCGGGCTGCATCACGATTTTTCGGCATTATGGTCACCTTTGGCGCTTTTCTGTTGCGGTCCCCACTTCGGCTCCTGAGCTTGCTTGACGGGAGTATACAGTTACATTGGTCAAAAAAGCAAGAAGGGCGCCCTTGGCCGCCCTTTGAATGAGGTAGTGTCCTAGACTGTACAGCAGTGCGGAAACAGTAAAGGCGGCCGATTGCCGCCTTTTGAATTGAATTAAATGGATCACCGGAATTTCCGGATTGTGCGATAATAGAGTTATGGAAAGAGGTGAGACGATATGAGATGCGACTATAAGGACGATTTCAAGGTCGATTACTCTGGCGGTTCACTGCATATTACGAAAGGCAAGGATGTTGACTTGGTGGTCAAGGAAGGACAGATTCCTGCCAACTATAAGACATGCCTTGATTCAGCGGTGAAACGCGACAGCTGTCACGAATTGAGGTCGGCAGCGCGTGGTATAACGAACAAAATTGATCGGGCTTTCAGCATAGAATGACGAAAAACCCGAGCACCACAGGCGGCTGATCAGCCGCCTTTTGAGTAAGTACACAATAACGAGGTCCCTGTTTAGTCTACCCCAGCGGTCAAAAGGGACAGGCTGCGGTTTTCAATTGCTGCCCGTCCCCTTTTCCATTTAGGCCGTTAAGGCACCTGTGCGTAGCCGGTAAAGAGATAGTCGTTCCCTTTGACCGGGGTGTGGCAGCCAAAACACTCCATGACGAATCCGGCATCCTTGCCGTAGGGCTTGTAGCTGTTGCCGACAAAGCGGGCAAAGCCCCATCCTCCGGTGTCCTTGTATTTGGCGGTATCCTTGACCATGAACTCCACCTGGGCGAAGCTGTCGGGCACGGTCGCCACCGGAAAATCCGGATGCTTGCGAACAGTCCAGGCCACCTTTGCCAGCACCGCACCGTCTGGCATCGGCCGCACCTTGGCGCGCATGGCCTTTACCGCCGCCGGGTTGCCGAGCACCACCCGGATATGGTTCTTGTCTTCGCGATACGAGGGGGCGATCACCTCCCAGCTGCGATAATCCCCGAACAGGGCGATGCCGTTGGGGGCAACCGGGGCATCTGCGGCCGATACGCCAAGCGGTGCTAGTGCCAAAGCCAGAAGCATCATCGGAAACCATTTCATGGTCATTCTCCTTTGCAGTTGATGGTGCGAGTCATCGTTTTTAAAAGTATAACATCTCCTTCCGATTCTTTTTACCCTCAGAGAGATGTTGCGCCGCACCGGTCGAAAATGCTACAAAGATGGGCAACCCTCTTCACGTTGCCCTGATGGATCAGGGCATGCGGAGTCATATTCCATTTATGAGGTTGAACGATGACAATGAAACTCTTTGGTCCAACCAAACTGGACGCAACGCTCATCCCGAAAATCGCCCAGCAGTGGGGAACACCGGTGTATCTGCATGATCAGGAATACATGGAAAACAGCTGCGAACAGCTGCTGAACATGCCGAATGCGTACGGTCTGCATGTCCGCTATGCCATGAAGGCAAACTCGGATCGTACCGTCCTGCGAGTCGTCACCAGCAAGGGACTGGATCTGGATTGCTCATCGCTTGACGAAGCGGCCCGAGCCTTTGCCGCCGGGATACCGTACAGCCGGATGATGCTGACGACCCAGGAGGTACCATCCGGTGCGGAGCGCGCCGAGCTGGAGGAGATGATCAAGGCAGGCCTCAAGTACAATGTCTGCTCCATGTTGCAATTCCAGCTGATTGCCGACTTTGCCAAAGCAAACAACGTCGACCTCTCCATCAGGGTCCATCCGGGAGCCGCCGGCGGCGGTGAAAGCGCCACCCGCGATACCGGCAGCGAATACTCCTGCTTCGGCGTGCATTTAAACGATGTCCCGCAGGTGAAGGCTCTTGCTGACAAACAGGGGCTGCGCTTTATCCAGGTCCATGTCCATATCGGTTCCGGGGGCGACCCGGAAAAATGGCGAGAGAACATCGACCGTGAACTGGGCTTTGTGAAGGCCTATTTCCCGGATGCCACCACGGTAAGTTTCGGCGGCGGACTCAAGGTCGCCAGGATGCCGGGGGAAAAGCAGGCCGATATCGCTAGCTTGGGTACCTATGCCACGCAGCGGATCAAGGAATTCAAGGAGGCAACCGGACGCGAACTGCAGATGGAGATCGAGCCGGGAACCTTCGTGGTGGCCAACTCGGGCCATATCATCACCAGGATCATCGACAAGAAGCTGACCAACGAGCTGAACTTCCTGATCGTTGACGGCGGCATGGAACTGCTGACGCGCCCGCTCCTGTACGGTTCCGAGCACCCCATTGCCATTGTGCGCCAGGACGGTACGCTGCTTTCCAGCGAATATGACTCCAAGCCAACGGCTGGGCTGAAATCGTTCGGCATTGTGGGGCGCTGCTGCGAAAGCGGCGATTCGGTGCGTCTGGACAGTGACGGAAACATCGTGCCGGTGCTGATTGTCGAACCGGAAATCGGCGACTATGTAGTCATCGGCGGCACTGGGGCCTATTCCGAGAGTATGTCGCCGGAAAATTACAACTCGCACCGCAAGCCGGGAGCTGTCATGAGGACACGTAGCGGCGAACTGGTACAGATTAGGAAGAAGCAGGTGCGTGAGCAGCTGGTGCAGAATGAACTGGATGTGAAACTGTAATTAATCAAAGTGCAATCTGTAATCAAAAAGGCGGCCACTCGGCCGCCTAATTTCATTATTGCCTCAACGATAACTGTCGATTATATAGTCACAGAGCTTCATGGTATCGTCATTCATATTAGATACAAAATCTAATCTTATTTTAGTTAAGCTATTCATGAAATTCGGAGAATGGCATTGGCCGCTTTCAAGCTTAACCGGTTCAAAGGTTTTAAGAAACAAACTATGACGCTTTTTCTGTTCATTGACTGATGGGTAGTTAATACCTTCTAGCAATTGTTCCTCATACATGAAATGCAACTCGAAAAGTTGCTCAAGTTGATTTATCAATTCATTTGTATGCTCACAACTCCTCTCTGGGTCTTCGATATCATCATGAATATGTTTGATACACTCATTTATCTTATCAAAATGTATATTTATTAAATCAACAGTTGGATTCAATTTGTTGTTCCAGACTAACGAGGCCACGGTACACCTCCCGTAACAATTAGGCTGTCTTCTCTGTCTGAATTATAACATACCACTTTGAATTCATTAAGGAAAACTAGCAGCACTTTGTATGGGCAAGAAAGGCGGCCAAGTGGCCGCCTTTTGCTGTTTAGTGAGTGTCACCTTCCCACGTATAGAACGATTTCTTCATGGTGGAGATGATAGCGACGGTTTTTCGATGTAACGATAAAATATGGGGAGAATCCCTAATTTTTATGTGAGCAGAACGAACGCGCCACCAGTGGGTTCACCGCCAGCGGCGAGAGTCCCAGCTTCGTCACCACCTGCCGGCAAAGTGCCATGGCATCCTGCTCCTCTCCACCTGCCTGCCGAATCGCCGTATCCACTGCCTGCAGCCATGCTAGGCCTTCGGCAAGCCGGCTGGATGGAATTGCCGCGCGCGGCTCCTGCCATGCTTCCAGAAGCAGCTCCACCCCCTGAAGTCCCTGCAGCCGCTCCAGGGTGGCAACTGACGTGCGGTAGTCGTCATAGATGGGGAGATCGCCAGGCACCGGCACGGCATCGCCAGAGAACAGCGCCCCTTCACTGCGGAGGAAAAACGACAGAGAGCCGGCCGAATGCCCCGGAGTGGCGATCACCTCCAGCAGCAGCCCACCACCCAGCTCCATAGTCTCTCCATCGGCAATAACCCGGTCCACCTGCACCGGACCGCCCACCAGGGCAGAGAAGCCGGGTACCGGCCGCTCTCGCTCCTGTCGCCCGGTGTCCTCGATCCAGCTCCGCTCCGCTGAGCCGGCCAGCACCGCACAACCGGTGGCTGCCCGTATGGCCCGCGCGGCACCGATATGGTCCGGATGGCTGTGGGTAAGGAGCAGACGGCTGATCTCCCTGCCGCGGCCGATAGAGTCGAGATAGGCAAAGATCAGCTCATCGGCCCCGGCCACGCCGCTGTCGAAAAGGGTGACCTGCTCGCCGCAGACCAGATAGGCGTAGACGAAGCGTTCGATGGGCCCAAGGGGAGTGGGCACGGTAAAGGGGATTCTGATGGCGTGAATTCGGCTGCTGATCTGCATCTGGTGTACCTCCGTACGGTAATGGTGGCCGCAGAAGCAACAAAGGCCGCAGGAAAAACCCCGCGGCCTCGTGAAACGAAAAAGAGCGCGGGCTTTGGGCCCGCGCTCCGGTTACCGGTAGCGCAGAGCCGTCACAAAGTGACGACTGCGACGACGTTGCTGGTCTGTGGTCTGTTGTTCATGGGCAATTTGTAGCGCATGTTTTCCGGCCTGTCAACAGTGTGTGATTGATCTGCTGTTTCAACTTATTCCATGGTCAACGTGTTCTCCATGGCCGCTTACCAATTGCGGATCAGTAGCGCTTCCTTTTCGGAGATCCCGAGTGATGGCAGAAAGGCCAGGACAACGCTAAACTGTGAAGCGATAGACGGGTCAAGAGTTTTTTGTTCGTGATAGCAAGAGCGCCCGGTTGGTCACTTTGTGAAATAAGTAAACTATTCCCAAATTCTCCTGGGAAACTTCATATAAACATCTTTGCCAAAGAGCAGTAGAATGAAGGTGACAGAGAAATCGTCAAGGGCTAGGTACACTGACCGCTCACTACCGACACATATTTCAGAGCGGCGCATCGCGAAGGAGAATTGACATGACAACGCATGCAAAGAACACAATTTGCCTATGGTACGACCGCGACGCCGAGGAGGCAGCGCGGTTTTATGCAGCAACCTTTCCCGATTCATCCGTTGACGCTGTACATCTGGCACCGGGGGACTATCCGTCCGGAAAGAAAGGGGATGTTCTGACGGTCGAGTTTACCGTGATGGGAATTCCCTGTCTCGGTCTCAATGGCGGCCCCGAGGTCAAGCACAACTGGGCATTCTCGTTTCAGGTTGCAACCGCTGACCAGGAAGAAACTGATCGTTACTGGAACGCCATTGTCGGCAACGGTGGCGAGGAGAGTCAGTGCGGCTGGTGCAGGGACAAATGGGGTCTGTCGTGGCAGATTACTCCGATTGCTCTGACTGAAGCGATAAGCGATCCCGATCCCGCCGCCGCCAAGCGGGCGTTTGATGCGATGATGCAGATGAAAAAGATCGACATCGCGGCAATAGAAGCGGCGCGCCGCGGTTGAAGTTGCGGAAAAGATCTTCAAACAAAAGGCGGCCGATTGGCCGCCTTTTGCATTAAAGTATGGTCCCTGCGGTCACTAGCGGTAGACATCGCCATGACCGCCGATGTCGAGGAGAATGATCTCTTTGTCGGTGATCATAACGGTCAGGGTGATCCGGTAACTGTGGGTGATGCTCACCGCCTGGATTACCTTCAGTTTACCGGTCAGATGGTGATATCTCAGGTGGGGCTGGAACGGGTCGTTCTCCAGGTCTCGCAGGGTGGCGGCTAACTTGGTGCGTAGTTCGCGATGCTGGTCAACGAACTTATTTGCGGCGCGGGTAAAACCGGCAGTCCAGACAAGCTCGTACATGCCTAGTCCGCGAGCCCCAGCTCTTTGATCAGGTCAGCCGCGCTGCCCCGCTTGACCAGGCCCGCCTTCACATCCTCCAGCGACGCCTTCACCCGGGCCACGTAGGCCTCTTCGGCATCGGCCACCAGCTCGGCATAGCGCGCCTCGGAAAGCACCACATACTCTGGACGGTTGTTGCGGATGACGTGTACGTCGCCCGCGGCGATCAGGTCATCCACCGCGGCAATGCCGCGCCGCTTCAGTTCCTGGGCGGGGATGGTATTCATATCGGCACTCCTTCTGGTACTTGATCAGGTACTTAAAGTATGCCACAGCAGATGCTGTGCGGCAAACCATTTATTGCTCAGAAATTATAAAGGCGGCCAATCGGCCGCCTTTAAAAAAATGAAAATACGGGAAGTGTCCCTCATTTTCAAGTTCTCGATCATTGCATTTTTCTGTCAGAAATTTTCTGTTCTTGGCAAACCACAGCGGATATCCTTCAGAAGGTGGTTTAGTATTATAATGTAAGTTTTTTGCTTCCGATGAAAACATCTGGGCATAGAACTTCAAATTCCCATCTTTAGATTTGCCCCACTCCAAGGCCAGTTGCTGAAGCGCCCATACTGCCAATGCCTCGCAAAAAGTTTCTTCAAACCACAACTGGGGGTCAGCAGAACCATTTAAATTGTCAATTAACGCATGACCCAGTTCTTGCCCGAATCCGAACGCAATATATGGCGCTTGATTGCTATCACCAAGTAGAACTAAATATTCGTTGTTAGGCCCTCTATTGAATAGAATCCGTGGGTGATCCCATTTTGAAATCTGAATTTTCATAGGGGTGCTAAACGCAAATGGAATTGCCTTATAAACAACGTATGCCACCGTAGCGGAATGAAAGGCGATTTCGTCAGTTGGAGCACTCCAAATACTGTTATCCAAAGTAACTTCAATCAGCAATTTCCCATCATTGCTTAACGTAACGGATTTGTTATTTATTTTTATCATTGGAAATGCTTGGAGTTCAGCTGGTGGAACAAAACCATAGCTCTTACATTCAAGTCCAGGAACAGTGCTAAATACCAGCAAAAACATTATAATTCTACAAAATGTAATCACGATACCATCTCCATCCAAGACTAATTCTGCATAATTCTGAGGACAGTCTACTTAATTCCATCAAACATCATCTGAACTGAATCCATCAACTAGTTTCAAAATATCAGTTCCTTGACATCTCCCTTAATACTGCCAGTTTATTCCAGCACCCACGTCCCTTTACTCTTTATCTCGCGATACATGGCATCCGGTGCGATGTCGATATCACCCGGCCAGGAAACGAACCCGTCCGTAACCCGTAATTCCTTGAAGAAATCAGGGTCCCGGAGCTTTTCAAAGACCCCGTACAGATGCGTCGGGAGAATCTTCACTTTTCCGCTTAAACCGTCGGCAAACGTCACGGCAAACTCAAGAGTCCCCAAAACTCTTGCTTCAACAACATCCCAGTACATACGTCACCTCCTGATACTACTGCAACGGCTCAATGGGGCGTGGCTCCACATGTTTGCGGCACAGCTCCCAATCTTCCATAAGTTCAGTCTGGTGAAGCTCCGCCCAGTCAAGCACTAGCTCCAACGCGCGACGTGGCAGCTTGCCTTCTATTACTTCAAAAGTACGAATATCGATAACGGCTTTGAATTCGGAATATTCTGCGTGGAAGTGCGGCGGCGAATGTTCATTGAAAAACATCCTGATCAGAATCCCGAAAAAGGCGCTTATTGTCGGCATACTCACTCCTTGGATATTCCTAACCGGAGTATACTTATGCACCAGCCAAAAAGCAAGAAAGGCGGCCTTGCGGGCCGCCTTTCTATCTACTTCAAATTCTTCTTTATCCTCGCCATCGACTCAATCACATTCTCGCGATGGCCGAAGGCGGACAGTTAGGGGAACATTGGTGCATGAGCCTCAATCTTTTTCCGGCGACGACCACTCCCCGCTCTTCCATCGCTCCACCGCCACCCCGGCCCGAAACCCCAGCAACCCCGATTCGAGCGCTATCCGGCTCAACACCGCCAAACAGCGGTCACTGTTGTGGTGGATCGAATAGACCGCCGCCATTCCCGCCACAACTGGGTTGGCATCGTCAACCAATGCCAGCAGTGCCGCTCTGCCGGCTTCCCCCTCGCCGATGATTGACCCGTATAACCCGGAAATCACCCGCGCATGGGTGGCAGCACCTTTTTCGTTCATCGCTTCCATCGCCTCGTGGTGCGCCATGGCTGCTGCGGCAAATCGACGCAGCAGTCGCGCCAGTTTATCGTCGGGCATGTTCTGACCCCAATCCCCTGACCATCGTTTGTTTCAATCTTTTCAGCCACGTTGGCTTTAGCATATATGTTACAGCATCGCAAGGATCGAGGGAATTCCGGAGAGGGATGGAAGAGCGGCTGCTGCAGGAGCTGGAGTCCCGCACGGGACACTAAAATGCGAACTGCTGCCGGATCTCCTCCAGGCGCCGGCGGTTCTTTCCCAGATCCCAATACCCGGTACGGGCGGCGGACCGCCAGTGGATAAGACTGTTGGGACCATCGAGGACGAACAGACCGTCATCGACAAAACCGAGGAAGGTCCTGAACTCGACCCGAATAGTGGCGCTATCCGCGGCAATGATCGTGGCATCAGCCCGTTGCCCCAGGATATCCTTCAGCCGGGCAATAGCAGCCTCGGGCTGGCCGGTGAATGCAAGCGGTGCAATAAAATGACTGTCCTTTGCCTGGCTTGAGACACAGTTGGGGGATGAGAGACAGGGAGGAAGCGACGGTTCCGGGGATGCCGCGGCGATTGCAACCATACCTAACACCAAGATGGAAGTATAATACCAGTATGTCATAAACGCCTCTGCACGTCCGCGCTTCTTTCCCTCGGTCACATCAATAAACTCAGGCAGGTAGCCGTCAGGGTTCCACTCGTCATACTTACGGCTTAAAAACTTTCAATTCCAACTCTTTTACCGCCTTGAAGTGCTTTGCATTACCGGTTGCCAGCGGCATGCCATTCTCCGATGCGGTTGCGGCGATTATGGCATCACCTGCCCGCATTCCTGACGACAAACCGTATTCCTCGACGTAGACCAGTGCCCGGTGACCAATGTTCTCCGTCAATGGCAGGACGGAAAAGCGGAAATCCGAGATAAAGCGCTTTACCAGGCGAAGCTGTTGCTTGTCTTTGGCGCACTGGAGCAGTTCCATGTACGTCTGAATGGACAGGAAACGATCCTTTGTTCCGTCGATCAACGCGGCAGCCTTGGTGTTACCCCGCTGTACCCAGATAAAGATGTCGGTATCAAAGATCATGACGCCCGCCCCGCAGACGCTCCATAACCTCATCTACCGCTTCGGTTTCACCTGCATACATATTGAAAAACTCGTGTTCGCAAACCCTGCCGGCAGTGGAATCTTCCAGCGGAATAATGGTCCCCTTCGGCTTGCCGTGGTAGAGAATGGTGATTGACTCACGCTTTTCCAGTGCGGCCAGAATGTCACTCGTTTTGTAACGCAGATCGAGAATCGAAGCGTTCATTTCGGCCTCCAATAAATGTCTATATCAATATAGTCATTTTACTGAGCGAATACAGGATTGTCAATGAGAGGTTATATTAAAAAAGGCGGCCTCATCGGCCGCCTTTCAGTAGGTCATATTACTTCAAATTCTTCTGGATGCGCTATGCCGCCCTCTCCTGCCTGCTTTCGGCGAACATAGCCTCTATGCTCAGATGATAATCTAGCTCCGGCCACTCGATGCCGGTGCCACGGCAGATGAAACGATACTGCGCAAGCTGGGTCAAGGTGGCGCTCTTCAGTTCGGGGTACCAGCTCATCGGCGTGGAAATCATTCGACCATCAGCCAACTCCACATGAAGGTACCGTTCATCAACATGAACTGCTTTACCTTTTAAAGAACTCATCCCATTTCCCTTCGAACAGTTGCCTGTTTGCTTCAACAATCACCAGTGCGTTTTTCAGGTCAGACGGCTTCATGAAGTTCTCTCGGACTGTCATTGAAGACAGATCGATTGTAGCATAATCATCCCCCTTCACAACATGAATGTGCCTGGGAAGATGCTCGTTGGCGTAGAAGAAAAACTTGAACCCATCCTTGATAAGCAGCGTTGGTGACATCAGGTCCTCGCAAAGCAAAGGCGGCCAAAACCGGCCGCCTCCATGATTCTACTTTAGATTCTTCTTTATCCTCTCCACCGCCTCAATCACGTTCTCGCGATGGCCGAAGGCCGACAGCCTGAAGAACCCTTCACCGCTCGGGCCGAAGCCGCTTCCCGGCGTCCCGACCACGTTGCATTCGGTGAGCAGCTTGTCGAAGAAATCCCAGCTGGTCATGCCGCCCGGGGTCTTGAGCCAGATGTAGGGGGCGTCCACGCCGCCGTAGCAGGTGACACCGGCGGCGGTCAGGCCTTCGCGGATGATCCGGGCATTCTCCATGTAGTAGTCGATGATCTCCTTGGTCTGCTTCCACCCTTCATCAGAGTAAACGGCCTCGGCGGCGCGCTGCACCGGGTAAGAGGCACCGTTGAACTTGGTGGTGGTGCGGCGCAGCCAGAGCTTGTTGAAGGAGTATTTCTCACCCGTGGATGTCGTACCCATCACCTCTTCCGGCACGACCACCAGGCCGCAGCGGACGCCGGTAAAACCGGCGGTCTTGGAGAAGGAGCGGAACTCGATGGCGCACTTCTTGGCCCCTTCGATCTCGTAGATGGAATGCGGAATATCAGGGTTGGTGATGAACGCCTCGTAGGCGGCGTCGAAGAAGATCACCGCGTCGTTGGCGTTGGCGTAATCGACCCACTTCTTCAGCTCGCTCTTTGTTGCCACGGTGCCGGTCGGGTTGTTGGGGAAGCAGAGGTAGATGATGTCCACTTTCTGCGTCGGGAGCGACGGGATGAAGTTGTTCGCCTCATTGCACGGCATGTAGACGATGTTCTTGTAGTAACCCTTGTCGTCCGCCTCGCCGGTCCGGCCGATCATGACGTTGGTGTCGTTATAGACCGGGTAGACCGGGTCGCCGATGGCCACCACGTTGTCCAGCGCGAAGATGTCGAGGATGTTGGCGCAGTCGCACTTGGAGCCGTCGGAGATGAACATCTCCTCCGTTTTCAGGGAGACGCCGAGCGGCTTGTAAGACTTGTCGATGATGGCATTGATCAGCCAGTCGTATCCCTGCTCCGGGCCGTAGCCGGCGAACTGGTCGATGGTTGCCAGGTCGTCCACCGCAGCGTGGAACGCCTTGATTACTGCCGGGGCCAGCGGACGGGTCACGTCGCCGATCCCCAGGCGGATCACCTTGGCGGACGGGTTGGCGGCGGAAAATTCGCGCACGCGGCGACCGATCTCCGGGAACAGGTAGCCGGCCTTCAGTTTGAGGTAGTTGTCATTGATTTTTGCCATTACTTTAAAATTCTCCTTGGTTCATTTATTCAGAACTGAATCTTGTTCACGATGATTGTTTGTATCTTCACGGCGATACCATAAGCCAGATTAGCTTCGTACATGGTCGGCTCATAAAAATCGTCGGGATAGCGAACGCCAACTCCGTATTCGGAAATCTCTTCCAACTGCTCTTCCAAAGGGAGCAGCTCAGGTACAAGATCACTAACGTCCGACAACAGTTTTACAAGATCGTGGGTCTTGGCGATGTTGCGACCATTGGCTACCAGCAGCCCCTTGAGGAGCTTTTCGATGGCCTGCTGAGCATGGAAGCAAACAGTATCGGTGGGAATGGTTTCCGCAGCCAGGTTATTTCGAATATTGAGCAGATCGTGCTCGACCTTGTGCAGCCACTGCCGGACGATTTCAGCCGTCACGTCATCCATAAAGCAGTTTTCCGTGATGCGCGGCGTTGTAAACGATGGTGCCGGGGATATCCTTGTACCGGGCAAACTCCTGAGGCGTATACACAAAGGCATCCAGGGAGAAAGATCGCCGCGGAAAGAGCCGTTTCAAGGCAATGTTGCGCTGATGTGGCGCCAAATCTGAATTCACCACAACCACCAGATCCACATCACTGTCTTCGGTTGCCCGGTCTTCGGCATAGGAGCCGAAAAGGAAAATCTTCTCCGGTTTCAGTGCCTGGGCAATACGATCCTTCATCTGCTCTATGTCCAATGAAGAAAGCATGAATCCCCTAGCGTAATCCTAGAACGTCTTGCATGTCATATAACCCCGGGTTTTTCCCCACCACCCACTGGGCCGCCCGCGCGCTGCCTCGGGAGAACATGTCGCGGGTCATGGCGCGGTGGGAGATCTCGATCCGCTCCCCCATGCCGATGAAGTAGACGGTGTGCTCGCCGACGATGTCGCCGCCGCGCACGGTCTGCATGCCGATCTCTTCCTTGGTCCGCTCGCCGCAGATCCCCTCGCGGTGGTAATTGGCCACCTTGTTGTAGTCCCGTCCCAACGCCTCGGCTACGACCTCGCCCATGCGCACGGCAGTTCCTGACGGTGAGTCTTTTTTCTTGTTGTGATGCAGTTCGACGATCTCGACGTCGAAGTCGTCGCCAAGGGTCTTGGCAACATCCTTGAGGACCTTGAAGCAAACGTTGACCCCGACCGACATGTTGGGGGCGAGCACTGCCGGGATCTCACGCGCCAGCTCTGCAGCCAGGGCGCGCTCTTCCGGGGTGAAGCCGGTGGAGCCGATAACGATCGCCTTCTTCTTGAGGGAGCAGACTTCCAGGTTCTTGAGCGACACCTTGGGAGTGGTGAAGTCGATCAGTACGTCGCACCCCTCGACCACGGCATTGAGGTCGTCGGAGATGGCGACGCCAAGTGGGCCGCAACCGGCGATCAGCCCGGCATCCTGGCCAACCAGCTCGTGACCCGGACGCTCCAGGGCGCCGGAAACAATGCAACCCGCCTCCTTGACCGCTACGATGATTCTCTGACCCATGCGGCCGGCAGCACCGCAGACAGCTACTTTAATCATGGATATTGTCCTCTATTCAGATGTAAATGCGCGCCAACTGGGCTCATAGGCAGAATGCCCGTTTGGTCGGCTTCTACCTATTTTACCCTGGTGGCACTGATATAATACGGTCTGTTCTTGGTATTTGTGGCTTTTGCCTTGACGGAGTCGCCACTCACTTCATAGTTTTCATACCAGTTTTCGCCCTTGCAACTGAAAGCCAAGCCGGTCTTTCCTGAGTCAAGCGCGCAATTCTTTCGAATCATTTCCCTATTATGATAAAAGTCGCTGGTCACCTTGACAATAACCTTGCCGGTCGATGGCTCGATTTTCATGATTTCCATTTCAAAATCATAATCTTTGGGGCCTTTCGTGGCAATCAGCGTGATACGACCCTTATAGGCTCCCAGCGCTGATCCGGGGATAACAGCTTCGCTCCCCGCATCAGCAGCAAAGAGTGTGGTTGACAGCAGCCCCATCAGTATACAAGTCATTGCAATGACCGTTTTCATGATGCTACCTCCAAGAGCTTGTCTACCTCTCTATCAGATCAGCTTGTACTCTTTCATAATGGCCGCCAGCTTCTCCTTGTTCGCCGCGCCCATTTCGCACAGCGGCAGACGGAGCTCGGCAGAGCACTTGCCCATCAGCCCGAGGGCGGTCTTCACCGGAATCGGGTTCGACTCGATGAACATGGCGTTACCGATCTTCAGCGTATCCAGGTGGAGTTGACGCGCCTTGGCCAGATCGCCGCTAAAGAAGGCGTCGGTCAGATCGCCGACCGTCTTGGGCATGATATTGGCTAGGACCGAGATGACCCCCTTGGCGCCGCAGGCCATCATCGGAAAGGTGATGAAGTCGTCGCCGGAAAGGACGTCGATCTTGTCGCCGCAGAGGGCAATGACCTCGGACGCCTGCTGCAGCGAGCCGGTCGCCTCCTTGATGGCCACAACGTTCTTGTGCACGGCAATCCTGGCCACGGTTTCGGGGAGCATGTTGACCCCGGTGCGGCCGGGTACATTGTAGAGGATCTGCGGGAGGGCCACAGCATCGGCTACTGCCGTGTAGTGGCGCACCAGCCCTTCCTGGGTCGGCTTGTTGTAATAAGGGGTCACCAGCAGCACGCCGTCGGCGCCGGCCTCCTTGGCCTTCATGGAGAGCTCGATCGCCTCGGCAGTAGAGTTGGAACCGGTGCCGGCGATGACCGGAACCCGCTTCTTCACCTGGTCGATGACGGTCTTGATCACGTCCAGGTGCTCGTCGTAATCAAGCGTCGAGGCCTCGCCGGTGGTGCCGCACGGCACGATGGCGTCGGTGCCCCCTGCGATCTGGAACTCCACCAGCTCGCGCAGTTTTTCATAATCAACCTGGCCGTTATTGAACGGGGTAACGATGGCAACTATGCTTCCTTTGAACATGTTTATGCCTCCTGATAAGGTATTGGTTTGTATTTCAGTAACAGGCGAAAAAGGTTACGTATGTTCCGGTCCTGGCAATGCCGACACCGGTGATGACCGGGTCGAGCAGGTTCCGGTCATGGCCCGGCGACTTCTGCCAGGCAGCAAGAAGGCCGTTGGCTGTCTGATAATTCCAGCCCGAGTTCTCGATGCAGCCGTTGGCGCCAACGGTGACCGCTCTGCTGAAGCGGTCATGGAAACCGTCGTGGCTCAGGCGGCGGGCCCTGTTCATTGCCCGGCTCTGCTCTTTCGCCAGGGCGACGTAATCGGGGTGCACGGTGAGCGGCTTGAGACTGTTTGCCGCCCGATACCCGTTAATCAATGCCAGCAGGTCATCCTCGTATTTGCCGGCCAAAGCCGGCCTTGTAAACGTCAGCAGCAGGAGAGACAGACCACCCCATACGAGCGCCCCGATCAACGCCTGCCCGCGCCGCTTACAGAAACGAAGCGACCCGCTCACCTTTAATCAGGTCTTCGACTGTTCCGCGTTTGCGAACCACTTCGAACTTGTCCCCCTTGACCATCACCTCGGCCACGCCCGGCCGACTGTTGTATGAGCTGCTCACGGCAGAACTCCGCTAGTAATATATATTTTATTATGAAAAGTTGCCAAGCCCGGCTGGATACGGTAAAAGTGGTTTTATGTATCATAAGGCACGGTAAAAGTAAAGGTTTTCGGCAGTTTTATCGCAAGGGGGGCAGGTTATGAAAATTCGCAAGAAGATTCTGGATTACGAGTACGAGGAGGTGCTGGACACCAAGACCCGCGAACTGATCCGGGTCGGCTGCGCCGTGGCGGTTGGGTGCCCCACCTGATTGAAGAAACACTTCGCGGTCGCGAAGGAAGCCGGGGCAACCGAGGCGGAACTGAAAGAGGCTATGGCCTACGGGATCATCGCACCATCGGGCCGGGCGAAAAATTTTGCCCTCGCCATGTTTGACGAGCTTGATTTGCAGACGACTTGATCCGATAATGCCGGGTCATGACCTTTCCAGCGAAAACTACCAATCGGGGCGGCAGCACCCGCCGCCCCGTCTCCATCAGACGCAACGTCATCAACCTCTCCCTGCCGGTACTCCTGTCATCCCTGTTCCAGCGACTGGTTTCCATTGTCGACATCTTCCTGGTCGGCGGACTGGGCGCAGCGGCCATAGCCGCCACCGGGCTTGGCCAACTCCTCATCTTCGTCACCATGACCGTTTTCTGGGGACTGGCCACCGGCACCACGGTTGTCATTGCCCATCTGTGGGGCGCCGGCCGTCGCAATGAGGCCAACCGGGCAGCATTTGCGGCTTTTGTCGCCTGCGGCGCCATGACAATCGGCGCTTCGCTGCTTGGTTGCCTGTTCGGCACCGAGCTGGCAAGATTTCTCGGCGCCAACGACGAGATCATCCATTTTGCCGACAGCTACATCCGGCTGGTCTTTCTCTGGTTCGGCTTCACTGCCGGCCTGAATATCCTCTCCGCAATCATGCACGGCAACGGCGACACCCGAACCCCGATGACGGCAATCATCCTTGTCAACGTCCTCCATGTGCTGATCGCCTGGCCACTTATTTACGGCAAGCTCGGGTTCCCGCGCATGGAGGTGATCGGTGCCGCCTATGCCATCAACATCTCCGAGTTCTGCGGCTTTAGCTACCTCCTGTTCCAGGCGTTCCGGCGGCGTTATCTCAAGATCGGCATCCCCAGCCCGGAGCTGTTCAGGCGGATCTGGCGTGTCGGCTACCCGGTGGCCCTGGAACGGATCGCCCAGCAATCCGGCCAGCTCTTCTACTCCAAATTCATCATCTCCTACGGCACGGCCGCTTACGCCGCCCACCAGATCGGGCTCTCCATAGAGTCGCTCTCGTTCATGCCCGGCGCCGGAATGGGGATCGCGGCGGCAACGCTGATGGGCCAATCGCTCGGCGCCCGCAAATTCAAGCGGGCAAAGATCGGACACCGCGAGGCGCTGCGGCTGGCAATCATCGTGATGTCGGTCATGGCAGCACTGTTTTTTTTCGTCCCCGCCCCGCTGATCAAGCTGTTTACCCATGACCCGGAGGTCATCGAAAAAGGGTGCGTATTTCTCAGGCTGGTCGCCTTCGCCCAGGTGCCGCTGGCCGTTTCCTTTGTTTATGCCGGCAGCCTCCGCGGCACCGGCGACACGCATTACGTGTTCCTGGTCACCCTGATTGCCATGTGGGGTATACGGGTCTTGCTCGCCTATATTGCTGCCGAGCTGCTCCATTGGTCGCTTTATGTAGTCTGGGGAGTATTCCTTTTGGACTGGCTGTTCAGGTCGATTGCCTTCTGGTGGCGGTACCAGAAGCGGGACCTGCACGAAGTCATAATCTGAAGGGAACACGGAATGAAAAAAGGGGCTTTTCGCCCCTTTTCGCTCCCGCTTCGGATGTGAGGCGGTGTTATTTCAGCCTGAGCACGATCGGGATGATCTTGCCGGTCCCTGTCTCCCTGAGCTGCAACCGGATCGACTTGGCTGATTCGGCCTCACCCGGGAAAAAGAGAAAGCCGTTGGCAAGATGGGCGGTGGGAATGGTCTTCCCTTCCAGGCTCTTGGTGCGCAGGTCGTCGGTAATCCGGTATTCACGCTCGCCCGAGGTTCCCTCCTTGACGCCGCCGATCACCGCGCCGCCGGCGGCACCCAAGGCAGCGCCCTTACCGAGTGCGGAACCGACGTTGGTCCCGGAAACAATGCCAAGCGCGGCGCCGATAACGGAACCGGCGGCAGCACCGATCAATGCCCCTTTCCCGGCGCCTTTACCGAAGAATGATGCCAGCTGCGTCGATTCTTCGAGCCGCTCGATTGCCACGCCGGTGGGGATGAGTGTCCAGTACTTGCCGGTGTCGTCCACCAGGAAGGTCTGATTGGCAACCACCTCAAGGGTGGCGCCGCTGTTATTGTTCAACACCAGCTGGACCGGAAGCAGCCCGGCGCCCTTGATATCGAACCCGAAGGCATCTTCAGCGACATCCCGGTTGGCATACGCCTCCCCGCCGATGGAGATCCCGTTTACCACCTGATTATTGATGTAATCTTCCGGCGGCCTGAACCCGGCATACTGGGTCTTGTAGGTCGTGCACCCCGACATGATGAAAACGGCTAGAATCATGGCCGTGATTAATCTGTTTCGCATCGAATCCTCTCCTCCACGTTCATAATTGGCTTCTACATGGTTATTATATCAGCTTAGATCCGGCAGGGTGAAATAAAAGCTGGCCCCTTTTTCCACTTCACCTTCCGCCCAGACCCGGCCGCCATGCCTCTGGACGATGCGCCGCACCGTGGCCAGGCCAACACCGGTCCCCGGGAATTCATGCGCCGTATGCAGCCTGCTGAACGCCTGAAAAAGCCGGTCCACGTATTCCATGCGGAATCCGGCGCCGTTGTCTTTCACATGATACACGGTTTCACCGTCGATAACCGAAGAGCCGAAGCTGATTTCCGCTAGCGACTTTCTGGATGTGTATTTCCAGGAGTTGTTCAGCAGATTCTGGATAACCGCTTTCAACAGCCCCTCGTCGCCATGGGCCGTCACCTTGTCCTGGATGGCGAATTCGACCCGCCGGTGCGGATACTGCAACTGCAGCTCGGCGGCAATAATCTGCGCCATCTCGCTCAGGTCCACCCAGGTCCGCTGCAGCTCGGTCCGGGCAGCCCGGGACAGGCTCAGAAGATCGTCGATCAACTGCAGGGTCCTGTCGGTAATGTCGAGTACCCGCAGGATGTAATCGCGCTCGGTCCGCGCCGATGACTCCAGTTCATCCAGCAGCAACTGGCTGAAGCCGCGGATGCCGGTCAGAGGGCCGCGCAAGTCATGGGAAACCGTGTAGCAAAACGCCTCCAGCTCCTCGTTGGCCAGCTCCAGCTGGGCGGTCCTGTTTTTTACCCGCTCTTCCAGCAACTGGTGCTGTGATGCAATCTCTTCCAGGGCCTGTTTGCGTTCTATGTGCTGGCAGAGGGTCATGGCCGCAGACCTGAGGAGATAGATCTCCGAATCCTCCCATTCCCGCACTCGGTCGCATTGATCGAACCCGACAAACCCGAAGAACGTTCCGTTGACATGCATCGGGAGGATCAAGATGCTCTTGATCTGCTGGATCTCCAGAAACTCGCGCTCTTCCTGGCCGAGCTCGTCAATCTTGCCGGTTACCGGCTTCCCCTGCAGCAGTATCGCCAGCCAGCGCCGGCATGGCGATTCTTCCAGCAGCACCCGCTGCAGCAGCTGGTTGTCAATCTGCGGCTCAACCCCCGGGCCGCACCATTCGGCCCTCTGACTCGACAGGACTTTTCCCTCTTCACCCGGGTGATTCTCGAATATATAGACCCTGCTGGCACCGGTGGCCAGCCCGAGCAGGCGGAGGATTCCCTCGTACGCCTCACGGTAGCCCGGATTTGAGAGCAGGAGCTGATTGACTTCGGCCAGGGCTTTCAAGTAGCGGCTGCGGCGTTGCAACGCCTGTTCGACCTGCATCCGTTCCCGGATCTCCCCAGCCAGCTTCCTTCTGGCCTGCCATTCGCGGTAGGCGACAAAGATCAGGATTGCCCAGGTAACGGCAGGGAGCAGTACATGAACCGATAGATGAAACAGTTTGCTCTCCTCTATGTCCAACAACCAGGACGGAATGTTCATGTACCGTAACCTATGAGGGGAATTGCTCTTGCACGAACGATATCACCAAATATAATCCTTCGCAATCTCCCGCTTGTCGTGGCCGTACAAAACATGGAGAACCCGGATCGCTTTCAGCTTGACCGGCGAGAGGCTTCCCAGCGGCAGGTAGACGATCTTCTTCCCCATGCGGGCGGCAATCTGCCGGAAAATGCTCCGTGGCGGCCGCGGCGCAACGTACACCACGTGGGCCTCCCTGGTGTAATCCAGGGCCGAGAGGAGCAGCACCTCATGCTTGCCACGGGCAAAGGCATAGTCAGGGTCATGCCAGATATCGTGCATCCGCCGCGGTGGATAGGACATGACAAACCCGCCGTACTCGCAGCGGCAGATTCCGGGCCCCACCACATTGCCGGCAGGCGGAGTTGCGTAAAAGGCCATATCCGATTCCTGGTCATGCTCGCCGAGCCAGGTCATCATGTAGGGAAACTTCTTGCCGTCCCGGTCAGGGTCAAAAACCACCACGACACTCCCGACTCCGCCTTTGACGCGCTGCTGCTCCCGAACATAGATCCGCCCTTCAAAGGCGTTGCGCAGGGTTTCCCTCATGTCGATCCCATCCAGAAGCGACGATGTCAACGGCTCGACCCGCCACTGCTCTTCGGACAGCTGCTTGACCCCTTTTTTTTTCAGGAACCGGCCATAATCTTCGATAGCCAGGTCTTCCGGCGGAAAGGAACAGATCGATGGGTTGTCGAAACCATCCAGCCATTCGCCCGGATGCTTCTCGCGTCTCCGTTTGAGGTACTGCAGCGGCGAAAGCCCTTTTGCCGCTTTCGGGGAGCGCGGGCGGAACCTGATCGACCGGCTTCCGCCCCAGACATCTTCCGGGTCCAGCATGATGGTGGGAAGATCCGACTCCAGCCGCTGCCAGGGATAGAATGTGGCCAGCCGGCAGAAGGCATAGGCAAAATTATCGTCGAGGCACCCCCGCGCAGAGGCCAGCATCTGGAAAAGGTCCGGGAGCAGCCGGCCGGAGATCGCCGCATAGTTGCGGGAAAACCGGAAAAATGCCCGCTTCTGCCACAGATGGACCGCCTCGCCGGTTTCCTGCTTGTAATGCCTTGCCGCCTCCTGGAAAAGCTGCAGGTGAACCCTCTGCCGGTCCGGCATCTCGCCTTGCGCTCCGACATGGCCTGCCGATCTGTCGATTGACCGGCGCAAAACTGTTTCCTCGCCAACCTCCTGCTTACCCCCGGCGATCAGCTCCAGCATGTTGTAGCGCTTGCGCAGCGAGCCGTCAATTTCCGCGGGGTCATGGGGGAGCGGCTTGCGGCGCAATTCATAAATCGAGGAAAGAAAAGGGAACTCTCCGAGGATCTCGCGGCAGGAGTCCGGATGAAGATTGGCGGCATGGACCCCGGTGCGATGACTGCGGGCCAGGGGTTGGCTCTGCGGCCGGGAAAACTCTCCTCTCAACCGCTCCAGATGAAACATGCCGCAGACCAGTAGAATATTGTCGTACTTCTCTGCCAGCTGTTGCAGCCTCCAGGCCATCCCGGATTCCCGGCGCCGGTCAATTCCGGACGGCTCGGCAGTGGACGCCCCGCAGCAGTACTGGAGATAATACGGCGCCAGGCCGATCCTCTGCACCGCATAAGAGTCGGGGAGCAAATCGTAGTGCTCGGGATACTGCTCCAGGTCCAGATCGATCAGCCTGAGCGGGATCTCCCGCTCCAGCGCCAGCCTGGCCCCCTCCACCAGGGGGTCTGCCGGTTCGACCAGCAGATAAACGGTCTGCGTCCCGCCGGCGTGGCGCTTGACCTCGTACCAGAGCGCCGAGATCTCGGGCAGCCTCTGTACGCACCGGACAAACTGTTCCTGTAAGGTATCGGGAAGCTCAATGGCGATACAATCAGGCTTGACCCGGTCAACAGCCTGTCGTACCAGATGGGCAAACTCCATCCGGCAGTGGAGAATGGGGAGAGCGCTGACCGGGCCGAATTGTTCGAGATGCAGACGGTGGGGCATTGATTGGTTATTCCTGATCTCCGGCAACCTGGTTCCGTCCGTTGCGCTTGGCCTGGTAGAGCAGCTGATCTGCCCGGTTGAGCAGCTCTCTGGCCTCCAGTTCCGGGGCAGGGACGCCGCAGGTGGCTCCCACGCTAATAGTCACATAAGGGGCAACCTGGGAAGAACTATGCGGAATCTGCACGGCTTCGATCACGTAACGTAGTTTCTCGGCAATGATCATCGTTCCGGGGAGTTCCGTTTCAGGGAGAATGCCGACAAACTCCTCGCCGCCGTACCGGGCCACAAAATCGGCAGGGCGCTCCAGCGTCCCCTCCAGCATATATGCGACCCGTTTCAGGCAGTCGTCCCCGGCCAGATGGCCATAGGAATCGTTATAATCCTTGAAATGGTCGATGTCGATCATAATGACGGATATCGGCGTCCTGTTGCGCAGCGCCCGCCGCCACTCCTTGTCCAGATATTCGTCGAGCCCCCGGCGGTTGGCCAGCCCGGTGAGACCGTCGAGACAGGAGAGACGCCCCAAGAGGTCCCGCTGGCGTTTCAATTCCAGTTGATTGCGCACCCTGAGACGGACAATTGCCGGGTTGAAAGGCTTGGTGATGTAGTCGACCGCTCCGAGCTCAAGCCCGGATGACTCGTCCTCCTGCTGCGACATTGCAGTTATGAAGATGATCGGGATGTCCTTGAGCAACGGATCGGCCTTGAATTCCCGGCAAACTTCGTAGCCGTCCATATCCGGCATCATGATATCCAGCAGGACAAGGTCCGGGACCGTGTTGGCCGCAATCCTGATGGCATCCCTGCCATTGGTGGCAAAAAATACCCGGTTGTTGTCCTGCAACACATCATTGAGAAGCTGAATATTGATTGCCGCATCATCCACTATCAGTATTTTAGGCGTGTCGCTGCCTGTTTTCATTCCCTCTCCCCAATCTGCAACCCGAGCGATTCAGCGAGTTTTTCCAGCAATGTCAGGGCAGTTCTGAAATTGAGCTGTCTGACATGCCCCATGATTGTCAGGCTCTGAGCACCGAATGCCCCTTCCCCCAGCAGGGAACAAAGGGCCGAGCATAACCTTACGGCCTGAAGATCCTGGAGTTTCAGGAAATACGCCAGCTCATTCATTATCGGTTCGACCCCGGCACCGGTGCCTCCGGTCGCTTCATGCGGCAACTGATCCTGGTGCTGCGCAGATGCAAACGATCGCGCGGTATGCACAACTTCGGCAAGATACCGCTCCAGTTTGGGCGTCAGCCGGTCGGCTTCGTCCCGATTATGATTCCTGCAGGCGTCTTCGAGCATTATGATGACGTCATAAAGCTTTTCCGCGGAAATATTGCCTGATACCCCTTTCAGACCATGGAGCAGTCGCAAGGCATTGTCCCAGTCACCGGCCGTGATCGCGGTACGGATTGCTTCTCCGGCCCCCTTGTTGCCGGCAGCGAAATCAGCCAGAATCGTCTTGAACAGCTCGACATTCCGGCCGACCCTGGCAAACCAGGCTTCAAGGTTGATCCCGGGGAGCACCGGCAACCGGCCCCCCTTGCCGGGCGGAAACCGGTCCTCTCTCAGGGCCGCAGACCGCTCGTGCGACCCTGTAACCCTCAACAATGTGCCATAAAGCTCCATCACATCGATCGGTTTGGCAACATGCGCATTCATGCCGGCATTAAAACATCTCTCCTGCTCTTCGACCAGGGCATGCGCAGTCATGGCGATGATCGGCAGGGCTTCCAACTCCGCGATCTCCCGTATCAGGCGGGTCGCTTCATAGCCGTCCATGACCGGCATCTGGATGTCCATCAGGATCGCGTCGAATTGCGCCTGTTGCACGGCATGTACTGCTTCCAGGCCGTTGACCGCGATTTCCGTCACCACGCCGGCATTATTGAGCACTTCCATGGCAAAGAGCCGGTTCACCGCATTGTCCTCGACCACAAGGACGTGCATCCCCTCCAGTCCCGGCGGCTGTTCCGACTCGCCACCGGCTCCGGCAACATCTTGCAGTGCCTGATCGTGGCCGTATCCCATTGCCCGGCAAATTGTCCGATAGAGGCGCTGAGGATGAAAGGGCTTGGCGAGGAAATCCATGACGTCAAGCTCCCTGGCCCTCTGCCTCACGTCTTCATTGCCGAATGCCGAGACCATGACCACCACAGGCAATGCCCCGATCTGATGCTCATTCCTGATCCGCTCCACTGTGTCCAGGCCATCCAGTTCCGGCATGAACCAATCCATCAGTACCAGCCGGTACGGGTCCCCGCCATCCTGCGAGGCGGCGAGCAACTCCCTGATCCCAGCTTCCCCGGATTCGACGGCCGTGACCCGGAAACCATGCGCGGACAACTCTTCCTGCAGGATTTCCCTGGCGCAGGGGTTGTCGTCGACCACCAGGATCCTCATATCGCGAAGGGGAAAATGCTCCTCATGCATTGCCGGGTGTTCGCCCGAACGCTGCAGAGTGACGGTGAAATAGAAACAGCTTCCCGCTTTCGGCGCGCTCTCGACCCAGATACTACCACCCATAAGCTCCACAATGCGCCGGCAGATCGATAGCCCCAGCCCGGTTCCGCCATACCTGCGGGTTGTCGAGCTATCAGCCTGGGTAAACGGTTGGAAAAGCTGGATTCGCTGCTCTTCGCCCATACCGATGCCGCTGTCCCTTACCGAAAACAGCAAAGAGACATCCTCCTCGTCGTCCCGCAGCTCCTCAACCGCCACCTGCAGGACGACCTCGCCGCTTTCGGTGAACTTTACCGCATTGTTGAGCAGATTGCTCAGCACCTGGGAGAGCCGCAACGGGTCGCCGCGCAACACCAGCGGGATTCTCGGATCAACGGCGAATAGCACCTCCAGCCCCTTGGCTTCGGCCCAGACCGAGACGATATCGGCCAGGTTATCCAGCAGATCGGGCAACCGGAACTCGACCGATTCAAGCACAAGCTTTCCGGATTCGATCTTGGAAAAATCGAGGATGTCGTTTATGATCCCGAGCAGAGACTGGGCCGAGGAGTGGATCTTGGTCAGGTAATCGCGCTGCTTGGCGGTCAGTTCCGTCTGGAGGGCGAGATGCCCGAGCCCGATAATGGCATTCATCGGGGTCCGGATCTCGTGGCTCATGTTGGCAAGAAACTCGCTCTTGGCCCGGTTTGCGGCTTCTGCCGCTTCGCGGGCTTTCCGCTGCTCATCTTCGGTAAGAATCCGTTCGGTTATGTCCCGTGCCGCCGCATATATAAAGGAATCATGCGGGTAGGCGCGCCATTCGATCCATCGGTAGGAGCCGTCCCTGCACCGGTAGCGGTTGGTAAAGTCCAGCACCGGCTTATCGGCAGAGAGTTGCGCAATGGCTGCCAGAGTGGCGCCCAGGTCATCCGGATGGACAAAGTCGAGAAACCTCACCCCTTCAAGCTCGTGCAACGAGTACCCCAGGGTCGTTTCCCACGCGCGGTTGAGGCGCCGGAAGTTCCCCTCCAGATCGGCTATGCAGAGGAGATCGAGGGCCAGGCTGAAGAAGCGGTCCAGTTCTTCGGTTTTTTCCAGTAGTGCCTGTTCCGCTCTCTTCTGCTCGGTAACATCATGGACGATCGAATAGAGGAGCTTCCTGGAGTTGACCGTTATCGGTCCGCTGAAGACCTCGACATCGCGAACCGAGCCATTGGCCAGGCGGTGCACAAAGTAGAAATTGGAGCGCTCCTCTTCGCTCGCCAGAGCCATTTGCGCCCGGATCTCTTCCATGGAGAGGCAGTTGATCCGGTCGACGCGCATTTGGTTCAATTCGCTGGTCGAATAGCCGTAAAATGCCTCGGCAGCCGGGTTGGCTTCGACAATTTCGCCGGAAGCGGGATCAATCATGAGCATGACCGTATGATTGTTGGCGAACAGGCTCCGGTAACGCGCCTCGCTTTGGCGAACCTCCTCTTCCAGCAAGCGCCGGTCCGTCACATCGGTTATGATACTGACAATGCATTCACGGTCACCGAGCCGTATCCCTTTGGCAGAGATGATTCCCTGGCGGTGCGAGCCATCTTTCATCCGGAAATCGATATCCAGGTCGTTGCATACTCCATCTGCAATGATCAGTTCCTTGAGTCTTTGCCGCTGGCTAAGATCCGGCCATAACCCGATGTCCAGGGTTGTCCGCCCTTCGATCTCCTCGGCGGAGTATCCGATCTTGCTATGAAACGCCTCATTGACCTCGATGAACGCCCCGGTATGCAGGTCCGTAATCGTCTTGATCAGCGGGCTGGAATAGAAGACCCGGGAAAATTTCTCCTGGGAGGCGCGCAGCTCCTCGGTCCGCTCGCTGACCCGCTGCTCCAGCTCTTCGTTCATCTGCAGCAGAAACCGGTCGGCCTCCTTTTTCCTGATAATGCGCCACATGGCATCCATGATCAGAGTAACGAGCGCGGCATCATCCTCACCATAGTCACCGATCTTGTTGCTTACCCCTGCCAGCAGCACAATCCGCTCACCGTCCAAAAGCGGCACACTCATAAAGCGCGCTATCGGGAGATGCCCTTCGGGCAACCCCTTGCTCCCCGGCAATGGGGCTTCAAAGTCATTTACAATGTAAGGCTGCCGCCGGCGTACCCCTTCCGCCCACAAACCGGCTTCCGCCACATTGTAGACAGCTTTTGACACATCGATAGAACAAGCCGGCATGACACCCTTTGACCAAGCGTGCAGAGTAAGCAGAGTCTCGTCGCTATTCAGGAAGAATATAAACCCGATGCTGCTGCCGCTCAGGCGAACCGCCTCTTCCAGGGCAAAATTCTTGATCTCGTTTTTAGGTTCGCCGATCATCTGGGACAATCGGTACAGTGACTCGAAGACATCCTGATTATGCCGCAGCAGTTCTTCGTCGCGGCTGCGCTGTTCCGCCATCCGGTCAAAGGCTGCGGCCAGTTCGCCGATTTCGTCATTGGGAGCCGGGCCGATCCGGTATGCGAGGTCCCCGCCGGTCATGATCTCTATGCCGGTTTTCAACTTCTGCACCGGCTCGGCAAATGCCTGGTAGACAAGCCAGGCAGTTGCCGGGACGCTTAACGAGATGGCCAGCAGAAAAAGCAGTCCCAAGACATCCTGGCGCTGCGACTTTTCCGCGGCCTTCGCGTAATTCAGATCATGCAGTTTTGTCAGCAGCGGTGATACCGTCTGCAGCTCCTGGAGCAGACGGCTGGTCAGGCGGTCGGCAAACCGTTTCCAATCGGTATCCCGCTCCCGCAGGGCCGTGTCCTTGTCATGGGGGCCGTACTGCTCAAACAGATAACCAATGGTCGTGTAATGATGAGCAACCTCCCGCATGATCCGCTGATCTTCGGAGGCTTTGAATGACGTTTTGGCGGCTGCCATCTTTTTGCCAATGGCGTTGTAGGTCGACTGCCACTGCTCATGGGCCCGCAGTTCGGAATAGATGTAATGTTCGTGGGTAAGTATGGTCAGATCAGAAAAGAGCTTCTGGATCTCGTCGGCCCGGATGGCCCGGTAATTCAGGGCGTCAACCTCGCGGGAAACCAGATACTGAGCCGCTGAAGAGCAAAGGAGTATGATTATCGGCACAATGGCGATAATTATCAGTTTTGAACGGATTTTCATAAAATGAGTCCGGCTATTTCAGTTTCACTGCTGTCGGATCGACGCTCCTGAGCACGCTCTGATCCATGAAATGGAGATAGTTCGGGAGCGGCGCTCCTTTCACCATTCCGGTTTCCCGCATCCACCTGGCTTCGTCTTCCAGAGCAAGCAGCAGAACCTGATCCAGCATTACCCCGTTGTGCTGCTCCGCCAGGATCTTTTCCAGGTCGCTCTTCTTTATATCCAGCTTGCCGGCAAGCATGCTGGTAAGCTCTTCCGGATGGAGGTTAAACTCCTTTTCAGCCTTCAGGAGCGCCTTCAGCACTTTTTGCGCAGTGCCGCGATTGGCGGCAAGCCAATCCCTCCGCACCACCAGGCAGGCCGCGTGGTTGGTAAGGCCGGGCTCGGTGAATACTATCCGCTGAGCGTTGCTGATTACCCGTTTCCCCTTCAGGTAGGCGAAATCAGAGCCGGCAAAGGCGTCGATATCGCCCCGCTTCAGGGCATCGGCAATTTCAGTGTGCGAGATATCGACAATCTGCAGGTTTTCCGTTGCAATCCGGTTTTTTTTACAGGAATTGATCCAGAAAAAAGTTAGAAATCGTGCCTTTTGACACCCCAATCCGCTTGCCGGCCAGCTCTTCGAGCTTGTTGATCCCCCGGTCACGGCGCGCCATCACCTTGACCACATTGTCCGACGTGGCCAGGGTGGCAATTATTGCCAGATCATTGCGGCTAAAGCTCTGCCTTACCAGAGGGAATTCGCCGGTCAGGCTCGCATCGCATTCCCCCTGGAGAAATTTGTTCATTGCCGCCTTGCCGTCTCCGACCAGCGATATTTCCGCGGCAATCCCCTCTTCCTTGAAGTATCCCTTTTCCTTGGCAATAATGGGGAGAGTTGCCAGGATTCCCCCCTGGCAAATTTTGAAGCTCTGCACCTTTTTCGGAGATTCGTTCCGGCTGCATCCGGCAAGGAGCGTCAGCAAAAGGGGAACAAGGAGAACCCGGGCGCTCATCTTTTTGATGCAATCAGGCAGCAAATATCGCCTCCAACTGATAACTGACTCTTTCCGGCGCAATAAGCCGATTCACTTTGATATTATCAACAGATTCAGAGGTTACAAGCCGGAGCAACGAGAAATGCACAGTTCGGGCGGGAAAGTGGGGGGCTCAAAACCGGCAGCCGGCGCTGGAGAATTACGGCAGCCGGCCCGGATGATCATTCAGGGCGAAGGTAACTGAGCGCCTCAGCACCGAGAATTCGCTCAACAGCAAGAGGGAGCAGCTCTTTCGGCTCCTTGCCGGTTGCCTGCATCATCTTCAGGGCGTAACGGGCGATATTGATGCCGTCCCGCACCGAGTACAGCTCGTCCACCGCATGCGCCCGCTGGAGGAAATCGACCACATACTTGAGAATCCTGGTGCCGGCAAACGGGAGATTCTCCCTGAGGATCTGCAGCTCCTCGTCGCTGTCCGGGAAATCGATGTAGATCTGCGGCTGCAGGCGGGAATGGATATACTCCGGTATATCAAAGGTCGAGGCATCCTCGTTCATGGTGACGACAAAGCGGAAATCTTTGTGGGCGTGAATGCGCAGCCCGGTGACAATCGACTCCACGTACCGCCGGTCGTCCAATAGCGGCGCCAGCGAGGCCCAGGCCTTCTCGCTCATCCTGTTCCCTTCGTCGAGGATCAGCACGCCGCCCTTCAGCATGGCCGAAACCAGCGACGACCCGGCATACTGGATCTTTGCATCCGGCCCGACGACCGGCGACACGATCAGGTCCTCCGGCCGGGTGTCCATGGTTGCCTGGAAGAGATAAACCGGCCGGTCGAGCTCCCGGGCCGCCGCATAGGCGAGCGTTGTCTTCCCCACCCCTGGTTTCCCGATCAGCCGCGGGCTGAACGGTATGTCCTTTTCGTCGATGACCATCCAGGCGGCCAGCAGCTGTTTCAGCAGTTCGGTCTGCCCGACCCACCTCAGCGGCAATTCGACCGGATTGGCCAGTGTCAGCGCGATACCGTCTATGGTCGTCCGTTCCATATAACAACTCCGATCCTATCGGTCAATTAGATACATCATAGCCAGTTTTGCCCGATTTTCCAGGCACTGACGGCAAAGTTGGCCACTATCCCGCCAGAACTCCTCCGACAGCCATTCCCCGGCCTCGGCAAAGAGCGAGGTCTGCAACGGCTCATCGTATTCGTTCCCACAGATGCTGCATTGTTTCATGTCAGAATTTCCATTTGTTTACATATTTGCTTCGGCACGGTTTTGGTCCTATAGTGTTCCAACGGAAGCCAAAAGGAGAAGCCGATGCTGACCATGCAGGATATCAAAAAACACTATTTTTTTACCGAAGAAGATGCCGCCCTGCTCAAGGAACTGCGCTCGCTGGCAGAGGACAACCAGGAGCGGATGGCCGATGATTTCTACGATTACCTGCTCGGCATCCCGGAGACTGCCGAACTCCTCAAAGATGACCTGAACCGGCAGCACCTCCGCCAGATCCATCAGCAATGGTTTCTCAGCCTCTTCTCAGGCAGCTACGACAACCTTTACTACCACAACCTGCAGCGAATCGGCCATACCCACGTACGGATCGGACTCAATGCCCACTTCGTCAATGCCGCCATGAACGTGGTGCGGCGCTTCATCATCGAACTGCTGCAGGAGAATTACCCCAACATCGACCTGCGCCGCAAGTACCGGAACGCCGCCGAAAAGATCATCGACATCAACCTGGACATCATGAGCGCCTCCTACCAGGAGGAAGAGCTGAAAAAGGTCTTCGTCTCCCACCGTCTTGAGTCCCAGCTGATCACCGCCGCCGAGCGTTTCACCTACGGCCTCAACCTGATCCTGGTGATCGCCCTGGCCGGGGTCTCTCTCTCCGTGGTGGCCCTCTTTGCCTGGGACATCATGCACATCTTCCGCGGAGACGTGGAAAAAGGGATCCTCTCTGCGCTCGGTTCGCTGCTCATTCTCTGGATGATGATCGAGCTGATGGACAACGAGATCAAGAACCTGAAGGGGGGCCACTTCAACATCCTGGTGTTCATCGGCGTCATCATCGTTGCCCTGATCCGCGAGATCCTGATCTCCACCCTGCGCCACGACGAGCTGACCACCCAGGCCTTCCTGGCCGGCACCCTGCTGATCCTCGGCGTGGTCTATTTCCTGGTGGCCAAGAGCCAGCAAATCCGCGCCTAGAGCTTTATCCCTTTCATCACCAGGTCCGCCAGGCAGTCGATAAAGAGCGGCGAGCTGTTCAGCGATTCGGTGCGCCGGAAATCCTCGATCCCCAGGTGGTGCGCCTCGCTGCCGTATTCGATGTCGATCTCGTGCAGGGTCTCGATATGGTCGGAGACAAAAGAAAGCGGCACCATCAGCATCTTCTTGCAGCCGTGGGAAGCCAGGTGCTTCAGCATCTCGTCAGTGGACGGTTCAAGCCATTTTACCGGCCCGGCCCGGGACTGGAAAGCGAGATGGTACGAGACCCCGCTGAACCGCTCCATGACCAGCCTGACCGTCTCCTCGATATGAGAGAGATACGGATCGCCGTCATCGATGAACGACTGGGGGAGGGAATGAGCGGAGAAAAGCAGTTCCACCTGGGAGCGGTCCCCGAAACCGGCCAGCCCGCTTTCGATCTTTTCCGCCAACGCCTGGATGTAGAGCGGGTGGTTGTAAAAGCTGTCGATATAACCAACCTCGAACTGAACCCCGGCATCCTGCAGCACCCGCTTGAGTTCGTTGACGCTGGAACCGGTGGTGGCCCGGGAATAGTGGGGATACAGAGACAGGGCAATCACCTTCGTTATCCCCTCTTTCCTGATCGCAGCCAGCGCCTCCAGGGTGGAGGGGTGCCAGTAGCGCATGGCGACAAAACAGCGGTAGTCCGGCCCGAGCCTCTCCTCAAGCGCCTTTGCCTGGGCCTCGGTATACTCCCGGAGCGGCGACTTGCCGCCGATCTGGCGGTAGTTCTCCATCACCCGCGGCGCCCTGCGCTTGACGATGAACCGGGCGATCAGCGGCTGAAGAAACGCCGGACCGATCTTGATGATGTCCCGGTCGGTGAACAGGTTGAGCAGAAACGGCTCGACGGCATCGAGGGAATCGGGCCCTCCCATCTGGAGGAGGAGAATTGCGGTTTTAGGGGACATTTGGACCTCAACACTCTAAATTAATGTTTTTGCACTATACCACACGTCTTTCAGAGAATCTTTTGCTGTTTCAGCCACTCCCCTACCGTCCGCCAGAAGACATCAAGGTCAGGCGGGCAGTCGTTGTGGCTGCAGTCGAATTCGATGAACTTGACATCCCGGCCGGCCCTGGACAGCTCCTGACCGTGGCTGAATGGGATGATATCGTCACGCCTGCCGTGCGCCACCAGCATCGGCCCGGTAAAGCGCCTGACTGCGGCGAGATTGTCGAAGAGATCCCGGACCAGAAACCCGGGCAACAGGAAGCGACGGGCAAAGGGGCGGGTCGAGGTGAATGCGGATTGGAGGATCAGGGCTGCCAGGGGGCGCTGCCGGCTCAGGGCGCAGGCAGGGCCGCCGCCTACTGACCGGCCGAAGGCGATGATCCGTGCCGGATCTACGTCAGGCCGACCGCCAAGGGCGTCAAATGCGGCAACGGCAGCGGCGGTGATGCTCGCCTCGCTCGGCGCGCCGGTCGATCTGCCGTAACCGGGGTATTCTACCAGCATGACGTGAAGCCCGAGCCGGCGCAGACCCTCGACCTGGCCGGGGAGAAAATCGATCACCTCACCGTTGCCGTGGAAGAAGATCAGGGCCGGGCTCCGCCCTCCCCTTGCCGCCCTTCTGGCCGGGAGAAACCAGGTCTCGACCTTCCCGGAACCGGTGTCCAGCCTGGAGACCGACAGCCCGGGCGAACCGGGTGGAGGGGCCGGTTCAACCCTTATCCCCCTCCCCGGGTACATGATTGCCCGCTGGCCGAGATAGAGGAGCAGGGCATAGCAGCCGTAGATAACGGCGGCAATCACCACTCCCCGCAGCAGAGACAGGTTCATCTGGCCTGCAGATGGCAGATTGCCTCGTCGCTGGCCCGCTGCGCCGCGGCCACGCAATCGTTTAGCCCGATCCCCCGGTAGGAGTTGCCGGTCAGGATCAGGCCGGGGTGGGCCTTTACCTGTTCTTCCAGTCCGGCCAGCCGCTTGGCGTGCCCGACCGTGTACTGCGGTATCGCCTTCTCGTGGCGGAAGATCCTGACGAAATCGGGCGGCTCGCTGATCCCCATGATCGTCTTCAGGTCCGCCTGTACCCGCTTCTGGACCTCTTCGTCAGGCAGGGTGACATACTGCGGGAAACAGGCGCCCCCCATCATGCTCCGCAACAGGACATGCCCTTCCGGCGCCCGGTTCTCGAAGATGCTGGAATCCCAGAGGGTGCCGAGGATGCTTTTCCCTTCCTGTTTCGGGATCAGGTAACCGAAACCGTCCAGATCGCGACTGATCCGCTCCCGTTGGTAGCCGAAGCAGACCACGGTCATGGTTGCATACGGTATTTCGTGCAACAGAGAAGTCAGGCCGGGATTCAACCCCTGCAGCATCCCCGCAGTGGCGTAAGCAGGTGTTGCCAGGATCACCAGGTCGGCGTCGAGCTCGCCCCGATCGCTGCAAACGCGAAACGGCGCGCTGCACCCTTTTTCGACTCTCTCCACCTGTTCGTCCAGGGTGATCGCACCCTTGCCGATCCTTTCGGACAGGATATCGGTCAGGTCCTGAATCCCGCCGCGGAAAGAGGTGAGCACACCGCCCGGTCCGGCAGCGCTTGCCACGACCTTGCCTTCGGCAATATCCTGCTTTTTCTTCTTTGCCAGCCGGATCATCGCCTTGATCAGGCCGCCGTATTCGGCCTCCAGCTCGGCAATGCGCGGAAAGCAGGACTTGAGCGACATGGTCTCGGGATCGCCGGCAAAGATGCCGGAAACCATCGGGGCAATCAGCTTTCTCAAAGCCTCGTCGCCCAGTCTGCGGCGCCCGAAGGCCGCCAGGGACTCGTCCTCGCCGCTCCGGTATTGCGGTATCAGCGGCTCCATGGCCAGACGCAGCTTGCCCGGCCAGGAGATCAGCTTACTACTTAGGAAGGAGGGTCCATTCTCCGGCAGCTTATGCAGCACCCCTTCGGAAAAGATAAATCTCTTGCGCGCGTTGTCGTTGCTCCGCAGCAGCTTGCTGTCGGCGCCGACCCGGCGGCACAGTTCCAGGGTCTGCGGCTTGTTGTCCAGAAAGCCGTTCGGCCCCCACTCGCAGAGAAAACCTTGTTCCTTGATACTCCAGATCTTGCCGCCGGTCCGCTTCTCCTTTTCCAGCAGTATTACCTCAAGATCGATCCCGGCCTCGCCTGCCTTCTCCTGCAGAAGACAGGCAGTTGCCAGTCCGGATATCCCGCCACCAACCACAATTGCCCGTTTCATCGTATCTGCTCCTGTCAAAGCGCATATTCCGCCATGGTTAAATATCTTTCAGAAGATAGTACGGTCCGCTTCCGTTGCTGTCAAGGTATACAGCTCATTGACAGCAGACCGGTAAAAGATTAGATTTCCTCTGGATGAGAATATTGGGAGGATCTTCTTATGGCGCAAACCGATTATTACCAGGCTCTCGGTCTTCAGAAAGGGGCCACGGCCGACGAAATCAAGAAGGCGTACCGCAAGCTGGCGATTAAATTCCACCCGGACAAGAATCCGGGCGACAAATCCGCGGAAGATCGTTTCAAGGAGATCAATGAGGCGTATGCGGTCCTGTCCGATCCGCAGAAAAAGGCGCAGTACGACCAGTTCGGCTCTTCCGGCTTCCACCAGAGATACAGCCAGGAAGATATCTTCAGGGGCTTCGATGTCAGCGACCTGTTCCGGGATATGGGGCTTGGTGGCTCTGATGACGTATTTTCCCGGATATTCGGCGGCGCCGACGGCTTCCAGCAGCATCGCGGCGGCCGTGGCTTCGGTACCCGCCGCCAGCGCGGCGAAGATTTTTCCATGGAACTCAAGGTCTCGTTTCGTGACGCGTACACGGGGAGCGAAAAAAAGGTCGCCTTCTCCAAGAACGGCAAGCGTGAAGAGCTGGTGGTCAAGGTTCCGGCCGGGGTGGAGAACGGTTCGCGGCTGCGGCTGCAGGGCAAGGGTGGTGAAGGGATCGGCGGAGGGGCTCAGGGTGATATCTACCTGACCATCGTGGTGGGGAGCGATGCCCAGTTCAGTCGCGAAGGGGACGACATAATCACCGAAAGGCAGATCCGGTTCAGCGAAGCGGCCCTGGGGTGTGCGCTGGAGGTCCCCACTCTGGAAGGGGCAAAACGGATCAAGGTGCCGGCAGGGATCCAGCCCGGCACCAAGATCCGTCTCAAGGGGCTTGGTTTCCCGCACATGGGGAGCACCGGCAAAGGAGACCTGTACGTGAAGATCGAAATACAGGTCCCGGAAAATCTTTCCGTCGACCAGAGAGCACTGCTGGAAAAGCTGGCGGAAAAGGGGCTGTAACCGCAGGCGCCGCAATATTGCGGCGCCCGACCGGTTTCAGGGCCTTATCTCTACTGCAGCGCCCTTTCTAAGCTCGCTGACCCACTGGTTAAACCGCTCCTCGGATTTTTTCCGGTAAAGGCTCTCCTCGATCTCACCTTTGACGTCATCGAACGGCTTGATATCGCCCAGAAACTTCTTTTCCAGTTTGATGATGTGGAATCCGGACTTGGAACGAACCGGCGCGCTGACCTCGCCGGGGTTGAGCTTCAAGACCACTGCCTCCATCTCCGGCAGCAGATCCCCTTTCTTGAAGGTTCCCAGTTCTCCGCCATCCGTAGACACGTTCGGATCATCGGAATATTTTTTTGCCAGTTCGGTGAAATCAGCGCCACCCTGTGCCTCGGTCAACACCTTGTCGGCCTTGGCCCTGATCTTTGCCAGATCGCTGTCAGTGGCATCCTTCGGTGTGACAAAGAGAATATGCCTGGCGCGATACAGCTCCTGCTCGCCGAATTTTGCCCGGTTGGCCTGGTAGTACTCCAGCACCTCCTTGAGGGTAACCTGGACCTTGGCTTTTACCTCCTGGCTCATCAGACGCAGCCGTTCGAGCTGCTCCTTGATCTGCGCCTTGTACTGATCGAATGAGAGCCCCTGTCCGGCGAGGGCCTCCACCAGCCGCTCTTGGGACATGTTGTTCTGCTTCTTTACCTCTTCAATCGACTGCCGGACCTCCTCTTCCGAAACCTTGATATCAAGTTCCCGAATCTTCTGGTCCACCAGCCTCCGGTCAACAAGACGGTTTATGGCCGCAACCCTGAGCTTCTGCAACTCTTCAGGCGTATAAGGCTCCTTGCGGCCGGCCTCCCGCGCCATGATCCGGGATTCACCATCCAGATCGCGGGTCGTTATTATCTCTTCATTGACAATTGCCACTATGCCGGAGATCACCTCGGCCCCGGCGGTCATTACCGGCGCGGCAGAAAGCAGCAAAGACAGCAAAAGGATTATGCGGATCATCTGTCGCCTCGTTTCAAAGAAAAAAGGCCGGGAACTGTTGCCCGGCCCTTCTGTTGTCGGATATTATTTCTTTTCTGGGGCCGGAGGAGCCGTCTTGGGTTCTTCCGGCTGTTTTCCCTTGTCGGCGCCATCGCTCCCGCCATCCATCTTCTTCAGAACATCTTCCTTGATGGTGTACTTCGAGCTCTTCTTCAACTCATCCTTCAGCTTGTCGAAGACTTCCTTCTGCTTGGACGGAAGCAACGCCGCCTTGATCTGGTCCTTGACCTCGGCAAAATCCCTCTGGCCAGCGGCCCGCTTGCCGGTCAGCTTGATGATGTGATAACCGAACTTGGTCTTGACGAGGCCGGAGATCTCTCCTTCCTTGAGACCGAAGGCAACCTTTTCAAACTCCGGAAGCATTGAGCCTTTGCTGAACCAGCCGAGATCGCCACCTTTGGCGCCGGCCGAATCCATGGAATTCTTCTTGGCCAGCTCCTCGAAAGAGCCGCCCGCCTTGATCTGGGCCAGGATATCCTTGGCCAGCTTTTCGTCTTTCACCAGGATATGGCTCGCCTTGATCTGGTCACCGCTCTTGAACTTGTCCTTGTTTTCGTCATAGAACTTCTTCAGGTCGGCATCGGAGATATTGGCCTGCTCCTCAACCTTCTTCTTCAGGTAAGCCTCGACCACCAGCCGTTTTTTCAGCTCTTCGAGCTTGTCCGCCACGAGCTGGCTCTTGTCGACACCGTCCTTTTTGGCCTGCTGCAGGATCAGCTCCCGGATGACCATGGTCTCCAGCATCTCTTTCTTGCCTTCAGCTGTTTCGGTCATCGGCTTCAGGTACGGCGGGAGGTTTTCCATCTCTTTCTTGAAATCTTCTGTGGTAATGGTGGCACCGTTCACCTCGGCGAGTACTTCGCCGCCGCCTTTGGCCGGTTTCGGGCCGTCCTCGGCTTTCTTGGCGCTGCAACCGGCAATCAATGCGACGCTGGCCGCAATTACCGCTAAACTCTTCAGGATTCTAGGCACTTTAAACTCCTTGGAACAAGGTATATTGACAACTTCGGCACGCTAGCACACCTAGCCAAGGCATTTCAAGAGATTTCTGGCCTCTACGAGGATAGCGTCGAACGACCGGTCCGACAGCTCCGCAATCAGCCGGAAGTCGGGGGTAAACTGGTACTGCTTCGGCCGGCTCCGGACCAGCCCGATGATCGTGTCCGGCGATACCGGCGTTTTCGGATGGAACGACAGCAACAGCCGGCTGCCGTCAAACTCGATCTCGCGGATCAGCCGCTGCTTCAGCATGATCCGGATCTTCATGACCTCGATCAGGAAGGTGACCGCCGGCGGCAGCGGCCCGAACCGGTCGGCAAACTCCTGCGCCACATCGGCGACATCTTCCTCGCTCTGCGCCTGGGTGAGCTTCTTGTACAGGATGAGCCGCAGGTTGGGCTGCGGCACGTAATCCTCGGGGATGAAGGCCGGCACCCGCAGCTTCAGCTCCGGTTCGATCCTGACCTCGCGCTCCTCCCCTTTCATCTGGTCGACCGCCTCTTCCAGCATCTCGGTATACAGCTCAAACCCGACCGCGGCGATCTGGCCGGACTGCTTACCCCCCAGCAGGTCGCCGGCGCCCCGGATCTCCAGGTCGTGCGTAGCGATCCGGAACCCAGCCCCGAGCTCGGTGATCTCCTGCATGATCCGGAGCCGCTCCCGGGCATCCTGGGAGATCGCCCCTTCGCCCGGGATCAGGAAGTAGGCGTAGGCCCGCTGCTTCGATCGGCCCACCCGGCCGCGCAGCTGGTACAGCTGAGCCAGGCCGAAGGAGTCGGCGCGGTTGATGATCAGGGTATTGGCAGTCGGGATATCGAGTCCGGACTCGATGATGGTTGTGCAGAGGAGCAGATTGGTCTCGCCGTGCATGAAGCCGAGCATCACCTTTTCCAGCTCCTTTTCGTCCATCTGGCCATGGCCGACGGCGATCTTCGCTTCCGGCACGATCCGCTGCAGGTGCTCCTGCATCAGGCCGATCGACTGCACCCGGTTATGGACGAAAAAGACCTGGCCGCCACGCCGCAGCTCGCGCAACACCGCCTCGCGCACCAGCTCTTCGGAAAATCTCGCCACAAAGGTCTTGATTGCCAGCCGGTCCACGGGCGGGGTATCGATGATCGACAGGTCGCGGATCCCCATCATCGACATGTACAGCGTCCGCGGGATGGGGGTGGCGGTCAGGGTCATGATGTCCACCGTGGCGCGGTACTTCTTGAGCTTCTCCTTATGCGCCACGCCGAAACGTTGCTCTTCGTCCACGATGAGCAGCCCCAGGTCCTTGAACTGGACATCGGCCTGCAGCAGCCGGTGGGTGCCGATAATGACATCGACCTCCCCTTTTGCCACCCGCACCAGGGTCTCCTTCTGCTCCTTCGGCGTCCGGAACCGGGAGAGCATCTCCACCGTTACCGGGTATTCGCTGAATCGCTTGAGAAAAGTCTCCTGATGCTGCTGCGCCAGGATGGTCGTCGGCACCAGGACTGCAACCTGCTTGCCGTCCATCACCGCCTTGAAGGCGCCGCGCATGGCCACTTCGGTCTTGCCGTAACCGACATCGCCGCAGACCAGGCGATCCATCGGCCGGGATGACTGCATGTCGGCCAGCACATCCTCGATGGCCGCCATCTGGTCAGGGGTCTCATCCCAGGCAAAAGCGGCCTCGAACTCCCTGAACATCTCGTCCGGCGGCGAAAAGGGATGCCCCTCCTTCACCTGCCGCTCGGCATAGATCTTCAGCAGCTCGCCGGCCATCTCTTCCACTGCGGCTCTGGCCTTGGCCTTGGCCTTTTCCCACCCCGCGCCGCCGAGCTTGTCGAGATGCGGCTCGACCCCCTCGGCGCCCACATAGCGCTGCACCAGGTTGAGCCGGTCCACCGGCAGGTAGAGCCGGTCGCTCCCGGCGTATTCGAGGAGGAGGAAATCCCCCTCGACATCGCCGAGGGTCAGATGCTGCAGCCCCCGGTAGAGCCCCACGCCGAAATCGAGATGCACCATATGGTCGCCCGGCTTCAGCTCGGCCAGGGAGGTGAGGATCTGCTTCTTGCGCGCCTCGGTAAGCCCGCGGCGACGCGAGCGGGGGCCGAAGATCTCCTCTTCCGCCACCACCACGAGCTTCTCGTCCGGTATCCGGAACCCTCTGGAGATGTCGCCGGTAAGGATCGAGACCCGCCGGTCCCTGCGCTCCAGCAGTATCGGGAACAGGGCGTCATCGAGCGCTACCGGCAGGCCGTGGGGAGAGAGCAGGTCGTAGAGCCGCTGCGATTGCGGCTTCTGACTGCAGATCACCATGACGCGCTGCTGGTCGCCAAGCCAGCCGGAAATCTTGTCGATCAGCGGCTTGAGCACCCCTTCGCTGTCGGGTGACAGGGAAATCCGCAGATCGGAATTGTCCTGGCTTTTGATTGCGGTGGTGACCGATCCCGGGTCGAGCAGTTCAAGCATCGGCAGTGAAACCGAAGGACCGGCTGAGATAAATCCTTTGACCTCGTCACCCGTCATGAACAGGGCATGCCGCTCGCAGACGATCTCTTCGCGTTCCTGGGCCTTGGCCTCGCTAAGTTCAAGCTCGCCGCCAAACCGCTCGATGGCGGCATCTATGGCATCCGGATCGGTCAGGACCCTGATGGCGGAGCTGCCGAGATACGTAAACAGCGTCTCGAGATCGGGGTGGAAGAGCGGCTGCAGATACTCGACACCCGGAGGGTAGATGGCGCTCTGCAACTGCTCCAGAAGCTCGCGCCGCCGGGGGAGCGGTATATCCAGGGAGTCGCACAGCTTTTTCAGGCGCGGCGGCAGCTGCTGCATCACCTCATGATTGAGGATAATCTCCCTTGATGGGAGCAGGACCAGCTCTTCGAGCGGTTGCAGCGAACGCTGGGTCAGCGGATCGAATGTCCTGATGGTCTCAACGAAATCGCCGAAGAACTCGATCCTGACCGGAGCGGCGAGGTTGGGGGGGAAGATGTCCAGAATCCCGCCCCGCGCGGCAAAAGAACCGCGATCCTCAACCAGCGGCACGTGCGAATACCCGAGCCGCACCAGTTTCTCCAGCAGCGCCTCGCGGTCGGCCTCTTCGCCGGCAAGCAGGTAATCGGAGACCTTCCCCAGGTCGGACCGGGAGAGGAGCCGCTGGCAGAGAGCGGTTACCGGCGCCACCACGACCTGGGCCGTGCCGTTGGTGATGGCGAACAGGGTGTTCAGCCTGCGACCGGTAATATCGGGATGGGGCGAGGCGTGCTCAAAGGGGGCGTTCTCCCAAGCGGGAAAGAGCATGACGCTTTCCTTGAAGCCGCTGTAATAGGAGAGCTCGCGATAAATCTCGTCGCTGGAATCGGAGTCCGGGGTGATAACGAGCAGCGGTGCCGTCGTTGCCGCCATCATCCGGGAAAGCAGCCAGGCCGGAGCCGAACCGCGCAGACCGGTTATGGAGAATCGCGCCGCCGGGGACTCAACCCTCGCCATTATTTCTTTGATTATCGCATCAATGGCCATGACTGGTGAGGATAGCAGAAAAAACTGTTCTGTTCCACCGCAAGAAAAATGCGACCTCCTTTCCGGCCCGGGGCTCGGCAACTCACAATACATTTTTGCCCAAAAACGGTCTTTTAATGAAAAAGCTTGCTTTATTTGAAAAGATGCTGGTATAAGAGATATTCACATTGCCCTGGCGGGCAGTTATGTCGTCCTCTTCACGCAGGTTGCAGCTCTTCACCGCACCCCACGCAGTCATCGCAGGCCGCCTTTCTCGATCCGCCATCGCTTAAAACTCAGCATAACAATATGCGTCCACCTGAAGGAATGCGCCGTTTTCGGTCTTGCCCGGCTATGTCTGCCTGCAACCGTCAGTGCCTCACCTTGAACGGCGGGCTCAAAAACAGCTGTCCGGAAAGCTCCGGACCATCCAGAAAGAAGGAACAGTTAATGACATTTACCGAACTCAACCTCTCACCATCCATCCTCAAGGCGCTCGGCGCCTGCGGCTACAAGGAGCCGACCGGCATCCAGGCCGAAGCGATCCCCAAGGCCATGGCCGCACAGGATATCATCGCCTCGGCCCAGACGGGGACTGGCAAAACCGCTGCCTTTGTCCTCCCTGCGCTGCAGAGGCTTTCCGCCCCTCCGGTCGCACCGGGTAAAGGACCGCGGATCCTGGTTCTTACCCCGACCAGGGAACTGGCAAACCAGGTCACCGACGCAGTAAGGACCTACGGCAAGTTCATGCGGGTCCGGAGCGGCGCCATTCTCGGCGGCATGCCTTACCGTGAACAGTTGCGGATGCTCTCGGCACCGGTTGATTTTATCGTTGCCACCCCGGGCAGGCTCATCGACCATCTTGAGAACGGCAGACTCAACCTCTCCCGGCTGGAGATGCTCATCCTTGACGAGGCCGACCGGATGCTGGACATGGGATTTGTCGAGGATGTGGAAAAGATCGCCGCGGCAACCCCTTCGGCAAGGCAGACCCTTATGTTCTCGGCGACCCTCGACCATCGCATCAAAAAACTGGCCGGCGGGCTCCTGAAGAACCCGGAACTGATCCAGATCGCGCCAAACCAGGTGACCCATGCCAACATCGAACAGCGCCTGCTGGTCGCCGACAGCCTGCCGCACAAGAACCGGCTCCTGGAGCACCTTCTGGCCGAGCAGGACGTAAAAAAGGCGATTGTATTCTCCGCCACCAAGCGCGACGCCGATTCGCTCGCCAAGGACCTTGCGGCATTAGGCCACAAGGCGGCAGCCCTCCACGGCGACATGACCCAGGGGGCGCGGAACCGTACCATAACCAACATGCACCGCGGCCAGGTCAAGGTGCTGGTAGCCACCGATGTTGCCGCCCGCGGACTGGACGTAACCGGCATCAGTCACGTCATCAACTTCGATCTCCCCAAGTTTGCCGAGGACTACGTGCACCGTATTGGCCGCACCGGTCGCGCCGGGGCCTCCGGAATCGCCATCTCCTTTGTCTCCCACAACGAGATCAGCTATCTCGACCGGATCGAGAAGTTTACCGGCTCCGCATTGCCCCTGCATGTCATTCCCGGCCTGGAGCCGATGCAGCCGCTGCGCAGGCTTGCCAAAGGGAAAGGCGCCGGCGCCTCCCGCGGCCGTGCCGCAGCTGCGCCGCAGCGGAGCGGAAAGAGCAATGCCTCGACATCCACCAGCGCTGCCAACAGCAAGAGCAGGCGCTGGGGCGCGCCCAGGCGTGACCAGGCTCCGGTAGTCGTCTACCGGAACAAAAGCCAGAAAGCAAGCTAACTCTCCTTGCCCATAAGGCAATTGAAGATTTCATAAACAAAATAACGCCTCCTGACCGTTTCCCGGCAGGAGGCGTTTCAATTTCCCCTTGCTACGCTCCGGCATATCATTGTAAGTTCCATGCCATGAAATGGCTCCTGATCACCTCAGCCGCACTTTATCTGTTCGGCTCCTATTCCCGGCCTCTGTTCGTTGCCGGGCTCGTCGCAGAGCTGATCCACATGGGGATGCGCGGGCAAGCCCTAGGCCGCCTCCCGCTGATTGGCCCGCACGATACCATGGCGTTCTTTTCCACTTCCATTGCGCTGATGGGACTGCCGTTCCTGTATAGCCGCGGCGCGAAAAAGGATTCGACCCTTTCCTGGAGTATCGGCGCGTTGGCTGCCCTTTTTGCGCTGCTGGCGCTGCCGTTCCGCTCCATGAACATGCCGCTGCCGCCGGTTCTCAACACCCTCTGGTTCGAACTCCATGTGGCCCTCGCCTTCTTTGCCTACGGCCTGTTCGGCATCGGTGCGATCCTCGGCGGCCTGTACCTTGCCTGCAACGAACGAACGCTGCTCGACCTCCAGTACAAGGCCAGCCTGATCGGCTACTCGTTCTTTTCCGCCTCAATGGTCTCCGGCGGGATCTGGGGTTACTATGCCTGGGGCACCTACTGGCTCTGGACCCCGAAAGAGCTCTGGACTTCCATTCTCTGGCTCTTTTACTCGCTGTACCTGCACCTGCGGCTGAAAGGTTCCAATGCCGACCGGATCGTCGCCTGGGCCGGGATCATCGGCTTCGGCGTAACACTATTCACCTATCTGGGCGTGAGCATGCTGATGAAAAGCTCACACAGTTTTTGATTCGGGGACCTATGCGCAAACTGTATGAATTCCTCACATCCCTTGACCTCGGTATCTGGCTGGTTACCGGAGTGATGCTGTTTATCGGCATCGGCTCGTTCGTTGCCAAGGAAGGTTCGGCGATCAACGATGTCCCGCTGTTCATCTGGTTGACTCAGGCCCCGCCTGCAGAAACCTGGTGGCTCTGGGTAACGGTCGCAATCCTGGCGCTGCTGGCGCTCAATACGGTGCTATGCAGCATCGAGTCGCTCCGGGCCAAATGGCAGCGGGGGAGCTTTCTGATCAGGATTGCACCGCAGGTGATGCATCTCGGTTTTTTGCTGATCGTGCTGGCGCATCTCTTCAGCGCCTATGGCGGGTTCAAGGATGGGGGGCCGCTTCCCGAGGGAGGGGCGTTCAATTTCCCCGACGGCTCCAGACTGGAACTGGTCAGGCTTGACGCGCGGATCGGGCCGATGGGGATGCCGCTGGACTTCAGCGGCTCACTGCGGCACTTGACCCCTGGCGGGGTCATCACTGGGACTTTCAGCCCTAATCACCCCTATTTTTATCAGGGATTCGGGGTCTATCTGAAAAATGTCGAGATCATGCCGGCCAAGACCGCCCTGGTCGAGATCCACCGGGAACCCGGGGCAGGGGTTGCCCTGGCCGGTGCGCTGCTCTTCACGGTCGCAAACCTGATGCTGATCTGGCTGAGAAGAGGCAGGCGGGCCGGAAGCGCCAATGAAAAAGCCCCCGAGGAGTTACAGACCTCGGAGGCTTGACGCTGACTATGAGCTGGCATTATCGATCTAGTACCGCACCCTTACCCGGTAGGTAAGCCTCGCCTCGTTGTCCTTTTTGACCATAACGTTGAACTCCGCCGTCTGGCTGTCGCTTTTTACCGACGGCAGCGAAGAATCGACTATCTGCCAGTCACCGGTCATCGGCTCGGTCACTTTTACTATGATATCGTCCTTCTTGTGGTTTCTGATGACCACCTCCCAGGCGGCCTCATAGGTGTCATTGGCAAGCTTTTTCCAGTCCGTCTGCCGCCTGGTGGCCGTAACGTCAAAGGCGTCCCCTACCTTCACCCGCACCTTCTCATCCTTGGGGGTGTGGTCGATGGTATCCTCACCAACGAACTGCAGGGCAGCATCGGCGTCCTGCTGATAGACCCTGATGGTCCCTTTGGGAAGCGGCATTCCCAGCCCGTTTATTTCCTGGTTTTCCAGCTCGACATAAACCCCGACCTTATGTTTTGTCTCGCCCCCCCGCGCATTGCCGTACCACCCCTGATCCGCACGCATGACGAGTTCCCTCCGGACCGGAACGGAGTTGGCCGAAAGCAGGCTGATCTGCTTGGTCTGGTTATCCTTTATGGTCGACTGGCGGCCCAGAGTGTAGAGATGGTACTCGAACAACCCCTCTTCCTTGAACTGGGGCGCCGCGGCAGCCATCTCAGGCATTGCGCCTTTGTACATCCTCGGCCGCTGCAGGTCTTCGCGGACCCGGTTCACGTCACCCGCGACAAGCTTCAGCCTGGCGTCGCGATAGGTTATCCCGCTCCGGTTGTCGATGGTTACCCAGCCGGCAAGATCGGCAAGGCTGCTCTCTTTCGCCAGGGTCAACACATAATCGGCTTTCCAGCTGACACCGCTGGTCAGGTAACTCGCCTCGACCGGGCGCTTCCCGGCATCTACCCCCTCCAATAACCAGACCAGCGTCGGAGTGGCGATCAGGTCTGCCGGCACCGACGGGAATATGACCCTTCCGGGGTGATTGAAGGTGATATCTTTGCCGATTTTGTAGATCGGGGCGCCGTTGTTGGCCAGGAGCGTTGCCGTTACCTCTTCTTCCCGCTCCGAATAAGGGTTCTTCTGATACAGCCGGACCTCTTTCCCGACATATTTATCGAGCAGTTTCTGCGGGTTGAGCAGATCATATTCATAGTTTTGCTCCAGAACCTGGAACGAGTTCCCGAATGTCGTGACCTGAACGCTTGCCGGGATTATCTGGGCCGCCACATCCATGAACCGCAACTCCGAGACCCCTTTGGGCACGGCAATGTTCCGGCGGTCCCTGACCAGCCCGAGATTCGAATTATAGACCGTCAGTGATATCTCCTCACGATCGGCCTGACTGGACAGCACCGGCGCAGTGTCCGCCCACGACATTACCGGCAGCATCATGACCGTTGCCACTGCAAAATGAGCAATTCGCCTGTTCATCTGCCCCTCCTTGAAATCAAAGGGCGCCACATGGCGCCCTTTAGTTGTTCTATTTCAAGACCTTTACCGACTTGATCAGGATCGGAGTTTTCGGCACGTTCTGGAAGACGGCATTTTTTCGCTCTTGCGGCGCGGACACGATCTTATCGGCCACATCCATTCCATCGATGACCTTGCCGAAAACCGCATACCCGTAACCGTCGAAACTGGGACGATTGAGGCTGTTGTTGTTAACCACGTTTATGAAGAACTGGGAGGTGGCACTGTTCGGGTCGGACGTCCTTGCCATGGCAATGGTGCCGCGATCGTTTTTCAACCCATTATCGGCCTCGTTCTTGATCGCAGGCCTGGCACCCGGCTTAGGCTGGAGTTCGGCAGTCAGGCCGCCCCCCTGCGCCATGAACCCCGGAATGATCCGGTGAAAAACCGTTCCGGCATAGTAGCCGCTGTTGGCGTATTCGATAAAATTCTTGACCGAGATCGGCGCCTCTTTCTGGAACAGCTCGATCTTGACGTTCCCCAGGCTCGTCTCCATGAGGACCACCGGATTTTTTTCCGCTGCAAAACAGCAGGTGGCTGCAAGCAGACAGAGAGCGATTGCACCGAACAGTTTCTTGAACATGTTATCTCCTCCTGGATAGTTGATGATGTCCGTTTATACGCCAGTTGGGATGGCTGGTCAAGCTCTCCCCCTTGATCGCTTGACACTGCCGAGCAAAGCCTCTATATTCATGTCAAATCCTTAATAAGTGAGGCTCCCATGTTTGGTATCGGCATGCCTGAATTAATAATCATCCTGGTAATAGCGCTTATCGTTATCGGACCGCAGAAACTGCCCGACATTGCCCGGTCTCTGGGAAAAGGCCTGGCCGAGTTCAAGCGAGCTTCCGATGACTTCAGGCAGGGAATCAGCGAAGAAGCCAGGGCCGAAGAAGAAAAGGAGCGCCTGGCAAAAGAGGCGGCTGAGAAGGAAAAACAGATGAAAGAAGCTGAAACCGCCTACGCGAAACCCGAGGAACCGAAAAAAGAGCCGGTTGCAGAGCAGCCGAAGGCCTGAAATCGAATCCGCAGTCTGATGACTCGAAAAGAAATGGCGAGGAGCAACTCCTCGCCATTTTTTATTTCAACTCCTTCAACTTCTCCTTGGCAACTTTGACTTCATCTGCCAGCGGATAGTTTTCAATCAGTTTCTTAAACACGAACCGGGCGCTCTTGGCATCGTCAAGCTCCTTAAACGCCATGGCCTGCTTGAGGAGGGCCGCCGGGGCCTTCCCTTTGTTCGGAAACTCCTTGACCACCTTCTCGAACTCAAGAATTGCCTGATCGTAGACCTTCTCGGAATAATACGTTTCACCCAGCCAGTAATGGGCATTGGCAATCAGCTCATGTTTCGGGAACAGTTCAATGAAACGACTCAACTGTTCGCGTGATTTGGCAAAATCACCGGCCTTATAGGCGTCGATACCTTTCTGGTAGATGGCGTCGGGGGTTTTTTCCGCCTCACGGTTTCGCAACTCGGTGGCGGTTTTTTGCAGATCGTCCAGGCTTTTCTCGATCTTTTCCAGCCTCTTCTCGATTCCGGCATGCTTGCGGTCGACATCTTCACGCAGCAGCGCCAGGTCATCGACAGGTTTTTTCAGCTGCAGCGCGAAATCATCCACCTTGCCGCCCATGACCTGCACATCGACCTTGGAGGCATCAACCGCCACCTGCAGATCCGCAGTCACTTTTCGCAACGAATCGATATCCTTCTGGAACCCCTTGAGATTGGTCTCCAGCCCCTCCCGCGCTTCACTCCGAACCCCGCCCAGTTCCTTCTCCACCTTGATGGTCCGCCCCTTCATCTCATCAAGGTCCTGTTGAAGGAGTTCTATATCGCCCCTGGTTGCGCAGCCGGCTGCCATCAGCAGGCAACAGCCCAACAACCCGATTTTCACGACTTGCATAAATACCTCTCTGTCTTGACCGGTTCAGAACGAAAAAAGGAGCCGAGTTACCGGCTCCTCGATAATGTGTTGTCGCAAAGACTAGTTGGCAACCACAAACTCGGCGCGACGGTTCTTGGCCCAGGCAGCCTCGTCATGGCCGGGATCTGCCGGCTTTTCCTTGCCGTAACTGATTGTGGACAGCCTCGATGCCGGAACACCCAAAGTCATCAGGTAGTTCATGGCGGACTTGGCGCGGCGCTCGCCGAGGGCAAGGTTGTACTCTGCCGACCCGCGCTCGTCGCAGTGGCCCTCAACCTGGATTTTCAGGCCGGTCTGCTTCTTGAGCAGGACCGAGGCATTAGCGGAAAGGGTATCACGTGCCGATGACGTCAAAATGGCCGAGTCGAAATCATAATACACTGTCTTCAACAGCCCATTTGCCTGAGCTGCTGCCGCTGAAGCGGACGCCTCATCCTTTGCCACCGGCGACTCTTTTATGGCAGGTGATGCAATTTTCTCTTCCTGGACAGCCTGCTTTGCCGCCTCGGACTGCTTCAGCTGCTTCTCAGAAGAAGGGGCCGTCAACGGCTGTTCCGGAGTCACCACTTGCTCCTTAGCACATCCGTTCAGCATGAGCGCACCGCATAACATCACCAAAGACCAAAGACATATAACCTTACGCATCTCATCCTCCTCATTTGGATTTAAGCACTCAGAAAATAAATTAACAGCCTACTCTAACGAATTCCTTGCAATTATACATAAGACTGTTGCGTTTTCAATCATTCATAGCTGACAACAACAAAAATAATCAACCTACCACCGGGGTGACCAGACCGGAGAGGAATCGGACGTTCCCCCGCGGGAGATCTTTGTCTGGCCGGTGCCGTCGCTTCTCATGATATAGACCGACTCCCGACCCCCCCTTTTCGAACTGAAAGCGATGAAGCGGCCATCCGGAGACCAGCGCGGATGTTCATTGCTCCCTTCCCGGGTTAGCTGGGTGTCTCCGGTGCCGTCGGGGTTGATCGTAAAAATCTGAAAGCCGCCGCCCATCTGTCGGCAGTACGCAATTTTGTCCCCCCGCGGCGACCATCGCGGGCCAACATTGTAGGCGCCGCTGGTGGTCAGCCTCCGGACGTTCCTGCCGTCGCTATCCATGATATAGACCTGCGGCTTCCCCAACCGGTCCGACACGAAGGCAATCTGCTTGGCGTCCGGCGACCATGCCGGAGCGATCTCAATGGCATCGTTATTTGTCAGCCGGCTGAGCTGCTTCCCTTCCTTGCTCAGGAGATAGATCTCCGCATTCCCGTCCTTGCTCATGGAAAGCGCAATCCTGTTGCCGTCCGGCGCAAATGCCCCGGTAATATTGGTGCCGCGGGCAGTGGTAACCCTGGCCTCGGCGCCGCTGGCAAGCTCCCGGCGATACAGGTCCGGGTTCCCTTTTTTGTAGGAGGTGTAAATCAGCTCCCTGCCGTTCGGGGAGAAATCGGGGTAGAGGTTGATCGAGCCGTTCTTGGTGATCCGCTGGATATTCTGGCCGTCGTAATCCATCAGATATATTTCCTTGTTCCTCGTTGCCGTGGAAACAAAGGCGATCTTGCAGGTAAAAGGACCGCGAATCCCGGTCATTGCCGACATGATATCATCGGAAAAGGTGTGCACCACCCGTCTGACGTCCCGCTTGGAACCGGTGTAGCGCTTTGCGGCCAGCTCCTTCTCGGTCAGGACATCATAAAGCCGGAATTCAATGGAAACGGAATCTCCGGACACAACATAGCCGCTCTTGATGAGCAGGTCGGTACCGGCGGCCCGCCATGAAGCCATGTCGAAATCGCCGGGCCTGATGCCGCTGCGCGATTCCGTAACCTGTGGCTCCGAAACCGAGAACGGACCCGCAAGGGTCATGTCGAACTTAAATACATCGATTATTGCGCGGGCAACATCCTGATTCACGCCTCCAGACAATGCTGCCGGGGGAGCGATGGCAAGCTGCAGCTGCCGGTTGCCCGGAGCCGAGACCTCAAGATAACCCTGCTGCCCCGACAGTATCAGCGGGCTGGCACAGATAACGGCGACAAGAAGCGCCGACATGATCAGAACCCTTATTCCAGCACTGCAACGCTTCATTTTCACTGTTTCCCAACTCCCTGGGCCGTGAATATGAACCCATACTCAAAGCTTCCGCCATTGGGCGGGGGACGGAACTCCCTCTCCGCCTTTACAATGGCACGGTTAACGGCATCCTCGAAGAGCCGGTCGCCGGTCGAGCTTTCCGTGCGCCGCTTCAGCACCCTGCCGTTTTTGTCGATAGTCAGGATCACGGTCATACGCGGTGTTTTATCCTGGTAGGCAATCGTAGTCTTGAACGCATCGACCAGCCTGGAGCGGATATAGCTCGCATAATCGCTGCCCGACTCATGCCCGGTCCCACCGGGAATGCCGGCCTGGCCCTTGCCTCGCACGGCGGCCTTTTTCCGGATGGCGTCCATCGCAGCCGCTTCATGCCGGGCATCGGAAGACTGTTGCAACCGGGCAAGGCGATCCTCGAACTCCTTGGAGCTCTCCTCGGCAGTCCGGGTGGGAGTAGTGGCTGCTTTGGCAGGCTTTCCCGCCGGTTTCTGCCCGGATTCCTTTGCCGGGAGCTTCATCTCCGGCGCAGGCGGCTTTACGGCCGGAGGGGGAGAAGGCGCAGTTCCCGCAGCCGAAGGAGATCCCTGTTGCGGTGATGCGACCGGAAGATTTACCACGTCCACGTAATACACCGGGGCTTCAGTGACCGGCGCTGAAGGGAAGAAGTGGAACCAGGCAAAAAGCCCGTAAATCGCCAGGTGAAAGATAAGAGAAACGGGCAGGGTGGGCAGCAGCCCCTTATCGTTCCGCTTTACGGAAGGATTCATTGCCTTGAGGCCGGCTCCGTTACCATGCCGAGTCGTTCCACCCCGGCACCCTTGATTTCGGCCATAGTCTTGACAACTTCACCGTAAGGGACATCGCGGTCGGCCTTGAGAAACACCTCTTTCTTCGCCCGGTTCACGAACATGGCTGCCAGCTTGGTCTTCAACTCACCCTGCGGCACTTCGTTCTTATCGATGAATATCCGGCCGCTCTTCTCTATGGAGACCACAATCGCCTCTTCAGGAGACTTGAGCGCCTTTGTTTCGGCCTTGGGGAGGTTTACCTGGACCCCTTGCTGCATCATGGGAGCCGTAACCATGAATATGACCAGCAGAACCAGCATGACGTCAACCAGCGGAGTGACGTTGATCTGCGACATTGTCCCGCGGTCGGAGTTTCGATGTCCTATATCCATATTTTCCCCTTGTTACCCGGAAGCGTTGATTTTTCGCAAGGTCAAGGCGCTCAAGGGATTACGCGGAGGCGTACTCAAAAGTACGCCGCACAAATAATCCCGCCGAGCAACACAGAGATTGCGGAAAAGCAGCGTTTCCCCCTACTTTTTGGCAAAGGTTCGTTGTACGATGTTAAGAAACTCGGTGGAGAAGTTGTCCATTTCACCGATCAACACCTTGATCTTGTTCTGGAAATGGTTGTACCCCATGACCGCCGGTATGGCGGCAACAAGGCCGATGGCGGTGGCAATAAGAGCTTCGGCGATCCCCGGCGCTACCACGGCGAGGGATGCGGAGCCGGTCTCGCCGATCCCTTTGAATGCGGTCATGATCCCCCACACAGTTCCGAAAAGCCCTATGAATGGAGCTGTAGAACCTGTGGTGGCCAGGAATGTCAGGTACTTTTCCAGACGGGTAATTTCCGAAGTGGTGGCACGGCGGAGGGCACGGGCAATATTGTCTATGCCGCCGAGATCGGTACTGACCCCGCTTTCCGGCGCATGCGACGTCTCCCCCTGCTCCATCAGCTTTTTAAGCTCCGAATACCCTTCGCTGAAAAGCACTGTCAGCGGAGAATTCGCATATCGATCCAGTTGCGAGTTGATCGATTCAAACTTCTTCGTCTTCCAGAAAAAATCCATGAACCGGTTGGATTCATTGTTGGCCTTGTAAACCTGCAGCAGCTTGTAAAAAATAATGGCCCAGGATACTACGGAAAAATAGAGCAGGATGAAAAGGACCAGCTTGACCACCAGTCCGGTGCCGGCGAAAAATGCCACGATTAATACCTCCTGAATGAGTGCGAGCCGTCAAACCTGGAAAAAATAGTCCTTACTTTATGGTTAGTCAACACGATTTTAATAATATTCGGGCTTCCGGTCTTTGAAGCAAGGAATCTGCTCCCGCCATTTCCGCATCTCCCCGAAATCCAGATCCCTGACTATCTCGACCGGCTCGTACCCCCCCTCGGCCATCACCACCCCTTTCGGGTCAATGATCATGCTCATCCCGAAAAAATCGAGCTTCCCGGTCATGCCGCAGCAGTTGGCCGCGACCACGAACAGCTGATTTTCAATGGCCCGGGCGCGCAGCAGGGTCCGCCAGTGCTCCTCGCGCGGCTTCGGCCATTCGCCCGGCACAACGATGATCTCCGCCCCTTCCAGGGCCAGCCGCCGGGCAAGCTCGGGGAAACGGAGGTCGTAACAGATGAACACGCCGATCCGCCCGGCGCTGGTATCCGCCACCACCCATTGGTTGCCGCCGGTAAAGGAACGGTCTTCGCTCATCAGGGAGAAGAGGTGGATCTTCCGGTACTTGCCGGCCAGCTTTCCCTTGTCCATGATGTAGGCCGTGTTGCAGACCTTGTCGCCGTCCGGTTCCGGCAGGCTCCCGACCAGCACCATGTTGTACTCCGTGGACAATCGGCCCATCTCCTCGACCAGCTCCGGAGTCCGCTGCGCCAGTTGGTTCAGCTCCTTGTAGGCAAAGCCGCTGCTCCAGACCTCGGGCAGCACGGCGAGCTGGGCCCCCTGCCCCGCCACCCTGGCAATGGCCTCCCTGGCCGCCGCCACATTGGCGTCGATATCAGCCAGTTTAATGTTTAGCTGGATGGCCGCGGCACGAATAATTCCGGACATGCTCAAACCTCCTTCGGACCTGTTGATGACCGCTTTGCAGCGAGCATCCAAGTGTACTGACAAGCTGTTTTCATTTCAACCAGTTTTAGCCTGTACATTTCACCGAGTCATGCCATATCATTTTAGCGTGAATCTCTCTCTCTACATCCATATTCCGTTCTGCGTGCGCAAATGCCTTTACTGCGACTTCGCCTCTTCGGAACTCCCCGGAGTTACGCATGAAGAGTACGTGGCCGCGGTGGTCCGCGAGATGGAATCCCGGGCCAAAGACCTGCCGGAACCAGCAAAGACTGAAACCATGTACATCGGCGGCGGCACGCCATCATTGCTGGCGCCGCAGCTTGTCGAACAGCTGATTTCTGCCGCACAGAACCATTACCATCTTGCCGCTGATGCCGAGATTACCCTGGAGGCAAATCCGGGCACAGTGACCGCGGAATCCCTGGCAGGATACCGGTCTGCCGGGGTAAACAGGCTCTCCATCGGTGTTCAGTCCATGGATGATGCGATGCTGGCCATTCTCGGCCGGATTCACACCGCGCAACAGGCGAGAGAGGCTGTAGCCATCGCTCGGCAGGCCGGGTTTGACAACATCGGCATCGACCTGATCCACTCTCTCCCCGGTCAGACGCTCGATCATTGGGAACAGACGCTTCATGATGCGCTGGCTCTGGCGCCGGAGCATATCTCCGTCTATGGGCTTACCATAGAGGATGGGACTCCCTTTGCCGCAATGGCCGAGTCCGGGGAGATTGCCCTTCCTGCTGGCGACGACTCGGCAACCATGTTCGAGATGGCAATCGCCCTTCTGCCCGCCTCGAGTTACGAGCATTACGAGATCGCCAATTTTGCGCGCCCCGGCCGACGCTCCCGGCATAATCAGGTCTATTGGCGCCGGGGCAACTACCTCGGATTCGGCGCCAGCGCCCATTCGTTTCTGCGCGCACCCGGATTCGGGAAACGCTGGAGCAACACCCCGGACATAGGTGAGTTTTGCCGTGCCGGCTCTTCGCCGCATACCGGCGAGGACGTGGAACATCTCACCAAACAAGATGCCATGGGTGAATCCCTGTTTCTCGGGCTGCGCATGCTGGAAGGAATCGATCCGGAAGATTTCCGGAATGAGTACGGAGAATCAATCGACGAGGCATTTCCCGGTGTGCTTGATCGTCATACCGGCAATGGCCTGCTGCACAAAATAGGACCACGGATCGCCCTGACCGGGAGAGGGATACTGTTGGCAAATCTGGTGTTCGCGGACTTTGCCTGATCCTGCCCCTTTTTTCCCGAAATACCTTGACAAAGATGTTATCGGTCATTAACTTATCATCAGGTTTAGCACTCCGGGACAGAGAGTGCTATTTTTTTCGGCGGCGATATGCATAGTGATCTAAATGACAGAAGCAAGCAGATCCTCGAAGCGATTATCGAGGACTACATCCTGACGGCAGAGCCGGTCGGGAGCAGGACCATCACGCGCCGCCATCCGCTCGCCCTTTCTCCGGCAACCGTCCGCAACGTCATGTCGGACCTGGAGGAGATGGGGTATCTCACCTCTCCGCACACCTCTGCCGGGCGCGTACCGACCGACAAGGCGTACCGGCTTTACGTCGATTCGCTGCTGGCGGTCCGCAGGGTAAGCCGGAGCGAGCGGGAGGAGATCCGCCGCAGATGCAGCATCGACGGCCGGGATATCGGCTCGGTCCTGCGGGACACAAGCCGCATCCTGTCATCGGTATCCCATTACATGGGTGTCGTTGTGGCGCCCCGCTTCACAGCCGCGATCCTGCGGCAGATCGAATTTGTGAAACTCTCGGAGAACCGCCTTCTGGTGATCCTGGTGTCCCAGACCGGCTCGGTCCAGAACAAGATCATCGAATCGGATGGCAAGATCGCACCGGCGGATCTCGAAAGGATCAACAACTATCTTAACGGGATACTGCAGGGGCTTACCATCGCCCAGATCAAGACCCGCCTGATCGAGGAGATGCAGACCGAAAAGATCCGTTACGACCAGCTGATGTCGCAGGCAATTTCGCTCTCCCAGAAGACCATGGGCGATTCCGATTCGGAGATCTTCCTTGAAGGGCAGTCAAATATCATGGAGCTGCCTGAATTTGCCGATATCGGCAGGATGAAGAAGATCTTCCGCACCTTTGAGGAGAAGAACCTCCTGGTCCGACTCCTGGAACGATGCATGGATGCGGAAGGGTTCAACATATTCATTGGCGCCGAATCATCTCTCTCCCAGATGGCCGGCATCAGCGTCATCACCTCCACCTACCGGTCCGGCCGGAATTCCCTGGGAGTCCTGGGAGTCATCGGCCCGACGCGAATGGGATATGCAAATGTGATCCCGGTAGTGGATTATACGGCAAAACTCGTAAGCCGCCTGCTGGACGGCGATCGACATTGATTCAAGGAGTTTACCCACGTGGACAAGAAAAAACACAAGGAAAAGCAACCGGAAGACGCCAATGCTGCTCAGCAGTTTGCGGACGACCAGGCGCATGAGGCCGGAGACGTCAAACTGATGGAGCTGGAGAAGATTCTGGCCGAAAAAGAGGCGGAAGCTGCGGCCAACTGGGACAAATTCGTCCGGGAGCGGGCCGATCTCGAAAATTACCGGAAACGGGTCCAGAAGGAAAAGGAAGAGATCCAGAAATACGGCAACGAATCCCTTATCATGGAGATCCTTCCTGCCGTGGACAACATGGAGCGGGCACTCGCACACACCGATTCCGACAGTCAGGACCCGATCGTTACCGGGATAAGGATGACCCTCGACATGCTGCTCGGCTCGCTGCGCAAATTCGGCGTCGTCCCGCTTGAAACAGTTCCGGGTTCGCCGTTCGACTCTGCCCTGCACCAGGCGATGTCGCAGGTGGAAAAAGAAGGCCAGGAACCGAACACGATCGTCGACATCTTCCAGAAGGGTTACCTGTTGAACGAGAGACTGATCAGGCCGGCAATGGTGACCGTGGCAAAATAAATCCAGCGGGACCTTGATTTCCCGCTATCAATACCTAAGTTAAGAATAGAACAACCCTGTATGGGAATTAAGAAGGAGGATCATAATGAGCAAGGTAATAGGAATCGATCTCGGTACTACCAACTCCTGCGTCGCCATCATGGAGGGGGGAGAGCCGATTGTCATAGCTAACTCCGAAGGAAGCCGCACCACACCGTCTATGGTCGGCGTTACCGAAAGCGGCGAGCGCCTTGTGGGGCAGCAGGCAAAGCGTCAGGCGGTCACCAACCCGGAGAACACCCTTTTTGCCATCAAGCGGCTGATCGGACGGAAATTTGATTCCGAGGCGGTGCGCAAGGATATTGCCATCTCGCCGTTCAAGATCGTAAAGGCCGACAACGGTGACGCCTGGGTAGAGGCCCGCAACCAGAAGTTCTCGCCGCCGGAGATATCTGCCATTGTTCTGCAGAAGATGAAGAAGACCGCAGAAGACTACCTCGGCGAAACCGTAACCGATGCCGTCATTACCGTACCGGCATACTTTGACGACTCCCAGCGCCAGGCAACCAAGGACGCCGGAAAGATTGCCGGTCTCAATGTCTTAAGGATCATCAACGAGCCGACCGCTGCCGCCCTTGCCTATGGTTTGGATAAAAAGAAAGACGAGAAGATCGCGGTATTCGATCTGGGCGGGGGAACCTTCGATATTTCGATCCTGGAGCTCGGCGACGGCGTATTCGAGGTCAAGTCCACCAACGGCGACACCTTCCTCGGCGGCGAAGATTTCGACCAGCAGATCATTGACTGGATTGCCGATGAGTTCAAAAAGGACCAGGGATTTGACCTCAGGAACGACAAAATGGCGTTGCAGCGGCTGAAAGAGGCGGCGGAAAAGGCCAAATGCGAACTTTCCGGCTCCATGGAAACCGACATCAACCTTCCGTTCATCACCGCCGATGCCAGCGGCCCCAAGCACCTCAACCTGAAGCTGACCAGGGCAAAGCTGGAAGCGCTCTGCGCCGACCTGCTGGACAAGCTGGAAGGACCATGCCGCACCGCACTCAAAGATGCCGGGTTGTCAGCCTCAGAGATCGACGAAGTTATCCTGGTTGGCGGCATGATCCGGATGCCGGCAGTGCAGAAGCGGGTTCAGGATATTTTTGGCAAGGTCCCGAACAAAGGGGTTAACCCGGATGAGGTTGTTGCCGTCGGCGCCGCCATTCAGGGTGGCGTGCTCAAAGGGGACGTGAAAGACGTTCTGCTCCTGGACGTAACGCCGCTTTCGCTCGGGATCGAGACCCTTGGCGGAGTAATGACCCGGCTGATCGAGAAGAACACGACCATCCCCTGCCGGAAGAGCCAGGTCTTTTCCACCGCTGCGGACAACCAGCCCGCAGTAACCATCCATGTCCTGCAGGGCGAGCGCGAGATGGCTTCGGTCAACAAGACCCTGGGAAATTTCGAGCTGACCGGCATTCCGCCGGCACCCAGGGGCGTACCGCAGATCGAGGTTACCTTTGATATCGATGCCAACGGCATTGTCCATGTCTCGGCCAAAGACCTCGGGACCGGCAAGGAACAGTCGATCAGGATTACTGCCTCTTCCGGACTTTCCAAGGAAGAAATCGACAAGATGGTCAAGGACGCAGAGGCCCACTCCGCAGAGGACAAGAAGAAACGGGAGCTGATCGAGGCCCGCAACCATGCCGACAGCCTGGTCTACAGCACCGAAAAGTCCCTGAACGAACATGGCGACAAGATCGGCGCCGACGACAAGGCCAAGATCGAGGCCGGGGTAAGCGCTCTCAAGAAGGCGATGGAGGGTGACGACGCCGAGGCGATCAAGAAGGCGAGCGACGAGTTGATGCAGTCAGCCCACAAACTTGCCGAAGCGGTTTATGCCCAGGCCCAGGCTGCCCAGCAGCAGGCCGGTGGCGAGCAAGCAGGGCCGGATACGGCCTCAGGCGCGGCCCCCAAAGGGGAGAAGGTAGTTGACGCCGACTTTGAAGAGGTCAAGGACGACAAGAAATAATGGCGCACTCTGCGCTGTTTTGCAGGCGGACAAACAATCTTTTCATGCAGCAGGCAGTGGCCGGATTCCGGCCGCTGCCTCTTTGCGTTCCTGAGGGGTAAATTTTGGCTAACGGCGACAAACGAGACTATTACGAGGTACTTGAAGTCCACAAGAACGCCTCTGAAACCGAGATCAAGAAGGCGTACCGCAAGCTCGCCATCCAGTTCCACCCGGACAAGAACGCTGGCGACAAGGCGGCCGAAGACAAGTTCAAAGAGGTGAGCGAGGCGTACGAGGTCCTTTCCGACCCTGAAAAACGGGCCCAGTACGACCGGTTCGGCCATGCCGGGGTCAGTGGCGCCGGCTTTGGCGGCGCAGGCTTCGGTTTCGGCGCCGGCACTCCGTTCGGCGACATCTTTTCCGATATCTTCGGCGATGTCTTCGGCGGCGGCGGTGCCAGGCAGCGGGGGCGCGGACGCCGCGGCGACGACCTCCAGTACACCCTGGACATCAGCTTTGAGGATGCGGCCAACGGCATCGAGACCAAGATCGACGTACCGTATGCCAAACGATGCGGGACCTGCAACGGCTCCGGCGCAAAACCTGGAACCGAACCGAAGACCTGCCCGACCTGCCGTGGTGCGGGACAGGTCCGCTTTCAGCAGGGATTTTTCAGTGTCAGCCGGACCTGCAGCCATTGCAACGGTGAAGGCAAGATCCTCGACAACCCCTGCTCCACCTGCCGCGGTTCCGGGAGCGTCAAGGACACCAAGACCCTGTCCGTCAAGGTGCCGCCGGGCGTCGAGACCGGCAATCGTCTGAAGGTTACCGGCGAAGGCGGCCAGGGCACCAAGGGTGGCACCAACGGCGACCTCTACGTCCTGATCAATGTTAAAGAACACCCGATCTTTTCCCGCGAAGGAAATGACGTCATATGCGAAACCCCGATCAGTTTCGCCCAGGCAGCGCTCGGCTCTGAAATCGAAATCCCGACCCTTGACGGCAAGGTATCGCTCAAGATCCCCGAAGGTACGCAATCGGGCAAGATCTTCCGGCTCAGGGGCAAAGGCATTCCGGTACTGCAGGGTTACGGCCGGGGCGATCAGCTTGTTGTTGTCAGGGTAGAGACCCCGACCAACCTGAACCGGCAGCAGCGGGAGCTACTGGAGGAGTTTGCCAAAATCAGCAGCGAAGACGTACATCCCATGGGGAAGAGCTTTTTGAACAAGGTCATGGATATGTTCAAGTGAAAACTGTAGCTGCTGCAATCTTCATAGCCGTTCTCATCGCCTCGGTTCTGGTTACGGAACCGGCAGTTGCGGCAAGTTATACGACGCGCACGACCCTGCTCAGAAACCGCGAGTTCAGCGAGGCCCTGACGGAAGGTATCCGCTCGGCCAAGAAAAGCGTCTACCTCTCCTTTTTCCTCTTCAAGACCACCTCGGCCAGAAACAACATCCCCCGGCGGATCGCCGAGGAACTTATCCAGGCAAAGAAGCGCGGCCTTGATGTGAATGTCCTGCTTGAACGCCCTTCCAGGGATCGGCCCCAGTCGGGCGGCGATTCCCTGTATGCGGACAACCGGCAGACTGCTGACCTGCTGGCCCGCGGCGGCATCAAGGTATATTTCGACTCCCCTGGCGTAACCACGCACACCAAGGTGGCCGTGATCGACGGCCGCCTCGTGTTTATCGGGAGCCACAATCTTTCCCAGAGCGCCTTGCAGCACAACAACGAGCTATCCGTGATGCTCGACTCGCCGGAACTTGCCGCCGAGGTAAAAGCGTATCTCGATCGGCTCTGATTGCTTTCCGTGCCGGATTGAGTACAATGATCGCGCTGCGCTTACTTTGAAAGGAACCCGCACTATGCGTCTGAAAGATGAGCAGATCCACCGGCTGGCAGAGAAGGTCATCATCGACCTGACCGCAAGCGGCCTTATCAAGCTGAAGGGTGAACGAGGGGCTGCCCTCAATGCTATAAAAAGCGCCATCGCCGCCGACATCAAGGCTGAAGAGAACCTGGAACGCGATGCCGAGAACCTGCTCGATCAGACGCTCCGGTCCATGGGGAGCGGCGCGTCCGGGATCGACCGGCACAAGATGTTCCGCATGATCAAGGAAAAATTGGCCAAAGAACGGAAGATTGTCCTATGAGAGTAAGTGAAGACAGAATTTCCCATATCGCGCACCGCATTCTGGACAAACTCTGGGGAGACGACCTGGCCGACTTCCCCGAAGAAGGACGGGCCTTGTCGGCAATTAAGCAGTCGATTGCAAACTACTTTGCCATCGCGGACGAGATTGACGAGGCGGTCAGGAGTAAACTCGCCTCATACTCCCAGGCAAAGGTTCCGGGAAGCCGCGATTGGGAGGTTCTGTACAATAAATTTTTCCAGGAAGAGGCGGCCAAACGAAAATGGTGACCAAAGGTGCCAAGCTTGTCGTCAGGTTAGCATTGCCTGCCATCTTTTCCCTGATGCTCCTGCTGCTCCAGGGATGCGGTCCGGCGGTCCAGGTCTCGGTCAAGCCAGACTTCAAGCCGCCGGTCGAGCTGGATACGGTTTACGTGGTCCCGTTTTCCAGCACCCTGGTCCCGGCAGATTTCAAGGAAACGGCGTTCAACGATCTCGTCGACATTCTGAATGAGAACCGGAAAAAGGTGTCTGTCCAGCAGTTCGAGATCATCAAGGGCGAGCTGAAAAACCAGGACCCCAGGTGGCTGGCGAAACAGCTTTATATCTCCGGAGAATTCTGGAGCTACATAGAAAATGCCGGATGCTGCAGCACCGAGCTTCGCGTCCGCGCCCGGGTCGCCCTTACCGAGCCGGGTAAAGACGCCCCCACATTTGAGATAACGCTCCCGCTGGATAGTTATTTCGACCACGACCGCTCCACCCTTGAAAAGGAAAAGATCCTTCTTGCCAAGCGGCTGGCCCGGGAACTGGCAAACAGCATCATCCCCCCCCTGGCGAATCGAAGATAATTTTTTTGATTAGATACTTGATTTTTTAGGGGTGGGTGTTTATATTGAGTTCACGTTAGCACTCACCGCAGCAGAGTGCTAATTTTTTTCCTGAATAAATTATTTACTTCACTAGAGGAAAGGAGAAGCAAGCATGAAACTCAGACCGTTGCAGGACCGCATCATTGTTAAGAGACTTGAAGAGGAGAGCAAGACCGCGGGAGGGATATTCATTCCTGAAACCGCCAAGGAAAAGCCGCAGAAGGGTGAAGTAGTCGCCGTAGGCAACGGCAAGAAGACCGAAGACGGCAAGATCGTGCCGATCGATGTCAAGGCGGGCGACAAGGTACTGTTCGGCAAGTATGCCGGCACCGAAATCAAGATCGAGGGCGAAGAGTTCCTGATTATGCGGGAAGACGACATCCTGGGCATCATGGAATAATAGCGACTTCGCCAAACGGCCATCTGCGGTGTTGCGCTGCGGGTCGAACCGCTCAACGTACCTTCCGGGTACGCCTCGCGATTCATCCCTTGCGCTGCCTTGCAGCTGGAACGTTTTGCTGTGTCGCGTTTCGGCATCTACCAAAATAATTATCGAAACAAGGAGGATATAAACATGGGAGCAAAGCTTATCAAGTTTGACCAGGAAGGCCGCAATGCCATTCTCAAAGGGGTAAACACCCTTGCCAATACCGTAAAGGTGACTCTCGGACCGAAAGGCCGCAACGTCATCATCGACAAGTCGTTCGGCTCGCCCCTCATCACCAAGGACGGCGTCACCGTAGCCAAAGAGATCGAACTGGAAGACAAGTTCGAGAACATGGGCGCCCAGCTTGTCAAGGAAGTCGCATCAAAGACCTCTGACGTTGCCGGTGACGGCACCACTACTGCCACGGTTCTTGCCCAGGCGATCTACCAGCAGGGTTCCAAGCTGGTTGCTGCCGGCCACAACCCGATGGAGATCAAGCGCGGCATCGACAAGGCTGTCGAGACCATCGTCGGCGAGCTCGTCAAGATCTCCAAGCCGATCAAGGACCACAAGGAGATCGCCCAGGTAGGGACCATTTCCGCTAACAACGACAAGACCATTGGCGACATCATTGCCCAGGCAATGGAAAAAGTCGGCAAAGAAGGGGTCATTACCGTTGAGGAAGCAAAGGCAATGGAAACCTCGCTCGAGACCGTAGAAGGGATGCAGTTCGACCGCGGTTACCTTTCTCCTTACTTCGTGACCGATCCGGAGCGGATGGAAGTAAACCTGGAGAACGCCAACATCCTGATCCACGACAAGAAGATCTCCAACATGAAAGACCTGCTCCCGGTTCTTGAGCAGACCGCCAAGTCCGGCCGTCCGCTGTTGATCATTGCCGAAGATATCGAAGGCGAGGCGCTGGCCACTCTGGTTGTCAACAAGCTGCGCGGCGTGCTCAACATCTGCGCTGTCAAGGCCCCGGGATTCGGCGATCGCCGCAAGGCAATGCTCGAAGACATCGCCATCCTTACCGGCGGCACCGTGATCTCCGAAGAACTCGGCTTCAAGCTTGAGCAGACTACCTTCGACCAGCTCGGCACTGCCAAGCGGGTCACCATTGACAAGGACAACACCACCATCATCGACGGCGCCGGCAAGGAAGCCGACATCGCCGGTCGGGTCAAGCAGATCCGCGCCCAGATCGAAGAAACCACCAGCGATTACGACAAAGAGAAGCTCCAGGAGCGCCTTGCCAAGCTCGTCGGCGGCGTTGCCGTGATCAAGGTCGGTGCTGCCACCGAGACCGAGATGAAAGAGAAGAAGGCCCGCGTCGAAGACGCTCTCCACGCTACCCGCGCCGCAGTTGACGAAGGGATCGTCCCTGGCGGCGGCGTTGCTTACATCCGCGCCCTTTCCGTCCTCGACGGCCTGTCACTCGTCACCGAGCAGCAGTTCGGCGTCAACGTCATCAAGCGCTCCCTTGAGGAGCCGATCCGTCAGATCGCCCAGAACGCCGGGGTAGACGGCTCTATCGTGGTTGACAAGGTCAAGAACGGCAAAGATGCCTTCGGCTACAACGCTGCCGATGACGAGTACACCGACATGCTCAAGGCCGGCATCATCGACCCGACCAAGGTATCCCGCTGCGCCCTGCAGAATGCCGCTTCCGTGGCGGGTCTCATGCTGACCACCGAGGCAATGGTTGCCGAGAAGCCGAGGGATGAGTCCGCAATGCCGGCAATGCCGGGTGGCATGGGCGGCATGGGTGGCATGGGCGGCATGATGTAATCTGCTCACACCCAGATAAAACAATGCTCCATACAAAAGGGAGCGGATCCAGCGATCCGCTCCCTTTTTGCGTTTCCGACAATTCTGCCTTCCCGTACTTGCAAAATGATGTCTGGGGTGAATAATTTCTAAACAAGCGGCGCACTCACCCCAGGAACGGCACGACGGAGGAACGTATGGCTGGAGAGCTTACCCTTGAGCATCACCTGAAAGAGGTAAAATCGGGAAACCGGAAATTCGAAAATACCTTTCAGGGCGTAGCCCGGATGATCTTGGAACATGAAATCGAAAAGGTCGTGGTCAACGGCAGGACGACCTATGACTTCAAGATCTTCCGCACCGGGAAAAAACATCCTATCGGCATGTACGACGAGATCAACAGCTTCGTCTCGTTCGTGAAAGATGCCGCAGAAGGCGGGTCCAGCAAGGAGATGGCCTTTGTCCTTGTCGGCGAGCCGGGCAACGGCAAGACCTTTTTCGTGGAATTTCTCTGCTCCCGCTATCGCGAATTCCTCAGTCAGGACGGCAACCGCAAGTACACCTTCCGCTATGTCAACATGGACAAGCTAGGGAGTTACGGCCGGATTGCCACCATTGAATCCCAGACCTACGAAGATCCGCTGATTCTGGCAATGAATCTGTTCCCGGACCAGGATCAGACCAGGGCCTACCTGGGTAAGACCTTCGGCTTCAGCGACAAGGCCATTGAAACCTTCTTCGACAATTACCGCCCACTGGGCGCCTGCAGCGATTATATCTGGAACGACATCCGCAACTATACCGGCGGCGACATAAAGGCGATGCTGGGCCATATCGAAATCGTACCGGTGCCGCTCTCCGAAAGCCTCGGCACCATAACCGGCAAATATCCGGCCAAGGACAAGATCACCTCGTCGGCCGTGGATCTTCTGGGAGAGGAATCGATCCAGCGGCTTCTCCACATCACCGACACCAACAACCCCTACCGCTTCGACCTGCGGCGCGGCGCACTGGCCAGGGTTGCCGGTGGGGGTATCCATTTTGCCGACGAGATCTACAAAAACAAAAAGGATCTCGTCCAGGTCTATCTGGGTGTCATCCAAAACCGGGTGATTGAAATCGACGGCTACAAATGGCCCATCGACACCCTCATCATTGCAACCAGCAACAATTCGGAATTCAACCGCTTTCTGGCTGAAAAGGAAGAAGCCCCCATTATCGACCGTTGCCGTATCTGTTATGTCTCGCACAACACCAACTATCGCATGCAGGAGAGTCTTACCACCTATGCCATCGGCAGCGAGACCAAGACAACGATTACCCGCGAAGAGCTCCACCAGGACCCGAACCTTAATTACGCCGGCTCCGTGTCCATAGTCCTTTCCCGCCTTCCCCGTTCTGAGAAGCTGACCCCGGTAGAGACAATGAAGCTGGCTGCCGGAGAAATCGCCGGGGAAAAAAGCATGAAGACCCTGGCTGAGGTCATCGATACCCTTAATCAGGAACCTGATATCACCAAACGGTTCGGCCAGAAGGGGCTCGGCCAGAGAAACCTGGGGCGGGCCATCCAGCTGCTGGCGGAAAGCTCCGAGACCAACGAAGGTCGGTGCATGGTAGCACTGGACATCTTCAGGGCGATGGAGCGGATCATTCTCGATTACGTAGCGGAAGCAAGCGACCGGGCCAAATATCTCGACGACCTGAAGATCGCCAAAAGTCTCTATCGCGAACGGATCATGACCGAGATGTTCAATGCCTATATGGATGAACCGTTTGCCATTCGCAAGGACGTCATGAACTACGTCAACATGGTCATCGGCATTGATGCCGAAAACCTGGGACCGGACAAGATCTGGAAATACAAGGATCCCCAGAACGGCAAACTCAAGGCTCTCAAGATCGACGAGCGGTTCGTGCGCAACATCGAAGAGCGGCTCGGCCTCAAAACCGAGGAGCAGCGCGACACCTTCCGTACCGCCATCCGCAAGATCTATGGCCAGAAAATCACCGTGGAGCCCTCCTACGATTTCATGGATAACCTGGAACTGGTCAAGGCGGTCACCGATGTGCGGCTGAAGAGCGACATTGCCGGCGCCGGCAGTCTCATCGGCGCACTGGCCAACCGGACCAACGAGGAAAACCAGAAACTCTACGATCGAATCATCGTGACCATGCTGACCAAGCTGAATTACTGCCGGACCTGTGCGGAAAAAACCATTGAGTATTTCTGCACCCAGGATGATGAAAGCTAGCGCAGCGGATCGTGATCAGGCATCAGGACCGGCTGTGCGGTAAAACCATGAACGATAGCTTGCTGACATACCTCCAAGAGCTCAAAGAGCGCGGCTTAACGCCGGAACGGGAAGCGCAGCTGCGGAGCGAACTGCAGGGCAACCTCAGCCACACCCTCCGGACAGACCATGCCATCCCCGAGCATGACGAACTGTATGGCCGGAGCGATTTCTGCTGCCTGCAGGACAGATCGGAACCGCAAGCCTCCTACACGTCGCGGATCGGTTCTCTTGAGGAGCTGCTGGAAAGGGATCGCCTGCGCGAACAGGACGGATTCCCCCGCAAGATCCGGGTCGGCCGGCTTATAAAGCCGGGACGCGGGGACAAGACCAAATTCGTGGTGGTCCCCACCACTGTCGAGGAAAAATTCATTCATGACCGGATCCGGCCGCCGGGCGAGGAAGGCGCATCCGGAGGGAGCGGTGCCGGGGAAGAAGGGGAGGTTATCGGCGAACAGCCGATCCGCCCCGAAGGGGACCAGGGAGGAGGAGGCGCCGGACATGGCGGCGGCGAATCCCATGAACTGGAATCCAGCGCCTATGACCTGGGAAAGATACTGACCGAGAAGTTCGAGCTCCCCAACCTCAAGGAAAAGGGGAAGAAGAGTGCCCTTGCCCGCTATACCTACGAACTGACCGACAAGAACCGCGGCTTCGGCCAGATCCTGGACAAGAAAGCTACCCTGAAAAGGATCCTGGAAACCAATATTGCCCTGGGGAATGCCCCGGATCTTTATGACATCGACACCACCCGCTTTCTCATCGCTCCGCGGGACAAGGTCTATCGTATCCTCTCCAGGGAGCTGGACTACGAATCCCAGGCAATGATCTTCTTTCTCAGGGACTATTCCGGCTCCATGGCCGGCAAGGCCACGGAACTGGTCGCTTCGCAACATGTCCTGATCTACAGCTGGCTCATCTACCAGTATGAACGCCAGGTAGAGTCCCGCTTTATTCTCCACGACGACCAGGCCCGGGAAGTCCCCGACTTTTACACCTATTACAACCTGCAGGTGGCCGGTGGCACCAAGGTGGCGGCAGGATACCGTTTGGTGAACGAAATCGTGGCCAAGGAGAACTTGGCCAGGGATTACAATATCTATGTCTTTCATGGCACCGACGGCGACGATTGGGACACCGACGGCAGCGAGGCGCTTCCGGAGCTGAAGCAGATCCTCACTTATGCCAGCCGGGTCGGCATTACCATTGCCGGGCATACCTACAATTCGGGACAAACCGAGGTGCAAAAATACCTGAATGCATCAGGGCTGCTCAGTGAAAAGCCGGATCTCATCCGCCTTGATGTCATGGATGAAGACGCGGACGAGACGCGGCTGATAGAAGGGATCAGGAAGCTGATCTCCTGACGGGGCCTATATGCAGCTAATCGACCAGCATACGAAACGGATCATGGAGGGGTGCAAGGAAAGGGCACGCGCCGCGGGACTCCGTTTTCAGGATGAAACCCTGGAGTATATCGTCACCAACCGCGATCTCCTGGAACTCTCTCCCAAGATGATGATACCCACCCTTTACGACTACTGGGTCCACGAGGTGGAGGTGCTCAAGGAAAAGGGAAAGTACGAACTCTACCCCTCCAACCCCTATGAAACCGTAATCAACACCCGTCCGGCCATCTCCTTCTACAACGACAACAACCCGGACTGGCTCAATGTGATGATCTTCTACCATGTGCTGGCGCACATAGACTTTTTCCAGAACAATCTCTACTTCCGCCATACCTGGGACTTCGACCTGGCCGGTGAGGCGCTGGCCGACAAACGGCTCATCGCCCGGCTGCGTGCCGAGCACGGACGGTGGGTCGACTACGTCATCGAATTCGCCCGCGCTATCGACAACCAGGCCGGCTACTTCCAGGAACTCTCCCAGTTGCACCGGACCACGACCGACGCCATGTCACACCGCCTCAACTACTACTTCGACGTCTTTATCCAGTCGGTGAAGCAGGTAAAGGTTACCGAGTTCATCAAGGAAGTGGAACGCTACAATCACTGCATGAGAACCTTCGGCAAACAGGGTGAAAATACCTTTTTTGCCGAGGTCGCCGCGAAACACCCCGAATTCGAAGCCCTGTTCGCCAAAAGCCAGAGCAGCGGCCATCATGGCCGCCTCGATCTGCTGCAGTTTATCATGAAACATTCACCATACCTGAACAGGGACGAGAACAAATGGATGAAGTCGGTAATAGAGGTAGTCCGCAAGACCTCTATCTACTTCCAGCCGCAAATCCGCACCAAGATCATGAATGAGGGGTGGGCAAGCTACTGGCATGAAACCCTGTTCCTGCTCGACGAGCGGATCAGGGGGCATGAAGTGGAATTCGCCCGGGTTCATAGCGGTGTCACGTCTCTGCCGCGCGTCGGCCTCAATCCGTACGCCTTGGGGATGAGGCTGTTTCAGCACATCGAAGAACTGGCTGACAAGGGGAAGCTCACTTTCGACTATCAGCGGCTCCTGAATGCCGAGGCGCGCAAGAGTTTCGATACCGGAACCGGGAAAGGACGCGATTTCATCTTTACGGTCAGGGAAAACTGCGCCGATTTCCTCTTCCTCTCCACCTATGTCGACCAGGAATTCGTGGATCGCCACCGGCTGTTCGTGGCCGGCAAACGGCTCAACAAGGCGAAGATGAGTTGGGAATACTATGTGAAGAGCCGCAGCGGCCAGCAGTACCGGCAAATGCTGCTGGACACTCTCTATCACCCGCCAGCCATAACCATTGACGAGACAAGGACCGGTGAGGGGCTTTACCTGATCCACCGCTTCGAAGGGAAACCTCTCGTTGAGGAATTCATCGCCAACACCATGATGGGGATCGAGTTCTTCTGGGGGAACCCGGTCCGGCTGGAAACCAGCGAAGTCGCCTCAGCTCCCCAGCTTGCCGAAGACGTCTGGCCGGGAATGGAGGAAGCCCGGGTGACCTGGCGCAAGGTTCTTTACACCATGCAGGATCGTCATCTCACGAAATCCATACTCTAGTCAGGCAACGCCATGAACAGTATCGACAGAGCCATCAGCAATCTCAATCAGAGCATCGACGACTGGAAACAGCATACCTCCATCTCGTTTGGCGAATTTCTAGACCTCCTCACCGCGCATCCGACGCGTGTGGTCCGGAACGTCTTTCAGGTCTTCCATGACATGATAAAGACCTATATCGAAGGAGGGATCGACGAATACCCCGACGACCCTGAATCGATCCACTATGTCTATTACGACTGCCATCGCCTCTTCATCGAAGGAACCGATCACCCCTTTTTTGCCGACCGGCTATTTGCCAACCGCCTCGTGAACCTGGTCGATGCCTGGAAGCGAGGCGCCCAGCAGAACAAGATCTATATCTTTGAAGGCCCTCCCGGCAGCGGCAAGAGCACCTTCCTCAACAACCTGCTCATGAAATACGAACAGTTTGCCAATACGGAGGAGGGGATGCGCTACGAGGTGATCTGGCGGCTCGACCGCAAGATCCTGAGCAGCCACAAGAAGCAGGAGGTCAACCATTTCCTTGATGATCTTTCCAAGCTCCTCGACGAGTACGAACTTACGCAGGAGGAGATCATTGATGCCAAGGCCGCACTGCAGGAGGAGGGGGAATTCATCGATATCCCCTGCCCCTCCCATGACAATCCGCTCCTGATCATTCCGAAAGACCACCGCCGCTCCTTTTTCGACGACCTGTTCCGCAACGACGAGGCCAAATGGCGGCTTTTTACGGAAAAGGAGTACGAATGGGTCTTCAAGACCAACCCCTGCACCATCTGCAGCTCTCTCTACCAGGCGCTGCTGCATCGGCTCAAGAGTCCTGCCGAAGTCTTCAGCATGGTCTATGCCCGTCCTTACCAGTGTAACCGGCGGATGGGAGAAGGGGTCAGCGTTTTCAACCCCGGCGACCGGCCGCTCAAGCAGAACATCCTGACCAACGAAATGCTGCAAAAGCGTATCAATGCCTTGCTGCGCGACAGCAACCAGGTGAAGTACCTCTTCTCGACCTACGCCAAGACCAATAACGGTATCTACGGGCTGATGGACATCAAGGGGCACAACACGGAACGGCTTATCGAGCTGCATAATATCGTCAGCGAAGGGGTGCACAAGGTCGAAGACCTGGAAGAGAACGTCAACTCCCTCTTTTTCGCCCTCATGAACCCTGAGGACAAGAAGAACATCGCGAACATCCAGTCCTTCTCCGACCGGCTCGAATATATAAAGATGCCCTATGTCCTCGATCTCAATACCGAAGTGGAGATCTACCGCAATGTCTTCGGCAAGCAGATCGAGCTGAACTTTCTTCCCCGGGTACTACACAATTTTGGCCGGGTCATCATCTCATCCCGGCTCAAATCCCGCTCTGAAGCGATGCTGGAGTGGATCGAGGAGCCGCAGAAATACGGTCTCTATTGTGACGAAAATCTGCAGCTGTTGAAGATGGAAATCTACACCGGCCATATTCCCACCTGGCTCGAAGAAGAAGACTGGAAGCGGTTGACGGCCAAACGGCGGCGGCAGATCATTGCCGAATCGGAGACCGAAGGTGGGCAGGGATTCTCCGGCAGGGATGCCATCAAGATTTTCAACGATTTCTATTCCACCTATGCCCGCAAGGATCAGATGATCACCATGGCGATCCTCAACAACTTCTTCACCAAGGTGCATCCAGAACTAAACGAACAGATCCCCCATGGATTCCTCGACTCGCTGCTCCGGATGTACAACTACACGATCCTCCAGGAGGTAAAGGAGTCGCTCTACTACTACAATGAGGAAAGAATCTCCCGGGACCTGCAGAACTACCTGTTTGCGGTCAACTTCGAGGTCGGCACCACGCAGACCTGTAATTATACCTGGGACAAGCTGGAGATCACCGATGGGTTCTTCGAGGGAATCGAACTATGGTTGCTCGGAGAGGGGGTCGACCATGACCGGATACTGGCCTTTCGCAAGGCGACCCAGAAGGAGTATACCGCCTCGACCCTGACCCAGGAGATCATGTTCGGCAAACAGGTCACGGAAACCAAACTCTATCAGGCACTGCACGACCGGTATGTGCACAACCTGAAGTCAAAGGCACTCGACCCATTTCTCGCCAACGAGAACTTCCGGCGTGCCATCAAGGATTATGACCGGGAGGAATTCAAAACCTACGACAAGAAGATCAAGAGCGATGTTACCTTCCTGATCAAGAACCTGTGCAGCAAGTTCCGCTACACCAAGAACGGCGCACGCGAGGTCTGCATCTACGTAATCGACAACGACCTGGCCAGGCAGTTTACCTGAGTTCGCAACGACGTCTCACATCTCCACCCGCGTTACAACCCCCTGGAGCTTGCTGGCCGGCAGCTTGTTGAACTGCACGAAGTTGGGGGTAAGCCGCTTGATCACGCTGAAGACGCGCCAGGCCGGGTTCCGGGTCGCAATATCCTCGATGCCGTAGAATATGACCTTCCCCTTTATCGCGTGCGCCTGCAGCAGGGCATCGATATCGATGACCTCCATATAGCCGGCCGAAACGGTAAACCCGTCCAGCCCCTTTGCAACCCCCTCAAGAAGGATGCATTCCACCCCGAACGGTTCGTCGGTACGCACAATGGAAATGAGGATGTTCCGCTCGTAAATGATGTTGCTCCGGATGATGCAGTGGATCAGATACGGAGGGATCACGTTTACTTCGCGGGTAAAAAAGAGCGCAGTTCCGGCGATCCTCCCCTTGGCATAGATCTGGTTGTAGGAGAGGGCAAAGGTTTCCAGATCCAGCGGCCGCAGAGCGAAATAGAGCGCCTGCTGCCCCTTGGTCCAGATCATGATGGTGACGAACGGTATCGATGCCAGGATGATCGACCAGTATGCGCCATGGGGAATCTTGTAAAAGGTGGATAACAGGTAGGCGAGGTCGATCAGGAAGATCAGGACGACAATCGGGACCTTCCATTTTTTGGTGGTATGGGCATACACGATCATCATCATGATGGCGGTGATGGTCATGGAACCGGTCACTGCCATGCCGTAGGCAGCAGCCAGATTCCCGGACTTGCGGAAGATGAACATCACCATGATTACCGCCACCATCAGGGTCCAGTTGACCGCAGGGATATAGATCTGCGACTGCATATGGGTCGAGGTGTATTCCACCCGCATGAGCGGCATCAGCCGGGTCGTTATCCCCTGATAGACAATGGAAAAGACACCGCTGATGATCGCCTGGGAAGCGATGATCGTTGCCATGATGGTAAGGATCAGAAACGGGATGTACAGCATGGGCGCCTGCCCTCTGATCATGCCGAAGAGCAGGTTCTTCGTCTCGGGGTGCTGCAGCAGGAACGCCCCCTGACCGAGGTAGTTGATGATGAGCGCCATGAAAACGAAGTACCAGGCACGGATGATCGGCTTTTTCCCGAGATGCCCCATGTCGGCATAGAGCGCCTCGCCGCCGGTGGCACAGAGAATCACCTCGGAGAGCACGAAAAACCCGGAAAGACCGTTACTTTTCAGGAAGATGAAGGCGTGCATGGGGTTGATCGCACCGACGATCTCAGGCGCTGCGGAGATGGAAACAAGGCCTGACGTGAGGAGCGCGCCGAAGTACACCACCATGATCGGGCCGAAGATGCCGGCAACACGGTCGGTACCGTGGGACTGGAAATAGAAGAGAGAGAGGGCGATGGCTGCTGCGATCAGAACAAGGAGCGATTGGGACAGATCCTCAAGACCCGGGACCAGATGCACACCTTCCACTGCCGAGAGAATGGATATAGCCGGGGTAATGACACCGTCTCCCAGGAGCAGTGAGACCCCGAGAAAGGAAAGGAACCCGGCAAAGGCCAGGAGCCGCCCCTGTTTCAGCAACTTGATGAGAATCTCCCGGAGGACGATCTCGCCCCCCTGCCCCTTTTTGCCGAGACTCATAGCCAGCCAGGCATACTCGCCCGAGACCAGTATGGTCATGGTCCAGAATACCAGCGACAGGATGCCGAAGACATTGTCCCGGGTCGGCGCCGTAAGGGCAAAGATTACGGTCAGGGTATAGATCGGGCTGGTTCCGATATCGCCGAATACCAGCCCCAACGCTTTTACGATTCCGCCGAAGAATGAGTCCGGCTCGTGCCGCTCCATATGGATACCTGTCAAAGGCGATGATGAAGCGAAAAGTATACCCTATTAAGTGCTACATCTCCACCCTGGTTACAACCCCCTGCAGTTTGGAGGCCGGGAGCTTGTTGAACTGCACGAAGTTCGGGGTGACCTTCTTGATGAACGAGAATAGCCCCCAGATGACATTGCTGGTGGTGATATCCTCGACACCGTAAAAGATCACCTTCTCCTGGACCCCGTTCTCCTTCAGCATTGTCTCGATGTCGATCCGCTCCATGTACCCGGCGTGGATGTCGAACGAATCGAGCCCGACGCTTATCCCCTGGGTCATGCAGGAATAAACGCCGAAAGGCTCGTCGGTACGGACAATGGAGATGAAAATGTTCCGTTCATAGATGATATTGCTCCGGATGATGCAATGAACCACATAAGGGGGCACCACCGGGGTCTCACGGGTGAAGAACAGCGCCGTGCCCGGAATATTCTTGTCTTTGGCGTAGATCTGGTCGTAGGAAAGGAGGAAGGTCTCCAGGTCCAGCGGCTTGAGCGACCGGTAGAGCGCCCTCTGCCCCTTGGTCCAGACCATGATGACCGCAAACGGTATCGATGCCAGGATCAGGGACCAGTAGCCGCCATGCGGCAGCTTGTTCAGGTTTGACAGGAGAAATACGAGGTCGATCAGGGTCACGAAAAGGGCAATCGGCACCTTCCACTTCTTGGTGGTCCGGCTATAGATCATGGTCATCATGATCCCGGTGATGGTCATGGTGCCGGTGACTGCCAGTCCATAGGCTGCAGCCAGGTTCTCGGACTTCCGGAACACCAGCATGATCATGATGACCAGCGCCAGCAGGAACCAGTTGACCGAATTGATGTAAATCTGCGATTTCAGATGGCTCGAAGTGTAATCGACCTTGAGCAGCGGCATGATCCGGGTGGTGATCCCCTGGTAGACGATGGAAAAAACGCCGCTGATCAGCGCCTGCGACGCAATGACCGTAGCGGATACGGTAAGGAGCAGAAACGGTATGTAGAGTAGCGGCGCCTCCCACCGGATCATGCCGAACAGGATGTTCTTGGCATCCGGGTGGTGCAGGATGTAAGCCCCCTGGCCCAGGTAGTTGATGACCAGGGCAGCAAAGACAAAATACCAGGCCCGGATGATCGGCTTGCGCCCCAGATGACCCATATCGGCATAAAGCGCCTCCCCGCCGGTGGCGCAGAGGATTACCTCGGAGAGAATAAAGAAGCCGGCCATGCCGTTAGTAGACAGATAGTGAATCGCGTACCAGGGGCTGACCGCCTTGATCACCTCCGGAGCGGCGGCAATGGCCACGGCTCCTGACAGGGCGAGAGAAACGAACCAGATGATCATGATCGGGCCGAATGCCTTGGCCACCATGTCGGTACCCTTGAATTGAAAGATGAACAGGCCGACGGCTACAATGGCGGCAATAAGAATGAGAACCCCCTGCGGCGTATGCTCAAGTCCGGGAATCAACTCCAGCCCCTCGACAGCGGAGAGAATGGAAATGGCAGGGGTTATGACTCCGTCGCCAAGGAGCAGCGACACCCCCAGGAATGAGAGAAACCCGACAAAGGCAATCTGGCGTCCCGGTTTGAGGAGCTTGGAGAGGATCTCCTTCAGGACGATGGTGCCCCCCTCACCTTTGCGCCCCAGGCTCATGGCCAGCCAGGCGTATTCAACCGTGACCAGGATGATAAGGGTCCAGACAATCAGCGACAGAATGCCAAAGACATGGTCCGGGGTGGGCTTCGTCAGGGTCATTATGACTGTCAGTGTATAGATCGGACTGGTGCCGATGTCGCCGAACACCAGCCCCATGGACTTGACGATACCGCCCCAGAAGGAATCCGCTTCGTGCTGCTTCATTCTCGGTCTCCTGCAGGATATTGCTTGTCGGGGCAACCGCTGCATAAGAAAAGCCGCCGGCATGAACCGGCGGCCAATAATGCCGCAATTCTGCCCTTCCAGATGCCTACGAGGTTAGCTGACGGGCTTGAGGCTGAAAGTCCTCATTCGGCACCAATGAAGCGGTTCTTTTTTGCCATCTCTGCGTCAGACTGCGCGATTCCTTGTGCGGCGTACCTGCAAGTACGCCTCCGCGTCATCACTCGCCTTCCTTGACCTGACTAAAAATCATCCGCTTCCGATAAGTGCGTGGAATTCGCCCCTGTTTCTCGGGTCCCCCGCATCCGTTACGTTGAACGGATCTCGGCTGCATTTTCCGCCAGTTATACTCTTTCTGGCACCATAGTCAAGAAATCAGTGGCTGACGGCTTCGGCAAAAAGTCTCTTCGCCCAACCGATTATATCCCTGCATCCGGAACGTGTTACATTTTAAAGGTTCTTGACTTTTCAAAGGGTTTCCGATAGCTTAAATCGTTTTCAGCCCGACCCTAGCGGAGGAATCCTGATGGAATATAAAGACACTCTCAATCTCCCGGTTACCGAATTCCCGATGAAGGCCAACCTCAATCAGCGCGAGCCCGAGATCCTGCAGAAGTGGGCAGATACCGGGCTGTATGAGCAGATTGAGGCGTCCGGCGCCGGGAAGCCGGTTTACATGCTTCATGACGGGCCTCCGTACGCCAACGGCCATATCCATATCGGCCATGCCCTGAACAAGATCCTCAAGGATATCATCCTCAAGAGCAAGCGAATGGAAGGTTTCCACGCCCCGTACGTCCCGGGGTGGGACTGCCACGGCCTGCCGATCGAGCTGCAGGTGGAAAAGAACCTGGGGTCGAAAAAGAACGAAATCTCGAAGCTGGAGATGCGGCGCGAGTGCCGGAAATATGCCGAGAAATTCATCAACATCCAGCGCGATGAATTCAAGCGGCTCGGGGTCCTGGGTGACTGGGACAATCCGTACCTGACCATGAATTACGAATACGAAGGGCTGACCGCTCAAGAGCTGGCCAAGTTCGCCCACAATGGCGGGCTGTATCGCGGCAAGAAGCCGGTCCACTGGTGCTCCTCCTGCGTTACCGCACTGGCCGAGGCCGAAGTGGAATATGCCGACCATACCTCGCCGTCCATTTACGTGAAATTTGCGCTCAAGGACGACCTGAGCGGCGCGATCCCGGCACTGGCCGGTAAACAGGCCTTTGTGGTCATCTGGACCACCACACCATGGACGATCCCGGCCAACCTGGCCATTTCCCTGCACCCGGACTTCACCTATGTCGCCGTTGAAGTGAACGGCGAAGCGCTGATCGTTGCCGAAGGGTTGAAAGACGCATTCCTGGCCGCAAACCAGCTTGAAGGACAGGTCATTGCCACCTTCCCGTCCACGGTTCTTGAAAAAAAGCTCTGCCGCCACCCGTTCTATGACCGTGATTCGATCATCCTGCTCGGCGAGCATGTCACCCTGGAGGCCGGCACCGGCTGCGTTCACACCGCGCCGGGACATGGCCAGGACGACTACGAGATGGGGCTGAAATTCGGTCTCGATATCTACAATCCGGTGGATAACCACGGCAAGTTCATCTCCAGCCTGCCGTTCTTCGGCGGCCAGTTCGTCTTCAGCGCCAACCCCAACGTCATCGAAAAGCTGACCGAGGTCGGCGCCCTGGTCGGCGCCGGCACGGTTTCCCACTCTTACCCGCACTGCTGGCGCTGCAAGAAGCCGATCATCTTCCGCGCCACCGAGCAGTGGTTCATCGGCATGAACGCCAACGACCTGCGCCAGAAATCTCTGGCCGCAATCGACCAGGTTGCCTGGATTCCCAAGTGGGGCAAGGACCGGATCTATGGCATGATCGAAAATCGCCCGGACTGGTGCATCTCCAGACAGCGAAGCTGGGGAGTTCCGATCACCGCGTTTTCCTGCCGTTCCTGCGGAGAATACCTGGCCGACGGCAAGTTGATGGACCATGTGGCCGAGATCTTCAAAACCGAGAGCTCGGACGTCTGGTTCGACTGGGATGCTGCCAAGCTCCTCCCCGCCGGCACAGTCTGTCCCAAGTGCGGCTCCGCCGATCTCGCCAAAGAAATGGATATCCTCGACGTCTGGTTCGACTCGGGCGTGTCGCACGCCGCAGTGCTCGAACCGAATCCCAAGCTCTCCTCCCCTGCCGACATGTACCTTGAGGGGAGCGACCAGCACCGCGGCTGGTTCCACTCATCGCTGCTGGAGAGTGTCGGCACCAGGGGGGTGGCGCCTTACCGGAACGTCCTGACCCACGGTTTTGTCGTGGACGGCTCGGGCCGCAAGATGAGCAAGTCTGTGGGGAACGTGGTGGCGCCCGAAGAGGTGATCAAGAAGTTCGGCGCCGAGATCCTCCGTCTCTGGGTGGCTGCCCAGGACTACCGCGACGATATCAGGATCTCCCAGGAGATCCTCAACCGCCTGTCCGAGGCGTACCGCAGGATCCGCAACACCTGCCGCTACATCCTCGGGAACCTGAGCGATTTCGATCCGCTAACCGATTCCGTCCCCTTTGCCGACATGCCGGAACTGGACCGCTGGGCGCTGCACCAGCTCGAACTGTTGAAGGAAAAGGTCCTCAGCTCTTACGGCGAGTATGAATTCCACGTCCTGTACCACGCAGTCAACGGTTTCTGCACCGTGGAGATGAGCGCCTTTTATCTCGATATCCTGAAGGACCGGGTCTATACCAGCAGGAAGGATTCCGTCGAGCGCCGCGCTGCCCAGACGGTCATGTACGAGATCCTCGATACGCTGGTCCGGATGATCGCGCCGGTGCTCTCGTTCACCAGCGACGAGGTCTGGGGCTACCTGCCGGGCAAGCGGGAGGCGAGCGTCCATCTGGCCGGATTCCCGGCCATGCACCCGGAACGCAAGGACGATTCGCTGGTTGAGCGTTGGGACCGGATCATGAAAGTTCGAGGCGAGGTCTCCAAGGCACTGGAGCAGGCGCGAGTTGCCAAGACCATCGGCCATTCGCTGGACGCGGCCGTTCTTATCAGCGCCGAAGAAGACCTCAACGACTTCCTTGTTCCTTATGGTGCGGAACTGCCGGGGATATTCATTGTCTCGAAGGTTGAACTGGGCAAGATTTCAGAAGGAGATTATTACAGCGCCGATACCGTTCCGGGGCTCAAGATCCAGGTAGCGGCAGCTCCGGGCGTGAAATGCGAGCGTTGCTGGTGCTACAGCGAAGAGCTCGGCACCGACGCCGACCACCCGACCATCTGCCCAAAATGCCTCAAGGCGGTCAAATAAGATGTCCGGGAACAGACCGAATTACCTGATCCTGCTCCTGGTGTCGCTGGTCTCGCTGATTATTGACCAGGCGACCAAGGCCTATATCGACCGGGTCATGGACATCCACCAGTCCTTTCCGGTACTGCGCGACCTGTTCAGCATCACGTACGTGCGCAACAAAGGCGCGGCGTTCGGGTTTCTCGCCAACACCAGCTTCCGGATCCCGTTCTTTATCTTTGTCTCCGTGGTGGCGGTTTTCGTGATCCTGTTTGCCTATCGCAAGCTGCGGCCGGACCAGAAACTCGCCCAGGTATCCCTGGCCCTGATCCTTTCCGGCGCGGTGGGGAACCTGATCGACCGGGTGCGGCTCGGCGAGGTGATCGACTTCCTGGATGTATACTGGAAGACCTACCACTGGCCGGCCTTCAACATAGCAGACTCGGCCATCTGCATCGGCGTTTTCCTGCTGGCCGTCGACATGCTCCGTGAGGAGAGCCGTCAGAAAAAGGCGCTCTCCTCTAAGTAACGCAGACGAAATCCACTCCCTCAGCCAGACCACGCCCTGCAGCCCATTTCCTTATCTCCCCGCGCGCCCCGCGGGTGCCGATCGTCACCAGCATCGGGCCGCTTCCCGGCGTAACGCTATGCTCAGCCACTACCGGCGCGCCGTGCAGAACCTTCCCCACCTTGCGCGGGTCAAGATCCACCCACCTGCTGACTGCGATCCCCTGCTCTGCCAGCGCCTTGCGCCAGGCCCGCCCTTCGATCCCGGCGCCGATAAGGGTTACGGCCTTGTGTCCGTCCAGGTAGCCGTTTTTGAGATGATGCGCCTTGCACCGCCGGAACGCCTCAGCCGTGTATTCGGCCATGGTCCGGGTGGAGCGCTCGGGCCGGTCGCGCCAGAAGAACAGGACCTCAGCAAGCCGCGCAAACCGGCAACCATCCGCAGCGAGCCGCAGCCAGAGATCGTAATCCTCGGCCCACCCCGGATCGCGATACCCCCCGGCCGATTCCAGCACACTTTTCCGGGCCATCACGCCTGGGTGCACAAACGGCGATTCGACAAACAGGTCAGCCATGACCTGTTCATGGGTCAGGAGCCGGTTCTGCCACTCTTCGTAGGCGAGCATCCCGACCTTCAGGTGTTGGCGGGGAAAATGCCGGAACGAGCAGGCAACCAGCCCCACATCCGGGTTTTCCGTCAGAAACCGCTGTTGCCGGTCAAGCCGGCACGGATGACTGACATCGTCCCCGTCCATGCGGGCAACCAGTTTACCGCGACAGTTGGTGAGCCCTAAATTAAGGGCCTCTACGAGCCCTTTCCCCGGATTTGTCAATACCCGGATGCGGCTGTCGCTATGGCTGGCCTCGGCAAGGATCTCCGGGGTTGCATCGGAAGAGCCGTCATCGACGACCACCAGTTCCCAATCACCACAGGTCTGGGCATACAGGGACGCCAGGGCAGCGCGGACGTACCTGGCCTCGTTCCTCACCGGCATCAGTATGGAGATTGCAGGTAGCCGCATACTTTTCAACTGCCGCTGTCAATGGCGTTTAACAGCTCTAGCGGCAGCCTCCTGGCTTTCATTCCGGGACGGACGCACGCCAGGGTAACCGACGCCTCGACCAGAACTTTACTGTCCGCGATTTTGACAATCCGCTGCCGCAAGGTGAATGAGCTCTTCCCGGCCCGGACCACTTCTGTCTCTACCCGCAACAGGTCGTCAAGAACTGCCGGGGCGCGATAATCGATTTCAATCCTCACCACCGGGAATATGCAGCCGGCATCGGCCAGTTCCCGTACCGATACGCCCCGGTCCCGCAGAAACTCGGTGCGCCCCCGTTCCAGATACCCCAGGTAGTTGGCGTGATAGACAACCCCGCCCGCGTCGGTATCCTCATAGTAAATCCTGATTTCGGCACTCATCTAAACCCCGTGGAATTCATCAAAAAAAACCCCGCCTGTTGCGGGGTGATTTTTTATATTTAATGCCGTCAACTGGAAGGTAACAGATTGTTACTTCTTCTTGGAGGCAACTGCATCCTTGAGAGCCTTGCCCGGACGGAACTTGGGCACTTTGGCTGCGGCGATCTTGATTTCCTTGCCGGTCTGCGGATTGCGGCCGGTGCGGGCCTTGCGGGTGGAAACTTCGAAGCTGCCAAAGCCTACAAGAGTAACCCTGTCACCTTTCTTGAGAGCGGCGCTTACGGAGCTAATGAATGCGCCAACTGCCTTCTCGGCTGCTGCCTTAGTCAAACCAGCGGACTTTGCTACTGCCTCAACGAGTTCTGCTTTAGTCATGATTAACCCTCCTTGCTAAAGTTGATGTTGCGACTACTATAGACCGAAATTTCCCTAATGCAAGGGGGTATGTAAAGTTTTTTTTTGGCAGCGCTTGACCCATGCGGTTTGCCGCAGTGCTGTCCCTGTACATCTTCACTACATGGGGGATCAAGAACTAATGTGCCTCCTATCTCACCAGTACCGCAGCAATACGAGCCCACAACTCATATCACATTGAAAATACAAGAGTTTACCTCCTGGCCAGACATTAACAAGAGGTAACAAGTTACGAAAAACGCACCACCGGCACTGTGCAACCTCGCACTGCACCTATGCTTTACCCCGCCTGCTTCCCAGTCAATTATCAGAGTCGGTTGAAGAAGGTTCGGTCCCGGATACGAAACATTCCGTGACCGAACCCTCGCTCCCCTCCCGGGCGATACGGCCGGTTCGCGGGTCGATCAGGGCAAACGTGACATTGGGCGGGACCTTGAAATCCTCGACCGGCACCCCGCTAAGGGCCTTTTGCATGAATTCCGTCCAGATCGGGGCAGCTGCCTGGCCCCCCGACCCCCCGGCCCCGAGCGATTTTTCCTGATCGTATCCAACCCAGACGCCTGCCACCAGCTGCGGGACAAACCCGATAAACCAGGCGTCCTTCATATCGTTGGTTGTGCCGGTCTTGCCGGCAACGGGACGTCCCAGAGCCCTCGCCCTCTGGCCGGTACCGCTGGAGACAACGCTTTCCATCAAATTTGTCATGACATAGGCCGTTTCCGGGGACATAACCGGTACCGGATCAAGCGGATTGGCGGCAGGCGCCGTGGTCACAAGACCTGTGGAGGGAATCGTCAGATTGACTGCCGATGTGGCAGCGCCGAAAACAGGAATGCGGGGCGTTTGCACCTCCTCCAGCACCCTGCCTTCGGAATCGGTAACTTTTGTGACATAGTAGGGGGTCGGCCGATAACCGCCGGAGGCAATGGTAGCATAGGCTGTCGTGAGCTCCAGCGGCGTAATGCTCGATGAGCCGAGGGCAAGGGTCAGGTTCGCATCAAGCGGGGAGGTTATCCCCAGTTTTTTCGCGGTCTCGATGGCGGTGTTGACGCCGATCTGTTCCAGGATCTTCACGCTCACGACGTTGATGGAGTTGGTCAACGCCTCGCGCATGGTCACACTGCCTCGATAAATGTTGTCGTAATTCTTCGGCTTCCAGGCCTTTTCCTTGCCGCTTTCGTACTCGACCGGCGAATCGTCGAAAATGGTGGCCGCGGTCAACCCCTTCTCCAGGGCAGCCGAATATATGATCGGCTTAAAGGCCGACCCGGGGTTGCGCTTGGCCTGAACCGCCCGGTTAAACTGGCTCTTTTTAAAATCATACCCGCCGACAAGCGCCTTTACCCCGCCGGTTCTTGGATCGATGGCCACGATCGCAGCCTGGGCCAGAGGGGTCTGGTCAAGGGCCAGGACAGCCCCGGTCTTGTTGACATCTGAAACCAGCACGCTCACCTCGATGACTGCTCCCAGTGCCAGCCCCTTCCCTTTTTCATCCGGCTTCCCGAAGCTGTCGGCCATGGCGACTTTTCCGGCCCACCCCATGTTCTTGCGCGACAGGATTCCGGTTCGCTCGCCGACCCTTACGGTGATGTCGCCTCGCACCGCATCGATCTTGGCTACTACCCCCTGATAGGTGCTCCCCAGCCGGAGGGAGGCGCCTTCTATCCCGTCCTCCACCTGCCTGCAGAACGGATCGACCTCGCTTTCCGCAAGATACTTCAGCGGCCCGCGGAATCCCTGGCGCTTATCGACCTCTTTCAGGCCGTGCAGGACTGCTTCGTATGCCCCTTTCTGCATCTCGGCATTCATGGTCGTGTAAATCTTGAGACCTTCCTTGTAAAGCCGTTCTTCCCCGTATTTTGCCTCCAGCTGGATCCGGATCTGCTCCAGGAAATAGGCGGACTGCTCGCTGTTGACCTTCTTCAGCGGCTTGATGGCAATGGCGGTCTCCCTGGCGTGCACGGCTTCGGCCTCGGTTATGTAACCCTCCTTGACCATCCGCTCCAGGACGTAGTGCTGGCGCTCCTTGGCCTTGTCCATATGCTTTATCGGCGAATAGGAATTGGGCGCCTTGGGGAGCCCGGCCAGCATGGCGATCTCGGCCAGGTTCAACTGGTCCACACCTTTGCCGAAATAGGTCTCTGCAGCCAGCTGCACGCCGTAGGCGCCGGCGCCGAGATAAATCTGGTTGAGATAGATATACAGTATCTCGTCCTTTGAAAGCTTCTTTTCCATCCTGCTCGCCAGGATGGCTTCCTTGATCTTCCGGGAATAACTCTTTTCCGGCGTCAGCAGCATCGACTTGGCCACCTGCTGGGTAATTGTGGATGCCCCCTCTTTTTTCCGCATCGAAATGACATTCTTTACCGCAGCCCGGACAATGCCGAAATAGTCGATTCCCTTGTGCTGGAAGAAGTTTGAGTCCTCTGCGGCAACAAATGCCTGAATCAGCTTCCGGGGGATCTTGTCGACCGGCACCACGGTCCTGCGCTCCAGGAAGAATTCGCCGACCAGGCTGCCGTCATCACCAAGCACCTGGGTCACGATCGGCGGCTTGTAGTCCGCAAGCCGATCGACCTTGGGCAGCTTTGCCAGCATATAGTAGAACCACCCGGTAAAACCGAGCAGCAAGATAATCGCGACCCCTGCAACCCCAATGGCCAAAGTCTTGAAGGTGTCGCCCTTCTGCCGGCGCGACACTTTATGCTCCATCTGTTGCCTACCCTGGTACATCTTCATAAAACCCTCATAGTGCGATCAGATGACAAAGCCTTTTAAAGCGGCTCATTATCGCAGATTGGTTGCTGATTTCAAGTAGAATCAAACCGCTTCTCCGGTTGCCCGGATCTCGAATTCGGCTACAATTACCCCCATGAGATATCTATTCTGTGTATCCGCCCTGCTGTTGTCATTACTGTCAGGATCAGAACCGTCAGCCGCTGCCGATCCTCTCCCCGTCACCCCTTTGCATACTGCCGACCGAAGCCCGCTGGTGCAGATCTTCGGCCTTCCTGAGCCCGGGGCGGCACTGATCAAGGGACCAGGCAGGGGCGAGGCCGGCCTTTTTTTCGACGTTGCCAGCAATTATGCCGCAGAGGAGACGTCTCACGAGAGACTCATCCTTGACGGCGAGGCGTATCGAGTGACACTGGCCTGCCGCTACGGCCTTGGAACTCGCGCCGAAGCCGGTCTTGAACTCCCTTTTGTGGGGCACGGCGGCGGGATTTTCGACAGCTTCATCGAAGGGTGGCATGACTTCTTCGGACTCCCGCAAGGAGGGAGGAAAGAAGCCCCCCGCAACCGGCTGCTGTACAGCTACGCCGACAACGGCACGGAACGGTTGCGACTGGACGATTCCGGGTTCGGGATCGGAGACATCAGGATTAACGGGGGGTATCAACTGTATAAAAGCGGTGCTTCGGGTTCCGGGGCCGTTGCCCTGCGCGGCAGCCTGAAGCTTCCCACCGGCGACAGCCACAGGCTGCGCGGCAGCGGCAGCGTGGATACCGCTCTCTGGCTGGACCTGAGCGATGACTACCAAATACCGATCGGACATCTGACCCTGTTCGGTTCAGCAGGGGGCATGGCCATGACCAGAGGGAACGTACTCCCTGATCAGCAACGCTCCCTCGCAGCCTTCGGCACCCTCGGTGCCGGATGGGCTCCGACTAACTGGATTGCCTTTATCATGCAATTTTCCGGTCATACCCCGTTTTACCAGGGTAGCGACCTCAAAGAGCTGTCGGCAAACTCCCTGCAGCTACACAGCGGCGGCACCCTGCGCCTTCCCGGCAGCCTGCTGCTGGATATCGCCGTTTCCGAGGACATCGCGGTCAACACCGCTCCTGATGTCACCCTCCATCTGGCGTTACGCCGGCCGTTCTGAGCAGCGACCTTCCGGACAAAAAAAGGGCCGCGACATCGAGTCGCGGCCCTTTTCATTTCACTAAACTGCGTGCCCTATTTCCTTTTCTTGGCGGCCGGAGCAGGTGCAGCCGGTGCGGGCTGAGCCTTGAAGCTGTTCAGGTCGTGAGCGATGCTGTGGCAGTAACCGCATTTCGGGAACTTGGCAAGCATCGAAGCCGGGTGCGGAGTGCCGTGGCAGCTCTGGCACTGCGGGATCATCTTGTGCTTGGCCTGGTGACAGGCAACGCAGCTCAGGTTCTTATGTTTGAAGGCGCTGGCGGTGAGCAGGTTGTATGCAGCCTTGTGGCATGCGGCGCAGTCCTTGGACGGAGTCTGATTGCCGTAAGCAACTGCCTTGGGCATATGGGCCTGGTGGCACTTTTTGCAATCGGCCTGGGTCATCTCCTTGGAATGCGGCTTGTGACACAGGACGCACTCGGGGATCTTACCGTGGGTATCGTGGCAGAAGGTGCAGGCAAGCGCGGTGTGCTTGCTCTTGTTCTCCCTGAGCTTTACTATCTGCTGGGTGTGGCAGGTAAGGCAAGGATCGGTGATATTGCGCCCCATCTTGATGTTGAGCGGGGTATGCGGGTTGCTGTGACAGGTGTTGCATCCGGCCAGCTTGTAGTGCGGCTTGCCTTCATGACACTGGCTGCAGAGCGGGATGATCTTCCGCACTGTCGGCGGATGGCCGGCGTGGCAGTCCTGGCAACCGATCGCGCTCTTGTGCTTGCCGCCGTTTGCCGCGATATCCGCAGGCGCCTTGGCATGGCATTTTGCGCAGTCTTCGTTCAGCAGCTTGGGTCCCTGGGCCGGTTTCGCAGCTGCCGGGGCAGCCTTTGCCGGTGCAGCGGCCTGAGCCTTCGCTGCAGGGGCAGCGGGCGCACCGGCGGCGAAAGCCAGTCCATGCAGGGATACCATGGCAAGCCCTGCAATAGCAGCAATCCATGTTTTCGTTTTGGTATTCATTGTTTCCCTCCTCTATGTATTATGATGTAAAACACCCATTTTACCTGTTTTTTGCGCCGCAGATTGTGTCATGATTACTAAAGATAGTCAATGAGAAACTGGACAGCATTTTGACGACCGCCGGCCATTAAGAACCTTGACAGTCAACCGTTCTGTTGTTAATACCGAAGAAACTCTGATATAACAAATAATATGCTGTTTACGAGGTGATTTTGTTCTGCTTCCGGCTCATTGCAATCCTGGCACTGCTCCTGTCGGCGGGGTGCGCCCTGCCTGACCACGGACCGCTGATCATCCGCCACGAACTCATGGAAATTGCCAGCACCGATCGCCAATGGACCGGCATCGCGATCTCGCGTGAAGGACGTAAATTCGTCTCCTTCCCGCGCTGGAACGAGTCCGTGGTCATGTCTGTCGGTGAAATCCTCGCTGACGGGTCAATCATTCCGTATCCGGATTCGGAATGGAACCGCTGGTTCGGCAGTGAACCCCGGAACCGGTTAGTCTGTGCGCAGAGCGTCTACGTAGATGACGCGAACTTCCTCTGGATTCTCGACTCTGCCAATCCGCGCTTCCAAGGAGTTATCAGCGGTGGAGCCAAGCTCCTGAAGGTCGATCTCCGGAATAACAAGGTGATGCAGACCATACGGTTCGGGGCGCCTGTAATTCATGAAAACAGTTACCTGAACGATATCCGCATCGATACCCGGAGTGGACATGCCTTTATTTCCGATTCAGGCAGCCCGGGGCTGATCGTTGTTAATCTGGCCACCGGCCTTGCCTGGCGGGTGCTTGACAACGACATCTCAACTACCGCCGAGGATATAGAACTGTCAATAAACGGCATGAAATGGCTACTTCCGGACGGTGAAACCCCGCGCGTCCATATCGACGGCATCGCCATCGACCCCAGCGGCGAGTATCTCTATTTCAAGGCGCTTACCGGGCGCACCTTATACCGCATCAAGCTTCTCTGGCTGCTCGACGAGAACATTGCCGCCCGCGAACTGCCGAAAAAGGTGGAAAACCTGGGGCAGACCGTGGCAAGCGACGGCCTGGAGTTTGATCGCAGCGCCAGGCTGTATTTCACGGCAATAGAAGATAGTGCCATCAAGAGAAGGCTTCCGGACGGCACCCTGGAGACGGTGACCAAGGACAATCGCCTGCAATGGCCCGACAGCATGGCATTGGCGCCCGACGGCAGCTTTTACGTTACCACCTCCCGCATCCACCTGGGAGAGGGTCCGTACAAGATTTTCCGGTTCACTCCGTAGCTTACGACCATAAAACGAGGGGAATCCGATCATGAAGCTCCATGAAAATCTAAAGGCCCTGGGAAATGCAGGCACTGTTTATTGTTATGACAATCCGGACCCGGCCTTGCTCGAAGCCTTTCCCAGTCCGTTCAGCGTCAATGAACTGAACCCGGCCGGCGCAATCGGGACGATCCACATCGAATGCCCCGAATTCACTTGCCTCTGCCCCCTGACTGGCCAGCCCGATTTCGCCAAGATCGTCATCGACTACCGGCCCGACAAGCTCTGCGTGGAAAGCAAGAGCCTCAAGCTGTACCTGGGCTCGTTCCGGATGTTCGGGGAGTTCCACGAAGCCGGGGTCAACAGGATCTGCAACGACCTGGTCAAGCTCCTTTCCCCGATCAGCCTGACTGTCCGCGGCGAATTCACCCCGCGCGGCGGCATCCCGTTCTGGCCCACCGCCGAATATCGCTCCCCTTAACATCCGCTGTCAACCTTACGGACAGCAACGCGTTGAAAGGGTCAGGAGGTTCACATGAAAAGACTGGTTATCATCTCCGTTACAATCGCATTGACCTTGATCCCGCTCTTTGCCCATGCCTCAGCGGGAATGGCCCGCCTCACCCTGACCCAGGGCGACGTTCTCCTCTTTGATAATGAAAGCAACGACTGGGTGCCGGCCGCCGTAAACACGCCGATCGAAGAAGGGGACAGGATCTGGTGTCCGGAAGCTGCCAAAGCGGAAATCCAACTGAAAAGCGGCAGTGTCATCCGTCTCGGCTCAAAGACCAGCATTGATGTTGTCCGCCTCAGTGACGACGAACAACAGGTCTACCTCGGCTCGGGCCGCCTTTATGCCCGGACAGCGCCGGATGACCGGGAGCTGCAGATAGACACCGAAGACGCAACCGTCAGCCTCGGGAGAAAAAGCCGCGTCCATGTCGATATCCTGGGCGGCGAGAACCCGGACACCGAGGTATCGGTGCTCAAAGGCTCGGCGTATGTCGAGGGGAGTTCCGGGAAAACCCGTGTCCGATCCGGCGAGGACCTGATTTTTTCTGAAAACGGCGCCGAAATTGCCCAGCTCAATCCGCCTGACAAATGGGAGCTCTGGAATGCGGACCGGGATCGGAAGAGCTCCCGCAAAGCGGCAAATCACCATCTCCCCGAAGAACTCGTGATTTATGAAGATGAACTGGCAGCAAACGGAGAGTGGGTCCAGGTTGAGGATTACGGCTATGCCTGGCGGCCGACCATCGTTGCAGAGGCTGACTGGGTGCCTTACCAGCAGGGGCGATGGGTCTGGCGCCGGGGCGGCTATGTCTGGATTGCCTCGGAACCATGGGGATGGGCGCCCCATCACTACGGCCGCTGGTATCACAGCACGAGATACGGCTGGTGCTGGGTTCCGCCGCGCCGCGGACGTCTACTGGTCCCCGGGATACGTGGCCTGGGTGGATACGCAACGCGACCTGGCCTGGGTACCGCTGGCACCGGGCGAAACCTATTACGGTTACGGATCCTTCGGCAGTCTCAGCATCAATATAACCAGTGTTGACCGTCGCTCGGTCGTAAGGCCGATCGTAAACTACCGCAATACCCGCGTCAGGAATGCGGTAACGGTCATTGAGAGAAGCGCCTTTGCCACCGGCAGAGGTAAACCGCGGCAAGGGCGGCCAGTCGGCTTTGAACGCTACCAGGGACTGACAGCGCCGCCGCAAATACGGCCCATTGCCCGCGAGGCACGGATGCCCGAGGTGCGCAGGGTAACTGCCGGCAGCACCCCGCCCCCGGCAATCTTGCGAAGCCACCCTGCGCCGCTTAAGGATCGCTTTCCACGCCTGGAGCGGGATCGGCGCGGCATATCCCCAGACAGGCAACCGCAGGCAGTCCGGGACCGCCAGAAAGCTCCTGATAACAGGCAGCAACCGGTACAGCAGCGTGTTGCGCCCACGCCTCAGGCGCAGCCGGCAAGAGGTATCCCTGCACCACAAACACCATCCAGGGTAACACCGGCACCACAGGCACAGCAGCCGGCCAGAGTGACGCCGGCCCCTGCGCCTCCGCAAAAGCCCGATAAAGATCACGCCACCCAGGATCGACGCCAACGCGAGGCAGTGCAGCCAATAGAGCGGCCAACTCAGGCAACGCCGGAAAAGAGTGTCAGGCCCCAGGGAAAACCCGCCCCAATGGAAGGCCGTACCGAGAGTCGTCCGATCGTCCGCGAGCGACAGCCGCAGGCAGAGCAGAAGCCGGCCCCTACACCTGCCGTCCGCACCGATGCCAAGACCAAACAGCCGCGACGGGTCTGGCAGATAGCCCCGCGCGAAACGCCGAAAGAGGCGCAACCTGGCGAGAAACCGCAACGGGAGCAGAAGGAACAGAGACCGCAACGGGAAAGGGAGGGGAAATGAACAGATCCAAGATCAGGGTTGTTGCTGCCGCCTGCATCGCTTCCCTGCTGCTTGCAGGTTGCGCGACCCAGCGCCAGACTGCCGGCAGTACAGTGGGCGGCGCATACGGCGGGATAGTCGGCGCAATTCTCGACTCGAAAAACCCCTGGCGTGGCGGAGTGATCGGGGCCGCACTGGGGGCCATTGCCGGAGCGACCATTGCCGACGTGTCGGCGCAGGGCGCGCACCAGGCGGCATCCGCAGGCAGGCCGGTCGAATACCGCACCGAAGACCGGCGCGGCCACTACTATGCCGAGCCGGAGGGATATGATAATGTGCGCAAATGCCGCAGGGTGCGGGAAAAAGTTTACGTCGAGGGACAGCTGGTAAAGAGGCGGACCGTGCTTTACTGCGACCAACCCGCCCCGCCACCGCCCCCCCGCTACCGTTACGACCGCCGCAACGACCGGTACGAGAACGATGACGATTGAGCGATTCCAGCCGTAGCGATTAAAAAGGACCGCCCGTCTGTGAGCGGTCCTTTTTTATGGAATCCGAACTTCAAATAGATCCGATTGAAGTTTTACCCCTTATACCGCTCCTGCAGGCGCCGTTCCAGCAACAGCCGGAACAACAGCGGCGCCAGTACCGCCATAAATATGAGGCCGCAACCGATCCATTCCCGCGCCTCCAATCGTTCCCCGAGAAAAATGATCCCTGCCAGCAGGCTCCAGACCGGATCGAGGGTGTAGATGAGCCCGGCCCTGGTGGGGGTCGTATACCCCTGATAGTTGTTCTGCAGCGTGAAACAGAGCACCGTCGGAAAGATCGCGCAATAGACGAGCGAAAGCGCGCCGGTCGTGCCGATGACGTATGCCGGCGCGCCGGTTGCCAGCGCCGCAATCCCGGACATGGTTGCAACCGTTACGAACTGGACCAGGGAGATGAGGTAAACGTCGTCGTTACGAAGGACTTTTGAAACCGATATGATGTGGATGGCGATGAATGCCGCGCAGAGGGTCGATATGGAATCTCCCCGGTTGAACCCGGCGCCGCCCGAGGCGAGCAGCCCGATGCCGGCCACGGCCAAGGCGATTCCCGCCATGTTCACCCGCCCTACCCGGTCCCTCCAGACCAGGGCGCAGATCAGTGGGATGAACAGCACGAACATGTTGTTCAGTATTCCGGCCCGGGAGATGCTGGTACCGCTGACACCGAAGACAAACGTCAGGTTGGTCAAACCCAGAGCCACACCTACAGTCGCGCCCCGCCGGAGGATGTCCGGCGTCATCCCCTTCAGACGGTTCGCGCACAGTGCAAGCATGATGAGCGCTGCCAGCGAAAACCGGATGAAGACAAAATGGACCGGCGGGACCTCTCTGAGCCCCAGCTTGTTGAACAGGAAGCTCCCCCCCCAGAAAAAAGTGGTAAGCACCAGGAATGAATAAACCTTGAGCGGCGAAGGGGAAGCGTTCTGTGGGCTGTTAATGTTCACGGGCATCTGCAAGATACACAGGTTGACTTGCCGGTGTCAAATGGGTAGTTTGTTGGCAGGGGGAGTTTAATGCGTTTCGGCGGGATATACGAAGACGAGATCGTCGGCAAGGCCTATGACCGGGCGCTGATGGGGAGGTTCCTGGCGTATCTGCGCCCCTATCGCTGGCTGGTGCTGGTTACCCTGGCCATTCTGCCGCTGACCACTGCAGCCAAGCTTGCCCAGCCGCTGCTGATCAAGCTTGCCATTGACAATCATATCGTGACCGGCCAGATGGCCGGAGTGCCGAAGATCGCCGCGGGTTTCCTGGGGCTGATCATGGTCGAATCCCTGCTCTCGTTCACCGAAGTCTGGCTGCTGCAGTATATCGGCCAAAGGATCATGCAGGACCTTCGGCTGGAGCTGTTTGTTCATGTGCAAAGGCTGTCCACCTCCTTTTACGACCGGACCCCGACAGGAAGCCTTGTTACCCGGCTGACCAGCGACGTGGAGGTCCTGGGGGAGATGTTTGCCGCCGGCATCATTACGGTGGTGGGCGATCTGCTGCTGCTGGCAGGCATCGTCGGGGTGATGCTCTGGATGAACCTCCGGCTCTCCCTGGCCACGTTTTCGGTCCTCCCGATACTACTCTGGGTCGCCTTTGCCTTCCGCCGCAAGATGCGGGCCGCCTTCCGCCAGGTGCGGTCGCGGCTTGCCGCACTGAACAGCTCCCTGAACGAGTCCATCGGCGGCATATCGGTCATCCAGCTGTTCAACCGGCAAAAATCCGAGCAGGAGGAGTTCCGGCGCCTCAACTCGTCCTACCGCGACGCCAACCTGCCGGTGATAACCTGGGACGCCTCGCTCTACGCCGCGGTAGAAGCGCTCTCCTCCGTTGCCGTAGGCCTGTTGATTTGGTACGGCGGCGGCGAGATAATCAGCGGCGCCCTGACGTTCGGCGCCCTGGTCGCTTTCATCCAGTACATCGAGAAGTTTTTCTCGCCGATCCGGGACCTCTCGGCCAAATATTCGGTGATGCAGGGGGCAATGGCGGCACTGGAGCGGCTGTTCAACCTGCTTGATACCAGCGAGTACCTCCCGGAGCCCGCTGCAGGCGAAACAATATCACCTCCACACAATTTCAGCGCCATCGAGTTCCGCGATGTCTGGTTTGCCTACAAGGGGGAGGAGTATGTGCTGAAAAACTTCAGCCTCACGATCTCCCAGGGGGAGAAGATTGCGCTTGTGGGCGAGTCCGGCGGCGGCAAAACCACTGTAACACGGCTGTTGTCGCGGCTGTACGACGTCATCAAGGGGAGCATCGCCATTGACGGAATCGATCTGCGCCGGATGCCGGTCGCCGAGCTCAGGCAAAGGATCGGCATAGTCCTCCAGGATCCGTACCTCTTTACCGGCAGTATCGAGGACAATATCTGCCTCAATGACGATACGATCCGCCCCAGGGTTGCCAAAGCCGCCGCAGTCGTCGGTGCCGACCGCTTCATCGAGCGGCTCCCCAACGGATACCGGGAAGAGGTCCGGGAACGCGGGGTCAACTTCTCGGCCGGCGAGCGCCAGCTGATCTCGTTTGCGCGGGCAGTGGCATTCGATCCGCAGATCCTGGTCCTTGACGAGGCCACGGCCAGCGTGGACACGGCCAGCGAGAGGCTGATTCAGGAAGGTTTGCAGCGTCTTATGGCGGGCAGAACCACACTGGTCGTGGCGCACCGGCTGTCAACCATTCGCGATGCCGACCGGATCGCGGTAATCCATCGCGGCGAGAAGGTCGAAGAAGGGAGCCACTCCGAGCTGCTGGCCAGCCAGGGGCTGTATTACCGGCTCCACAGCCTGCAGTTCAAAAGCTAGTAATCTCTCCTGTCATAACCACACTGCCGGATGCAGCTCTGCTTATTTCATGATATCGTTACTATGTGTTATATTGCTAACTTATTTCCGCAAACGGGATGCTTATGTCTCACGAAAAAATTGTTATCAAGGGCGCCTGCGAACATAATTTGAAATGTATCGACGTCGAGATCCCCCGCGACCAGCTGGTCGTTATCACTGGCATCTCCGGTTCGGGGAAATCGACCCTGGCGTTCGACACCATCTACGCCGAAGGGCAACGCCGGTACGTTGAGTCCCTGTCCGCCTATGCGCGCCAGTTTCTGGAGCAGATGGAAAAACCGGACGTGGAGTCCATCGAAGGGCTGTCTCCGGCCATTTCCATCGAACAGAAGACCACCAGCCGCAATCCCAGGTCTACCGTCGGCACGGTTACCGAGATTTACGACTACCTGCGCCTCCTTTTTGCCCGGGTAGGAAGGCCTTATTGCTACAGCTGCGGCAAACTGATCGCCTCCCAGACCGTATCGCAGATGGTGGATCAGGTCATGTCCCAGCCTGAGGGGACCAAGATCCAGCTCCTGTCCCCAATGGTCCGGGGCCGCAAGGGCGAATACCGCAAGGAGCTCAACCAGCTCCGCAAGGACGGCTTCACCCGCGTCATCATCGACGGTACCCCGATCGAGCTGGCCGACGAGATCGAGCTGGACAAGAAAAAGAAGCATGACATCGACATCGTCGTTGACCGGTTGATCGTCAAACCCGGGATCGAGCGGCGGCTGGCCGATTCCTTCGAGACCGCGCTCAACCACGCCGAAGGGGTGGCAAAGGTCGCCATCGTCGGCGGTGATACAATTTTGTTCTCAGAGGCCCTGGCCTGCATAGACTGCGGCATCTCCTACCCCGAGATGACCCCGAGGATGTTTTCCTTTAACAACCCTTACGGTGCCTGCCCGGACTGCACCGGCTTGGGGACCAGGATGTATTTCGATGCGGAGCTGGTGGTGCCGAATCCTGAGCTGTCGGTCCGCGAAGGCGCCATCGCCCCCTGGGAGAAGCGGCTGTCGTCCTGGTACCACATGACCCTGGACGCCCTTGCCAAGGCGTACAAGTTTGACATCCGGACGCCGTTCAAAGACCTTCCGGAAGATGTGCGCGACATGATCCTGAACGGGTCCCGAGGTGAGAAGATCGAGTTCTGGTGGGAGGAGGACGCCGGACGCCGCCATACCTACCAGAAGGAGTTCGAAGGGGTGCTGAACAACCTGGAGCGCCGCTGGAAGGAAAGCGATTCCGATCAGGTCCGCGAGGATCTGGAAAAGTACATGAACATCATGCCCTGCCCTACCTGCAATGGTGCGCGGCTCAAGCCCGAGGCGCTGTTCATCCGCGTCGGGGAAAAGAACATCGCCGAGGTCACTGCCCTGTCGATCCGGGATTGCCTGGAGTTCTTCGCCGGGCTCAAGCTCACGGAAAAAGAGGCCGAAATTGCCCGGCGCATCCTCAAGGAGATCAGGGAGCGGCTCAACTTTCTGGTCAACGTCGGACTCGACTACCTCTCCCTGGACCGTACCGCCGGCACCCTTTCCGGCGGCGAAGGGCAGCGGATCCGCCTTGCCACCCAGATCGGGTCGTCCCTGGTCGGCGTGCTCTATATCCTCGACGAGCCGTCCATAGGGCTGCATCAACGGGATAACGTCCGGCTTCTCAATACCCTCAAGCATCTGCGGGATATCGGCAACACGGTGCTGGTGGTGGAGCATGACGAAGAGACGATCATGGAGGCGGACCATGTGATCGACATGGGACCCGGCGCCGGGGTCCACGGCGGGGAGGTCATCGCCCAGGGGACGCCGGCGGAGATCATGGCCAACCCCGCGTCTCTGACCGGAAAATACCTGTCCGGAGAACTGTCCATTCCGGTGCCGGCCAAGCGCCGTACGGCCGACAAGTTTCTGAAGATCGTCGGGGCGACCGAGAACAACCTGAAGGACCTCACCGTGGATATACCACTCGGCGTCATGACCTGCGTCACTGGCGTTTCCGGCTCCGGCAAGTCGACCCTGGTGATCGACACCCTGCACAAGGTGCTCGGCCAGAGGATCAACCGGAGCCGTGAACGCGCCGGCGCCGTCAAAGACGTGCTCGGCCTGGAATACCTGGACAAGGTGATCAATATCGACCAGTCGCCGATCGGCCGTACCCCCCGCAGCAACCCGGCCACCTACACCGGCGTCTTTTCCGATATCCGCGACCTCTTTGCCCAGCTCCCGGAGTCAAAGATCCGGGGCTACAAGCCGGGCCGCTATTCGTTCAACGTCAAGGGGGGGCGGTGCGAGGCCTGTTCCGGCGACGGCATCATCAAGATCGAGATGCATTTCCTTCCGGACGTCTACGTGCAGTGCGAGGTCTGCAAGGGAGCCAGGTACAACCGGGAAACCCTTGAAGTCCGGTACAAGGGGAAATCGATCGCCGATCTACTCGCCATGACCGTATCCGAGGCATGCGAGTTTCTTGGCGCAATCCCCAAGGTCCGCAACAAGCTCAAAACCCTGGAAGAGGTCGGCCTCGGCTACATCCAGCTCGGACAGGCCGCAACCACCCTGTCCGGCGGCGAGGCGCAGCGGGTAAAGCTCGCCAAGGAGCTTGCCCGGCGCGCTACCGGCCGTACCATCTATATCCTCGACGAGCCCACCACCGGTCTTCATTTCGCCGATATCGCCAAGCTCATGGACGTACTCCGTCAGCTCGTGGCCGGAGGCAACTCGATCGTCATAATCGAGCACAACCTGGACGTCATCAAGACAGCCGACTGGATTATCGATCTCGGCCCCGAAGGGGGCGACCGTGGGGGCGAGATCGTCGCCTCCGGCACGCCGGAAGAGCTGGCCCGGATAACCCGCTCCTACACCGGTCAGTTCCTCAGGAAGCTGCTGTAATAATATTACCTTGAAAATCCTCCTTGACGTGGTGGATTTTCAAGGCAACAGATGAAAAAATGGCACCTGCACCTGTCAGTTTTATTCAAAGGAAGTTGCTATGACGAGTGTTTTTTTGCTATGACGTGGACCAACAGGCCCGGATACTGCTGGATCGTCCTGTTTGCCGGCACCCTTGCCGTTTTTGCCGCGCTGGGCTTGGCGCGCTTCGGCTATACGGTTGTGCTGCCGGCCATGCAGACCGGCCTGGGGCTGGACAACACCCAGGCAGGCGCCCTGGCCACGGCAAACCTGGCCGGCTACCTGGCCATGGCCGCCATTGGCGGTGCGCTGGCCTCCCACCTGGGTCCAAGATCGGTTATCGCCGCCGGGCTGGCTGTTTCCGGCCTGGCCATGATCCTGACCGGAATGGCCGATTCCTTTCTTGCCGCTGCTGCCTGGCGCTGCCTGACCGGGGTCGGCAGTGGCGCGGCCAATATCGCCGTTATGGGAATGTGGGCCGCCTGGTTTCCGGCAAACCGCCGCGGTTTTGCAGCCGGGATCGCCGTCAGCGGCTCCTCCCTGGCACTGATCGCGGTCGGGCCGCTGGCGCCGGAATTAATGCAGCTCTACGGCCAGTCCGGCTGGCGATTCTGCTGGTACCTGTTCGGCGCGGCATCCCTGGCAATCGCCTTGCTCTGCCTTCTTCTGGTCCGCAACCGCGGCGCTGCATCCCTTTCCCTGGCCACCCCCTATGCCGGCGCCACCCAAACTCCTCCGGCGGTGAACCGTTCCTGGAGCTCGGTCTACCGGTCATGGCCGGTCTGGCATCTGGGATTTGTCTATGTCGCCTTCGGTTTCTCCTATATCATCTTCATGACCTTTTTTGTCAAGCACCTGATCAGCGCCGGCGGGTACAGCCGGGCCGAAGCCGGCAGCCTGTTCATGGCCATGGGATGGGCAAGTCTTATGGGAGGTTTTCTCTGGGGTGCGATCTCCGACCGGATCGGCCGCAAGCACACGCTGGTCGCAGTTTACCTGATTCACTCGGCAACCTTTGCCCTGTTCGGCCTGACCACGTCCAGGTGGGGTTTCATAGTTGCCGCGGTCTGTTACGGACTTTCGGCCTTTAGCATCCCGGCAATCATGGCCGCGGCGTGCGGCGACATTCTCGGTCACAGGATGGCGCCGGCAGCCCTCGGCTTCGTAACCCTATTTTTCGGCATCGGCCAGGCGGTCGGCCCCAGCGTTGCCGGCATGATGGCCGACAGCTCCGGATCGTTTGCTACTGCCCTGCTGCTCGCTTCCCTGGTGGCGCTGCTCGGAGCCATCGGGTCCGCCACCCTGCAGAGCAGGCCGAACCAGGACGAATCAGGATTGTGAGGGGAAAAATGGAAGAGCGGATCATCGAGCTGGAAACCAGATATATGCACCAGGAGAAGACAATTTCCGAGCTCAGCGAGATCGTCTACCGCCAGGAGCTGACCATCAAACGGCTGGAGACTGATATAGCCATGTTGCGGGACCAGTTGAGCATTGCGCTGCCGGCACTGACCAGGTTACCCGACGAGGAGGAGCCGCCTCCGCATTACTGATCCGTTACCGGGATCGCGTTGCGCACAAAAATTAGGCATGGTCGGAATCGCATTTTGTAATCCGATCTGCCCGGTAAGTCTATGCCTAACTATTAGGCATTTTACCGGCTTTCAAATTTGATCTCTGGAAGCGAAAAGCCTTGCGGGAAAGGGGTAGGCAAGCGAATATGACCCGGGACGATTACAGGCCGATTTCGGCGCAATGAAAAAGTGTCAAGCTATTTTCTCCCGATGATAACAATTCCCCGTTCATCACCGGTTATCGGCAGCCGCAGCTCTCTGGTTTCGATCACCGCCAGGCCGAGCTCATCGAGCTCTCGGCCGGCTTCAACGATTTCCTCGCGCCACCGGCTCCCCTTCATGGCGATCAATCGGCCATTCTCGGCCAGAAACGGTGCGCCCAGCCGGGCGAGTACCGCAACATCAGCAACGGCCCGCGCCACCACGAAATCAAAACGCCCCCCTTCTTTTGCCAGCGCCTCCACCCGGGTATGCAGCGCCTTGAACCGTTCCAGGCCGAGCAGTCTTGACACCTGGCGCTGAAAGTTGATCTTCTTTTGGACGGAATCGACAGAGAGCAGGTCGAGGTCATGACGAACGATCTTGAGCGGCAGACACGGAAACCCGGCACCGGAGCCGAAATCGAGCAGGCTGGCGCCAAGCGGCAGACTGGAGTTGATCGTAAGCGAATCGAGGTAATGCTTGACGATTATGTCCCGGGGATCAGTGAGCGCCGTGAGGTTCAGCTTCGCATTCCAGCGCAACAGCTCATCGGTGAAAAGTCTAAACCGGTCCAGCTCCGAATCTGACAGCTCTATCCCGAGTTCTTTGGCGCCGTCACGGAGAAGTTCCATTTCGGCTGGACTCATTTTCGCCCCCTCGACTTCAGCGCTACCGACAGGATGGCAATCGCCGCAGGCGTGACGCCGGGGATTCTGGTCGCCTGCCCAAGGGTGTCGGGCCGGAACTTCTGCAGCTTTTCCCTGACCTCGGTAGACAGCCCTGAAAGCTGGCCATAATCGAATTCCGCCGGTATCCGCACCGCTTCAACTCCCCGGGACCGCGCCACCTGATCGAGCTGACGATCGATATACCCCTGGTACTTGACCTGTATTTCCACCTGCTCCCAGACCGCGTCATCCGCTTCACTGACCGTCTGGTCGAGCGCTATCAGATCGCGCCAGGTGAAATCGGGCCTGCGCAGGAGCTGCTCGTACGTTACCGCATTCTGCATCCCGGTCAGTCCGTATCTCTCCAGAAATTGCGGATCTGCGGACGACGGCAGGATCCGTGCCTGCCTGATTCTTTCCAGCTCCGTGCCGATCAGGTCCCTTTTTTCGCTGAATTTACCGAATTCTTCTTCAGATACCAGGCCGATTGCTCGCCCCTTTTCTCGCAGGCGGATGTCGGCATTATCCTCCCTGAGCAGCAACCGGTATTCGGCCCGCGACGTGAACATCCGGTACGGCTCCTTGGTTCCGAGCGTGACCAGGTCATCGATCATCACGCCGATATAGGCCTCGTTGCGCCCCAGGACCAGCGGCTCTTTCCCCTGAACCTGCAGGGCGGCATTGATCCCGGCCATCAACCCCTGGCCGGCTGCCTCTTCATAACCAGAAGTGCCGTTGATCTGCCCGGCATGATACAGATTGCGAATGAGCTTGGTTTCCAGGGAAGCATGGACCTGAATCGGATCGACATAGTCGTACTCGATCGCATACGCCGGCCGCATGATCTCGACCCGCTCCAGCCCCTTGATGGAGCGGTAAAACGCCCATTGCACATCTATCGGCAGCGACGTGGACAGCCCCGAAGGATAATACTCCACGGTGTCGGCCCCTTCAGGCTCGATGAAGGTCTGGTGCCGGTCGCGATCAGGGAACCGGACCACCTTGTCCTCAATCGAGGGGCAGTAGCGCGGCCCGATCCCTTCTATGATCCCGGCGTACAACGGAGACCGGTCCAGCCCCGAACGGATGATATCGTGACTGAGCGGATTGGTATAGGCGATATAGCACGGCACCTGGGGACGGTCGATTCGCTCCGTGGCAAAGGAGAACGGCGCCGGTGGGTCATCGCCAGGTTGCGCCTCCAGCCGGCCGAAATCGATGGTTCTGCCATCCAGGCGTGCCGGAGTGCCGGTCTTGAGCCTGCCGACGCTGAACCCCAGTTCGCGCAGTTGGTCGGACAGCCCGATGGACGGGATATCGCCGGCCCGGCCGCCGGGGTAGTTCACCAGCCCGATATGGATCAGCCCCCGCATGAAGGTTCCGGTAGTAAGAACAACGGTCGCCCCCTGGTAACGCACCCCTGCCCTGGTGTCCACCCCCAGCACCTGGCCGTCTTCGACATGCAGCGCCGTAACCTCGCCCTGCTTCAGATCGAGCCGCTCCTGGCCTTCGAGGATCCGTTTCATCCGGAGCCGGTACTGCTGCTTGTCGGCCTGGGCCCGGGAGGCCCGGACTGCCGGGCCTTTCCGGGTATTCAACACCCTGAACTGGATTCCGGTGGCATCGATGTTCTTTGCCATCTCACCGCCCATGGCATCGATCTCCTTCACCAGATGCCCTTTGGCCAGCCCGCCGATGGCAGGATTACAAGACATGAGCGCGATCGCATCGAGGTTGATGGTCAGCATCAGCGTCCTGCACCCCATCCGTGCCGCGGCAAGGGCGGCCTCACACCCCGCGTGCCCCCCGCCAACCACAATCACGTCATATTTGTTGTCATACATGATCATTACGAGTCGCTCCATTGAGCTGCGCATGATTCATACGGCCGCACATGAGACCGTAACCGCGCCGCAAGCCCGGATTTATCGGGATACTGCATACATGTTTCACGTGAAACATGACCTCACTTGCCAATACAGAACCGGGAGAACACCAGATCCAGCACATCGTCCGGAGTGGTTTCTCCTGTTACCTCACCTATTGCACCAAGAGCTTCACGAACGTCAATCGCCACAATTTCCAGCTGACCGAAACTGAGTGCCGCCAAAGAGCCTTGCAGCAATTTCACGGAATTCGTAAGCGCCTCAAAATGACGCTCCTGGGAAATTGCCGCATATTCCCTGCTGTCAACGGCGGTCCCGGAGATGAAGGCACCATGGATTTCGCTCCTCAGTCGATCAATACCCTCGCCCGTGACGGTAGAGATATCTACGACCGGATAACCGGCAAAGAGATCGGGCATGCTGATGGCCTCAGGGAGGTCGCTCTTATTTCTGACCACCAGAATGTTGCGACAACGCGTTTCCTGATGAATCCGGAGATCGTCCGTGTCGAGCGGCCGCGAGCGGTCAAGAATAAACAACACGAGATCAGCCCGGGAAATCCTGTCAAGGGCCAGGTCGATACCGAGCTGCTCAACCAGGTCGGATGTTTCCCTGATCCCGGCCGTATCGAGCAGCCGTACCGGAAGCCCCTGGATATTTATGACCTCTTCGATGACATCCCTGGTTGTGCCCGGCAGTTCCGTAACAATAGCCCGCTCTTCCCGCAACAGGGCATTCAGAAGGCTTGATTTTCCGGCATTCGGTTTCCCGGCAATCGCCACCGAGACCCCGTCACGCAAAACCTTGCCTTCGTTGAAGCTGGTCAGCAACGTCGAAAGGCCGTCTATGGCCGTGGTGATTGACAGCTTCAGGTCCTCGACAATCGGAAGCTCGATATCTTCTTCAGGGAAATCGATATGCGCTTCGACCATTGCCGCCACGTCCCGAAGGGAATCCCTGATTTCCGTAATGCGGCCGGACAGCACACCTTCGCGCTGATGTTCGGCCATGCGCAAGGCCGCGTCGGTCTTGCTCCTGATGACATCCATAACCGCTTCTGCCTGGAGCAGATCGATTCTGCCGTTGAGAAATGCCCTTTTGGTGAATTCGCCCGGCGCCGCCAGTCGCGCCCCTGCTGCAAGGGCCTGTTCCAGAACCTTCCTGGTGACCAGGACACCGCCATGGCAGTGGATTTCGAACACGTCTTCCTTTGTATAGGAACGGGGCGCCCGCATCAGAACGCAACAACCCTCGTCAAGGATGTCGCCATCGGCAGTTACTATCGTGCCATAACAAAAACGGTGGCTTCGAAAGCCACCGTCTTGTCTTGATCTGAATATGGCAGCCCCGATACGCGCCGCATCGTTACCACTTATCCTCACAATGCCGATCCCGCCCTCTCCGACAGGGGTGCTGATGGCAGCTATTGTGTCTCTTATGTACATCGTGAACCTTCCATCCTACTTTACGGTTCGGTTGATATAGGACTGTTGCGCAATGGTCAGGATATTGTTGACCAGCCAGTAAAGGACCAGACCGGACGGGAAATTCAGGAACATGAAGGTGAAGACCACCGGCAGCATCAGCATCATCTTGGCCTGAACCGGATCCATGTTTGTCGGGGTCATCTTCTGCTGGATAAACATGGTAACGCCCATAACAAGCGGGGTCACGTAATAAGGGTCTTTTGCCGAGAGATCCTGGATCCAGAAATAAAACGGCGCATGACGCAATTCGATTGAAAACATGAGCGCCTTATACAGCGCGAAGAAAACCGGGATCTGGACGACCATTGGCAGACAGCCGCCGAGCGGATTGACCTTGTGGGCCTTATACAGCTCCATGACCGCGCGGTTCATCCCGTCCTTATCGTTCTTGAACTTCTCCTTCAGCTCCTGCATCTTTGGCTGAAGCTTCTGCATCTCCTTCATCGATTTGTAACTGGTATGCGTAAGCGGGTAAAAGAGAATCTTCAGAATAATTGTTATGATGATTATGGCCAGGCCGTAATTGCCGACATATTTCTTGAAAAACTTGATGGTTATGAGCAGAGGTTTGGCAATGGCAGAAAACCATCCGAAATCGATAACCTCTTCGAGCCTGCTCCCTTGAGCCTTCAGGACTTCCAGATCCTTTGGCCCGAAATAGATACGATAGGCCGCAGCAACCGATTCGCCGGGCTTCAGAACGATCTGCGGAGAAGAGATGACGCTTTCCACCTGGCTGGGATTCAATTGGTTTATCTTTACCGAAGCGATGGATGCGTCTTTTGCGATTACGCTATTAAGAAAATACTTGTCCGCAAAACCGGTCCAGATGATCTGCTTATCATAAGCCTTGGCCCCTTTGGCAAGGTCTGCAACCGGCACGGTTGAAACCTTGTCGTCAGCCAGGGTAACCGGTCCATATACCTCGTATCGACCTTCCTTGCTGCCGGTTATGACCTTGTTGGCAAGGGTGAGCCGCAGGGTTCCGGCCTGCTGAACAGCGCCGACTGAAGAAAGTTGCTGAACCAGCTGAATTCCATAGTCGTTACCGGAAAAAGAATAAACCTTCCTGAGAACTACTCCCTGATTCGACGTCCAGACAAACTCCAGTTCCTTCTTTTCAGCCCCTGACGCTTTAATGACTGCAGGTGCCGATGTTGCGAACTGCGCGTTCGGATCGATCAGAAATCCGTCTCCTGAAGTCGTAAGTGTCCTGTTGCTGCTCCCGTCGATCAGTGCAATCTCAGGAGAACCCGGTCGTGTCGTCTCCCGGTAAGATTTCAGGGTTAACTTTTTTATTGCCCCGCCCTTTGAGGTGAAAACGGCCCGATAAAGATCGGTCTCTACCGAAATATCGCGCTCTTCCTGCGCAACCGGAAGCGCTCCCTTTGTCAGATCCGGTTTGACAACAGTTTCGGCTTGCGTGGTAACGGTATTCCGGGAGCTGCTAGTCGAACCCTGTACTGCTGTCGTCTTGGCGACCTTGGCCGGAGGCGGGGGAAACAGAAATGAAAAACCGTACATAACTGCAATTGAGAGAAGTACGGCAATGAGGACTCTCTTTTCCATAAATAAACCTCGCAAAATCTATTTGACGGGATCAATACCGCCTGGGTGAAAGGGATGGCATTTAGCAAGACGGAGGAGGGTCATCCAAGCACCCCGGAATAAACCGTACTTTTTTAGCGATTCTATAGCATATTGGGAACAGCTGGGATAAAAACGGCAGGGGGGAATCAACAGAGGAGACAGGCACCGTTGATACAAAACGATCATATGGATAACGATCCGGTTAACCATGCTCAGCCTTAAACTGTTGCAGAATCTGCCTCAGATCGTTGCAAACACCCTGAAGATTCAGGTGAGCGGCACTACTTCGGGCAATTATGGAATAATCTGCTGATTGAAACCAACCTTTGTTCAATCTATAGCATTCCCTGACAAGTCGCTTTATATGGTTACGTACAACAGCACCGCCAACTTTGCGGCTGGCTGTTATTCCTATTCTCGCAGAGGCACTGCACGCAGGCAGTCTGATGATGATAAAATGCCTGCCCGATCTTCTGTGCCCTTCCCTGCTTACCTTGAGAAATTCTTCGCGACGGAGTAACCGCTCACCCTTATTGAACGAATAAAGAGTTGCTTCTCGATTCAATTACTTGCTTGCTATGGTTACAGAGAGTCTCTTGCGACCTTTTGCACGACGACGCTTGATTACCAACCGCCCATTTTTTGTTGCCATGCGAACCAGAAAACCATGCGTTCTTTTTCTTGAAGTATTACTCGGCTGAAATGTCCTTTTCATCTACCCACTCCTTATGTTCTCGATACGTTTTTACCCTAAATGAAATGTGTTTTATACATGCTAAGGCATTTATAAGTCAATAGAAATTTCAATAACTATTAAATAAATTAGCCTTGCAAATTAAAGTTCCCTCTGTTAGTGTTCAAAATCCAAAAAAACGGCGTCTGATGAGGTGATATGCCCGGTAACAGTTCGTCATTGATAGTAATTATCCATATGCGCGGCTGTTGACAAGCCTGTGTAAAACTTTCTCAAAAATATCGAATTCTGAAAATAGAAGCTCGAGTTTTGGCCTATAGTATTTCCATTCTCGATTTAACTCTCGGGGTTAAATTTCCAGCAGCAGGCTGCGTTGAGAGATTATTTATGTCCTAAGATGCCTCGTGCCTTACTGCGGGGATATTCAATGACCATCCTGCCAAGTTGCAGGTGTCCCGGTTGACTTCCATGGAAAAGATCTGGCAAGAGGTACAAACCAATATATCAAAGGTCATGACTCCTCAGACCTATAATGCCTGGATTAAGCCGATCAAGTTCCAGTCTGTCCAGGGCGATTATCTGATATTGGAAGTCCCGGATTCCTTTTCAAGGGAGTTCATCCGCGAGAAGTACTCCAGCATCATCTCAGAGGCGATGACTGCCCTGACAAACACGAACTATTCCCTGGAATTCGCATTACAGGAAAAAAACGAGTACCGCCGCATCTCAGCCTGATCCCAAGCCCGATGCCAGTGCAACAACAAAGGAAACCCGCAGTAAACCGGAAAAAGAGTCCGAATACCTCTCCTTTTTGAATCCAAAATACACATTTGAAAAATTTGTATGCGGCAGCAGCAACCAGTTTGCCTATGCCGCTTCCCAGGCAGTGGCAAACAACCCTGCAACAAACTATAACCCCTTATTCATATACGGCGGCGTTGGCTTGGGTAAAACCCATCTGCTTATTGCCATTGGCAACCAGATCCTGGCCACGAACAAGTCAGCCCGCATCTGCTATTACACTTCCGAAAAGTTCATGAACGAAATGATCAACTCGCTTCGTCATAAGAAGATGGACGATTTCAGAAACAAGTTTCGTAAAGCAGATGTCCTTCTGATCGATGATATCCAGTTCATGGCAAATAAGCCTGCGACCCAGGAAGAATTTTTTCACACCTTCAACTCGCTCTATGAATCGCACAAGCAAATTGTTTTGACATCCGACAAGTTTCCCAAAGAGATTCCGGAATTGGAAGAACGGCTCAGATCACGTTTCGAGTGGGGACTGATAGCGGACATACAGCCTCCGGACACTGAAACCAAGAGCGCCATTCTCAAAAAGAAGGCCGAGTTTGACGGGATACTGCTTCCTGACGATGTGGCTCTTTTTCTGTCCTCCAGCTCTGCCAGCAACGTTCGTGAACTGGAAGGGATGCTGGTAAGGCTAGGCGCCTATTCGAGCCTTACCAACAGCAAGATAACCCTGACAATGGCAAAAGAAGTGCTAAAAGATATCATCGTCGACAAATCCAAGGATATCTCCATTGAATACATTCAAAAAGCAGTGGCAGACCATTTTCAGCTCAAAATAAGTGACCTGAAATCAGACAAGAGAATTAAAACTCTTGTGGTCCCGCGCCAAATCGCAATTTTTATCTGCCGTGAACTTACCAAGGCTTCATATCCGGAAATAGGCGACAAATTTGGCGGTAAAGACCATTCGACAGTAATTCATTCGGTGAAGAAAATCGAAAAACTGCTGGGCCAGGATCACGAGATCAGAAACACCATCGAAATTATCAGGAGAAGCCTGTTAACTTGACAGTGGGTTCCTGTTGAAAACAGTTGGCAACTGTGTAAATCTTTTTGCCGGTGTGGAACAAATGAGTTTCTCACCAGACTTGTTTACAAGATATTTATGCTCTCAACAACAGGTACAGCCGTTGTTTTTTGATACGAATCAACATATCAACAGGTCTTTCTATTACTACTACCTATAAATACTTATAAGTATAAATAAGGAGCGATCATGGAATTCAAAATTCTCAAAGAACCTTTTTTAAGGGCATTGCAGCGAGTGCAGGGTATCGTTGAAAAAAAGAATACCATGCCGATCCTTTCAAATGTTCTTATTGAAGCACTTAATGATAATATCTATATCCTGGCCACAGATCTTGAAGTCGGCATCAAGACTTCCCATGCCGCTACCGTAATTGAGGAAGGCAAAATTACCGTATCTGCCAAGAAACTATATGAAATAATAAAAGAATTGTCCGATGAAGAAATTACTTTCAAAACAAAGGATAATGATTGGGTTGAGTTGAAAAGCGGCAAGGCTCAGTTCAATATTGTGGGATTATCCCCTGACGAATTTCCGTATTTCCCGAGAATACACGACGAAAATCTGATCAAGATAAGCGGCAGCATGCTTAATGATATGATCGAGAAAACCTCCTATGCGATCTGCCACGATGAAACCAAATACAACCTTAACGGAATTTTCGTTAAGGCCGTAGAAGACGGCGATCGCAAGCTGTTGCGGATGGTAGCGACTGACGGACATAGACTCTCCATCGTTGAGCGGGAATTGAGCGGATCGATCTGCCCGGAACTCAGTAACGGAGCCATATTTCCCAAGAAAGGCATTTTCGAGTTAAAGAAGATAACAGAGGATGTAGACGATGATATTGAGATGACTTTCATGGACAACAGCGCCGTTGTGAAAAAAGGGGACACCATCGTTGTCATGCGCCTGGTTGACGGCGAGTTTCCTGATTATACAAGGGTAGTTCCCGCAAACAACGACCTGCTCGTAACTGTCGATAGAGAACCATTTCTTCGCGCGCTCAAAAGGATTGCAATTCTTTCCAGTGAGAAATTCAAGGGCGTTAAATTCAATATCGATCCGGAACTCCTGGAAATATCATCCAGCAACCCTGAAATTGGCGAGGCAAAAGAAGAGATTGAAATTTCCTATACCGGAAATACAATGGTTACCCGTTTTAATGCCAAGTACATCATTGACGTACTTTCCGTGCTTGGCGATGAAACCGTTCAATTGCATATGAAGAGCGAAATGACCCCGGCGATCATTAAACCGGCATCAGATGATGGATTTCAAGCCATTATCATGCCGATGCGTCTTTAATCAATTCCGGTCGGATTGCAGAGAACCAAGGGGCCTCTCAGTTCGAGCGGCCTTTTTAGCGAAGCGGGTACAATGATTCTTAGCAGGCTGTCGGTCCAATCGTTTCGTAACCTTGCAGCCACCACGGTTGAATTCGGAACCGGGTTCAATATTTTCTGCGGTGACAATGCTCAGGGAAAGACAAATATCCTTGAATCGATTTATCTGCTCGGAACCCTTAAATCATTCCGGATGGCCAAGAATCCGGAACTTATCGGCTGGGAAAAGCAGTTTTCGCTGATAAAAGGGTTAATAAGCGATGATGGCCTAAACAGGGAAGTGGATCTGCTCCTTGATCAAGCCGGCAAAAAGGTCCGGGTTGATCAAAAAACAGTTGTCAGGGTGGCGGATTTCTTCGGCATCCTTACGGTTGTGCTTTTTTCGCCGGAAGAGTTGACGATGGTCAGGGGTGCTCCGGAGTCCAGAAGGCGGTATCTGGATCGGGCAATTTTTGCCGGCGACGTGATTTATCTGACCAGACATCACGAGTACATGAGGATTCTCAAGCAACGTAATGCCCTTCTCAGGAGTGGCGACACCAGCTCTCTGGAACCGTGGAATGAGCAGCTGGCTGTGGCCGGGGCGCAACTGGTCACCAGCCGCGTCGGTTATATCGGGAATATCGACAAACTACTGAAGGAGACTTTCCGGGAAATCACCGACACTAATGACGAGGTCGCCATTTCCTATCATTCGGGAAGCCTGGCGTATTCTGAAGATTTGAACGACAATATCGATCGCTTGGCGGCAGCGCTAAACAAACGGAGGGAACCGGAGCTGCTGCAACGGACCACTTTGACTGGTCCGCATCGCGACGATATCGTATTTACTATTAATGGTAAGCCGCTCAGGCACTCTTCTTCGCAGGGACAGCAGCGCTGCTTTGTTCTGGCGCTGAAAATGGCCGAAATAGAGCTGTTGAGAAGATGCCGTTCCGTCTCGCCGGTGCTGTTGCTGGACGACATGACCAGCGAACTCGACAGTCGCAGAATTGCCAATCTCCTGAAATTCCTTACTGATCGCAGGATGCAGGTGTTTGTGACTACAACCGGCACCAATGATTTTGAACTGTTCGAAGATAATAACTTGCGGCTGTTTCACGTGGAACAAGGAACGGTACGCCCGGCAAATAAAGCGTAATACATAGATTCAGAGGAGAAGACATGACTGACAAAACCGTGAATGAGTACGGTGCCGAGCAGATAAAGGTTCTTGAAGGACTGGAAGCAGTGCGGAAACGTCCGGCAATGTATATCGGCTCCACTTCCTCTCCAGGGCTGCATCATCTGGTCTATGAGATTGTCGATAACTCGATTGACGAAGCTCTTGCCGGTTATTGCGACGAAGTAACGGTCACTATTCATGTCGATGGTTCCGTAACCGTCGTGGACAACGGTAGGGGTATACCTACGGATATGCACGAATCCGGTCGGTCGGCGGCAGAAGTGGTATTGACGGTGCTGCATGCCGGCGGCAAATTCGACAACGCGTCTTATAAGGTTTCCGGCGGACTGCATGGTGTGGGGGTGTCGGTAGTAAACGCGCTATCCAAAAAACTCGAGCTGGAGATCAGGAGAGACGGCAAGATCTTTCGTCAGTCTTACCGGCGCGGAGAACCGTTGACAAGTCTTGAGATGACGGGCGAGACAAAAAAACGGGGAACCAAGATCAATTTTTTACCTGACGACGAGATCTTCGAGACAACCGAGTTTTCCTTTGACGTGCTGTCGCAAAGATTGCGCGAACTGGCGTTTCTCAACGCCGGGGTCCGGATCAAGATCATTGATGAACGGGTTGCGGACAAGAGCCATGAGTTTTTCTATGAAGGCGGGATCAACTCATTTGTTGAATATCTGAATCGCAACAAAACCCCTCTTCACCCCAAGCCGATCTATATCAAGGGCGAAAAGGGCGGGGTCGAAATGGAGATTTCGATTCAGTATAATGACTCATATGACGAGAAGGTGTTCACCTTTGCGAACAATATCAATACCCATGAGGGGGGCACGCATCTCTTCGGATTCCGCGCTTCCCTTACCCGCACCATGAATGCCTATGCAGCTGCGAACAATCTGCTGAAGAACGAAAAGGTCAGCGTCTCCGGTGAAGACCTGAGAGAGGGGTTGACAGCGGTCATTTCGGTAAAGATCCCGCAGCCGCAGTTTGAGGGCCAGACCAAAACAAAGCTCGGCAACTCAGAGGTAAAAGGTTATGTAGAAACCCTGATGAACGAAAAGCTTGCCGTTTTTCTCGAAGAAAATCCCAAGGTCGCCAAGGATGTCATCGGGAAGTCGATAGAAGCGGCCCGGGCCCGTGAGGCAGCCCGCAAGGCCAGGGATCTGACGAGGAGAAAAGGCGCGCTCGAAGTCGGCAATCTGCCGGGAAAGCTGGCCGACTGTCAGGAAAAAGATCCGGCACTCTGCGAACTCTACCTGGTCGAGGGTGATTCTGCCGGTGGTTCTGCCAAGCAGGGGCGGGACCGGAAGTATCAGGCGATTCTGCCGCTGAAAGGTAAAATTCTGAATGTGGAGAAGGCGCGGTTCGACAAGATGCTCTCTTCGCAGGAAATACGCACCCTCATCTCGGCTCTTGGCACCAGCATCGGCAAGGAAGACTTCGATATCGCCAAACTGCGCTATCATCGCATAATAGTCATGACCGATGCCGACGTGGACGGTTCGCACATTTTGACCCTGTTGCTGACCTTTTTCTTCCGCCAGATGGTGGAGCTGGTGGAGCGCGGTCATCTTTATATCGCCCAGCCACCGCTCTACAAGATCAAGCGCGGCAAGAAGGAGCAGTATCTGCGTAACGAGGCTGCGCTGCAAAACTACCTGCTGGAAGAGGGAACCGATGAGATGGTTCTGACCCTTGCTGGGGTGGACAAGACCTACCGCGGCAAACAGATCATCCCGATACTCAAACAGCTCATCGAAAGAAAGAACCTGTTCGATAAGGTGGTCCGCAAAGGGATCAACGAAGAGCTGCTCCGTTTGCTGCTGAACCATGGCGTCAAGGGTGGCGAGGAACTCGACGACTTGGTCCCGTCCCTGGAGAGGATCAAGTCGGCAACCGAGGAGTTCGACTTCGTGAACGCCGATGGCCGGATAATCTGCAAGCTGGGAAATGTCAGAACCGCAATCGACGCCCACACGGTCGAGATTCTCGGCTTATACGAGTACGAACTGCTGGTGGGGAGCCAGGGCAAGGTCAGGGAACTCCTCGGGGACGGGGTTGCCATTGTCGGTAATGACAACAAGAACCTGCTTGAAACCGAAAACCACGAACAGCTGCTCTCGTTTTTCCTGGAAACGGCCAAGAAGGGGCTCTATATCCAGCGCTACAAAGGTCTGGGTGAAATGAACCCGGAGCAGCTCTGGGAGACCACGATGAATCCGGAGAACCGGGTGCTGCTGCAGGTAAAGATCGAGGACGTCATCGAGGCGGAAGAGATCTTCACCGTCCTGATGGGGGACCAGGTCGAACCCCGCCGGGAGTTCATCGAACAGAATGCGCTGAACGTCTCGAACCTGGATATCTAAAGGGTTGTACGAGTACCCATAAATTGTTTTTTCGGCCCCATAAGTTGAGAAAATTCTACATTTAGACAAGAAACAGCTTCTGAAAAAACGACTCGTGTTTCACGGGTCGTTTTTTTTTGGAATGCATAAGCACCTTTCAGACCGTTGGAGATTAAAGAGCCCATTTTCCGGTAAGCAGTTGCTGGCTTTCCGGCGAATAGGGGTATCTTACAAGGGATAACAGAGAGGCAATGTTTTTTCGTAGCGTTCACTTTGTATTGATGATAAAATTTTAATAAAAATTACAAAGCGCGAGGACTACTGTGACAAAGTAGAGCAAAAGATGTGTCCACTGCAGAAGGAGGCAACTATGAAACGGTTCACTTTCTGTCATTTCGGCGCAATCTTCCTTACTCTGATCATTGTCTCATGCGGTGGTGGCGGGGGCAGTTCCAACCCCGGCGTTTCAGGCCTCGACCCACCCACAACCCTCAAGGTCCCGGCAACCGATTCTGATGGCAACTACAGCGTCAGTTGGACTCCGGTGGCTGGCAGCGGCGTCACCTATACTCTGGAGGAATCGACCACACCGGACTTCAGCGGCACCGTCCGATCAGTCTACACCGGCGAGGCCCTTTCGATCAGCATCACCAGCCAGGATCAGAACACCACCTACTACTACCGTGTCAAGGCCTTGAAGGGCGGCACGGCTGACAGCGGCTGGCGACAGGCAGGCACCGGCTGTCTGGTCAAGGCCCAGACAGCCGCTCCGGTTTACAGCATCGTCACCTTCAGCGGCAGCGGCGCCTCGGCGCACATAGACGGCAGCGCCACGACCGCGGCCTTCATCTCCCCCTATGACATCGCCACCACCAGCAACGGTGGATTTTATGTCAGCGAACAGAATGCAATCCGGCTGGTCGATGCCGCCGGCACCGTAGCGACCATCGCCGGCTCAACGACACGCGGCTTTGTCGACGCTAAGGGGACCGCAGCCCGGTTCTCCAACCCGGCCGGTATTGCTGTAACCGCCAACGGCGACATCTATGTGGTCGATATGCACAATCATGCCATCCGCAAGATCGACAGTGGCGGCAATGTCACCACTGTCGCCGGGAACGGCAGCGCCGGCAGTGCTGATGGCAGCGGCTCCGCAGCCAAGTTCAACACCCCAAATGACATAGTCCTACTAAAAGACGGAAATTTCCTCATCACCGACACCATGAACCACCGCATCAGAAAGATGACTCCGGCAGGTGTTGTCACCACCATCGCCGGCAACTCAGCCGGCTATCAGGACGGGAGCGGCACAGCAGCCCGCTTCGATCAGCCGACCCAACTTGCCCTGGACCCGGCTGATGGCAGCGTCTACGTGGCTGACGGTACCGACATCATCAGACGGGTCACCGCCGGTGGTACCGTCACCACGGTCATCGCGACCGGGCTGTTGCCGGATATCGACACCGGTGTCGATGAAACCGAACACCCACTCTACTCCGCCCTCGGCGTTGACATCAGCGGCCGGCTGCTGTTCAGCGAATACTACAGCGGCATCCTCTACCGCTGGACCGGCAGCGACGCCGTGCCGCTGCTTGGTCCGGAGGGACAAACCATTGGCCCCGGCGGCATCCGACCGGTGCTGTTGCAGCCAACATCGCTGGCAGTGAGCAGCACCAGCATCGTGGTGGTGGAAAACTCCGTAGGCAAGCTCATCAAAATCGCCCCGGCCACCACCTCTAAACTCGCGCCGCAGAAAGCGCCGCTTGCGGCAACCGTTTCGGCGGCAGCAATTCCCTGGCCGGTCTCCGGCTTCAGCTCCATTGCCGCCGGCTATGGCGAGGTCCGACCGGGCGGCAATGAGCCCCGTCATCATTTCCATGAGGGGATCGACTTCGTCGGACTGAACAGCAGCGACCTGATTGCCGTCGATGACCTGCAATACGCCCAGACCGGCTCCATGAGTGTGACATTCCAGAGCAGGACCGACGCCAGTGTGCAGTGGCGTTACACGCACACCCACCCGACCAACCCTTGCCCTACCGGCAGAAAATGCCTACCGGGCGTGAACAAGAACAACGCCGGGGCGAGTAAAGTTGAGGAGACCGTATTTGATCGGGGCAATCCACTGCCGATCAACATCTATGAACTCGGGCACACCCATTTGACCAAATTGTTCAACGACAAAATTGTCCCGGCAAAAAAACTCAACTTTGCCGCCAACGTCGGCTGGAGCGATACCGTCCCACCTACGTTCAACAAAATGGCCAACGGCGCCGACATCGGCATCCTCCGGGCCAAGGCCCACAAGAATACCCCTTCCACATCGGCCAGCGACTATTTCTACCCGTACAACGCCACCACCAATACCTACAACCTGACCATGGGGGACAAATTCGAAATCATTGTCAATGGCTATGACCAGGTTGACAGTAATAACAACGCCGGCGAACACAAGATCGGGGTAACCATGGTCGCGGTATCTATCAAACGCGCCAACGGTATAGAGAAGTATGGGAACGCCGCCCTTGATTTCTCGCTCAAGGCTGAAATCGGGCAGGTTAAAGATGTATTCGCCAACGGCTCGAACATGTCCACCTACCTGTACCATGTCAATCACGTCACCGGCGCCGATACCGATACGGTCTCCACCGCCGGCTGGGTCGGCGAATATGAGGTCTGGGTGGAGATGACCGGTACCCGGGAAGACACCACCCGCAAAATGGTGAGGATCAACGTTGCTGACGCCGACCTGCTGATCGCCTACCAGTACGACGAGGTAACCGCCGCCGGTATCGACATAAGCCATCCCGGCACCAAGGTATTCAAGATGTCGAACAGTCAGACCATCCCGGTGGGGTTAGGGATACCGATCGAGTTCAGTGCCAGCGGCAAGCTGGTGCGCACCAACCTGCTGAACATCATTGACCCGCCAGTCATGGAGATCCTGGTCAACGAGAAATACGACGACAGTGCCCCCTGGAACCTGCTCACCTGCCAGTCCTGCCGAATGCACTCACTCGGTAACAACTACTACTATTATGAAGACAGCATTGGTCTTAACAGCAATGGCCGCCTCTTCTACCCCGGTTCGTACACCTTCGCCACCACTACCACAAACGGCAGCCAGGTCAACCAGACCAACAACGGCATTGTCAGCATGCTGGCGCCGAATATCGGCTTTGACGACATCAGTTTTGACATCAATGGCAGTGGTAAAATCGACACCAGCGACAGCTTCATCCCGAGCTGGCTGGCGGTGGGTCAGGATAGCCCGACCATCGCCTTTGACAGCAGCCACCTCGGCACTACCTGGCTGGCAGTGGTCAGCGACAGCGGCACTAACCTCACCTGGCTGACACCAACCTTTTCTCAGGACCTGTCGATTAGCGACAATGGGTCGCGGGTCGCCTTCAAAATGGGACAGACCAATGATTTTCATCTGGCCGCCATGTCGACCTTTGGCGGCACGCCGGTCGATCTGGAGCAGAAAAGCGGTCTGACCCTGATCTCCAATGGCGGCGGCTTGAGTCCGAGCGGCTACACCGTCAGCGCCGTCTACGCCTCCGCCACAGAGGTGGGCATCGTGCTGCTTAACGCTATCACTGGCGCCATCGAGAAAAAGATCAACCTGTCGGCCAGCAACCTTTATCCGGACACCTACCCGCCACAGTTCTCCAAGGACGGCAATTATGTAGTGTTCCCGGCCTTTGCCCAGACCGGCGGTACCATGGCCAAGGGGGCGGATCTGTACATGATCAAGACCGACGGCACTGGGCTGCGCAACCTGACCAATACAGATACGTTGCACGAGTCACGGCCGCTGGTGAGGTAAATCCGTCAAGAATCTAAACCGGCGTGGAACTTTGACCCTAGCAAGTATGAAAATCTTAATGGGTCCAGAATGTACGATTTTAGCAATAATTGGGGCCAATAGCGGACAATTTATGTTATAACTATCTGAATTATAGTCAAAGGGTATTCCATTAAATGGGTAGCCGTACAAGGGTTGGGAAAGTTTTTTACCGGAGAAGGCCATAAAGGTGTTACAGGATGCGAATGAAACCGTTCTCCGCCGGGTTACCGGCCCGGTAACACCGGAACAGCTTCGCTATGTCGACGCATTCCCCGGAGTGCGAAGCGCCCTCTTCATGCCGGTCGCTGGGGCCTGCTTCTACGCGCTTTCCAAGGACCACGCCCATCCGGGATACATGTTCGTTGCCCCCTTTGACGACCATGGGCGGGCCGTGGTTGGCGCTGAGGAGATCTCGCTCCTCTCCGGCCATGTGTTTGCCCTTTCCCCCGAAATCCTCCACACCGAACTACCTGCCGATGGGCCGCCGCGCTATGTGGCGCTTATGATCGAACCGCAGCTCTTCGAGAAGGAATGGGACCGCTATTGCCAGGAGCCTCCGATGTTCCGGGGAGTGCAGTTCCCCAGGCCCAAAGAGCTTTTGCCGCTCGTTCGCGGCTACATGTGCGAGTCAAAGAGTGACAGTCCGGGCCGGCTCGCCGTACTTGAGGCCCTGGAGGTGGAACTGTGCCACGCTCTGATCCGCGGGGTGCTGGGAGAGCCGGCCTCGAAAGAACCGGCCTCCGAGCGGCTGAGGATCGGCGGGGCAATCGAGGCAATCCATGCCCGCCTGGCAGAGAAGCTGACAATAGACGAACTGGCCGGAGCCGCAGGTCTCTCCACCACCCATTTTCGGCGGGTTTTTGCCCGCGAAACCGGGCTTTCCCCGGTGGAATATCTCAGGCGCACCCGCCTGGAACGGGCGAAAAAACTGATCGCTGCCAGGGACCTCACTCTGACCGAGGTAGCGCTGGAGTGCGGGCTCGGGAGTTCCGCCTACCTCTGCGCCACCTTCTCCAAGCTCTTCGGGCTTTCCCCAGCCGCGTACCGCTTGCTTCTCACGGATGGCCGGAGTTCGCAAAAGAAAGGTCGAAAAACGAAAGCCTGAGGCGGCCGCACCATGGTAGGCTCTCCTGAAAACCATACCAAAGGGAGAAAGACCATGGAATACGGAAACGTCCTGGAGTTCGTCACCGCCAACCCAGTCTTCAACATCGCCACCAGCGACCAGGGGTGTCCCCGGGTGCGGGCATTCCTGACCGTACTGTTCGACGACGGCCTGATCCATTTCACCACCTCGACCAAAAAGGCGGTCGGCCGGCAGCTTGCCGCAGACCCCAGGGTCGAGCTCTGCTACTGCGCCCCCGATTTCTCGAAGATGCTCAGGATCGAGGCAGAGGTTGAGGAACTGGATGACCGGTCGAAGAAAGCGCGGCTCGTGGCGGAGCGTGACTATTTGCAAGGGGTGGATCCGGACGATCCCACCTTCAAGCTGATGCGGATCACCCACGGAACCGCCCGTTTCTGGACACTGGCCGACAATATGCGCGAAGCCGAAATTCCGGCCATCAAGTTCTAAGCAGAAAGGAATACGGCAAATGAGCGGCCTCACCCCGGAACAGAAGGCTTCAGCAGCGGTAAGGGAGACATTCGAGACCGTTGCCGCAGGGTACGACAACGATTCGCTCCGGTTTTTCCGGGACAATGCGCGAGCCATGGCAGCGTATTTCGATCCCCAGGAGAGCATCCGTCTCCTCGACGTTGCGACCGGGACCGGCAATGCGGCTCTTGCGCTCGCCGGACATCTGCCGTTGGCTCAGGTAACCGGGGTTGATTTCTCGTCGGCCATGCTGGTCCAGGCCCGCGCCAAGGGAGCGGCCGCAGGGCTCCATAACGTGCAATTCCTGGAAATGGACATGCAGTCGCTGGCGTTTCCGGATGGTTGTTTTGACGCCGCGGTCTGCGCCTTCGGGATCTTCTTTGTCGATGATATGGAGAAGCAACTGCGGCAGATAGCGGCAAAGGTGAAACCGGGCGGCAGGGTCCTCATTTCCTGCTTTTACGAGGGGAGCTTCTCCCCCTGCGTGGATCTGTTTCTGGACCGGATCGGGCAATACGGGATCGAAAGGCCGCCGCTGCGCTGGAAGCGGATTGCCACGGAAGAGAGGTGCATCGCGCTGTTTCGGGATGCCGGGTTGGCGGAGATCCGGGCGGACAGAAGAGACCTCGGTTATTATCTGGAATCGGCGGATAACTGGTGGGAGGTGGTCTGGAACGGCGGTTTCCGCGGTCTGGTCGAGCAGCTTCCGGCCGGCGACCTGCAAAGGTTCAGGGAAGAGCATCTGCAGGAGATAGATAAGCAGCGCACCAGCGAAGGAATTCGGCTGAATCTGGACGTTCTCCATGTCGTGGGCACCAGCAAAGGCTAGCAGTGAAGGCAGAGCGCCGCAGAAAGGCCGATCCCGACAAGGGTCGGCCTTTTTTTGTCGGCACGGTGATCAACGTTAGCGGCGGGTATAGGGGGCCAGTTATAAGTAAGCTTCGTAAACCAATCTGAAGACAAATTACCGATTGCAGCGTTATACTGTAACTGTAAGACAAGAAGGTAATCAGCGTGTTACAGCCGTTTCAATACACGATGATTAAAAGGTGAGAGCCATGGATAAAAATTACACCGCTACATTTATGGTAGACCAAACTCCTGAAGAAGTGTTTGCTGCCATCAATAATGTTCGTGACTGGTGGACAGGAGAAATTGAAGGCAGCACCGACAAACTCGGTGATGAGTTTACGTATCGTTACAAAGATCTCCATTATTCCAAACAGAAGGTAACCGAGCTAGTTCCCAACAAAAAGGTCGTTTGGCGTGTTTTAGACGGCTACCTTAATTTTGTCGAGGACAAAACCGAGTGGAAGGGCACGGAAATTACCTTTGATATCTCTAAAAAGGGGGATAAGACGGAGGTCCGTTTCAGCCACGTGGGGTTAGTCCCGGAAAATCAGTGTTACAATGCCTGTTCAGACGGATGGAGCTATTATATTAACGGTAGTTTGCGGGACTTGATTACGACAGGCAAGGGGTATCCCAAAGATACAGAAATTTGAACCTGGGGAACTGTCTCATATGATGCAGACGCCGCAGAAAGGCCGATCCCGACCGGGTCGGCCCTTTTTTGTCGATAAGGTTCGACTTGCGTATCAACGTTAGCGGCGTATAATGGGGCGCGGTCTCGGAGCAGAGCCGGATCACACGATATTTGTTCCATTTGGGCAGATCACCAGTTCACGCGCACGCGCGTGAACTGCTCAATAACATGTTATGCATTGAAAAGGAATGAAGATGAAAGAGCTCCTAACGCCTGCGATAGTTAGTGTCGTCATTTCAGGGATAATTGCCCCGTTAGCCTTCTACTTTTTGAAGCGTCGCGACGAAGAAATGAAACGGAACTTTGACGTCAGGTACGCAGAGTATAAGCACTATTTGAAAACACTCGACGAAATTACAGTAGCCGTCCGCGCCGATTCTGAGAAGTTCTTTGCTGAGACAGTCTCCAATGCTTTTAATAGCATTCTCTCAGACCCAGGGAACAGCAACGACGTCCTCATAAAGCTTCACGAATCTCTGGGAGAAATGCAATCGAACATCCAAAAGACATTTGCGAGGGCTGAAGGTGAGCTGCATGGGCTCAAGTTGGTATGCTCGGACAAACTGCTAGGCATGGTAAACGATTACGTAAACATACAGCGTGAGATCATGAGCGCCACGACAAAAATGATGGAGAACTGGCGAAGCATTGACATTAATAACCCAGCAACTTTTATCACTGGTGACCTTGGGGCGCTCAACAAGCGCTAGGTCTTTACAACGACATTTTGAAGCAAATGCGAGACGAGCTGAAAATATCGTGATGCATAACCATCGGCGGCAGCAGTCGAGCTGCTGCCGCCTCGGCCCCGTTTTCCCCGGGCTGAAGATGACTATGGAAAAGTGTGAGTAACTGCTGACCAATCATCGACTCAGTTTTGTTAACCTCAATTTACAGCTAATTTCAGCCTGGAAGGCAAACGAGCCGCAAAGGAGGCGCTATGAAAGCCAGTTCTGACAAGATGCACGACAAATATAATGAGTTAGATTTTACCGACGCGAAACCGGTCAGCGAAACGCCACACCTGGCAAAATTGCAGGCTGAGGCAGGCGGCAAGTCCCGCATAACCATGAGGGTTGATAACGACGTACTGGCAACATTCAAGGCTCGGGCTGAAATGATTGGCGGCAACTACCAAACGCTGATGAATGATGCTCTGAAGCAGTTCGCCCAAGGGCTGCGTTTGACGGATGTGGTTCGTGAGGCTATCCACGAAACATGGGAAACGTGCCTGACCACGCGTTCAACCGGCCGCGGGAAAAAACTCCGCGCCGATTAGCTCTCCCCCGTTCATCCCCCCTCCCCTCCCCTCCCTTGATTCAAGAGGAACCGCCTTTTCAACTGCCCCGGACCCTGAAAATGGGGAAATCATTTCCATTGCCGGCTGGAATATGGTAATAAAGACAAGTTTATAAAACAGGAAGCCCCACCTTTTCTCCCCATGATTTCAATCGCGAACAAATCTGACGCTCGAATTATTTCATGGGACAGGAATCTGTCGAATTAAGGGGCATCAGTCGCGGATTTGCGCCATTCAATAACAGTTAAATTCTAAGGGGGAAGGTGCCTGCTGATCGGGTACCGGACAGGATCACGATACATGCTCGAACAGAACAACAACAAGATAGCGGTAAACATAGAAGACGAAATGAAGCGGTCCTATATGGACTATGCCATGTCGGTCATCATCGGCAGGGCCCTTCCTGATGTGCGTGACGGTCTGAAGCCGGTGCACCGGCGCTGCCTGTTCGCCATGTACGATATGGGGAACGACTGGAACAAGCCGTACAAGAAGTCGGCCCGCGTGGTCGGTGACGTTATCGGTAAGTACCATCCCCATGGCGATACGGCGGTGTACGACACCATTGTCCGGATGGCGCAGGACTTCTCGCTGCGCTACCCGCTGGTGGACGGCCAGGGGAACTTCGGTTCCGTGGATGGCGACTCTCCGGCTGCCATGCGTTACACCGAAATCAGGATGGATCAGCTTGCCCATGAGCTCCTTGCCGACTTGGACAAGGAGACCGTGGACACCGGCCCGAACTACGACGACTCTTTGCAGGAGCCGCTGGTACTCCCGTCCAAGTTCCCCAACCTGCTGGTAAACGGTTCCGCCGGCATTGCCGTGGGGATGGCGACCAATATTCCCCCCCACAACCTCACCGAGGTCATTAACGGCATAATCGCAGTCATCCATAACCCGGAAATCGGCTTTGAGGAGCTTCTCTGCCATATTCCCGGTCCTGACTTCCCCACTGCCGGCTTTATTTACGGCCGTGAAGGGATCCGTTCGGCCTACCGGAGCGGTCGCGGCATCGTGCAGATGCGGGCCAGGGCAGTGATTGAAACGCATAAGAAGACTGAGCGCCAGTCCATTGTGGTTACCGAAATACCTTACCAGGTGAACAAAGCGAGATTGGTCGAAAAAATCGCCGAACTGGTGAAAGAGAAGAAGATCGAGGGGATCTCCGACCTGCGGGACGAATCCGACCGCGAAGGGATGCGGATCGTCATCGAACTGAAAAGGGACGAAGAGCCGCAGATCATCCTGAACCACCTCTACAAGCAGACCCAGATGCAGTCCTCCTTCGGGATCATCATGCTCGCGATCGTCAACGGCAGGCCAAGGGTGCTGGCGCTGCGCGAGATGATCGATTATTTCGTCGACCACCGGCGGGAGATCGTTACCCGGCGCACCATATTCGATCTGAAAAAGGCCGAGGCCAGGGCCCATATCCTGGAAGGTCTGAAGATCGCCCTGGACTGGCTCGATGCGGTAATCGAGCTGATCCGCTCCTCCCCTACCCCGCCGGAAGCGAAGCAGGGGCTCATGGATGGCAAGTTTGCCGACCCCGAGTTCCTGAAGCGTCTCGATCTGCCGGTGCCGGCAGGATACCTGGAGGTGAGGCTCTCCGAACTCCAGGCCCAGGCGATCCTTGAAATGCGCCTGCAAAGGCTCACCGGCCTCGAGCGGGACAAGATCGTCAATGAATACGAGGATATCCTCAGGTATATCGCCCGGCTGAAGGAGATTCTCGCTTCCGAGGAAGAGATCCTCAAGATCATCGTTGCCGAACTGGTCGAACTGAAGGAAAAATTCGGCGATGAACGCCGCACCGAGATCATCGATCAGACTGCGGAAATATCGTTGGAAGACACCATTGTCGAGGAAGACATGGTGGTTACGGTCAGCCATACCGGCTACATCAAACGGAATGCGGTTACCCTCTACCGCGCGCAGCGCCGCGGCGGCAAAGGGAAGACCGGGATGAAGACCAAGGACGAGGATTTTGTCGAACACCTGTTCATCGCCTCGTCCAAGGATTACCTGATGTTCTTCACCGATGCCGGCAGATGCTACTGGATGAAGGTCTATGAGATTCCGGAAGGGGGACGGGCAACCCGCGGCAAGGCGATTGTAAATCTGCTCAATCTCAATCCGGGTGAGAAGATTTCCGCGATCCTGTCGGTGAAGGAGTTCAGCGAAGACCGCTATATCATGATGGCAACCCGTCAAGGCGTGGTCAAGAAGAGCCCGTTGCGCGAATACTCCAATATCCGCTCGGGCGGCATCATAGCGGTTAATCTGGATGAAGGGGACAAGCTGATCACGGTTGCCATAACCGACGGCAAACAGGACGTGCTGCTGGCGTCCAGGAACGGCAAATCGATCCGCTTCAAGGAGGCGGATGCCCGGCCGATGGGACGGGTGTCGCGCGGGGTCCGGGGAATGACCCTGGAAGACGATGATATGGTTATCGGCATGGAAATACTGAATGACAGCTTTGTCGGCTCATCGCTCTTTACCGTGACCGAGAACGGCTACGGCAAGCGTACGGAGCTGAGCGAGTACCGGCTGCAATCCCGGGGCGGAAAAGGGATCATTACCATCAAGACCACTGAGCGCAACGGTTGTGTCGTTGACATAAAGCAGGTTACGGACGAAAATGATCTTATGCTGATCACCGACCAGGGGAAAATCATCCGGATGCCGGTTGCCGGATTCTCGGTGATCGGCCGCAATACACAGGGCGTTCGGTTGATGGTAACGGAAGCTGAAGAGCGGATCGTCGCCGTGGCAAAACTCGCGGAAAAGGATGAAAGCGACGATTCTGCTGTCGATGATGAGAGTCTGTCCGAGGATGACGCCACGGAAATCGAGACTGAGGATTAGGACGCTAAATTGTGACCATTGAACGCTGCAGACCGATCGACAATAGCCTCAAGGAACGCCACGACATCATTCGCCTGCTCAAACAGGTGGAAAGGGAAGAGGTGACGTTCGACGAGATCGACGATATCGGCCGATCCCTCAAACTAGCGGGCAAAAGGGCGCTCACCCCTCTGCTCAAGCGTATCCGGCAGGAAACCGACGGTGAACTCCTGTCCCGGTTTGCCTATTTGCTTGATTTTTTTGAAGAGGAGCCCTGGCTGGACCAGCTGATCCAGATCGCGCTCCGCAGGACAGACCTGGACAGTTCAGCCAAGTCCGCGCTTCTCGGGGCGTTGCAGGATTATGGCGTCGACATCAGCATCCCCCCCTTCGCCCATCTGTTCGACGACCTCGGGGGGCCGCTTGCCGAAACCCTGCCGAGATTGCTTGACCGGGGTGAAGAGGGGCTGATCGTTTTCATGGAGGATTTTCTCCAATACCCCCATGAATTGCAGATTGCCATAATCCAGGAATTGGCGCAGCTCGCCGACCACCGGGTGATGGGGCTCCTGGAGATCATGCTCGGAGTTGATTCCCCGGAACTGGTCAGGGAAGTCGTTACAACGCTGGGGAAGATAAGGAACCCTGCTGCGGCCGAGGTCCTTTCACGTTGCGCCGCGGCAAGCGAACAGCCGTTGCGGGAACATTGCCTCAGAAGTCTGCGCCGTCTGGCTTTTCTGGACATAGTCCCGTCTGCGACCGATACCCAGCCCCGGAGCACTCCGTTTCATGTGTCATGGGCCAGCCCCCTGGATGGCGCCGGCTACCGTACTCTCTGGTTTGCCCGCTGGGGAGGCCCTGGAGAACTCTCGTTCATATGCCTCCACATGCACGAGACCACCGGGGTCAGGGCTGCCTGGGGGGCAAACTCCATCTCTGTCACCGAATTCGATACGATCAGCAAGGAACGTATCGTTGAGGATGGGCTGGTACGGATCGATATCGCATACGCCCTGCAGCTGCTGCGCGATGCCCTGTTCCGGAACCGCGACACCCTGTTTCAGCTGCCGCCGGAGTATTACGTACTGAAAAGGGTTTTCAAAGGAGAAGATCTGTCCCCTACTCCGTATATCCCGGATTTCGGGGAATTCGATCTCAATGCCCTGGCCCATTCGACCAGGTTGATCATGGCCGGGGCCACGCTTTTCGAGGATGATTACTTTGCCGGTTGGTACATGGCCACCTGCCGCGTTTACGATTTCGCGGAAGAATGGGTGGCTCTGGAAAAAAAGGGCGATGGCAAATCCATTGCCAAGGGGCTGGATGCCATATTGGACCGATATTGCCGCGATCTTGTCGTTCCGGTCGTTGACCAGATCAGAAACCGCCTGCTCCTAACCGCCGATCTCCTCCTCAAGACCGGCAGGGAACGAGCGCTTGTCGAGGTAACGCTTGCCTCTGCCCTGAGTCTCGGCAGCTTCGCCATGCCATATCATCTGCACCCCTTCATCCGGCAGCTTGCCATCGAAAGCATGGATGCGGCGCGCGAGGCGATGGCTGAAGGTTATGATTTGCGGGAGCATCCGCATGAGGCGGATGATGACGAATGGCTCGACTAAATGGATTATATCTGTCAGGTGAGTTATGAATAAGAAGAACATCGGTGTGATTGGTGCTGGTAGCTGGGGCACGACCCTGGCCGACCTGCTGGCGAAAAAGGGTCATGCGGTTACCCTCTGGGCCTATGAACCGGAACTGGTTGAAGAGATGAAAACAACCAGGGTAAACGGGCTGTTCTTGCCGGGAATAACGCTGGCTGCAGGGCTACAGTTCACGAACGATCTCTTTGACGCCTCGCGGGAAAAGGATTTCCTGCTGTTCGTGGTGCCTTCTCAGCTGTTGCGGGGCGTTTTGAAAGAAGTTGTCTCCGAGATTTCTCCGGCCACATTTGTCGCCAGTGCATCCAAGGGGATCGAGGTCGGCACCCTGCTGGCAGTATCGCAATTGTTCGAGGAGTTGCTTCCGCAAGCACTTTACCAGAGGTTTTCCGTGCTTTCCGGGCCCAGTTTTGCCCGGGAGGTCGCCCAGGAGATGCCGACTGCCGTTGTTGCCGCCTCGGGTGACGAGAGTGCGGCAAGGTTTGTCCAGGATGTTTTTAACTGCAGCTACTTCAGAGTTTACACAAACAGTGACGTCATCGGGGCTGAACTGGGCGGGGCGTTGAAAAACGTTATCGCTATTGCTGCCGGAATTTCCGATGGGCTCGGTTTCGGCTGCAACACCAGGGCAGCGCTCATTACCAGGGGACTGGCCGAGATCAGCCGCCTCGGGATCGCCATGGGTGCCAGGCCGGAAACTTTCTCCGGTCTTGCCGGGATGGGAGACCTGGTGCTCACCTGCACCGGAGAGCTTTCCCGTAATCGCTCCGTTGGGATGAAGCTGGGGAGGGGGCGCCGCCTGGCAGAGATCCTGGGGGAGATGCATATGGTTGCCGAAGGGGTAAAAACAGCGGAATCGGCATGGGAACTGGCCAAGCGTTACGCTATCGATATGCCGATTACCGAGCAGGTCTATCGGGTGCTGTATGAGGATAAGCCCGCCAAATCCGCGGTTGTTGAACTGATGACCCGCAACCTGAAGGCTGAAGGTATCTAATCAACCAGTGGCCTTATTTCCTGCCTGTGCCCCGTGCGGCAGCGGGAATAATCGGCCAACCATGGGACAATGCATGGGAATACGCACCAAGTTGCTGCTCTCGGTTATTCTCCTTCTGGTGATATCATTCTCCATTCTCCTCTGTACGACCATAATCAGTGTTGAATCTTTCATTTCCAGGCAGATTGACTCGGAACTCGCCGAAACACTTCGTTACCTGCAGCACCAATTCTATGCCCGCGCCGAGACTACCAGAGATTCGCTTCTACAGCCTGTTTCCGCCTTTCCGGTTAAGCAGCGCTTTATCGAAAAGGACCGCGCCTGGCTGTCAGACGCCCTTTCCAGGTGGCATGCAAATCTTCCGTTCGTAGACTTCATTACGATTGTCGATTCAAAACAGGATGTGTTTGTCCGGCTGTACCCTAATACTGCCGGTGGCGAATTCGGGCTGACGGATCTGTTGAAAAAGGTTTTCAAAGAGAAGCGCCCCATTATAACAACCGAAATTATGTCAAGGGAGCTGCTCGAGCGCGAAATGCCCTCTTCCCGGCTTTACATGAGCCTCGGGAAAAACGGCTCCTCCGGCATGGTGATAACGGTGATAGTGCCGATCCTTGGGGAGCGCGGCGAGATGATCGGTGCCGTCATTGCAGGCGACATCCTGAACGGTGACGCTGCCCTCTCCCAGCAGTTGAGAAACCTGTTCGGCGATGAAAAGCATGTGACGGTTATCCAGAATCTGACAAACATCGTCAGTAACCGCCATGCGCAAGGATATCAACTGAATATCAGCCAGGAGGCAATGGAGCGGCTGGCATCTGGGCAGTCATATGCAGGAGAAATAAGCATTGAAGGGTCTCCGCACCGGACTTCATTCCTGCCGATCCTGAATGGGAAAGGGAGCCTTATCGGTTCCCTCTGTGTTGCCGTTGATATGGCGTCCTATCGCAACATCAGGGAGGAAAGTGACCGCAACATATTGGCGTCGGCAATTGTCGCCCTGATTCTGTCGTTCGGGATCGCTTATTTTGTTTCGCGACGGTTGGCGGAGCCGCTGCGAAGCCTTGCCAAAGGTGTCGGCATGATTGAAGCCGGGGATCTCAATCAGCAGGTAGAGGTTGATTCTGCAGATGAGGTTGGCCAGCTTTCCCGGTCATTCAACAGCATGGCCAGGGCCCTTGCCGAACGCGATGCGACAATTGTCGCAAAAACCGAGGCCTTGCAGCAACTGAACGAACAGCTGGAAAAGAGGGTCGAGGAGAGGACCAAAAGGCTGCAGCTGGAAATGGGGATGCTGGAGACCATCCTTACCTGCATGGCTGAAGGGATGGTGGTGACCGACCGCGAGAATCGCGTGATTCAGTTCAATCCGGCGGCGCAGAAGTTTTTGGACACGGTTCCGCACCGAGTCATCGGACGGCGGCTATCTGAACTTACTGCCATCGACGGTTTCGCGCAGATGGAAGAAATCACCATTGGCGCAATTGCTCTTGACCCCGAAAAGCCCCAGCCGGAAACCGTGCTTGATGTCAATAACAGAAGGCTCCGGGTTTCCGTGTCACAGCTTATCGACAGTGATGACAGCATTGCCGGGCTTATCATGTCCATCCGTGAGGTGACTCCTGAAGAAGCGGTGGATCGGATGAAAGCCGATTTCATTTCTACGGTTTCCCATGAATTGAAGACCCCGCTGACCTCAATCAAGGGCGCGCTCCAGTTTATCATGAGCAAAAGCAAATGGCTGACCTCGACAGAGAGAGAGTTGATGACAGTATGTCAGCGTAATACGGACCGGTTGATCCGGCTGATTACCGACATCCTCGACATATCCAAGATCGAAGCAGGCAAAGGTGAATTTGTTTACCAGCCGTTATCCGCCGTCGAACTGATCAATTCGGCAATTGACGAAATCAAGGGGTTTGCCATCGGCAGAAGCATAACGGTCATCAATAGCGCCCCTGCCGACCTGCCCCAACTGTTTGGCGACTACGAAAGGCTTGCCCAGGTTCTGAGCAATCTGCTTTCCAATGCGGTCAAATTTTCCCCGGAACACAAGGTTGTCATGGTTAATGGCGCAATATCCGGGAGTTATGTCATTATTTCCGTGACGGACAGCGGCAGGCAAATTCAATGGGCTGATCGGGAGAAGCTGTTCAGGAAGTTTCAACAACTGGAACGGGACGACATGGGCTCCCGTGGTGGAACCGGGCTGGGGCTTGCCATCTGCAAAGAGATTGTGGAAAGGCATCACGGAAAGATATTTTATGAAACCGGCCCCACTGGGGGGAATGTATTCTCTTTCACAGTGCCGGTCTGCGAGGGGTATCATGAAAGGTGACAAGATACTGGTTGTGGACGATGAGGCCGATATCAGCCTTATTCTAAAACTTCAACTTGAGGATGCCGGGTATTCGTCCGTAAGGGCGCATGATGGGATTGACGCCCTGGAATGCCTTTCCCGGGAGCGGTTTGACCTGATGCTGCTCGACATTAAAATGCCCAGGATGAACGGAATCCAGGTCTTGGAGAGGGTGCGGACGGAATTCCCGGATCTGGCGGTGATAATGATGACTGCCCACGGCAATGAGTCGATTGCCGTCGAAGCGATGAAAAAAGGGGCAACCGATTATATTGCCAAGCCGTTTTCCAGTGATGACGCAGTGAAAAAGGTGGAGCGAGCGATAGCGTTCAACAGGACACAGATAGAGAACCGGAAATTGCAGGAAGAACTCGCCCGGGAACAGCAAAAAGTTGCCGCCATACTGGAGGGGATGACTGACCTTCTGATCGCAGTGGATGCCGGCGGCCGGGTGATGATGGTAAACCGGAAGGCTGAAGAGGAATTGGCCCTGCCGCGGGGGGAAATAATCGGCCGGACGCTGCCGGAACTCCTGAAAGCAGATATTCAACCCGATCTCTTGCCGGCAATGGTAGCCTTGAAGACGGCTACCCCTTGTCATGATGTGACTTACAACCTCCACCTTCAGGACCGGATCATCAACACCCTTTCAAGCGCAGCCCCGTTGAAAGACAAGAACGACGAGCTCCTGGGGAGCGTCGAAATCATACGGGATATCTCGACCCTCAGAGCCCTGGAACAGGAAAAAGAGGATTTTGTCAGCATGCTCTCTCATGACCTGAAATCCCCGATCACCTCAATAGTCGGATCTCTCGATCTTGTGCGCGAAGGCCGTCTTGGGCCGGTGACAAAGGATCAACAGGAGTTTCTGGAGTCAGCTGTGGACAGCTGCGCTGAAATGACGGAAATGATCGATACCCTGCTGGATGTCCATAAGTTTGAGGCCGGCAAGATGAAAATGGCCATCAAGGCGGACGATCCGAACGTCCTGCTGCAAAAGGCCCTTTCCCGGTATCAGCCGATAGCTTCCAGGTCGCAAATTTCGCTGACCCTCGATTTTCCAGGCCAACTTCCCCAGGTACCCTTTGACCGGGTGACAATGACCCGGTTGCTGGCGAATCTGCTCTCAAATGCGTTCAAGTTCACTCCTGAGGGGGGAAGGATCGGCATAACGTGTAAGACGCTGACATCGCCGGCAACGGTTGTCGGCAGGATCACGAAAGGGCTTTACCGCGAAGATGAGCTGCCGAAAGAAGGAAGCTTCATGATGATCACGGTTGAAGACAGCGGTGTCGGCATTCCTGCGGATGCCCTTGCCAGCATTTTTGACCGCTTTGCTCAGGCGCAAAACAGACGAAAAGGGAAGACCCGCGGTACCGGGCTCGGACTTGCATTCTGCAGGAAGGTTATGGATGCTCATCGCGGCTATATTTGGGCTGAAAGCGAGGAAGGCCGGGGGAGTACCTTCGGCATGCTCGTGCCGATATCGTAATGGGATTGATTGAGGGGGGTAAATGTCCCAGGAATTAAAGATTTTGTTCGTAGAGGATTCTGAAGAAGACATGCTGCTCCTGCTGCACCATCTGCAGAAAGCCGGGTTCGGGATCAAGTACAGCCGCGTTCAGGCTGAAGGCGAGTTGAAGGAGGCTTTGGCCGGTGAGTCTTGGGATATAATCATCTCCGATTTCCGGATGCCGGATTTCAGTGCCAATAGGGCATTGGAGTTGCTGAAGGAGAGCGGCGGCGATCTCCCGTTCCTGATCGTGTCCGGAAAAATCGGCGAGGATCAGGCAGTAGCTGCCATGAAGGCCGGGGCAACGGATTATCTCATGAAGGACAACCTCTCCCGCCTGGTCCCGGCCGTCGAAAGAGCGCTCAGGGAAGCTGAGGAGCGGCGCAGGCGTCATAAAGCCGAGTTGGCAATACTGACCGGCAAGGTCGAATGGGAGGCAGTGTTTGATGCCGTGTCCGACCTGATACTGGTGACCGATTATTCCGGCATCGTAACCAGGTGCAACAGGAGGGTCATAGAGTATTTTCAGTCTGATTACCCGGACATAATCGGCAGGAAGATCAGCAGCCTGTTCTACGGCGATAACGGGTGCGAAGACGACATATTTCTCTCCTCGGCCCGCTCTCAGACCGGTATGGAGGATATCCGGTTCCCTTCGCTGAGCGGATGGTTCACTGTTACCAGTTGCCCCATGGTAAGCATGGATGCCGGTGAAACCGCTCGACGGGGAGTGGTGCACATTGTCAAGGATGTGAGCCGGCGGAAACGGATGGAAGAGGAAAAACGGGTCAGTGACCGGGAACTCCTTACCTTGTATGCCGTTGCTTTCCGGCTGAATTCGGAACGCGACTCCAAAGAGCTTCTTAACGACATGCTCTTCCAGATCCATAATATGTTGAGGATCGACTTTTCCAGCATTCATCTGCTTGAAAAAGGCGGCCTCAAGCTCAAGGCATCTCTGGGATTTTCAGCGGATTTCGAACCGGCGGTAAAAAGGCTGCTGAACTATGCCCCTTGGGTCGGCGAGGTTCTTGCCGGCAAGCCATACAAGGCAAGGGCACTGGCAAGCAAGGAAATGCCGCAGGAGGTCATCGAGGCGGCGAAAAACATCGGGATTCACGCCTGGTGTGCCGTGCCGCTCAAGATCGGTTCTGAAATAGTGGGTGTGCTCATGGTGGCCCACAAGTCGGAAAAGAATTTCTCCGACCGGGAGGTGTTTCTCTTGACCTCAATCGGCAGCCAGCTTGCGGTTCTGATAGAAAACCATCAGCTGTACGAGCGGATGAAGGAAAAGGCGGCTGAACTGCAGCGGAGCAGAAAGGCGCTGCGCGAAAACCTCCATGAGGTAAAGCTTGCCAACATTGAACTGGACCGGTTGAACAGGGCGAAGAACAGCTTTATCGGGATGGCGTCACACGAACTCAAAACCCCGATCACATCAATCCTCGGCGGGGTCGAATTTCTGCTCAAGTACAGCAACATAGCCCTTACAACCGAGCAGGGCGAGATCTTCTCATCAGTCCATGAAAGTGTCGTTCAGCTGAAAAACCTTGTGGAAGACCTGCTTTCCATTTCCCGGATCGAGGCAAAGGGGATTGTCCTCCAGAAACGTCCGTTGAGTCTCATCTCCATCAGCAGAGAGGTTTTTGACGGGTTCGCGCTTCCTCTTTCCAGACGGAATGTCAATGTCCAGATAATGGGTGATGAGCGGCCGATCCCTGCGGATGAAGGTTTTGCCCGGCTCGTGATCAGGAACCTGATGGAAAACGCCATCAAGTTCACCCCTGACGGCGGTGAAATAATTATAATTTGCCGTCAACTCCCGAGAGAAGAGGTTCTTGCCGAGCGTAGCGTCCTGAAAGAGTTTTACCCCATATTCCCCAAGGGGTTTCCGGAGGTTGCACAGTATTGCCGGATGGATTTCTGCGACAACGGAATCGGGATTCCTTCGGAAGAGCGGTTGCGGGTATTTGAAAAGTTTTACGGCGTTGGTGACATTGCTTATCATTCTTCCGGCAAGACGGAATTCATGTCCAAGGGGTCGGGATTGGGGCTCTCGATCGTCAAGGGGATCATGGATGCGCATAATGGCTATGTATGGGTAACGGACGGGCCGACCGGCCGGGGAAGCATGTTTTCCATACTGTTCCCGGCAGAAGAGCAATTGCCCTCGGCACTGGAATGCTCTTAATTCCCTTGTATTTCAGGGCGCACTCATAGTAAAGTTTCCGGATTACATTACAAGCGGAGAAATCGATGGCCGAAGAGTTTATTCCGAAATGGGTTGCCTGGGAAACCACTCAGAAATGCAACCTCAAGTGCGTTCATTGCCGCTGTTCATCAGACATGACCTCTTCAGAAGGGGATTTTACCACTGACGAGGGGAAGAAACTGCTCAAGGAAATCGCCGACTTTTCCAAGCCGGTGGTGGTGCTTTCCGGCGGTGAGCCGTTGCTTCGTCCGGATATCTTCGAGCTGGCTGAATATGGTACGTCATTGGGGCTGCGGATGTGCATGGCCACAAATGGCGCCCTGGTAACCGACGAAGTGTGCGAAAAGATGAAGAAGGCCGAAATAAAGATGGTTTCGCTCTCGCTGGACGGTTCTACCGCGGCGGTACATGACGATTTTCGCCAGTGCCCCGGAGCGTTTCAGGGAGTGGTTAATGCAGCGGAGCATTTTCGCCGGCACGGCCAGAAATTTCTCATAAACTCTTCATTTACCAAGCGCAATCAGTCGGATATCGCCAACACCTTCAAAGTGGCCAAATCTTTGGGTGCCACCGCTTGGTACATGTTTATGATCGTTCCGACCGGCCGCGGCGAAGAAATCATGGGCGAGCTGATTTCCAAGGAAGACTATGAGGAGATTCTCGACTGGCATTACCAGCAGGAGAAGCTCGAGGACGATATCCTGATGCGTCCGACCTGCGCTCCCCACTATTACCGGATTGTGCCCCAGAAGGCCAAGGCCGAAGGGGTGAAGTTTGAGCGTCGTTCCCTCACCTTCTCCACCGGCGGCGGCAAAGGGTGCATCGCGGCCCAGACCATCTGCCTGATCGACTGTTTCGGCAACGTCAAGCCATGCTCGTATTTCCACCGCACTGCCGGTAATGTCAAGACCACCCCGTTCCGGGAGATCTGGGAGAACGCGGAGATTTTCAAAGACCTACGCAACTTCAAGGCATACAAGGGGAAGTGCGGGGAATGCGAATTCATCAATGTCTGCGGCGGGTGCAGGGCGCGGGCCGATGCGGTATATGGCGACTACATGGCAGAAGAGCCGTTCTGCAACTACGTCCCTATACGCCTTCAGAAGAAGGCGTAAGGAACGCGATCTTCCGTCCATCTTGCCGCCGTCCTCGTCGCTTCCTTGTGCGACGTGGCGTTGCCACGCCTCCGCGGGCGCTCCTGCGGGTGCGACAATCTGGATGAAATCTCGCGTTCCTGGTTAACAATCCCGTTTCAAAAAATTACTCTGAGGAGGGTTTTCCATGAATACTCGTTTTCTCGATGCCTGCTGGGGCAAGCCAGTTGATCGGACCCCGGTATGGCTGATGCGCCAGGCGGGCCGATATCTTCCTGATTACATGCGTGTCCGCTCAAAATGCACCTTTCTGGAGCTCTGCAAGACTCCGGATCTCGCTGCAGAGGTCAGCATCCAGCCGGTTGACATTCTCGGCGTTGACGCCGCGATCCTCTTTTCCGACATTCTTACTCCGGTCGAGCCGATGGGTATGAAACTGGACTTTGTTCCCGGCCCGGTATTCGAGCATCCGATCCGTACCATGGCAGACGTGGACGCGCTTCGGATTCCCGATCCTGAGGCAGACGTCCCTTACGTGCTGGAGACGGTTCGTATTTTGCGCCGGGAACTGGAGCGCAAGGTGCCGCTGATCGGCTTCGGCGGCGCGCCGTTTACCCTCGCCTGCTATATGATCGAGGGAAAAGGGTCCAAGGACTGGGCCAACGTAAAGCGGATGATGTACGAGGCACCGCAAGTTTTCAATGCCTTGATGGAAAAGGTTACAATGATGGACATGGAATACCTGAACGCCCAGATCAAGGCCGGCGCTCAGGCAATCCAGATTTTCGACACTTGGGGCGGGGTGCTTTCCCCGTCTGATTACGAAAAGTATGTTCTGCCGTACACAACCAAGCTGATCAACGGTCTGAACCGCACCGAGACCCCGGTGATCCACTTTGTAAAAGGCGCCGGCACCATGCTGGATTCGGTGCAAAAGGCCGGTGGCAATGTCATGGGGCTTGACTGGCATATAAATCTCGGCAAGGCTCGCGATATCCTCGGTCCGCAGATGGCTGTGCAGGGGAACTTGGACCCCACCGTACTCTACGCCCCGAAAGATGTCATCGAAAAAGAGGTTAAGCGGGTTCTTGACGAAAATGCCGGTCGTCCCGGTCATATCTTCAACCTCGGGCACGGGATACTCCCCACCGTCCCGCCCGAGAACGCGATCCACATGGTCGAGTGCGTGCACCGGCTTTCGCAGAAGTAGCAGAGGATAAACGCAAAAGGCTCGCCATGTTCGGCGAGCCTTTTTTTAACTTGTTTCCCTTTTTCGGGTATTTCCGGCCTTAGTTTACAGCCGGTTGTCACCTTCATCAGTTTTACATCTATCTAAGCCGGGTGGAGTATCTTCCAACATCATGCTCTCCTTTTGGAACGAACAATTTGTTTACCTCCTGATTCAAATATAGGCCATTGACGTAAAAATAACAGGCTGCAAAAATAAAATTTATTCGGGTATACTGATTCAGTTGACACGAGGCAGCGGGCGACCGCTGCCTCGTGTCGTTTCGCGACGCATGGTCAGCAAAGCCCCTTGGCCGCCGAGATGACAGCGGCATAATCCGGTTCATGAGTGACTTCCGGCACGATCTGGATGTAGCGGATGATATTCTGGGCATCAAGAACAAACACCGACCTGGTCAGAAGTTTCAGTTCCTTGATAAGCACACCGTAAGCAAGGCCGAACGAGCGCTCCTGATAGTCCGACAGCGTTATTACCCTGTCAATGCCGGCAGCACCGCACCATCGTTTTTGGGCAAATGGGAGATCGAGGCTGATGGTCAATACCACCACATTTGCCGGCAGTGCGGTTGCCTCGCTGTTGAAGCGACGGGTTTCGGTATCGCATACCGGAGTGTCCAACGAAGGAACGGCACTGATAATTTTGATTGTGCCTGCGTAGTCCGCGATACTGCGCGGTGTCAGAGTCGCGTCGACGACCCGGAAGTCGGGAGCGGCGGCTCCGATCTTTAATTCCGGTCCGATCAGGGTCATTGGGTTTCCCTTAAAGGTTATAATGCCGGTTCTTTCCTGCATGACTGGCCTCCTGTCTTAATTTGATGCACTATCTCTATTCAAGTCTATCCTTTTTATCCGGAAGGTAAAGAAGCGAACGTTTGATCAAGAGAGAGCGATTCGTGGAGGGATGATAGGTGCGAGTCAGCGTACGGTCACGGTCATTTTTTGCCGTAGCGCCAGGGAAAGCTGAGGGTTTTGACGCCGGGAACCGCCTTTTGCAGGGCTTGGAGCCCTGATTCGGTTACCATGGTGCCGCTGCAGGTAAATTGCGAGAGCTTCTTAAGGCCATAAAGCGAAACCAGTCCGGAGTCCGTGATATTGATATGGTAGAGATAGATCCTCGACAGGTTGATTAGCGAGGAGAGTTTAGCGATGCCGTTATCGGAGAAGGTGGAATCGGACAGGTAAATTTCTTCGAGACCGGACAAATGGGTGATGTACCCAAGCGCAGTATCGGTTACTTCGTACATGAATAGAGACTGGAGGTCATCAGGCCGCAACTCTTTGAGAAACCGGAGATCTGGGGTAAGGTCGCCGCGCACGTCCAGTCTTACGGCCATGTTGACCGGTATTGCCCGGACCCCCTTGGCATTGCAGATCTTTTGCCAGTCACAATAATTGATGGAGTCCCGTTTCCGGGTGTACAGAACCCCGCAGGAGAGATCGGCGGGAAACCTGATGAGACGGTTATTGATCTGCGACAGTACGGGATCTATCGGTAACGGTTCACCGCGCATGGCCGAAAGGCGCTTGCGGGCGTTTGCGATATTGAGGTCGATGGTCGCTGCCATCTCGGCGAGAAGGTCTATGCCATTGGCCAGGGAGTCATCCACCCGCTGTTTGAAGATGTAGGAATCGGTGGACTTGAGTTTATCGATCTGCTCTTCAAGTTCTAGTATGCATTCCCGCTCTTTTGAAATAAACCTGATAACACGTATCAGCGCGGCACCGATATTCCCTCCGCTGATCTTCTCCGCAGAATGCTCCCATTCTTTGAGAATGTTGAGAAGAGCCTCTTTGTTCTCATCTGCATATGCCCGGTTGGCAAACGACATCAGTTTTTCGCGGCGCGCCCGGTCCCGATCGTCTTGCGCAAGGTCGGGATGGATCGTTTTGGCAACTTCCCGGTACAGGGCTTTTAAGCTCTTTTGGGCAGTGTTTTCCGCCGGGTCCCGGTCGTCATTCAGGAGATCAGAGGCGTGCAGATGCCCGCTCCATTCCGCGTCAGCCGAAGTGTGGATTTCATCCGACATGTTGCAGCATTCATCCGCAGTGCCGCAAATCTGGGCCTCAAGTGCGTCCAATTCGGCAATCCTGACCCCGATCACAAGGTGATAGACTCTTTCAAATGCGCGGAGTTCGCTTTTGAGCTTGACGAGGTTTTCCCTGCTCGCCTTGTGTGCCAATTTCAGGCGCGCAAGTTCGGCCTCTTTGCTCTCAAGTTCGATTTCTTCAGGAAATTTAAGACGATAGTTGGTTCGCATACGATATATCTGCTGGTACCCTTTCGTCAGGAGAAAAGCTATAATCCGGCCAGGTCGCGGCCTGCAGAGAGCAGCTCTTCAACTCGGTCAGGGGAAGAAGCCTCACTATACAGTCTTAATACGGGCTCTGTTCCGGAAGGGCGGACCAACAGCCATGAGCCGTCGCTGAAAATAAACTTGAAGCCGTCACGGAAGTTCGTCGTTTCCACAGGGCTATTCGCAATGGTCTTGGGAGGAGCGGTCTGCAGCCCGGCGATAAGCTTTGCCTTGGCGCCTGCTTCGATAGGGAGATCGATCCGCCGGTAAAAAAAGTGGCCGATTTCATCCATGGTCTCGTTGAGCAGTTGGCGCAGTCCCTTGCCGGTCATGGCCATTGCTTCGAGCAACAACAGTCCCATCAGAATGCCGTCGCGTTCGGGGATATGCCCCTTGACCCCGAGTCCGCCTGACTCCTCGCCACCCATCAGAATGTCGTTTTCCAGCATCAGCTCGCAAATATGCTTGAATCCGATCGGGGTTTCCAGGAGCGGCAATCCATATTTCGCTGCAAGTAAATCGATCATGCGCGTTGTGGAGACGGTCTTTACGACCCCGCCGCGGACCCCTTTTCGTTCGTACAGATGACGCAATAGGATCGTGAAGATCATATGCGAGGAGAAAAAGGCGCCGGTCTCGTCTACGGCCCCGATCCGGTCCGCATCGCCATCCAGCGCCAGGCCGACACGGAATCCGCCCGATTTTACCAGCCCTGCCAGTTCATCCAGATTTTCCTCGGTAGGCTCTGGAGGACGACCTTCGAATCCGGGATTGTGCACGGCATGGATCTCGGCCGCTTCCGGCAGCAACTTAGGGATGAAGCCGCAGCCTGCGCCGAACATCGGGTCAACGACAACCGGGATCGATGAGCGGCGGATAGCGGCAAGATCGACATATTCGCCGAGTTGGGCGAGGTAAGGGGTAGCCGCATCGAAAAGCTCGACTCTGCCCTCTGAAAGGGCATCAGCAAAGGGGGTCTGCTCTATTGCCCGTGAACCGGCGATATTTTTGGCGACAATCTCTTCGATTTGTTTTGTTGTTGCCGGCCTGGCCGACCCGCCGAAAGATTCCTTCACCTTGAAACCGTTATATACAGGCGGGTTGTGGCTTGCCGTAATCATGACCCCAGCGCCGGCCTTCTTTTCGTGCACCGCCCAGGAAACCGCCGGCGTCGGCGCATAGCTGCCGGTAAGCCAGACCTTGATCCGGTTGCCTGCCGCTATCTCCGCAACTCTCTCCGCGAATTCCCTGGAAAGAAAGCGGCGGTCGTACCCGATCACCAGACCGCTATCGGACAGCCCTTCCCGCTTCAGGTAATCCATTGTCGCCTGGGCGACAATGGCGATGTTGTCAAAAGTGAAATCGCGGGCAATTACCCCGCGCCAGCCGTCAGTCCCGAAGAGTATCTGCACATCAGTCTCCTTGAACAGTTTGTTAGCGTAATTTACCGGACCCAGATTTTCGCCGGTAGCCAATGGAATGTCAACCGTCTTTTCCCTGCTAAGAGTTTGACATCACAAAAAACATTTACTACTATCATCGGCAGCCAAATATCAGATCTGAGGGGAATTATGGAAGAGAGGCTTAAGCAGCAGATCAGAGAGCTGCTTCGTGATAGGAATGCCGTTCTGCTGGCCCATAATTACATGCGGGATGAAGTCCAGGAAATCGCGGATCTTACCGGTGATTCCCTGGGGCTGTCGATTGAAGCGGCGAAGACCGAAGCCGAAGTCATTGTGTTCTGCGGTGTCCACTTTATGGCCGAATCGGCCGCCATTCTTTCTCCGGGTAAAAAGGTGCTTTTGCCGCGACTGGATGCGGGATGCCCGATGGCGGACATGGTGACATCTGAGGCGTTGACTGCCCTGAAGACGCAGCACCCCGGAGTGCCGGTGGTCACTTACGTCAATTCCTCGGCAGTGGTCAAGGCGGCAAGCGACATCTGCTGTACCTCTGCCAATGCTGTAAAGGTAGTAAACTCGCTCCCCGACAAGGAGATCATCTTTGTGCCGGACAGGAATCTGGGCCGCTTTGTCGCCGCCAAGTCGGACAAAACCTTTCATTACTGGGATGGGTACTGTCCTACCCATGAAAGACTCAGGCCCGAAGCGGTACAGCAGCTGAAGGCCGCGTACCCGGATGCGCTGTTTGTCTGCCACCCGGAATGCAATCCAGCGGTTGTTGCGCTCGCTGATCACGCCTGCTCCACATCGGGTATGTACGAATGGTGCCGGAAAAGCAGTGCCAAGCGATTCATAATCGGCACCGAAGCCGGCATTCTTTACAAACTGAGGCTGGATAACCCTGACAAGGAGTTTATTCTCGCCTCCCCTGCCCTTGTCTGCCCAAACATGAAACTCACTTCCCTTGAGGATATCCGTGATGCCCTGCTAACCATGAAGCCTGTGGTAAGCGTGCCTGAAGAGGTCAGGATACCGGCAAAACAGGCCCTTGACAGGATGCTGGCAATACCCAGAGACTGACACCGGAGAAATTCATGATCAAACCGTTTCAAGGCATGACGCCGGCAATAGATGCTTCCGCTTTTATTGCCGAAACAGCGGTAATAATCGGCGATGTGACGATCGGGCCCCAGAGCAGCATCTGGTATAACGTTGTTGCCCGGGGCGATGTTAACTTCATCAAAATCGGGGCCAGAAGCAACATTCAGGATCTGACGATGCTGCATGTCACGCACAAAAAACATGCCGACGATCCGGGCGCGCCTCTCGTGATCGGCGATGATGTCACGGTCGGCCACAGCGTTACCTTGCACGGCTGTACCCTGGAAAACGGTTGTTTCATTGGCATGCAGGCAATGGTCATGGACAAGGCGGTTGTCGGTGAAGGTGCACTGGTGGGCGCTCGTGCGCTGGTAACAGAGGGGACGGTCATACCGCCGCATACCCTCTGGGTGGGCGCTCCGGCAAAGTATAAACGGGATCTGTCGCAAGACGAAATTGCCTGGCTCGGGAAATCGCCGCGAAACTATGTCAAGTACGCGCTCCAGTTCATAGAAGACGGGCTGAATGCGCTCCCCGCGTGCCTGCCATGAAATATTTCGTCTACCTATGCGTGGCGCTGACGTTCTTCTGCGCTACAGCGGGCAACTCCCTGGCGGCGCAAAAGAGTGAAACCGCAACCTTTGCCGGCGGTTGTTTCTGGTGCATGCAATCGCCGTTTGATGTGATGGACGGCGTTATTTCAACAACCGTTGGCTATACTGGAGGCTTTACCCCGAATCCGACCTATGAACAGGTTTCGTCCGGAACGACCGGGCATATGGAGGCTGTTCAGGTTCTCTACGATCCGGACCGGGTTTCTTACCAGCAGCTTCTGGACAAATTCTGGCGGAATATCGACCCGCTTAACAATGGAGGGCAGTTTTGTGACAACGGCCCGCAGTATCGTGCGGCGATCTTCTATCAGAACGAGACCCAGAAAAAACAGGCAGAGACTTCCAAGGACTGGATCGAAAAAGAGCGGGGATGGCAGGTTGTTACCGACATAAGGCCAAGCGTTACCTTCTATCCTGCCGAAGAATACCATCAGAACTTCTACCGGAAAAATCCGCTTCGCTACAAGTTTTATCGTTCCAACTGTGGGAGGGATGCGCGGCTGAAGGAGCTTTGGAAAGGCGGTTTACCCCGCTGAGCTTTGCAGTACACTTTGAAAAACGTCAACAGTAAGAGGCTTTGGGAGAAAGGCGATCACCCCCAGATTTTTGCAGACCTCTTTGTCGTGAGGATCTTCCGATGAGGTCAATACATATACCGGCACACCACTGGTCCGGCCAGATGATCTAAGCTTTCTGAGCACCTCCAGCCCGTCCAGTTTTGGCAGCCGCAGGTCCAACAGCATGAATGATGGCGGATCTATCTGCGGGGGTAAACCTGCAGATTCATCCCCCAGAAGCATATTTATTGCTTCACGGCCATCCCTGGCAACCTTTACGTCGAAAAATCCCATTTTTTTCAAGGTTCGCAACGCCAGGAACTCATCGTCGCTGTTGTCCTCAATTAGCAGCACCTTGACTATGGACACCGAAATCCTCCAGATGCGGACAAACCGGAACGGTACATGGCTTTAATGATGCCAGCTGTTCTGTCGATGTCAAATGAAATCTCGCTTGGCAAGTGTAAAACGGAAGGTCGCACCTACACCCTCAGCTCCCTGTCCCACATAAAACTAAAGCCCGGCATAACCGGGCTTTTTGGTGAAAACAGCTTATCAACAACGAAAGTTCCTCAGAACTCCTGCGGCATCTCCTTGACCTGTTTGGCGGTAAAGACCGGACCGTCCTTACAGACATAGACATTGCCGACATTGCAGCGGCCGCACTTGCCCAGGCCGCACTTCATCCGGTTCTCCAGGGTGGTGATGATGTTCTCGTCGCTGAACCCCAGCTTCTCCAGCACCGGCAGGGTGAACTTGATCATGATCGGCGGCCCGCACACCAGCGCCACGCAGTTGTCGCTCTTGGGCGCCGCCTCCTCCAGGATCGTCGGCACGAACCCGACCCTGCCGTCCCAGGTGTCGCTGTTGCCGCCCGGATCCACGGTCTTGACCAGGTTGACGTCGCTTCTTTCCTGCCACTCCTTGAGCTCGTGCTTGTAGACCAGGTCATCTTCCGTCCGGGCACCGTAGACAATGGTGATCTCCCCGAACTTGTCCCGCTGGTCAAGGCAGTTCCAGATCAGAGTCCGAAGCGGCGGCAGTGCAATGCCGCCGGCCACGAAGACCAGGTTCCGGCCATAGAGCGCCTCGATCGGAAACGAATTGCCGTACGGCCCGCGCACCCCGAGGGTATCGCCAATTTCCAGCCGCCGCAGCGCCTCGGTCACCCGCCCCACACTCCGGAAGCAGCATTCGATATACCCCTTGCGGGTCGGCGACGAAGCGATGCAGAAGGTCGACTCCCCATAGCCAAAGGCCGAGTACTCGGCAAACTGCCCCGAACGGAAACTGAAACTGTCGCGCACCGCTTCATCCTGGAACACCAGGCGGAAGGTCCGGACATCCGGGGTCTCGTCGATGATGTTCTCAATGGTGGCCAGATACGGCTTGTAGATGTTCTTGTCAGGAATGCACATAAGAGGAACCTTTTTAGTCAGATACTTGAAACCGTGAACCGCCCGTTCGCTGCGCTCACTCAAGACGCAAAGAACGCAAAGTAAACCGGAAGTCGGTTTTAACTTTTAAAAGTCTTTTTGTCTTTCTTTGCGCCCTTTGCGTCTTTGCGGTGAAGGATTTTCTATTTCTTACTGATTTCTTCGATAAGCGCCGCGATATCGATCCCTACCGGGCAGGCGCGGATACAGCGGCCGCATCCTGTGCAGAGCGTCTTGCCGAACTTGTCGTCGTAATACTTGAACTTGTGCATGATCCGGTTGCGATAGCGCTGCGGCTGCACATCCCGCGGGTTGTGGCCCGAGGCGTGGTTGGTGAACTTGGCAAAGCCGCAGGCATCCCAGTGCTTGCGGCGGCACCCCTTGGCTTCTGTCCCCTCGTCATTGATATCGAAGCAGTGGCAGGCCGGGCAGATAAAGGCACAGGCCCCGCAGCCCACGCAGCGGACCGCGATCTCCTTCCAGAAATCGCTCTCAAAGTTGTGGTCCAGCCACCCCTTGATCCTGGCGAGATCCAGCTTCGCCATCGTCGGTGTTGCCACCGGCAGCGGGCTGACTGCAGCCTGGTCCTGAAACAACCCGCCATACCTGGCGAGCAGTGCCGTACCTTTGTCCGTCACCGCCTCGACGCTGAAACCGCCACCCTCGACCGGCGCCAGGAACAGGTCGCTCCCCTGCTTCGTGTCCGGGGCATACCCCACGGCCGTGCAGAAACAGGCATCGTCACCCCTGGTGCAGGCCAGGCCGATGATTACGGTCTTCTTCCGTCTCTCCAGGTAAAACTCATCATTGTAGTCCCAGGAGAAGACCGCATCCAGGATGCCCGGCGCCGCAGAGTCGCACGGCCGGGCGCCGATCAGCACCGTCTCCGGCAGCTTGTCCAGGTCGATGTCGGTCACGCTGGTCTTGCCGTCCTTCTTCTCATAAGAGAGGATCTCCTCGCAGAGCGGAAAGAAGGTCTCTTTGGCGGACCGGCGGGGCAGCTCGATCAGGTCCAGCTCCGCTCCATTCGTGAGCGGGGCGTAGAGCACCATGGTATCGGCCCGCTTCGGGCCGACGACACGGGTGCCTTCCTTCACCAGGAGGTCGATGAGCGCCTGCAGATTCTGTTCGGTTATGGTTTTGGGCATAGTATAAACCTTTAATAACTTTGCACCGCAAAGACGCAAAGTACGCAAAGAAAAGCAAATTCTTTATTCACCAATACACGATTAAACTTTGCGTTCTTTGCGCCTTGAGTGAGCGAAGCGAACGGGCGGTTCAAGAATTTGTCATCATTTAATAAAGCTCTGGTCGTCGTCTTCCTTATACTCGTTAAGCGGCCCCTTCTCCTGGGGGGTAAGGCCGGCCTCAAAGTCGTACAGCTCCTTCATCTCCTGCGCCATCTTCCGGTTGAGGAGATTGAGCGGGATATCCATGGGGCAGGCCCGCTCGCATTCGGCGCAGCCGCCGCACCTGCCGGTCAGGTGCATGGCGCGGACGATATGCCAGGCCATATTGCCGGCCGGCCGCGGGGTGGACTCGATCCCCTGGGGCCGGTTCCGGTCGCACAGGCACTGCTCGCAGAAACAGAAGGGGCAGACCTGGCGGCAGGCCAGGCACCTGATGCACCGGGAGAACTGCTCTTTCCAGAATGCCCACCGCTCCTCGGGCGTCATTGCCTCCAGCCTGGCCAGTTCTGCGGCCTCGATAGGGGTCAGCTGTGGCAGCTGCGGCAGGTCGCCGGCAATGAAGTCGGCCCCTTCCGGCAGATGTACTTTGCACTCCCGGCATTTGCGGGCAATAGAAGCTTCTGAGAGCGGTTTTGCCTGGTCGCTGTTGGCGCTGTACACCCCGGCGCAGGCCACACCGATGATATGGAGGTTCTCCCTTTTGAGCTGGTTCTCGCCGATCAGGCCGGCCAGGGCGCGCATGTCGCACCCCTTGGCCACGATCGCCACCTTGCCGCTCTTTGGCACCTCTTTCTTCGCCTTGGTCAGGTAGAGCGAGAGGTTGTTCCGGCAGCCCGGGGAGAAGATCAGATCATTGGCCCGGTCCGGGTCGGTGATCACTGCCGGCATGGCGGTGCCCGGTCTTCTGCCGGCAACATAGCCGATCACTTCGCTGACGGTCCCTTCGCTCAGCAGTTTCGTTGCTTCGCTACGGATCGCCGCCGTAACGGCGGCGTAGTAGGCGTCGTCAAACAGTGGGGATGTACTTATGTCTTTATTCATGACAAACCTTTTTAATCATTGAACCGCCCGTTCGCTTCGCTCACTCAAGGCGCAAAGATCGCAAGGTTAACCCTTTAACTTTTAAAAGGTATTTGCCTTTCTTTGCGCCCTTTGCGTCTTTGCGGTTCAGGTTTTGATTAGATTGCC